>NZ_VIVC01000002.1:0-1240997 GCF_007828705.1 Pseudomonas sp. SJZ131 | reverse complement strand
AACACAAATCCCTGTAGGAGCTGAGCTTGCTCGCGAAAGCGGTGGATCAGTCGACTTAATGTTGGCTGACTTACCGCTATCGCGAGCAGGCTCACTCCTACAGGATTGTGGGTTGAACACGATTTCCCTGACCAACCACAAAACCCTGTGGGGGCTGAGTTTGCTTGCGATGGTGGTGTGGCAGTCGACTTGAATATTGGCTGACAGATCGCTATCGCGAGCAAGCTCGGCTCCCACAGGGGTGTGGGTTGAATACAAATCCTCTGCCCGCCACAAATCCCTGCACCTGCGGTGGACACAAATTCCCAGACCCACCACAAATCCCTGCACCCTCGGTGAACACAAATCCCCTGACCGACACAAATCCCTGTAGGAGCTGAGCTTGCTCGCGAAAGCGGTGGATCAGTCGACTTAATGTTGGCTGACTTACCGCTATCGCGAGCAGGCTCACTCCTACAGGGTTGTGGGTTGAACACGATTTCCCTGACCAACCACAAACCCCTGTGGGAGCTGAGCTTGCTCGCGATGGCGGTGGGTCAGTCGACTTAAATGTTGGCTGATACACCGCTATCGCGAGCAGGATCACTCCTACAGGGTTGTGGTTGAACACGATTTCCCTGACCAACCACAAACCCCTGTGGGAGCTGAGCTTGCTCGCGATGGCGGTGTGGCAGTCGACTTAAATGTTGGCTGACACACCGCTATCGCGAGCAAGCTCAGCTCCCACAGGGGATTTGGTTTGGGGGCATCAAATCCGGAGGGTTGGTCGAGGCTTGGGTCAGCCTGGCTGTGCTTCTACCCGGTCGCGGCCCGCTTGTTTTGCGGCGTATACCCCGGAATCGGCGCGCAGCAGCAATGAATCGGCGCCTTCGCCGGCGCGCCAACTGGCGATGCCGAAACTCGCGGTGACGGTGCCGACGCCGTCAATCGGCGAGCTGCGTAACGCCTGCCACAGCTGCAATGCCAGCACATGCGCGTGTTCGCCGTCGATGTCCGGGCAGAGCACCATGAACTCTTCGCCGCCCAAACGGCAGAACACATCAGTGCGGCGCAGGCGATGGCCGATGCGTTCGCAGACCGCTTGCAGCACCCGGTCGCCGACGGCGTGGCCATGCTGGTCGTTGATGCGTTTGAAGTGGTCGATGTCGAGCATGATCACCGACAACTCGCCGCCGCCGCGCTCGACCCGGGCCATTTCGGTGGTCAGGCGTTCCTGGAAATAGCGCCGATTGTGAATCCCGGTCAGCGAATCGGTGACCGACAGCGCGCGCAATTCCTCTTCCACCCGCTTCAAATCGGAAATGTCGGAAATATAGCCATGCCACAGCACGCCGCCGCCGGGCAATTCTTCCGGGGTGGCCTCGCCGCGCACCCAGCGCAAACCACGCTGCGGCAGTTGCACGCGATATTCCTCACGCCACGGGCTGACCGTCAGCGCCGAATCGCGGATCGACGCGCGCACGCGGCTCGAATCCTGCGGATGAATCCGGGTGAAAATCGCCTCGGCATTCAGCAGCAACACATCCGGGTCCAGCTCATAAATCTCGCGAATGCCATCACTCGCATAAATCACGCTGAAGCGCCCGTCGAACTCCATTTTGAATTGATAGATGCCACCCGGCACATGCGCGCTGAGCTTCTTCAGCAGCAGATCCCGCGCCGCCAAGGCTTCGTAGACACGCTTGCGCTCAGTGATGTCGATGCAGATCGCCAAATGCCCGACCCACAACCCCTGCTCGTCCAGCACCGGCGTCGCCAACATGTTCACCGCCAGATGACTGCCATCCTTGCGCACCAGCGTCCATTCGCGCGCCTGATGACCGCCCTCCTCGCCGCCCTCGACCAGCATCGCCTGACAGGTCGGAATCAACTTGCCGTAACGCGCGCTCAATTCCGCCGAACGCGCGACCAGCTCACGGGGAAAGTGCAGGCTCTCCAAGGTCATGTGCCCGACCACCTCCGCCGCGTCATAACCGAGCATCTGCTCGGCGCCGGCATTGAAGGTGCTAATGACCCCGCGCAGATCGGTAGCGATGATCGCCACTTGCGTCGCCGCGTTGAGCACGCCGCGCAACTGGCCATGCGTGCCGCGCAATTCCTCCTCGCGGGCGCGCAGCTCCTCGGTGCGCTGCTCGACCAGGGTCAGCGCCCGTTGCCGCTGACTGACCAAAACGTAGAGCAGCGCACTGAGCAACACACTGAGCAAACCGCCGAGCACCACCAGGCTGGTGACCGACGAATGATTCGCCTGCAGAAATGCCTCGCTGGGCTGAATGTCCACCTGGTAATCGTGATCAGCCATGCGCAGCAGACGACTCGCGGACAGACTGCTTTCGGCCGGGGTGTTCGAAGATTCGTACAACACCTCGTGCTGATCGTCGGTCGACAAATCAAGAATGCGCACCGTCAGATAGTCATAACCGGCGTCCGGCAGCCCGTCGGCGAGCAACTGGCGCATGCTGATCACCGCCATCACATAGCCGAATGGCTGAGTCGAACCGGGCGGATTTTGTTCGCGCTGCACCGGCGCCACCAGCAGCACGCCTCGCGCATAGGCCGGCTCGACGCTGACCAGATGCATCGGTTGCGACACCGCCATGCGCCCCGACTGGGCGGCGCGTTCGAGGGTCGCGCGGCGCAAGGGTTGCGCGAGCAAATCGTAACCGAGCGGCGAACCGAGCCGACTCAGCGTCTGACTGAACAGCACCGCCACGTATTCATCGCGATTGCCGGCCAATTGCAGCTCGCCCGCCCCGTTCAATTCACGAATGGCAAAATCGCTGAAACCTTCATCACGCACCGCTTGCTCGAACGCTGGGCGCTCTTCGCGGCTGACGCGCTGCGCAAACGAGTACGCTTGGGTGCGATGCAATAAGGGTTCGGTGTAGCCGTCGAACTCGGCGCGGGACACCGATCCGGAATTGGCAAAGAACCGGCGCAGCCCGTCGAGGCGCTGCTCCTGATCTTCGAAACGTTCTTCGATACGGCTGTAACGCTCACTGGCCAGCAGTTGGAAGCGTTGCCGCAATTGATGGTGAAACAGATTCAGCGTGCCCCATGCCAGCAACCCCGTAAGAATCCCACCAGCGAGCAATACCAGCGACGCGACCAGCCAGGCCGAGACATCTTCGCTGATAAAACCCAGGATCTTGGGGCGCACGGCGTGCAACGACATAGAACACAACTCAAAACGCCTGGTGCCGGAACAGCCCATTGGCCATGGTTGAGTTATAGCTATTAGCCACTAATTTGGCTAGCTCGGCGAGGAGCCAAGAGCCTTTAAAAATCAAGGCTCTGTGGATCCAAATGCGCTGAGGTGTCAGCGGGCCGTGATTTTCCAGGCGCGGTGGATCTTGCCGTTACGGGCAAAGTCCGGATCGACGGTCTGCGGGGTGATTTCCTCGACCGCGTAACGATGGGTCAGATTCTCCTCCAGCACGAACTTGCGGAAGTTGTTGGAGAAGTACAACACGCCGCCCGGCGCCAGACGCGCCATGGCCAGGTCGATCAATTGCACCTGATCGCGCTGCACGTCGAAGATGCCTTCCATGCGCTTGGAATTGGAGAATGTCGGCGGATCGATGAAGATCAGGTCGAACTCCTCACGGCAGGCGTCCAGCCAGACCATCACGTCGCTCTGCTCCAGACGGTTCTTGTCGGAGAAACCGTTCAACGACAGGTTGCGCCGCGCCCAATCGAGGTAGGTTTTCGACAGATCGACGCTGGTGGTGCTGCGCGCGCCACCCTTGGCTGCGTGCACGCTGGCGGTCGCGGTGTAGCAATACAGATTGAGGAAGCGCTTGCCCGCCGCCTCTTTCTGGATGCGCATGCGCATTGGCCGGTGGTCGAGGAACAGCCCGGTGTCGAGGTAATCGGTGAGGTTGACCAGCAACTTCACGCCACCTTCGTTGACCTCGACGAACTTGCCCTGCGCAGCCTGACGTTCGTACTGCTTGGTGCCGCTCTGACGCTCGCGACGCTTGACCACCACGCGGCTCTTGTCGATGTTCAAGGCCTGCGGGATCGCCGCCAGGGCATCGAACATGCGCGCCGAGGCTTTTTCCGGGTCGATGGACTTCGGCGCGGCGTATTCCTGGACGTGGACCCAATCCTGATACAGGTCGATGGCCATCGAGTATTCCGGCATGTCGGCATCGTAGACGCGGTAGCAATCGATGCCTTCGCGCTTGACCCACTTGCCCAAGGCCTTGAGATTTTTCTGCAAGCGGTTGGCAAACATCTGCCCGCCTTCGCTCAAGCGCGGTTGCTCGATCACCACCGGGGCCGGTTTGATCGGGTTGCCGTTCTTGTTGTACTTCTCGTACTTGCCCGGCGCCACATCGTTGTCGGCGACTTCGACTTCAGCCTGCTCGCGCTCGACCTGACGTTGCTCCGGGGTGCGACGTTCGCCAGTGACAAATTGATCCGGCGTGACCTTGATCAGCAGCAGTTTGCACGGCAACGCGCCGTTCCAGAACGAATACTGTTTGTGGCTGCGGATGCCCATGCGCTTGCCGAGGTCCGGGGCGCCAGTGAATACGGCGGCTTCCCAGTTCAGGCAAGCCTGACGCAGACGTTCGCCGAGGTTCTGGTAGAGATAGAGCAAGCTCGCCTCGTCACCCAGACGTTCGCCGTACGGCGGGTTGCAGATCACCAGGCCTTTCTGGTTCTGGTCCGGGCGTGGCTCGAACGTGCCGACTTCGCCCTGATAGATCTTGATCCATTCGCTGAGCCCGGCGCGCTCGACGTTGTTGCGGCCCGGTTGAATCAGGCGCGGATCCGCTTCATAACCGCGAATCCACAGCGGTGGCTTGGCCAGTCCTGCTGCGCAACGCTCGGTGGCTTCTTCGTGAAGTTTTTTCCACAGCGCCGGGACGTGACCCAGCCAAGCGGTGAAACCCCATTGCTCGCGGCGCAGGTTAGGCGCCATATCGGCGGCGATCATTGCGGCTTCGACGAGGAACGTACCAACACCGCACATCGGGTCAGCCAATGCGCCACCCTCGGCGGCAATGCGCGGCCAGCCGGAACGAATCAAAATCGCTGCGGCAAGGTTTTCTTTCAACGGTGCCGCGCCCTGCTGCAAGCGATAGCCGCGCTGGTGCAGGCTGTGGCCGGAGAGGTCGAGCGAGAGAATCGCTTCGCCACGGTCCAGACGCAGGTGAATGCGCAGGTCCGGGTTGAGCTTGTCGATGGATGGACGATCGCCTTGCGGGGTGCGCAGTTTGTCGACGATGGCGTCTTTGACTTTCAGCGCGCCGAAGTGCGTGTTGTCGATGCCCGAACCGTGGCCGCTGAATTCAACGGCCAGGGTGCCGTCGTTGAGCATGTGGTCTTGCCACTCGATGTCGAGCACGCCGTGGTAGAGGTCTTCGGCGTCCTTCATCGGGAAACGCTTGAGCACCAGCAGCACCCGGTTCGCCAGACGCGACCACAGGCACAGACGATAAGCGGTTTCCATGGTGGCCATGCCGCGCACGGCCGAGGTGTGTTCGCGCGCTTCTTCAAGGCCAAGCCCGACGGCTTCCTCGATGAGCAGGCCTTCAAGGCCTTTGGGGCAAGTGAGGAAGATTTCGAATTGATCGGACATTGGAATTTCAGAGCCTTTGGCTAAGTGGGCCGGCAACGCATTGCCGGTCCGGTTTTCAATCAGGCGCTTTTCTAAAAGAGCGCCCGCGTGGCACGAAGGTGTGCCGTCCCACCCTGGCTGCTCGGGTTAAAAGAGCTTAGATGCCAGGGCAGATAAAAAAGTCGCAGCAACAAAAAGTCATAAAGCGACCCTTCGTCGAATAGTACCCCAGTGTAAACGTGGGTCATTCTCACTAAGGGATTAAACCCGTCATACAGCGCGGAGCTGATCATACCGGGGTTTGGCCAACAAACACGCGTCATACATCGTGTTACTTATGGCCATAGCATCTTTCTGGTTACGTCCTTATGACAAAACGATCATTCCCTCGATGTGACGCATTGGTTAGAACTCAACACAGGTTGACGCCGCAACGACGTCAACAACTTGGCTCGCGACGCCGGCAGCGAGCCGCCAACGGCAGATTTTTCTGCCAGACCTCAATTGAGGTCGACGCGATGAATACAGTCAACAAGTGAGGGCAACACCCTATGAGAAGACTTAAGCGTGATCCGTTGGAAAGAGCATTTTTGCGCGGATATCAATATGGCGTTGGTGGCAAATCCCGTGAGCTTTGCCCATTTACTCTACCGTCGGTACGCCAAGCCTGGATCAACGGCTGGCGAGAAGGACGCGGCGACAACTGGGACGGTATGACCGGCACTGCGGGAATCCACAGACTCAACGAACTTCACGCCGTTGGCTGACAAAGGGCCTGACACTGAAACACAATCTGATTACGTAACACCTTAACCACGCACGTCCCATCCGGACGGCGGGCTCCGGCCCAGGGGCACCTTCGAGGTGCCCTTTTTATTCCAAAAACATCGCCATCCTTTGTAGCAGCTGCCGAGCCCGCGAGGCTGCGTTCGGCTGCGAAGCAGTCGTGAAATCAGACACCCCGGTCTTGCGGACACACCGCACACGCAGGGTTTACGACGGCTTCGCCGCCGAACGCAGCCTCGCAGGCTCGGCAGCTGCTACATGTACATGGACGAGGGATATCAGCGAATAGCAGCGATCGCATCGACCGATTCGCGAATCAGCGCCGGGCCTTTATAGATGAAGCCGGAGTAGATCTGCACCAGACTCGCGCCCGCAGCGATTTTCTCAGCCGCATGCTTGCCCTCGGTAATCCCGCCCACCGCAATAATCGGCAAACGCCCGGCCAGTTCACCGGCCAATACCTTGACCGTATTCGTGCTTTTCTCGCGAACCGGCGCACCGGACAAGCCGCCCGCCTCTTCGCCATGCTCCAGCCCTTCGACGCCAACCCGGCTCAGCGTGGTGTTGGTGGCGATCACCGCGTCCATGCCGGTTTCGATCAATGCCTGAGCCACTTGCGCGGTCTCTTCATCAGTCATGTCCGGGGCGATCTTGATCGCCAGCGGCACATGTTTGCCGTGGCGCAACGCCAGTTCGGCGCGACGCTGCGCCAGGTCGGCGAGCAGTTGCTTGAGCGAATCGCCGAACTGCAAACTGCGCAGGCCTGGAGTGTTCGGCGAACTGACGTTGACCGTCACGTAACTCGCATGCGCGTAGACCTTGTCGAGGCAGATCAGGTAATCCTCGACCGCCCGCTCGACCGGTGTGTCGAAGTTTTTGCCGATATTGATCCCGAGCACGCCTTTGTACTTCGCCGCCGCGACGCGGGCCAGCAAGTGATCGACGCCGAGGTTGTTGAAGCCCATGCGGTTGATGATCGCCTCGGCTTGCGGCAAACGGAAAATCCGTGGTTTCGGATTGCCCGGCTGCGGACGCGGCGTGATCGTGCCGATTTCGACGAAACCGAAACCCAACTGGGCAAAACCATCGATGGCCGCGCCGTTCTTGTCCAGACCGGCCGCCAGTCCCACCGGGTTCGGGAAATCGAGGCCCATGACCTTCACCGGCAGGTTTGCCGGCGCCTTGCACAGCAAGCCGTTGAGGCCCAAACGCCCGCCCGCGCCGATCAGGTCCAGAGACAGATCGTGGGAGGTTTCCGGAGAAAGTTTGAACAACAGCTGACGGGCCAGGGTGTACATGGGCGTGTTTGACTCGAATGGCGGCGAAATGAGGCGGCGATTATAGCCGGGCAACGCGGTCGCAAGCGAGGCACAGAGGCAAATCAGCTCACTGGCATATGCCTTGCACTCTCATTGTTATCAGCTCATGACATCAGCGCTCCTGCCAATGGCGGCAGGCATCAAAAGACAATGGCGTCGTCACCCGGTTCTGCTCGACAGCCACCGGGAACGGCGCTTTTTTATGCAAGGTGGACAACCGATGAATCAAACCACAGCGGGCCCGCTGGCCTGGGTCAATGGCAGCGATGCCCCGGAAAAGTCCGCGATCAATGTAGGATTCATGGCCCTGAGCGACTGCGCCTCGGTGGTGGTCGCCGCCACTCAGGGCTTCGCTCAACCGTATGGCTTGACCATCAACCTCAAACGCCAATCGTCGTGGGCCAACCTGCGCGACAAACTGGTCAGCGGCGAACTCGACGCCGCGCACAGCCTTTATGGACTGATCTACGCCGTGCATCTGGGCATCGGCGGCGTGGCGCCGACCGACATGGCCGTGCTGATGGGCCTGAACCAGAATGGCCAGAGCATCAATCTGTCCCACGGTTTGCAGGCGCTCGGGGTGACCAGTCCTGAAGCACTCGACCGGCACGTGCACCAAACTCGCGCGAAACTGACCTTCGCCCAGACTTTTCCGACCGGCACTCACGCGATGTGGCTGTATTACTGGCTCGCGAGCCAGGGCATTCATCCGTTGCACGATGTCGACAGCGTGGTGGTGCCGCCGCCACAAATGGTCGCGCACTTGCAGGCTGGGCGGATCGACGGCTTTTGCGTCGGCGAACCGTGGAGCGCCAGCGCGGTGAAACAGAACCTCGGGTTCACCATGGCAACGACCCAGACCATCTGGCCCGATCACCCGGAAAAAGTCCTCGGTTGCACCCGCGCCTTCGTCGAGCAATATCCCAACACTGCGCGAGCGCTGGTGATGGCGATTCTCGAAGCGAGCCGTTTCATCGAACAAAGCACCGAAAATCGTCGCAGCACCGCGCAGCTGTTAAGTGCGCCCGAATACCTCGACGCGCCGGTGGATTGCATCGAGCCGCGCTTGCTCGGCGATTACGCCGATGGCTTGGGTAATCGCTGGCAAGACCCGCACGCGGTGCGCTTCCATGGCGGCGGCGCGGTGAATCTGCCGTATCTGTCGGATGGCATGTGGTTCATGACCCAGTTCCGTCGCTGGGGTTTGCTGCGCGACGACCCGGATTACCTCGGCGTGGCGCGCCAGGTTCAGCAACTGGAGTTGTACCGTGAGGCCGCGACGGCGCTGGGCATCGCCACGCCGGACGAGCAAATGCGCAGCAGCCAGTTGAACGATGGCAAGGTCTGGGATGGCTCCGACCCGGCCGGTTACGCCCGCAGCTTCAAACTGCACGCCATGAGCGACAGCTCGCCCCTTCTCGCCAGCCGCTGACAGGAGACTGCGAATATGTTGCGAATCCTCCTGATCAACGACACGGCGAAGAAAGTCGGGCGATTGAAAGCGGCGCTGACCGAGGCCGGTTTCGAGGTGATCGACGAATCGGGCCTGACCATCGACTTGCCCGCGCGCGTCGAAACGGTGCGCCCGGACGTGATTCTGATCGATACCGAGTCACCGAGCCGCGATGTCATGGAACAAGTGGTGCTGGTCAGCCGCGATCAGCCACGGCCGATTGTGATGTTTACCGATGAACACGACCCCGACGTGATGCGCCAGGCGATCAAGTCAGGCGTCAGCGCCTACATCGTCGAAGGCATTCACGCGCAGCGTTTGCAGCCGATTCTCGATGTGGCGATGGCGCGTTTCGAGAGCGATCAGGCGTTGCGCGCGCAGTTGCATGCGCGGGATCAGCAACTGGCCGAACGCAAGCGCATCGAGCTGGCCAAGGGGCTGCTGATGAAAATGAAGGACTGCAACGAGGAAGCGGCCTACACGCTGATGCGCCGCCAAGCCATGAGCCGCCAGCAGAAGCTGATTCAAGTCGCGGAGCAGATTATTGCGATGAGTGAGTTGCTCGGCTGAAACCCGGTGGTGAGGGGGGGTTGCCACAGGGAATCTCGGCAACTACAGAAACTGGCGGTTGGCACACTTCTCGCTAAGTAATCACCACAGGTAACCAACGGCGGTTGCCCCACCTACGACAAAGACGTCGCTCACCTCGTTCGCCCATGGCGGACTCGGTGGCGGCGTTTTTTTGTTTTGGCCCCGAATGACGGGGCCGGTGGTGCGGCCGTGGCGGCGCCCCACCTGCAAGCTCATGACTCCTTCTCGAGACTCCCTACAGCTGAGGTGCGCGATGAATTCAAGCTTCTGGAAATCCGGCCATACCCCGACATTGTTCGCGGCATTCTTCTATTTCGACCTGAGTTTCATGGTCTGGTACCTGCTCGGGCCGCTGGCGGTGCAAATCGCGACCGACCTGCAATTGACTACCCAGCAACGCGGCATGGTCGTCGCTACGCCGATCCTTGCCGGTGCCGTGCTGCGCTTCGCCATGGGCCTGCTGGCTGATCGGCTGTCGCCAAAAACCGCCGGAATCATCGGTCAGGTGATTGTCATCTGCGCACTGTTCGGCGCCTGGAAACTCGGGATCCACAGCTACGAACAGGCGCTGGTGCTCGGCCTGTTCCTCGGCATGGCCGGCGCCTCGTTCGCCGTCGCCCTGCCGCTGGCCTCGCAATGGTATCCGCCGCAGCATCAGGGCAAAGCGCTGGGCATCGCCGGCGCCGGCAACTCGGGCACCGTCCTCGCGGCATTGATCGCGCCAGTACTGGCGGCCTCGTTCGGCTGGAGCAATGTGTTCGGCTTCGCGTTGATTCCGCTGATCCTGACTCTGTTCGTCTTCACTTGGCTGGCGAAAAACGCCCCGCAACGGCCGAAAGCCAAGTCCATGGCCGACTACCTCAAAGCCCTCGGCGATCGTGACAGCTGGTGGTTCATGTTTTTCTACAGCGTGACCTTCGGCGGTTTCATCGGTCTGGCCAGCGCCCTGCCCGGCTACTTCAACGACCAATATGGCCTGAGCCCGGTCACCGCCGGTTACTACACGGCGGCCTGCGTGTTCGGCGGCAGTTTGATGCGGCCATTGGGCGGCGCGCTGGCGGATCGTTTCGGCGGCATTCGCACGTTGCTGGGGATGTACACGGTGGCGGCGATTTGCATCGCAGCGGTCGGTTTCAACCTGCCAAGTTCCTACGCCGCACTGGCACTTTTCGTCTGCACCATGCTCGGCCTAGGCGCCGGTAACGGCGCGGTTTTCCAGTTGGTACCGCAACGCTTTCGCCGCGAAATCGGCGTCATGACCGGGCTGATCGGCATGGCCGGCGGCATCGGCGGTTTTGCCCTCGCGGCCGGCATGGGCGCGATCAAGCAAAGCACCGGCAGCTATCAAATG
Organism: Pseudomonas sp. SJZ131; assembly: GCF_007828705.1. Classification (NCBI taxonomy): domain Bacteria; kingdom Pseudomonadati; phylum Pseudomonadota; class Gammaproteobacteria; order Pseudomonadales; family Pseudomonadaceae; genus Pseudomonas; species Pseudomonas sp. SJZ131. The sequence continues at coordinate 1,229,928 of NZ_VIVC01000002.1, read as the reverse complement.
GCCCTGTGGTTGTTCGCCAGCCTTGGCGTGCTTGCCTGGTTCGGTTTGCACGGGGTGAAACGTCGCTGGAGGACCACTTGGGGTTCGGCAGCGGTCACGGCGGCGCGGGTCTGAAAACGGCATGAGCCTGCAACTGAGTTTCGCCGAGGCCAGCGCCATCGGCCCACGCGAGGAAAATCAGGACGCGCTGCGCCTGGTCACCCCGGCCCCGGCGCTCGCCGCGAGCAAGGGTTACTTGTTCGCGATTGCCGACGGCGTCAGCCAATGCGCGGATGGCGGGCTCGCTGCGCGTTCAACCTTGCAGGCGTTGGCGCTGGACTATTACGCCACGCCGGAAACCTGGGGCGTCGCGCAGGCAATGGAGCGCTTGCTGTCGGCGCAAAATCGCTGGTTACTGGCCAATGGCGGCGGGCAACCGCTGCTGACCACGGTCAGCGCGCTGGTCATGCGCGGCAGGCGTTTTACCCTTGCGCATGTAGGCGATTGCCGAGTCTATCGCTGGCATGCCGATCAGTTGCAGCGGATCAGTGAAGATCACGTCTGGGACCAGCAAGGCATGCAGCACGTGCTCAAACGCGCGCTGGGGCTGGATCAACATCTGGTGCTGGACTTCCTCGATGGCGAGTTACGCCTCGATGAGACATTTGTGCTGCTCAGCGATGGCGTCTGGGCAGTGCTCGGCGACACCGCGATTGCGGCGATTCTGCGCGATCAACCGGACCTCGACAGCGCCGCGCAAACGCTGGTCAACGCCGCGCACCTGGCCGGCAGCCAGGACAACGCAAGCGCCCTGCTGGTGCGGGTCGACGCCCTCGGCGAAACAAATATTGGCGATGCGCTGATCCATTTGCAGCAATGGCCGCTGCCACCGGCGCTGAAACCGGGCCAGACATTTGAAGGCTGGCAAGTCGAGGGCGTCCTCGGCCAGAGCCAGCAGTCGCTGCTGTATCGAGTGCGCGACGCCCAGCAACAACCTTGGCTGCTGAAAACATTGCCCGCGCACTTGCACGACGATCACCTCGCCGGGCAAGCGCTGCTCTCTGAGGAATGGTTTCTCAAACGCGTTGCCGGGCGACATTTCCCGGAAATCCATGCCGCCACTCAGCGTCAGCATTTGTACTACGTGATGCGCGAATATTCCGGGCAAAACCTCGCCGAGCTGCACCGGCAAGCCGGGCCTTTGCCGCTGGCACAGTGGCGCGAACTGGCCGAACGCCTGCTGCGTGCGGTCGGCATGCTGCATCGTCGGCAAATCCTGCACCGCGACATCAAACCGGAAAATCTGTTGCTGGGCGACGATGGCGAGCTGCGTCTGCTGGATTTCGGCCTCGCCTATTGCCCCGGTCTCTCCGAGGACCAGCCCAGTGCTTTGCCCGGCACACCGAGTTACATCGCGCCGGAAGCCTTTCGCGGCGAAGCGCCGACTGCGCAACAGGATCTGTACGCGGTGGGCGTGACCCTGTTTTTTCTGCTGACCGGCCACTATCCCTACGGCGAAATCGAAGCGTTCCAGCGCCCGCGTTTCGGCGTGCCGGTGAGCGCCAGTCGTTATCGCCCCGATGTCCCCGAATGGCTGGTGACCAGCCTGGAGCGCGGCGTCGCGGTGGATCCGCAGCAGCGTTTCGAAACCGCTGAAGAGTGGCTGTTGCTGCTGGAACAGGGTGAGCGACGCAGTTTGAGCGTACGGCCCAAGCCGTTGCTGGAGCGCGAACCGTTGAAGGTCTGGCGGACGTTGGCGCTGGGGTCGCTGGTGGTGAATCTGTTGCTGTTGTTCATGTTTTTGCATGGCTGAGCGCTGCGTATCTGATCGCAGCCCCGCCCAATCGCCGTTATCTCGTGAGGAAAACACTATGAGCGCAAAAGTCTGGCTGGTGGGTGCGGGCCCCGGCGATCCTGAATTGCTGACACTGAAAGCGGTTCGAGCCTTGAGAGAAGCCGATGTGGTGCTGATCGACGACCTGGTCAACGAGGCCGTACTCGAACATTGCCCGGCTGCACGGATTATTGCGGTGGGCAAACGCGGCGGTTGTCGCTCCACGCCTCAGGCGTTTATTCATCGGCTCATGCTGCGTTATGCCCGCAACGGCAAATGCGTGGTGCGGCTCAAGGGTGGCGATCCGTGCATTTTCGGGCGTGGCGGCGAAGAGGCGCAGTGGCTGCGCGAGCGCGGGGTCGACGTCGAGCTGGTCAATGGCATTACCGCTGGCCTGGCGGGCGCAACGCAATGTGCGATTCCGCTGACCCTGCGCGGTGTGGCGCGTGGCGTGACGCTGGTGACCGCGCACACGCAGGACGACAGCAGTCTGAATTGGCAGGCACTGGCGCAAAGTGGCACAACGTTGGTGATTTATATGGGCGTAGCGAAGTTGAGCGAGATCCGCGAACAACTATTGGCGGGTGGCATGGCGATAAACACGCCGGTGGCGATGATCGAGAACGCCTCCCTGCCGCATCAACGCGAATGCCGGAGTGTGCTTACAAACATGGAGGACGACGCCTACAGCTTCGCACTGAAGAGCCCGGCTATTCTGGTGATCGGTGCAGTAGCCGCTTGTAAGACTTCCTCCCTGTGGGAGCATGGCTTGCCCGCGATGGGTTCCGAACATACAGCCTGAATCAGTCTGATTCAGAGCAACTTCCCCAAATCGCAGACAAAGAAAAGCCCGGCCTGAGCCGGGCTTTTCCTGAGCGGCAGCTAATTACTTAGCTTGAGCTTCAACCTGCGCTTCTACGCGACGGTTTACAGCGCGGCCAGCGTCAGTTTTGTTGTCAGCAACTGGGCGGGATTCGCCGTAGCCAACAGACTGAACGCGGGACGATTCAACACCGTACTGGTTGGTCAGAACTTGCTTAACGGCGTTTGCACGACGCTCGGACAGTTTCTGGTTGTAAGCGTCAGGACCGACGGAGTCAGTGTGACCTTCAACAGTAGTGGTGGTGGATGGGTACTGTTTCATGAAATCAGCGAGGTTTTTGATGTCGCCGTAGCTGTTAGGCTTAACTACCGACTTGTCGAAGTCGAATTTCACGTCCAGCTCAACACGTACAACTTCAGCAACTGCTGGGCAGCCATCAGCGTCAACAGTTACGTTGGCTGGGGTGTCCGGGCACTTGTCAACGTTGTCGCAAACGCCATCGTTGTCGCTGTCGGAGCAGACTTCAGCTGGTGCTGGAACTGGAGCAGCAGCAGGCTTGGAGCCGCCACCGAAGTTCACACCGATACCGACGCTTGGAGCCCACTCGGTGTCGCCTTGGTCGATGTTGTACTGAGCTTCAACGCCTGCACGGGCATAGAAGTTGTCAGTGAAGTACAGCTTGGCACCGCCGCCAACGTTGGCGAAGGTGGAACGGTTGCGGCCGTTGCTGCCATTCTGGTCGATGCTCTGGTCCGAGAAACCGGCAGAGACGTAAGGACGCAGCATGTCACCTGGGTTGTTGAAGTGGTACAGAGCGTCCAGAGCGGTGTTAGCGCCTTTAACGTTCTTGCCATCATCTGCACGTACGTTGTGCACTTCGTCATAGCCCAGACGCAGTTCAACGTCGTCGGTCAGGAAGTAACCGATCGAACCGCCGAAGAGGTTGCCGTTGTTCTTGAAGTTACGAGCGCTGTCGAATTGTTCTTTCTTAGCGAAGCCTTCGATTTCAACTGCGCCTTGGCCTTGTGCCAGAGCGCCGAACGAAGTGGCAGCAATAAGAGAACCAATGGCCAAGCCCAAGGTGTTTTTCAGTTTCATCCGTTAAATCCCCATCTGGTGATTGTGAAGCAGTCCCGCAAACCGGGGGACAACTCGGCGGCAAGTCTATCAGAACTTGCCTACACGTAAGAGATATTTGCGCTGAACTAAGTTTCAGCAACGCCCGCAAATTTCTCACGTAATTTATCTAGAGCACGTTTGTAACGCATTTTTGTCGCACTCAAGCCCATATGCATGATGTCTGCGATCTCCTGAAACTCCAGCTCTGCGACAAATCGTAGCACCAGAATCTCGCGGTCGATCGGGTTCACATACACCAACCAGCGATCAAGCCCGGCCTTGTCCTCGGGTGCTGGCGCCTTTTCTTCAGACGCTTCCTCGAGGGGGTCCAGACTCAAAGCGTCCATCAAGCGACGCTTTCGCCGTTCTTTTCGATACTGCGTGATGCATTCGTTGTACGTGATGCTGTAAAGCCAGGTCTTGAACTTCGATTTCCCCTCGAAGTTCTTCAAGCCGTACAGCACCTTCAACATCACTTCCTGACAGACATCGTCTGCGTCGCGATCGTTCCCAAGATATCGTGCACAAACGTTAAATAATGTTCGTTGGTAACGCCGCATCAGTTCTTCATAGGCGCGCGTTACGTGAAACAGCTCGGTGTGCGAGCGCGCGACCAACTCCTCATCAGAGAGCTCGCGGGGGTCGTAGCGCGTAGAGAGCGATTGAGCTTTATTCAAAACAAGTCGGGCCGACAGTCAGGTCAATGTCCGCCGCAGCCCTGTGAGGGCATTCAGCGGCGGCATACATTAGCAGGGTTTGCCGGATTAGCGGCTACTCACATGCTGTTCCAGCAGGATCCGATTGGAGAGAGAGACTAGCTCACCCTCCTCGGTCAGCAATGTGGTTTTAACCGTGCCGATCTCTTCGATCTGGCCTTCGACCTCGCCAACACGCACTTGTTGCCCAACCGCATACAACTCACGCACATAGATTCCCGCAAGAATCTGACCGGCAATTTCCCGGCTTCCCAACCCCATGGCCAGCGCAACAGCCAGACCAACGGTAATCAAAACGATCACAATCACGTGGTTCAACAGGTCAGTCTTGACCTCCAACTGACTGATTGCCACCGAAATACTGATGATTATGGCCAGGCCCTGAGCGATTCGTCCCAGGCCGGAAGCATAATCAAGCCCTACCCCTTCAGCAGCCCCGCGCACCAGGCCATTGGCCAATTGCGCGAGCAACACACCTACCAGCAACACCAGCGCGGCGCCAAATACTTTCGGCAAATACAGCGCAAGCATGTCCAGCGTAGCTGAAACTCGCTCAAGTCCAAGCGATTCTGCGGCAGAAACAAGAAAAATCAGCAAAACAAACCAGTAAACGATCTTTCCAATCAATGTTGAGATCGGAACCTGCAGCCCGGCACGGGACAGCAGCTTGGTCAAACCGGTGCCGCCCATCAGGCGATCAAGGCCCAGTTTGGCGAGCAATTTGGAGAGCAACGTGTCCAAAAGCTTGGCCACGACAAAACCCAACAGTAGGACAACCAGCGCGCCGAACAGGTTCGGAATAAAATTTGCGATTTTTGTCCACAACGCAGTCATTGCGGTGACGAGGCTCTGAGTCCAGAGATCAAGTTCCATATTCAATCAGCCTTATCAGCAGCGCTAGCGGTAGATTTACGGTGGCGGGAGACCGGCGAGACATGCGCCGAGCCATTGTTCAAGGCAATCATCAGCGCGGGCAACCAGCGGCCCAGCAGGCTGAACAGATCGCCGGCGCCGACCTGGCGGTTGGCGGTTTTCAGGACACGGCCAAGGCACGCATCGTCGTCCCGAGTGGACGGAGATGCCTTGAGCATGTCACGCAAAGACTGTTCAAACGGATCGTGCATACGCACCTCTCGTGATGTCTGTGAAAGACGCGATCAAATTTGGCCGGGTCACATGAGTCATCTTCACACCCACCGCAAACGTCGGAATAACCACCACTGGCCAAGCGCCACCGAGACCATCATCAGGCACGCAATCAGGAAGCCATAAGGGCTCTCGGAAAACGGAATGCCGCCGACGTTGATGCCGAGCAAACCGGTGAGAAAACTCATCGGCAAAAAGATCCCGGTGATGATCCCGAAGCGGTACATCGTGCGGTTCATGCGCACGCTCAAACGCCGGTCTTCAGCCTCGAGGACCAACCCCACCCGCTCCCTCGTCAATTCCAGCTCTTCGAGATAACGGGTCAGGCTGTTGTTCAATTCGTTCCAGTAATCACCGTCATCGTCGACAAACCACGGCAGTTTTATCCGCGTCAGTTGGCCGAAGATTTCCCGTTGCGGCGCGAGGAATCGTTTCAGTCCGGCAGCCCTGCGACGGATCTGCAAAATGGCGCCATGCTCGGGTGTATACCGTTCGTCGGCATCCAGTTTTTCTTCTTCCTCATCGACCACTTCCGAGAGGCAAGAGACCAGATCCTGCACTTTGTTCGTCAGGTTCTGCGCCATATAAAGGATGAGTTCGGATGCGGTTTTCGGCCCTTTGCCGTCACTCAGTTGCAACAACAACTCATCCGTGGCACGCAATGGCCGCAAACGCAGGGAAATAACCCGCTGCGCCGAGCCGAAAATACGCACCGAGACCATGTCTTCCGGCTCTGCGCCGGGGTTCAGGTTGACCCCACGCAAAAATAGCAGCAGTTCGCTGTCGGAAAGCTGTAAGAGTCGCGGACGGGTATTTTCTTCGAGCAACAGATCGCAGCTGAATTCGCTGAGACCGCTGGATTTGCGCAGCCAGGTCTGGGTTTGCGGATGACTGCGATCCCAGTGCAGCCACAGACTTTCATGCGCCTGCAGCTGCAAGTCATCGAGTTCAGTCCGGGCTATCGAACGCGCACCGCCTCTGCCATCCAGCACCAGGGCATGCACCAGCCCCCACTGCGCGTTGTCTTCCTCGAACATCCTTACTCCATGCTTGCCGCGAAAAGTCGCGCCGTTACTTTTATTCAGCTTTATTCGGGCATTTGCAGCGGGCTTGGCGAGATGATCACGCCGTTGTTGTCCGCGTAGATGTAATGGCCGGGATGGAACGTCACGCCGGCGAAAGTCACCGGTACGTTGAGATCGCCAAGCCCGCGTCGGTCGGACTTGCGCGGGTGGCTGGCGAGGGCCTGCACGCCCAGGTCGGTCTGCGCGAGGATATCGACATCGCGAATACAGCCGTAAATCACCAGCCCTGCCCAACCGTTCTTCGACGCTTTCTCGGCGAGCATGTCACCCAGCAACGCATGACGCAGCGAACCGCCACCGTCGACCACCAGCACTTTGCCGTCACCTTGAAGCTCGACTTGCTCTTTGACCCGCGAGTTGTCTTCGAAACATTTGATGGTCACGATCTCGCCGCCGAAGGAATCGCGGCCGCCGAAATTGCTGAACATCGGTTCCAGCACCTGCACCAGCTCCGGATAGGCGTCGCACAGGTCAGGCGTGATGTAGTGGTTCATCGAGAAACTCCTGTAAAAAGGACAATCGAGGATGTCGCAAAGTGACCAGAAAAGCGTAACGCGTCATATCTTAGCCGCAAGCCGATCAGAGCGGAATGCCCTTTTCAGAGCCTCGGCCTCAGCTCGCCGTCGCCAGACTCGCCTGTTGCGCCAGCAACGGCGTGTGTTGATCGCCCAACCAGCGCGCCACCAGTGGCCAGACTTCGCTGTGCGCCGCTTTGCTCACGAGCATTTCGACGTGACCGAAATTGTCGCTGAAACCCTGCTCGCGTCCCAGATTGATGAATTGCTTGTGCTCGGAGCCCAGTTGATCAAAGAGTTTTCGACAGGCCCACGCCGGGTCCTGATGATCCCCCGCCGCGCTCACCGCCAGCACCGGCAATTGCACTTCGGCCAGACCGGCCCACCAATCCTTGTCAGCATCGCCGAAACGCCCGAACAGCCCGTACCAGCGCATGCTTTCCAGCGCCAGGCCAATCGGCTCGTCCTCGGGGCCGCGCTTCAGGCGTGAGCCGGACAGTTGCGCGAAACGCTTGAGGATAAACCGCCCGCTCCACTCCAGCGGCGGAATCTTCAGCGGCCAGTACGTGCGGCTGACCTGCGTACCAAAAAACGCTGCCGAGGCGACGATGGACTCGCCGATGTACTGGCCACCCAACGCCGCCGCCAACGTGATGCCGCCCAGCGAATGGCCGATCCAGTGCGGGACCTGGCCACTTTGTTCGCGGACAAATTCGCCAATCGCCGGCAAGTCGTAGCGAGCGTAATCGGCGACGCGGTTTTTGCGGTAGTCGTGGTTGCGCTGGGACAAGCCGTGGCCGCGCATTTCCGGGATCCACACATCGAAGCCGAGGCGCGTCAGGTAGGCGCCCAGACCGAGGCCTTTGGGCGAAAACCAGAATCGGCGGTTGGAAAAACTGCCGTGCAGCAAGATCACCGGCACGCCGCGCGCCTCGCTGCTGTCCGCCAGGCCCAGGCGAGTGACGGCAATCTCGACGGTGCCGTCGGGGCTGTTGGCGGGTTTCAATCGATACACGTCTTCGCTCAGATCGCCGCGCCGCTCGGCGCTGATCAGGGCGACAGGAAATAAGTTACTGCTGCTTTGCATAATGCTCTTGCACAAAAAAGGGCGGCTTCCAGAGGAGCCCGCCCTACTTCAATCTCAGAAAACGGCTACAGCCTGTGGGAGCACAGCTTGCTGGCGATGGCGATTTTGAATTCGCCATCGCGGGCAAGCCGTGTTCCCACAATACGCAGCCCTCTCACATACCTATCAGGCCGACGCTTGGCCTTCAGCCAGGAAGAACCAGGTTTCCAGAACGGAATCGGGGTTCAGCGAAACGCTTTCAATGCCCTGCTCCATCAGCCATTTGGCCAGGTCCGGGTGGTCCGAAGGGCCCTGACCGCAGATGCCGATGTACTTGCCGGCCTTGTTGCACGCTTGAATCGCGTTGGCCAACAGCTTCTTCACCGCCGGATTACGCTCGTCGAACAAGTGAGCGATGATCCCGGAGTCGCGGTCCAGACCGAGCGTCAGCTGAGTCAGGTCGTTGGAGCCGATGGAGAAACCGTCGAAGAATTCGAGGAATTCTTCAGCCAGGATCGCGTTGGACGGAAGTTCGCACATCATGATGATGCGCAAACCGTTCTCGCCGCGCGCCAGACCGTTTTCGGCCAGCAGATCGATCACCTGGCTGGCTTCGCCCAGCGTACGGACGAACGGCACCATGATTTCGACGTTGGTCAGGCCCATCTCGTTGCGCACACGCTTGAGCGCACGGCATTCGAGTTCGAAGCAATCGCGGAACGATTCGCTGATGTAACGCGAAGCGCCACGGAAACCCAGCATCGGGTTTTCTTCTTCCGGCTCGTAGAGCTTGCCGCCGATCAGGTTCGCGTATTCGTTGGACTTGAAGTCCGACAGACGCACGATGACCTTTTTCGGGGTAAACGCGGCGGCCAGGGTGCTGATGCCTTCGACCAGTTTGTCGACATAGAAGTCGACCGGATCGGCGTAACCGGCGATGCGCTTGTCGACGCTGTCCTTGATGTCCTGCGGCAGACCGTCGTAGTTCAGCAGCGCTTTAGGGTGCACGCCGATCATGCGGTTGATGATGAACTCGAGACGGGCCAGGCCCACGCCGGCGTTCGGCAGCTGCGCGAAGTCGAAAGCGCGGTCCGGGTTGCCGACGTTCATCATGATCTTGAACGGCAGATCAGGCATGGCGTCCACGGAGTTTTTCTTGATGTCGAAGCCCAGCTCGCCTTCGAAGATGTAACCGGTGTCGCCTTCAGCGCAGGAAACGGTGACGCCCTGGCCGTCTTTCAACAGTTGGGTAGCGTTGCCGCAACCGACCACTGCCGGGATGCCCAGCTCGCGAGCGATGATCGCCGCGTGGCAGGTACGCCCGCCACGGTTGGTGACGATGGCGCTGGCGCGCTTCATGACCGGTTCCCAATCCGGGTCGGTCATGTCGGAAACCAGGACGTCGCCCGGCTGGACTTTGTCCATTTCGGACACGTCCTTGATGATGCGGACCTTGCCGGCGCCGATGCGCTGACCGATGGCGCGACCTTCAACCAGCACGGTGCCGGTTTCTTTCAACAGGTAACGTTCCATGACGTTGGCCTGGGTGCGGCTTTTCACGGTTTCCGGACGCGCCTGCACGATGTAGAGCTTGCCGTCGTCGCCGTCCTTCGCCCATTCGATGTCCATCGGGCACTTGTAGTGCTTTTCGATGATCATCGCTTGTTTGGCCAGTTCGCTGACTTCGGCGTCGGTCAGGCAGAAACGTGCGCGATCCGCTTTGTCGACGTCGATGGTCTTCACCGATTTGCCGGCCGTGGCGACTTCGCCGTAGATCATCTTGATTGCCTTGCTGCCGAGGTTGCGGCGCAGGATCGCTGGGCGACCGGCTTCAAGGGTTTGTTTGTGAACGTAGAATTCGTCCGGGTTGACCGCGCCTTGAACCACGGTTTCGCCCAGGCCGTAGGCGCCGGTGATAAACACCACGTCACGGAAACCGGATTCGGTATCGAGGGTAAACATTACGCCGGCAGTGCCGGTTTCGGAGCGGACCATGCGCTGCACACCGGCCGACAGGGCGACCAGCTTGTGGTCGAAGCCCTGGTGGACGCGGTAGGAAATCGCGCGATCGTTGAAGAGGGACGCGAACACCTCTTTGGCGGCGCGGATGACGTTTTCGACGCCACGGATATTAAGGAAGGTTTCTTGCTGACCGGCGAAAGAGGCGTCCGGCAAGTCTTCGGCAGTTGCCGAAGAGCGCACGGCCACGGCCATGTCAGGGTTGCCGGCCGACAGCGTGGCGAAAGCGGTGCGGATCTCGGCGTTGAGCTTCTCGGGGAATTCGGCTTCCATGATCCATTGGCGGATTTGCGCGCCAGTTTTGGCCAGGGCATTGACGTCGTCGACGTCCAGGGCGTCGAGCGCGGCGTGGATCTGGTCATTGAGGCCGCTCAGTTCGAGAAAATCACGATAAGCCTGAGCTGTCGTGGCGAAGCCACCCGGCACCGATACACCGGCACCTGCGAGGTTACTGATCATCTCGCCCAGGGATGCGTTCTTGCCCCCTACGTGCTCTACATCATGGACGCCGAGCTTATCGAGGGAAACTACGTACTCTACCAAGGTGATCTCTCCACTAACTGTGTTGGAAAAGCTCAGAAGCCGGCGGCTCGGGGGAGCATTGACCGGCTATATGGCCTGGACCTGGAAAATAAGTGAGAATGCGAGCCACTGGCGGCCAGCAAATCGCGCCTATCATATCCAAGATTCGTCACTAGCTTAAGGCCCAAGGTGCAAATGAAACGATCTGCTTTCTTCATCTCCGATGGCACGGGTATTACCGCCGAGACCCTCGGGCAAAGCCTGTTGGCGCAGTTCGAAAACATTACCTTCAGCAAATTCACGCGACCCTACATCGACAACGTCGATAAAGCGCGGGCCATGGTACAACAAATCAACAAGGCCGCCGAAACCGACGGCTTTCGCCCGATCATCTTCGACACCATCGTCAATCAAGACATCCGTGAGATCCTCGCGACCTCCAATGGTTTCATGATCGACATTTTCTCGACGTTCCTGGCGCCGCTTGAGCAGGAACTGACCGAGCATTCTTCCTACACGGTCGGCAAATCCCATTCCATTGGCGGCAACTCCAATTACATGGAGCGGATCGAGGCGGTGAACTTCGCCCTCGACAACGACGACGGCGCCCGCACGCATTATTACGACAAGGCTGACCTGATCCTGGTGGGCGTGTCGCGTTGCGGCAAGACGCCGACGTGTTTGTACATGGCCATGCAATTCGGGATTCGAGCGGCCAACTACCCGCTGACCGAAGACGACATGGAGCGCCTGACCCTGCCCGCCGCCCTGCGCGCGCACCAGCACAAGCTGTTCGGCCTGACCATCGACCCCGACCGCTTGACCGCGATCCGCAACGAACGCAAACCCAACAGCCGTTATTCGAGTTACGCGCAGTGCGAATTTGAAGTGCGCGAAGTGGAGAATCTGTTCCGCCGCGAGAACATCGCGCACATCAATTCGACGCATTTTTCCGTGGAAGAGATTTCGGCGAAGATTCTGGTCGAGAAAGGCGTGGAGCGGCGGTTCAAGTAGTTATTCGGTGCCTGTGAGGACGCCATCGCGGGCAAGCCATGCTCCTACAGGGATTAGCGTCAGATCACGAACAAATCGACGAAACGGTTCACCGGGGTCGCTTCAAGCTTCGCCTGATCCTTGCACAAGGCAAAAATCTCGGCGCTGCGCTGTTCGGTAAATCGCGTCGCCAGATTTGCCTTGAACTTGTCTTCGAGCAGCGGAATCCCTTCGGCGCGGCGGCGGCGGTGGCCAATCGGGTACTCCACCACAACGTTGTCGGTGCTCGAACCGTCCTTGAAAAACACCTGAATCGCATTGGCAATCGAGCGCTTGTCCGGCTCCAGGTATTCGCGGGTGAAACGCGGCTCTTCGACAATCTGCATTTTCTCGCGCAGCACATCGATGATCGGATGCGCAGCGTGGAACGCGTCTTCATATTGCTCGGCGACCAGATTGCCGAAAGCCAATGGCACGGCGGCCATGTACTGCAGGCAGTGGTCGCGGTCAGCGGCGTTAGCCAGCGGGCCGACTTTGGAAATGATGCGGATCGCCGATTCATGCGTGGTGATGACGATGCGGTCGATTTCGTGCAGGCGATTGCGCACGTGCGGGTGCAGCGTCACGGCCGCTTCGCAAGCGGTCTGCGCGTGGAATTCGGCGGGGAAGCTGATCTTGAACAGCACGTTTTCCATCACGTAGCTGCCGTACGGGCGACTGAAACTGAAGGCGCGTTTGTCCTCGGGTTTCAGCGCCAAATCGTTATTGCTGTGGCTGAACAATACGTCGTAGAAGCCCCACTGCTTGGCGGTCAGCACGCCGGGAATGCCCATTTCGCCGCGCATGGCGATGTCCGCCAGGCGCACGCCTCGGCTCGACGCATCGCCCGCCGCCCAGGATTTTCGCGATCCGGCGTTCGGCGCGTGGCGGTAGGTGCGCAACGCCTGACCATCGGCAAACGCGTGGGACAGCGCCGAGAGCAATTGCTCGCGATTGGCGTCCATCAGTTTGGCGGTAACGGCGGTCGAGGCGACTTTCACCAGAATGACGTGATCAAGTCCTACACGATTGAAGGAGTTTTCCAGAGCGATCACGCCTTGAATCTCGTGAGCCATGATCATCGCTTCGAGCACGGCGCGCACGGTCAGCGGCGCGTCACCATTGGCCAGGCGTTTCTGCGACAGGTGATCGGCGACCGCGAGAATTGCGCCGAGGTTGTCCGACGGATGCCCCCATTCAGCGGCGAGCCAGGTGTCGTTGTAATCGAGCCAACGGACGATGCAGCCGATGTCCCACGCGGCTTTTACCGGGTCGAGGCGAAATGAAGTGCCAGGCACACGCGCGCCGAACGGCACGACGGTGCCTTCGACGATCGGCCCGAGGTGCTTGGTGCATTCCGGAAAACGCAGGGCCAGCAGACCGCAGCCGAGGGTGTCGATCAGGCAGTTGCGCGCGGTGTCGAGCGCTTCGGTGGACTCGATCTTGAAGTCGAGGACGTAGTCAGCGATGTCCTGCAGGACCGTGTCGTAGTCGGGGCGGTTGTTCAGGTCGACGTTGGCGCTCATTCGGGGTTACTCCAGTGAAGGAATGATTGGGTTGTGGTGTTTCCTCAGCGGCAGGTTAGGTTGGTTTTTTTTGCAGGTCTGGGGTGCCTGCTTGATGTGCATTTTTTCAGGTGGATCTTCCCCTCACCCCAGCCCTCTCCCCAAAGGGTAGAGGGGGCCGACCGAGTTGTTTTTCGAACTGCATCGACCTGACATATAGGGTCGAACTCAGGCCTTGAAAAGCGTGAAGATCGACTCTCTTTCCCCTCTCCCTCTGTAGGGGCCGACGGAGTTGTCTTTCGAACTGCATCGACATATCAAGTCGAACTCAGACCTTGAAAAGCACGAAGGTCGGCTCCCTTTCTCCTCTCCCTCTGGAGAGGCCGACCGAGTTGTCTTTCGAACTGCATCGACAAATCAAGTCGAACTCAGGCCTTGAAAAACATGAAGATCGGCTCCCTTTCCCCTCTCCCCCCTGGGGAGAGGGTTGGGGTGAGGGGTGGCTTTCGGATCAGAACGAATCACCCGGCACGCGCACAAACCCTTCCATCAATACCCGCGCGCTGCGGCTCATGATGGCTTTGTTCACGGTCCATTCGCCGTTGACCAGACTGGCCTCGGCGCCGACGCGCAAGGTGCCCGAGGGATGGCCGAAACGCACGGCATTGCGCTCGATTCCGCCTGCCGCCAGATTCACCAGCGTCCCGGAAATCGCTGCCGCCGTGCCAATCGCCACCGCCGCCGTGCCCATCATCGCGTGGTGCAATTTGCCCATCGACAAGGCGCGCACCAGCAAATCGACATCGCTCGCCGCAATCGCTTTGCCGCTGGACGCGAGGTAATCCGCCGGTTTCGCCACAAACGCGACTTTCGGCGTGTGCTGGCGCTGGGCCGCTTCGTCGAGGTTTTTGATCAAACCCATGCGCAGCGCGCCGTAAGCGCGGATGGTTTCGAACATCAGTAGCGCTTTCGGATCGCCATTGATCGCGCCTTGCAACTCGGTGCCGGTGTAACCGATATCTGCCGCGTTGACGAAAATCGTCGGGATGCCTGCGTTGATCATGGTGGCTTTGAAGGTGCCGACGCCGGGCACTTCGAGGTCATCGACGAGGTTGCCGGTGGGGAACATCGAACCACCGCCGCCCTCTTCTTCCGCCGCCGGGTCCATGAATTCGACCTGCACTTCGGCGGCCGGAAAGGTCACGCCGTCGAGTTCGAAATCACCGGTTTCCTGCACTTCACCGTTGGTGATCGGCACGTGGGCGATGATGGTTTTGCCGATATTGGCCTGCCAGACCCGGACCACCGCCACACCGTTGTGCGGGATGCGGCTGGCTTCGACCAGACCGTTGCTGATCGCGAATGAACCGACCGCCGCCGAGAGGTTGCCGCAGTTGCCGCTCCAATCGACAAAAGGCTTGTCGATCGAGACCTGGCCGAACAGGTAATCAACGTCGTGATCAGCTTTGCTGCTCTTCGACAGGATCACGGTTTTGCTGGTGCTGGACGTCGCTCCGCCCATGCCGTCGATTTGCTTGTCGTACGGATCGGGACTGCCGATCACCCGCAGCAACAAGGCATCGCGCGCCGGACCGGGAACCTGCGCCGCTTCGGGCAAATCCTTGAGGCTGAAAAACACGCCTTTGCTGGTGCCGCCGCGCATGTAGGTGGCGGCGATTCTGATTTGAGGTGCGTGAGCCATGTCATTCCTCTATTGGCCGACAGGGGACTTGAAATCCCCTGCGGCCCTGGATTTTTAAACGGCGACTGCCGACTCTTCAAGGAAGTCCTGAGCAAAACGCTGCAACACGCCGCCCGCCTCGTAAATCGACACTTCTTCAGCCGTGTCGAGACGGCAAGTCACCGGCACTTCCACACGTTCGCCATTCAGACGATTGATCACCAACGTCAATTGCGCACGCGGTGTGCGGTCGCCGATGACGTCGTAGGTTTCGCTGCCGTCGATGGCCAATGTGTGGCGATCAGTGCCCGGCAGAAACTCCAGCGGCAACACGCCCATGCCGACGAGGTTGGTGCGGTGAATGCGCTCGAAACCTTCGGCGGCAATCGCCTCGACGCCGGCCAGCCGCACGCCTTTTGCCGCCCAGTCGCGGGACGAGCCCTGACCGTAATCGGCGCCGGCAATGATGATCAGCGGTTGCTTGCGTTCCATGTAGGTTTCGATGGCTTCCCACATGCGCATGACCTGGCCTTCCGGCTCGACGCGGGCCAGCGAACCCTGCTTGACCTTGCCGTTTTCCTTGACCATTTCATTGAACAGTTTCGGGTTGGCAAACGTCGCGCGCTGGGCGGTCAAGTGGTCGCCACGGTGGGTCGCGTAAGAGTTGAAATCCTCTTCCGGCAAGCCCATTTTCGCCAGATATTCGCCAGCGGCGCTGTCGAGCATGATTGCGTTCGACGGCGACAAGTGGTCGGTGGTGATGTTGTCCGGCAGCACCGCCAACGGGCGCATGCCTTTGAGCGGTCGGGCGCCGGCCAGCGCGCCTTCCCAGTACGGCGGACGGCGGATGTAGGTGCTCATTTCGCGCCAGTCGTACAGCGGCGTGACTTTCGGGCCGGTGTCTTCATGGATGGCAAACATCGGAATGTAGACCTGGCGGAACTGCTCCGGTTTGACCGAGGCTTTGACCACCGCGTCGATTTCTTCGTCGCTCGGCCAGATGTCTTTCAGGCGGATTTCCTTGCCGTCGGCGTCGAGGCCGAGCACGTCTTTTTCGATGTCGAAACGGATCGTCCCGGCGATCGCGTAAGCCACCACCAATGGCGGCGAAGCGAGGAACGCATTTTTCGCGTACGGGTGAATCCGTCCGTCGAAGTTGCGGTTGCCGGACAGCACGGCAGTGGCGTACAGGTCGCGGTCGATGATCTCTTGCTGGATCGCCGGATCGAGCGCGCCAGACATGCCGTTGCAGGTGGTGCAGGCGAACGCGACGATGCCAAAACCGAGCTGTTCCAGCTCATCCGTCAGGCCGGCTTCATCAAGGTACAGCGCGACGGTTTTCGAGCCCGGCGCCAGTGACGATTTGACCCACGGCTTGCGGGTCAAACCGAGCTTGTTGGCATTGCGCGCCAGCAGGCCGGCGGCGATGACGTTGCGCGGGTTGCTGGTGTTGGTGCAACTGGTGATGGCGGCGATGATCACCGCGCCGTCGGGCATCTGGCCCGGCACTTCGGTCCACTGCCCGGAGATGCCTTGCGCAGCCAAATCGGTGGTTGCGACCCGCGCGTGCGGGTTGCTCGGGCCGGCCATGTTGCGCACCACCGAAGACAAATCGAAGCTCAAACCACGCTCGTATCGCGCGCCTTTGAGGCTGTCGGCCCACAGGCCGGTCGTCTTGGCGTAGGTCTCGACCAACTGCACTTGCTCGTCTTCGCGGCCGGTGAGTTTCAGGTAATCGATGGTTTGCTGGTCGATGTAAAACATCGCGGCGGTGGCGCCGTATTCCGGGGCCATGTTGGAGATGGTCGCGCGGTCGCCGAGGGTCAGCGCCGAGGCGCCTTCGCCGAAGAATTCCAGCCAGGCGCCGACGACTTTCTGTTTGCGCAGGAACTCGGTCAGCGCCAGCACCATGTCGGTGGCGGTGATGCCCGGTTGCAGCTTGCCCGTCAGCTCGACGCCGACGCTTTCCGGCAGACGCATCCACGACGCGCGACCGAGCATCACGCTCTCGGCCTCGAGGCCACCGACGCCAATGGCGATCACGCCCAGCGCATCGACGTGCGGCGTGTGGCTGTCGGTGCCGACGCAGGTATCGGGGAACGCCACGCCGTCGCGCACTTGGATCACCGGAGACATTTTCTCCAGGTTGATCTGGTGCATGATGCCGTTGCCCGGCGGGATCACATCAACATTCTTGAAGGCTTTTTTGGTCCAGTTGATGAAGTGAAAACGGTCTTCGTTGCGGCGATCTTCGATGGCGCGATTTTTCTCGAACGCCTCGGGATCAAACCCACCGCGCTCGACGGCCAGCGAGTGGTCGACGATCAATTGTGTCGGCACCACCGGGTTGACTTGCGCCGGGTCGCCGCCCTGCAACGCAATGGCGTCACGCAGGCCGGCGAGGTCGACCAGCGCGGTCTGGCCGAGGATGTCGTGGCAGACCACGCGCGCCGGGAACCACGGAAAATCGAGGTCGCGTTTGCGCTCGATGAATTGCTTCAGGGAATCGGTAAGCGTGGCCGGGTCACAGCGACGCACGAGGTTTTCCGCGAGCACGCGGGAGGTGTACGGCAGGCTGTCGTAGGCGCCGGGCTGGATCGCTTCGACCGCCGCGCGGACGTCGAAGTAATCCAGAGCGGTGCCGGGCAGCGGTTTGCGGAATTCAGTGTTCATCAGGTCAGGACTCGGTCACGGTAAGTGCAAAGGGTGGGGCCGATCTGAATCCGATCCTGTAGGAGCGAAGCTTGCTCGCGAAAGCGGTCTATCTGTCGACATCAATGTTGAATGTCGGTCCGTCTTCGCGAGCAAGCTTCGCTCCCACAGGGGTATCGGCGTTCGCGTCGGCCCTCTCCCGATCAGCGTTGTTCGATTGGCACGAACTTGCGCTGTTCGACGCCGATGTATTCGGCGCTCGGGCGGATGATGCGGTTGTTGGCGCGCTGTTCGAACACGTGCGCGGCCCAGCCGGTCAGGCGCGAGCAGACGAAAATCGGCGTGAACAACTTGGTCGGAATGCCCATGAAGTGGTACGTCGACGCGTGGTAGAAGTCGGCGTTCGGGAACAGTTTCTTCTGCTCCCACATGGTTTTGTCGATGGCTTCCGACACCGGGAACAGCACGGTATCGCCCACTTCGTCCGCGAGTTTCTTCGCCCAGCCCTTGATCACCTCGTTGCGCGGATCGTTGTCCTTATAGATCGCGTGGCCGAAACCCATGATCTTGTCTTTGCGCTCAAGCATGCCGAGCGTGCCTTTGATCGCCTCTTCCGGCGACTTGAAGCGCTCGATCATCTCCATCGCCGCTTCGTTGGCGCCGCCGTGCAACGGGCCACGCAACGAACCGATGGCAGCGGTGACGCAGGAATACATGTCGGACAGGGTCGACGCGCAGACGCGCGCGGTGAACGTCGAGGCGTTGAATTCGTGTTCGGCGTAAAGGATCAGCGACACGTTCATCACTTTGACGTGCAGGTCGCTCGGCTTCTTGTCGTGCAGCAGTTGCAGGAAGTGCCCGCCAATTGTCTGTTCGTCGGTCACGCAATTGATGCGTTTGCCGTCGTGGCTGAAGCGATACCAGTAACACATGATCGCCGGGAACGCGGCCAGCAGCCGGTCGGTGACGTCGTGTTGGGCGGCGAAGTCTTTCTCCGGTTCGATGTTGCCGAGGAACGAGCAACCGGTGCGCATCACATCCATCGGGTGGGCGTCGGCGGGGATGCGCTCCAGCACTTCTTTCAGCGCTTGCGGCAGGTCGCGCAGCTTGCTCAGTTTGCTGATGTAGTCAGCCAGTTGGGTTTTGCTCGGCAGTTCGCCGTACAGCAGCAGGTAGGCGACTTCTTCAAATTGCGCGTCCGCCGCCAGTTCGCGAACGTCGTAGCCGCGATAGGTCAGGCCGGCACCGGATTGGCCCACGGTGGACAGTGCGGTTTGCCCGGCAACCTGGCCACGGAGCCCGGCGCCACTGAGTACTTTTGCTTCGGCCATTGCTGTCTCCAGTTTTTCTTGAATTTGTTGGGAATCTGCAATTTCTTCAAAATTTGCATCGAACTTTGTAGCAGCTGTCGAGCAGCGCGAGGCTGCGTTCGGCTGCGAAGCAGTCGTAAATCCTGACGACGCGTTACACCTGGAAAATCGCGTCGCCTGACTGGCGAATCCTTCGGCCTCGAACGCAGCCTCGCGGGCTCGGCAGCTGCTACAAAAACGTGTTCATTTGCAAAATTGCCTTGTCGTTACTTCTTGGCGGCGAACAGCGCATCGAGCTTCTGCTCGAACGTGTGGTAGTCGATGCGATCGTAGAGCTCCATGCGCGTTTGCATGGTGTCGATCACATTCTGTTGCGTGCCGTCGCGGCGGATCGCGGTGTAGACGTTTTCCGCAGCCTTGTTCATCGCGCGGAACGCCGACAGCGGGTACAGCACCAGCGACACGTCGGCAGCGGCGAGTTGCTCGGTGGTGTATAGCGGCGTCGCGCCGAATTCGGTGATGTTGGCCAGAATCGGCGCTTTCACGCGGTTGGCGAACAGCTTGTACATGTCCAGTTCGGTGATGGCTTCCGGGAAGATCATGTCGGCGCCGGCCTCGATGCACGCGGCGGCGCGATCCAGCGCGGATTCCAGGCCTTCGACGGCCAGCGCGTCGGTGCGCGCCATGATCACGAAGCTGTCATCGGTGCGCGCATCGACGGCGGCTTTGATCCGGTCGACCATTTCCTGCAACGACACGATCTCTTTATTCGGACGATGGCCGCAGCGCTTGGCGCCGACCTGGTCTTCGATGTGAATCGCCGCCGCGCCGAACTTGCTCATCGATTTGACGGTGCGCGCGACGTTGAACGCCGAGGAACCGAAACCGGTGTCGACATCGACCAGCAGCGGCAGGTCGCAGACGTCGGTGATGCGGCGCACGTCGGTGAGCACGTCATCCAGGCCGGTAATGCCCAGGTCCGGCACGCCGAGGGAGCCGGCAGCCACCCCGCCACCCGACAGGTAAATAGCCTTGAAACCGGCGCGCTTGGCCAGCAGCGCGTGGTTGGCGTTGATCGCGCCAACCACTTGCAGCGGATGTTCGCTGGCGACCGCATCGCGGAAACGCTGGCCTGGAGTGCTCTTGTTGGAACTCATGACTCACCTCGTTCAGTGGCTGTCTTATTGTTGGCGCCGTCCTGGTAATGACGGGCGATATTGCGTTTGGAGGCGCCGATGTGGCGGCGCATCAACAATTCGGCCAGTTCACCGTCACGGTCGGCGATGGCGTCGAGAATTCGGTGATGCTCGGCAAACGCCTGGCGCGGGCGGTTGGGCGTGGTGGAAAACTGGATGCGGTACATGCGCACCAGTTGATACAGCTCGCCGCACAGCATCTGCGTCAGCGTGCGGTTGCCGCTGCCCTGGATGATCCGGTAATGAAAGTCGAAATCGCCTTCCTGCTGGTAATAACCGACGCCGGCCTGAAACGCCGCATCGCGCTCGTGGGTTTCGAGAACCCGGCGCAGCTCGTCGATTTCTTCAAGGGTCATGCGTTCGGCAGCGAGGCGACAGGCCATGCCTTCGAGGGATTCGCGGATTTCGTAGAGTTCCAGCAGTTCGGCGTGGCTCAGTGACACCACGCGCGCGCCGACATGCGGCACGCGCACCAGCAGGCGCTGGCCTTCGAGGCGGTGGATCGCTTCGCGCAACGGCCCGCGACTGATGCCGTAGGTGCGCGCCAGCTCGGGCTCGGAGATTTTGCTGCCCGGGGCGATCTCGCCTTTGACGATGGCCGCCTGAATGCGCCGGAAGACATTCTCGGAAAGTGTCTCCGAATCGTCCTGCACCATCACCGGGGGATCGAGTTGATCCAGCATATTGTCGACACCTTGAAAGCTGATGCGGCAAAAACTAGCGAATACGACCCTTGGAGTCAAAGGATAAATGGGTATTGTCGACAATCGTCTAATAACCGCGTGCGCCATAACGAAGTGGCACTGTCGGTTATAGCCCCCTGCCAGCGCTGGCGCCATAAAACCACCGTGCTAGAATGCCGGCCGCATTTGTTTGTCATCTGCATCTGCACGGCTTGTCATAAATAGCTGATAGGCATACGAGGGAGCTTGCGCAGTGATGCCAGGGCCTTGAATCGAAAAACGGACCTCCGCGCACCAGGATTTATGAGACTCAAGCCCTTCGCCACATTTTTATCCCTGCTCTTCCTGCCCGGCGTTGCCGCTGCGGGAGAGAAAACCGTGTACGGCCTCAACGAATACGCTGCGCTGGATGGCATCGACCTCGAGGTCGCGGCCAAACTCGACACTGGGGCAAAAACCGCTTCTTTAAGTGCACGCGACATCAAACGTTTCAAGCGCAATGGCGAATCGTGGGTACGCTTTTACCTGGCGATCGACACCGCGCATTCGCACCCGATCGAACGACCACTGGCGCGCGTCAGCAAAATCAAGCGCCGGGCCGGTGACTACGACCCGGAAGAAGGCAAGAAATACACGGCCCGCCCGGTCATCGAACTGGATATCTGCATGGGTTCGGCATTACGCAGCATCGAAGTGAACCTGACCGACCGCAGTGCCTTCCAATATCCGCTGCTGATCGGCTCCGAAGCGCTGAAACGCTTCGACGCGCTGGTCGACCCCAGTCTTAAATACGCTGCTGGCAAACCCGCCTGCGCCACCGACGCACATACCGCAGAGTAATTCCAATGCGCTCTATCACCCTCCACCTGAAAATCCTCATCGCCATCCTGGTGGTGCTGGGCATTTCAGTTACGGCCTATCAGATCTTCGTGCTCGGCATCCCCGTGACCGAAGACGCCACGGACGACCTGTGGAACATCGACGCCAAGGTCGAGTTCGTCGCCAGCGCCAAGGACCCGGTCAAGATCCAGATGTTCGTACCGCCGTTGAGCCGCGACTATGTGAGCCTGAACGAAAGCTTCATTTCGAATAATTACGGCGTTGCGGTAAACCGCGTCGATGGCAACCGCAAGGTCACCTGGTCGGCGCGTCGGGCCAAGGGCAATCAGACGCTTTATTACCGTCTGGTCCTGACCAAGCGTTACACCGGCGAAAAAGCCAAAATCAAAGGCCCGACTTTCCGCGACAGCATTGCCGTCGAAGGCGCAGAGAAGGTCGCCGCCGAAGCCCTGCTCGCGCCGATCCGCCAACACTCCGCCGACGTCGAAACCTTTATTGGTGAGGCGATCAAGCGGGTCAACAACGTCAACGATGACAACGTGAAACTGCTGCTGGGCGGCGATCCGTCGAGCGGGCACAAAGCCAAGATTGTCGAACTGGTGCTGTCGATCGCCCACGTGCCGGTGGAAAAAGTCCACACCATCCGCCTCGTTGCCGACCAACCGCAAACCCCGGAATTGTGGTTGCGCAGCTTCAACGGCACCGATTGGTTGTACTTCAACCCGGAAACCGGCGAACAGGGCCTGCCGACCGACCGCCTGCTGTGGTGGACCGGCGATGAAAACCTGATCACCGTCGATGGCGGCAAGAAAGCCAACGTGACCTTCAGCCTGAACAACAGCGAAATGAACGCGATTCGCCTGGCCAAGCTGACCGACGAAAACACTGACGCCAACTTCCTCGAATACTCGCTGTACGGCTTGCCGCTGCAAACCCAGCAGACGTTCATGATCATGGTGATGATCCCGATTGGCGTGCTGGTGATCCTGATCCTGCGTAACCTGATCGGCCTGCAGACTCTCGGCACGTTTACTCCGGTGCTGATCGCCCTGGCGTTCCGCGAAACGCAGCTCGGTTTCGGCATTGTGCTGTTTACGATCATCACCGCGCTGGGGCTGTCGCTGCGTTCCTACCTCGAGCATTTGAAGCTGCAAATGTTGCCGAGGCTGTCGGTGGTGCTGACGTTTGTTGTGGTGCTGATCGCGGCGATCAGCCTGTTCAGCCACAAACTCGGCCTCGAACGCGGGTTGTCGGTGGCGCTGTTCCCGATGGTGATTCTGACCATGACCATCGAACGCCTGTCGATCACCTGGGAAGAACGCGGTGCCGGGCATGCGATGAAAGTGGCGATTGGTACGCTGTTCGCCGCGTCGCTGGCGCACCTGATCATGAGCGTGCCGGAACTGGTGTACTTCGTGTTCACGTTCCCGGCGATTCTGCTGATCCTCGTTGGCTTCATGCTGGCCATGGGTCGCTATCGCGGCTATCGCCTGACCGAACTGGTGCGTTTCAAAGCGTTCCTCAAGGCTGACTCGTAATGTTCGGTTTCTGGAAGACCTGGAAGGCCTTGGAAGCCCGGGGCATCATGGGCATCAATCGGCGTAACGCCGACTATGTGCTCAAGTACAACAAGCGCAGTCTGTACCCGATTGTCGATGACAAGATCATCACCAAGGAACGCGCGCTCTCCGCCGGCATCAACGTGCCGGAGATGTACGGGGTGATTTCCACCGAGAAAGAAATCGACAACCTCAATGACATCATCGGCGGTCGCAGCGATTTCGTGATCAAACCGGCCCAGGGCGCTGGCGGTGACGGCATTATCGTCATCGCCGACCGTTTTGAAGGCCGCTATCGCACGGTGTCGGGCAAGATCCTCAGCCACGAGGAACTTGAGCACCATATATCGAGCATCCTCACCGGCCTGTATTCGCTCGGTGGCCACCGCGACCGCGCGCTGATCGAATACCGCGTTACGCCGGACCAGATCTTCAAAAGCATCAGTTACGAAGGTGTGCCGGATATCCGCATCATTGTGTTGATGGGTTATCCGGTGATGGCCATGTTGCGCTTGCCGACGCGGCAGTCGGGCGGCAAGGCCAACCTGCACCAGGGCGCCATCGGCGTCGGTGTCGATCTGGCCACCGGCCTGACTCTGCGCGGCACCTGGCTGAACAACATCATTACCAAACACCCGGACACCACCAACGCGGTGGATGGCGTGCAACTGCCCTACTGGGACGGTTTCATGAAACTTGCGGCGGGTTGCTATGAGCTGTGCGGCCTGGGTTACATCGGTGTGGACATGGTGCTCGATCAGGAAAAAGGCCCGCTGATTCTTGAACTGAACGCGCGGCCGGGGCTGAACATCCAGATTGCCAACGATTGCGGCCTGACGCTGCGCACCCACGCGGTCGAAGCACGGCTGGAAGAGCTGAAAGCGCGTGGAGTGGTCGAGACGGTTGAGGAACGGGTAGCGTTTGTGCAGGAAATGTTCGGGCATATTCCACCGGTTGAGGGTTGATCGTCCACGATCACCCAGATGCTTTTGTGGCGAGCGAGCTTGCTCGCGCTCGGCTGCGCAGCAGTCGTAAAACCGGCTGATGCGGTCTGCCTGAAACTATTTAGGTGAATGGTTTTGGGGCTGCTGCGCAGCCCAGCGCGAGCAAGCTCGCTCGCCACAGGATTCGCGCCAGTCGCTGCCGGCCTACTCAACACCGACATCCCCTCTAGGAGCAAATCCTTCAGGGGACTACAATCGCCACCCCGCCTCGATGGCTGATACGCCCCGCCCATGTTGACCTGTTCCGTACACCCACTGCCCTATCGCAGCAACCCCGCCGACTACTTCGCGGCGATTCGCCATGCTCCCGGCGCCGTGCTCCTCGACAGCGGTCGGCCGACGGCGGATCGCGGGCGCTTCGATTTGCTCAGCGCCTGGCCGCTGCAACAACTGGCGGTATTGCCGGACGAAAGCGGTGGCGATTTCCTGCAACGGTTGCGCAGCCAACTGACGGCACTCGGCGCAGCGTCTGTCGCGGATGAACTGCCGTTCGCCGGCGGTCTGATCGGTTACCTGAGTTACGACTTCGGCCGTCATCTGGAACACCTGCCAAGTCAGGCGCAGGACGACTTGCACTTGCCGGATGCGCGATTTGGTTTGTATGACTGGGCGTTGATCAGCGATCACCTGCGCATGACCAGCCAATTGGTGTTTCACCCCTCGCTGCCCGCCAGCGAACGCCAGCGCCTGATCGACCTGTTCAGCCAGCCTGTGGATAACCAAGTCGCGCCGTTCAAACTGCAAGCGCCGATGAACGCCGACCTCAGTGCTGACGACTATCGCCAGGCGCTGGAGCGGATTCAGCAATACATCCAGGCTGGCGATTGTTATCAGGTGAACTTCGCCCAACGGTTCCGCGCCGAGTGCGCAGGCGACCCGTGGGCCGCTTATTGCGCACTGCGAGAAGCCTGCCCGACGCCGTTTTCCGGGTTTCAGAGTCTGCCCGATGGCGGCGCAGTGCTGAGCCTGTCGCCCGAACGTTTCGTCAAAGTCAGCCAACGCCAGGTTGAAACCCGCCCGATCAAAGGCACACGCCCGCGCGGCGTGACCCCGGCCGAAGACGCCGCTAACGCCGCCGAACTGCTGGCCAGCCCCAAGGATCGCGCGGAAAACCTGATGATCGTCGACCTGCTGCGCAACGACCTTGGCCGCACCTGCCGCATCGGCTCGGTGCGGGTGCCGGAGTTGTTCAGCCTCGAAAGTTATCCAAACGTGCATCACTTGGTGAGCAGCGTCACCGGCGAATTGGCCGAGGACAAGGATGCGCTTGACCTGATCGCCGGCAGCTTCCCCGGCGGTTCGATTACCGGCGCACCGAAGATCCGCGCGATGCAGATCATCGATGAACTGGAGCCGACCCGGCGCGGTTTGTATTGCGGTTCGCTGCTGTATCTGGACGTGCGCGGCGAGATGGACAGCTCCATCGCCATCCGAAGTTTGCTGGTCAAGGATGGGCAGGTGTGTTGCTGGGGCGGCGGCGGGATTGTCGCGGATTCCGAGTGGCAGGCCGAATATCAGGAATCGATCACCAAAGTGAAAGTGCTGCTCGATACGTTGCAGAACCTCTAAGAGCTTCGCGGGCAAGCCTCGCTCCTACGGGTTTTGCGGCGTTTGATCGTTCCCACGCGTGGGAACAATCAATCCTGTGGGAGCAAGGCTTGCCCGCGAAGGCGCCCTCGAAAACGCCTACAAACTCAAAGCGCGATTGGAGGCCTTGAGGAATTCCTGCTTCAAATCCGCAAAACTGTGCACCGCCGGGAATTGCGGAAACTCGCGAATCACGTTGTCCGGCGCGTGGAACAGAATCCCCGCATCGGCCTCGCCCAACATCGTCGTGTCGTTATACGAATCCCCCGCCGCGATCACTCGGTAATAAAGGCTCTTGAACGCCAACACCGACTGGCGTTTGGGGTCTTTCTGACGCAGCTGATAACTCGTCACCCGGCCGCTGTCATCAGTAATCAGCCGATGGCAGAGCAACGTCGGGAAACCCAATTGACGCATCAGCGGCTGGGAAAACTCGTAGAAGGTGTCCGACAGAATTACCACTTGAAAGCGCTCGCGCAGCCAGTTGACGAACTCGACGGCGCCGTCCAGCGGTTGCAGGGTGGCGATCACTTCCTGAATGTCGGACAGCTTCAAGCCATGCTCGTCGAGAATGCGCAGGCGCTGCTTCATCAATACGTCGTAATCGGGAATGTCCCGAGTGGTGGCCCGGAGTGATTCGATCCCGGTTTTTTCCGCGAAAGCGATCCAGATTTCCGGGACCAGCACACCTTCAAGATCCAGACAGGCAATTTCCACAAGACACTCCCATTTGTAGTGATTATTGAGTCGAGCGAGCAAAAGGACTGCCGAACTCTAGCGACTCGCACGAGGCTGCGCAACGCAGAGGGCGCGCCAGCGGCACCGGGTTTTTGTTACCATCGGCGCCATATAGAGCGCCCAGCGCCACCGACCTGTAGGAAGCCGCCCTGATGAGCCCATCGTTCGATGTCGTGGAACTCGCCACGACCTATGCCAATAAATCCGCCCAGGACATCCTCAAACTCGCCTTTGCCGAGTTCGGCGATGAACTGTGGATATCTTTCAGCGGCGCCGAAGACGTGGTGCTGGTGGACATGGCCTGGAAGCTGAACAAGAACGTCAAAGTGTTCAGCCTCGACACCGGCCGGCTGCACCCGGAGACCTATCGGTTCATCGACCAAGTGCGCGAGCACTACAAGATCGACATTGAACTGGTGTCGCCGGACTACACGAAACTTGAACCGTTCGTGAAGGAAAAAGGCCTGTTCAGTTTCTACAAGGACGGCCACGGCGAATGCTGCGGGATTCGCAAGATCGAACCGCTGCGGCGCAAACTTTCGACTGTCCGCGCCTGGGCCACCGGCCAGCGCCGCGACCAGAGCCCCGGCACCCGCAGCGCCGTCGCGGTGCTGGAAATCGACACCGCGTTCTCGACGCCGGAACGCACGCTGTACAAATTCAACCCACTGGCGCAGATGACCAGCGAAGAAATCTGGGGTTACATCCGCATGCTCGAGCTGCCATACAACAGCCTGCACGAGCGCGGTTTTATCAGCATCGGCTGCGAGCCCTGCACTCGCCCGGTATTGCCGAACCAGCACGAACGCGAAGGCCGCTGGTGGTGGGAAGAAGCCACGCAGAAAGAATGCGGGCTGCATGCGGGGAATATCATCAGCAAGTCCAAGGTGTAAACCAACCCTCGCGCCATCCCCCGTAGGAGCAAAGCTTGCTCGCGATAGCGGTATAAAGGTCGACATCGATGTTGAATGTCAGTCCGGTATCGCGAGCAAGCTTTGCTCCCACGTAAATGTGTACACACAACTGTCACCATCGGTGCCATTTATGTGTGCACTTTTCCTTTCAGCGCCCTGAAAAGTTACACAACTCCTCCCTGACTCCCTCAGTCATCGTTTCCCGAACACCCCGCCAAAAAATAAATACCTGTTCAATCGGTCAATTTATATCGCCTTTTTTTCAACCACTTATCGTCAATCGATAACCATTCGAAATGAGCAGCGTTTTTCATAGATCCTGAACTGGCATAGATCTGGCTTAAGTGCATACATGTTTTGTATACAATCACCGACAAGACATACCCACACTTTCGATCCGCAAGCCTGAAGCGCCCTATCCCGTACAGGCTGCAGATGCCCCGTAACCAATGATGCTTATTGCCCGCGACGAAGATTTGTCGAGCCGACGCTCACGCACAGTCATCGCGATGCCAAGCTTCAGGAGCCTGCCGGAATGCGTACTAGCCTCTCCAATAACAACATCGCGCTGGATCTGCCCTCCTCGTCCCCCATCCTCGACACCCACAACCAACCCGTGGTCCTCAGCCCTCGCCTGCACAACAAAGACCTCGCGCCGACCAAGGCTGAAGGCCGGCGTTGGGGGCGTTACAGCATTTTTGCGCTGTGGACCAACGACGTTCACAACATCGCCAACTACTCGTTCGCCATCGGTCTCTACGCGTTGGGCCTCGGCGGCTGGCAAATCCTCCTGTCGCTGGGGATCGGCGCGGCGCTGGTGTACTGCTTCATGAACCTGTCCGGTTACATGGGGCAGAAAACCGGCGTGCCGTTTCCAGTGATCAGCCGGATCAGCTTCGGCATCCACGGCGCGCAAATCCCTGCACTGATCCGCGCGGTGATCGCCATCGCCTGGTTCGGCATTCAAACGTACCTGGCGTCAGTGGTTTTTCGCGTGCTGCTGACCGCCGTGCATCCCGGATTCGCCGATTACGACCACAACTCGATCCTCGGCTTATCGACGCTGGGCTGGATCTGTTTTGTCGCGATCTGGTTGGTGCAACTGGCGATCCTCGCGTACGGCATGGAAATGGTCCGGCGCTACGAGGCGTTCGCCGGGCCGGTGATTCTGCTGACGGTCGCCGCCCTCGCCGGGTGGATGTATTTTCAGGCCGACGCGACCATTGCCTGGTCGACTCGCGAGCCGCTGACCGGCGCCGAGATGTGGCGCAACATCTTTGCCGGCGGCGCCTTGTGGCTAGCGATCTACGGCACGCTGATCCTCAATTTCTGCGACTTCGCGCGTTCCTCGCCGTGCCGCAAAACCATCAAGGTCGGCAACTTCTGGGGCCTGCCGGTGAATATTCTGGTGTTCGCGGCCATCACCGTTCTGCTCTGCGGCGCGCAATTTCAGATCAATGGCCGGATCATCGAAAGCCCGACGGAAATCATCGCCTCGATCCCCAACACGTTCTTTCTGGTGCTCGGTTGCCTGGCGTTTCTGATCGTCACCGTGGCGGTGAACATCATGGCCAACTTCGTTGCGCCAGCCTTCGTCCTCAGCAACCTGGCGCCGAAATATCTGACCTTCCGCCGCGCCGGGCTGATCAGCGCGACCATCGCCGTGCTGATCCTGCCGTGGAATCTCTACAACAGCCCACTGGTGATCGTGTACTTCCTCTCCGGCCTCGGCGCCCTGCTCGGCCCGTTGTACGGGGTGATCATGGTCGACTACTGGCTGGTACGAAAAGCTCGGATCAACGTGCCGCAGTTGTACAGCGAAGACCCCAACGGCGCTTATTACTACAGCCGCGGGGTCAATCTGCGCGCAGTCGCGGCGTTTATTCCTGCAGCACTGATCGCCATCGTCCTGGCGCTGGTGCCGGGTTTCCACTTGGTGTCGCCGTTCTCGTGGCTGATCGGCGCCGGGATTGCCGGGATGTTGTACCTGATCATCGCCAAGCGCGAGGCGCATTACGCCGATGTCAGCGGCGAATGCATCGCGGTCGATAACGTCAGCCATTAACTCCCTCGCGGCCCGGCGACGTCGGGTCGCCGAACCACCCGTTATAAGGATTTCCCATGCGAATTCTCGTGGTCAACGTCAACACCACCGAATCCATCACCCAGGCCATCGCCCGCCAGGCGCAATCGGTCGCCGCGCCGGGCACTGAAATCGTCGGCCTGACGCCGTACTTCGGCGCCGATTCGATTGAAGGCAATTTCGAAAGCTACCTCGCCGCCATCGCCGTGATGGACCGGGTGATGGCCTACGACCAACCGTTCGACGCGGTGATCCAGGCCGGTTACGGCGAACACGGTCGCGAAGGTTTGCAGGAATTGCTCAACGTGCCCGTGGTGGACATCACCGATGCGGCGGCCAGCACCGCGATGTTTCTTGGCCACGCGTATTCGGTGGTCACGACGCTGGACCGCACCGTGCCGCTGATCGAGGATCGCCTGAAACTGTCTGGATTGTGGGACCGTTGCGCCTCGGTGCGCGCCAGCGGTCTGGCCGTGCTGGAGCTGGAATCCGAGCCGCAACGCGCACTGGAAGCGATTGTTCGTCAGGCGGAATTGGCGGTGCTGGAGGATAAAGCCGAGGTGATTTGCCTGGGCTGCGGCGGCATGGCCGGGCTGGACGAGCAGATCCGCCGGCGCACCGGCGTGCCGGTGGTGGACGGCGTGACAGCGGCGGTGACGATTGCCGAGTCGCTGGTGCGCTTGGGGTTGTCGACGTCGAAAGTGCGGACGTATGCGACGCCGCGGCCGAAAGCGATTATCGGCTGGCCGGGGCGGTTTGGGCTGTAGACCGCATTATCGTTCATCGCGGGCAAGCCTCGCTCCTACAGGAGCTGCGCAAATCCCTGTAGGAGCAAGGCTTGCCCGCGAAGGCCTCACCCCGATCTGCCGAACTCAAACCGCACTGAATCGCTCCCCCAACCCCCGCTCGGCAAACTGCTCAATAATGAAATCGACAAACGCCCGAGTCTTGCCCGGCAACAATTTGTGCTCGGCGTAATAAATCGAAATGTTGCCATCGTCGACATACCAATCCGGCAACACCCGCTGCAAGGTCCCGGCCTGCAGATAACCAACGGCAAACGGCAAACTTACCAGCGCAATGCCCAGACCTTGCGCCGCCGTGGCGCACGCCGCTTCCGAATCACTCATGGTCATGCGCGGCTTGAGCACCAGCGGGCTGTGTTGTCGGCTGCGGCTGGTCAATTGCCAGGAGCGCACGCGACCGGTTTGCGGCGAGCGGATCAGAATCCCGTCACAGTGCTCGAGATCGTCCGGGCCGACAATTGCCTCACGCTGCGCCAGATAATCCGCCGAAGCCACCAACACCCGATGCGCCGGGGTCAACTTGCGCGCCACCACACCTTGCGGCAACTCAAAGCCGCCGCCAATCGCCGCGTCGAAGCCCTGCCCGATCAGATCAACCTGGCGATTATCGAAATGCCAGTCCGGGTTGATCGCCGGATAACGCCGCAAGAATTCCCCGAGCAATGGCACCACGTACAAGCGCCCGAACACCGTGCCCATGCTCACCTTCAGCGTGCCGGCCGGCCGCCCTTCGGCACTGGCCAGGTTGGCCACGGCGTTCTGAATGGTGTACAGGCTGGCGCTGACTTCGCTCAAAAACAGCTGCCCGGCTTCGGTCAACGTCAGGCTGCGGGTACTGCGCTGAAACAGCCGCACGCCGAGGCGCGCCTCAAGTTTGGCGACGCTTTTGCCAACAGCGGCGGGCGTCAGACTGAGGCGCCGCGCGGCCTCGGCAAAGCTGCCGACTTCGGCGCTGCGGACGAAGCATTCGATGCTGCTAAAGTTTTCCATGGTCGCCACTATAAACTTTTGGTTTACACAGACAATCGTAATTATGGTCTACACAGGAGGTAATGCGCGGCCGATACTCGACGCCAACCACAAGGCATCCCGCCTTGAATTTCTGGAGATCGACATGACCACGCAAAATCTCAGCGGCAAAGTAGCTCTCATTCAAGGCGGATCGCGCGGCATCGGCGCGGCCATCGTCAAACGCCTGGCTGCCGAAGGCGCGACCGTTGCCTTCACTTACGTCAGCTCGAGCGCAAAAGCCGAAGAGCTGCAAAACAGCATCACCGGCAGTGGCGGCAAAGCCTTGGCGATCAAGGCTGACAGCGCCGACGCCGAAGCCATTCGCAACGCCGTGATCGCCACTGTCGAAGCCTTTGGCCGCCTCGACATCCTGGTCAACAACGCTGGCGTGCTGGCCGTCGCGCCGCTGGAAGAATTCAAACTGGAAGATTTCGACCAGACCCTGGCCATCAACGTACGCAGTGTATTCATCGCCACCCAAGCTGCCGCCAAACACATGACAGAAGGCGGTCGCGTGATCAACATCGGCAGCACCAACGCCGACCGCATGCCCTTCGCCGGTGGCGGCCCGTACGCCATGAGCAAAGCAGCGCTGGTCGGCCTGACCAAAGGCTTGTCGCGCGATCTCGGCCCGCGCGGCATCACCGTCAACAACGTGCAACCGGGCCCGGTCGACACCGACATGAACCCGGCCAACGGCGACTTCGCTGAAAGTCTGATCCCGCTGATGGCTGTCGGCCGTTACGGCAAAGTGGAAGAAATCGCCAGTTTCGTCGCCTACCTGGCCGGCCCGGAAGCGGGCTACATCACCGGCGCGAGCCTGACGATCGATGGCGGTTTCGGCGCTTGATGCGTTAAAAGCCATCCAAATGTGGGAGCGAGCCTATTCGCTCCCACTTTTTTGCATCAGGTCCATTCAAGCGCCGGCAGACCACACGCGCTCGGGGTGAATGCTTTCAACGTACGAAGAATCCCATCGGCGTGTGCGTATTTTTCATCGGCCATGGCCGCGTCCGGGATCGCAATCGCGGTCATCCCCGCCGCTTTCGCTGCGGTCACGCCAAACGGCGAATCCTCGAATACCAGGCAATCCTGCGGTGCGACACCGAGGCGGCGCGCGGCGGTCAGGAAGATATCCGGCGCCGGTTTCGCCGCGCCGACTTCCGGGTCATCGGCCGTCACGACGAAGTCGAACAGCGCAAACCAGTCACGGTGCAGGGTGGTTTTCTGGCCGAACGATTGGCGCGAAGAACTGGTGCCCACCGCAATCGGAATGTTGTTGGCCTTCAAGTGCCGCACCAGTTGCTCGGCGCCCGGCATCGCCAACGCCGAGGGAAAACGCTCGCGCATCAGCGGTTCACGGATCACCAGAAACTCTTCGGCGGTAATCGGCAAATCCAGCGCTTCGACCACGTAACGCGCGAGGTCGCCAGCGCCACGGCCAATGATGTTTTGCTTCACGCTCCAGTCGAAGGTGCGGCCATACCGTTCGACGATCATCGACGTGACTTCGGTGTAGATGCCTTCCGTGTCCAGCAACAAACCATCCATGTCGAAAATAACGGCCTTGATCGGGCCAAACGCTTTCAGTGGTGCATTCATCGCATCTGATCCGTTCTTGATGACATCCCAGGCGGCTCAGCTACGGCCATGACTCGGATCGATTAAAGGGTTCAGCAGCATAACGAGCGTGGCCCGCCTCGGGCAACCGGCAAAATTCAACGGATAAAAATCGTCATTCGCGTGCTTGCAGTCATTTAGCGATTATCCCTACAGCAATCACCTCTTTTCCTGACTTCTTTCTTGGCTGATCCAACGCAAAGTCTGGCGCTCCTGAATGCTGAGCGCGAGTGACTGCGATGTTCGACCCCAATCGACTGCTGGCCCTGAACAACACCATTGGCCTGCTGGTGGTTGCCGCGATGAACCCGCAGCAACCCGACGTCGAAAGCGTGCTCGGCGAATTCCGCCTCTGCCTCAACGACTACGAACGCTGGGCGGAAAACTTCTGGAGCGGCTGGGCGCTGGATGTCGAGCAAGTATTCAAGGTTGGCAACGATGTTCGCCTCAGCGCGCCACTGAAACCGGATAAACCCGTCAGTTCAGTGGTGGCCCAATGCAGCGCGGCCGGCTCATTGACCCTGGTGCACATGTTCGACGCCGCGCGGTTCGTGCCGATCGGCAATACGCCGGTGATGCTCGAAGCGGTGATCGCGGAACGCGACGGCGAGCTGACACTCGGCGAGACGGTCCACGAGACCATTGGCCCGAGCGGCATTCTCGAAGTTTCCGGTTGCCCACGGGGCCAGCGTTATCGCATCACCTTCTTTCCCAATGTGTCCGCCGAGCACGTCAAAACGCTTTACGCCTCCTATCAGGGCTTGCTCGACGAGCTCGAGGGCTGGCTGCGCGCGGAGTGGAGCAACCAGTTCGAGCCGCTGTGGCAAGAATTCGCCAGCGGCGGTTTTCTCGAGCGCTACGGTCGACTGCGAGAGGCCGATTGGCGCGGCGTCGGCAACTCGTTGCAAGGCGTCTGGGATGACGTGAAACAGGTCTACGAGTTGCTCGCGGACTTGCAGGCCAACAGCGAAAAATTGCTGGAATACATTTCCCAGGCTGAGCTGGATGCCTTGCTCGGCGCCTCGGCTGAAGCCATCGCCAACGGCTTGCTGGTATTGAGCGACGAGCCGCTGCTGTTTATTCACCTCGCCGCGCTTACCAGTTGGCTGAAGATGCTGCCGCCGCAGTTTGCTGCTGAAGTGGTGGCGGAAATCCGCACTGACCTGCTGATCGCCTTCCTCCTGACAATCGTCACGCGCCGACTGGGCCTGAAGCTCGGTTTGAGCGCGAAGATCCTCGGCAAGATCAAATCCCCTAGAGCGCGGCAATGGCTGGCAGCCGCGACGTTGCGCTTGAGCGAACTGAGCTCCGACTCTCGCCTCGACAGCCACGCCGCCGCGTTCAAACCGCTGGCGGTCAACGCACGCCAGGCGCCGTTGCGGCCGACACCCACGGTGCCGCTGGACATTCGCAGCTACGACGGCACGGCCCTGCGGGTGAAAAACCCCGCCGCCATCGCTCGCAAAAAATCCGACGCGCAAACGCGAATGGTCCGACAGGAACCGCGGGACGATGCGCCCGAGCAAGCGAAAAATCCCAACGGCGACAGCGCCGATTGCGCCCCGCTGACCTGCACCAACGGTTGCCCGGTTTCGATGGTCACCGGTGAAGAACTGCTGACCCTCACCGATGGCGCGCTCGACGGCGTACTGCCATTCGATTTCACCCGGTTGTATCGCACCAGCGCGGCGGAACTCGACTGCGGACTGGGCTGGGGCTGGAGCCATTCGCTGGCGCACCGCCTGGAATTCGACGGCGATAAGGTCGTCTGGATCGACCACGAAAACCGCCGCACGCCCTTCCCCCTGCCGAACATTGAACGCCCGGCGATTCACAACAGCCTCTCGCGAGCGGCGATTTATCTGGGCGACAACGCACAAGAACTGATCGTCGCAACGGCTGGCGAGACGCGGCGCTTTTATCACTTCCACAATGGCCAACTGACGGCGATCAGCGATGCCTACGACAACCGCCTGCTGATCACCCGCGATCGCATGGAGCGCATTCAACGCTTGGATAACGGCGCCGGACGCTCGCTGCTGCTCAGCTACGAACACGGACATCTGACCGCAATCGAACATCAGCTTTTTCGCCCCGCCGACACGCTGAGCGATGCCTGGCGTACCGAGCAGACGCTGGTTTCCTATCGCTACGACGCGCGTCATCACTTGGTCGAAGTCACCAACGCGGCGGGCGAAAGCGAGCGTTACGACTACGACGACCAGCACGTCATCCTCCAGCGGCAATTGGCCGGTGGCGCGAGTTATTTTTGGGAGTGGGAAAGGTCCGGCAAGGCTGCGCGATGCATCCGCCACCGCGCGACGTTTTCGCAGATGGACACCGCTTATACCTGGGATGACCAGGGCGGCGTGGTGGTGAAAAACGTCGATGGCAGCGAAGAAACTTATGTCCACGACGATAAGGCGCGACTGGTACGGCGCGTCGAGCCGGGCGGCGGCGAACACCTGAAACGTTACGACGAACAGGGTCGGTTGATTGCCGAGCAGAATCCGCTCGGGGCAATTACCCACTATCGCTACGACGACATCGGACGGCTGATCGCCTCGATTCCTCCCGAAAGTGAGCCGACGTCCTACGAATACCGTAATGGTTTCCTGCATGCGCGGCGTCGCGGCAAAGCAGTCTGGAAATATCAGCGCAACGCCCAGGGTGATGTGACCGAGGCGGCCGACCCCGACGGTCAGGTCACGCACTATCACTACGATTCTCGCGGCCGCTTGTCGTCGACCCGCTACCCGGATGCCAGTCGGCACCTGCTGGTCTGGAATGATCTTGGGCAATTGGTCGATGAGACCTTGCCGGATGGCGGGCAGCGTTATTTTTCCTACGACTCACTGGGGCGACGGGCTACCAGCAAGGACGAACATGGCGCGATCACGGCCTATCGATGGGACGCCGTTGGCCGACTGATCCAGACCACGCTTCCTACAGGCGCCACGCGCGCATTCAGTTACAACGCCTACGGCAAGGTGACGGCTGAGCAGGACGAACTCGGTCGCATCACCCGTTACGAATATGCCGACGACCTGCATCTGGTCAGCCGCCGAACCAATCCCGACGGCACGCAACTGAGTTACCGCTACGACAATGCGCAGCTGTTGCTGACGGAAATCGAGAATGAGTCCGGCGAGAAATATCAGCTGGATTACACGCCTGACGGATTGATCCGACAAGAAAGCGGATTTGATGGTCAACGCACAGCGTATGCCTACGACGCCGGCGGACACCTGCTGGAGAAAACCGAGTTCGGCGATGACGGTTCGCAGCTGATCACCGGTTATCAGCGCGATGCCTCAGGTCGATTGCTGGTTAAAACACTGCCCGATGCAAGCACTGTCGAATATCGCTACGACAGCCTCGGGCGCCTGATCAGCGTCGACGACAGTCACGATCACCCGTTGGAATTCGAGTACGACCTGCAGGACCGGCTGATCACCGAGCACCAGGGTTGGGGCACCTTGCGTTATGGCTATGACGCGTGCGGTCAGCTCAACCACATGCGCCTGCCCGACGGCAGCAAACTCGACTACCACCACGCCAAGGGTGGCGCGCTGACGGCCATCGACTTGAATGGCGCGCGGCTGACAACGCACACCTTTTCAGCTGGCCGAGAACAGCAACGCCAACAAGGTCTGCTGCTCAGCGACTACCAATACGACGAACAAGGTCGCCTCAAAGCGCATTCCGTCAGCCAACAACGCCAACCGCTGTACCGCCGCGATTATGCCTACAGCGCCAACGGCAACCTCGACCGCATCGCCGACACCCGCCATGGCCAGCGCAACTATCAATACGATGCGCTCGACCGCCTGATCCGCGTCCGTCATTCCCGCGACCACTTGCCGGAAAGCTTCGCCCACGACCCTGCCGGCAATTTGCTGATGCAGGACCGCCCCGGTGCGGCGAAAGTATTGGGCAACCGTCTGCTGATGCAGGGCGATCGGCATTACCACTATGACGCCTACGGCAATCTGATCCGCGAACGGCGCGGCACCGCGCAAAAACTCGTCACCGAATATCGCTACGACTGCCAGCACCGACTAGTCGGCGTCACGCTTCCTGATGGCCGCTGCGCCAGTTATCGCTACGACGCTTTCGGCCGCCGAATCGCGAAAACCGTCGATGGCAAAACCACCGAATTTTTCTGGCAAGGCGATCACCTGGTCGCGGAAAGCAGCCATGAACATCACCGCAGCTATATCTACGAACCCGGCACGTTCCGCCCGCTGGCCATGCTCGACGGCAAAGGCTCTCGCCAGGCCTGCCCGTTCTACTACCAACTCGACCACCTTGGCACACCACAAGAACTCACCGACTACAGCGGCGAAATCGTCTGGGCCGCCCAATACACCGCCCACGGCCGACTCACCCGCTTAAACCGCGACACCGACCAAGTGCTGGATCAACCGCTGCGTTTTCAGGGCCAGTACTTCGACGCGGAAACAGGCCTGCACTACAACCGCCATCGGTATTACAACCCGGATGTCGGGCGGTATCTGACGCCGGACCCGGTGAAATTGGCTGGCGGGGTTAATGGCTATCGGTATGCGATGAATCCGACGGGGTGGGTTGATCCGTTGGGGTTGAGCGATTGTCCGGGCGGGGATGGGTGTGATTTGCCGAGGGATGGGGGTGAGGATCCGGCGGGCAAGGTTAGGGTTGATGAGGGTCAAGTAATACTTCCTTCCCCAGCAGATGCACGCCAATATCTTTACCGTGGCGATCTGCGGCGCCCTAATGAAATTTTCGAAGAGGGCTTCATGAGTTTGGGAAAAAGCACGGACTTGTCGCTTCACGTATGGGATAACAAAAACCCGCCTAGTAATTTTGTTAGCACCTCGACCAGCTTGGAGGTAGGCGTAGATTTTGGTACCCGATTCAGAACGACAAAAGGCTTTTTGTACACGCTAAGGAATATTGAAGGCCATGATGTAAATAAGGAATTGCCTGCACACGAAATCCCATACAACTATGAAAACGAGATAGCAATCCCTAATAGGATCAAAAGTGGAGATATCATTGGTGCAACCCCACTTAAAAAAGATGGCAGCTACGTCGGCTACTCGATACCGAACCCTCGGAGAAATGATCGATGACTAGGAAAACAATAAGAATATTGATTAATGGGTGCAGTGAAACAGCTATCATTGACTATGAAGAAAAAAACCCGTGGCTAATGTTAACTTTGGGAAATGGACAAAAGCAAAAATACACAGGACAAGATATTTATGAATGCTTCGGAAAAATGATCAAAAGCTTTCCTAAAATAAGATTCTTGTGCAAGGGTGCCAAGATTAATGTACGCCCCTCTAGCATGTCGTCGCAAATGACCTCCGGAGTTATGGCGTATCAACATAATCTTGGTATAAAGGCTTCGAGGAAGGACGTGGTCAACATATTTGATTACGACGACGAAGACATAATAAATGACCCGCAACTGCAAACGGACTTTTTCTTCACATGGCTAGATTCACTTAAATAAAACATTCTTCGAGAGAAAAAAGGTTAGCAACCTACAAATATTAAATATCGAAAAATCGAGATCGCGGAATTCGATAAATAAATCCGACCGAGCGATTGGGAGAAGCAGGTCCCTTTATGGATAAGCTTTACGTAAGTAAGCGGAGACGCACTCATACTACAGCTATTTCAAATTGATCACGGACATTGCGGCCACAGAACATATTTTCACCACCGTAGAACAAGTTAAATCACAGGCTCTATAGGACTAGGCAGACAGACGAGACTTCGAAGATGAAGAACGAAGCATTAGAGTATTTAATAGGGGACTTTTTAGAACAAGTCGACAAAATTACCGCAATGCTGGAAAAAAAATTCGGTGATAGGTTCATTCTGAGATTATGGAGAACCAAGAAAATCCCCCAGAGAGGAAGTGTCAACGGCGACGTCACTTATGAGTTGCATGGTGTCGGATGCCGCGTTTACTTGTCCGAGGCGTGTATTGACTTTGATTATGGTCCCGATGGAAGGATCGACGGGTTCGATTCTTGGAGACTGTATATCTACGCAAATGAATTCCCTGACAGACATCAGCAGTACACAAAACTGGAAATCGTTAAGCGCGATCTAGATAAATACATCACTGCAGGCAAAATTAAAAGAATGCAGTGCGGAACGTCGAATCTCTACTTCAAAGACGAACAGCTGTACACGCGGTGCCCCTGATATATCAGATGACGATCACCGGACTTAGCCGCTAGACAGTTCGGGACAAGTGCGACGATACAATCAGTGCAGGACATTCTGGGGCACAAACAAAATTTGAATAGTCTTGATGAGGCTTTAGAGTCTGCGAATAACGTTGGTAACGACCGACTGGAGAACCGGAGACGATGATTAACAGAAACGAAAAATTAGAGCAGTTGATCCTCGAATTCCTCTCTAAGGTAGACGCGGCCACAGCATTACTTGAAGAAAAATTCGGCACTCGCTGCATCTTGAGACTATGGCGTACTAATAAAATCGGAAAATGTGGGACGATTATCGACGACATAACATATGAACTGCATGGCGTAGGCTGCGCAGTTTATCTACCGGACGTTTGTATAGATTTCGATTACGGCGTGGATGGAAGGATTGATGGCTTCGATGTTTGGCGACTATATCTACTGGCTTGCGAATTGCCGGATCAGGACGAAAAATATACGGACAGAAAAGTACTGACCGCAGATTTCAAGGAATATATCGCAGAAGGTAAGTTGGAAGAAATGGTCCCTTCCACGGATAAACTCTACGTAATTAAAGGGAAAAATTTTACCTAAAAACTCGAAAGCCCGGCGACTGCCGGGCTTTGCTCCACTCTGACTGAACTGTCGTTTCAACTCACTTTCCCGGATCTATCCTCCCCAGAAATAGCTGGATCAACACTCCTCTGCTCCCTATCACCCTCCGACACCTGCTCCACCCCAACCTCGTCCTCATCATCAGGCGGACGCTGGTCACGGGGCAGTGGATCCGTAGGGGACGGCAGCGGATACTCCGGCGTTTCGTCAACATCATCAACTTTCGGATCAGCGTTCATAAATCACCTCTCATGGAACTCGGCACGATCAATCAGCCGACGATCAATCCAAGTCCACATCCTCGTCTTCATACTCGGTGTTACCGACATCGCCGGCATCGTCCGAATCGTTGAGCGGTACGGTCGCGTCGTCCATCAGCGAGCCCGGATCCTCATTGCCCGGATCATTCAAATACGGGTCGCCGCTGCGGTCGCCCAGTTCCTTCACTTCGGTTGAACGTGCCATGGCCTGCCTCACATATTTCGCGGAGTGTATAAAGTTCGAGGCACCCACGAACCAAACGTTCCACCGCCAAATTGCAGAAACAAAAAACCCGGCGCCAGGCCGGGTTTTTCGCGTCACACAGCAAACATCAACGATGTTTATTTCTGTGTTTGTTTTTGTGCTTATGGCCGCCGCCAGAATGGGATTTGCCGCTGTCGGTGCCTAGGTTGTTACCAACCGCGCCACCCGCCGCGCCGCCGAGGCCTGCGCCGATGGTCGAACCGGTGGAGCCGCCCAGGCTATGGCCGACTACCGAACCGCCTGCTGCGCCGACACCGCCACCGAGTGCCGCTGCGGTGCGGCTGCCCTTCGGTGCGGCGACTGCGCCACCCGCCGCGCCGCCGACACCAGCACCAATGGCTGCGCCGGTGCTGCCGCCCATTTGCTGGCCGACCACATTACCCAGCGCCCCGCCGAGACCGCCGCCGACCGCTGCAGTGCCATCTCCGGCCGCCATGGCGCCCTGAGCGACCAACACACCTAAAAACAACGTGGACAATGTCAAACGCATGATATGAA
Source organism: Pseudomonas sp. SJZ131 (assembly GCF_007828705.1). Lineage (NCBI taxonomy): Bacteria > Pseudomonadati > Pseudomonadota > Gammaproteobacteria > Pseudomonadales > Pseudomonadaceae > Pseudomonas > Pseudomonas sp. SJZ131. The sequence continues at coordinate 1,189,036 of NZ_VIVC01000002.1, read as the reverse complement.
CCTCAGATTTTCCGCATCAGGGCTCGCAAGTGCATCAGCCCGCCCACACGGTACTCGCTAACGAAGAGGGTGTTGCAAGAGATTGGAGCCGGATTCAAATAAAACGTTCAGAAACGCAAAAGCCCGGCAGCGAACCGGGCTTTTGCTCTGCTGCAAAAAATCAGTGGCGCTTGTGGCCCTTCGACAAATTGGTCCCGACTGCGCCACCCGCCGCACCACCCAGGCCTGCGCCGATGGTTGCGCCGTTCCTGCCGCCGAGGCTGTTGCCGATGACCGAGCCGCCAGCCGCGCCGACGCCGCCGCCGATCGCCGCTTTAGTGCGGCTGCGTTTCGGCGCGGCAATCGCGCTGCCTGCCGCACCCGCGACACCCGCACCAATCACTGCGCCGGTGCTGCCGCCCATTTTCTGACCGACCACATTACCCAGCGCGCCACCCAGGCCACCACCGAGCGCGGCAGTACCTTCGCCCGCAGCCATTGCACCTTGAGCAACCAGAAGCCCGAGAACCAGAGCCGGCAATGTTAAACGCATGTCGAAAACCTCAAAAAATGGGGGAAACAAGAAGTCGCTGATGAAATGTCTTAGCGATGCGGTCGTCCAGACACAAATCCCGCGCAACCGCCGCAATCAGCGACGGTTGGACAGCATTTACCGGAAAGGTTTTATGACAGGCAAAAAAAAGCCCGCTGGGGAACGGGCTGGAGTACTGCTTTCTAACGGATGAGCTGAGACTACGTAAGTCCTTGTGAAAACTTTGTGAAAGAAAAATCGCAATAACGTCAAGTGGCTGTAGGGCATTTCCTCAACACCATCCGCGCACAAAAAACCCCGCTCGATGGCGGGGTTGGCGTTGTTACGGTTACTTCCTGGAGGACACTGCCATTTTCGGCAGAAACTTCGACTTCAAGCCTCGCGTAGCCTTCGATTTGATCTTGCCGGTCTTGACCTGATCCTCACCGAAACTGGCCACGTACTCCGTCTGGCCGCACTGCACGCAATTGTTGATTGGAAACTCAGCCCCGTCGTCTTCGATATACGGATCAGCCATTTTCTGCCCCTTTCGCAAAACGGGGTCGACACCGGCAAGCCCTGATTGCCTGAAAAATATCGACCTCCAAGGCTTTTGAGACTAGCCGGTCATTACTGGACTTGCGGTTCAGATTGGCCAAGCGCCGACGAATGGAAGAGGTTTATCCAACCCGCATTCTCAGGAGTTCCAGCCCAGGTGGGTTAGGCGCTCTCGACAACGACCCGAACGAGCAACGTACGGGTCAGTCGAAAACCTCACCGCAGTTTTACGGCCGTCCCGGTGACGAACACCACGACCATCCCACCCTTGCCGCCCGGCATGCTGATCTCGAAATCCATGCCGACCACCGCGTCCGCCTGCAACGCTCGCGCCCGCTCCTTGATCTCGTCCGTCGCCTGCACGCGCGCCTCCAGCAACGCCCGTTCCAGCGTCTGCGAACGCCCGCCGAAAAAATCACGCATCCCGGCGAACATGTCGCGAATCACGTTCACGCCCTGCACCGACTCGGCGCTGACGATATCCAGGTAAGCGGTGATCTGCCGACCTTCGACGGTGTGGGTAGTCGTGGTGATCATGAGGTTTCCTTATGGATGGATTTTCGCTTCGAGGCAAACCGGGCAAGGTTACCGGATCATTGGCGCAGTTGCTGGCCGCAGGATGCGAGGTAGCGTGCCCACCTCGACCTGGAAAACCATACGCCAGAAACCACAAAACCCCTGACTTCTTTCGAAATCAGGGGTTCTGGTTACATCGAATTTGGCGGTGAAGGAGAGATTCGAACTCTCGATACAATTTCTTGTATACACACTTTCCAGGCGTGCTCCTTAAGCCACTCGGACACTTCACCGTATCTCTGCAAACATGTTCTGTCTGTCGAGGCGCGCTAATGTAGTCGAAAGCTTTTCCGATGGCAAATATTTTTTTCAGAATTTTCATGCGCTTAGCGATTCAGAGCTTCCGGCAGTTTCGTGGCTATGGCAAACCGGCCAATCTCCGGCGCGGCGCTCTCTTCTATATAGACAGGAATGCACGGCTGGCGCGGTCGGCTACCCTTCTGCGCCTGGCAAAGCATGACTGACGAGTCAGTCACGGCGCTTTACCTGGCCGGCGGCGGTGGGTAACGTCTGCCTCAACTTTCATACAAGGAATAGCGTCATGAGTGAGTTGATTTCCTACCACCTCGAAGACGGTATCGCGACCCTGACGTTGGCCAACGGCAAGGTGAACGCCATTTCGCCGGACGTGATTGCGGCGTTCAACGCTGCGCTGGATCAGGCTGTGACTGATCGTGCGGTGGTGATCATTACCGGCACGCCGGGGATTTTGTCCGGTGGTTATGACCTGAAAGTGATGACCGCCGGGCCTAAAGAAGCCGTGGCGCTGGTCACCGCCGGTTCGACGCTGGCGCGTCGTTTGCTCGCGCACCCGTTCCCGGTGATCGTCGCGTGCACCGGACATGCGGTGGCCAAAGGTGCGTTCCTGTTGTTGTCGGCCGATTACCGCATCGGCGTTGATGGCGCGTTCAGCATCGGTCTGAACGAAGTGCAGATCGGCATGACCATGCACCACGCCGGCATTGAGCTGGCACGTGATCGCTTGAGCAACGCGGCGTTCCATCGCTCGGTGATCAATGGCGAGATGTTCAACCCGCAGAGCGCGATTGCTGCCGGTTTCCTCGATGTCGTGGTCTCGGCCGAAGAACTGCAAGGTGCAGCGCTGGCGGCGGCGCGTCAGTTGAAGAAGATCAACATGAACGCGCACAAGGCCACCAAGTTGAAAGTGCGCAAGGCATTGCTGGAGACGCTGGACAACGCGATCATCCAGGACCAGGAACATCTGGGCTGAGCCCTATCCTGTGACAGCGAAAAGCCCGACCGCCGTGTCGGGCTTTTTCCTACGTCCCGTGTTGAAAAGTATGCAAGCGCTCTAGACTGCGTCTGACATCCCACTCTGAAACATGCGCTTAAACATCGCCTATCTCCGACCTCTATAGCGGCAATTGCCGAAAACAGTGCACATCCGTACACTGCGCCACCTTTCGTCCGGTGGGGCCTGTAAATGCTGTTTGTGTTTCGTATGTTGTTGATGGGCCTGCACTTTATTCTCGCTGGAGTGTTGGGCGTGCTGCTTGGGCTGTGCCGACCGTTCAATCCGGACAACAGTCGTTTGTGCGCGCGGCTGTATGCCTGGCCGGCGATGTGCATTTTGCGCCTGCGGGTCAAGGCTGACGTGGGGCCAATGATGAACAAACCTGAAAGCTGCGTGATCATCGCCAATCATCAATCCAACTATGACCTGTTTGTGCTGGGCAACGTGGTGCCGCGCCGCACCGTGTGCATCGGCAAAAAGAGCCTGAAATGGGTGCCGCTGTTCGGCCAGTTATTCTGGCTGGCGGGCAACGTGCTGATCGACCGGGGCAACGCGTACAAGGCGCGCAAGTCGATGCTAACCACCACGCACACCTTGCAACATGAAGACACTTCGATTTGGGTGTTCCCCGAAGGCACGCGCAATCTGGGCGAGGATTTGCTGCCGTTCAAGAAGGGCGCGTTCCAAATGGCTATCGCCGCCGGCGTGCCGATCATCCCGGTGTGTGTCAGCAGTTACGTCAAACACATGCGATTAAACCGCTGGCGCAGTGGGAAAATTCTGATCCGCTCGCTGCCGGCCATTCCTACCGCCGGTTTGAGCATGGACGACATGCCGCAGCTGATCGCCCAGTGCCGCGAGCAGATGCGCGAGTGCATCGCCGCGATGGATCAGCAGCTGAAAATCGCCTGAACCGGCGTAGGCAAACACTGCTGAGCAACAGAGGATTTTTTCTGCCGGCGAACTCTGCAGGTTTCACTGAATCTCAAGCAACACAAGGCTAAGCTGCACACTGCCTGCCACTGCCATTTGCTGACAAGAAGTGAACCAACATCATGGGTAGAGTTGTTGCTGCTGCGGTTTACAGCGCCGGTAAGAAAATCACCAATATCACCCTCGATGAAGGTGCGGCGTGGGCCGCCAAGCCCGGGCACTTTGTGTGGATCGGCCTCGAAGAGCCGAGCGCCGAGGAACTTACCGCGCTGCAAAGCCAGTTCAACCTGCACGAACTGGCCATCGAAGATGCCATGGAAAAACACAGCCGCCCGAAGCTGGAAACCTTCGGCGACGCGCTGTTCATCGTCACCTACTCGCCGATTCGCAACGACGGCAAACTCGAATTCATCGAAACGCATATCTTTGCCGGCAACGGCTACATCATCACCGCCCGCAACGGCCACTCGGCGTCCTACGCGTATGTCAGACAACGCTGCGAGGCGCGTCCGATTTTGCTCGAACACGGCGAGGATTTTGTCCTCTACGCGATTCTCGATTTCGTCATCGAGAACTATCAGCCGGTCGGCGAAGCGATTCACGCCGAAATCGATGAGCTGGAACGCAACGTGTTGTGCAGCGCGCTGAACGAGCGCGATATCCAGAAACTTCACGGCTTGCGGCGCGACGTATTGCGCTTGCGGCGCTACGCGGCGCCGATGGTCGAGATTGGCGAGGAACTGCAAAAACTCAGTTTCCCGTTCATCGACAAGAACATGCGCCCGTACTTCCGCGATGTGCAGATTCACGTCACGCGGCAGATGGAAGACCTGACGACGTTGGCGGATATTGCCAGCCAGACCATTGAAGTCGGGGTGTTGCTGGAAGCGTCACGTCAAAGCGTGGTGCAGCGCAAGTTTGCGGCGTGGGCAGCGATTCTCGCGTTCCCGACAGCGGTGGCGGGGATTTACGGGATGAATTTCCAGAACATGCCGGAATTGAGCTGGCATTACGGCTATTTCGGCGTGCTGGGATTTATTGCGGTGGGATGTGTGAGTTTGTGGGCGAGTTTCAAAAAGTCTGGCTGGCTGTAGAAATCCTGTGGTGAGGGGGCAAACCCCCTCACCACAGATTTGGCTCAGACCGTTGTTGGCTTGTGCGCCACAAAGCGCATCATCCATTCCGCCACCGTGGTGCCGTGATGTTCACTTGCAAGGCTGGCCACGCCTTTCGAATAGACCTGTTCGCCCAACGCTTCCTGACGAATATCCAGCAGCGCGCGCGAGTAATCGTGAATGAATTCCGGGTGACCCTGGAAGCACAGCACCTGATCGTTGATGTGGTACGCGGCGAACGGGCAGAAATCGCTTGAAGCAATTACCGTGGCGTTTTCCGGCAGCGCGGTGACCTGGTCCTGGTGACTGATCAGCAGCGTCAGCTCTTCGCGAACCGGGTTCATCCACGGCGCTTTTGCCGCCAGTTTGTAGTTGTGAGTGCCAACGCCCCAGCCTGCGGTCGAGCGCTCGCTTTTGCCACCCAGCAGCAACGCCAACAACTGATGGCCGAAACACACGCCAATCAATTTGTCGCCGCGCTCGTAGCGCTTCAACAAGTAAGTACGCAGGGTTTCGATCCAGGGATCGGTGCCGAAGGAATCGGCCTTGCTGCCGGTGATCAGATACGCATCGAATGTCAGCTCATCACTCGGGTATTCACCCTGCACCACGTTGTAAACGGTGAACTCGGCTTCGATCGGCTGTTGCGAAAACAGACGCTGGAACATCTGCCCGTAACCCTGATATTGATCGACCAGTTCTGGACGCAGGTTGTCGGTTTCAAGAATGCAGATGCGTAACGACATAAAAAATACCTGACACGTGATGGGAATAATGCACACCGCGAAGCCTGCCTCGAAACACGGTGGCAAGGCAAGCCCCGGCGTGCGTCATCGATCCCTTAAAACATCTCGCCTTTCGCGGCTTTTTCCAGCAGCAACGCGGGCGGGGCAAAGCGTTCGCCGTACTGTTCGGCCAAGTATTGCGCGCGGGCAACAAAGTCTTTCAGGCCATATTGATTGATGAACTGCAACGCGCCGCCGGTCCACGCGGCGAAGCCGATGCCGAAGATCGAGCCAATGTTGGCGTCCGCCGTCGAGGTGAGCACGCCCTCCTCCACGCAGCGCACAGTTTCGATTGCTTGCACGAACAGCAGCCGATCACGCACGTCCTTCGGCGAAATCTGTCCGTCGGCCTTCTCGAAACGCGTCTTCAGTTCCGCCCACAAATGTTTCTGCCCGGCCGCCGGGTAATCGTAAAAACCCGCACCAGCGGCTTTGCCCGAACGCTTGTATTCGTTGAGCAGCAAGTCAATCACGGCGAACGCCGGGTGCTCGATCAGCGGTTTCCCTTCTGCTTGCAGATCCTTCGCCGTTTGTTGTCGGATGTGGCTCATGAGGCTGAGGGAAACTTCGTCGGAGATTGCCAGCGGCCCGATCGGCATCCCGGCCTTGCGCGCCTCGGTCTCGATCATCGGCGCGCTCACGCCTTCGCCGAGCATGGCGATGCCTTCATTGGTGAACGTGCCAAACACCCGCGAGGTAAAGAAGCCACGACTGTCGTTGACCACAATCGGGGTTTTCTTGATTTGCAGGACGAAATCGAAACCGCGCGCCAGGCTTCCATCACTGGTGCGCGCGCCTTTGATGATTTCCACCAGCGGCATTTTTTCCACCGGACTGAAGAAGTGCAGGCCGATGAATTTGCTTTGATCCGGCACCGCAGTGGCCAGGCCGCTGATGGGCAACGTCGAGGTATTGGACGCGATCAACGCGTCGGCGCCGACGACTTGCTGCGCCGCCGCAGACACCTTGGCTTTCAGGTCGCGATCTTCAAACACCGCTTCAATGATCAGGTCGCAACCGGCCAGGTCGGCATCGCTGTCGGTGGTTTTGATCCGCGCCAGCACCGCGTCGCGCTGTTCGGCGCTCAACTGGCCGCGCGCCACTTTCTTCTCCAGCAACGACGCGGAATGCGCTTTGCCCTTCTCCGCCGCCGCAACGTTGATGTCCTTGAGCACCACTTCGATGCCCGCCGAAGCGCTGACGAACGCGATCCCGGCGCCCATCATTCCGGCACCAAGCACGCCAACCTTCTTGGTCACATAAGGCGCAAAACCCTGCGGCCGCGAACCGCCGGCATTGATCTCATTCAGTTGAAACCAGAAGGTGCCAATGAGGTTTTTCGCGACCTGGCCGGTGGTCAATTCGGTGAAATAGCGGGTTTCGATCAAGTGCGCAGTGTCGAAATCGACCTGTGCACCTTCGACTGCCGCACAGAGGATTTTTTCCGGCGCGGGCATGCAGCCCTGGGTTTTGGCGCGCAGGATCGACGGCGCGATGGCCAGCATCTGCGCGACTTTCGGGTTCGACGGCGTGCCACCGGGGATCTGGTAACCCTTCACGTCCCAGCGCTGCACGGCGCTGGGATTGGCAACGATCCACGCCCGCGCCTTGGTCAGCAATTGATCGTGATCCGCCGCCAGCTCATCAACCAAACCCGCCTGCAACGCCTGTTGCGGGCGGACCTTTTTGCCTTCGAGCAAGTACGGCAACGCTTTCTCCAGGCCCAACATGCGCACCATGCGCACCACCCCGCCGCCGCCCGGCAGCAAGCCAAGCGTGACTTCCGGCAGGCCGAGTTGCACCGAAGGATTGTCCAGCGCGACCCGATGATGGCAGGCCAGGCAGATTTCCCAGCCGCCGCCCAGCGCCGCGCCGTTGATTGCGGCGACCACCGGTTTGCCCAGGGTTTCCAGGGTGCGCAATTGCCCCTTCAGGGTCAGCACCATGTCGTAGAACGCTTTGGCTTCGGGTTTGCCGATCTTGATCAGTTCATTGAGGTCGCCGCCGGCAAAAAAAGTCTTCTTCGCCGAGGTGATGATCACCCCGGCGATGGTGTCCTTGTCCGCCACCAGCCGGGCGACGCAGGTGGCCATGGCGTCGCGGTAAACCGCGTTCATGGTGTTGGCGCTCTGGCCCGGCATGTCGATGGTCAGGACCACGATCTGGTCCGGGCCTTTTTCGTAACGAATGGCTTCAGTCATGAGGGAATTTCCTTGAAGTCGGGGCTCAGAGGCGTTCGATGATGGTGGCAATGCCCATGCCGCCGCCGACACACAGGGTCGCGAGGCCGTAGCGCAGGCGCCGGGTTTCCAGTTCATCGAGCAAGGTGCCGAGGATCGCGCAACCAGTGGCGCCCAACGGATGGCCCATGGCAATCGAGCCACCATTGACGTTGACCTTGTCCGGGTCGATCGCCATGTCTTTGATGAACTTCAACACCACCGAGGCGAAGGCCTCGTTGACCTCGAACAGATCGATGTCTTCGACGCGCAACCCGGCTTTGGCCAAGGCTTTGCGCGTGGCCGGCGCCGGGCCGGTGAGCATGATCGTCGGGTCGGTACTGGTGACCGCCGTCGCGACGATCCGCGCTCGTGGTTGCAACCCCAGCGCGCGGCCCTTGGCTTCGGAGCCAATCAGCATCAGCGCGGCGCCGTCGACGATCCCGGAGCTGTTGCCCGGCGTGTGCACGTGGTTGATCCGTTCGACGTGGCTGTATACGCGCAGCGCGGTGGCGTCAAAACCCATTTGCCCCATCATCTCGAAACTCGGTTTGAGCTTGCCGAGGCCTTCCAGCGTCGATTCGGCGCGGATGAATTCATCGTGATCGAGCAGGATGATGCCGTTCTGGTCCTGTACCGGCACCAGTGATTTGTTGAAAGAGCCATCCGCCCTCGCCCGCGCAGCTTTTTGCTGGGAGTGCAGCGCGTAGGCATCGACGTCCTGACGGCTGAAACCTTCGATGGTGGCGATCAGGTCGGCGCCCACGCCTTGCGGGGTGAAATGGCTGTGCAAGTTGGTTTCAGGGTCCAGCGCCCACGCGCCGCCGTCGCTGCCCATCGGCACACGCGACATCGACTCGACGCCGCCGACCACCACCAGATCCTCGAACCCGGAACGGACTTTCATTGCGCCGAGGTTCACCGCTTCCAGGCCCGAAGCGCAGAACCGGTTGATTTGCACGCCCGCGACGCTGACGTCCCAATCGGCAACTTGCGTGGCGGTCTTGGCGATGTCCGAACCTTGATCGCCGATCGGTGTGACGCAACCGAGCACCACGTCATCGACCTGGCTGGTGTCGAGGGACGTGCGTTGTTGCAACGCGGTCAGCAACCCGGCCACCAGATTCACCGGTTTGACGCTGTGCAGCGCGCCATCAGCCTTGCCTTTGCCACGGGGCGTGCGTAGCGCGTCGAAAATCAAAGCTTGGGTCATGACGTCCTCGAACCTGTGCGGGGAGTAAATGCTGAGTGGTCACCTTAAGCCCAGCGGCGTTGGATTCAATGACCGCAATGCTCATCGACGTTGACGCTCACGCTCAGACGGACGGTAGTCAGCTATCGGATTAACCGTTTCAGGTGACCAAGGTGTCTAGCCAACGGGCGTGCAAGCAGCTGGCAATAGGCCTCATGCCTTTTTAAGAGCTTTTTCCCTGCGCTCCAGACGAAATGGATCTAAACCACGAGTGACGCGGGCTCTAAGGTGAACATGTGCGAAGTTGTCGTCGGGTTTTGCCGAGGCACTCGTCTGACAGGAAGTGCAACGCTCTGCCGTCATGGAGATATGCAGGCAAGCATCAGGAAATAACAAAAAAGGCGGTCAGCCATGTTCAAACATTCGAAAGTACGTCAAGCGGGACTCATCTTATTCGCCACCACGCTGTTGTTGATTTTGCCTAACTTGACCAAGGTGATTGGTTAGGCGGTTGATCGAAAACGGCGCCAGGTTTTGTTATCGCCCGAACGGATTTGATTGGAAAAGTTGCCTGGCTCGCTACCCGAGCCAGCGTGGGTGTGCCAACCTTCCCGGCACTTCCACGACATGGACGGCGATCATTTGAGAGCTTTTCTACTGATTGGGGCCATGCTGTTCGGCACGCCCCTGTTTGCCGCACAGCTGAACCTGCAGCTGGGCGCGAGCACTCGCACCTGGCAGACCGAGGAGTTGCTCAAGCATCCTCAAGTCCAAACCATCAATATCAGCAACGACGTTTCTTACAAACGCGACATGCGCTATCAGGCGGTGCCGTTGGCTGCGTTGTTGACTGGCGTTAAACCTGAAGATCACCTGCAAGCCGTGGCACTTGATGGTTTTGCCGCTGAATTGGCGGCCGCGCCGTTGCTGAATAAACACGGCGCGCAGGCCTGGCTGGCGATTGAAGAACCGGGCAAACCGTGGCCAGCGCTGTCGGCGAACAAGCCCAGCGCCGGGCCGTTTTATCTGGTCTGGACCGATCCGCAGGCCGGCAATATCAGCCCCGAGCAATGGCCGTTTCAGGTCGCCAGCATCAAGCGCATGGCGCCGGTAGCCGAGCGCTTTCCGGCGTTGTTGCCGGATCCGGCGTTGAAGGTGGACGATCCGGTGAACCAGGGATTTGCGCTGTTTCAAAAGAATTGTCTGGCGTGCCACCGGCTCAATGGCGCGGGCGATGCGCAGTTTGGGCCGGACCTGAATATCCCGTACAACCCCACCGAATATTTCGGCGCCGACTTCCTCAAACGCTACATCCGCGACCCGCAAAGCCTGCGCCATTGGCCACAGGCGAAAATGCCAGGTTTCTCTGAGCAGGTATTGCCGGCGGCGGATCTGGATAAATTGGTCGCGTATCTGCGGCACATGGCCGGGCGCAAAACCCAGCAATAACACGCGCTCAATCCAATCCAAACAACTTGTGTGGGAGCCGAGCTTGCTCGCGATAGCGGTGGGCCAGCCAATACAGTTTTGTCAGATCCGACGCCTTCGCGAGCAAGCTCAGCTCCTACAAGGGCGAAACGCATGCAATCCCTGTGGGAGCCGAGCTTGCTCGCGATAGCGGTGAGTCAGGCAAACAGTTTCGTCAGATCCGACGCCTTCGCGAGCAAGCTCAGCTCCTACAAGGGCGAAACGCATGCAATCCCTGTGGGAGCCGAGCTTGCTCGCGATTGCGGTGGGTCAGCTAATGCAGTTCTGTCTGACCCGACGCTTTCGCGAGCAAGCTCAGCTCCTACAAGGGCGAAACGCGTGCATCCCTGTGGGAGCCGAGCTTGCTCGCGATAGCGGTGAGCCAGCCAATACAGTTCTGTCTGACCCGACGCCTTCGCGAGCAAGCTCGGCTCCTACAGGGTTTATGCGAACCCCAAAAACGAAAACGGCCAACCCGAAGGTCAGCCGTTAGTGGATGTTGTCGCTGTTCATAGTGTTATGCGAGTAGCCCTCGTACCTCCTGCTTGACGCCCCAGCCCTCGATAATTCCGCCCAGAGGCTCGACCACCGCCTCGAAATCCTGCTCGAAATCGCCAATACCGTCGTAGGTGGCGTGCATCACTTTGCTCAATTCCAAATGCCAGGCGCCGTCGTCACGCACGCTGACCTGCGCATTCAGCGATTCACCACAAAAATGCACTGCTGCTCTGCGGGCCCGTTCCTCGTCCGGGAAAATTGCGTAGAACTCGATGGGATGGAACCGTGAAAAATCGAAACCGCCTTCCTTCATGCGGCGCAGCACGCTGGTGCTGATGTCTTCTTGATAGGCTGTGCTCATGAATCGTCCTCCTGAAATACATTGGATAGACTTTCCGTACTCCCATTGCCCGCAACCGATTGGCGCGGACATTACGGCAAACCAGGTTGCCGCCGGGGTTTAAGCATGTAGCTGACAAGACCAGACCTTAGCGATCCATTCGCTGATCTCGCTTGCAGAGTAGCCCCATCTCGGAGCTGCTGCCAAGGTCTGGTTGAGAATGAGACAGGTGAGGTTCAGGCAGGGGTAATGCCGACGATTTCAATGCTGTTCTGGGTTTTCAGACTTTTGACGGTGGCGTCGCTGGTCCGCCCTTCCAGATCATTCAGATCCAGTTCCGCAGCCACAGGCAGGAATCGAGCCTTGATGAGTTTGGCGGCGTGCTCGTTATCCGGGCATTCCTCGCACTCGAAGACTTCATCGACCGTTTCACCGTGATCATCTACGAAAGTGATTTTCCACTTTGACATCAGTGCCTCCTCGATCAAACCCGCAAATGGGCTTACAACTATCTGGACTTATGCACTGGGTGATCGTTCAAACGGATTGCGTCACTGGGTCAGCAAAAAATTACTGCAGCCCTGAAGGAGCAAAGCTTGCTTGCGAAGGGGCTGTGCCAGTCAAAACATCTGTCGACGGGTACAGCGCTTTCGCGAGCAAGCTTTGCTCCTACGGTTTCGGCGTCATGCCTGTCAGATGCGCACATTGCCTCGTGGTCCGGCGATGGCCCAGATGATCAGGCCCAGTACCGGCAGCAGCAGGATCAGCAGCACCCAGACGATTTTCATCCCGGTGGTGGCGCCACTTTTCAGCACGTTGATGATGGCCCAGATGTCGAGGGCGAAAATGATCAGGCCAATCAGACCGTTAAACGTCGAACCCATGGTGTTGCTCCCTAAAAAGTGACATGCAGTCTTAGGATAGCCGGCCCTGACGAGGGTTCCGTTTTATTGCATTAAACGTGAATCGCCACTTTCAGCGCTTCCAGGGACGGCGCGGCAGCGATGCCGACTTCGGCGCACAGTTCAAGAACACGCGGCACGTCGTTGCCATAAACCAACACCACTTGCAGTTCGTCGTCGAGCAACTGGCTGAAGTTCATCAGCGTGTAACCGCCGTTTTCCTTGTTCATGCTGCTCATCTGCACCTGGATGCGGTTGAGCGCCGTCAGCGCTTCAGTCTTGGCCAGTTGCTTGGGTTTGAGGTTGAAGTCGACGCCGGGCCCGAACGACGCGACGATCTGCGCGAACAGGTCCACGTAGGTGTCAGCCTGGAACAGCACGGTGTCCGGCAGACTGCCGACCACCACCCACTCGCCCAATGGCATCGGGAAGGTGTCGTCGTAGTTGATGTCGGGATTGGCTGTCAGGAAAGCTTGCGGATCAGCGTAGGCCTGCGCCGCTTCGTCAGCGATCTTGAGGATTTCGTCATCGCCCATGCACCCGGAGCTGATTTTGCTGACGAGTTCGACGAGTGCGGTTTTCATGGCGCGGATCCTGTAGCGAAGGAGAATTTTGAGGGCGCGAAGGATACAGCATTCCGCCGCCCCTTGACGCTGTGGGAGCCAGGCTTGCCCGCGATGACATCAGCGAAATCGCCATCGCAGGCAAGCCATGCTCCTACCGGACAAACGTCAATTTCAGGCCAACAGCTTCTCAAGCTGCGCCAGCGTATCCACGGCGCCCATGGTTCTCGCTGCATCGATGGCGCTCGCGCCATTGGCGTCCTTGGCGCGCGGGTCGGCGCCCTTGCTGATCAGGTAATCGACGATCTCCACGCGGTTGAACATCGCCGCCATCATCAGCGCCGTGCGGCCATCGAACGCCGAACCGTCAACCTGCGCCCCACCTTCCACCAGCGCTTTGACCACCGCCAGATCGCCCTTGTACGCGGCGCCGGCAATCGGGCTCTGGCCGTTGTCGTTGCGGATCTCGGGATCGGCCTTGTGCTCGAGCAGTACCTTCACCGTCTCGGCGTGACAGTGGTACGCCGCGAGCATCAACAAAGTGTCGCCCTTGTGGTTGCGCAGGTTCGGCGGCAGGCCTTTGGTCAGCAGCGCTGCCATCATCGCGGCATCGCCCTCGCGCGCTTTGTTGAACACCTGTTCGGCAAATTCAGCAGCTTCTTCGGGCGTCATCTGGCGGCTTTGGTCTGACATAGGGACTCCATAATTGGTCGTTCGCAAAAAGCCGACAGTTTCCCGAGCGGCCTCGCGCCTGTCACTCATTTTTTCTCATGCGCTGCCATAGCCGGATTTAATAGCGGTACTTGCCCGCGTCAATATCCGCCAGTACCTGCGTGGTCACTTGCACGTAAGTCTGGCTGCCCGGCAGCCACGCATAGATCGGATCATCAGCGGTTTTGCCTGGGTCGAAACCCTCATTCTTGAGCCGGGTTTTCTGATATTTGAAGGTCCCGGTGGTTTCCATTTTGACCTTCACCCGCAAGAACAACGGCACTGCGTACGCCGGCAGGTGCTGTTGGAGAAAACTCAGCAATTCGCTGAAATCGAGGGTCGCCAGCGACTCGGCGGGCGTGATCGCGGCCATGCCGGCGCGGCCATTGGTGTTGCAGATTTCCACACCGTAAGCCACGGCTTCGGAGATATTCGGGTGTTGCAGCAGAATGTTCTCGACTTCGGTGGTCGAGACGTTTTCGCCCTTCCAGCGATAGGTGTCGCCCAAGCGATCAACAAACTGCGCATGGCCAAAACCGATGTTGCGCAACAAGTCGCCGGTGTTGAAATAGCGGTCGCCCTTGCTGAACACATCGCGGAGCACGACTTTTTCAGTTTTCTGCGGATCGGTGTAGCCGTCGAGCGGCGCTTTGTCGTCGATTCTGGCGAGCAACAAACCCTGCCCGCCCTTGGCGACTTTGCTCATCAAGCCGTTGGCGTTGCGGATCGGCGCGCCACTGTCGTGGTCGTATGCCACCAGCTCCCAGTTCATCAGCGAAAAACCGATGGTGTTGTCGAAGTTGAGAATGTTGCTGAAACCAATGTTGCCGTCGCTGGCCGCGTAGAGCTCGCAGATGTGGCCAACGCCAAACCGCGTCTTGAATTGTTGCCACGCGCCGGGGCGCAGGCCGTTGCCGATCATCTTGGTCACGCTGTGCTGGTTGTCGTCGGCGCTGGGCGGTTGATCGACCAGATAACGGCACAATTCGCCGACATAACCGAGGGTGGTCGCGCGGTACTTGCGCACGTCGTTCCAGAACTGGCTGGCGCTGAACTTGCGCCGAATCGCGAATGCCGACGCGCCGCTGATCGCCGAGCCCCAGCACACGCACAGGCCGGTGGCGTGATACAGCGGCAACGGGCAATAGACGACGTCTGCGGGGCGCATGTCCAACGCGATCAAACCGAAACTCGCCGAGCTGCGCATCCAGCGCCCGTGTTTGAACACGCCGGCCTTGGGCAGCCCGGTGGTGCCGGAGGTGTAGATGTAAAAGCAGGTGTCATCGCAAAACACCTGTTGGCTGCTTGGCGGGTTGTGGTTTCGACCGGCGTCACCAGTGTCGGCGCTGACTTTCATCAAGTTGATAAAGCCGTCGGGCGAAATGCCCGGACTGCCATAAGTGTCGCGGTCGGCGACAAACCACGTGCGTGTTTCGGCGATCGCAACGCGCTGGCGGACTGCGGAGTACGCCGGCACCAGCTCTTCGCCGACGATAATCGCGACCGGCGCCACGAGGCTGAGGCTGTGAACCAGCGCGTCACGAGTCTGCGAAGTGTTGAGCAACGCGCTGACCGCGCCGACCTTGGCCACGGCGAGAATGCTCACCAGCAGTTCCGGGCGGTTCTCGATGAAAATTGCCACCGCGTCGCCCTTGCGGATGCCTTGGCTGATCAGATGATGAGCGATGCGATTGGCCCACTGATTGACCTGCGCATAGGTCAGCGCCACGTCGTTTTGCAGCAGCGCGAGGCCTTCGGGGTTGCGCAAAGTCGCCTGTTCAAAGGTCCAGGCAAGGCCACACGGTTGGGTCGGGTCCTTGACGTTGGCGACTTTCATGCCCTTCACCACGCGGGGAATGGCTTTGGCGATCGTCGGCAATTTGCGGAGCATCATGCCCCAGGTGATCGTGTCGCGCATGGTGGCTCCCGGTCGGTCTTCTTATTATCGGGCGGCATGGAATGAGCCCGAAAATACGTCAGCCGTTCCGACGCTGTACACGCGGTTTTTGCAATGTTTTGTATCCGCTGCACTCAGGTGGGAAAACGCGATTCTGGGTTTTCCGTTTGGTTCCGTTGAATCGTGCAAAACCACGCAAAATGCAGGATGCACGATGGCCATTCATGCAGATTGCACGAAAGCATAAATTCGACATATAAATAACTTGTTGATTTGTAAGAGTTTTTTATTTGCTTCGTGCTGGCACAATCACTGCAACTACCTCTCCATGCTTGCTAATCAAGTGCTAACGGAGCTGATAGACATGAGCCTGATCCAAGAAAAATTTAACTCCCTGTTCTCCAACTTCGACGTGACCACCCAGGCTCGACCTGACGGTGGCATCCTGCTGACACTGCGCAGCGCCGAAGGCAAAGTGTTCAAACGCTCGATCTCTTACCAGCAGTTGCACGCTGGCGATCAGTTGTCTTGGGTGATCAGCGCGATCCGCCGTGACCTGGCTGAACAGGCCAGCGAACTGCCGCAGATTTCGATGCTGCAGAGCCAACAACGATTTGCCCTGCCGACGTATCACTCGGCGTAAATCGTTCGACGCTGCAAACAGACAGGCCGTGAGCGTTAACGCTTCACGGCCTGAGTTGTTTGTGGGGTCTGCAACCAATATGGAATCGCGCACACACCCTGTGGGAGCGAGCTTGCTCGCGATGGCGGTCTGCAGTCATTCATGGGTTGCCTGATCGGACGCTATCGCGAGCAAGCTCGGCTCCCACAGGGATTGTGGTGTTGCGCAGATTTGGTCCAGAACGCACACACTGTGTTAGCGAGCTTGCTCGCGATGGCGGTTTGGCAGTTAGCCATGGGTTAACTGATCGGACGCTATCGCGAGCAAAGTCGGCTCCCACAGGAATTGTGGTAGTGCCTTCGATGTCGGAGAGAATCGCCTTGATCGGCGTCGGCTCAGTCGTCCAGACGTGGGAAACGGCTGGCGATGTCTTCGCCGGTGAATTTGGCCACCCCGCCTTGAGCATTGTTGAACAGACGAATTGCCACGAAATGCGGATGTTCGCCCATGTCGAACCAGTGCGGCGTGCCGGCCGGCACCGAAATCAGGTCGTTTTTCTCGCAGAGTACGGCGTAGACGTAATCGTCGATGTGCAGGGTAAACAAGCCACGGCCGGCGACGAAAAATCTGACTTCGTCCTCGCCATGTTGGTGCTCATCGAGAAACTTGGCGCGCAATTCGGCTTTCTGTGGATGGTCGCTGTTCAGGCTGATGACATCGACGGTGACGTAACCGCGCTCGGTCATCAGTTTGTCGATTTGTTGCTGATACGCGGCGATCACTTCCTCCTGACTGGCGCCGGGCTGGATTTTTGCGGCGGCTTGCCAGCGGTCGAAACCCACGCCTTGTTCGGCGAGGGTCGAGGCGATGTCTTCGAAATGGGTCAATACCTTGTTGGGTATTTCCGGGCTGGAGACGTGATAAACGGACAGGCTGCTCATGGGGCAATTCCTCGGTAGCGGCGGCGCCGTCCGGTTCTTACAGACCGGTCGGGCGCGGCGTTTAATCAGGCAAACAGGCTGCTTCCGGTGAAGTCAGCCTTGGCGGTTGATGCTGCTGCGGGTCTTCAACTCGCACTCAAACAGAAATTCAAAAGCCTCAATCTGCCGCAGCGCGTCGCTTATGCGCACGCCCCAGGTGTAGAGGCCGTGGCCGCGAAACAGATAACGCCCGGCGTCGATGACTTCCTCGGCGAGGTGTTCACGGGTAAGGCTCATGGCCGCTCCTCTTGCATGCGAGTGGCAATGATAACGGCAGCGGCGAAGGCTGCGAGGCTGGCAATACTAAAGGTCAATGTCGCGCCGAGGACATTCCAGCTGTAACCGGAATACAACGCGCCGAGCGCGCCACCGGTGCCGGCCAGCGCCGCGTACAACGCTTGGCCCTGCCCTTGTTGACGTGCGCCGAAACTACGTTGCACGAACTGGATGGCCGCCGCGTGAAAGCTGCCGAATGTCGCCGCGTGCAGCACTTGGGCGAACAGCAACACCCAGAGAAATTCGGCAAACGACCCCAGAAGCAACCAGCGCAGCGCCGCCAGCAGAAAACTCGCCATCAGCACCCGGCGCACCGAGAAACGCGCGAGGATTTTGCTCATGGCGAGGAACATCAGCACTTCAGCGACTACGCCGACCGCCCAGAGCATGCCGATCACGCCGCGGCTGTAACCGAGTCGCTCAAGGTGCAAGGTCAGAAAGGTGTAATACGGGCCGTGGCTCATTTGCATCAGCGCCACGCAAGCATAAAACGCCAACACGCCGGGGCTGCGCAATTGCTTGAGAAAACCCTGCCCCGCCACGCGTTCGCTGTGCACTGGTTGCGCGTTCGGCACCCACAGGCTGCTGACGACAATCCCGGCCATGATCAGCACCAGCGCAATCGGGTAGACCTCCAGGCTCAGCCATTCGAACACGCGCCCGAGCGCGACCACGGTGATGATGAAACCGATCGAGCCCCACAAGCGAATCTGGCTGTAACGCGAAGTCTGACCGTTCAAATGCGCGAGGGTGATGACTTCGAATTGCGGCAACACCGCGTGCCAGAAGAATGCGTGCAACGCCATGACCATCGCCAGCCAGGCGTAGGTTTTGCTGACGAAGATCAGCGAGAACGTGAGCAACGTACAGACTGCGCCGAAACGCACGATGGCCAGGCGCCGGCCGGTGTAGTCGCCGAGCCAGCCCCAGATGTTCGGCGCCACGCAGCGCATCAGCATCGGGATCGCCACCAGCTCGCCGATGCGCGCGCTGGAAAATCCGAGGTGATCGAAATACAGCGCCAGAAATGGCGCTGTCGAACCGAGC
Organism: Pseudomonas sp. SJZ131; assembly: GCF_007828705.1. Classification (NCBI taxonomy): domain Bacteria; kingdom Pseudomonadati; phylum Pseudomonadota; class Gammaproteobacteria; order Pseudomonadales; family Pseudomonadaceae; genus Pseudomonas; species Pseudomonas sp. SJZ131. Next base: position 1,170,589 of record NZ_VIVC01000002.1, on the reverse strand, counting down.
AAGGCGAAATAGAACAGGTAAAAACTGGAGAGCCGCCAGTACGGGAGCGCCGCCATGGTCCTCAGACCAGAACGGCTTTGAGGTCAGCCATTACAGCTGACCCAACACCGGCGTGTTCACGCGCACATCGGCGTTTTGCCCACGATGACGCAGCAGGTGATCCATCAACACGATGGCCATCATCGCCTCGGCAATCGGCGTGGCGCGGATGCCGACGCACGGGTCGTGACGGCCCTTGGTGATGACATCGACCGGGTTGCCATTGACGTCAATCGAGCGGCCCGGCGTGGTTATGCTGGAGGTGGGCTTCAACGCCAGGTGCGCGACGATTGGCTGGCCGGAGGAAATCCCGCCGAGGATGCCGCCGGCATTGTTGCTGAGGAAACCGTCCGGGGTCATTTCGTCGCGGTGCTCGGTGCCGCGCTGGGCGACGCTGGCAAAACCGGCGCCGATTTCCACGCCTTTGACCGCGTTGATGCTCATCAGCGCGTGGGCCAGTTCGGCGTCGAGGCGGTCGAAGATCGGCTCGCCGAGGCCGGGCATCACGCCTTCAGCGACCACGGTGATTTTTGCGCCGACCGAATCCTGGTCGCGGCGCAACTGGTCCATATAGGCTTCCAGTTCCGGCACTTTGTCCGGGTCGGGGCTGAAGAACGCGTTGTCTTCTACCGAATCCCAGGTCTTGAACGGGATTTCGATCGGGCCGAGCTGGCTCATGTAACCGCGAATGACGATGCCCTGGCTCGCCAGGTATTTCTTGGCAATCGCCCCGGCCGCCACGCGCATCGCGGTTTCGCGCGCCGAGCTGCGACCGCCGCCGCGGTAATCGCGCTCGCCGTACTTGTGGTGGTAGGTGTAGTCAGCGTGGGCCGGCCGGAACAGGTCTTTGATCGCCGAGTAGTCCTTGGACTTCTGGTCGGTGTTGCGGATCAACAGGCCAATCGCGCAACCGGTGGTGCGACCTTCGAACACGCCGCTGAGGATTTCGACTTCGTCGGCTTCCTGGCGTTGCGTGGTGTGGCGGCTGGTGCCGGGCTTGCGGCGGTCGAGGTCGCGCTGCAGATCCTCCAGGGAAATCTCCAGACCTGGCGGGCAGCCATCGACAATGGCGACCAACGCCGGACCATGGCTTTCGCCTGCGGTGGTGACCGTGAACAGCTTGCCGTAGGTATTGCCGGACATGCGGGACGCTCCGTGAAATCGAACCTGAATACGTAATGCGCGCCAGTATACGCAGGCTACCCAAGTAGTTCATCCTCGAAGCCTTCTAGCCCTGAACCTTTCCACCCTTGAACCTTTCTAGCCTTAACCTTTCCACCTGCGAACCTTATTGGGTGCCCGCGAGTCCAACCGGCACCTTGTTGATGATGGCGTGATGATGCTGCGAGTTCTGATCTTGAGCCTTACCCTGTTTACCGGCTTCGCCCAAGCCACTGTCCTACAGCGGCCAATCAGTTTGATGACAGGCACCGGGGAGCTTTTCGGCTCCCTACTGTTGCCTAAATCCGACACGCCTGTGCCCGTTGTGCTGATTATTTCCGGCTCCGGTCCTACGGATCGCGACGGCAATAACCCGGATGGCGGACGCAACGACAGCCTCAAACGGCTGGCGTGGGTGTTGGCCAAACACAATATTGCCAGCGTGCGCTACGACAAGCGCGGCGTCGCGGCGAGCCTTGCCGCGACCCCGGACGAGCGCAATCTGTCGGTGGAAGCCTACGTCGCCGACGCCGAGGCCTGGGGCCGGAAGCTCAAGGCTGATCCGCGTTTTGGCCCGTTGATTCTGCTGGGCCACAGCGAAGGTGCGTTGATTGCCACGCTGGCGGCGCCGAGTGTCGATGCGTCGGCGCTGATTTCCATGTCCGGCAGCGCGCGACCGGTTGACCAAGTGTTGCGTCAGCAATTGAGCAATCGCCTGCCGCCACCGCTGATGCTGCGCAGCAATGAATTGCTCGACAGCCTCAAGGCCGGCCGCACCGACGAAAATGTCCCGCCGCAATTGCAGGTGATTTTCCGTCCAAGCGTGCAGCCCTACCTGATTTCGCTGTTCCGCCAGGACCCGGCCGCCGCGTTTGCCAAACTGAAAATGCCGGCGCTGATCGTTCAGGGCACCAACGATATCCAAGTCGGCGTCGGTGACGCCAAGCTGCTCAAGGAAGCCAAACCGGACGCCGAACTGGCGGTGATCGAGGGCATGAACCACGTGATGCGCATCGTCCCCAACGACGTGAAGCGGCAATTGGCCTCGTACAAGGACCCGCAATTGCCGCTGGCCGCCGAACTGGGCGCGCGCATCCTTGGGTTTATTGACGGACTTCGCACCCGTTAAGCGCTGACTGCCCTCCAGTCTTGAGTAAAACGGCCGATAAGCCTTTGTCGCCAGCGCTATGACTGGCGGCAAGCAGAGCTTGGACAGGATCTCGCCGTTATGACTGATACCCAGACTTCACCCGACATCAGCGCTGAAAAAGAAGCACCGCCAGCGGTCGAGCTGCCGTGGGCGGATGTGCACGCCGAGCACCACAGAATGCTGCGTCTGGCGCCGTTGAAGACCGATCGCAACACCGGCGGGCGGCCGTTGCGTTTTGTTGAATTCGGTTACGCCGAGCGCAACAGCAAGGAACTCAGCCTGATGCGCCTGACCATCAAGCTGCCGGGCCAGCGGGTGCGCAAGGAACAGAACCTGCTGGACGTGTGGGTCGATCACCAGACCCGACGCGTGCATTTCGGCCCGGACAGCGGGCTGCAAATCGAACCGCTGAACCGTGGCATCGGCCGTTACCTCGCCGCCCTAGGCATCAGTTGGGCGAAGAAACGCTGGCCCGGCTACACCGTCGACGGCACCGACCTGAACAACAAAGACGCGCTGAACGAAGACACTCGCCTGCGCCGCGATCACTTTTTGCGCGCGCACGGTTTTGCCGTGGCGTACGCCGATGCTCAGCATTTGAAGGGCAGCGTCAAAGAAGTGAAGGTCGGCGATTTACTCGCGGACTGGAACAGTGAAAAGCTCCAGCAGGTGGAAATTCTCGAAGCCGCGCAGATGCTTCAACAAGCCGAGCACAACTTGGCTGAGCAGGAAGTGAAGCTGAAGAAGCACGAAGAGAAAGTCAGCAAGTACAAACGTGAAGACGCCGGGCTGCGCTTCACCATTACCTGCCTCGTGGCGTTTGCGGTGTTTCAGGCGGGATTGCTGATCTGGATTGCTACGCACCGGTAGCAACACTTTGTGGCGAGGGGGCTTGTTGTGGCGAGGGCGCTTGCCCCCGTTCGACTGCGCAGCAGTCGCAAACCGCTTGCTGCGGTTTAACGCTGAAACGCGCGGGGAAATGCGCGGGCCGCTTCGCGACCCAACGGGGGCAGGCCCCCTCGCCACAATTGATAGCGGTCAGACGCGGGACGCGAAGATTGCCTGATGCTCGCGGCACTGTTCCGCCGTCAGCATGAACACGCCATGCCCGCCGCGCTCGAAATCGAGCCAGGCGAAATCGACTTCCGGGTACAGCGCTTCGACGTGAACCTGGCTGTTGCCCACTTCGACAATCAACAAACCCTTCTCGGTCAGGTGCTCCGCCGCTTCGGCGAGCATCCGCCGCACCAGGTTCAAACCATCCTCACCACACGCCAGGCCCAGTTCCGGTTCGTGCTGATATTCGTCCGGCATGTCGGCGAAATCTTCGGCATCGACGTAAGGCGGGTTCGACACGATCAAGTCGAAACGCTGCCCCGGCAAACCATCAAAACCATCGCCCTGCACCGTGTATACCCGCTCATCGACGCCGTGGCGCTCGATGTTCTGGTTCGCCACTTCGAGCGCTTCGAATGACAGATCGGCCAGCACCACTTCGGCGTTCTGGAACTCGTAGGCGCAGGCAATGCCGATGCAACCGGAACCGGTGCAGAGATCAAGAATGCGCACCGGATCGTTGCCCAGCCACGGCGCAAAACGCTTTTCGATCAACTCGCCAATCGGTGAACGCGGGATCAGCACACGCTCGTCGACGATGAACGACATGCCGCAGAACCACGCCTCGCCCAACAGGTAAGCGGTGGGAATGCGCTCCTCGATGCGGCGCTTGAGCAGACGCTGCAGTTTGACCAGCTCGTCGTCTTCCAACGCGCAATCGAGGTAGCTGTCGGCGATTTCCCACGGCAGGTGCAGCGAACCCAACACCAGTTGACGGGCTTCGTCCCAGGCGTTGTCGGTCCCATGGCCGAAAAACAGATCCTCCCCATGGAAGCGGCTGACGGCCCAACGGATATGGTCGCGCAGGGTACGAAGTCGGGAAGTGATCACGGGGCAAACTCCAAATAAAACGAGTGGCAATAAAACGACTGGCGATTCTACCAGCCAAAGCGCGCCACGACGACGCGGGAAAAACACCGGAGCAGATGTAGGACTTATCTGTATTTTCCACTGGCTATTGAACACAATGCGCATCTTGACAAGGCTGCACGCCAGCAACGACGGCGCCTGCGATGGTAGCGATTCACAGAACCGCTCAGCCAGAGGACAATGTCGCAAAAGCCCCACTCCAAGGAGCCCCAGAATGTCCGTTCCACAAACGATGTTTCATCTCAGCGGCCGCGGTTACCCGGCGGCCAAACTGAGCCAGGCGACGCTGATCATCATCGATGCGCAGAAGGAATACCTCAGCGGCCCGCTGGCCCTGAGCGGCATGGATAATGCCGTCGCCAACATCAAGCAACTGGTGAGCGCCGCCCGCGCAGCCGGTCGGCCGATCGTCCATGTGCGCCACCTCGGCACCGTCGGCGGGCTGTTCGATCCGCAAGGCGAGCGCGGTGAATTCATCCCGGGCCTGGAGCCACAGGGCGACGAAACCATCATCGGCAAGTTGCTGCCGAGCGCGTTTCACGGCACCCCGCTGTACGATCGTTTGCAGGAACTCGGTTCGCTGGACCTGATCGTTGCCGGTTTCATGAGCCATTCCAGCGTCAGCACCACGGTACGCGCGGCGAAGAACCTGGGTTTCCGCTGCACACTCGTTGAAGATGCCTGCGCCACTCGCGATTTGCCTTACAAGGACAGCGTGCTGAGCGCCGAGCATGTGCAGCAGACCGAAATGGCGATCATGGCAGACAACTTTGCCACCCTCGCCCTGACCCACGATTTGATCTGATCGCCTGACGCTGAGCGGTCGATGCCGCCGCTCATCCGCAAAAGCCTCTCATTTGCTGCAATTGCCTTAGCCTCAGGAACATCCCGGTCAACTCCCGGTCGAAGGGCCGATACCCATTGAGGAAGGTCGGAATGAAGTTATCCGATGGTTTTGACGCACGCCGCTTGCGGCCCAAAGGCCAAAGCAACTGGCGTTTTCGAATCGGCGCAACGATTGCCGCGCTATTGGCGATGCTCGGTGTGCTGATGGCACTGGCCGGCGGCGCCAGTCTGCTCGGCCATGCGCCCGCGATGGGCGAACTGAACACCAACAAGGCCGGCGCGGCGGTGATTCTAGTGATCGGCCTGCTGGTGTTGTACATCGGCGTGTGGCTGTGGCGTCGTTGCCGACGTCGTTCGCGCCAGTCGCAAGAGCTGAACATGGCACCGCATCTGATGAAAAAACACGACTGAAGCCTGACGCTCGGCACTCGCCGGGCGCCAATTGTTATGGATAGCGCCGCGACTTGGGTAAACTGCCCTCCTTCGCGGAGGCTGACATGCAAGACGACGATTTTTCCCTGTTCAAAAGTGCGATCCAAGGCGTCAAGCCGATCAAGCACGATCGCGCCGAAACCGGCAAACCCAAGGCTGACCGCGCGCAGATTGCCAAGCTGCGCCAGGCTGCCACCGTGCGCACCGATGCGACCACCGTCGACGGCCTGTCCGATCAGTTTGTGATCGACGTCGGCCCGGAAGACGAGCTCATGTGGGCGCGCGACGGTGTTCAGGAAAGCCAGATCCGCAAACTGAAGATTGGCCAGATCCCCTTCGAAGGCAGCCTCGACCTGCACGGCATGAATGTCGAAAAGGCCCGCGAAACCCTGTGGGCGTTCCTTGCCGAAGCGACCAAATTCGAAATCCGCTGCGTGCGCGTCACCCACGGCAAAGCGGTGCGCCTGGACGGCAAGCGGCCGATGATCAAAAGCCACGTCAACACCTGGCTGCGCCAGCATTCCCAGGTACTTGGCTTCACCTCGTGCCAAGCCAAACACGGCGGCGCCGGAGCGGTTTATGTGCTGCTCAAACGAACCATGATGGAAGGTCGCGACGAGTAAAGCTGTCGCTTCACGCTTGCAGCGCCGTGTCCGCCACCGTACCCTTGCCCTTTGCGTAAAATCCCACAGGTAGTTTCATGTCCCTGGAACAGAATTACACCGCGATTCTCGGCCAATTGGGCGAGGACGTTTCCCGCGAGGGCCTGCGCGACACGCCAAAGCGTGCCGCCAAAGCCATGCAGTACCTCTGCCGCGGTTATGAACAGACACTGGAAGAAGTCACCAACGGTGCCTTATTCAGCTCCGACAACAGCGAAATGGTGCTGGTCAAGGACATCGAGCTCTACTCGTTGTGCGAACACCATTTGCTGCCGTTTATCGGCAAGGCGCACGTCGCCTATATCCCGAGCGGCAAGGTCTTGGGGCTGTCGAAAGTCGCGCGGATCGTCGATATGTACGCCCGCCGCCTGCAGATCCAGGAAAACCTCAGCCGCCAGATCGCCGACGCGGTCCAGCAAGTCACCGGCGCCCTGGGCGTTGCGGTGGTGATCGAGGCCAAGCACATGTGCATGATGATGCGCGGTGTCGAGAAACAGAATTCGTCGATGATCACTTCGGTGATGCTCGGCGAGTTCCGCGAAAACGCCGCTACCCGCAGCGAGTTTCTCAGCCTGATCAAGTAATTCGGCAGCACGAAGAAAACCGGCATTCATCGCCGGTTTTTTTTCGCCCGTGAAAAGTACGGTAAGCTGCGCGCCTTCTTTCGCCCCGTGAGGCTTATACCGTGTTCGTAAAAGCACTTCGTGTCGGCCTTGGCCAACTGATCATCTTCATCGACTTCATCACCCGCCCCGGCAAGAAGCAGCGCCCGGCGGAACATCAGGCCAAGGTCAACGCGGCGGCGAAGGACCTGACGCTGTATCAATTCCACGCCTGCCCGTTTTGCGTGAAAACCCGCCGCACGCTGCGCCGCTTGAATGTGCCCGTGGCGTTGCGTGATGCGAAAAACAACGAGCAGGATCGCCAGACGTTGCTGGATCAGGGCGGAAAAATCAAAGTCCCGTGCCTGCGCATTGAAGAGAACGGGCAGACGACGTGGATGTATGAATCCAAGGTGATTATTGATTACCTGGATAAGCGCTTTGCTGCGGTTTGATTGTTCAGTGGTGTGCTGACTGACGCCATCGCGAGCAAGCTCGCTCCCACAGGGTTTTGTGGGGTGGTGGAAATGGGCGGCACCTTCGGTCCAATGTGGGAGCGAGCTTGCTCGCGATGAGGCCAGCCCGGACACCACAATTCACAAGCCCCAAAAAAACCGGCCCTTGAGCCGGTTTTTTTATGCCTTCACGCAGCCTTAAACACCGGCGCCTGCCGCACCACCGTCGCCAGTCTGAACCCTATCGCGAGCAGGCTCACTACTACAGGGAAATGCGCTCTCCTGTGGGGCGAGCCTGCTCGCGATGGCGTCGGAACTGGCGATATATCCCAATCGCCAAAAAATTCGTCTACAAAACCAAAAACATTATTTGCTTTATTTGTATACAAAAGCATAATCCACTTCGTGCGAGTTCCTGACCAAGCGGTCAACAAATTCGCAAGTGCCTCAAAGGACTGCTGCCACCCTCATGGGTCCGGTCCTGGAAATAAAAATAAAACTCTTGAGGAGTACTCGCTGTGGAAAGCCGCAAATCCGAAGCCCCGTCGCTGGATCTCTCGCCGCCGTTACGCAAAGGCTGGCTGGAGCGCATCTTCAAACTCAGCTTGCACGGCACCACGGTGAAGACCGAGCTGATTGCCGGTCTGACAACCTTCATTACCATGGCGTACATCATCTTCGTCAACCCGAACATCATGGCTGACGCCGGCATCGACCACGGCGCCGCGTTTGTTGCAACTTGCATCGCCGCCGCGCTCGGCTGCCTGCTGATGGGCCTGTACGCGAACTGGCCGGTCGGCCTCGCGCCGGGCATGGGCCTCAACGCGTTCTTCACTTATACCGTGGTCGGCACCATGGGTTACAACTGGGAAACCGCCCTCGGCGCGGTGTTTATTTCGGGCGTGTTGTTCATGTTCCTGACCTTTTCGCGGATCCGCGAATGGTTGCTCAACAGCATTCCAGTCAGCCTGCGCTACGCCATGGGCGCCGGCGTCGGCCTGTTCCTCGGGCTGATCGGCCTGAAAACCGCCGGCATCGTCGTCGACAGCCCGGCCACCCTGATCAAACTCGGCTCCCTGCGCGAGCCCGGCCCGCTGCTCGCGGCCATCTGCTTCCTGATGATCGCCGTGCTCAGCTATCACCGAGTGTTCGGCGCCATTTTGATCAGCATCATCGCCGTGACGTTGGCCGGTTGGGGCCTGGGCCTCGTCCACTACCAAGGCCTGATGTCGGCACCGCCAAGTCTGGCGCCGACCTGGATGGCCATGGACGTCGCCGGCGTGTTCAACATCAGCATGATCAGCGTGGTGTTGGCGTTCCTCTTTGTGCACATGTTCGACACCGCTGGCACTTTGATGGGCGTCGCTCAGCGCGCCGGTCTGGTTAACGCCGACGGCAAAATCGAAAACCTCTCCCGCGCACTCAAGGCTGACAGTGCGTCGAGCGTATTCGGCGCGATGGTCGGTGTCCCTCCAGTCACAAGCTATGTGGAAAGTGCCGCCGGTGTGGCAGCGGGTGGTCGGACTGGTCTTACCGCAGTGACCGTAGGTGTGCTATTTATTGCCGCGATGTTTTTCGCACCGCTGGCCGGCATGATCCCGGCTTACGCCACCGCCGGCGCACTGATTTATGTCGCGATGCTGATGATGGGCGGCATGGCTCACATTGAATGGGACGAAGCCACCGACAGCATTCCGGCTATCGTTACCGCGATCATGATGCCGCTGACCTTCTCGGTCGCCGACGGCATCGCGCTGGGCTTTATCACTTACGTGGTGTTGAAGGCTTGCACCGGTAAACACAAGGAAATTTCCATCAGTTTGTGGGTGCTCTGCGCGATCTTCATCGCCAAGTTCGTTTTCTTGTAAGCGGTCATCGTTTCAAAACAGCCTCACCCGTCGGGTGGGGCTTTTGCACATTAGGAGGAAAGTGATGAGTCTGGAAACCTGGCTGCTGTTCAGCGGCGCTGCGCTGGTGGTAATCCTGATCCCGGGGCCGTTGTCTTTGCTGATGATCAGCAACAGTTTGAATTACGGTTTGCGCCGCTCTTATCCGGCGTTCCTCGGTGGCGTGATTGCTTCGATCTGTCTGCTCAGCGCCTCGGCGTTGGGCCTGGGCGCCCTGCTGTTGGCATCGGAACAGTTGTTCAGCGCGCTGAAGATCGTCGGCGCGCTGTACCTGTTTTACCTCGCCTGGCAGAGCTGGCAGCAATCGCGCCAGCCGTCGGTGGGTGCCGAAGTGCCGCAGACCGCCGCGGTGCCGCGCTTTCGGGCATTGTTTGGGCGCGCGTTTGTGCTGGGCGCGAGCAATCCGAAAGACATCCTGTTCTTCGCCGCATTTTTGCCGCAGTTCTTGAGCGCCGAGCAGCCGTTCCTCCCGCAATTGCTGGTGATGATCGCGACCTGGACCGTGCTCGATCTGCTGTGCAAGTTGGCGTATGGGTTGGGCGCGCACGGCGCGGCGCGGTATCTGCGCAGTGGCAAGGGGCAGAGTTGGTTTAACCGGGTCAGTGCCGGGTTGTTCAGTGGCGCGGGCGCGGCGTCGTTGTTGAGCCGCTAAAAGCTTCGCGGGCAAGCCTCGCCCCTACAGGGTTTGTGTCGTTCACCGACATTGCGGACGGCACAACATCTGTAGGAGCGAGGCTTGCCCGCGAAGGCATCATCCGCCACACCACATTCCCCAGGGCAAAAAAAAGCCCGCAGTGTGAGCGGGCGAAAGACCAAAGAAGCTTTATGCGCAGCTTTTTTCAGAAGAAGCGGCTTGGGGGACCTAGCTTCCTCTGTAGGTCGAATAGCTGTAAGGCGAAATCAGCAGCGGCACATGGTAGTGATCCTGCTCGGCAGAGATGCCAAAGCGCAGCACCACCACATCCAGAAACGCCGGCTCCGGCAACTGAACGCCACGGGCGCGGTAGTAATCGCCCGCATGAAACTGAACCTGATAGACCCCGGAACGGTAATCATCACCCTGCAACAGCGGTGCATCGACACGGCCATCGCTGTTGGTTATTGCGCTGGCGACCAATTCCAGCTGCGAACCTTCAACGCGGTACAACTCGACCTTGATCGAGCTGCCCGGGCAACCGTGTGCAGCGTCTAAAACGTGTGTAGTCAAACGTCCCATTGATTCTGCGCGCCTGCCTGCTCAGTGCAGTCAGGCCTCGCGCCTCCCGAAGTCAGTTGAAAGGAGACCGCACCGTTTCGGAGCACGAAACACTGCGGCGAGCGACTGATTAAGACACTTTTCAAAAAAATTGTACACAATAAAAACGACATTTTTCTCACGACCAACGCCATCCAGCGATTTCCGCCGAATCACACCCCGAACCAGACGATCAGCGGACCTCCTGTCCATTAGCTGACCATTCAGGCAGGTTTCTTGCAGTATCACGTTTGGATGACAGTCAATGAAAAATGCAAAAATTCAGGCTTACAAAGTCGATATAAAGTTGTATACAATCAGCCCATCGCTGTGACGCCAGCATGTCATCTATCCGCCGGCCGCCACACCAACCTTTCAACGAATAAGAAGGAAGACTGCAGTGAGCGCTGACTACCCACGCGACCTGGTCGGTTACGGCAGTAACCCTCCGCACCCACACTGGCCGGGCAATGCCCGCATCGCCCTGTCCTTCGTGCTGAATTACGAAGAAGGTGGCGAGCGCAACATTCTGCACGGCGACAAAGAGTCTGAAGCCTTCCTCTCGGAAATGGTCTCGGCACAGCCGCTGCAAGGCGCGCGCAACATGAGCATGGAATCGCTTTACGAGTATGGCAGCCGTGCCGGCGTCTGGCGGATTCTGAAACTGTTCAAGGAATTCGACATTCCGCTGACCATCTTCGCCGTTGCCATGGCCGCCCAGCGCCACCCGGACGTGATCCGCGCGATGGTCGAAGCCGGCCACGAGATCTGCAGCCACGGCTATCGCTGGATCGACTATCAGTACATGGACGAAGCGCAGGAACGCGAGCACATGCTCGAAGCGATCCGCATCCTCACCGAACTCACCGGCGAACGCCCATTGGGCTGGTACACCGGCCGCACCGGCCCGAACACTCGGCGGCTGGTGATGGAAGAAGGCGGTTTCCTCTATGACTGCGACACCTACGACGACGACCTGCCCTACTGGGAACCGAACAACCCGACCGGCAAGCCGCACCTGGTGATCCCGTACACGCTGGACACCAACGACATGCGCTTCACCCAGGTCCAGGGTTTCAACAAGGGCGACGATTTCTTCGAATACCTCAAAGACGCATTCGACGTGCTCTACGCCGAAGGTGCCGAAGCGCCGAAGATGCTCTCGATCGGCCTGCACTGCCGCCTGATCGGCCGTCCGGCGCGTCTGGCCTCGCTGAAACGCTTTATCGAATACGCTAAAAGTCATGAACAGGTGTGGTTCAGCCGTCGCGTCGACATTGCTCGCCACTGGCACGAAACCCACCCGTATCAAGAGGCCGCGAAATGAGCCAGTTCCAAACCATCCAACCTTCGACCCTGAGCCGCGATGCGTTTGTCGCCGCTTTCGCCGACATCTACGAACATTCGCCATGGGTGGCCGAGAAGGCCTTCGACCTGGGCCAGGACGCTTCGATCGACCAGATCGAAACCCTGCACCAGCGCATGAGCGACATCCTGTTGAGCGCTGATCATCAAAGCCAATTGGCCCTGATCAACGCTCACCCGGACCTGGCCGGCAAAGCCGCCGTCCAGGGCCAACTGACCGAAGCCAGCACCAATGAACAAGCTGGCGCCGGTATTCACCAATGCACGGCCGAAGAGTTCCAGCGCTTCACCGAGCTGAACCACGCCTACAAAGCCAAGTTCAAGTTTCCCTTCATCATGGCGGTAAAAGGCAGCAACCGGCATCAGATCCTCGCGGCGTTCGAAACGCGCATTCACAACTCGGCAGATACCGAATTCAAATGCGCGCTGGCGGAGATCAACAAGATCGCCCTGTTCCGATTACTGACCCTATAGCGAGCCTTGCCCGAGCGACCCAGAACGCAACGTCGCCCAGGGCACTGCAAGCATCCCAAGCCAACTTATTAAAGGCAGACAAGAAGAATGAAAGCTTACGCCGTACCTTTCGAGAAGTTCGTCAACCTGGCCGACGCCCGTCTGGGCACCAAAATCATCTCGGTCACCGATGACTGGTTCGCTGATGCCAACCGCCTGTTCCAACCGACCCCGGCGGTGTGGAAAGAAGGCGTGTTCGATGACAACGGCAAGTGGATGGACGGCTGGGAATCGCGCCGCAAGCGTTTCGAAGGTTACGACAGCGCGGTGATTCGCCTGGGCGTTGCCGGCTCGATCAAAGGCGTGGACATCGACACTTCATTCTTCACCGGCAACTTCCCGCCGTCGGCCTCCCTGGAAGCGTGTTTCCTCGCTGAAGGCGAACCGACTGAAAACACCCAATGGGTTGAAGTGCTGTCCGCCGTCGAGCTGCAAGGCAACAGCCATCACTTCCACGAAATCAACAACGATCAGGCCTTCAGCCACCTGCGTTTCAACATCTACCCGGATGGCGGCGTAGCGCGTCTGCGTGTGTACGGCGTGCCGCACCGCGACTGGTCCGCTGTGGGCGACAACGAGCAGATCGACCTGGCCGCAGCCCTGAATGGTGGCCGCGCCCTCGCCTGCTCCGACGAACACTTCGGCCGCATGAGCAACATCCTCAACCCGGGCCGTGGCATCAACATGGGCGACGGCTGGGAAACTGCACGTCGTCGTACGCCGGGCAATGATTGGGTCATCGTCGCGCTGGGTCATGCCGGTGAAGTCGAGAAAGTCATCGTCGACACCCTGCACTTCAAGGGCAACTACCCGGACACTTGCTCGATCCAGGGCGCCTTCGTCAAGGGCGGCACCGACAGCCAGATCGAAACCCAATCGCTGTTCTGGCGCGAACTGTTGCCGGCACAGAAACTGGAAATGCACGCCGAACACACCTTCGCCGAGCAGATCAAGGCCCTGGGCCCGATCACCCACATCCGCCTCAACGTGTTCCCGGATGGTGGCGTGAGTCGCCTGCGCGTTTTGGGCAAGGTCGCTAAATAAGCGGCGCGTCCTTCGCGGGCAAGCCTCGCTCCTACAGGTATCACTGACCGTAGGAGCGAGGCTTGCCCGCGAAGGCGCCAGATCAAACAACACAGAACTCAACGAAAAGAAGACCAGCATGCGCACATTGACGATTGAACCGCTGACCAAAGAAGCTTTCGCCCCGTTCGGTGACGTGATCGAAACCGATGGCAGCGATCACTTCATGATCAACAACGGTTCGACCATGCGCTTTCATAAACTGGCGACGGTAGAAACCGCCACGCCAGAAGACAACGCGATCATCAGCATTTTCCGCGCCGACGCGCAGGACATGCCCCTGACCGTGTGCATGCTGGAGCGTCACCCGCTGGGCAGCCAGGCTTTCATTCCGCTGCTCGGCAACCCCTTTCTGATCGTGGTCGCGCCACTTGGCGATGAACCTGTATCAGGCTTTGTCCGCGCCTTCGTCACCAACGGCAGGCAGGGCATTAATTACCATCGCGGCGTCTGGCACCACCCGGTGCTGACGATCGAAAAGCGGGATGACTTCCTGGTGGTTGATCGCAGTGGCACAGGCAATAACTGCGATGAGCATTTTTTCAAAGAGGATGAGCGTTTGATCCTCGCCCCCCACCAATAAGAGAAGGTCTGATCACTCGACAACAGAGTGACAGGCGAGAGGTAAAGACTGTGGAAGCACATCTGTTGGAATGGCTGAACCTGAGCGTGCGCTGGGTTCACATGATTACTGGCGTGGCCTGGATCGGTGCGTCGTTCTATTTCGTCTGGCTGGAAAACAACCTCAATCGGGTCAACCCGAAAAGTGGTCTGGCCGGCGATCTGTGGGCGATCCATGGCGGCGGTATCTATCACCTGGAAAAATACAAACTGGCTCCACCGACCATGCCGGACAACCTGCACTGGTTCAAATGGGAAGCCTATTTCACCTGGATGTCGGGGATCGCGCTGCTGTGCGTGGTGTTCTACTCCAACCCGACGCTCTACCTGCTGGCACCCGGCAGCAGCCTGACCGGCCCTGAAGGTGTTGCCCTGGGCATCGCTTCGTTGTTCGTCGGCTGGTTCGTCTACTCCTTCCTCTGCGACTCGGCCCTGGGCAAACGCCCTGCCCTGCTCGGTTTCATCCTGTTTGTGCTGATCATCGGCGCCGCTTACGGCTTCAGCAAAGTGTTCAGCGGTCGTGGTGCGTACCTGCACGTCGGCGCGATCATCGGCACCATCATGGTCGGCAACGTGTTCCGCATCATCATGCCGGCGCAACGTGCACTGGTAGCGGCGATTGCCGAGAACCGCACGCCCGATCCGGCACTGCCGGCCAAAGGCCTGTTGCGTTCGCGGCACAACAACTACTTCACCTTGCCAGTGCTGTTCATCATGATCAGCAACCACTTCCCGAGCACCTACGGCAGCCAATACAACTGGCTGATCCTGGCCGGGATCGCGGTGCTGGCGGTGTTGGTGCGTCACTACTTCAACACCCGTCACGACAGCCACAAGTTCGCCTGGACCTTGCCGGTCGCCGCCGTCGGCATGATCTGCCTGGCCTACGTGACTGGCCCGGCGCAAATGCCGAGTTCACCGGAAGTGGCCAAGGCGCCTGGCACCATCGAGTACCAGCCGTTGCCGGAAACCGCAATCGGTGGCGGGGCCAAACCCGCTGACGCGAAACCTGCTGCGCCTGCCGCTGCACCGGCCCAGGCATCCAACGCTGGCCCGAGTTTCGACAAGGTGCACAGCGTGATCCAGGAACGTTGCTCGGTCTGCCACTCGGCCAAACCGACCAGCCCGTTGTTCAGTGCCGCGCCGGCCGGCGTGATGTTCGATACCCCTGACCAGATCCGCCAGAACGCCGCGCGGATCCAGGCGCAAGCGGTCACCAGCCAGATCATGCCACTGGGCAACATCACCCAGATGACCCAGCAGGAACGTGACCTGATCGGTGCGTGGATTGTGCAGGGAGCCCAGACCAATTAATCGTTGAAAGCTTCGCGGGCAAGCCTCGCTCCTACAGGATTTACACAGGACCTGTAGGAGCGAGGCTTGCCCGCGATTGGCCGCGCAGCGGTCGCCTGATGCACAAAATCACAAGAATAAAAAAGATCCGAGGTGTTGCATGTCCGAGCTATCCCAAGCGCGCATCCCCGACGCACCCGCCATTCAGCGTTTGCCCCTTTTGCAACTGATCCTGGTCGGTCTGCAACATGTTCTGCTGATGTACGGCGGTGCCATCGCGGTGCCGCTGATCATCGGACAGGCCGCTGGCCTGAGTCGTGAAGAAATCGCCTTCCTGATCAACGCCGACCTGCTGGTCGCCGGCATCGCCACCATTGTCCAGTCGCTGGGCATCGGCCCGATGGGCATTCGCATGCCAGTGATGATGGGCGCCAGTTTTGCCGCTGTCGGCAGCATGGTCGCCATGGCCGGCATGCCGGGGATTGGCCTGCAAGGGATTTTCGGCGCAACCATCGCCGCCGGGTTCTTCGGCATGCTGATCGCGCCGTTCATGTCCAAAGTCGTGCGCTTCTTCCCGCCACTGGTGACCGGCACGGTTATCACCTCGATCGGTTTGTCGCTGTTCCCCGTCGCCGTGAATTGGGCGGGCGGCGGTGCCAGCGCCACGCAATTCGGCTCACCGATTTACCTCGCCATCGCCGCCCTGGTGCTGGCGACCATCCTGCTGGTGCACCGCTTCATGCGCGGTTTCTGGGTGAACATTTCGGTGTTGATCGGCATGTGCCTGGGCTACGCGATTTGCGGCGTGATCGGCATGGTCGACCTCAGCGGCATGGCCGAGGCGCCATGGTTGCAGATCGTCACCCCGCTGCACTTCGGCATGCCGAAATTCGAACTCGCGCCGATCCTGTCGATGTGTCTGGTGGTGGTGATCATCTTCGTCGAGTCCACCGGCATGTTCCTCGCGCTCGGCAAGATCACCGGCCAGGAAGTCTGCCCCCGGATGCTCCGTCGCGGCTTGTTGTGTGATGCCGGCGCGTCGTTTTTCGCCGGGTTCTTCAACACCTTCACCCACTCCTCGTTCGCACAGAACATCGGCCTGGTGCAGATGACCGGCGTGCGCTGCCGCTCGGTGACAATCGTTGCCGGCGGCTTGCTGATCCTCTTGAGCCTGCTGCCGAAAGCGGCATTTCTGGTCGCATCGATTCCACCGGCGGTACTCGGCGGCGCGGCGATTGCGATGTTCGGCATGGTCGCGGCCACCGGGATCAAGATTCTCCAGGAAGCCGACATCGGTGACCGCCGCAACCAATTGCTGGTGGCGGTGAGCATCGGCATGGGCCTGATCCCGGTGGTACGTCCGGAGTTTTTCGCGCACCTGCCACTGTGGATGAGCCCGATCACCCACAGCGGTATCGCGATGGCGACTCTGAGTGCGCTGGCGCTGAACCTGCTGTTCAACATTCTCGGCGGCAAGGAACGCGCCGCGATCAACGACTGCCACGCGCACCAGCACTAACAGCAACACCTACGCAACCCCGTAGGAGCGAGCCTGCTCGCGATAGCGTCATCAGCCCCGACATCATCGTTGACTGATTCACCGCCATCGCCAGCAGGCTCGCTCCTACAGGGGCAGCAACAGCTTTGCGCCTGAAAAAATAAAAACAACAGGGAGCATCAGATGAATCGCACGCAAACCAATCTGCTGTTAAGCGCTGGCCTGCTCGCCGCCAGTCAAGCCATGGCCGGCGACCTGCTGCTGTGGCAGAGCAACAGCCTGAGCTATTTGTACGGCAAGAACTTCGCGATCAATCCGTCGATCCAGCAGACGGTCACTTTCGAGCACGCCGATAAATGGAAATACGGCGACAACTTTCTGTTCGTCGACAAGATTTTTTACAACGGTGCAGAAGACCGCAACAAAGGTCGTCACGCCTTCTACGGCGAGTTCAGCCCACGCCTGTCGTTTGGCAAGATCTTCGACAAACGCCTCGAATACGGCCCGATCAAAGACGTGCTGCTGGCCATGACTTACGAGTACGGCGAAGGCGACAGCGAGGCTTACCTGATCGGCCCGGGCTTCGACCTCGCGGTGCCGGGTTTCAACTATTTCACCCTGAACTTCTATCGCCGCCAGACCGACGGCCCGCGCCCCGGCGACGGCGTGTGGCAGATCACCCCGGCGTGGTCCTACAGCATTCCGCTGGGCAATTCGGATCTGCTGTTCGACGGTTACATCGATTGGGTGGTGGACAACGATCAGAATTCGCGCGGCACCTACCACGCCAACCTGCACGTCAATCCGCAGCTCAAATACGACCTCGGCAAAGCGCTTGGCTGGAGCCAAAAACAGCTGTACGTCGGCACCGAATACAGCTACTGGAAAAACAAGTACGGGGTCGAGAACAGCACCAATCTCGACACCAACCAAAACACCGCCAGCCTGTTGCTCAAGGTGCATTTCTGAGATGGCCCGCAACATTGCCCCACACTTGTCGTCGGTGCTCTGTTGCGGGGCACTTGAGACCTGGCGAAGGAGTCAGTATTCTCCGCCGCCGCCCGAATCCGCTTTAAAAAAAAGCCCGGATTTAATTCCTGACCAGAAAGCCAACTTATCCCGGCTCTGGACGGTACCAAGGCACCCCAAAAAACCTCTCAATCGACTGTTTCAGAACAGCCGAGCGGGAGTTTTTTTGCTTTTTGGAAGCCTTGGCTCAGCTCTTGCTAACTGCACTGAAGCTGACCGATTGGATGAATTTTCAGCGCAACGAAAAAAGGCGCCACACCAGAGCGCCGACCTAAGAAAAACAACGTGGAACCACCTACTTTTTGGGAGCAACCGAATGAAACGTACGTGCACCAGCCTGATGCTCGCGGGCTCTTTGCTGGCCGGCGGCCAGGCGATGGCCGGCGACTTGCTGCAGTGGCAGGACAACAGCCTGACCTACCTGTATGGCAAAGACTTCAAAGTCAATCCGGCGATCCAGCAAACCGTCACTTTCGAGCACGCCGACGGCTGGAAATATGGGGACAACTTCTTCTTCCTCGACAAGATCTTTTACAACGGTGACAAGGATTTCAACGTTGGCCCGAACACTTACTACGGCGAGTTCAGCCCGCGTATTTCGTTGGGCAAGGTGCTTGACCAGAAGATCGAATTCGGCCCGATCAAAGATGTGTTGCTGGCGATGACGTATGAGTTCGGTGAAGGCGATACCGAGTCGTACCTGATCGGTCCGGGTTTCGACCTGGCGATCCCGGGTTTTGATTACTTCCAGCTGAACTTCTATCAGCGTCAGACCGAAGGCGCGCGCGCCGGCGACAACGTCTGGCAGATTACCCCGGTGTGGGCTTACACGATTCCGGTGGGCAACTCGAACATCCTGATCGACGGTTTCATGGACTGGGTGGTCGACAACGACTCCAATTCCAAGGGTGATTACCACGCCAACCTGCACTTCAACCCGCAGGTGAAATACGACTTGGGCAAGGCGCTTAATTTCGGCGAGAAGCAGCTCTACGTCGGTGTCGAGTACGACTACTGGAAGAACAAATACGGGATCGACGACACCCGTGCGTTCACCACCAACCAGAACGTGACGAGCTTCTTGGTGAAGTTTCACTTCTGATCCGGCGGCGTCTGAAAAGACGCCTTCGCGGGCAAGCCTCGCTCCTACAGGTGATCGCGTATCCCTGTGGGAGTGAGCCTGCTCGCGATGGCATCAGCGCCGGTTTCAAGCTGAAACAACCGCCTCCGACAACCCCAAAAACCGGCACAACTCCGCGCGCTTGGCCAACGCATCGCGCCGCCCCAGCTCGATCAATTCGCTGCAATACCCCGCCTCGAACAGCAGATAACTCAGCACCCCCGCCCCGCTCGTCTTGGTCGCCCCCGGCCCGCGCAAAAACAGGCGCAGCGCCGCCGGCAATTCCTGGCGATGGCGCGCAGCGATTTCATCGATCGGCTGGCTCGGGGAAATCACCAGCACCTCCACCGGCGCCACGCCCAGCGCGCGGGTTGGCGTGCCATCGGGGAGCAAATGGCTGAACTGATTCAGACGGCGCAACAACTCGATATCGCTTTCCAGGCTGTCGATGAACGTGCTGTTGAGCATGTGCCCACCGATCTGCGCCAGCGTCGGCTGCTGGCCGGTGTACGCGCGTTGCAGCGGTTGCGCGGGATCGACGCCGCGCGGGTTGCCGCTGACGCCGACCACCAACACGCGCGTGGCGCCAAGATGCAGCGCCGGGCTGATCGGCGCCGACTGCCGCACCGCGCCATCGCCGAAAAATTCGTCGCCGATTTTCACCGGCGCAAACAACAGCGGAATTGCCGAACTGGCGAGCAAATGTTCCACGCTCAATTGGGTCGGCACGCCGATGCGACGATGACGCAACCACGCTTCAATCGTCCCGCCGCCCTGATAAAACGTGACTGCCTGCCCCGATTCGTAACCGAACGCGGTCACCGCCACGGCTTGCAACTGCTTGCGCGCGATGGCCTCGGCGATGCCGTTCATCTGTAATTTTTCGTTGAGCAGATTGCGCAACGGCGAACTGTTGAGCAGCGCCACCGGCACCGGCGCGCCGATACCCAACAGGCTGCGACTGACAAACCGCGCGGCCTGATGGATCACCCCCGGCCAATCGCTGCGCAACACTTGATGGCTGCGAAAGCCCTGCCAGAACGCGGTAAGGCGCTCGATGGCGCTGCGAAAGTCCATCGCGCCGCTGGCCAGGCTGACCGCGTTGATCGCCCCGGCGGAAGTGCCGACGATCACCGGAAACGGATTGTCGGCGCCCACCGGCAACAATTCGGCAATCGCCGCCAGCACGCCCACCTGATACGCCGCCCGAGCCCCGCCGCCGGAAAGAATCAATCCTGTAACCGGTTCGCCTGGATTCATGCACAACGCTCCATGGTGCTGGACGGGATCATTATTCCAGCCCTGTCTAACACAAAACCTGTAGGAGCGAGGCTCGCCCGCGAAGGCGTCATCTGCGACACCCAGAAACCGAGGTGAAGCCTTCGCGGGCAAGCCTCGCTCCTACAGGGGCTCGTGGTTCAGCCGCGTTTTGCGTACAGCTTGGGCTCGCCGGGCGGGCGGCTCTTGAAGCGGCGATGGGCCCAGAGGTATTGCTCCGGGCAATCGCGCAAGGCGCCTTCGACCCATTGGTTGATGCGGATGCAGTCGGCCTCTTCGGTTTCGCCGGGGAAACCTTCGAGCGGTGCATGAATCACCAACCGATAACCGCTGCCGTCCGCCAGACGCTCCTGCGTGAACGGCACCACCAGCGCCTTGCCCAAGCGGGCAAATTTGCTGGTCGCGGTGACAGTCGCCGCTTGAATCCCGAACAGCGGCACAAAGATGCTTTGCTTGGCGCCGTAGTCCTGATCCGGCGCGTACCAGATCGCCCGGCCGGCGCGCAGCAACTTGAGCATGCCGCGCACGTCTTCGCGCTCCACCGCCAGCGAATCGAGGTTATGCCGCTCGCGACCGCGACGCTGGATGTAGTCGAACAACGGATTTTTGTGTTCGCGGTACATGCCATCGATGGTGTGCTGCTGGCCAAGCAACGCCGCGCCGATTTCCAGCGTGGTGAAGTGCAGCGCCATCAGAATCACGCCTTTGCCGTCGCGCTGGGCTTTCTGCAAATGCTCCAGGCCTTCGACATGCGCCAATTTGGCCAGACGCTCGCGTGACCACCACCAACTCATGGCCATTTCGAAGAACGCGATGCCGGTGGAGGCGAAGTTTTCCTTGAGCAGGCGCTTGCGTTCGGCCGCGGATTTTTCCGGGAAACACAGTTCAAGATTGCGTTTGGCAATGCGCCGTCGGTCGCCGGCCACGCGGTACATCAGCGAGCCCAGGACGCGACCGATAAACAGCAGCGCCGGATACGGCAACTGCACGATCAGCCACAACAGCCCCAGCCCGCACCACAGCGGCCAGAAACGCGGAGAAAGAAATGCTGGACGAAAACGCGGGCGATCCATTAAAGGTTCCGGAAAGACAATGGCCGCGCATTCTACATCGTTCGACCCGGCTTGCGGCCTGCGGGCGTTCTCGTTATAAGTCTCGGCACTTTTAGTGACAAGCCGTTGTATGCCGACCATGAGCCAAACCGAACCGCTAGACCAAGATCCCGTGTTCCAGTTGAAGGGCAGCATGCTCGCCATTACGGTGCTGGAGCTGGCGCGTAACGACCTCGAGAGCCTCGATCGACAACTGGCCGCCAAGGTCGCCCAGGCGCCGAATTTCTTCAGCAACGCGCCGCTGGTGCTGGCGCTGGACAAGCTGCCGCCGAGCGAAGGCGCCGTCGATTTGCCGGGCCTGATGCGCGTTTGCCGCTCGCACGGCCTGCGCACTTTGGCGATCCGCGCCAGCCGCATCGAAGACATCGCTGCTGCCATCGCCGTCGACCTGCCGGTGCTGCCGCCGTCCGGCGCGCGTGAGCGACCGCTGGACCCGAACGAAGGCGTGGTGGTGAAAAAACCGGAAAAACCGCCGGAGCCGACGATCAAACCGACCAAAGTCATCACGTCGCCAGTACGTGGTGGCCAACAGATCTATGCCCAGGGTGGCGATCTGGTGGTGATTTCCTCGGTCAGTCCGGGTGCGGAACTTCTCGCCGATGGCAACATCCATGTATACGGCCCGATGCGCGGTCGTGCGCTGGCCGGGGTAAAAGGCGACTGGAAAGCACGAATTTTCTGTCAGCAGATGAGCGCTGAACTGCTCTCCATCGCCGGCCATTACAAGGTTTCCGAAGACCTGCGCCGCGATCCACTGTGGGGCTCGGGCGTTCAAGTCAGCCTGTCGGGCGACGTGTTGAACATCATTCGTCTTTAACGGATACTGCCGCATTTTCCAAGCATCTCTAAAACGTAGCGAAAACGGCTCAAACGAAGTAGGAAAAAGGCCACAAGCAGTGTTTACCCAAAGTAAGTGCCGCCCAGGACCGGATTCCAGCCAAGGCTGTCCGACTGCAGTAGTTTTTCAAGAGATGTTTTTCAGGGGCTAAATGTCCTTTTTCCTTAGGGGTGAAACACCTTGGCCAAGATTCTCGTGGTTACATCCGGCAAGGGTGGTGTGGGTAAGACCACCACCAGCGCCGCTATCGGTACCGGCCTCGCTCTGCGCGGCCACAAAACAGTGATCGTCGACTTCGACGTCGGTTTGCGTAACCTCGACCTGATCATGGGTTGCGAACGTCGCGTGGTGTATGACTTCGTCAACGTGGTCAACGGTGAAGCCAACCTGCAGCAGGCGCTGATCAAAGATAAACGTCTGGAAAACCTCTACGTGCTGGCCGCCAGTCAGACCCGCGACAAAGACGCGCTGACCCAGGAAGGCGTGGAAAAAGTCCTGATGGAGCTCAAGGAACAATTTGAGTTCGTGGTCTGTGACTCCCCTGCCGGTATCGAGAAAGGCGCGCACCTGGCGATGTACTTCGCTGATGAAGCGATCATCGTGACCAACCCGGAAGTGTCCTCGGTACGTGACTCGGACCGCATGCTCGGCCTGCTGGCGAGCAAGTCGCGTCGCGCCGAACGTGGCGAAGAGCCGATCAAGGAACACTTGCTGCTGACCCGTTACAACCCGCAGCGCGTCAGCGACGGCGAAATGCTCGGCGTTGAAGACGTGAAGGAAATTCTCGCGGTGACCCTGCTGGGCGTCATTCCGGAATCCCAAGCGGTGCTGAAAGCCTCCAACTCTGGCGTGCCGGTGATTCTCGACGACCAGAGCGACGCCGGTCAGGCCTACGGCGACGCGGTTGATCGCCTCCTTGGCAAAGAAAAGGCACATCGTTTTCTCGATGTGACGAAGAAGGGCTTCTTCGAGCGCCTGTTTGGAGGTAAATAATGAATCTTTTTGACTTCTTTCGTGCCAGTAAAAAGGTTAGTACCGCGTCGGTAGCGAAAGAGCGTCTACAGATCATCGTGGCGCATGAACGCGGCCAACGCAGTACCCCGGATTACCTGCCAGCCTTGCAGAAGGAACTGGTGGAAGTGATCCGCAAGTACGTCAATATCGGGTCCGATGACGTGCACGTTGCTCTGGAAAACCAGGGTAGCTGCTCGATTCTGGAACTCAATATCACCCTGCCGGATCGCTAGTCGAACCCGCAGGAGCCACGGCGACTCAGGCCTGCGCCCCGTGTAGGAGCGAAGCTTGCTCGCGAACCCAGGCAACTCGGTGTATTTGACACACCGAGTTGACGCAATTCGCGGGCAAGCCTCGCTCCTACAGGGGGCGCGAGGACCTGAGTCGCCGTTGGCGTTTGTTACGAGGCTGTTTTAATGCCGTTGTCGAACATCCAGATCATTCATCAGGACGCCGCCGTTCTGGTGGTGAACAAACCGACCCTGTTGCTCTCCGTGCCCGGCCGGGCCGATGACAACAAGGACTGCCTGATTACCCGCCTGCAAGAAAACGGCTACCCGGAAGCGCGCATCGTCCATCGGCTGGATTGGGAAACCTCCGGCATCATTCTGCTGGCCCGCGACCCGGACACGCACCGCGAATTGTCTCGACAGTTTCACGACCGCGAAACCGAAAAAGCCTACACCGCGCTGTGCTGGGGCCAACCGGAACTGGACAGCGGCAGCATCGATTTGCCGTTGCGCTACGACCCGCCGACCAAACCCCGGCATGTGGTCGATCACGAATTCGGCAAGAACGCCCTGACGTTCTGGCGCGTGCTGGAACGTTGCGGCGACTGGTGTCGCGTCGAGCTGACGCCGATCACCGGCCGTTCGCATCAGTTGCGTGTGCACATGCTGTCGATCGGCCATCCGCTGCTCGGCGACGGCCTCTACGCCCACGAACAGGCCCTGGCTGCCTGGCCGCGCCTGTGTTTGCACGCGAGCATGCTGAGCTTCACCCAGCCGCAAACCGGCGAACGCCTGCGCTTCGAATGCCCCGCACCGTTCTGAAGTCGTGTAAATAACCTGTGGCAGCGAGCTTGCTCGCGATAGCGATCTCAAATCCGACATTGATGTTGGCTGATGCATCGCCATCGCGAGCAGGCTCACTCCCACAGGGCATCATTCCAAGTCCCCTTCATCGGCAACCCGACATCAGCCCACCGCCAATTCTGCGGCCAATACGTTAAACTCGCGCCCATTGCTGTCTGGAGTTTCTTATGCGCGAAGAGTTGAACCAAGGCCTGATCGACTTCCTCAAGGCCTCCCCTACCCCGTTTCATGCCACTGCCAGCCTTGTTCAGCGTCTGGAAGCGGCAGGTTTCTCGCGTCTCGACGAGCGTGAACCGTGGGTCGTCGAAACCAACGGCCGTTACTACGTCACCCGCAATGATTCCTCGATTGTCGCCTTCAAGATGGGCCGTCACTCGCCGCTGCACGGCGGCATTCGCATGGTCGGCGCGCACACCGACAGCCCGTGCCTGCGGGTCAAGCCGCAACCGGAACTGCAACGCCAGGGTTTCTGGCAGTTGGGCGTCGAAGTTTATGGCGGCGCGCTGCTGGCACCGTGGTTCGACCGCGACCTGTCGCTGGCCGGCCGCGTGACCTTCCGCCGCGATGGCAAAGTCGAAAGCCAATTGGTCGACTTCAAGGCGCCGATCGCGACCATTCCCAACCTGGCCATTCACCTCAACCGTGAAGCCAACATGGGTTGGGCGATCAACGCGCAAACCGAACTGCCGCCGATCCTCGCGCAATTTGCCGGTGACGAACGCGTGGACTTCCGCGCCGTGCTCACCGATCAACTGGCGCGCGAACACGGGCTGAACGCCGACGTGGTGCTTGATTACGAGCTGAGCTTTTACGACACGCAAAGCGCTGCAGTGATTGGCTTGCACGGCGATTTCATTGCCGGCGCGCGCCTCGACAACCTGCTGTCGTGCTACGCCGGCCTGCAAGCGTTGCTGACCACCGAAACCGACGAAACCTGTGTGTTTGTCGCCAACGACCACGAAGAAGTCGGCTCCTGCTCGGCATGCGGCGCCGACGGCCCGATGCTTGAACAGACGCTGCGCCGCTTGTTGCCGGAAGGTGACGAGTTCGTCCGCACGATTCAGAAATCGCTGCTGATTTCGGCCGACAACGCTCACGGCGTGCATCCCAACTACGCCGAGAAACACGACGCCAACCACGGCCCGAAACTCAACGCCGGCCCGGTTATCAAGGTCAACAGCAACCAGCGCTACGCCACCAACAGCGAAACCGCCGGGTTCTTCCGCCATCTGTGCATGGCCGAAGAAGTGCCGGTGCAAAGCTTCGTGGTGCGCAGCGACATGGGCTGCGGCTCGACCATCGGCCCGATCACCGCCAGCCACCTCGGCGTGCGCACCGTGGACATCGGCCTGCCGACGTTCGCCATGCACTCGATCCGCGAACTGTGCGGCAGCCACGACCTCGCGCATCTGGTCAAAGTGCTGAGCGCGTTCTACACCTGCCGCGAGTTGCCATAAACGCTGCGCCCCTGTAGGAGCAAGGCTTGCCCGCGATGGCGTCAATGAGATCGCCATCGCGGGCAAGCCTTGCTCCTACAGGTGTTTACCACCGGTCGCCGAAAAGCCACCTAGACTTTAAACATCCCCTACGACAAGGCTGTCGCCATGATCACGATGTCTTCCTTCCACGCCATGCTGATCCCGATTCTCGCCGGGATGATCATGCTGGCAATCGGCTTCAACTTCCGCGACAAAAACGCCGGCGTCTTCGCCATGTGGTTCGGCATGCTGCTGATCCTCGCCACCGTCGTTTACAAAATCCTCGCCAAACTCAACGAATAAATCCGCGCCCCGGCTCGCATTGATTTTGACGGGCTCGTACACTCGGCCGATCCGCTCATCCCGAGGTTGACCACCTAGTGTCCGCTCGTCTTTTTGCCCTGCCCTGTTTCCTCCTTGTCTGCCTCATGACGTTGCTGCCGATCGCCTCTGCCCAGGCCGTCGGTTTGCCCGGTCTGCTGAACAACTCGTCGAAAACCCAACCCGAAGCCCAGGCACCGCTGGGGCAATCGCTCGACGAAGTGATCAAGTCGCTGGAAAACGATCAACAACGCACCAAGCTGCTCGCCGATCTGAAAAAGCTCCGCGACGTCACCAAAAAAGCCCAACCGACCGCCGAAGAAGGCGTGCTGGGCTTGATCGGCGGCACGCTCGCCAGTTTCGAAAGCAAGTTTTCCGGGGCTGACAGTCCGGTCACCCGCTGGTCCACGGAATTTGGTTTGGCCAAGGAAGAATTCTCCGCGCTGATGCTCCCGGCCAGCGAGTGGCTGCCGATCATTTTTGCTTTCGCGATGATTCTGATGGTCTGGAGCCTGCTCGCCGCCGCGCTGATCTGGATCAGCCACCGCGTGCGCATGCGCTTCGGCCTTACCGAAGAATTGCCGCAACACCCCAAAGCCCTCGACATGCTGCGCTTCGCCCTGCGCAAGCTCGGGCCGTGGCTGATTGCGCTGGTGATGACCGTTTACATGAGCTACGCGCTGCCGTCCTCGCTGGGCAAAAGCCTGGCGATGGTGCTCGCGTATGCGTTGGTGGTCGGCACCTGTTTCTCGGCGATCTGCGTGATTGCGTTCTCCGTGCTCGACGGCCCGCATCGCCATCGCGCCTTGTACATCCTGCGTCATCAGGCGTTCCGGCCGCTGTGGCTGATCGGCAGTTTCGCCGCGTTCGGTGAAGCCCTGAGCGACCCGCGACTGGTCGCCAGCCTCGGCACGCACCTGGCGCACACCGCAGCGACCATCGCCAATGTCATGGCCGCGCTGTCCACCGGGCTGTTCATCCTGCGCTTCCGCCGCCCGATTGCGCATTTGATCCGCAATCAGCCGTTGTCGCGACGCCTGACCCGTCGCGCCCTCAGCGACACCATCGATATCCTCGGCACGTTCTGGTACGTACCGGCGCTGGTGCTGGTGTGCATTTCGCTGTTCGCGACATTCTTCTCGGCCGGCGACACCAGCACCGCGTTGCGCCAATCACTGATCTGCACCGTCCTGCTGGTGTTGTGCATGGTCATCAATGGCCTGGTGCGCCGCCATTCACTGAAACCGCAACGCGGGGTGAAACGCCACGCGCTGTATTCCGAGCGCCTGAAAAGCTTCTGCTACACCCTCGCGCATTTGTTCGTCTGGCTGGTGTTCATCGAGCTCGGTTTGCGCGTCTGGGGCATGTCGCTGATTTCCTTCACCGAGGGCGAAGGGCATGAAGTCAGCGTCAAACTGTTCAGCCTCGCCGGTACGCTGATTTTTGCCTGGCTGATCTGGATTCTCAGCGACACCGCCGTGCACCACGCCCTCACCCGTTCGCGCAAAGGCCTGGCCAACGCGCGGGCGCAAACGATGATGCCGCTGATCCGCAACGTGCTGTTCGTGGCGATTTTCATCATCGCGCTGATCGTCGCGCTGGCGAACATGGGCATGAACGTCACGCCACTGCTGGCGGGTGCCGGTGTGATCGGTCTGGCCATCGGTTTCGGTGCGCAATCGCTGGTTGCCGACTTGATCACCGGCCTGTTCATCATCATCGAAGACTCGCTGGCCATCGACGATTACGTGGACGTCGGCGGCCACCTCGGCACCGTCGAAGGCCTGACAATCCGCACCGTGCGCCTGCGCGACATCGACGGCATCGTCCACACCATCCCGTTCAGCGAAATCAAAAGCATCAAGAACTACTCGCGCGAATTCGGCTACGCGATTTTCCGCGTGGCGGTGCCGTACAACATGGAAATCGACGAGGCGATCAAACTGATGCGCGAGGTCGGCCAGAAAATGCGCACCGACCCGCTGCAACGCCGCAATATCTGGTCACCGCTGGAGATTCAAGGCGTCGAGAGTTTCGAGTCCGGCAGCGCGATCCTGCGCGCGCGGTTCAAGACGGCGCCGATCAAACAGTGGGAAGTGTCGCGCGCGTTCAACTTGTCGCTGAAACGGCATTTGGATGAGGCCGGGCTGGATCTGGCGACGCCGCGGATGAGTGTGCAGGTGATCACTGCGGGCGGCGGCGTGCAGAAGCAATAGCACTCTGGGCGGCGGCTCCGGTCACAGGCATTGAAGCCAACAAAAACAACAGCCATGGAGAAGACCGATGCCGCTGACTCGCATTGCCCAAACCTGCCTGCTGACCGTGTTCGGCGCGCTGGCCGCCCACGCCGGCGCCGACACCCGGGAAACCAGCCGCAGTTACATTGCCGAACAAGCCCGGGCGCTCGAACCCGAACTGCTGGAAACCCGCCGCGACATCCACGCGCATCCAGAGCTCGGTAACACCGAGAAACGCACCGCCGAACTGGTCGCCAAACAACTGCGCGCGATGGGCCTGGAAGTCAAAACCGGCGTCGCCCGCACCGGCGTGGTCGCCGTCCTCAAGGGCGCCCTGCCCGGCCCGACCGTGGCCCTGCGCGCCGACATGGACGCGCTGCCAGTCAAGGAAGTCGGTGACCTGCCATTCGCCTCGAAGGCCAAAGGCACCTACCTCAACAAAGAAGTCGACGTGATGCACGCCTGCGGCCACGACGCGCACACCGCGATCCTGCTGAGCACGGCGAAAATTCTTACAGGCCTGCGCGAAACCCTGCCCGGCACGGTGGTGTTCTACTTCCAACCGGCCGAAGAAGGCCCGAGCGACTTCATCCCGGATGGCACAAACACCTGGGGCGCAAAAATGATGATCGCTGAAGGCGCGATGCAATCGCCGAAACCCGACGCGGTGTTCGGCCTGCACGTCTGGGCCGGCGTCCCCGCCGGGCAAATCGCCTACCGCCAAGGTCCAACCCTCGCCAGCTCCGACGACCTGCGCATCAAAATCCTCGGCAAACAAACCCATGCCGGCCGCCCCTGGGACGGCATCGACCCGATCACCGTCGGCGCCCAAACCATCGTCGGCCTGCAAACCGTGGTCAGCCGCCGCACCGACATATCGTCCTACCCTTCGGTGGTCAGCATCGGCACCATCAACGGCGGCACGCGCTATAACATCATTCCCGAATCACTCGACATGACCGGGACCATCCGCTCCTACGACTACGGCATCCGCCAAAAACTGCACGCCGACGTCCGCCAGACCGTGGAAAAAATCGCCGAAAGCGGCGGCGCGAAAGCCGAAGTGACCATCATCGAGAAATACGACCCGACGATTAACAACCCGGCGCTGACCGAGAAAATGCTGCCGACCCTGCGCTGGGCAGCGAGAGACGACGTGGTGCAGGGGCCGCTGGTGGGCGGCGCGGAGGATTTTTCGTTCTATGCGAAAGAAGTGCCGGGGTTGTTTGTTTTCTTGGGCGTGACGCCCAGGGATCAGGATTTGAGCAAAGCGGCGCCGAATCATAATCCGGGTTTCTTTGTGGATGAGTCGGCGCTGGTGGTTGGGGTGCGGACGATGGCTTCGTTGGCGACCGATTATTTGTATGCGAATGGGAAGCCTTGATGGGGTTTTGAGTGGGGGGATTGGGGGAGTCTGGGAGGGATTTGTTGGGTGGGAGGGGGTTATCGCGAGCAGGCTCGCTCCTACAGGGGGGGAATTGGGGGTGTTTGGGGAAAACAGGTGGTCTGTGAGGACGCCTTCGCGGGCAAGCCTCGCTCCTACAGGGGGTTGGGTGTGTTTGGGGAAACCGGGTTGGCTGTGAGGTCGCCAGACTCAAATCACGTCAACCCCGACATGAATCGCATCATGGCGCCAGAACTCCAAGTCACAATCGATCAGTCTCCCCCGCTGATCATAATTGACCCGAACAATCCTCAATCCCGGACTCCCCACCGACACCCTCAACGCAGAAGCCGCATCCACCGACAACGCCGTCGGCACAATCTCGAAACGCACGCGGCCATAGTGCAAATCGTAATGCCGCGCATACAACTCGGTAATCGACTCATTCAAATCAAAATCGAGAATCCCCGGAAAAAACTGCGGATTCAGATAATGCTCCACATACAACACCAACCGCCCATCAATCCGCCGCGCCCGACACACCTGAATCACGCTCGACAACGCCGGCAACTGCAACCACTCGCACACCGCTGCCGAAGCTGGCTGCAACCGCGCTGAAATCACCTCCGTCGACGGCACCCGCCCCTGCGCACTCACCATCGCGTGAAAATGACTGCGCTGCATCAGGTTATAAGCAAGACGCGGCGGCGAAACAAACCAGCCACGGCGCTCCTCCCGATAAATCTGCCCCTGCGCCTCCAACTGCAACAACGCCTCGCGCACGGTAATCCGCGTCGTCCCGAACAACTCACTGAGCTTGCGCTCGGCCGGCAACTTACTCCCGGCCGCCAACAACCCGTGGCCCAGTTGCTCCTGCAACACCTGGCCAATCGCTGTCACCGCTTTGGTTGCCTCATCGCGCATCAAACGTTACCTATCTGGACTAGACCAGCACTGAATCGGGGCACCGCTGCCTGCCAAAACCGCTTGAGCAACGTCCAGCAAGCCTAGGCAGCCCAGATGACCAACAGATGACAAAGCCGCCCAACGGTCATCAAAAGCGCCCGCGCAAACCTTGCAATACATCGGCCAAGTCCCTGCTCAGCGGGCCGCTGCCCATGGTCTACGCTTACCGGGCACCCGCCAGATACGGGCAAATAAAAGCCCCGTCGGGCGACCGCCGACATGAAAGTGTCATGCAGTCCGCCTAAATTGGCTCAGGTATTGCTGACCTAGACCAACACCACCGCAATCGCAGCGTTGAAAACGCCCAAAGGAGCTTCGGATGAAACAGCTTTTCCTGGCATCACTGTTAGGCTCGACCATTGCCATGTGCACCGCCGCGATGGCGGCTGATGATTTGAAAACCCTGGAAGCCGCAGCGAAAGCGGAAGGTGCAGTCAACAGCGTCGGCATGCCCGATGACTGGGCGAACTGGAAAGGCACGTGGGAAGACCTGGCGAAAAAATACGGCCTCAAACACGTCGACACCGACATGAGCTCGGCGCAGGAAATCGCCAAGTTCGCCGCTGAAAAAGACAACGCCAGCGCCGACATCGGCGACGTCGGTGCAGCCTTCGGCCCGATCGCGGTCAAGCAAGGCGTTGTGCAACCGTACAAGCCAACCACCTGGGAACAAATCCCCGCCTGGGCCAAAGACACCGACGGCAACTGGGCGCTGGCCTACACCGGCACCATCGCATTCATCGTCAACAAAAAACTCCTGCACGGCTCCGAATCCCCAACCAAATGGGCTGACCTGAAAACCGGTAAATACAAGGTGTCCATCGGTGACGTGAGCACCGCCGCGCAAGCCGCCAACGGCGTGTTGGCCGCAGCGATTGCCAACGGTGGCGACGAGAAAAACATTCAACCGGCCCTGCTGCTGTTCGCCGACATCGCCAAGCAAGGGCGTCTGTCGATGGCCAACCCGACCATCGCCACCATGGAAAAAGGCGAAATCGAAGTCGGCGTGGTCTGGGACTTCAACGGCCTGAGCTACAAAGCCAAGATGGCCAACCCGGATGACTACACCGTGCTGATCCCGTCCGATGGCTCGGTGATTTCCGGTTACACCACCATCATCAACAAGTACGCGAAGAACCCGAACGCCGCCAAGCTGACCCGCGAATACATCTTCAGCGACGCCGGCCAGACCAACCTGGCGCGCGGCAACGCTCGTCCGATCCGCGCCGAACACCTGCAACTGCCGGCCGAGGTTCAAGCCAAATTGCTGCCGAACGAGCAGTACAAAGGCGTGACCCCGATCAAGGACGCCGACGCCTGGGAAAAAACCTCCAAAGCCCTGCCGCAGAAGTGGAACGAAGAAGTCATTGTTGAAATGAAATGATGCTTCATCTGTAGGAGCAAAGCTTGCTCGCGAAGACGGACTGACATTCAACATTGATGTTGGCTGAAAGTCCGCCTTCGCGGGCAAGCCTCGCTCCTACAGGTTTTGTTGTTATCTACTGTTTTGCGGAGTTCTCGCCCCTATGAAGCACAACGTCATCCTTGTCGTGCTCGACGGCCTCAATTACCAGGTCGCTCGCCACGCCATGGGGCACCTGCAGGCTTACGTTGGCGCAGGACGCGCAGCGCTGTACAAACTGGAGTGCGAACTGCCGGCCCTGTCCCGACCGCTTTACGAATGCATCCTGACCGGCGTTACGCCGATCGACAGCGGCATCGTCCACAACAACGTCTCGCGCCTGTCCAACCAGCGCAGCATCTATCACTACGCGCGCGACGCCGGCCTGACCACCGCCGCCGCGGCTTATCACTGGGTCAGCGAGCTGTACAACCGTTCGCCATTTGTCGCCGCCCGCGATCGTCACACCGACGACGCCGAGCTGCCGATCCAGCACGGGCACTTCTACTGGAACGACCACTACCCCGATTCGCACCTGTTCGCCGACGCGGAAAACCTGCGCCTGCGCCATGCGCCGAACTTTCTGCTGATCCACCCGATGAACATCGACGACGCCGGGCACAAGCACGGCCTCGACACGCCGCAATACCGTAACAGCGCGCGCTCGGCCGACATCATCCTCGCCGATTACCTGCAAACCTGGCTCGACGCCGGCCACCAGGTATTGGTGACCGCTGACCACGGCATGAACAACGACCGCTCGCACAACGGCCTGCTGCCGGAAGAACGCGAAGTGCCGCTGTTTGTCCTCGGCGACGCCTTCAGCCTCAACCCCGACGCGGCGCCGAAACAAATCGAAATCTGCGGCAGCGTCTGCGAACTGCTCGGCGTGCCCCACGACAAACCTGTGTGCCGGGAGCTGCTCAAGTGAACGCCATGACTCGCGGCAAATGGCTGGCGGCGCTGTTTCTGGTGCCCTTTGCCCTGTTCTTTATCGTGTTCGAAATCGCCCCGCTGGTCTGGGTGATGATCAACAGCCTGCAATCGGAAGAGTTCGGCTGGGGCGTGGCCAACTTCAGCAAAATCTTCAGCTCGAAGTTCTATTTGCAGGCGATCCAGTACAGCCTCGAAATCAGTTTCTGGTCGAGCGTATTCGGCATCATCATCGCCGTGCTTGGCGCGTATTCGTTGCGCCGGGTCGACTCCAAACTGCGCAACTTCGTCAACGCCTTCGCCAACATGACCAGCAACTTCGCCGGCGTGCCACTGGCCTTCGCGTTCATCATTCTGCTCGGCTTCAACGGCAGTTTCACCATCATGCTCAAGCAGGCTGGGATCATTCAGGACTTCAACCTGTACTCGAAAACCGGCCTGATCATTCTCTACACCTACTTCCAGATTCCGCTCGGCGTGCTGCTGCTGTACCCGGCGTTCGACGCCTTGCGCGAAGACTGGCGCGAGTCTGCCGAACTGCTCGGCGCCAACGGTTGGCAATTCTGGCGCCACATCGGTTTGCCGGTGCTGACCCCGGCGCTGCTCGGCACCTTTGTGATTCTGCTGGCCAACGCCCTCGGCGCCTACGCCACGGTTTACGCGCTGACCACCGGCAACTTCAACGTGCTGCCGATCCGCATCGCGGCGATGGTTTCCGGCGACATCTCCCTCGACCCGAACATGGCCAGCGCCCTCGCCGTGGTGTTGGTGGCGTTGATGACCCTGGTGACCATCGTCCATCAGTTGCTGTTGAAGAGGAGCTACCATGTCTCGCGCTGAATTGGGCCCCGTCGGCGTTTACCACCGGGTCGTGGTGTATGTGCTGTTTGCGATCCTGTTATTGCCGCTGCTCGGCACGCTGATCTATTCGATCTCCAGCAGTTGGTCGGCGACCATTCTGCCCAGCGGTTTCACCTTCAAATGGTATGTGCAGCTGTGGAGCGATCCGCGTTTCCTGCACGCTTTCGGCCAGTCGCTGCTGGTGTGCGTCGGCGCGCTGATCCTCTCGGTGGTGCTGATTCTGCCGCTGCTGTTTGTGGTGCATTACCACTTCCCGAAACTCGATGCGCTGATGAACATCCTGATTCTGCTGCCGTTCGCGGTGCCGCCGGTGGTGTCCTCGGTCGGCCTGCTGCAACTGTACGGTTCCGGGCCGTTGGCGATGGTTGGCACGCCGTGGATTCTGATCGGTTGCTACTTCACCGTCGCCCTGCCGTTCATGTACCGCGCGATCACCAACAACCTGCAAGCGATCAACCTGCGCGACCTGATGGACGCCGCGCAACTGCTCGGCGCCAGCACTTTTCAAGCGGCATTCCTGGTGGTGCTGCCGAACTTGCGCAAGGGTTTGATGGTGGCGTTGCTGCTGTCGTTCTCGTTCCTGTTCGGTGAGTTCGTGTTTGCCAACATCCTCGTCGGCACGCGATACGAGACCTTGCAGGTGTACCTCAACAACATGCGCAACAGCAGCGGCCACTTCACCAGCGCGCTGGTGATTTCCTACTTCTTCTTTGTGCTGGTTCTGACCTGGGCGGCCAATATCTTGAACAAGGACAAAAGCGAATGAGCTACGTCAGCGTCCAACACCTGCAAAAAAGCTACGCGAGCACACCAGTCTTCAGCGATATCAATTGCGAAATTCAGAAAGGTGAATTCGTCACCCTCCTCGGCCCTTCCGGTTGTGGCAAGTCGACTTTGCTGCGCTGCATCGCTGGGCTGACCTCGGTGGATGGCGGCAAGATCCTGCTGGATGGCGTCGATATCGTGCCGCTGAGCCCGCAGAAACGCGGAATCGGCATGGTGTTCCAAAGCTACGCGCTGTTCCCGAACATGACGGTGGAACAGAACGTCGCGTTCGGTTTGCGCATGCAAAAGGTCAACGCCGACGACAGCCACCGACGCGTCGCCGAGGTGCTGAAACTGGTCGAGCTCAACGAGTTCGCCGCGCGTTATCCGCATCAACTGTCTGGCGGCCAATGTCAGCGGGTGGCGCTGGCGCGTTCGTTGGTTACGCGGCCTCGACTGTTGTTGCTGGATGAACCGCTGTCGGCGCTGGATGCGCGGATTCGTAAACACTTGCGCGAACAGATCCGCCAGATTCAGCGCGAACTCGGCTTGACCACGATCTTCGTCACACACGATCAGGAAGAAGCGCTGACGATGTCTGATCGCATTTTCCTGATGAATCAGGGAAAAATCGTACAAAGCGGCGACGCCGAAACCCTCTACACCGCGCCCGTCGATGTGTTCGCCGCCGGTTTTATCGGCAACTACAACCTGCTCGACGCCGACAGCGCGACAAAACTGTTGCAGCGACCGATCAACAGCCGCATCGCGATTCGCCCGGAGGCCATCGAACTGAGCCTCAATGGCGAACTCGACGCGCAGGTCCGCAGCCACAGCCTGTTGGGCAACGTGATCCGCTACCGGGTCGAGGCCCGAGGCGTGGAATTGGTGGTGGACGTGTTGAACCGCTCGGCGGCGGATCTGCATCCCGACGGTCAGCGTCTGGCGCTTTCCATCGATCCGACCGCGCTGTGTGAGGTAGCCTGATGCCTTTGCTGATGTTGAAGAGAGAACTGCACTAATGGCCCTGGCAATTTTTGATCTGGACGAAACGCTGATTCATGGCGACTGCGCCACCCTCTGGAGCGAACAGATGGGCCGGCTGGGCTGGGTTGATCCCGAGTCGTTCATGCGGCAGAACAATGAGCTGATGGACGCCTACAGCCACGGCAAACTGCGGATGGAGGACTACATGGCCTTCAGCCTCGAACCGATGATCGGGCGCACGCCGGAAGAGGTCGATCACCTGGTCGGCCCGTGGGTTGAAGACTTTATCGAGCCGATTATTTTCAGCGACGCCACCAAAACCATCGCCGCGCACCGCAAGGCCGGTGACCGGATTCTGGTGATTTCGGCGTCGGGCACGCATTTGGTCAGGCCGATTGCTGACCGCTTGGGCATCGACGAGATTCTCGCCATCGAACTGGAAGTCGCGCACGGCGTTTACAGCGGCAACACGGTTGGCACGCTGACCTACCGCGAAGGCAAAATCACCCGATTGCTGGAATGGCTCGACGCCGAAGAGGAAAACCTCGAAGGCGCAAGCTTCTACTCCGACTCGCGCAACGACCTGCCACTGCTGCTGAAAGTCGACTTCCCGCACGTGGTCAACCCCGACCCGGTGCTGCTCGAGCATGCCGAAAAAGCCGGCTGGCCGATCCACCTCTGGAAATAACCGATACCCCCATAGGGACCGCAAAAAACCTGTAGGAGCAAGGCTGGCGCAAAACCTGTGGGAGCAAGGCTTGCCCGCGATTGCCGCGACGCGGTTTAACTGATGGACCGTGTTATCGTTCTTCGCGAGCAAGCTTTGCTCCCACAAGGGCGGCGCGAAACCTGTGGGAGCAAGGCTTGCCCGAAACCTGTAGGAGCAACGGTGGCGCGGAACCTGTGGGAGCAAGGCTTGCCCGCGATTGCCGCGACGCGGTCAGACCGGTGGACCGCGTTATCGTTCTTCGCGAGCAAGCTTTGCTCCTACAAGGGCGGCGCAAAACCTGTAGGAGCAAGGGCGGCGCGAAACCTGTAGGAGCGAGGCTTGCCCGCGAATGAGGCGACGCGGTTTAACTGACGGACCGCGTTATCGTTCTTCGCGAGCAAGCCTCGCTCCTACAAGGGCATCGGTTCGCGCTGGGAATCCAGGTTTTCAGGTCAGGCTTTCGTCGATCAGCAGGACCAGTTTCCCCGAGACTGTGTTGCTCGCCAGTTCCGCGAAGGCCGCTTCGGCGTCTTTGATTTTGAAGGCCTGCGCCAACTGCGGTTTCAACCGACCTTCGGCAAACAATGGCCAAACGTGCTGGCTCAGTTCGCTGAACAAATCAGCCTTGAACTGATCATCGCGGCTGCGCAACGTCGAGCCCAGCAACTGCACGCGTTTGCCCAACACCTGCGCCAGATCGAGCTTGGCCTCACGGCCGCCCATCAAACCGATCAACACCCAACGGCCATCCAGCGCCGTCAGCTTCAAGTTCAGCGCCGCGTAATTGCCGCCCACCGGGTCGAGAATCACGTTGAACGGGCCCAGATCACTCAAGCTTTCCAGGTCGCCAGTGCGCACCACGCCGCCCTGCGCGCCGAGGGCTTCGCAGTACGCCAGACGCTCGGCCGACCCGACGCTGACCCAACACGGGCTACCAAACGCCTTGCACAACTGGATCGCCGCAGAACCGATGCCACTCGCGCCAGCGTGCAGCAGAACTTTCTCACCGGGCTTGAGCGCCGCAAGATGAAATAAATTTAACCAAACAGTTGCATACACTTCCGGCAACCCGGCGGCCTCGGCCAGCGACACACCTTCGGGAACCGGCAACACGTGCCGTCCGTCGACAACCACTTCCTCGGCCATCCCGCCCCCGGCCAGCAAGGCGCAAACCCGGTCCCCGACCTGCCAGGACGAGCCCGCGCCGACCTCGCTGATCACCCCCGAACACTCAAGACCCAGCACCTGACTGGCTCCCGGTGGGGGCGGATAAAGGCCTGCCTTCTGTAACAAATCGGCGCGATTGAGGCCCGCTGCCGCCACCCGAATACGCACTTGTCCTACATCACACGTAGGACTCGGCTCTTCAACCCACTCCACTTGACCGTCAACGCCTTGCAATGCTTTCACAGTGCCTCCATAGTGAGTCTGGACTGAGCCCGGCGCTGTATCACCGGGCTTTCTTGCATTATGTGACCGGCCCTTTGTGGAACCGGCGACTTCAAAGACGGCCTAATATGCGTGATCAATTGTCCCCGCGTCGAATCAGCATGAAGCAACTGTTCCCCAGCACCGCCCTAGCCCTATTCATTGGTATCGGCCTTCTGCCGATGTCGAGCAATTCGTTTGCAGCCAATAGCTGGGACAAACTTCAGCCTGATCGTGACGAAGTAATCGCCAGTCTGAACGTCGTCGAGCTGCTCAAACGCCACCACTACAGCAAGCCGCCGCTCGACGATGCGCGCTCGGTGATCATCTACGACAGCTACCTCAAGCTGCTGGATCCATCGCGCAGCTACTTCATGGCCAGCGACATCGCCGAATTCGACAAATGGAAAACCCAGTTTGACGACTTCCTCAAAAGCGGCGATCTGAACGCCGGGTTTACCATCTACAAGCGCTACCTGGACCGCGTCAAAGCGCGTCTGGACTTCGCCCTTGCCGAGCTGAACAAAGGCGTCGACAAAATCGACTTCACCACCAAAGAAACCTTGCTGATCGATCGCAAGGACGCTGCGTGGCTCAAATCCACCGCCGAACTCGACGACCTGTGGCGCAAACGCGTCAAGGACGAAGTGCTGCGGATGAAGATCGCCGGCAAGGATTCCAAGCAAATCCAGGAAACCCTGACCAAGCGCTACAAGAACCAATTGGCGCGCCTCGATCAGACCCGTCCGGAAGACATCTTCCAGGCGTACATCAACACCTTCGCCATGTCCTACGACCCGCACACCAACTATCTGTCGCCGGATAACGCGGAAAACTTCGACATCAACATGAGCCTGTCCCTCGAGGGCATCGGCGCCGTGTTGCAGAGCGACAACGACCAAGTGAAAGTCGTGCGTCTGGTGCCAGCCGGCCCGGCCGACAAGACCAAACAGGTCGCACCGGCCGACAAGATCATCGGCGTTGCCCAAGGCAACAAAGAGATGGTCGACGTGGTGGGCTGGCGTCTCGACGAAGTGGTCAAACTGATCCGTGGTCCGAAAGGCACCATCGTGCGCCTGGAAGTCATCCCGGCGAGCAATGCGCCAAACGACCAGACCACCAAGATCGTGCCGATCACCCGCGAAGCCGTGAAGCTTGAAGACCAGGCTGTGAAGAAGTCGGTCCTCAACCTGAAACAGGATGGCAAGGACTACAAACTCGGCGTCATCGAGATTCCCGCCTTCTATCTGGACTTCAAGGCGTTCCGCGCTGGCGATCCGGACTACAAGAGCACCACGCGCGACGTCAAGAAACTGCTGACCGAGCTGCAGAAAGACAAAGTTGACGGCGTGGTCATCGACCTGCGCAACAACGGCGGCGGTTCCCTGCAGGAAGCCACCGAGCTGACCAGCCTGTTCATCGACAAAGGTCCGACCGTCCTCGTGCGTAACGCCGATGGCCGGGTCGATGTGCTCGAAGATGAAAACCCGGGCGCCTTCTACAAAGGCCCGATGGCGTTGCTGGTCAACCGCTTGTCCGCCTCGGCTTCGGAGATTTTCGCCGGCGCCATGCAGGACTACCACCGCGCGTTGATCGTCGGCGGCCAGACCTTCGGCAAAGGCACCGTGCAGACCATTCAGCCGCTGAACCATGGCGAACTGAAACTGACCCTGGCCAAGTTCTACCGGGTTTCCGGCCAGAGCACCCAGCATCAGGGCGTACTGCCGGATGTAGATTTCCCGTCGATCATCGACACCAAGGAAATCGGCGAAAGCGCACTGCCGGAAGCCATGCCGTGGGACACCATCAAAGCGGCGATCAAGCCTGCGAGCGACCCGTTCAAGCCGTACCTCACCGAGCTCAAATCCGAGCATGACGTGCGTTCGGCCAAAGACGCCGAGTTCGTGTTCATCCGTGACAAGCTGGCCCTGGCGCAGAAGCTGATGGAAGAAAAAACCGTCAGCCTCAACGAAGCCGATCGTCGCAAGCAACACGCCGACATCGAAGCCAAGCAACTGGTCATGGAAAACATCCGTCGCAAAGCCAAGGGCGAAGAACCGCTCAAAGAGCTGAAGAAAGAAGACGAAGATGTGATCGCGGCCGAGCCGGACAAGACCAAACCGGAAGACGATGCCTACCTGAGCGAGACCGGGCGGATTCTGCTGGATTACTTGAAACTCAACACCACGGTAGCCAAGCACTAATGATGGCAATTTAATGCTGACGCTCCCCGGAGCGTCATCAAACAGTCATCACTCTGTCGTGAAATAAAGGATTGGGACCGCCTCTTCAACAAGAGTCGCTCCCAGTCCTTTTTTTTATTGCCAGAGATCGCCATGACCATGACCGAACAGCTGAGTGCCTTGAGTTCAATACTGGCTCAAAGCGGCTTGCACAGCTTGTTCCAGCCGATCATCTCGCTCTCCGAAAGACGAATCATCGGTTACGAAGCCCTCAGCCGCGGCCCGTCCAACAGCCCGCTGCACTCCCCCATCG
The DNA here is from genome assembly GCF_007828705.1 of Pseudomonas sp. SJZ131. NCBI lineage: Bacteria > Pseudomonadati > Pseudomonadota > Gammaproteobacteria > Pseudomonadales > Pseudomonadaceae > Pseudomonas > Pseudomonas sp. SJZ131. The sequence goes on along the minus strand of NZ_VIVC01000002.1, from coordinate 1,130,290 downwards.
CGCTGTTCGCCGTGGCCCGTCAGGCCGGGCGCCTCAGCGAACTGGAAATAGCCTGTCGCGCCAGCGCTTGCCGACGCTTCAACGAACAGCAACTGCCGGGCAAACTGTTCCTCAACGTCTCGCCGGAATCGCTGCTCGAAGCCGCGCACCAGCCGGGCCGCACCCTGCAACTGCTGCAAGACTTCGGCATCCCGCCGAGCCAGGTGGTCATCGAACTCACCGAACAAACCCCGACCGACGATTTCCAGCTGCTGCAAAACGCTCTGCATCACTACCGGGCGATGGGTTTTTCCATCGCGCTGGATGATCTGGGCGCGGGTTATTCGAGTCTGCGTTTATGGTCCGAGCTGCGGCCGGACTACGTGAAGATTGATCGGCACTTTATCGACGGCATTCATCAGGACGCGCTCAAACGTGAGTTTGTCGGTTCGATTTTGCAGATCGCCAAAGCCTCGCGCGCGCAAGTGATCGCCGAAGGCATCGAGCTGCCGGAAGAACTCGCGGTGTTGACCGAAATGGGCGTCGACCTGGTGCAAGGCTATTTGCTCTGCCGCCCGCAGGAACAGCCGCCGCGCGACGCCCGTAACCTGATGCCCAAACACGACAGCGCAGCCGTCGCGCTGAATGATGAAGGCAGCGACCTCAGCGCCCTGCTCAACGAGCAACCGGCGGTCAACCGCGACACCCCGACCGCCACCGTACTCGAAGCCTTCCGTCGTCAAGCCAACCTCAACTCGCTGGCGGTGCTCGACGAACAAGGCCAGCCGTGCGGCATCGTCCACCGCCATTCGCTCTCCGACGCGCTGCTCAAGCCCTTCGCCACCGACCTGTTCGCGCGCAAACCGATCAGCCGCTTGATGAACGACGACTTTCTCGCCGTAGAAATGAGCCAGTCGCTGCAACAAGTCAGCCGCCTGATCACCAGCCGCGCCCGCCAACGCATCGAAGAAGACTTCATCATCACGCTCAACGGCGGTTACCTGGGCCTGGGCCGAGTCATCGACGTGCTCAAACTCATCACCGAACTGAAAATCCAACAAGCGCGCTACGCCAACCCGCTGACCCTGCTGCCCGGCAACGTGCCGATCCAGCAATGCCTGACCCGCCTGCTGCAACAGGCGCGCGAATCGGTGATCTGCTACGTCGACATCGACAGCTTCAAACCCTTCAACGACATCTACGGCTACGGCCGCGGCGACGAAGTTCTGCTGTGCCTGGCGCAATGCCTGAACGACCGCGTCGACCCGTCCCGCGACTTCGTCGGACACATCGGCGGCGACGACTTCTTACTGGTGCTCGGCCCGGAAGATTGGCGCAAACGGCTGAACCAGTTGCTCGACGACTTCCAGAGCCAGTGCCGACGCTTTTACCGCAGCGAACACCTCGACGCCGGCTGCTTCATCGCCCCTAACCGCCAAGGCGTGAGGCAAGAATTCCCGTTGTTGTCATTGTCGATTGGCGTCGTGCACCTGCACCCACAAGCCTGCGCCGGGCTGGACGCAAGCCTGCTGGCCGAGATGGCCTCCCAAGCCAAACACCACGCGAAAAACGTACCGGGCTACAGCGTGCACGTAATCGATAGCCTCGCCGTGCACTGGCGAGAAAGCGAATTACTGATGGGCCAGCGGTAACAAACTGACGCCTTCGCCAACAAGCCCCGCTCCCAGAATTCGCGTTGTTCCCAAAACAACGCAAACCCCGTAGGAGCAAGGCTTGCCCGCGAAGACGTCAGCTCAAACACCATCAATCCAAAAAAACTATCCCACCTCCCCCATCGCCTTCAACCGCCGCCCAATCACATCGAGCAAATCACAGCCATCGCGCAACGGAATGGCACACAGCAACGCAAAGTCACTGAGGATGAAAGACTGAGACTCAATCGACCCACGCATCGCCAAATTCTCCAACGCCTGAGTCACAGCGCGAAGTCGATAATTGGCAGCGTCGTACAAAACATCGAGTGGGGCATGGGCGTCGACGAACAGCGTGGGCATGTCATCGCAATTGCTGGTGAGGGCCATGAAGCGGCTTTCGGGGTGGGGAGTAGGTTTTATGTAGGGTTGGTTAAAATTTGGCTTTGGCATTTTTGAATCCCTAAAAGTGTGATGAAAACTGCCATCCACCTTCCTACGGGTAAGGTGGCAGCCATGTGCGGGGTAGGAATATCGAGACTTTTAAGGCAAAACTCGACCACGCCGAAGCGTGCCCGCACACAGCCGCCGAATCGAATCTTACGGACGCATTTCAACGGCCGCAATCCAGCATCGACGCCAATGTCACCTTAAAAGTCTTGAAGGGTTCCTACGCCCTGTCGCTGGATATGCAGCGACCACCAAAGCCTACCCCTCGAACTCACCGCGCACCAGTTCACCAAAGTCGCCGCGACTTGAAGGAAATTTCCGAGGGTGTTGCCCGGAAATTTCGTCCATAGAAAGCGAAAGGCATGAAATTCGTACGCGCCTTCCCTAGATTTTTGTCATCCCGAGGTGGGTTTCTTCCATCAATAGGCGCGATTTGTCAGACGCTCCTTCCGGCCCAATGCGGCCCCTCAGAAAATCAAGCCGCTGTTCGCTCATCCCGTCTCCGAAGCTGAGCTATAGTGATTAACTGTCGCTGACGCGCGATAGGACAATATTCCGTGATATTTGCAATGCATGTTCAGCAAAATCTTACACTGAACATATGATGGTAAACCGTGCCTGGGGTACAGAGGGTACTCGCCAGCATTTACGGAATAGCACGTTGGAATACTTGCACCGACTGATAATGCTGAATGCGAGCAATTACTGATAGAGACATAGCAGATGGACATGCCATGACCGACAGAAGCGCCGTTGACACTATCCGAGGTTATTTTTACCAATTCGATCTTTCCATCTTTAGCGTTTTGAAACTGACTTCGCCGGACGATTCTATTGAGATTGAGTGCACCGAGGATATCGATATCCGGACCGCAAGCGAAGTAACCGCCACGCAGTGCAAATACTACGCGAAGACCGAATACAACCATTCCGTGATTAAAGATGCGATTAAGCACATGGTGTCCCACTTCAAGGAAAGCTTGTGCGGAACGAAACCAAAGGTTGCGTATTCCATTAAGGGGCACTATGCATCCGGCCAGGAAAAACTGGATGGCGGTGTAGACGTTGATTTCCTAAAGAAGCACTTCCTAACCTACACGAAAGACAAAGTCATCTATCACCATCACTTGGACTTAGAGCTTTCCGACGCTGAACTCGAGGAGTTTTTACAGCGCCTGACTATCGACATCAGGGCGAAAGAGTTTGATCAACAGTTCCAAGAGGTGGTGAGGGCGCTTCAAGTTGCGCTGGGCGGGTCGTTATTCTCTGCCGAATATTTTTTCTACAATAACGCGCTGGCGGTTATCCGCGATTTATCGATCAAGGCTTCGCCGACGGACCGGGCAATTACGAAGAAGCAATTCCTGGCTAAGATCAACACCTCGAGCATTTTGTTCAATGAGTGGTTCGTCGAGAGAAAGGGCAAAAAGGCTCACTTGGCAGCGCTTCGTAAGGAGTATTTTACGGAGCTAAACGTGCCGCCATACGAACGTTTCTTCATGGTAGAAGTAGACTCAGACTCATATGAGCGAGGCGACCTAAAAGACCTATTCCACGATCTTTCAAGGAAATGGGCCAAACTGTCGGCTCGTGAGCCGTCGCCTTTCTGTCCGTACATTTATGTTCACGGAGTAACAGACGGTGAGCTTCTCGAGCTTAAGCGGGAACTCAGCAACGAGGGCTTTAAGCCAATAGACGGCCACGACTTCCAAGGGGCGGAATTTAGCCATCAATCGATTACGCAGACGGCCACGCACGGTAACGGGATTAGGATAAAGGTCCTAAACACGCTTTCCAATGTCGAGCAAACCGTAGACGCGGTTACCAAGACACGGCGCATTTACCAATTCCATTTGGGCAGATGCTATTTCCAGTACGACAAGCCAGCGGTCCGGCACATCAAGATTCAGGTTGAACGGCTGTCAGACATCAAATCAATCATCTGAACGCAGGGATGTAAGCATGTTACATAAACAGGAAGAAGAGAAAATAAATGCCCAAGTAATAGCGGTTTTTCCCGACAAGGTGCGTATTGTTGTGGATGACCTCGAAGACTTTAAAACAGCGGAAGATTCGTTGAGGGTTGGCTCTTATGTGAAAATTGCGGATAACGAAAACGCGGTTCTCATAGCAATTATCGAGAACTTCCAGATTGCCGTCAGCGCAAATGGGAAGCGGGATTACATCATCGAAGCATTCCCGATAGGCATCTTGAGGGACGGTAAATTCGAACGCGGCGGCGATTCGCTAGCGATCCCGCCTAAGGAAGTTCAACCCGCGACCATCGCCGATATTAAAAAAATTTACGATGACTCAGTCCCTCAACGCGAGAGGTTCCTATTTTCGACGCTGGCTTCAAATGGGAACGTTCCCGTGCCCGTGAACGGAAATAAATTCTTCAACAAGCACATCGCAGTGGTCGGCTCGACCGGGTCCGGTAAATCACACACTTTAGCTACCATCATCCAGAAGGCAGTATCGGGAAAAGACGGCGACTTCTCACTCAACAACTCACATGTGATCATTTTCGACATCCACGCGGAGTACAAGTCGGCGTTCCCTTCCGCAAACTACATCGACATTTCAAACTTAGTCTTACCATACTGGATGCTAAACAGTGAAGAGCTGGAGGAGTTCTTCCTCGACACCGAAGCGAACGATCACAACCAGAGGAATATTTTCAAGGAAGCGATCATTAGGGACCGACGCGCAAAGTTCAGCGGATCCGAGACCGAAAAGCAAAAAATTCACCTCGACACACCTATCCTATTCGACATCAAAGAGGTACTGACGTACGCGATCGCTAAGAATGAAGAAATGGTCGATAGCGGAGAAGTTTACGCATCCAGTAACAAGGAAAAGGCCGGACAGCCTAAATACACGCAGGGAAGCCTTTACGGAAAACTAACGAACTTCGTCAACCGCCTCGAGAACAAGGTGAATGACACTAGGCTTGAATTCTTCCTTGGCGAAAAATCAAAGAACATCACGTTCGAAGAAACACTTCAGCAGTTGCTCGGATACCCCTTGCAAAGCAGATCAAACGTGACAGTCATTGACCTTAGCGGAGTTCCGTTCGAGGTACTGAGCATCACAGTATCACTCATATCGAGGCTCATTTTCGAGTATGGGTACATCTACAAACGCATACGCTGCGCCAAGAACCCTAGCGAGAAGGTGAACAACGATGTACCAATCCTGCTTGTCTACGAGGAGGCGCACAAATATGTCCCTAACAGCGACCTTTCAAAATACCGGTCGTCCAAAGCCTCTATTGAACGGATTGCCAAGGAAGGACGAAAGTATGGCGTGACGCTATTGTTAGCGAGCCAACGGCCCTCAGAGATATCAGAAACGATCTTTTCTCAATGCAGCAACTTCATTGCGATGCGTCTGACCAATCCAACGGATCAAGGCTACGTAAAAAAGCTACTTCCGGACTCGCTTGGTTCATTGATTGACAAGATGACCTCGTTCCGACAGGGGGAAGCTTTATTGGTAGGTGAATCCATTATTCTTCCCTCAATCGTTCAAATTGAGCCTTGCGCCGACGCCCCCTCCTCGAACGATATCCCTTACTGGCAACTGTGGAAGGAGGAATGGAAGGACATGGACTTCGCGGCCATCAAAGCGGAATGGTACAAGTAATATCTGCAAGCTGTATTCGTCAAGAAAAAAATGGGGACGGATTTATTTCTAAGAACTAGTAAAGAATAAAAATAGATTCGTCCGCCATTTTTCCTCCAAACGCCGCTTTCGGACCAGAAGCAGTAGTTGGGATGCGTCCTTAAACGAATGCTTCAATGAGCAGAAAAAATAGCCGTGCTCGCCAGTGCGGTGACTGCTATCTTTGCTCGCATCAAATCACGCACAATCGGCGCCGACTCCATCAAGGAAGATGTAAACATTGAAATCATCATTGATCGCTCTACTGGCAGCTCTATCCCTTATTCATACATCACTATCCTCTGCGGATAATGCCAATGGAAAAACTATTTATTTGCAGCGATGCTCCATGTGCCATGGAGTTGATCTCAAGGCAACAGGGCCATTGTCCAAAAAAAGCAATCCTCCCACGCCTGATCTAACAACATCCGCTTTCAGGAAACGATTGAATGATTACCCGGGAGTGATTGTCTCTTCGGTGGTGCTTCGTCCGAATGGAGACTTGATTCCAAGAACGTTGCGAGAGAATGGTGTGAAGCTAGCGCCATTCTCATGGCGAGTTAACGATCTGCGCGACTTGAATCAATACATGGTTGATATGATCCTAAAAAGAACACAATTCTAAAATTAGGTGCAGATATCCAGACCTATATACCATTTCACATGAGGTTTTCAGGAAGAAGAATCTGACAATTGACCCGCTACACGGGTCGCTCAGGTATTTCACTCACCACGAGCTATTATTCTGGGCGGAAGATTGGGCCAGACATGGAAGCCGCAGCATTTACTTGTTGTAGAACCTGGAGATCTCCACCCAAATATACTTATAGCGGAACTCCAACCAGCGAATCAACAGTCCGTCTTTCTTACGCCTGAAATAGCTTCTGCTTCTCGCCTCAAGTGAGTTTTTTATACAGGCCTCTAGATCTTCGAGGTTGAACGCTGACCATACCGTGGGAATCACAGTTTCGAGATTGAAATGGCATTCCGGTGCTACCTCGTGATAAAGCATTCGTTTAACTTCTTCACGCTCATATTCCTCGGTCTGACGCGCAATAGCTTCATAGTCAACCTCGGTGTCTACAAAGGCGTCAGATAATGCCCAGTAGACATAAGAACGCTCTTCATCAGTCATTGGACGTCCCAACGTCAAAACCTCCTGTTTTTGTCAAGGTGCCAGCTACATAAGCAATACGATTGCCACTTCAATAGTGCCTGTAAACACTGAGTAAAGAGAGGATAAGTATATTTTCAGTTCTGGACTGAAATATAGATTCGCCCCCTTTAACTTCAGAACAACTAACCAGTTTCGTTGCTACGCATCTCATGACCTTATGCCCACGCCACGATTACCGCTCCAGTGTTGACTCCAGACTTAGGACCCAATCTGCCGTTGCAGAGTACTTTGTATAAAACTCGTTTCTCTCTGCGAACTCTAGTCTGGAAAAAAAAGCACCAAAATAATGATCGTTATAGTAACCCTGTGCCCCCTGCATCTCCCCTCCCCACCACGCTGGATCGTACCCCTCGAACGCGACCCATGGCGGAGGAACGGAGAATCCATATTTAGTTATCAGATCCATCACTTCAGCACTATCAGTAACCAGACGAACCGTCGCGACATTAAATTCTTTGTACGATATGGAAAGTATCAGGTTCTCATTCGCTGCATTATTACGGTAACGCTCAATCGTCAAATCGGTAAAAGCCCTTTCATCAACAAGCGAAAATCCATCACCAATCACTGTTCGGAAGTTATCGACTTCGGACCTATCAATGACGAAATTTGAATAATATGCTCGGATACCCATTGATCCCAGAGAAGAAAAAACAGGATATTGAGCCTTTGCAGCATCAGCCTGTTTAAAGGAATTTCCGAAAATAGACGTGAGCTCTACAACGGAATACCCGACAATTTGCTCACCAGACGCGGCTTTAAATAAATCTTTTATCCGCCTGAATAGGCTCACGTGATGTTCACTCTTAGACGTATTGAAACGAAAGAAGCAGACCTATTCGTCCATAAATAGATCTGCGACCGTCAAACCTCAAACAACCCGCAAAGCCTTCAAAACCACCATCGACTTCTCAGCAAACCCCACAGCCTGTTCCTTCAACTCCGCAATATTCTCCTCCGCCGTGGTCAGCGCCCTATCGCCTTTCAATATTCCCTCGCCCTGCCCACCGATAATGTCCCAGGCGAACTGCGCCCATTCGCTCGGCAGTTTTTTCCCTTGCATGACCGCGATCAAAAACAGCTGCTGGAACCGGCTCACAGGCACGCCGCCACCCGTAACCGGGCTCGACAGTACTTGGATTTTGTTGGCGAACAGTGAGCGTTTGCACAGTTGCAAGTTGAGGGTGCTGCAACGTGCTTGCACCAGTTTCTCGGCCGCTTCGCTCTGGCATGGCGCGACGGCGTGCATGCCGATCAATACGTTAAGGGCCTGTTCGACGTCGTGGTAAGTCATCGACGGCACGGCACTGATTAGCTGGCGCAGGGTTTTCGGTGCGTAGGCCTTGGCTGCCAGCGCTTCGAGGATCGGGTTGTAGATTTCCGGTTGTAACGAGGCTTCGCCGGCGGGGCCGGTGACGGTGACTGGGACGCTTTCTATGACTTGCAGCAGCACGAAACGCGTGTTGAGCATGGCTTCGCGGTGTTCGGCGGTGGACAGGCGGTTGGCGCCGCGCACGTAGAGGTCGCGGCGGAAGCTCTGGTTGACGAAGTAGTCGCGCGCCTGTTCGCGCATGATCGGGTGTTCGATGCCTTCGAGGAAGTCCATGCCTTCGGCGCTGAGGTTGAGCGGGTCGACCGAGTCCAGTGGCAGCGCGGTGGCGGCGTAGTCGAGTTTGGCTGGCGCGAAGGCGTCGACCACGTCAGTGAAATACATGCAGTCCCAGTCGCGGTTGAAGTATTCGTGGGCGACGTATTGGCGATCCTGACCTTTGATGCCTTGCAGTTTGGCGCCGAGGTTCGGTGCGGCTTGGGCGTATTTGGGGTTGGCGGCCAGCAGCGCTTCGGAGAATTGCAGTGCGGCGTCGATGCGCTCGTTCGGGCGCGCGGACGTGTGCGAGGCGAAGCGGTTGTGCAGGCTGAACAATTGGCGCAACGGTGCGGATGGCGACCAGCCCGGCAAGCAGTTGTAGCTGATGTAGAGCATGCCGCCGGGTTTGAGGTGGCGCCGGGCGAATTCGACGATGAGTTTCTGGTTGTCGCGGCTGACCCAAGTCCAGATGCCGTGCAGGCTGATGCTGTCGAATTGCGGCAAATCATTGCGCGCCAGCAGTTGCTCGAAGCTGTCGTCGTACAGCCGCGCATCGCTGCCCCACGCGGTTGCGAGCCCGCTGGCGTGAGCCGCTTGGGCCGGGAGGAAGTCGGTGCCGACATAGGATCCCGGATTGGCGGCGGCGTGGATATTGATCGACACGCCTTGGCCGAAGCCCAATTCGCAGTGCCAGGCCTCGGCGCTTTCCAGGGCGGCAAAACCGCGCAGCAACAAGCAATAGCGCTGGAACACTGGATTGATTTCGCGGGAATACCCGTAGGTGTAACCCTCGTCCGTGAAATACCCTTCGTTCCAGGCTGAGCTCATGCGTGCATCCTTTTATGTCGAGGAGGAAAAGTTGTTCTTATAGGGGGAGTTGTTGCGGGCCACAAGAAGAAACGCGTGGCAGCGAGATTCTTTTCGATGGGTCCGTTCAAGCAATGACACTCGCCGCCCACCCCGCTACGCCGCTTGCAAACACCACCAACCACGGCGGCAGCTTCCAAAACATCAAGGCAAGCAGCGCAACGAGCGCCAACCCAAAGTCCTGCGGTTTGACGATGGCGCTGGTCCAGACCGGCTGATAGAACGCGGCCAATAGCAGGCCGACCACCGCTGCATTGACCCCGACCAGTGCGGCTTGCGCGCGCACATTGCTGCGCAGTCGCTCCCAGAAAGGCAAAGCCCCCAGCACAAGCAAAAAGGCTGGGGCGAATATCGCCAACAAGCAGATCAACCCACCGGCCCAGCCCGACGGCGTGAGGTTCATCGAGGCGCCGAGGAACGCCGCGAACGAAAACAACGGGCCGGGCATAGCTTGCGCAGCGCCATAACCGGCGAGGAATGCTTCATTGCTGACCCATCCGGTGGGCACCACTTCGGCTTGCAACAGCGGCAGGACGACATGACCACCACCAAATACCAACGCGCCGGAGCGGTAAAACGAATCCAGCAGTGCGAGGCTTTGATTGGGCAGTAGCTTGGTCAGCAGCGGCAGCCCGGCCAGCAGCAGCACAAAAAGCGTCAACCAGAGCGCTCCGGCCCTGCGGCTGATGGTGATCGGCAGCGCATCATGGCGGGTACTTTGCGGCGGATTGAACAGCAACAGGCCTGCAAGACCGGCAACAACAATCACGCCGACCTGGGTCCAAACGGACGGCGCGAGCAGCGCGACGCAGGCAGCAATGGCCATCAGGGTCACTCGCGGCAGGTCTGGACAGAGTGTTTTGGCCATGCTCCAGACGGCTTGGGCGACAACCGCGACAGCGACAATTTTTAGGCCGTGCAGCGCGCCGGGCGCAACGGCCGTGCCGTAATGAGAGAGACCCAGCGCCAACAAGATCATCAGCGTCGCGGACGGCAGGGTAAAACCTAGCCACGCCGCGAGCGCCCCGCCGTAACCTGCGCGGGACAGGCCCAACGCGATACCGACCTGACTGCTCGCCGGCCCCGGCAGAAACTGGCACAGCGCTACCAGATCCGCATACCCGCGCTCGGTCAGCCAGCGTCGGCGGATGACGAACTCGTTATGGAAATATCCCAGGTGCGCGACGGGCCCGCCGAACGAGGTCAACCCGAGGCGCAGGAAGATCAGGAATACCGACCAGGCATTGCTACGCTCGGCGCCAGGGAAATCGGCCATGGGTCGCGGTTCCAGGTTCAGTCATTGAGCGATGGGAATGTATTCAAGTTGGGGAAAACGTTCTCCCACGCAACGCGTGGGAACGATCACCCGCGCAATTCTCGCAACTTGATTTCGGCCAACGGGTGCCCGGCCTTCGCGGCAATCTGCCAGAACCGCGCGGCTTCTGCCGGGTCCGGTGCTTTGCTCGGCGTGCCTGCCAGACAAATCACGCCGACCTGATACGCCGCTTTGCCATCACCCGCCAACGCCGCGAGGCGCAGCAAGCGCACGCCTTCTTCGCGCGCACCGAGGCCGACGCCGCGAAAAGTCAGGATGTGGCCATAGAAGCTTTGCGCGCCGACGTCGCCGAGGTTGGCCATGCGCGCGAATTGCCCTTCGAGCCATTTCCAGCCACGCGGCGAGCGCACAAACCATTGCCAGTGAAACAGCCTACGGGCCAACCAGTAACTTGCCCGCGCCTTGAGTCGTAAAAACACTCAAGCCTCCGCAGATTCGGGGTACTCGTATTCGAACACGCGCACCACTTCGGAAGCATGCCAAGAGGCGGCAGCGACACCGTCGGAGGGGCCGGAGAAGCGCCCCAGGCGTTCGACACATTCAAAAAAACCGGTGCGTGGCAGGCGGCTCGCGCCTTGGCTGATGACCAGCGAGCTGCGCAACGGCTGCTCGGCTTTGGCATCGAGGGCGGCGAGGTGTTCGAGGGCGGCAGTGAGGGTTTGCATGGCCGGCGTGGGCAGTTGCAATCGTTCGAGCAACGCGCGGTAAGTCAGTAGATGGCGCTGGCGGCGCGCCTGATCCAGTTCACCTAACAACCCGTCCCAATGTTGACGACTGATGCGTACGCTCACGATTCATCCCTCCACCCTGGCACCGTCAATTCCCAGGCCAGGCTGCGGCGAATCGCTGCGTCGGGTTGACGCTCGCCACTTTCGATCAAGGCCAGATAAGACGGGCTGATGCCTACCGTGCGGGCGAGCGCCTCGATGGCGATGCCCTTCCCTTCGCGCAAACTGCGGAGTTGGTCCAGACCAGGAAGAATCTGGTCCGGGGTCGCCGCGGGACGCGCTGTGGCGGCTCGCGGCGGTTGTGGTTCGATGCCTGCTGCTTTCAGTAGAGCTTGGTACTGAGCCCATGGCAAAACTGCATATTCGGGCTCGCCTTCGCGTGTGATTATCTGAATATCCATGACTTCCCCGTAGGACAACGACACTTAGCGAGTCGGCGCTTTTCCGTTGAAGTGTAATCCTAACAGCGGCCAAGGTCGCGGGGGCATGCATCTAAGGTTGAAGATCAACCTGATCAAAGATCTTTGGGTTTCTGCAATTGCAGTTGTTCCGGGGTATCGGGCAGACGTTCGACCCTGGCCAACTTTTCCGGTAACTGGCGATTGCGCCAGGCGCGGAAAGCATTCAGTTCGTCGTCGAGGGTTTTCATGATCCACGCCAGCACGGCGATGTCGTCGAACATGCCCAGCACCGGGATGAAATCCGGGATGGCATCCAGCGGGCTGAGGAAATACATCAGGCCAGCGACGACGGTGAGGATCGATTTGCGGCTGATGCCACGGTATTCGCCGCGCCAGTAAGCCAGGCACAAGGCCTGCAACAGGCGCAGGTCATCCTTGAGTTTGCCCAGCCGATTGCCTTCGTTGCCGGCCTTGCTGGCGACGGCGAACAGCAGCGTTGGCAGGCGGCCACGGGCCAGCAAACGGCCGGCCAATGGCAGAAAACGGGCCAGATTCCAGGGTGCTTTCATGTTTTCCTCCCGCTGAAATGTTATCCACACAAATTGTGGATAACCTTGTGAACAGAGCTGCATTTCGCGGCTGGAAGCCACGTTTCATAAGGGCTGAGCTCAGATCGGGCGTTTTTTACTCACATAAAAAAACCCAAGATTTCATTGACTTGGCGCCGAGGTGTGGCTAGCACCGGCGTCCTCAATGGCTATGACTGCAACCTTGCGCATCCGTTCGCTTTGATCGCGGTTTGTCAAACCCCGGATACAACAACGCCCCGCATAATGCGAGGCGTTGTTTTTGCAGCAAACGGCGCTTACTTGGCAGCGTCGTCTTGTTTCGCTGGATCTTTGATCGCCAACAGTTCCAGATCGAACACCAGCACCGAGTTGGCCGGGATTGCCGGGCTCGGGCTTTGCGCGCCGTAAGCCAGGTCGCTAGGAATGTACAGCTTGTACTTCTCGCCGACGTGCATCAGTTGCAGGCCTTCGACCCAACCCGGGATCACGCCGCTGACTGGCAGGTCGATCGGGCTACCGCGATCAACCGAGCTGTCAAACGTGGTGCCGTTGGTCAGCTTGCCGGTGTAGTGAACAGTCACTACGTCGGTCGGCTTAGGCTGAGCGCCATCGGCTTTTTTCACGACTTCGTATTGCAGACCGGAAGCAGTGGTCACTACACCGGCCTTCTTGGCGTTTTCTTCGAGGAATTTCTTGCCGGCGGAGGCCGACTCTTCACTCATTTTCGCCATGCGTTCTTCTGCACGCTTTTGCAGTGCTGCGAAGGCCTCGACCAGTTCGTCGTCCTTCAGCTTTTGTTCTTTCTTGCCGACGGCATCTTCGATGCCTTGAGCGACGGCCTTGGAATCCAGATCGTCCATGCCTTCCTGAGCCAGGCTTTTGCCCATGTTCAGGCCAATCCCGTAGGAAGCTTTTTGCGCCGGGGTTTTCAGCTCTACGCTGGTCTGCGAATCACAACCCGCAAGTACCAGGCTAACCAGGGCCACCGCCGCCGCCAACCGATGCTGTTTCATGCTATTTCCTTGTTCATGCGCCTAAAGGGCAATCGAATAAAGCCGCGAGCTTATCAGGCGGCCACGACCAATGGCTACCGGCATGAGAGCAGGAAACAGCCGATAAGTTCAGGTCTTTTAAAGCATTTCGGGAATGCGCTGGATGAAGTTTCTGTCAGGTTGGTCGCACACGCACTGATGCGCGTTACTGAGACTTGGCGTAATGGCCACTTGCCGCCACCGAAGTCGCTGAGGCATAAAGGCGTAACATTTCAACAAGGACGTTTTATCTTGCGCCTCCTAATCCGCTTGCTGGTTCTGATCGCCGTCGCGTTGGGACTTGGCCTCGCTGTAGTCATGTACTACATCGCCAACCCCAAACTGCCGGCCTACACCCCCGCGCAACAGGTGCATTACCTGGAGCAGTGGAGCGCCGCCGACCGCCAGACCTATTACTTCACGCCGCAGGGCACTCAGGTCAAAGGCCTGCATTACGACTGGTTTCAGGCGCTGGAACTGCCGTTCTCGCAGCAGCGTTTTGCCGCGCCGGAATACCTGGCGCGCTTCGGGTTTCTGATCGATCCCGCGCAAAAAGCTACGCCGGACAACCCCGGCAACCTGCCCGTAGGGTTCGCCCGCCACCAGAATCCCGGCAGCCCGGAGCAGTTCCTGGACATCACTTGCGCCGCATGCCACACCGGCGAATTGCGTGTCAACGGCCAGGCTGTGCGCATCGATGGCGGCGCGGCGCTGCATGTTTTGCCGTCGACGGTGCCGACCCTGCGTGGCGGCAGTTTTGGTCAGGCGCTGGTCGCGAGCCTTGCCGCGACCTATTACAACCCATGGAAATTCGAACGTTTCGCACGCAACGTGTTGGGCGCGGACTACGAGGACGGGCATAAATCCCTACGCGCGGACTACAAACGCTCGTTGGACATGTTTCTCAAAGTCGCATGGAACGACACCCATCGCGGGCTCTACCCCACCGAGGAAGGCCCCGGCCGCGCCGATGCGTTCGGGCGTATCGCCAACGCCAGTTTCGGCGACGCGATTTCGCCGGACAACTATCGCGTGGCCAACGCGCCGGTGGACTACCCGCAGTTGTGGGACATGTGGACGTTTGATTGGGTGCAGTGGAACGGTTCGGCGCAGCAACCGATGGCGCGCAATATCGGCGAGGCGTTGGGCGTGGGCGCGACGCTGAATTTCTTCGACGCCAATGGCCAGCCGCTCAAGGGCGATGCGCGCTACCCGTCAAGCGTGCGCGTGCGCGACTTGCACTTGATCGAACAAACCCTGCAACGGCTCCAGCCGCCGACGTGGCCGGAAGACGTATTGGGCAGCGTCGACAAACCCTTGGCCGCCAAAGGAAGAGCGCTGTTCACCGAGAACTGCGCCAGTTGCCATGTGCCCAGGGTGAAGAAGATTGACGGGCGCGATGTGCAGCAACTGCATCTGTTGCCGGTCGCGGCCATCGGCACCGACCCCACCGCTGCCGACAACATTGCTGACCATCGTTTCGACCTGAGCGCGCTGCAATGGGACCCGGCAGAACTCGCGCAACTCGATGTGCAATTGCACCCTAAACCCACCGAGCCGCTGGACTTGAGCAAACTTTCGGTGGCCAAGGGGTTGGCGTATGTCACCGCTTTCGTCGAGAACCGCGCTTACCGCGATGCCGGCGTCACCGCGGCAGAACGTCCGGCGCTGGACGGTTTCGGCCTGCCCATTGGCGTTCAGGAACTGCGCGCTTACAAGGCGCGGCCATTGGCGGGCGTGTGGGCGACGGCGCCGTTTCTGCACAACGGGTCAGTACCGAGCCTGTATCAATTGCTTTCGCCGCAGGATGAGCGCGCGAGCAGCTTCTATAAAGGCACGTTCGAGTACGACCCGAAGCACTTGGGTTATCGCACAGAGGCGTTCAGCAACGGTTTCCTGTTCGACACGCGCATCACCGGCAATCACAACAGCGGTCATGAATTCCGCGCGGGCAAGCGTGGCAACGGCGTTATTGGCCGTTTGCTGCAACCGCAGGAACGCTGGGCGCTGCTCGAATACCTGAAAGTGCTGGGCGGTCCGCTGGAAGCGCAACTGCCAGAAACTGTCGCCATGCAAAAGGATTGAATAATGCTGATCACCCTATGGCTGCGCCTCGGCGCCTTCCTCGGAAAATTGCTGCTGTGGTTGTTGGGGCTGGGATTGCTTGGCTGGGCGCTGGCCACCGCGTGGTTTGCCTGGCAGCACAGCGGCGCGGTGTCTGCTGAAGAGCAGATCCCCAGCGGTGAAGCGGCGATGACTCAGGACATCATTCAGACCGCCGTGCGCATCGTCGATCAGCACCGCGAAAGCACGCGCTACCTGCGCGATGCCCACGCCAAGGCGCATGGCTGCGTGAAAGCCGAGGTTCAGGTGTTGCCGCAACTGCCGGCGGATTTGCGTCAAGGTGTGTTCAGTGAGCCGGGCAAAACCTGGCAAGCGACGGTGCGCTTGTCCAACGGCAACGCGTATCCGCAATTCGACAGCATTCGTGATGCGCGGGGCATGGCGATCAAGTTGCTCGACGTGCCGGGCAAGCAACTACTGGCGGATCAGGCTGGGCGGCGCGAGCAGGATTTCGTCATGTTCAGTCACCCGAATTTTTTTGTCAGCGATGTCGCAGAGTACCGTCAGAACGTGGCCGCGCAGGCTGACGGCAAGAAGGTCATGGCGTTCTTTCCCGGTTGGGATCCGCGCACCTGGCAGGTTCGGCATTTGTTTATCGCGCTGGCGACGCTGGCCCCAGCGCCGGACAGCCCGACACAGACTACGTACTTTTCGGTTTCGCCCTACAAATTTGGTCAGGGTAATGCCAAGTTTCGCGTGATGCCGGACCCGGCCAGCTGCCCTGCTTATACCTTGCCGAAGCAGAATCAGGCGTTGCCGAATTTTCTGCGCAATGCGTTGAATCAGCAGTTGTCGACGGATCGAGTGCCGGCGTGTTTTGTTCTGCAGATTCAGCGGCAGAATGCGAACAAATTCATGCCGATCGAGGACACGAGTGTGGAATGGCGGGAGAGTGATGCGCCGTTCGAGACGGTGGCGAAGATCAGTCTGCCGGCGCAGGATTTCGACACGCCGGCGCTGAATCTGCAGTGCGATAACCAGTCATTCAACCCATGGTTCGGCGTGGAAGCGCATCGGCCGATTGGTGGGATCAATCGGCTGCGAAAAGCGGTGTACGAAGCGGTCAGCGATTACCGGCATAGCCGTAATGCCGAGCAATGATTCAGCCCAAAACCTTGTAGGAGTGAGCCTGCTCGCGATAGCGGTCTGACATTCAACCACTGTGTTGCCTGCTGATCCGTCATCGCGAGCAGGCTCACTCCTACATTGGAATAGCGATAATCCCTGACAACCCAAAACCCGTAAAACCCAAACCCGTAAAAAAAGCCCAGACAGCAAAAAGCCCGCATTAAGCGGGCTTTCTGTGTGGTGACCTGGCGTTCAGCGTTCCAGGTTACCGAATATGGCGCAGCGGACGGGACTCGAACCCGCGACCCCCGGCGTGACAGGCCGGTATTCTAACCGACTGAACTACCGCTGCGCGTAGCGTGAAAGTGGTGGGTGATGACGGGATCGAACCGCCGACATTCTGCTTGTAAGGCAGACGCTCTCCCAGCTGAGCTAATCACCCTTTACCTTCGTTGCGGGGCGCATTATGCCACAGGTTTTCGTAATGTGTTGATTTAATTGAATAATTTTTCAAATAAATCCGGAAACCAGTGAAACGACACATCCCGCAGGAACAACAGACAAACAACAGACAGAAAAAAACCCGCGTGAGCGGGCTTTTCCGTGGTGACCTGGCGTTCAGCATTCCAGGTGACCGAATATGGCGCAGCGGACGGGACTCGAACCCGCGACCCCCGGCGTGACAGGCCGGTATTCTAACCGACTGAACTACCGCTGCGCGTAACACTAAGAACGAATGGTGGGTGATGACGGGATCGAACCGCCGACATTCTGCTTGTAAGGCAGACGCTCTCCCAGCTGAGCTAATCACCCTTCGTTTCGGTGTGGCGCGCATTCTACGGAGCACCCCCACCTCTGGCAAGCACTTTTTTAATTAATTTTCCGAGGCCTTCCAAAGGCTTAGAGAAGGGTTGGCCTATGGCGCCGCGAAGAGAATAATGCCCCCCTTTGTATAAAGGAGAGACTCGCCCCATGTGGTTCAAAAACCTGCTTATCTATCGCCTGACCCAAGATCTGCCTTTTGATGCCGAGGCGTTGGAAACTGCACTGGCGACCAAACTGGCGCGTCCATGTGCAAGCCAGGAGTTGACCACCTACGGTTTCGTCGCGCCATTCGGCAAGGGCGAAGATGCTCCGCTGGCGCATGTCAGTGGCGACTTCCTGTTGATTGCTGCACGTAAAGAAGAACGCATTCTGCCGGGCAGCGTCGTGCGCGACGCGGTCAAGGAAAAGGTCGAAGAGATCGAAGCCACGCAAATGCGCAAGGTCTATAAAAAGGAACGCGACCAGATCAAGGATGAAATCATCCTCGAATTCCTGCCGCGTGCCTTTATTCGTCGCTCGTCGACGTTTGCTGCGATTGCGCCGAAACATGGCCTGATCCTGGTCAACTCCGCCAGCCCGAAGCGTGCCGAAGATTTGTTGTCGACGCTGCGTGAAGTGGTCGGCTCGCTGCCGGTGCGTCCGTTGACCGTGAAAATGGCCCCGACCGCCACCATGACTGACTGGGTCAAAACCCAGAAAGCCGCGGACGACTTCTTTGTATTGGATGAGTGCGAACTGCGCGATACCCACGAAGACGGCGGCATCGTGCGTTGCAAACGTCAGGACCTGACCAGCGAAGAAATCCAGCTGCACTTGAGCACCGGCAAAGTGGTGACGCAGCTGTCGCTGGCATGGCAGGACAAACTGTCGTTCATGCTCGACGACAAAATGACCGTCAAGCGCCTGAAGTTCGAAGACCTGTTGCAGGATCAAGCGGAACAGGACGGCGGCGAAGAGGCCCTGGGCCAACTCGATGCCAGCTTCACCCTGATGATGCTGACGTTCGGCGACTTCCTGCCGGCGCTGGTTGAAGCGCTGGGCGGCGAAGAAACCCCGCAGGGTATCTGAACCCTCGTAATACCCAACCTGTAGGAGTGAGCCTGCTCGCGATGAGGGACTGACATTCAACACACCTGTTGACTGAACATCCGCAATCGCGAGCAGGCTCACTCCTACATTTGGTTTTGTGCTGCTACTAAATAAAAAAGGATCGGGCCATGCGCGCACTCGCCGCTTTAAGCCGCTTCGTCGGCAACACTTTCGCTTACTGGGTGCTGATTTTCGCCGTTCTGGCATTCCTCGAACCGACATGGTTCATCGGCCTGAAAGGCGCGATCGTACCGCTGCTGGGACTGGTGATGTTCGGCATGGGCCTGACCCTCAAACTCGAAGACTTCGCCGAAGTCGCCCGCCATCCGTGGCGCGTGGCGTTGGGCGTGGTCGCACATTTCGTGATCATGCCCGGTATGGCGTGGTTGCTTTGCCAGGTGTTTCAGCTGCCGCCGGAAATCGCCGTCGGGGTGATTCTGGTTGGCTGCTGCCCAAGCGGCACTTCGTCGAACGTGATGACCTGGCTGGCGCGCGGCGACCTGGCGTTATCGGTGGCCATCGCCGCCGTCACCACCCTCCTCGCCCCGCTGCTGACGCCGGCGCTGATCTGGCTGCTGGCCTCGGCGTGGTTGCCGGTTTCGTTCATGGAACTGTTCTGGTCGATCCTGCAAGTGGTGCTGTTGCCGATCATCCTCGGCGTCGTCGCGCAGCGGATCCTCGGCGACAAGGTTCGCCACGCCGTGGAAGTATTGCCGCTGGTGTCGGTGGTCAGCATTGTGATCATCGTCGCGGCAGTGGTCGCGGCCAGTCAGGCGAAAATCGCCGAGTCCGGGCTGCTGATCATGGCGGTGGTGATGCTGCACAACAGCTTCGGTTACTTGCTCGGCTACTTCACCGGGCGCCTGTTCAAACTGCCGCTGCCACAGCGTAAATCGCTGGCCCTGGAAGTCGGCATGCAGAACTCGGGGTTGGGCGCCGCGCTGGCCAGTGCGCACTTCTCGCCACTGGCGGCGGTGCCGAGCGCGTTGTTCAGTGTGTGGCACAACATTTCCGGGGCGCTGCTCTCGACTTATTTCCGCCGCATGAGCGAGAAACAAGATCGCGAAACCGCCGCGCGGCAAGCCACCGAGTAAGCGCCGAACTTGATCCCCGGATTAATGCTGGGCACTATTGCCCGACGCGAGGACGACCTTGCGGCTCGATTGAGTCATTAATCTGGGGACGACCCCGTCAATCGATGGAGGTCTCGCATGTCCTGGATCATTCTGTTTTTCGCTGGCCTGTTTGAAGTCGGCTGGGCCGTTGGCCTGAAATACACCGACGGCTTCAGCCGCCCTCTCCCTACCGTATTAACCGTTGGCGCCATGGTGATCAGCCTGGGCTTGCTCGGTCTCGCCGTGAAGGAATTGCCGCTGGGCACCGCCTACGCGATCTGGACTGGCGTCGGCGCGGTGGGCACGGTAATCGCCGGGATCATCCTGTTTGGCGAATCCATGGCGCTGTTCCGGTTGGCCAGCGTGGCGCTGATTATCGCCGGGTTGGTTGGGCTGAAGATTAGCACCTAGCCATTAGATGGCCTTCGCGGGCAAACCTCGCTCCTACAGGTTCGCGCATCAGACGCGAACAATCCTGTACCTGTAGGAGCGAGGCTTGCCCGCGAAGGGTCCATCCAATTCACCCACTACCTGACGCTGCCGCGCAACTCCCCCACCAACATCTGCAATTTCGCCGGCTCAGCCACTTCCACCGCCACTGCCGGCCCCGCCACAATCGTCACCCGCGACCACAACCGACGAAACAGCCCTTTGCCCGGATCGCGGCTGAAGAAACTCCCCCACAACCCCTGCAACGCCAACGGAATCACCGGCACCGGCGTCTCTTCGAGAATCCGCGTCAGCCCGCCGCGGAACTCATTGATCTCGCCGTCAGCGGTCAACTTGCCCTCGGGAAAGATGCACACCAGCTCGCCATCCTTCAGATATTGGGCGATGCGCGTGAAGGCCTTTTCGTAAATCTGGATGTCTTCGTTACGCCCGGCGATAGGAATAGTCCCGGCGGTGCGGAAGATAAAATTCAGCACCGGCAAGTTGTAGATTTTGTAATACATCACAAAGCGAATCGGCCTACGCACCGCGCCGCCAATCAGCAGCGCATCCACAAACGAAACGTGGTTGCACACCAGCAGCGCCGCGCCTTCATCGGGAATCAGATCGAGATTGCGGTGCTCGACGCGGTACATGGAATGGCTGAGCAGCCAGATCATGAAACGCATGCTGAACTCGGGAACGATGCTGAAGATGTAGGCGTTGACGCCGATGTTCAGCACCGACACCACCAGAAACAGCTGCGGAATCGACAGTTTGACCATGCTCAACAGCACGATCGAGACAATCGCCGACACCACCATAAACAGCGCATTGAGAATGTTGTTTGCGGCAATTACCCGCGCGCGTTCATTCTCGGCGGTGCGCGACTGGATCAGCGCGTACAGCGGCACGATGTAGAAACCTCCGAAAACCCCGAGCCCGAGGATGTCGATCAGCACCAGCCAGGTGTGGCCGAAACCCAGAACTTCGAGCCAGCCGTGGCCGGTGACGCTGTCCGGAATTCCACCGGAATGCCACCACAACAGCAGCCCAAAAACGGTCAGGCCAAACGAGCCGAACGGTACCAGACCGATCTCGACTTTGCGCCCGGAGAGTTTCTCGCACAGCATCGAACCGAGGGCGATGCCGACCGAGAACACCGTGAGAATCAGCGTCACCACGGTTTCGTCGCCGTGCATCCATTCCTTGGCGTAGGCCGGGATCTGCGTCAGGTAAATCGCCCCGACAAACCAGAACCATGAATTGCCGACAATCGAACGCGACACCGCAGGCGTCTGCCCCAGACCGAGCTTCAGCGTGGCCCACGACTGGGTAAAAATGTTCCAGTTGAGGCGCATTTCCGGCGACGCGGCCGCCGCGCGCGGGATGCTGCGGCTGGCCAGGTAACCGAGCACCGCGATGCCGATGATCGCCGTCGACACAATCGGTGCGTAGTGCCCCGACGACATCATGATCCCGGCGCCGATGGTCCCGGCGAGAATCGCCAGGAACGTGCCCATTTCCACCAGGCCGTTGCCGCCGACCAGTTCTTCTTCATGCAGCGCTTGCGGCAGGATCGAGTATTTCACCGGCCCGAACAGCGCCGAATGCGTGCCCATGGCAAACAGTGCCACCAGCATCAGCGACAGGTGATCGAACATGAAACCGACCGCGCCAACCGCCATGATCGCGATTTCGCCGAGCTTGATCAGCCGGATCAGTGCGTCCTTGGCGAATTTCTCGCCGAACTGCCCGGCCAGCGCTGAGAACAGGAAAAACGGCAGGATAAACAGCAACGCGCACAAATTGACCCAAATCGAGCGGTCACCGTCGATGGTCAATTTGTACAGAATGGCGAGGATCAGCGACTGCTTGAAGATGTTGTCGTTGAACGCCCCAAGGGACTGTGTCACGAAAAACGGCAGAAAGCGCCGGGTGCGAAGCAGGCTGAACTGTGAGGGATGACTCATCTTCCGTGTGTCCCTGATGTTGGCTAAAGAGTGACGATGCAGGCTGTTATTGGTATACCGCACGCCGATCCAGGCCACACATTACCTAAACTTTGCCGGTTATTGCTTTAATCCTGCAATGCACGGCGAGACAAACAGCTCGCCGCGCCACGCGCCTTGCACGGTGCGCTTGCCGACGATCAGCCACATCAGCGCCAACAACCCGACCAACGCGCAGCCAAACACACTGAAAAATGTCAGGTTGAGCGTGCTCGCCAGTCGCAGCGTCGCCAGCGAATACACGCCCAACGGGAAGGTAAAACCCCAGCAGCCAAGGTTGAACGGGATGCCGGCGCGCAGGTAACGGGCGGTGATCAACAGCGCAATCAGCATCCACCACAGGCCAAAACCCCACAACGTGATCCCCGCCACCAGCCCGAGCCCTTCGGCGATTTCGCCAATGCCTGGCAAACCGTTGGCAGCGAAGATCGCCGGAGCATCGGCGCCGAGCAGCAACATGCCGAGCGCGCCGGTGCCGATCGGACCAAGCGCCAGCCAACTTGAGGCCGCCATGCTTTCGTGCGGGAGTTTATGCAGGGCCATGCGCAGCAACAGAATTGTCAGAATGCTGAACGCCACCGGTAGGGAAAATGCCCAGAGCACGTAGCTCGTCACCAGCACCACCAGCTGCGAATGCGCCTCGGCGAGGTGCGGCGCCAATAGCCCACCGCTGGCCGCTGCAACTTCTGCGGCGACCACTGGCAACAGCCAAACTGCCGTCATCTGGTCGATGCTGTGTTCCTGGCGGGTGAACATCAGGTACGGAATCAACACGCCGCAGGCCAGCGACATCGCTACGTCCAGCCACCACAGCACTTCGGCGAAAGCAATCACGCCATTGCCCCAACGCGGCAAACCGAACAGCAGGAAACCATTGATGATGGTCGCGAGGCCCATCGGGATCGTGCCGAAGAACATCGAAACCGTGGAGTGGCCGAAAATCCGCCGCGCTTCATCAAAAAACAGCACCCAGCGTGCGGCGTACACAGCGCTGAACAATACGAACAGTGCAATGTTGAACAGCCACAGACCTTCGGCGACCACGTGCAGCACGGGATTGGCGCCGGGCAATTGCGCCATCGCCAGGGCGAGCACGCCGGTACCCATGGTCGCGGCGAACCAGTTCGGGGTGAACTGGCGGATCGCTTCCAAGGGACGCGGCAGATGGCTGAAAGGTTTGAAGCTGGGCTTGCTGACGCGTGAACAGACGGTCTTAGGATCAATCGTGTCGGGGCAATTCATGGCGAACTCCTGTCCTCTGATGAGGTAGAGCCCATGATAGAAGCCAATCGAATATCTATATAACGGGGAATATCTCTAACTGTTATCTGCTTTACAGATAAGTAGTGTAGATATGGGTCAAACGCTGCCCTCGGTTTCGATCACCAGAATCCGCGCCGCGCCCAGTGGATGCGCGACGTGCTCGGTGCCGACCGAGGCGTAGAAAATATCGCCGACATCGAGCAACGTCTGCTGCTCCACGCCCTCCTCGCGATAATGCATGCGCACCTGGCCATCAAGCACCACGAACACTTCTTCGCCACCGTTGACGTGCCATTTGTACGGCTGATCAGTCCAGTGCAAACGCGTGGTGATGCCGTTCATGTTGGCGATGTCCAGCGCGCCCCAGGCACGTTCGGCGGTGAAGGATTTGCTGCGGATGATTTTCATGGGCCGGTCCGTCGAATAGTGGCGAGAGGCTAGGAATTGTGGCGAGGGCAAGGCTAGCGATCATTGGCCGTTGGCGCTACAGACTTTAAGCGAGCGCTCGCGCAGCAACGCCAGCAGCGCACCGACGGCGAGGATGATCAGCACCGCGCCATAACCATCGGTGGTG
The DNA here is from genome assembly GCF_007828705.1 of Pseudomonas sp. SJZ131. Classification (NCBI taxonomy): domain Bacteria; kingdom Pseudomonadati; phylum Pseudomonadota; class Gammaproteobacteria; order Pseudomonadales; family Pseudomonadaceae; genus Pseudomonas; species Pseudomonas sp. SJZ131. The sequence goes on along the minus strand of NZ_VIVC01000002.1, from coordinate 1,106,347 downwards.
GCGATCAGGCCGAAGCTGCGGACCAGGCTCCCGGCGAGCAAGGACGGCAAGCAAAACGCCAGGTAGCTCAGAACGTAAAACGCCGACATCAAACCCGCCCGTTCATGCGGCAAGGCCAGTGGTACGAGGCTGCGCACGGCGCCGAGGAACCCTGCGCCAAAGCCGCAACCGGCGAGCAATGTGCCGATGAAAAACAGCACGAGGCTGGCGCTGTGCACGGCGATCAGGATCAGCGCCACTCCGGCCGGGAGCAAACTGGCGCCGAGGCGCAGCACTTGGTCCGCCGGGTGATTGCGCAAGGTGTAGATCATCAGCGCACCGGTCACGGTCAGCGCGGCGACGGTGGCGCCGCCGATCAGGTTCGACGTCGAGCCCGTCGCCGTGTGCACCAGCGAGGGCGCCAACGAGGCGAAGAATCCGCCGAGCGCCCAGACTGCGGTGTTGATGGGCAGCACCGACCACAAAGTCCGCCGCACTTGCACCGGCACATGCAAGGTCGGACGCAGCGACGCCCACGCACCCGACAGGCGGCTGACGCTTTCCGGCAGGCGCCAGACGTACAGCGCTTGCAGCGCAAACAAGCCGAACAGCAGCCAAAACGTCAGTTGCAACGGCAACGGTGCAAATTCGGCGAGCAAGCCGCACCCCATCGCGCCGACCGCCATGCCCAGCAATGGCGCCACGCTGTTGACCAGCGGCCCTTGCTGGCGGTCGGTGTCGAGCAGCGCGGCGCTCAACACCGCCGTGGCCATGCCGGTGGCGAACCCCTGAAGCACACGGGCGCTGATCAGCCACGCAACGCTGTCGGCGTTGATAAACAGCAGCATCGCCAACATGTTGAGTAACACAGCGGTGAAAATCACCGGTTTGCGTCCCAGGTGATCCGAGAGCGAACCGACAGTCAGCAACGCCGCCAGCAAACTCAAGGCGTAGACGCCGAAAATCAGCGTCAGGGTTGCCGCCGAAAATTGCAGCTGTTGCTGATACAAGTGATACAACGGCGTCGGCGCCGTGGACGCGGCGAGAAAACTCAGTAACGTGACCGCCAGAAACCACAGACTGACGCGATTCGATGTTGGATGAGACATGGGCACACTCCGCAAAAGCTAAGTATTTGCTTTTGTGGAGTGTGCTACTGGCTAGCGCTTAAAGCAAATTCTTTGTGTTAAGGTCCGCCCTATGGCTATTAAAGAAGGTTTACGCCCCGGCGGCCGCAGTGCCCGGGTGCAAGAGTCGGTGCATTCGGCAGTCCGTGCGCTCCTCGAAGAACAGGACCGCGCGACCGTGACCGTGCCGCAAATCGCCACGCGCGCGGGGGTCACGCCGTCGACGATTTATCGGCGCTGGGGTGATTTGTCGGCGTTGCTCGCCGACGTCGCCCTCGCGCGCATGCGCCCCGAAACCGAGCCAGCCGACACCGGCAGCCTGCGCGGTGATTTGCGCGCGTGGGCCGAGCAATATCTCGACGAGATGAGCTCCGAGCCCGGTCGCCAGATGCTGCGCGACGTGCAATGCAGCGCCACGCCGGGGTTCTGCGCGACGATCATTGGCGGGCAATTGCAGACGATTCTGGATCGGTATCCTGACCAACCGTTGCCGAGCGTAGACCGGCTGATCAACCTGCTGGCGGCGCCGACAGTGTTCAGCATTCTGTTCTCGGCGGCGGCGCTGGAGGTTGAGGAATTGCATCGGTTGGTTGAGATGGCGTTGAGTCAGTGAGGTCGTCATCGCGAGCAAGCTCGCTCCCACAGGGGACCGTGGTTCGCCGCTAATCACTGTGGGAGCGAGCTTGCTCGCGATGAGGCCGTCAGCCCCCCGAAAAACACCCTGCGACACCCCGCCACGCCACGACCTTGGTCGACACTGACTATCCGCAGCCGTCGTGCGAGACTGTCGGACCGGGCGCGCACCCGGATGTCTTTTGTCTGGAGTTTCCATGTCGCTGTCCAGCGGGCTGATCGCCGCCGTTGCCCTGGCCTATATGGCCATCATGTTCGCCATCGCCTTCTACGGCGACCGCCGCAGCACGCCGTTGCCGCCGCGCGTGCGTGCGTGGGTGTACAGCCTGTCGCTGGCCGTTTATTGCACCAGTTGGACCTTCTTCGGCGCGGTCGGCCAGGCCGCCGAACAGCTCTGGTCATTCCTGCCGATCTACCTCGGGCCGATCCTGCTGCTGGTGTGCGCGCCGTGGGTTCTGCAAAAAATGGTGATGATCAGCAAACAGGAGAACATCACCTCCATCGCCGACTTCATTGCCGCGCGTTACGGCAAATCGCAATCGCTGGCCGTGGTGGTCGCGTTGATCTGCCTGGTTGGCGTGCTTCCCTACATCGCCCTGCAACTCAAAGGCATCGTCCTCGGCGTCAACCTGCTGATCGGCGCCGGCCCCGACGCCATGGGCACGCGCGCACAGGACACGGCGCTGATCGTCTCGCTGGTGCTGGCGCTGTTCACCATCGTCTTCGGCACGCGAAACCTCGATGCCACCGAACACCACCGTGGCATGGTGCTGGCGATTGCCTTCGAATCGCTGGTCAAGCTGTTCGCGTTCCTCGCGGTCGGCGCCTTCGTCACCTACGGTTTGTACGACGGTTTTGATGACCTGTTCGACCAGGCAATGCTCGCCCCGCGCCTGGAACAGTATTGGAAAGAAACCATCAATTGGCCGTCGATGGTGGTGCAAACCGGCGTCGCGATGATGGCGATCATCTGCCTGCCGCGACAGTTTCACGTGACCGTGGTGGAGAACATCGAACCGCAGGATCTGCGTCTGGCGAAATGGGTGTTCCCGGCCTATCTGGCATTGGCCGCGTTGTTTGTAGTCCCGATCGCTTTGGCCGGTCAGATGTTGCTGCCAAGTTCGGTACTGCCGGACTCCTTCGTGATCAGCCTGCCACTGGCTCAGGCCCATCCGGCACTGGCGCTGCTGGCATTTATCGGCGGCGCTTCGGCGGCCACCGGCATGGTGATTGTTGCCAGTGTGGCGCTGTCGACCATGGTTTCCAACGACATGCTATTGCCGTGGTTGCTGCGCCGAAACAACGCCGAGCGGCCGTTCGAAGTGTTCCGCCAATGGATGCTGTCGGTGCGGCGCGTGAGCATTGTGGTGATTTTGCTGCTGGCCTATGTCAGCTATCGCCTGCTCGGCTCGACGGCCAGCCTCGCCACTATCGGCCAGATTGCTTTCGCCGCCGTGACCCAACTGGCGCCGGCGATGCTCGGCGCGCTGTACTGGAAACAGGCGAACCGGCGCGGCGTGTTTGCCGGCCTCGCCGCCGGCACCTTCCTGTGGTTCTACACGCTGATCCTGCCGATTGCCGCGCACAGCCTCGGCTTGTCACTGAGCAGTTTTCCGGGGTTGGCGTGGCTGCACAGCAACCCGCTGAACCTGCCGCTGACGCCGCTGACCCAAGGCGTGGTGTTGTCCCTGGCGGCCAACTTCACGCTGTTTGCCTGGGTCTCGGTGCTGTCGCGCACACGGGTTTCGGAACACTGGCAGGCCGGGCGTTTCATCGGTCAGGAGATCAGCGCCCGACCGAGCGCACGCTCGATGCTCGCGGTGCAAATCGACGATCTGCTGCAACTCGCCGCGCGTTTTGTCGGCGAAGAACGCGCCCGCCAGAGTTTTATCCGTTTCGCCTACCGCCAGGGCAAAGGCTTCAACCCGAACCAGAACGCCGATGGCGAATGGATCGCCCATACCGAACGTTTACTTGCCGGTGTACTCGGCGCTTCTTCGACGCGTGCGGTGGTTAAAGCCGCCATCGAAGGTCGGGAAATGCAGCTTGAGGACGTAGTCCGAATCGCCGACGAGGCGTCAGAAGTTTTGCAGTTCAACCGCGCGCTGCTGCAAGGCGCCATCGAGAACATCACCCAAGGCATCAGCGTGGTCGACCAGTCGTTGAAACTGGTGGCCTGGAACCGGCGTTATCTGGAACTGTTCAATTACCCGGACGGTTTGATCAGCGTTGGCCGGCCGATTGCCGACATCATTCGGCACAACGCCGAGCGCGGTTTGTGTGGCCCCGGTGAAGCGGAAGTGCACGTTGCGCGCCGTTTGCACTGGATGCGTCAGGGCCGCGCGCACACTTCCGAGCGGTTGTTTCCGAATGGCCGGGTGATCGAGTTGATCGGCAACCCGATGCCCGGCGGCGGTTTTGTCATGAGTTTCACCGACATCACCGCGTTCCGCGAAGCCGAGCAGGCGCTGACCGAGGCCAACGAAGGGCTGGAGCAACGCGTCGCCGCGCGCACCCACGAACTGTCGCAGCTCAACGTCGCACTGACCGAGGCCAAAGGCACCGCCGAGTCGGCCAACCAGTCGAAAACCCGTTTTCTCGCGGCGGTCAGCCATGACTTGATGCAGCCGTTGAACGCCGCACGTTTGTTCTCCGCCGCACTGACGCATCAGGACGATGGCTTGTCGGCCGAGGCGCAGAAACTGATCCAGCATCTGGACACGTCGTTGCGTTCGGCCGAGGACTTGATCAGCGATTTGCTGGATATTTCGCGTCTGGAGAACGGCAAGATCAATCCTGATCCGAAGCCGTTCGTGCTCAACGAACTGTTCGACATCCTCGGCGCCGAGTTCAAGGTTCTGGCCGACGAACAGGGCATCAAATTCCGCCTGCGCGGCAGCACGTTGCGCATCGACAGCGACATCAAACTGCTGCGGCGCATCTTGCAGAACTTCCTCACCAACGCGTTCCGCTATGCCAAAGGCCCGGTATTGCTCGGGGTTCGGCGGCGCAAAGGTGAGTTGTGCCTGGAAGTCTGGGACCGAGGCCCGGGGATTCCGGAAGATAAGCAGCAAGTGATTTTCGAAGAATTCAAACGTCTCGACAGCCACCAGACCCGCGCCGAGAAAGGCCTGGGGCTGGGCCTGGCGATTGCCGACGGTTTGTGCCGCGTGCTCGGGCACCGTTTGCGCGTGCGCTCGTGGCCGGGGCGCGGCAGTGTGTTCAGCGTCAGCGTGCCACTGGCCCGCGCGCAGGTGGCGCTGCCGCACAACGTCACCGAGCTCAACGGCAAACTGCCGACGGGCGCGCAGGTGCTGTGTGTCGATAACGAGGACAGCATTTTGATCGGCATGAACAGCCTGCTGACGCGTTGGGGTTGCCAAGTCTGGACCGCGCGTAATCGCGAGGAATGCGCAACGTTGCTTGGCGACGGCATGCGTCCGCAATTGGCGCTGGTGGATTATCACTTGGACGATGGCGAAACCGGCACCGAGCTGATGGCGTGGCTGCGCACCCGCCTCGGCGAGCCGGTGCCCGGCGTGGTGATCAGCGCCGACGGCCGTCCGGAAACGGTCGCGCAAGTCCACGCGGCAGGCCTGGATTACCTGGCGAAACCAGTGAAACCGGCGGCGCTGCGGGCGCTGTTGAGTCGGCATTTGCCGTTGTGAATTCTGGAAACCGGCGCTAAACCCGTGGCGAGGGGGCTTGCCCCGTTCGGTTGCGCAGCAGCCGTAAAATCGTCCGTCACTGCGCAAGACCGGGCCGCTGCGCGCCCCAACGGGGGCAAGCCCCCTCGCCACGGGGATAGTTTTAATTTGGGTGTTGGCGTTGACGTCCTTCTTTACTCGGGCAATTCGGCGAGGCCGTCGACATCGGTCATTGCCCGTTCCAGCAGGTCCGCTGGCAGGCTTTTGCTGGCACGGGCGCCGAGCAGTTTCAGTTGTTCGCTGCGGCTGACAAGGTTGCCGCGCCCTTCTGTCAGCTTGTTGCGCGCCGAGCTGTAGGCTTTGTCCAGCTGTTGCAAGCGATTGCCGACTTCATCCAGATCCTGAATAAACAGCACAAATTTGTCGTACAGCCACCCCGCCCGCTCGGCGATTTCCCGGGCGTTCTGGCTCTGCCGTTCCTGCTTCCACAAACTGTCGATAACGCGCAGCGTCGCCAACAATGTCGTCGGGCTGACGATCACGATATTGCGGTCAAACGCGTCCTGGAACAGCGTCGGCTCAGCTTGCAGCGCGGCGGAAAACGCCGCTTCGATCGGCACGAACAGCAGCACAAAATCCAGACTGTGGATGCCATCGAGTCGCTTGTAATCCTTGCCGGACAAGCCTTTGACGTGATTGCGCAGCGACAGCACGTGCTGCTTGATCGCGATCTGGCCGATCGCGTCGTCCTCCGCCGAAACGTACTGCTGATACGCCGTCAGGCTGACCTTGGAATCGACCACCACTTGCTTGTCGCCGGGCAGGTAAATGATCACGTCCGGCTGGAACCGCTCGCCGTCCGGGCCTTTCAGATTGACCTGCGTCTGGTATTCGCGGCCCTTCTCCAGGCCGGCATGTTCGAGCACCCGCTCCAGAATCAACTCGCCCCAGTTGCCTTGGGTTTTCTGCCCTTTCAACGCGCGGGTAAGGTTGGTCGCTTCGTCGCTTAAACGCAGGTTCAACTGCTGCAAACGCTCCAATTCCTTGGCCAGGGAAAACCGCTCCCGCGCCTCGGACTGATAGCTTTCTTCCACACGTTTTTCGAAGGACTGAATGCGTTCCTTCAACGGATCGAGCAATTGCCCGAGGCGCTGTTGGCTGGTTTCGGCGAAACGCTGTTCGCGCTCATCGAAGATCTTGCCCGCCAGCTCGGCGAACTGCGCACGCAGCTCATCGCGCGAGCCCTGAAGGTCGCTGAGGCGCTGTTGATGGCTTTCCTGCTGTTCGCGCAGTTCGGCGTTGAGCGAAGCGGTTTGCGCGTCGAGGCGCCGTAACTCAGCTTCTTTACCGGCGCGCTCGATGTTCCAGGCGTGGGCGGCGTCGCGCGCATCGTCGCGCTCGATTTGCAGCAGTTCGACTTCGCGGCGCACGGCGGCGAGGTCAGCCTGCTTGGCGGCGTTGGCTTGGCTCAAGTCGCCGATTTCATCGCGACAGGCATCGAGCTGAGCGTTCAAACCGTCCTGCGCCAGTTGCACCATGGCCAACCGCTCTTCCAGCAGCGCCACGCCGGCCTGCCCCGCGCTCGCCCGGCGCTGGATGTGCCAGGCCAGCGCCAGCAATGGCAATGCCGCGCCCGCCAGACCGAGCAAAAGGCTGGTCAAGTCCATAGCCATAAAGATTCCTGCCGAGGTAATGAAGCCAGAAGGTTAACCAAGGCGTCAGGTCTTGCACAGCCCGGTTTTAGACAGCTTGTTACTGACGGCCCGGTTTTGCATGACCTGGTTTTGCACAACCGGGCTTTGTACGTCTCAGTCTTCGAGCAGGCCCAGTTCGCGCAAGGCGCGGCGGTCACCGGCACGCGCGGCTTGGCGCAGCAGGTCGTGGCCGATGCGGCGGTCGCGGGCGTTGCCGCACTCGCGGCACATCAATTGGCCGAGCCGACTTTGCGCAGCCACCACGCCTTCGCGCGCCGGTTGCTTGAGCAAACGTCCGGCAAAGTGTTTGACGTTGAGGTTTTCGCCCAGGCGCGGGCTGTCGAGCAGCCACTCGGCCACACGCATGGAAAAACGTTTTGGCGGGGTAACACCGGGTGGTGTTGCGGTAACAGGATCTGATACTGAGCGAAACTTCATAAAGCACTGTGGGGCAGAACGGAAGGCGCGCCACTCTACTCTTTTTTTCCCACAGGTAAAGTCGAAAAAAACCCGGCACGCCCGTCCTAGAGCAAGCGCTCGGGACAATCCACAGAAGCTGTGGATAACTCAGTGGACAACCCGCCTTGAACTCTTCAAAACCCTTATGGAATGGGGCCCGCAGTCAAACTGACGATTTTTTCACCAGTAAAAAAAAGCGATGTTTTTCATTGACTTAAATTTTCATTACAGGCACCCACTGTCGTTCGATCGGATGTGACAGCGGCGTTACAGCCCGCGCAACTAATGTGCACAAGTACCTTCGACACGGTTATATCCACGCGGTTTTTTGTAGCCAGGGTTGGGGATAAACCTTGGCCAACCCACGCCGGAGCTGACTCGAAGCGACGACCAACGGTAATCCACGGTCAACCCATAACCCTGTAGCAACACATACCCCTGTAGCAGCTGGCGAAGCCTGCGTTAGGCTGCGCAGCAGTCGTAAAACCTGCAAACGCGGTAATCCTGATCAACTGCGGCGCTCAACTCGGCGACTGCTGCGCAGCCGAACGCAGGCTTCGCCAGCTGCTACAAGGGGCGGTGTTTTGTGGGGAAGAGAAAGTTTTTTTGCTATCACACTTCCTTTCTCGAATTCAATCCGTTAGTATCCGCGGCGTTAGTACCAAGCTGAAAGTCAATTCTGGTCGAACAAATCCTCCCGGTCAGCCTTCGTAAAGAAGCCTCCACCGACAAAGCAGGATCGACCACCTCGATGGTTTCCAGGTAATACTTGCCCCAACACAGCCTTTGAAATGAAAGCAAAGGGTGTTGCCAAGCTCACTTACTCTGACCGAACCAGCCTGCAAATTGATCAGGATCTTCACCCCGGGCCACGAACCTTTGCCCTTGATGTGTTGCCTGCCCTCCTAAGTACCTACCTGCCAGCCCAAGCGCGCCAAATTTTTTAGCGCTTCAAACTGGCTGCTTTGTTCCAGTCGGGTTCTTCGTTCGACCAACGGTGGTCGTCGTCACTGGAACGTTTTAATTTTGCACGGCTCTTATCCGTGTCGCTTGTAGGAACACCTAATAATGTCTGCACAAATCCATACTCAGGATGCCATTCGCACCCTAACCAACGCCTTCGCACCAATGAACTGCCTGATCATGGCCGCTCGCAAAGGCTGCTTCAGCTTCACTCTGGTCAACGAACACGGCATCGCTCGTCACAGCGAACGCCTGTACCCCGATCAATACTCCAGCGCTGAACCGCTGCAGGCCGTGATCGATCGTACTCGTCAGGCACTGGTTGCCTGATACGCCAGAAAGGCTGAAAAGCACAAAAGCCCTGCCTAAATAGCAGGGCTTTTTATTGCCTGATATTTCTCTTTTCGCCCCTAGCGCTTAAGCACTAACCGATATAACGGTTATAACTGCCAGCCGGAAATATTTTAAAAACAGACCTTTACAGCGCGAATATGACACTACACTTCAACTCAAGCGGGGTGATCCGCTTCCGGCGAGCCTGAGTCGATCCACCGCTGCCAAGGCCCTTTCAGGTATCGCCGCCCATTTCCTGCTTCAAGGGCTTTGCTTCGAGGGCTTTATGGGTATCGCTGCCAGCGAACTGTGCCGCTATGTGATCCGCCCGACCTTGATTTATCTCGGGCGCCACAGCGCAACTGCCGAATCCCTGCTGCTGGGCATCGCCGCCAGCCAGTCAGCCCTCGGCTCAGCCCTGCACGACCGCCGTGGCCATGGCTTGTACCGGATCGCCGAGATCCGCCACCGGGCACTTTGGGACCATTACCTGGCGCTCGACCCGGAACGCGCGAGCCTGGTCCGAGGCCTCGCCAGCCAGCACGCATTTCTTAGCAGCCCACACCTGGAACTGACCGTAAACCTGCGTTACGCCACCGCCATCGCCTGGCTGCTGGTCGAACAACAGAACACTCCCCTCCCCGATCCCGATGATGTGCTGGGCATGGCGCGAATCTGGCGCCAGACGTTCCAGCCTCAGGGACGCCTGCGCGACTTCACCTGCGCCTGGCAGACCTGTGTTTCATCGCTGAATCAGGTCGCTTGCTGACCCACCAGTTTCCAAAGATCCCGTAACGGGTCGCGATTCTGGTCGGATTGTCCTACAAAACCGCTCTAACTCAAGGCATACGGGCTATAGCGCTGGGACGAAAATGTTGGTAATTTTCGCCCCGGTGATCACCAGGAGTTCTAATAATGAAAAAAGTAATGCTCAAAACCACCCTTAGCCTCGCCGTTACCTTGGCATCCACCCAGATCTTCGCAGCTGGCTTTGCCATCAACGAACAAAGTATCAGCGGGATGGGTACAGGTTTTGCCGGGCGATCTTCCTCTGCCGATGACGCAAGCACAATTTTTGGCAACCCTGCCGGCATGTCGCGCATCAAGCGTGAACAAGTCACCGGCGGTGCTGCAATGCTCGACGCACACACCGATATCAGCAATGCCGACTCTGCGCCAAACAACGGCAGCAGCCACGGCAACATGGTTCCGTTCATTGCCGTGCCCATGGGCTACTACGTCAAGCCTATCGATGATCACTGGGCAGTTGGTATTGGCATGTACGCGCCATTCGGTCTGGTGACCGACTACGAAAACGGCTTTGCCGGCCGTTACTTCGGCAGCACCAGCGACGTTAAAGTCGTGACCCTGCAACCGACCATCAGCTACGCCTTCAACGACAAGGTGTCGATCGGTTTCGGTCCGACCATCAACCGCATCGACGGCAAGCTGGAATCGAACCTGTCGATTACCCAGGCAGCGCCGGACGGCAAGGTCAAGATCAAAGGTGACGACACCGCGCTGGGCTACAACATCGGCCTGTTGGTGCAAGCTACCGACAGCACCCGCGTCGGCCTGACTTATCACTCGAAAGTGAAGTACAAGCTCGAAGGCAACACCAAGGTCAACTACGGCGTGCTGGGCCTGATCGGCCAGAACCCGAACCAGAAGTTCGACGCTTCGCTGGACCTGACCACGCCTGAATCGGTGGACTTCTCGGTCACTCACGAGCTCGACGACAAGTGGACCCTGTACGCCGGCAGCACCTGGACGCGCTGGAGCCGTCTGAAAGAAATCACCGTGGAAAACAAAGGTGTGCCGGCGATCCTCAACGGCCAATTCGGCAACATCACCGAAGACCAGAACTGGCACGACACCTGGGCGCACGCCATCGGCGCTTCGTATCAGCTGAACAAGCAATGGGTGCTGCGTACCGGCCTGTCCTTTGACCAGGCACCGACCAACAACGTCGACCGTTCCCCGCGCATTCCGACTGGCGATCGCAAGATCTTCAGCCTCGGCGCCGGCTGGAGCCCAACCGACGACCTGACCATCGACGTCGCCTATTCGTACCTGCGCGAAGAGTCGGTCAAGGTCAACAACAGCAACGACCGTGGCCAGAGCTACAACGCCAAGTATCAAAACTGGGCGAACGGTTTCGGGGTCGGCGCAACTTACCGCTTCTGATGATTCACGGCGAGCCTGAACCCCTCGCCAGCAACACCGAAAAAGCCCCGCGCTCTTGTTCAGAGGCGGGGCTTTTCAGTGGGTGTCATTCAGGTTTCGAGGCCAGGGCTTGCTCGACCGCTTCGAGGAATTGCGGGTCGTCGGGTTTGGTCAGGCTGGAGAAATCGGCGATCACCTTGCCTTGGCGATCGACCACGTATTTGTAGAAATTCCACTTCGGCGCGCTGCTCTGCTCGGCGAGGTTTTTGAACAGGTGCGTGGCGTCGTCGCCGCGGACTTTCTGCGGTTCGGTCATGGTGAAAGTCACGCCGTAGTTGACGTAGCAGACCTTGGCGGTTTCTTCGCCGTCCTTGGACTCTTGCTTGAAGTCATTCGACGGCACGCCAATCACTTCCAGCCCCTGGCCCTTGTAGCGCTGATAAAGCGCTTCGAGGCCTTGGAACTGCGGAGCGAAACCGCAGAAACTCGCGGTGTTGACCACCACCAGCGGCTTGCCGGCGAAGCGCTGGCAGAGGTCGATGGATTCCTTGGCGCGCAATTTCGGCAATGAGCCTTGCAACAGGTCCGGGCATTCGGCCGCCTGGGCCGCGGCAGCAAACGTCATCAGCAACGCGGGGACTGCAAACCAGCGCTTGAGCATGTCGGGGCATCCTTGAGAGGTCGTCAGCCAACAAGCTACTCGCCCTCGCAACCGCCTAGCAAGCGCCCATGCCCAATTGCATCAACGCCAACCCGCCCTGTTGCCAGCCCCACCACGCCAGGGCCAGCAGTAAAAAAGCGCCGGCCGCGACGGCAATAATGCGCGGCCAGAAGCTGTTCATACCGCGCTCATCTGCGTTTGCAGGCGCGCCACCGGCCGTTCGCGCACCGGCCAGTTCAGCGCCGCCGCCAACAGGCTCAAGAGAATCGCCACTTGCCAGATCAAGTCGTAGCTCCCGGTTCGGTCGTAAACCACCCCGCCCAACCAGCCGCCGAGAAACGAACCGAGCTGGTGGAACAGGAAAACAATCCCACCGAGCATGGACAGGTTTCGTACACCGAACAAGGTCGCCACGGTGCCGTTGGTCAAAGGCACGGTGGACAACCAGAGAAAGCCCATCGCCATACCGAACAGGTAAGCGCTGGTCGTCGTCACCGGCGCCCACAGAAACAAGCCGATCACCACCGCACGCAGCAGGTACAAACCAGTGAGCAAACGCGGTTTGGACATGCGCCCGCCGAGCCAACCGGCGGTGTAAGTGCCGAAGATATTGAACAGCCCGATCAACGCCAGCACCGTGGTGCCGACCGTGGCCGGCAAGTGTTGATCGACCAGATACGCCGGCAAATGCACGCCGATGAACACCACTTGAAAACCGCAGACAAAAAAGCCAAACGCCAGCAACCAGAAACCGGAGTGCGAACAGGCTTCGCGCAAGGCTTCGGACAAGGTCTGATCATGGCCGAGGGTCGGCAGCGGTTTGTCCTTGAGCATGCTCACCAGCGGCACGATCAACGCGACCAGCAAGCCGAGCACCAGCAATGCTGCGGACCAGCCGAGCCAGCCGATCAGGCCCAAAGTGCCGGGCAACATGGCGAACTGGCCGAACGAACCGGCGGCGCTGGCAATGCCCATGCCCATGCTGCGTTTTTCCGGCGGCACGGCGCGGCCGACCACGCCGAGGATTACCGAGAACGAAGTGCCGGACAGGCCGATGCCGATCAGCAGGCCGGCGCTCAGCGACAACGTCACCGCCGAGTCGGAGAAGCCCATGCAGATCAGCCCTGCCGCGTACAGCACGCCGCCGATCAGCACCACTTTGGCCGCACCGAAGCGGTCGGCCAGCGCCCCGGTGAACGGCTGCGCCAAGCCCCAGATGAGGTTTTGCAGGGCGATGGCGAACGCAAACGTCTCGCGGCCCCAACCGAATTCGCTGCTCATCGGCGCGAGGAACAGCCCGAAACCATGGCGCACACCGAGGGACAACGCGAGGATCAGCGCACTCCCGACCAACACCCAACCGCAAGTACGCCACATCGATGTCATTCTTATTCTCCGGTAGCGGGTATATACCCGCTTGAACAAACTGGCCTCAAGCCAGTTCGTCCAGCAATTTCAGCAAGGTTTCACGTTTCTCGGCGCCGAGGCGATCGACCAGACGCTGCTGCGCCGCTTCCCACGCTGGCAGTGCGTCAGCCAGACGTTGTGTGCCCGCGTCGGTGAGCTTGACGATGCGGTTGCGCATGTCTTCGCCCTCGACCAGTTGCACCAGGCCTTCGCCCTCAAGCACGCGCAGATTGCGCCCAAGCGTGCTGCGGTCCAGCCCCATGGCTTCGGCGAGCGTGGAAATACTTGGCTGATCCAGACGCTGCAGATTGCACAGCAAAGAATACTGGGCAACGTTGATGCCGAAGCCGTCGAGAGCGCCGTCGTAATGCCTGCTGACGCCACGAGCGGCGCGACGCAGGTTGATACATAAACATTGGGAATCGAGCATGGTGCGTGTATATACCCGCGGTTAAATGAAAGCAAATTTTTTGTTACAGAAGGCAAGTGGGAGCAAGGCTTGCCCCGCGAAGGTTGCGCTGCGGTCCGACGGGTAAACCGCGTGATCGTTTATCGCGGGCAAGCCTTGCTCCCACAGGTGAGCGCGATTCCATGCAGGACCGCGATCCCCTGTAGGAGTGAGCCTGCTCGCGATAGGGCCAGCACAGCCCCCACCAACCCCATCAAACCAACGCCAACCCCACCAACACCGCCATCTCAAGCAATTCCAGCAACGCCCCCGCCGTATCGCCGGTGGTCCCGCCCAAGCGCCGCAGCATCACCTGCCGCAACCAGACAAACAGCGCAATCGCGATCACCAGCGCAACCAGCCCATCGGTCATCCCGCCGATCAGCAGACACCCCAGCGCACTCAGGGCCAACACCCGCCAACCGGCGGTGCGCGGCAAATGATCCGCCAGCGCCTGGCCCAAGCCACCGGCGCGCACATACGGCGTGGTCAGAAACAACCCTAGCAGCGCCGCCCGCCCCAGCAGCGGCACGATCAGCAACACCGCGCCCTGCCCTTGTTCGATCAACGCCAGCAACGCGGCAAATTTCAGCAGTAACACCAACACCAGCGTGACCACCGCAATCGGCCCACTGCGCGGATCCTTCATGATCGTCAGCGTGCGTTCGCGATCGCCGAATCCGCCCAGCCACGCATCCGCGCTGTCGGCCAGACCGTCCAGGTGCAGCGCGCCGCTGAGCAATACCCAAACCGTCAGCAACAGCGCGGCATGCAGCAACAATGGCGCGCCCGCCAGCGCGATGTTCATTCCCCAGAGAATCAAGCCAAACAGCAGGCCGACCAGCGGATAAAACAGCAACGAACGCCCTAGCTCTTTCGGCTCCGGCATGCCCGGCAGACGAATCGGCAAACTGCTCAAAAATTGCAGGGCAATCCAGAACGGCAACATGCTCAGCTCGCTTCCCGTAACAAGGCACCCGCACCGACCGCCAGCGAATGCAACGACGCGTGCGCGACGTCGACATTCAGCAATTGCTCGCGCGGCAAACCACGCGCCTGCGCCAGGAGCAGTTTCATCACGCCGCCGTGGGTGATCAGCAATACGCGTTCGCCGGCATGCGCGGCGTGCAAGCGCTCGACCGCTGCCAGCACCCGCGCCGAAAAGTCCGCAACCGGCTCACCGTCGGGCGGGGTGAACGCGTAAGGATCACTCCAGAATCGACCCAAATCCTCGGCACTGGAGTCCATCAGCGCGGCGGTGCTCTGCCCTTCCCAGGCGCCGAAATGCAGTTCCTGCAGGTCTTTTTCAAGTTGTACCGGCAAGCCCAGTTGCGCGCCGAGTTCGTCGGCAAACCGCGCGCAACGTTGCAACGGCGAACTGACCAAGCGATCCCACGGCCCTTGCTCGATCACCGCCGCGCGCATCTGCGCCCAGCCTTTTTCGGTCAGCGCATCGTCGAGGCTGCCGCGCAGGCCGCCACCGAGTTCGGTCTCGCCGTGGCGCAACAAATCCAGGTGCAAGGTCATGCCGGACGATCCGCCACGGCCGCTTCGGCAAACGTCGCCATTTGCCCATGAAGGTCGCAGGCGAGACGCAACAACGGCACCGCCAACGCCGCGCCGCTGCCCTCGCCGAGGCGCAAACCGAGGTCGAGCAACGGCTCGGCGTTCAAGGATTCGAGGACGTGGCGATGGCCCGGCTCGGCGCCGCGATGGCCGAACAGCAGCCAGTCGCGGCACTGCGGATTCACGCGCACCGCGACCAGCGCAGCGACGCTGCAGATAAAGCCGTCGACCAGCACTGCAATGCCTTCCTGCGCGCAGGCCAGATAAGCGCCGACCAGCGCGGCGACTTCGAAACCGCCGAGGTTGAACAGGGTTTGCAGCGCGTCGCCACGCCGCGCGGCATGCAACGCTATTGCACGCTCGATCACCTGCGCCTTGTGGCTGACCCCGGCAGCGTCGAGCCCGGTGCCCGGCCCGGTCAAATGCGCCACCGGGCAGTCGAGCAACGCGCAGGCCAGCGCACTGGCGGCGGTGGTGTTGCCGATGCCCATTTCGCCGCCGATAAACAGCTGCGCGCCAGTTTCGCGGGCGCGCAACACGCTGTCGCGACCAGCCTGCAAGGCGAGTTCACCTTGGGCGACCGTCATGGCCGGGCCGTGCGCGAAATTGGCGGTGCCGGCGCCGATGTTCAAGTGACGCACGCCTGGCAGGTTGAGCGACGGCGTGACGGTGCCGAGGTCGACCACTTCCAGCGCCGCGCCCAACTGCCGCGCCAATACGCTGATCGCCGCGCCACCGCTGACGAAGTTGTGGAGCATTTGCCCGGTGACTTCCTGCGGATACGCCGACACACCTTCAGCAACCACGCCGTGATCGCCGGCAAAAATCGCGATCCACAGGTGCTCGAGGCGCGGTTTGACCTGGCCCTGCAACCCGGCGAGTTGCACCGCTACCGACTCCAGCCGCCCGAGCGAACCGGCCGGTTTGGTCAGTTGCTGTTGCCGCGCCTCGGCCAGTTCGACGGCCGCCGCATCAATCGGCTTGCACGGGTTCAGCCACCAGGATTGGGTCATAACGCAGTTCCTTTCAAAGTCAGGGGCAGGCCGGCGACCGTCAGGACAACACGCTGACAGCGCTCAGCCAAAGCTTGATGCAGCCAACCGGCTTCATCGACGTAGCGGCGAGTCAATTCGCCCAGCGGCACGACACCCATTCCGGTTTCGTTGCTGACAAAAATGATTTCACCCGGCAATGACGCCAGGCAATCGAGCAAGGCATCGCGCTCGGCGCCGAGGCGCTCGGGGTCGTCGAGCATCAGCAGGTTGGTCAGCCACAGGGTCAGGCAATCCACTAGCAGGCACTGCTCGGCGCGGGCGTTTTCGCGCAGGACGCGGGCGAGTTGCAGCGGTTCTTCGATCAGCGCCCATTCGGCCGGACGACGGGCGCGGTGATGGGCGACGCGTTCGTTCATTTCGCCGTCGAGGGGTTGGCTGGTGGCGATGTAAGTCACCGCCATGGCGCTGTCGGAAGCGAGTTTTTCAGCGAGGCGACTTTTGCCGGAGCGGGCGCCGCCGAGGATGAGTTGGAGCATGGTTTCAACCTTTTAATAATCGGTGGATTGGAGGGCCTCATCGCGGGCAAGCCTTGCTCCTACAGAGATGCGGCGCACCAACTGTGGGAGCGAGGCTTGCCCGCGAAGGCGGCCTCAAAACCCACAAAGCTCTCGGAGCAGCCGCGTATCCAAATGCTTCTCCACCAAATCTGCCAAGCGCTCGATATCACGTTCGCGCAAGCCGTGGTAATCGACGTCCTGCACGTCGCTCAAACCAGCCCAGCGCAGCAGCGCACTGCTCGCCGCCGGGGATTCGAACAAGCCATGCAGGTACGTGCCGAAAATCTGCCCGTCGAGGCTTTGCGCGCCATCGCAGCGACCATCGTCCAGTTGCACCGCCGCGTGTTCCAGCGCCGGCCCAGTGGTTACGCCAGCGTGGATTTCATAACCGAGCACTTCAGCATTCTCCAGCGCCAGATGTCCGCGCACGTTGCGCAACTGCTTCTCTTCCTCGAGCAAGGTTTCGAACGCCAGCAAGCCCAGCCCGGCACTCGAACCCGGCGCGCCTTCGAGGCCCAGCGGGTCGTGGACCTGTTCGCCGAGCATCTGCAAACCGCCGCAAATCCCCAGCACTTTGCCGCCATAGCGCAGGTGCCGCGAAATCGCCGTGTCCCAGCCATTGGCGCGCAAATAGGCGAGGTCATGCCGAACGCTTTTCGAGCCGGGAAGAATGATCAAATCCGCGGATGGAATCGGCTGGCCAGGGCCGATGAATTGCAGATCGACTTGTGGATGCAGGCGCAGCGGATCGAAATCGGTGTGATTACTGATGCGCGGCAGCACCGGCACCACCACTTTGAGCACTTGATCAGCCTTGGCGGTCTGGCGCTGATCGATGCCGTCCTCGGCCTCCAGATGCAGGTCCATCACATACGGCAGCACGCCGATCACCGGTTTGCCGGTGCGTGATTCGAGCCAGTCGAGGCCCGGTTGCAGCAACGCAATGTCGCCGCGAAAACGATTGATGATGAAGCCTTTGACCCGCGCCTGTTCACTCGGCGACAGCAACTCCAGGGTGCCGACCAGATGCGCGAAAACCCCACCGCGATTGATGTCGGCGATCAGCACCACCGGGCAATCCACCGCCTCGGCGAAACCCATGTTGGCGATGTCGCCGGCGCGCAGATTGATCTCGGCCGGCGAGCCCGCGCCTTCCACCATGACCACTGGATACGCCGCGCTCAGCCGCGCATGCGAGGCGAGCACCGCTTGCATGGCGATGCTTTTGTAGTCGTGATACGCCACGGCGTTCATGGTGGTGACGGCGCGACCGTGGATGATCACTTGCGCGCCGGTGTCGCTGTTGGGTTTGAGCAGCACCGGGTTCATGTCGGTGTGCGGCTCAAGGTGGGCGGCCTGGGCCTGCACCGCTTGCGCGCGGCCGATTTCGCCACCGTCAGCCGTTACCGCGCTGTTCAACGCCATGTTCTGCGGTTTGAACGGCACGACGCTGACGCCGTGGCGCCGCACCCAACGGCACAACGCCGTCACCAGCGTGCTTTTACCGGCGTCGGACGTGGTGCCCTGCACCATCAACGTAGTCATTGGTTTTCCTTGGCGAAGGCTCGCAGCGCTTGTTCGAGGCGCGCTTCTTCAGCGGCGTCGGCAGGCAGACCGAAGCGCAGGCTGCTGTTGTGGGTGAACAACCGCAGCAAAATGCCGCGCCGGGCCATGAACTCATGCAGTTCTTCGGCGCGTTCGGTGATCAGCCACTGAAACAACGCGCAACCGCCCTGCGGCTTGAGGTCGTAACGTTCGAGCATGGCGGCTAGGCGCTGGCTCGCTTGTTCACTGCGCAGGCGTTGCCGCGCATGGCCCTCGGTATCTTGCAGACATGCCTGGCCCAAGACCCGCGTCGGGCCGCTGACCGCCCACGGCCCGACTTGCTCGGCGAGCAATTTGAGCAGTTTGCGCTCAGCCAAAACGAATCCCAAACGTACCCCGGCGAGGCCGAAAAACTTGCCGAAGGAGCGCAACACGATCAAGCCAACCTGGTTGGCGAACGGTGCCACGCTCAGTTGCGGGGTGTTGTCCATGAACGCTTCGTCGACCACCAGCCAGCCACCGCGCTGGGCCAGCCGCGAGTGCCAGTCGAGCAAGCGACTTGGGGTCAGGCTCAGGCCAGTGGGATTGTTCGGATTGACCACCACCAGCACGTCGAGGTTGTCGATAAAGAAGTCGACTTCCTGCTCCAGCACTTCGCGCACGATGTAGCCGCTGCGGCGCCAGGCTTCGGAGTGTTCGGCGTAACACGGCGACAGCACGCCGACCTTGCCGGCGCGGCGCAAACGCGGCAGCAACTGGATAGCCATTTGCGAACCGGCGACCGGCAACACTTGCGCTGCGCCGTAGTAATCGCAGGCGGCTTGCTCCAGGCCGTCATCGGTTTCCGGCAACCGCGCCCAGGCACGCAACGGAATCTGCGGGATCGGAAACGGCCACGGCGCCAGACCGCTGGACAGGTCGAGCCAATCGGCCTCGGCAATCGCGTAATCGAGGGCTGCCTTGCGCAGCCGGCCACCGTGCTCAAGCATAAAATTCGGCTCCGACGCAGAGAATCAGCAGCCATAACCATACGCCGCGCTGAACCAATTGCCAGCCACGGTCGATAGAGTCGGCGTCCGCTGGCGGGCCTTCGCCGAGCTGCGGACGCTGGTGCAGTTCACCGTGATAAATCGCCGCCCCGCCCAACTCGACGCCCAACGCACCGGCACCGGCGGCCATCACCGGTCCGGCATTCGGGCTGTCCCAGGTCGGCCCTTGGTTGCGCCAGCATTTCAGCGCGAGTCGGGTTTTGCCCAGCAGCGCGTAGGTCAACGCCACCAGACGTGCAGGAATGTAGTTGAGCACGTCGTCGATTTTCGCCGCTGCCCAGCCAAAGCGTTCAAAGCGTTCGTTGCGATAACCCCACATTGCGTCGAGCGTGTTGCTCAAGCGATAGAGGACCACGCCCGGCGCGCCGGCCACGGCAAACCAGAACAGTGCGGCGAATACCGCGTCGCTGCCGTTTTCCAGCACCGATTCGGTAGCGGCGCGGGCGACTGCGGTTTTGTCCAGTTCGCTGGTCTGGCGGCTGACCAGATAACCAACGCGTTTGCGCGCCTCTTCAAGATCATCGCTGCGCAAGGCCTTGGCCACCGGTTCGACGTGTTCGCCGAGGCTGCGCATGCCCAGCGCGCAGTACAGCGCCAGAATTTCCACCAGCCAACCGACGTAAGGCGCCCAGGACAGCGCGGTGGCGAGCAAGGTCAGCGGCACTACCGCGATCACCCACGCGGTGACGCCGTGACTGCGCCAGCCGCGCCCGGCGGAGTTGAAACGTTGCTCGATGCGATCGGCAAAGCCGCCGAACGCCACCAGCGGATGCCAGCGTTTCGGTTCACCGAGCAGCGCATCCAGCGCAACCGCAGCGACACTCAACAACGCCACACTCATTGACTCACTCCCCAAAAATTTTCATACAGCAGTTCATTCAGCGGACGCGCCTGCGCCCAGCCTTCAAGCACCAGCATCGGCGCCGGGTAAAACTCCTTGACCGGGCCGAGGCAGAGGATCGCCAGCGGCTTGGCGCCGGCCGGCAAACCGAGCAGGTCGGCCAGGGCTTGCGGCTCGAACAACGACACCCAACCCATGCCGAGGCCTTCGGCGCGGGCCGCCAACCAGAGGTTTTGAATCGCGCAGGACAACGACGCCATGTCCATTTCCGGCAGAGTGCGCCGACCGAAAATGTGTTTTTCACGGTCGTCCATCAGCGCGGCGACCAACACTTCGGCGCAGTCGTTGATGCCTTCGACTTTGAGCTTCATGAAGTCGTCGCTGCGTTCGCCGAGGGCTTCGGCGGTGCGCACACGTTCTTCTTCCACCAGTTGCTGGATCTGCCCGCGCAGGGCTCGGTCGCTGATACGGATGAAGCGCCACGGTTGCATCAGGCCGACGCTGGGGGCCTGATGCGCGGCTTCGAGCAGGCGTCGAAGCAAGGTCGGCTCGACGCTGCCGCCGCTGAAGTGGCGCATGTCGCGACGCTCGGCGATGGCTCGGTAGACCGCTGCGCGCTCGGCTGCGGAAAATGCGGTGTCGGTCATGGCCGCTTCGCGAGCAGGCTCGCTCCTACAGGGTTCCGCGATTCTTCAGACACAACCTCATTCAATGTAGGAGTGAGCCTGCTCGCGATGGCGTCCTCAAGATCCGGTAGAAAAAGTGCAGCAATCGCGGACGGATTCGACGGGAAATAAAAGTGCACATAAGAAGCCGTCATCCGCCCCTGACGATAAACCGCCTCCGCCCCACGCCCACCGTTCGGGCTCAAACCACGGGCAATCGGCTCGAGTTCGGTGCTGGTCAACGAGTGGTGATAGGTATGCCCGCGCAATACACCTTCGGGCAATTCCACCGCTTGCAACGCCAACGCCGCCAAGCGCTTTTGCATCACCGCAGCACCGGTCAGCAAACCGACCAGTTCGGCGCGTGTGCCTTCGACATCGGTCAACGAATCGAGCAGATAAAGCATGCCGCCACATTCCGCGAGCAGCGGTTTGCCAGCGGCGTGGTGTGCGCGGATGGCATCGAGCATCGAAGTGTTTTGCGCCAGCGCAACGTGGTGCAGCTCGGGATAACCGCCCGGCAGATAAAGGCTGTCAGCCTCGGGCAACTGGCGGTCGCGGATCGGCGAGAAGAACAGCAATTCGGCGCCCATCGCTCGCAGCAAATCGAGGCTGGCGCCGTAGGTGAAGGCGAACGCTTCGTCGCGCGCCACGGCAATCCGTACGCCGGCGAGCAGCGGCTCGGCTTCGAGCACATCCGGGGTGGCAAATTCGACTGCCGGTGGCAGCGCTACCTCGCAACTGCTGGCGAGCGCATCGGCGGCGGCGTCGAGGCGCAGGTCGAGGTCGTTGAGCTCGCTGGCCTGGACCAGTCCGAGGTGGCGGCTCGGCAGCTCGATCCCGGTTTCGCGCGACAACGCGCCGTACCAGCGCAGGCCTTCGGTGAGGCTGCCTTCGAGCAATTGCGCGTGACGCAAGGTGCCGACGCGATTGGCCAAAACGCCGGCAAACGGCAAGTCCGGCTGATAGCGCGCCAGGCCCAGCGCCAATGCGCCGAAGGTCTGGGCCATGGCGGTGCCGTCGATCACGCCGAGCACCGGCACCCCGAAGTGTCGCGCCAGGTCAGCGCTGGACGGCGTGCCGTCGAACAGGCCCATGACGCCTTCGATCAGGATCAGATCGGCTTCGCCGGCGGCTTCCCACAACAGTCGACGGCTTTCCTGCTCGCCGACCATCCACATGTCCAATTGATAGACCGGCGCACCGCTGGCGCGCTCGAGAATCATCGGGTCGAGAAAGTCCGGGCCGCATTTGAACACGCGCACCTTGCGCCCCTGATTGCGATGCAAACGGGCCAGCGCGGCGGTGACGGTGGTCTTGCCCTGACCGGAGGCCGGCGCGGCGATCAGCACCGCCGGGCAATGACGGCTGATATTCATAAAGCACAACTCACAATTCGACGCCTTTTTGCGCTTTGATCCCGGCCTGGAACGCATGCTTGATCACGCCCATTTCGGTGACCGTGTCGGCGAGTTCGATCATTTCCGCTTTGGCCCCGCGACCGGTGACCACCACGTGCTGCATCGGCGGACGCGCCTGCAAATCGCTGAGCACCTGATCGAGGTCGAGGTAGCCGTGCTTCAGGGCGATGTTCAGTTCATCCAGCACCACCAGGCCAATCGACGGATCGCGCAGCAGTTCGCGGGACACTTGCCACGCTGCCTCGGCCGCCGCGATGTCGCGCTGGCGGTCCTGGGTTTCCCAGGTGAAGCCCTCGCCCATCACGTGAAAACGCACCTGTTCCGGGAAGCGCCGAAAGAACAATTCTTCGCCGGTGCTGTTGCGACCCTTGATGAACTGCACCACGCCGCACTGCATGCCGTGGCCCATGGAACGGGCGAGCATGCCGAACGCCGAACTGCTTTTGCCTTTGCCGTTGCCGGTCAGCACCAGGAGCAAACCGCATTCGTTCGGCGAGTTGGCGATGCGTTCGTCGATCACCGCTTTTTTGCGCAACATGCGCGCCAAATGGCGTTCGTCACGATCGGGGGTATCAGTCATGGGGAGCTCTCCGTTGAGGCTGGAAACGGCGGGCAGGCACAAGAATAGACGGCAAAAAGCCTGGCATCGCCCACCGTGATGCCGCTGGATGGATCAGGCCGGTCTCCGGGCTCATGAGTGGCGGATGCCGGACTGCGCGCCTTCCCATGTCGTTCGACACAGTGGCTGTTGGCGCAATCTTTGACTCATTTACCGTTGCGGGGGCAGCGCCGGGATGATGCTTGTCGATTGCTTGAATCGAGGCACGCACCGGCTTCCCTGTTTCACCCTGTCGACCGCAGTCACAGAGCACCTGAAACAAGCCGCGAAGGTTAGAGGGTTGGGGGTGGAGCGTCAATTAAAGCCGGGCGCCGGGCGGTTGAATAACTGCCGTCAATCCATTTGTCATGGCTGGTGTTGTAGCCTACGCTTGGCGGTGATATCAAAGCGCCACAATCTCACATCACAATAACAAGGGTGAGCACCATGCAAGGCATGATCATCAGCAATCCGAAGCTGGAATTCCTGCGCCCGCTGCTGGAACGCTGGTTTGACTGTATCGACCGCTATAACGCGGTGCGCGGCGATAACGACGCGCCGTACTGGTTCGACGAAAACGCCAATCGCGGGCTGCTGTCGGCGGCGGCGTGGGCGGCGGAAATGGTCACTTTGCAGCAGGCGCCGACGCGCAAACAGACTGAGGACGGCGACCGCAATGGCCGTGCCGACCTGATGATTGCCACCAGCGACGAACGCGTCTGGTTGCAGACCAGTCAGCGCTGGCCGAAGGTCAACAGCTTGAATCTGACTCAGGCACTGGTCGATATCACCAGTGACGCGAAGCGAATCAGCTACGCCAGCGACCTGAAACTCGGCTGTCTGTTTGTCGCGCCGCACAAGCCGCAGCAAAGCGCCACCCCGGAAGAATTGCAGGACATGGTCGACGATCTGCAAAAGGAACACACGTGCGCGGTCGCCTGGTATTTCCCTTACGCCTACCGCAAATTGCGCAACGAGAGCGGCCACTATCACCCAGGGATCGCCGTGCTGCTCAAAGAGGCGCGCGGTTGACGGGTTGATTGCTCAGGGTCGATGGGTTGAACCATCGCGGCGGTTCGCTTCTCTATGAATAAACCAGTGCATTCATAGGGAAGGTCAGCATGCGCAAGCCCCAGCTCGTTTTTGTCATCGCGCTCGCCGGAGGCCTTGCTGCCTGCGGCGAGACGTCCAGCCTGCAAGTCTCTGACGGCACCGGCCCATCGCCGAAGTTGCCCGAACCGAACAAAACCCTGATCCCGACAGTCAACATCGCCCCGGCGATCGGCTGGCCGGCCGGCGCCAAACCGACTGCTGCCGCCGGAACCCAGGTCGCCGCGTTCGCCGAAAACCTCGATCACCCTCGCTGGCTCTACGTGCTGCCGAACGGTGATGTGTTGGTGGCCGAAACCAACGCGCCGCCAAAACCTGATGACAGCAAAGGCATTCGTGGCTGGGTGATGAAGAAGGTCATGGGCCGCGCCGGTGCCGGCGTGCCAAGCGCCAACCGCATCACGTTGTTGCGCGATCAGGACCACGACGGCGTCGCCGAAACCCGCACGGTGTTTCTGGAAAACCTCAACTCGCCGTTCGGCATGACGCTGGTTGGCAATGATTTGTACGTCGCTGACACCGACCGTTTGTTGCGTTTCAACTATGAAACCGGCGCGACGTCAATCAAGTCCGAGCCGATCAAAGTCGTCGACCTACCGGGTGGCACGCTGAACCATCACTGGACCAAAAACGTCATCGCCAGCAAGGACGGCAGCAAGCTGTACGTGACGGTTGGCTCGAACAGCAACGTCGGTGAAAACGGCCTGGACCAGGAAGAAGGTCGCGCGGCTATCTGGGAAGTCGACCGCGCCACCGGTAATCATCGGATTTTCGCGTCGGGCTTACGCAACCCCAATGGCATGAGCTGGGAACCTACCAGCGGCGCGTTGTGGACGGCAGTGAACGAGCGCGACGAAATCGGCAGCGATCTGGTGCCGGACTACATCACTTCGGTCAAGGACGGCGCGTTTTATGGCTGGCCGTTCAGCTATTACGGGCAGCATGTGGATGTGCGTGTCGAACCGCAAAACCCCGATCTGGTGGCCAAAGCCATCGCCCCGGATTACGCGGTCGGCCCCCACACCGCCTCGCTCGGTCTGACGTTTGCCGAGGGCAGCAAATTGCCGTCGTTCACCAGCGGCGCATTCATCGGCCAGCACGGTTCGTGGAACCGCAAACCGTACAGCGGCTACAAAGTGATTTTCGTGCCGTTCACCGCCGGCAAACCGACCGGACAGCCAGTGGACGTGCTGACCGGCTTCCTCGACAAAGACGAAAAAGCCATGGGCCGCCCGGTGGGCGTGGTCATTGATCAGCAAGGCAGCTTGCTGGTGGCTGATGACGTGGGGAACAAGGTGTGGCGGGTTTCGGCGGTTAAATAACCCCAGCGCCAGCGTATGACCCATGTGGGAGCGAGCTTGCTCGCTCCCACAGGTTTGATCGGTGTTTGCGCCCCACCGCATAACCCATGTAGGAGTGAGCCTGCTCGCGATGGGGCCTCAACATTCAACATCTGTGTTGACTGTCAGGCCGCTATCGCGAGCAGGCTCACTCCTACAATTTGATTGGTGTTTGTGCCTGCTTCTCGCAGCACCAAGTCATCCAGCGCACCGCTCCCACAGTTTTGACTGGTGTCTGCGCCCCACCGCATACCCCATGTAGGAGTGAGCCTGCTCGCGATGGGGCCATAACATTCAACATCTGTGTTGATTATTAGGCCGCCATCGCGAGCAGGCTCACTCCTACAATTTGATTGGTGTGATGGCTAGCGTTTACGGCACAGGGTCAGGCCGTCGCCTATCGGTAGCAGGGACAAGTCCACGCGCTGGTCTTCTTTTAACGCTCGGTTCAACGCTTGAATCGCTCGCGTATCCGCGCTTTCGGGATTGCTTTCCAGCACCCGCCCGCTCCACAGCGTGTTATCGAAGACTGCCAGACCACCGACCCGCAGCAAGCGCAGGGCGTGTTCGAGGTAGTTGGGGTAATTGGCTTTGTCGGCGTCGATGAACATCAGGTCGAACTGCCCTGGCTGATCGAGCGTCGCGAGGGTTTCCAGCGCCGGCGCCAAGCGCAGATCGATACGCTGGACAACGCCCGCCTCCTGCCAATAGCGGCGCGCGGTGGCGTTGTAGTCGCCGGCAATATCGCAGCAGATCAGCGAGCCGTCATCGGGCAACGCTTGCGCCATGCACAACGCGCTGTAGCCGGTGAAGGTGCCGACTTCCAGCAAACGCTTGGCGCCGGTGAGTTTGACCAGTAACGCGAGGAATTGCCCCTGCTCCGGCGCCACTTGCCAGCGCGCCATCGGCAGCGCCTGGGTCTCGTCACGCAAGCGCTTGAGCAGCGACGTTTCCCTGAGGGAAACGTCGAGCAGGTATTGATAGAGGGAATCGTCGAGATTGAGCGTGCGAGCGGTCATCAACACCTCCGCGAAGAAAACCTACTGATTACGCGCCAAGTGCTCAGGTTGCAACACGCGTTTGGCGCTCAGATAGGCCTTCTGCCAATAGGCTTTCGACAGACTGTCGAGCTTGACCGTGCCGCCCGTGGCCGGCGCATGCACGAAGCGGCCTTCGCCGACGTAGATGCCGGCGTGGCTGACCTGCGAGCCGCCGTTGGTGGCGAAGAAGATCAGGTCGCCGGTTTGCAGGCCTTCCTTGCCGACGTTCGCCGCTTGCATGCCGATCATTTCACGGGTGGTGCGCGGCAGGCGGATGCCAGTGACATCGCGGTAGACGTAACCGATCAAGCCACTGCAATCGAAACCGGAATCCGGCGTGTTGCCGCCCCAGCGATAGGGCGTGCCGACGAGCCCGAGGGCGCGGAACAACACGTCTTCTGCTTCGGGAGAGAAAGATTGCGCGGGCGCGAACACAATTGGCGCGCGGATCACCGGCGCAGCAGGCGGCGGTGGCGTGCGACTGGCGCAGCCGCTGAGCAGGGCTGCGAGGAGCATCAGGGTGAGGCGGGCCGACATCGTCATAAGCAGAGCATCCTGATCTGGCTGCGGCTTTTTCCTGTCGGAAGACAGAAAAGAAAACCGCCAGCGCTGGGCACGGGCGGTTTGCCATCAATAATAGATCAGGATTCTAGCGCTTATGCGCCAAACTTCAAGTAAGACTTTAAGTTCGCCCTACATAAAGTGTGCTTACTTTCGAGCGGTGACCACAGTGGGTGCCATCGCAAGTGCGCGCTTGGCTTCGATGAAGGTTTTGCTCCAGTAGCTGTCGCCCAGGCTATCGACTCGTACGCCACCGCTTTTGCGGCTGCTGGAGTGGATGAACTGGTCATCACCGAGGTAGATCCCGGCGTGACTGACACGACCGCGACGACCATTGGTGGCGAAGAACAGCAAATCACCAGGTTTCAGATTGTTGCGCGAAACCAGCGGCGCGTCCACGTTGATCATTTCGCGAGTGGAGCGCGGCAGATTCATGCCGGCCTCTTCACGAAACAGATAACCGATGAAACCGCTGCAGTCGAAACCGGCTTCAGAGGTGCCGCCGAAACGGTAACGAGTACCGATCAGGGACATGCCGCGTTCGAGGATGCTGTCAGCAAGGACCGGAAGCTGGTACGACTTGCCGTCGGCAAAGGTCGCCAGTTCTTTTTCGGTGGCCGTTTCTTCGAGGAACAGAGGTTCTTGATAACGAACCGAAGATTGGGCGGTAACAGAGCTTTTAGCCTGCTGCTGCGGGGCTTGTTCAACCACTGGCGTGTGGCTGGCGCAACCGAACAACAGGGTGACGAGTGCGAGAGGCACGAGGGGTGCGAAGCGATTTAGCATGGGCACGACCGTGGCTGATAGTTGTAAAGAAGGCGAGACTATGCCCGCTATCAAGTCGATTTGCAAATTCAATCGAACTTAATGTGACTTCCCGGTTTCGTCCGCACATCTAAGCGCTAAAGCCCGTTTTGCCTGTTTACGCGGCCTGCGCCCTGCAGGAAAGCGCGATTGCTGGCGTCTGCCTTAGACCAAAAACGGCTAAAGCCCCCGAATCAGCGGGACTTGCTACCAGCCAAGGGTTTCTTTCAAGAAGGGAATGGTCAGCTTGCGCTGGGCCTGCAGCGAGGCCTGATCGAGGCGTTCCAGCAGCTCGAACAACGCACTCATGCTGCGCGTGCCGCGCGTCAGGATGAAGTGCCCGACTTCGTCCGTCAGGTGCAAGCCGCGACGCGATGCGCGCAATTGCAGGGCGCGCAGCTTGTCTTCATCGGACAACGGGCGCATCTGGAAAATCAGTGCCAGGGTCAGGCGTGATTTCAGATCCGCGAGCTTCACCGGCAACTCACGCGGCGAGGTCGAAGCGGCAATCAGCAAACGCCGACCGCTGTCACGCAGACGATTGAACAGGTGAAACAGCGCCTCTTCCCAATCCGCGCGGCCGGCCACGGCTTGCAGATCGTCCAGGCACACCAGTTCGTATTGTTCGAGGTTGTCGAGGATTTCGATGCCGCGATCCAGCAACTCGGCCAGCGGCAGATACACGGCGGGCTCGCCCATCTGCTCGAAACGCAGACACGCGGCTTGCAACAAATGCGTGCGCCCTACCCCGTCCTTGCCCCAGAGATAGATCAGGCTTTCGGTCCAGCCGGCGTCGGCTTCGCATAGCCGCTCGACATAGCCGAGTGCAGCGGCATTGGCGCCTGGGTAGTAATTGATAAAGGTAGCGTCGTCACGCAGACGCACACCTAGGGGCAGCTGAATCGGTTTCATGCTGACTGAACAGTTCCAAAGGAACCGTTAGTGGCCTCTGTGTAAAGTTTGCGAAGTTTATACCCGTGGGCCAGCCCGCACAATGCGGCAGACCACAAGCAAAATCAAAGGTTTGCGTTAACGCACTGGTTTCATGACAGTTTCTTTGGCGGTACAGGTTATAGCCGCGCAAAGAAAAACCGGCAGACCTGGAGATGCTCCAGACCTGCCGGCCCACGCCATCAACCCGAGTTAAAGCTCGGGGTCATCGGCGCCACTGTAGATTTCAGAATCTTTATACAAATCATGCATATGGCGCACCAGCACCATGATCACCGCCGCCACCGGCAACGCCAGCAGCACGCCGGTGAAACCGAACAACTCGCCACCCGCAAGGATCGCGAAGATCACCGCTACCGGGTGCAGGCCAATGCGATCGCCGACCAGCAGAGGCGTAAGCACCATGCCTTCCAGCGCCTGCCCGACCATGAACACCGCGACGATACCGATCATCGGGTAAAAATCGCCGCCGAACTGGAACAGCCCGGCAATCAACGCCGCGCCGATGCCGATGACAAAACCCATGTACGGCACAATCGCCGCCAGACCGGCGATCAGGCCGATCAACAGACCCAGCTCCAGGCCGATCGCCATCAGGCCCGCCGCGTAGATCACGCCGAGCGCAACCATCACCAGCAACTGCCCGCGCACGAATGCGCCGAGCACTTCATGGCATTCGCCGGCCAGGTGCACCACGCGCTCTTCACGATCGCGCGGCAGCAGGCTGCGGATTTTCGCCATCATCAGGTCCCAGTCGCGCAGCAAGTAGAAGCTGACGACCGGGATCAGCACCAGATTGGCCAACCAGCCGATCAATGCCAGCCCGGACGCGGTGGCCTGACTGAGCACGACACCGACGATATCAGTGGTCTGGCCCATGTGTTCGCTGATCGCGGCTTTGACCTTGTCGAACTTCCAGAAGTTATCCGACAGACCAAATTTCGACTGCGCCCACGGCAACGCGGTGTGTTGCAGCCAATCGAGGATTTGCGGCGTCAGTTCGTACAAGCGGAACAACTGCTTGGCGAGCATCGGCACCAGCACCAACAGCAATGCGGTGAAGATCAACGTAAACAGCGCAAACACCGCGATAACGCCCCACGTCCGTGACAGCCCGGCTTTCTCCAGCCGATCCACCAGCGGATCGAACAGATAAGCCAACAGCAGCGCCACCAGAAACGGCGTCAGAATCGGATGCAACAGCCAGACAAACACGCAGAGCAGTACAACCCCACCCAACCAGAACCAACGCCGCGTATCGGCCATGAACCACTCCATATGCTTCTATATAAAGAAAGAAAACCCTACCAACGGAATCGCAAGCTCGGCACCGGGGCAGGAACCGGCGCGGGCGCTGCCACTGGCGCCGACCCGTCCGCCACCGGCTGAACCGGTACCACTGGCGCCGCAGCCTCACCCGCAGGAACCTCCTGCAACTTCGCCAACGACAATTGCGAGCGCAGTTGCTCGACGCTGCCATTGACCCGATAAAGAATCCGGTCGCCCTCGACGCTTTGCAGACGCGCGCCAAACGGATCGAGCAAACGCCCCAGCGCCGCATAACGCTCCAGATTCATGCCTTGCACTTCCAGCAACTGTTCGCCCGCAACGCCCGGTTTGACCACAAAGCGTGGCGCCAGACGCTGACTGATCGCCAGCATCACCGCATCGGCAACGGCGGCTTGATCGGCACCCTGCACGCTGCCCGCTTCTTTTTGATCACCCAGCCACAGATGCCATTTGGCCTGCCATTGACCACCCTCTTCATGGGCGTGCACGGCGAGCAAGGCATCGGCGTTGTAGCGTTCCGAGGCATCGCGCAACGGCGCTGCGTCGTTACCTTCCAGATTTGGCGCAGTGGCGACCAATTGTTCACTCAGGTCGGCCAGCGGCAAACGCAATGGCAAACCACGATGTTGTGCGGCGCGACGCAGTGGCGCGGCGCTGGACTGGCCATCACCGACCAGGCTCGAACCCTCGGTGGAATCATTCAACCACCAGCCGAGGATCGACGGGCGATTGGCGCCCCACAGCGACAACCCGGCACGGCGCAGCGCCGCTTCGGTGGTCGCCGGGTCGAAGTCGACTTTCAGCACTTCCGGCGGCCCGGCATCAAAACCGTACTGGCTGATGATCTGTTGCGGGTCTTTGCGGATCGCCGCCAGCCCCGGATTCTGTGCAGCTTTAGGATCGCCGGTCAGGCGCAGCACCAATGTGTCCAGCGCTTCCTGGGTCGCTTGATCACGGACCTCGGGACTCTGGCTGCTGACGGGCTGGCGGACCTGATACAGGCCTTTGACGTTTTCGGCATGACTCGCCAGGCTGACCAGTGACAAACAGCCGGCGACAAACAGGGACTTGGAAAAAAAACGCATGGAGGATTCCTGACGACAAGAGCGGCTGGAACGGGCCGCGTGAATACATTGAGCAAGGCTGTGACCATCGCCCCGCGCAAAACATTCACCGGACCCCGAGAGTTTTTCGCACTGTGCTAACGATAGACGGTTAATGGCGATACCTTATACCGGGCTTGGTTCAGGCTTGCACGGCGCAAGTGCAACGACCAATCGCGGTTTTTTTCGGCCGATATGCCCCTGCCGTCGGCGCGAGGATGGCCGCTGCCCTTCAAGCCTGATAAAATCGCGCGCCTTCGCAGACCGGCTACAACCGGGCACTGTCCGAATCACGCGTGAGGCAATCGCCCCATCGATTCGGCGTTCCCGCTGAACTCGGTCGTTACCCCTGAATCCCCCCTAAAGGCCTGGATCATGAGCAAGCAACCCTCCCTGAGCTACAAGGACGCCGGTGTAGACATCGACGCCGGTGAAGCATTGGTCGAACGCATCAAGAGCGTCGCCAAGCGCACTGCGCGCCCGGAAGTCATGGGCGGCCTGGGCGGTTTCGGCGCCCTTTGCGAAATCCCGGCCGGCTACAAGCAGCCTGTGCTGGTTTCCGGTACTGACGGCGTCGGCACCAAGCTGCGCCTGGCCTTGAACCTGAACAAGCACGACAGCATCGGCATCGACCTGGTCGCCATGTGCGTCAACGACCTGGTGGTGTGCGGCGCCGAGCCGCTGTTCTTCCTTGATTACTACGCCACCGGCAAGCTCAACGTCGAAACCGCGACCCAAGTGGTGACCGGCATCGGCGCTGGCTGCGAACTGTCCGGCTGCTCGCTGGTCGGCGGCGAAACCGCAGAAATGCCTGGCATGTACGAAGGCGAAGACTACGACCTGGCCGGTTTCTGCGTCGGCGTTGTGGAAAAATCCGAAATCATCGACGGTTCGAAAGTCGCTGCCGGTGACGCCCTGCTCGCCCTGCCATCGTCCGGCCCGCACTCCAACGGCTACTCGCTGATCCGCAAGATCATCGAAGTGTCCGGTGCCGACATCGAAAACATCCAGCTCGACGGCAAACCACTGACCGACCTGCTGATGGCTCCGACCCGCATCTACGTGAAGCCGCTGCTCAAGCTGATCAAAGACACCGGCGCAGTCAAAGCCATGGCGCACATCACCGGTGGCGGCCTGCTCGACAACATCCCGCGCGTTCTGCCAAAAGGCGCACAAGCAGTGGTTGACGTCGCAAGCTGGACTCGCCCGGCCGTGTTCGACTGGCTGCAAGAACAAGGCAACGTTGACGAAAACGAAATGCACCGCGTGCTCAACTGCGGCGTCGGCATGGTCATCTGTGTTGGCCAGGAACACGTCGAAACCGCGCTGAACGTATTGCGTGAAGCCGGCGAGCAGCCTTGGGTCATCGGCCAGATCTCCACCGCTGCCGAAGGCGCGGCACAGGTTGTACTGAATAACCTTAAGGCCCACTGATGCAAGAGCGGATGTCCGCCACGTGTGATGTGGTGGTGCTGCTGTCCGGCACCGGCAGTAACTTGCAGGCCTTGATCGACAGCACGCGGACCGGCGACAGCCCGGTCCGCATCGCTGCGGTGATTTCCAACCGCGCCGACGCCTTCGGCCTGCAACGCGCCAGGGACGCGGGGATTGCCACCCGCTCGCTGGATCACAAGGCTTTCGAGGGCCGCGAGGCCTTCGATGCCGCGCTGATCGAACTGATCGACGCCTTCAACCCCAAACTCGTGGTACTCGCCGGATTCATGCGCATTCTCAGCGCTGACTTCGTGCGTCACTACGCGGGTCGCCTGCTCAATATCCATCCTTCGCTGCTGCCCAAATACAAAGGGTTACATACTCACCAGCGCGCGCTGGAGGCCGGAGACGCCGAGCATGGCTGCTCTGTGCATTTCGTCACCGAGGAACTCGATGGCGGACCTCTGGTCGTACAGGCAGTAATACCGGTAGAGTTGCACGATTCGCCGCAGAGTCTGGCGCAGCGGGTTCACGTTCAGGAACACCTGATCTACCCACTGGCCGTACGCTGGTTTGCCGAGGGTCGTCTGGCCCTCGGTGAACACGGTGCCTTACTGGATGGACAGTTACTCGCGGCCAGCGGCCACTTGATTCGTACCTAGGAGATTTTATGCGTCGCGCCCTGCTTCTCGCTTGCGCTTTGTTTGCACTGCCTCTGGCACA
This sequence comes from Pseudomonas sp. SJZ131, assembly GCF_007828705.1. Classification (NCBI taxonomy): domain Bacteria; kingdom Pseudomonadati; phylum Pseudomonadota; class Gammaproteobacteria; order Pseudomonadales; family Pseudomonadaceae; genus Pseudomonas; species Pseudomonas sp. SJZ131. The sequence goes on along the minus strand of NZ_VIVC01000002.1, from coordinate 1,073,237 downwards.
GGCGGCAGACCTTCAACCGTTCTCCGCCAGCTACACCGCCGACTGGAAACAGCTGCCCATGAGCGGCACCGCCGAACGCAGCCTGACCAAGGAAGCCAACGGCGTCTGGAAACTCAGCTTCAAGGCGTCGATGATGATCGCCAGCCTGAGCGAAGAAAGCACCCTGACCCTGGACAAAGACACGCTGCTGCCGCAGTCCTACCACTTCGAACGTGGTGGTCTGGGCAAAGCCAAAAAGGCTGATCTGGACTTCGACTGGGCGACCAAAATGGTCACCGGCACCGATCGTGGCGACGCGGTCAAGATCCCGCTGAATCGCGGCATGGTCGACAAATCCACTTACCAGTTGGCGCTGCAACATGACGTCGCCGCCGGCAAGAAAAGCATGAGCTATCAAGTCGTCGACGATGGCGAGATCGATACTTATGACTTCCGCGTGCTGGGTGCGGAAAAAGTCGAGACCAAGGCTGGCCAGATCGACGCGATCAAAGTCGAGCGCGTCCGCGACCCGACGCAAAGCAAGCGCATCACCGTGATGTGGTTTGCGAAAGACTGGGATTACCTGCTGGTGCGCCTGCAACAAGTTGAAACCGACGGCAAGGAGTACAACATCATGCTCCTCGACGGCACAGTCAACGGCAAGGCTGTCAAAGGCAACTGATCCGCTTGAAATGAAAAGCCCCGCAAATGCGGGGCTTTTTTTTGCCTGCGGATGGGCAATCCGGATTACCGACCAACCCTGTAGGAGTGAGCCTGCTCGCGATGCGTTGGGTCAGGCAACACATGTGCTGAATGAAACACCGCTATCGCGAGCAGGCTCGCTCCTACAGGGGTTGGGGGTGTTGTCTGGTATGGGTCAGACCGAAAACCGCGCCACCATGCTGTTCAAATCCACCGCCAGCCGCGACAACTCCTGGCTCGCCGCGCTGGTCTGGTTCGCCCCTGCCGAGGTTTGCAACGCCAGATCGCGGATGTTCATCAGATTGCGATCAACCTCGCGCGCCACAGCCGCCTGCTCCTCCGAAGCGCTGGCGATCACCGTGTTGCGCTCGTTGATCAGAGTAAACGCCGAGGCAATCTCCTCCAGCGCAATCCCCGCCGCTTTCGCCACTTCCAGGGTCGAGCGCGCGCGGCTGTTGCTCTGCTGCATCGAGCTGACCGCCGAATCGGTGCCCTGCTGAATGCCGCTGATCATCTGCTCGATTTCCTGAGTCGACTGCTGCGTGCGGTGCGCCAGCGCCCGCACCTCATCGGCGACCACGGCAAATCCGCGCCCGGCATCGCCCGCCCGGGCCGCTTCGATGGCGGCGTTGAGTGCGAGCAAATTGGTCTGCTCGGCTATCGAGCGAATCACATCCAGCACTTTGCTGATGCCATAAACCTTCTGCGCCAGATCCTCGACCTGCGTGGCGTTGGCAGTGACATCGTCCGCCAGCGACTCGATCGACAGCACCGTTTGATGCACCTGCGCGCGGCCATGCTGGGCAATGCGATCGGATTCCCGCGAGGCTTCGGAGGTCGCCACCGCGTTGCTCGCCACCTCTTCCACCGCCGCCGTCATCTGATTGACCGCCGTGGCGGCCTGCTCGATTTCCAGGCTCTGCTGATGCAAACCGCGCGTGGCGTCTTCGGTGACGCAACTGAGTTCTTCGGAGGCCGAGGCCAGCTGACTGGACGAGTCGGAGATGCGCCGAATGGTGTCGCGCAGGTTGTGCTGCATGCTTTTCAGCGCGTGCAGCAGCCGCGCCGGTTCGTCCTTGCCGGTGATGTGAATGTCGCCGGTCAAGTCACCACCGGCGACCACTTCGGCAACGCGCAACGACTGCGCCAACGGCAACACGATGCTGCGCGTCAGCAGCAACGCCAGGCCAATGGTCATCAACGCGGCAATCGTCACCATCACGCCGACCCAGACCCGCGAGTCGCTGAACACCAGCCGCGCGGCTTCGGTGGCGAGGGTGGCATTGTGCTTGTTCAGTTCGACCAGCGCTTTCAGGGTCACGGCGATGTTGTCGGCCAACGGGCTCATTTCGCCATTCAGAATCGCCGCAGCATCGGCAACCTGACCTTGCGCGGACAGGTTCATCACTTGGCCCTGAAACTCCAGATACTTCTGCTCGGCGGCTTTGAAGCGATCAAACAGCGCGCGCTCTTCGGGCAATACGATCAGCGCGTCGTAACGCTGCTGCGGGTCGCCGAGCGCGCTTTTCAGTTCGTTGAGTTTGCCGACATTCTGCTCCAGCGCCTGCGGGTCGCGGTTGATCAGCAAGCGCATGGTCAAGGCGCGCAACCGCAGCATGTCCTGACTCATTTCGCCGACCGCCATCACGCTGGGCAGCCAGTTGTTGTCGACCTGATCGGACTGCGCGCGCATGTTCGACATTTGCAGCAAGGCAAACGCGCCCAGACCAAACACCATCAACGCCAACAGGCCAAACCCGAGGCCCGCGCGCGGGGCGATATTGAGGCTTCGAATACTCATTGTTCTGGCTCCTTCCAAATGACTCTGCATCATCCCTGCAGCGGGTTGCTCTAGACGTTATCGGCCCCCGAGCGATTTACGTAAGATCAAATGGACATATTGGAAGGGTTGGCTACTTCGAACATCGGTGTGCACCGCTGCGCGCGGCGGACTTAGCGCACCGCGCGCGGCAGGATCGCGAGGAAGTTGTCGCGCGCGACTTTACGCGCGACGTCTTCCGGCAAGGCATCGAGGAACGGATCGAAGCTGCGAATTTCCTTACCAAGCTTGTTGAAACGTCCGACCACGTCCGAGCCGATCATGAAGCGATCCGGATGGCGCTCCACCAGTTTCAGCCACTCTTCCCGAGGTTTGCCCTGCTCGTCCAGCAAGTACGGCGTGAGCATGCTCCACGACAGGTCGATAAACAGATTCGGGTAAGCCTCCAGCATCCGCGTGAGGGTCGGCAGAAGGAAATCCAGTTGGGTCTGATGGCGATGGATTTCCGCGCTGGTGCCGGCGTGCGCCCAGATGAACCGCGTGTGCGGGTGATTGCGCAGCGGCTCTTCGATTTCCGCGAGGTACAGCGGATTTTTCTCACGCTTGGAAGTGATGTTGGAATGCAGCATCACCGGCAAGTCGTTCTCGGCGGCGAGGTGATAAATCCGCGTCATCGCCTCATTGTTGGCGCGCGGAGTGTCGCCGGAGGTCAACGCGGTCAGGTCGTCGTGGCGGGTAAACACTTCGCCGATGCCCTGCCACAGCCCCGGATTCAGATCGAGCATGCGCTGGATGTGCGCCGCCGAGTTCTTGTCGTTGGGATTGAAGCCAGACAGAAAGGGGTGAAAACGCTGGCGCTGCTCCGGGGTCAGCTTGTTCACGGCAGCGGCGACAATCACGTCGGTCGCGCTGTACCAATACGCATCGGCATCGTCCCCGGCGTAATAGCGCGGGCGCTTGGGTTCGTCTTCGTGCCACTTCTTCGCCACCGGAATGCCGGAAATCATTACGTGATCGATGGAATTTTCCGACATTGCCTGGAGCAATTTCGCCATGCCGGCGCTTTCCTGGAAGAAATCCACGTAATGCAGGTGCGCATCGCTGTAGGCATATTCGCGGGCGTTTGCGCAGGGCGATAAAAGGACGCTGCTCAGCGTCAACAGACAGGCGAGGCTCAGGCAGGACTGGGGCACGGGGAATCTCCGGAGGCATTAGCGTGATAGACCGCGCGCCGCCGATCAGGGTTCAGCGAGCAGCAAAGTGGAACGCAGAACAGCACAGATGCTCTATAACTTCAGGGTCCTGTTTTGATCGAATGACTTTTCCTACTGCCGATGAGGTTTCCCATGACTGTTACCGTTAATACCGTTTCCAGTGAAGGTTTTCGTCACAGCGTCCAGATCGATGACCACGAACTTTTTGCCGATGTGCCGACCACGGCCGGCGGCGAAGGCACGGCGCCGGAGCCTCACGACTATTTCGACGCCGCGCTGGGTGCCTGCAAAGCGCTGACGCTAAAGATGTACGCGAAGAAAAAAGACATTCCGCTGACCGGCGTCACCGTCGAGGTCAAACGCGACAACAGTCAGGAGCAGCAGGGCAAATATGCGCTGCACGTCAAACTGACGCTCAAAGGCGTGCTCACTGACGCCCAGCGCGAAGAGCTGCACCGCGTGGCTGATCGCTGCCCGGTGCACAAATTGATGACCACCTCCGAAGTGAGCATCGAAACCCATCTGTCCGAAGGCGCTTTCAGCCAGTAGGGGCACGGGCTGCGCGAGCGGGTTATGCTCCACGCATCACCCGCTCAGCCTGGAATGCAACATGACCACTCCGCTTGTGATTCGCCCCCGCGCCGAAGATGTCGAAGGTCAACCGATTCTTCGTCCATTACCGTCCGCCAAATGCCGCAGTGTCGGGCCTTTCGTGTTTTTCGATCACATGCTCGAAACCCGCTACCCGCCGGGCCGAGGCATGAACATTCGCCAACATCCGCACATTGGTCTGTCGACCCTTACCTATTTGTTTGATGGGCAAATCCAGCACAAGGACAGCCTCGGCTCCGATCAGGTAGTGAATGCCGGCGATGTCAGCTGGATGACGGCTGGCAGCGCGATTGCGCATATCGAGCGCACGCCCGAGGCGCTGAAACAAAGCGGTTTTCTGATGCATGGCTTGCAGGTCTGGCTGGCGTCGCCCAAGGAGCACGAGCAGGGTCCGGGGCATTACAGCCATCACCCGGCAGCTACGTTGCCGGTCATCGATAACCTTGGGGTGAAGATTCGGATGATTGCCGGGTCAGGCTTTTGCCTGGAATCGCCGGTGCCAGTGCTTTCTCCTACGCTCTACGCGGAACTGCACCTGCAGACCGCGACGACGTTGTTGATCCCGACCGAGCATGCAGAGCGCGCGCTGTATGTGCTGGACGGTGAAGTACAGCTGGATGGCGAGGCGGTTGAAGCGCATTCGCTGGTGGTGTTGCCGGCGGGTGAAGATATGACGTTGTTCGCCGAGAGCGATTGCCATGCGGTGCTGTTTGGCGGCGCGGCGCTGGACGGGCCACGGCGGATCAACTGGAATTTTGTTGCGAGCGATCCGGCCGCGATTGATGAAGCGCGCCGGCGCTGGGCGGCCGGGGATTGGCCGACGGTGCCGGGGGAAAGTGAGCGGATCGAGTTGCCGTGAGATCGCGGGGGCCGGTTAGTGCGCAATCGCGAGCAGGCTTGCTCCTGCATTGGGTGTCAATGACATTGCCTTCGCGGGCAAGCCTCGCTCCTACAGGAGAATGCATTCCAGGGTAGGAGTGAGCCTGCTCGCGATGAGGCCGCCACTGACGCCGATACACTGAAATCCCTACGCGAAAAGCGCCCAACTGCAGAAACAAAAAAACCCGCCGAAGCGGGTTTTTTTCTGCAGCTCGGTTAAACCGACAGTTCAACCAACAGCTTGTTGAGACGGCGCACGTAGGCTGCCGGGTCTTTCAAGCTGTCGCCGGCCGCCAGGGCCGCTTGATCGAACAGAATGTGCGACAGGTCGCCGAAGCGCTCGTCGCTCTGTTCGGCGTCGAGTTTCTCGATCAGCGGATGCGCCGGGTTGAATTCGAAAATCGGCTTCGAATCCGGAACCTTCTGCCCGCTCGCTTCAAGGATCTGACGCATTTGCAGGCCCAGGTCTTGCTCGCCAATCGCGAGGATCGCCGGGGAATCGGTCAGACGATGGGAAACCCGGACTTCAGCGACGGAATCGCCCAATGCGGTTTTCAGACGTTCAACCAGACCTTCTTTGGACTTGGCGACTTCTTCCGCAGCTTTCTTGTCCTCTTCCGAGTCCAGGTTGCCGAGGTCCAGATCACCGCGCGCCACGTCGACAAAGCTCTTGCCGTCGAAATCGCTGAGGTAGCTCATCAGCCACTCGTCGATGCGGTCGGTCAGCAGCAGCACTTCGATGCCTTTCTTGCGGAAGACTTCCAGGTGCGGGCTGTTTTTGACTTGCGCGTAAGTCTCGCCGGTCAGGTAGTAGATCTTGTCCTGACCTTCCTTGGCGCGAGCCAGGTAATCGGCCAGACCGACCACTTGCTCGCCTTCTTCGCCCTGAGTAGAGGCGAAACGCAGCAGGCCGGCGATTTTTTCCTTGTTGGCGAAATCTTCTGCCGGGCCTTCTTTCATGACCTGACCGAAGTTTTTCCAGAAGCCTTTGTATTGCTCAGGCTCGTTCTTCGCCAGTTTTTCCAGCATGTCGAGAACACGCTTGGTCAGCGCCGATTTCATCGAATCGATGATCGGGTCTTTCTGCAGGATTTCCCGCGACACGTTCAGCGACAGGTCGTTGGAATCGACCACGCCTTTGATGAAACGCAGGTACAGCGGCAGGAACGACTCGGCCTGATCCATCACGAACACGCGTTGCACGTACAACTTCAGGCCTTTCGGCGCTTCACGCTGGTACAGGTCGAACGGCGCACGGGTCGGCACGTAGAGCAGCGAGCTGTATTCGAGCTTGCCTTCGACCTTGTTGTGGCTCCAGCTCAGCGGATTTTCGAAATCGTGAGCGATGTGTTTGTAGAACTCCTGGTATTCCTCGTCCTTGATCTCGGTGCGAGGACGGGTCCACAGGGCGCTGGCACGGTTGACGGTTTCCCACTCAACGGCTGGCTGCTCTTCGCCTTCAGCGGCAGCCACTTCTTTCGGCAGCTCGATCGGCAAAGCGATGTGGTCGGAGTATTTCTTGATGATGTTGCGCAGACGGTAGCCGTCAGCGAACTCGTCTTCACCGGATTTCAGGTGCAGAACGATGCGGGTGCCGCGCTCAGCTTTCTCGACGGTGGCCACTTCGAAGTCGCCCTCACCTTTCGACGACCAGTGCACGCCTTCGCTCGCAGCTGCGCCGGCACGACGGCTGAACACGTCAACTTTGTCGGCAACGATGAATGCAGAGTAGAAACCGACGCCGAACTGACCGATCAGGTGCGAATCCTTCTTCTGATCGCCGGACAGGTGTTTCATGAAATCAGCGGTGCCGGACTTGGCGATGGTGCCCAAATGGGTGATCGCGTCTTCGCGGCTCATGCCGATGCCGTTGTCTTCGAGGGTGACGGTTTTCGCGTCTTTGTCGAAGCTCACACGGATTTTCAGTTCGGCGCCACCTTCCAGCAACTCAGGCTTGGACAGGGCTTCGAAGCGTAATTTGTCGACAGCGTCAGAGGCGTTCGAGATCAATTCGCGAAGGAAAATTTCCTTGTTGGAATACAGCGAATGGATCATGAGGTGCAGCAGTTGCTTCACCTCGGTCTGGAAGCCCAGGGTTTCCTTTTGAGTTTCCACACTCATGGTCATCAAACTCCAATCAGATGGCAGTGGCCGCGACCTTCAGGGTCGACGGCGGGTTGTCATCAGAGTTTGGGGCTGAGTTCAGGATTTCAAGGGCTCTTCGATTTTGAAATGCCCGCGCGCAGTGGCAATCGGCTCGGCTTCGGTGCTTTGCCACGCCGTCACCGCGACATTCGCCACGCGCCGGCCCTGCCGACACACCTGGCAACGTGCCCAAGTATCGCGAAACTGCCCGGCGCGCAGGTAATCGAGGGAGAAGTCGATGATCTTCGGCACGCCCGGCGAACCGGTAAAGATCAGCAAATGCAACGCCGCCGACAGCTCCATGAACCCGGCAATCACCCCGCCATGGATTGCCGGTAATAAAGGGTTACCAATGTTGTCCTTGTTCGCCGGCAGACGAAATAGCAGCTCATCGCCGACCCGCGAGCATTCAATGCCGATCAGTTTTGCGTAAGGAATCAGGTGCAGCAGCGAAGCGTAGTCGCCCTGCTCGTGCGCTTGCTGCAGTTGCTCTTTGAACGAATCGCTCATTTCTTCTCCCCTGCAACCACACCGCCGAAGCCTTTGGTGCCCTTGATGCCTTTGCCCATGCGCATGAAGGTGCCGACGACATGCGCGATGGGCTGCTCGGGATCGTCCTGATAAGCAAAACCTCGAGCGAAGATCACGTCGGTGGTCACCCGATAACATTGGGCGAAACCGTAGACATCTTTATGCGGTTCGGCGGCGTGCATGTAGTCGATGCGCAAATCGAGGGTCGGGCACACTTCGAATTCCGGCAACACGCACAACGTCGACATGCCGCACGCGGTGTCCATCAACGAGGTCAACGCGCCGCCGTGAATGATTCCGGTTTGTGGATTGCCGACGATTTGCGGGCTGTAAGGAAGGACTACCGTTAGTCCATCTTCACTGGCGCTGTGCACGCGCAAGCCGAGTACCTGACAGTGTCTCAGTGCTGATAAAAAGCGCGTCGCACGCTCAAAAACGGGGTTTTCGGCCATTTGAGGAAAACTCTTTTTAGTTCGCTGGTAAAGCGTCGGTGGGTGCTGTAAAAGTTCCGCCGGATAAAAACTTATATATCTGTGTGAAATGAGGAACTTATCGCTGACGCCTGAGCTCGAAAGGCCAGTAGATAATATCCATAAGGAGATACACCCCATGCGTAAGACTTTAGCTATTGCCTTGATGTTGACCGCTTCCCTCGGTCTCGCTGCTTGCGATAAAAAATCCGAGGACAAAGCTCAAGATGCCAACCAACATGCTGAGCAAGCTCAGGAAAAAATGAACGAAGCTCAGGATAAAGTGAACGACGCTGCGAAAGAAAACGCCGAAGCAGCCAAAGATCAGGCTGAATCGAACAAAGCTGCCGCACAGGAAGGCACTGCCCCTGTAGCTCCAGCCGCTCCAGCTGCTCCAGTAGAAGCGCCTAAAAACTAAGTCGTTTTTAGCGTGATAAAAGAAAACCCGCCTGGTGCGGGTTTTCTTTTGCCTGTTATTTGCCGCTTAGAGCAATACCGTTCTAAAAGTCGGACTAATCATCAGCAATAACGAACAGATCAAGCCGACCAGCCACACCAGGCTGCGCTGCCACGCCAGATCAGCCCAATAGCACAGCAAGTAGATGATGCGTGCAATCACAAAGATGATTGCCAACGAATCAATCAACCATCCCGCCGTTTGCGTGGTATGCGCCATCAGCACACCGACGGCAAACAGAATAAACGCTTCAATACTGTTTTGATGCGCCGCCAATGCGCGGGCGCCGAAACCGGTCAGTTGCGCCTGTTGCTGACGCGGCAGATTGTTGTTGTAACCGCCCTGCTCTTTCATGGCTTTGGCCACGGGCATACGCGCTACATAAATTAGCAGTGCACTGATAAACACACACCAGAACGGAATACTCATCAAGCGGCCTCTTTATTGGCGTCGGGCAAGGGTGCCTCTGTAGGGGTATAGACCATCACGTCGAGAACGTCGGAATGGAACTCGCGACGGTATAACACCAAAACCACGCCGGTGCTCATCAACATGAATAACCACGGGCTGACGAACCACGCGAGCATGGTCATGCCGAAGTAATAGGAACGCAGGCCGAAGTTGAACTGGTTGGCCGCCATCGAGATGACCCGCGCTGCGCGTGCGGCAAAGGCTTTGCGCTCCTGCTCGGAAACATGGCGCTCGCCGATCATCGGTGCCGAGCCGACGAGGATCGCGGCGAAGTTGTATTGGCGCATGCACCAACTGAAGGTGAAAAACGCGTAGACGAACACCATCGCCAGGCACAGCAATTTGATCTCGGACATGCCTTGCGAGGCCTGCTGCACCATCGGGATGTCGGCGAGCAACGACACTGCCCGTTCCGAGGCGCCGAGCACGGTGAGAATACCGGCGAGGATAATCAGGGTGCTCGAGGCGAAGAACGAGGCGTTGCGCTCCAGGTTGCCGATCACGCTGGCGTCGGCGATGCGGTTGTCGCGCAGGAGCATGCGGCGCATCCAGTCTTCGCGGTACAGGTGCAGCACGCTGGCCAGGCACGCGGTGTCGCGACCCTTCCACGTCGCGTATCGGGTATAACCGCCCCAGCAGATGACAAACCACAACGCGGCGAGCAGATGGATCAGGTTGGCGTGGATGAACGACATGCAGGTCCTTGTGATGTATTGGGTAACGGCAAAACTGTGGGAGCGAGCTTGCTCGCGATAGCGGACTTTCAGTCAACATCTTTAGTGGATGTTATGCACTCATCGCGAGCAAGCTCGCTCCCACATGGAGTTGGGTAGTGCTTCGACGTTGGATGGTGGGAAAAGACACTGCCTCAGGCGCATAAAAAATGCCCCGTATCGATTGATACGGGGCATTTCTGTTTCGACCGATGGCCCGCTCGTGGCGGGCGCTCAGATTCAGGCCAACGCTTCGGCGCGCTTGCCGAGCAGGCGATCACACACGGCCGCGACCACCAGGGTCATCACCGACGGCACGAGCCACGCCAGGCCTTGCTCGCTCAGCGGCAAGTGAGTCAGTTGCGCCGGCATCCAGTCCGCCAGACCTGCGCCTTTCAGCGCGTCGATCAGGCCGAAGATGAACGACACCAGCATCACCGGGCCAACGATGCGCCCCTGTTCGCGCCAGAAGTCTTTGCAGAAGCTCAGCGCGACCAGGACGATGCACGGCGGATAGATCGCGGTCAGCACCGGGATCGAGAACGCGATCAGCTTGGTCAGGCCCAGGTTGGAGACAAACAGCGAGAACACCGCGAGGATAATCACCAATGTCTTGTAGGACAGTGGCAGCACCCGGCTGAAGTATTCGGCGCAAGCGCAGGTCAGACCAACCGCTGTAACCAGACATGCCAGCGAAATCAGCACAGCGAGGAAGCCGCTGCCCAGCGAACCGAAGGTGTGTTGCACGTAAGCGTGCAGCACTGCCGCGCCATTGGCAGCACCGGCGGCGACTTCGTGGCTGCCCGAACCGAGGCGGAACAGGCTGACGTAAACCAGCGCCAGACCGACGCCGGCGATCATCCCGGCGATGATCGCGTAACGGGTGATCAGCGCTGGCGACTCGACGCCACGCGAGCGGATCGCGTTGACGATGACGATGCCGAATACCAATGCGCCCAGGGTATCCATGGTCAGGTAACCATTGATGAACCCTTGGGAGAAAGGCGCCGCGACGTATTCAGGCGTGGCCGTACCGATGTCACCGGCCGGCAGCGCAAACGCCGCAATGCCGAGAACGGCCAGGGCAATAATCTTCAGCGGTGCAAGGAAACGTCCTACGGTGTCGAGCAGACGACCCGGATAGAGCGAAATGAAGAACACCAGCAGGAAGTACACCGAGCTGTAGAGGAACAGCGCCAGCGGGCTCTCGCCGGTCAGCGGCGCCAGGCCCACTTCGAACGATACCGTGGCGGTGCGCGGGGTGGCGAACAACGGGCCGACAGCGAGATAGCACGCAGCGGCGAGAATGCCGCCAGCGACTTTGCCGATCGGGCTGCTCAAGGCATCCATTGCACCGCCGACCTTGGCCAGCGCGACCACGGTGATCACCGGCAAACCGACGGCGGTGATCAGGAAACCCAGTGCCGCCATCCAGACATGAGGCCCGGACTGCAAACCGACGATAGGCGGGAAGATGATATTGCCGGCCCCGACGAACAGGGCAAACGTCATAAAACCAAGTGCCAGAATGTCCTGGCCTTTCAACACTTTCATTAAGGAAATACCACACTACTGAATCGGAATTTAGAGAGGGATTTCCCTTGTGGGTGAGGGAAATGCTGTCGATCCGCATAGGGCCGACCCGTTCAGCGCGTAGCTGCCTTGTGGGCTGCGGGCGCAAAAATGGCTGCTAGCCTAACGAATTTGCCCGACAAACGCACTGTTAGAGGGCGAACATTCCGATACGCGACATTGCGATGTCGCGTTTTTGCATGTAAATGGGTGTCGTCTGTAAATAAGCCTTCGCGGGCAAGCCTCGCTCCTACAGGTTGGCGTCGTATTTGTGAACGAAGAGAAACCTGTAGGAGCGAGGCTTGCCCGCGAAGAGGCCCGAAAGGCCAACAAATCCCGGAAACGACAAAGGCCACCCGAAGGTGGCCTTTGTTTGGTGAAGCGTCAGCTAAGCACGTGGCTTATTTGATCGCCCAACCGGTCAGCTCGGACAAAGCCTTGCCGATGTCTGCCAGCGAACGCACGGTTTTCACGCCTGCGTCTTCCAGGGCAGCAAACTTCTCGTCTGCAGTGCCTTTGCCGCCAGAGATGATTGCGCCAGCATGGCCCATGCGCTTGCCCGCAGGGGCAGTCACACCAGCGATGTAGGAAACAACCGGCTTGGTCACGTGTGCCTTGATGTAGGCAGCCGCTTCTTCTTCAGCCGAACCGCCGATCTCACCGATCATTACGATCGCTTCGGTCTTCGGGTCTTCCTGGAACAGCTTCAGGATGTCGATGAAGTTCGAACCCGGGATCGGGTCACCGCCGATGCCGACGCAAGTCGACTGACCGAAACCGGCGTCAGTAGTCTGCTTCACAGCTTCGTAGGTCAGGGTGCCGGAACGCGAAACGATACCGACCTTGCCTGGCAAGTGAATGTGACCTGGCATGATGCCGATCTTGCATTCGCCTGGAGTGATCACGCCTGGGCAGTTAGGGCCGATCAGGACTACGCCCAGCTCGTCGCACTTAACTTTAGCGTCCAGCATGTCCAGGGTAGGAATGCCTTCGGTGATGCAAACGATCAGCTTGATGCCGCCGAATGCCGCTTCCAGGATGGAGTCCTTGCAGAAAGGAGCCGGTACGTAGATCACGCTGGCAGTAGCGCCAGTTTGCGCAACAGCGTCTTTCACGGTGTTGAACACTGGCAGACCCAGGTGCTCGGTGCCGCCCTTGCCCGGAGTAACGCCACCAACCATCTTGGTGCCGTATTCGATGGCTTGCTGGGTGTGGAAACTACCTTGCGAACCGGTAATACCCTGGCAGATAACTTTGGTGTCTTTATTGATCAGGACGCTCATTATTTGCCCTCCGCAGCTTTGACAACTTGTTGAGCAGCGTCGGTCAGGCTGGTAGCAGCGATGATGTTCAAACCGCTTTCTGCCAGTACTTTAGCGCCCAGCTCAGCGTTGTTGCCTTCAAGGCGAACAACAACCGGGATTTTCACGCCGACTTCTTTCACTGCGCCGATGATGCCTTCGGCAATCATGTCGCAACGAACGATGCCGCCGAAGATGTTGACCAATACTGCAGCGACGTTAGTGTCGGACAGGATGATCTTGAACGCTTCGGTAACGCGTTCTTTGGTAGCACCGCCGCCCACGTCGAGGAAGTTGGCTGGTTTGCCGCCATGCAGGTTGACGATGTCCATGGTACCCATGGCCAGGCCAGCACCGTTGACCATGCAACCGATGTTGCCTTCCAGCGCTACGTAGTTTAGTTCGAACTTGGCAGCGTGCGCTTCGCGCGGATCGTCTTGCGACGGATCGTGGAAAGTTTTCAGCTTAGGCTGACGGTACATGGCGTTGGCGTCGATGTTGATCTTGGCGTCGAGGCAATGCAGATCGCCGTCAGCCTTGATCACCAGCGGGTTCACTTCCAGCAGAGCCAGGTCGTGATCCTTGAACAGCTTGGCCAGACCAACAAAGATCTTGGCGAACTGAGCAACTTGCTTGCCTTCCAGACCCAACTGGAATGCCAGCTCGCGACCCTGGAATGGCTGAGCGCCAACCAGTGGATCGATCGTGGCTTTCAGAATTTTTTCTGGAGTGTCGTGAGCGATTTTCTCGATGTCCACGCCACCTTCGGTGGAAGCCATGAACACGATGCGACGGCTCGAACGGTCAACGACAGCGCCCAGGTACAGCTCTTTAGCGATATCAGTGCACGACTCAACCAGGATCTTGGTGACTGGCTGGCCATTGGCGTCAGTCTGGTAAGTCACCAGACGCTTGCCCAACCACTGTTGAGCGAATGCCTTGGCGTCTTCTCTGCTGCGAACCAGCTTGACGCCGCCCGCTTTACCGCGACCACCTGCGTGAACCTGGGCTTTGACAACCCATTCGGTCCCGCCGATTTTGTCGCACGCTTCTGCTGCTGCTTCCGGGGTGTCTACGGCGAAACCCTGGGATACTGGCAGGCCGTACTCAGCGAACAGCTGCTTACCCTGATACTCGTGAAGATTCATGCTTATTACCGTCTTCGTTAGGTACTGCGCATTCGGTGCTGCACTCGTTCAAGTGCCGCACCACCTGTGACTGCTGCTTGCGTAGCGGTCCGGTAACCGGTGTTCCGGTTAACCGGTGTTCCGGTTAACCGGTGTGACTACGCAAGGCTGCGTCCGGCGGACATTCCGCGGTGAGTCTTGCACGCAAGGCTCACGACGGGCCTTCCGCCGTGGTTTCTTATTGTCTTGTCTTAACGCTTCTTGCGGTTGGCGATGTGAATGGCGCCGCCATTCACTGCCAGAGCAGCTTCGTGCAAGGCTTCGGACAGGGTCGGATGGGAGAAAACCATCATGCCCAGGTCTTCGGCACTGGTGCCGAATTCCATACCGATTGCGCCCTGCTGAACCAGTTCTGCAGCGCTCGGGCCAATTACGTGGACGCCCAATACGCGGTCAGTCTTGGCATCAGCGATGACTTTCACGAAACCGCCGGTATCGTTGGCTGCCATGGCACGGCCACTGGCTGCGAACGGGAAGGTGCCGACGTTAACTTCAACGCCTTCAGCCTTCAAGGTCTGCTCGGTCTTGCCGACCCACGCGATTTCCGGGTGAGTATAAATAACAGACGGGATCAGGTCATAGTTGATTTGGGCTTTGTGGCCCTTGATGCGCTCAACCACCATGATGCCTTCTTCGGACGCCTTGTGCGCCAGCATCATGCCGCGAACCACGTCACCAATGGCGAACACGCCCGGTACGCTGGTCGCGCACTGGTCGTCAACGAAAACGAAACCACGTTCGTCGATGTTCACGCCGCTGTCAGCTGCCAGCAGCTCGGTGGTCACCGGACGGCGACCAACGGCAACGATCAGCTTGTCGAAGGTGATGTTCTGTTCGCCGTTGGCATCGGTGTAGTTCACAACGACTTCGTCGCCGTTGACTTTCGAACCGGTGACGCGAGCGCCCAGCTTGATGTCCAGACCTTGTTTGGTCAGGGTTTTGTAGGCTTCCTTGGAAACCGCTTCGTCAGCAGCCGGCAGGAACTTCTCCAGCGCTTCCAGAACCACGACTTCGGAACCCAGACGCGACCACACAGAACCCAGTTCCAGACCGATCACGCCAGCGCCGATCACGCCAAGACGCTTAGGTACCGATTGGAATTCCAGCGCGCCGGTCGAATCGACGATCACGTTCTGGTCAACCGGAGCGGGTGGAATGTCGATCGGACGCGAGCCCGAAGCGAGGATCACGTTCTCGGCTTCGATGATTTCGACGGTGCCGTCAGGCTTGGTCAGTTCGACTTTCTTGCCGGCCAGCAGTTTGCCGTGGCCTTGCAGGGAAGTAACGCCGTTAGCTTTGAACAGGGTCGCAACGCCAGAGGTCAGGCCTTTGACGATGTTGGCTTTACGGCCAACCATTGCTGCCACGTCCATGGTCACGCCAGCGTGATTGATACCGTGGATGGCGAAGCCGTCTTTGGCTTCCTTGTACTTCCAGGAGCTGTCCAGCAGCGCCTTGGATGGAATGCAGCCGACGTTCAGGCAAGTACCGCCCAGAGCCAGTTTGCCTTCCTTGTCGGTGTACTTCTCGATGCAGGCAGTCGAAAGACCGAGCTGTGCTGCCTTGATGGCAGCCACGTAGCCACCAGGGCCGGCACCGATCACTACTACGTCAAATTTCTGCGACATTCAAAAAATCCTCTTTTTTGCGGCAAGCTTAAAGCCGCAAGCCTCAAGCCAGACTGCCGTTTCCGGCAGTTGGAGGCTTGAAACCTGCAGCTGCTTCTATCAGATATCCAGCAGCAAACGAGCCGGGTCTTCCAGCAGGTTCTTGATGGTAACCAGGAAGGTCACAGCTTCTTTGCCATCGATCAGACGGTGATCGTAGGACAGAGCCAGGTACATCATCGGACGGATAACCACCTGACCGTTGATCGCCATCGGGCGCTGCAGAATGTTGTGCATGCCCAGGATGGCCGCTTGCGGCGGGTTGACGATCGGCGTCGACATCATCGAACCGAAGGTACCACCGTTGGTGATGGTGAACGTACCACCGGTCATTTCGTCCATCGACAGTTTGCCGTCGCGAGCCTTCTTGCCGAAGGTGGCGATGCCGCCTTCGATTTCAGCCAGGCTCATCATTTCAGCGTTGCGCAGGACCGGTACTACCAGGCCACGGTCGCTGGAAACAGCCACACCAACGTCGGCATAACCGTGGTAAACGATGTCGGCGCCGTCGATCGAAGCGTTGACTGCCGGGAAGCGTTTCAGCGCTTCGGTGGCCGCTTTGACGAAGAACGACATGAAGCCCAGGCGTACGCCGTTGTGGGACTTCTCGAACAGATCCTTGTACTTCGAACGCAGGGCCATGACTTCGGTCATGTCGACTTCGTTGAAAGTGGTCAGCATCGCCATGTTCGACTGAGCTTCAACCAGACGCTTGGCAACGGTGGCCCGCACGCGGGTCATCGGTACGCGCTTCTCGATGCGGTCGCCAGCGGCGAACACTGGAGCGGCGGCGGCAGGTGCAGCAGCCTTGGCAGGCGCGGCGGCCGGTGCGGCTTTCTTGGCAGCAACAGCAGCGACAACGTCTTCCTTGGTGACACGACCACCCTTGCCGGTGCCGGAAACGGAAGCGATGTTGATGCCGTTTTCTTCAGCCAGCTTGCGAGCAGCCGGTGCAGCAACAGGATCGTCTTCGCCATCGGCAGCTGGAGCAGCGGCTTGTGCGGCGGCCGGAGCAGCAGCGGCAGCAGCAGGAGCCGGAGCGGCAGCAGCGCCGCCCTCTTCGATCGAGCCCAGGACTTCGTCGGACAGAACGGTGTCGCCTTCGTTCTTGACGATTGCGCCCAGCACGCCGTCGGCAGTAGCCAACACTTCCAGCACAACTTTGTCGGTCTCGATGTCGACGATCAGGTCGTCACGCTTTACCGCGTCGCCTGGTTGCTTGTGCCAAGTGGCAACGGTGCCATCGGCAACCGATTCCGGGAAAGTGGGGGCTTTGATTTCGATAGCCATTATCTGTGGGTCCTTAAATTCGGTTTCAGGTGCGCGAAGGCGTTAAACAGTAAAGGCGTCTTGCAGCAGTTTTTCCTGCTGCTCAGCGTGCATCGATGCGTAACCGCATGCAGGTGCAGCAGAAGCATCACGGCCGGCGTATTCGAGTACGAGCGACTTGTTGTGATTGCCAATGATGCGGCGCATGTGGTGTTGGCTGCAGTACCACGCACCCTGGTTCATCGGCTCTTCCTGACACCAAACAATGTGTTTGAGGTTGGAATACGGAGCCAGGACTTCGTTCAAGTCGTCCTCAGGGAATGGGTACAGCTGCTCGATACGCACGATGGCGATGTCATCACGACCTTCGGCACGACGTTTTTCCAGCAGGTCGTAGTAGACCTTGCCGCTACACAGGACAACGCGCTCGACCTTCAACGGGTCTTGGGCATCGATTTCCGGGATAACGGTCTGGAACGAACCTTCGGCCAGATCTTCCAGGGTCGAAACAGCCAGTTTGTGACGCAGCAGCGACTTCGGAGTCAGCACGATCAACGGCTTGCGCAGCGGACGGATCACCTGACGACGCAGCAAGTGGTAGATCTGCGCCGGGGTCGTCGGCACGGCTACCTGAATGTTGTGCTCGGCGCACAATTGCAGGTAACGCTCCAGACGTGCCGAAGAGTGCTCCGGCCCCTGACCTTCATAACCGTGCGGCAGCAGCATGGTCAGACCGCAAAGACGGCCCCACTTGTGCTCGCCACTGGTGATGAACTGGTCGATAACCACTTGGGCACCGTTGGCGAAATCGCCGAACTGGGCTTCCCAGATCACCAGCGCCTCAGGCGTGGTGGTCGAGTAACCGTATTCGAATGCCAGTACGGCTTCTTCGGACAGGAACGAATCGTACAGGTCGAAACGTGGCTGGCCTTTGTACAGGTTCTGCAACGGGATGTAGCTGCCCGCGTCTTTCTGGTTGTGCAACACGGCGTGACGGTGCGAGAACGTACCGCGGCCGATGTCCTGACCCGTCATGCGGATCGGGTGACCTTCGAACGCCAGGGTCGCGTACGCCATGGTTTCGGCGTAACCCCAGTTGATCGGCAGGCCGCCGACTTGCATCTTCTGACGGTCTTCGTAGATTTTCGAAACCTGGCGCTGAACCACGAAGCCTTCCGGAATTTCCAGCAGCTTGGCGGACAGTTCCTGCAAGGTCTTCAAGTCGAAACGCGTGTCGTGACGTGCAGTCCAGGCGTGGCCCAGGTACGGACGCCAGTCCACGAACAACTCTTTGTTCGGCTCTTTGACCAGGCTTTTCACAACGTGCAGACCGTTGTCCAGCGCGTTGCGGTATTCGTCGATCTTGGCCTGTACGCGCGCATCATCAACCACACCGGCCTGGGTCAGGCGTTCGGCGTACAGCTCACGCGTGGTGCGCTGTTTGGCGATCTGCTGGTACATCAGAGGCTGGGTGCCGCTAGGCTCGTCAGCTTCGTTGTGGCCGCGGCGACGGTAGCAAACCAGGTCGATAACCACGTCACGCTTGAACTGCATGCGGTAATCGATGGCCAGCTGGGTCACGAACAATACGGCTTCCGGATCATCACCATTCACATGGAGGATCGGCGCCTGGATCATTTTCGCAACGTCGGTCGCGTACTCGGTGGAGCGCGAGTCTTCCGGATTGCTGATGGTGAAGCCGACCTGGTTGTTGATCACCAGGTGAACCGTACCGCCAGTCTTGAAGCCGCGGGTCTGCGACATCTGGAAGGTTTCCATGACCACACCCTGACCTGCGAATGCAGCGTCACCGTGGATGGAAATCGGCAGGACTTTTTCACCGGTAGGGTCGTTACGACGATCCTGACGGGCACGCACCGAACCCTCGACCACTGGAGAAACGATTTCCAGGTGGGACGGGTTGAAGGCCATGGCCAGGTGAACTTCACCGCCGGTGGTCATGACGTTGGACGAGAAGCCCTGGTGATATTTGACGTCACCGGAACCCAGCTCGACCTTCTTCTTGCCTTCGAACTCGTCGAACAGCTCGCGCGGGTTCTTGCCGAAGGTGTTGACCAGCACGTTCAGACGGCCACGGTGGGCCATGCCGATAACGATTTCCTTGGTGCCGTAGGAACCGGAACGCTGGATCAGCTCGTCGAGCAACGGGATCAGGCTCTCGCCACCTTCCAGACCGAAACGCTTGGTGCCCGGGTATTTGGTGCCCAGGTATTTTTCCAAACCTTCAGCGGCGGTAACGCGCTCAAGCAGGTGGCTCTTGATATCGGCCGAGAACGCCGGGCGACCGCGCACGCTTTCCAGACGCTGCTGGAACCAGTGACGCTGCTCGGAATCGACGATGTGCGTAAATTCAGCGCCGATGGTGCGGCAATATGTCTGCTGCAACGCTTCGTGAATTTCGCGTAGGCTCGCCTCCTCTTTGCCGATGAACAGGTCGCCGGCACGGAAGGTCGTATCAAGATCGGCATTGGTCAAGCCGTAATGATTGATTGACAGGTCTGCAGGTGCAGGACGCTGCCACAGCCCCAGCGGATCAAGCTGGGCTGCCTGGTGGCCACGCATACGGTAGGCCTGGATCAATCGCAGCACTTCAACTTGCTTCTTCTCGTGCTCGCTGCTCACGCTCCCGGCAGACACCGGTTGGGCGCGGCGCTGGTTCTTTGCCAGCAAGACGAAATGATCGCGAATCGTGGAGTGCGAAACATCGGTGGCAGTGTTGCCGTCGGAAGGCAACTTCTGAAAGTAGGTGCGCCACTCTTCTGGCACAGCGTTAGGGTCGTGCAGGTAGAGCTCGTAGAGCTCTTCCACATAGGCAGCGTTACTACCGGATAGGTAGGCGCTGTTCCACATGCGCTGCATCACGCTTTCTTGCATGCTTGGTCACCCTCGGTTAGGGGAACACCACCGGCGTCGACACCGAGCAAACTTGCAGAAGTCCGAATGCAGCGACTAAAACAAGCCACTTAGGATCACGCTGATAGTCCGGGTACCAGCCCGGATGCCCCTGCTTGTCTCATTTCTTCAAAATAAGAGCTGCAGCTTTATGGGCTGCTGCTCAGGTTAAAACTACGGCGCCGGTTGAAGCCTGCGCCGTAGCATCTACGGGTACAGCGGTCCTGCGTTTACAGCTGTATCACACGCC
The DNA here is from genome assembly GCF_007828705.1 of Pseudomonas sp. SJZ131. Taxonomy (NCBI): domain Bacteria; kingdom Pseudomonadati; phylum Pseudomonadota; class Gammaproteobacteria; order Pseudomonadales; family Pseudomonadaceae; genus Pseudomonas; species Pseudomonas sp. SJZ131. The sequence continues at coordinate 1,053,125 of NZ_VIVC01000002.1, read as the reverse complement.
GTTTTGCAGCAGCATGTTACGTACGTGTCCGATGGCCTTAGTCGGGTTCAGGCCTTTTGGACAGACGTTGACGCAGTTCATGATCCCGCGGCAGCGGAATACGCTGAACGGGTCATCCAGCGAAGACAAACGCTCGGCAGTCTTGGTGTCGCGGCTGTCTGCCAGGAAGCGATACGCTTGCAGCAGGGCAGCTGGGCCCAGGAACTTGTCGGGGTTCCACCAGAAGGACGGGCAAGAGGTCGAGCAGCAAGCGCACAGGATGCACTCGTACAGACCGTCGAGCTTTTCACGCTCTTCCGGAGTCTGCAGACGCTCGATGGCCGGAGCCGGCGTGTCGTTCTGCAGGAATGGCTTCACCTTCTCGTATTGCTTGTAGAAGATGCTCATATCGACGACCAGGTCACGGATAACCGGCAAACCAGGCAGCGGACGAACAACCAGCTTGTTACCTTTTACGACAGACGACAGCGGCGTCACGCATGCCAGGCCGTTTTTGCCGTTGATGTTCATGCCGTCGGAACCGCAAACACCTTCACGGCAAGAGCGACGATAGGAGAAACCCTCGTCCTGCTCTTTGATCAGGGCCAGCACGTCCAGCACCATCAGGTCTTTACCACCGGTATCAACCTGGAATTCCTGCATGAACGGCGCAGCGTCCTGATCAGGGTTGTAGCGATAAACACTGACTTTCAACATGGCAGCCACCCTTAATAAGTCCGAATCTTAGGTTCAAAAGTCGGAACAGTCTTCGGCGAGAAGTTCACGGCACGCTTGGTAACGCGCTTGTCACCCGGGAAGTACAAGGTGTGGCACAGCCAGTTTTCATCGTCGCGATCTTCAAAGTCTTCACGGGCGTGAGCGCCGCGCGACTCTTTACGGATCTCTGCAGCGATGGCGGTGGCTTCGGCCACTTCCAGCAGGTTTTGCAGTTCCAGGGCTTCGATTCGAGCGGTGTTGAACGCCTGGCTCTTGTCGTTGATCTTGACGTTGGCGATACGCCCACGCAGATCGGCCAGCTGGGCAATACCCTTCTGCATGTATTCGCCGGTACGGAATACACCGAAGTAGTTCTGCATGCAGCTTTGCAGCTCTTTACGCAGAGTTGCAACGTCTTCGCCTTCGGTCCGCGAGTTCAGGCCATCGAGACGTGCCAGGGCAGCATCGATGTCGGACTGGCGTGGGCGAGCGTAGTCGACGCCTTCTTTCAGGGTCTGTTCGAGGAACAGGCCGGCAGCACGACCGAATACCACCAGGTCGAGCAGCGAGTTGCCGCCCAGACGGTTGGCGCCGTGAACCGATACGCAAGCCACTTCGCCTACAGCGAACAGGCCCGGGATGATCTGGTCCACGCCTTCAGCGTCTTGAGTGATTGCCTGACCATGAATGTTGGTCGGCACGCCGCCCATCATGTAGTGGCAGGTTGGAACGACCGGAATCGGCGCTACGGCTGGATCGACGTGGGCGAAGGTCTTGGACAGTTCCATGATGCCTGGCAGACGGCTGTGCAGAACTTCTTCACCGAGGTGATCGAGTTTCAGCATCACGTGGTCGCCATCAGGGCCGCAACCGTTGCCGGCGATGATTTCTTTAACCATCGAGCGAGCAACCACGTCACGACCAGCCAGGTCTTTGGCGTTCGGAGCATAACGCTCCATGAAACGCTCGCCGTGCTTGTTGATCAGGTAACCGCCTTCACCGCGGCAACCTTCTGTAACCAGTACACCGGCGCCGGCGATGCCGGTCGGGTGGAACTGCCACATTTCAATGTCTTGTACCGGCACGCCAGCACGCAGAGCCATGCCGACGCCGTCACCGGTGTTGATCAGGGCATTGGTGGTGGACGAGTAGATACGACCTGCGCCGCCGGTCGCCAATACGGTGGCGTTGGCACGAACGTAGGAAGTTTCGCCAGTCTCGATGCAGATGACGATCATGCCGACAAAGGCACCATCTTCGTTCTTCACCAGGTCGACGCCGTAGTATTCGTTGAGGAATACGGTGCCGGCCTTGAGGTTGGCCTGGTACAGAGTGTGCAGCAGAGCGTGACCGGTACGGTCGGCAGCGGCGCAGGTACGTGCAGCCTGGCCACCCTTGCCGAAGTCTTTCGACTGACCGCCGAACGGACGCTGGTAGATGCGGCCCTGTTCGGTACGGGAGAATGGCAAGCCCATGTGCTCGAGCTCGAAGACCGCTTCCGGGCCTACGGAACACATGTATTCGATAGCGTCCTGGTCACCGATGTAGTCGGAACCCTTGACGGTATCGTACATGTGCCAGCGCCAGTCATCGTTTGGATCAGCGGAGGCGATGGCGCAGGTGATGCCACCCTGGGCGGATACAGTGTGCGAGCGAGTCGGGAAAACCTTGGTAACCACGGCAGTCTTGTGACCGCCTTGTGCCAGCTGCAGTGCGGCACGCATGCCAGCACCGCCGCCGCCAACAATAATGGCGTCGAACGAAAGCGTATTAACTGTAGTAGACATGAATCAGATACCCCAAAGAATCTGCACACCCCAGACGAAGTAGGCGAACATCGCAACGCCGCATACTGCCTGGAAGAGGAAACGTACTGCAGTCGCGGACTTGCCCAGCGCCATCGGCGTCAGGTAGTCGGTCGCGATGGTCCACATGCCGACCCAGGCGTGAGCGCCCAGGGCTACAAGGGCCAGCAGACTGAAGATACGCATCCCGTTGCTTGCAAACAGCTCATGCCATTGGACATAGCCAATGCCGGGGTGCATTGCCAGGTACCCGATCAGGAAGATGAAATAAGCCGCGAGGACAACCGCCGACACGCGCTGTGCCATCCAGTCATAGAGGCCCGAACGCGACAGGTTCGTAACGCTGGTTACCATATCCAAACTCCCGCCAGAACGATCAACACCGCAGACACGGCGATAATGATTTTCGAGCCCAGCTTGCCGCCTTCCAGCGTCTCACCGATGCCCATGTCCATGATCAAGTGGCGCACACCGGCTACCAGGTGATACAGCAGAGCGGACAGGAGGCCCCATGCTACGAACTTGGCCAGCGGGCTGGTCAAGGTTGCCTTCACGTCGGCAAAACCTTCCTCGGAACCCAAGGATTTGCTCAATGCGTACAGCATGAAGCCAATGCCCAGGAAGAGGATGATGCCGGAAACACGGTGAAGAAACGACGTAACGCCGGTGATGGGGAGTTTGATGGTCCTTAGGTCTAGGTTTACAGGTCGTTGGCTTTTCACGGCTTTTTTTCACACTGAAGAGCCCCTAACAATCAGGGCAAAGTTGTTGGGGAGTGCACTGGTCAGGTAACCACCACCCAGGGATGCGACCCCCAATAAAGCAGGCCCAAAAGCCCCTGGCGGTCGGTGGCCGAGTATAGACAGTTAGGCTACTAATGACAACGCGTTCACCTTCCCCTAATAGCGCATTGCACAAGTTGAATAAAAGGCGTAAATGGCAGGCAATTTCGAGGAAAAAGTACGGTTAAAGCCTTCTGGAGCAAGACTTTAGGCAAATTGACATTCGGATTTATCTCACTATAGTGGTGCGGGCCCTGCGTGGGGGGTCTGTCTGATGATTTCAAGCATAAATAGGAGGCCACATGGCTGACAAAAAAGCGCAGTTGATCATCGAGGGCGCAGCCCCCGTCGAGCTGCCCATTTTAACCGGCACCGTTGGTCCCGATGTAATCGATGTTCGGGGCCTGACGGCCACGGGCCGTTTCACCTTTGACCCTGGCTTCATGTCGACAGCTTCCTGCGAGTCGAAGATCACCTATATCGACGGCGACAACGGCATCCTGCTGCACCGCGGCTACCCGATCGAACAGCTGGCTGAAAAGTCGGACTATCTGGAAACCTGCTATCTGCTGCTCAACGGCGAATTGCCGACCGCAGAACAGAAGGCCCAGTTCGTCAGTACCGTGAAGAACCACACCATGGTTCACGAGCAATTGAAGACTTTCTTCAACGGCTTCCGTCGCGACGCCCACCCGATGGCCGTCATGTGCGGTGTAGTAGGCGCCCTCTCGGCCTTCTACCACGACTCCCTGGACATCAATAACCCGCAGCATCGCGAAATCTCCGCGATCCGCCTGGTTGCCAAGATGCCGACCCTGGCAGCGATGGTTTACAAGTACTCCATGGGTCAACCCATGATGTACCCGCGCAACGACCTGACGTACGCGGAAAACTTCCTGCACATGATGTTCAACACGCCGTGCGAGATCAAACCGATCAGCCCGGTACTCGCCAAGGCAATGGACCGGATCTTCATCCTCCACGCCGACCACGAGCAGAACGCATCGACTTCCACCGTGCGCCTGGCCGGCTCGTCGGGTGCCAACCCGTTCGCCTGTATCGCCGCTGGTATCGCTGCACTGTGGGGCCCTGCCCACGGCGGCGCCAACGAAGCAGTTCTGACCATGCTCGACGAGATTGGCGATGTGTCGAACATCGACAAGTTCATCGCCAAGGCCAAGGACAAGAACGATCCGTTCAAGTTGATGGGCTTCGGCCACCGCGTTTACAAAAACCGCGACCCGCGCGCTACCGTCATGAAGCAGACCTGCGACGAAGTGCTCAAGGAACTGGGGATCAATAACGATCCGCAACTCGAACTGGCGATGCGCCTGGAAGAGATTGCGTTGACTGATCCGTACTTCATCGAGCGCTCGCTGTACCCGAACGTCGACTTCTACTCGGGGATTATTCTCAAGGCGATCGGCATTCCGACCAGTATGTTCACCGTGATCTTCGCTTTGGCGCGGACTGTCGGCTGGATTTCTCACTGGAAAGAAATGCTCTCCAGCCCGTACAAGATTGGCCGTCCGCGCCAGTTGTACACTGGGTATGAGTCGCGTGATATCACCAAGCTGGAAGACCGCAAATAAGATTTGTCTTGCGATAACGTCTTAGGTTGTACCGGGAACGGCCTCTATTTATATAGAGGCCGTTTTTGTTTGTGGGGGCTCAGCAGCGGTGGCACCGAGTGGGTTTTCCGGCGGTTTCGCTCTGACAGCGAGTCACTTTGCAGCTGGTTCATACACCGACAGACAAGACGCCATCGCGAGCAAGCTCGCTCCCACAGGGAATCCACCTTGGATGCCGGATTCAGGCATGACGCTAATCCTGTAGGAGCTGAGCTTGCTCGCGAAAGCGGTGGGTCAGTCAATGCATATGCTGCCAGACACACCGCCATCGCGAGCAGGCTCACTCCTACAAAAAAAAGCCAAAAAAATGCCCCGGTCTCTCGACCAGGGCATTTCAATTCAAACAACCTCTACAACGGCATCAGTGCGAAACCGCCCCGCTCGCCCCCAACCCAGTCTGCGACCGAACGAATTGCGGGAAAAACAACGCCCGCTCATTCACCCCAGCCGTCGACTTGTCAGTAATCGAGAAAAACCAGATCCCGACAAATGCAATCGCCATCGAAAACAGCGCTGGATACTCGTACGGGAAAATTGCCTTTTCGTTATGCAGAATCTGCACCCAAATGGTCGGCCCGAGCACCATCAAACCAACAGCACTGATCAGCCCCAACCAGCCGCCAATCATCGCGCCACGGGTCGTCAGCTTCTTCCAGTACATCGAAAGCAGCAACACCGGGAAGTTACAGCTCGCCGCAATCGAGAACGCCAAGCCAACCATGAACGCAATGTTCTGGCTCTCGAACAAAATCCCCAAGCCAATCGCCAGCACACCCAGCGCAACCGTGGTGATCTTCGAAACGCGGATCTCGTCCTTGTCGTTGGCTTTGCCCTTCTTGATCACACTGGCATACAAGTCATGCGACACCGCCGTCGCACCGGCCAGGGTCAAACCTGCCACAACCGCCAGAATGGTCGCGAACGCTACCGCCGAAATGAAGCCGAGGAACACACTGCCGCCGACCGCATTGGCCAAGTGCACCGCCGCCATGTTGTTACCGCCCAACAATGCGCCAGCCGCGTCCTTGAACTCAGGATTGGTGCTGACCAACAGGATCGCGCCAAAACCGATGATGAACGTAAGAATGTAGAAGTAACCAATGAAGCCAGTCGCGTACAGCACGCTCTTGCGTGCTTCTTTTGCGTCGCTCACGGTGAAGAAGCGCATCAGAATGTGCGGCAGGCCAGCGGTACCGAACATCAGCGCCAGACCCAGCGAGAACGCCGAAATCGGGTCTTTCACCAGTCCACCGGGGCTCATGATCGCCTCGCCTTTCGGGTGAACTTTGATCGCTTCGGAGAACAGCATGTTGAAGTCGAAGTTGACGTGTTTCATCACCATCAGCGCCATGAACGAGGCACCGGACAGCAGCAGCACAGCCTTGATGATCTGCACCCAAGTGGTCGCCAACATGCCGCCGAACAGCACGTACATGCACATCAGGATACCGACGAGGATCACCGCAACGTAGTAGTCGAGGCCGAACAGCAGCTGGATCAGCTTGCCGGCACCGACCATTTGCGCGATCAGATAGAACGCCACCACCACCAGCGAACCGCAGGCAGACAAGGTGCGGATCTGGGTTTGCCCGAGGCGGTAGGACGCCACGTCGGCAAACGTGTACTTACCCAGGTTACGCAGGCGTTCGGCGATCAGGAACAGAATGATCGGCCAACCCACGAGGAAGCCGATCGAGTAGATCAAGCCGTCGTAGCCAGAGGTGAACACCAGCGCGGAAATACCCAGGAAAGACGCCGCCGACATGTAGTCGCCGGCAATCGCCAAGCCGTTCTGGAAACCGGTGATCTTGCCGCCGGCCGCATAGTAGTCGGCCGCCGAATTGTTGCGTTTGGACGCCCAGTACGTGATGCACAGGGTCAAACCGACGAACGCCACGAACATCAGGATCGCGGACACGTTCAGCGGTTGTTTGTGCACTTCGCCAGTCAGCGCTTCGGCCGCCCAGACGCTCGGGGCGAAGGCTGCGATGCTCAATAGAGCGATTAGACGCCGGATCATTGCTGAGCCTCCTTGAGAATCGCATTGTTCAGGTCGTCAAATTCGCCATTGGCGCGTGTTACGTAGATTCCGGTCAGGACAAACGCTGACAGGATCAACCCGACACCAATCGGTATCCCCCAGGTAATAGAAGACTCAGGGCTGATCTTCGCGCCCAGCACATGCGGGCCGTAAGCGATCAGAAGGATGAAGCCGGAGTAAAGCCCAAGCATGATCGCCGATAGAATCCAGGCGAACTTTTCTCGCTTACTAACCAGCTCCTTGAAGCGCGGGCTGTTTTGAATCGAGAGGTAAATGCTGTCGTTCATTGTTTTTATCCTCGCAGCACAGATTATTGTTAGAACGTAGCCACTTTATGCGGCTGCGGGACGGCTTCCAGACGACCTTAGTATTAGAACGACATGACAGAATTGCCATTTTCCAGAACTAAATAGTTAGCGTGCTTTGCACCTGTGGGAGCAAGGCTTGCCCGCGATGGCGATAGTAAGAACGCCATCGCGGGCAAGCCGTGCTCCTGCAGGAATGCAAAAGGCCCCTTGGCGGTTATGCCAAGGGGCCTTGAGAAGTACGGGCTAGACGCTTTTGGCTAGATCACTTGATCCAGTCGGCAACTCGTTCCGGGTGTTTTGCCACCCAGGCCTTGGCCGCCGCATCAGGCTTGGCGCCGTCCTGAATCGCCAGCATGACTTCGCCGATTTCGTCCTTCGACGCCCACTGGAAGTTTTTCAGAAATTTCGCCACTTCCGGTGCCTTGGTCGCCAAATCCTTGCTGCCAATGTTGTTCACGGTTTCCGCCGCGCCATACACGCCTTTCGGATCGTCGAGGAAACGCAGTTTCCACTTGGCAAACATCCAGTGCGGCACCCAACCGGTGACGGCGATGGATTCGTTTTTCTTCTCGGCACGGGTCAGCTCGGCAATCATGCCGGCGCCGGAACTGGCCTTGAGCTGATAACCGGTCAGGTCATAGTCCTTGATTGCCTGTTCGGTCTTGAGCATCACACCCGAACCGGCATCAATCCCAACGATGCGTTTCTTGAAGGTGTCATCGGTTTTCAGATCGTCGATGGTCTTGGCTTTGACATATTCCGGCACGATCAGGCCGATTTTTGCGTCCTTGAAGTTCGGGCCGTAATCGACGACTTGATCCTTGTTCTTGGTCCAGTAGTCGCCGTGAGTCACCGGCAGCCACGCCGACAGCATGGCGTCGAGTTTGCCGGTCGCCACGCCTTGCCACATGATCCCGGTGGCGACGGCTTGCAGCTTCACGTCGTAACCGAGTTTCTGCTTGATCACTTCCGCGGCCACGTGGGTGGTCGCGACGCTGTCGGACCAGCCGTCAACGTAACCGATGCTCAGGGTTTTGGTCTCGGCGTTGGCGAATGTGGAGCCAATCGCAAGCACCAGTGCGGCACTCGCGCCTAAAAGTCGTCGCATCTTCATCGTTACTTCCCCGAAAGTGCTGCGCCCGACGGATGCCGAGCGGCGTCAACGTATTGTTATGGTGCACAGCGCCTCCATCACGCCTGACCGCCAACTCGCCCGCGTCAGCGCGATTGACCAAGGAGAACACTGACGCCTCGATAATCAACCTGACGCCATCCGCGACCTGCTCTGCCAGCGACCTCAAGGCATCGAGAAACGACATCAGAAGGCCATTAATCGCGACGAGCACAAACACCCTTCCCGATCCGCCCGAACTTTGCATGTCAAAATCATGCAAGGCCCCAAGCGCGCGGCAAATACAGGTAACATGCGCGGCTTTGCTCCCAGACGGCCAGACCATGCCCGCGACTTCACGCTTTCCTTTTTCAGCCTATCTATTCGCTTGCCTGCTGGGGCTGTTTGCCCTCGGCGGTTTCTGGTACGGCCTCGGCAAACCGGTGATTCTGCCGGACGCGGCCAGCGCCACGCACAAGTTGCAATGCGCGTCCTACACGCCATTCGACAAAGACCAGTCGCCGTTCGATCAGCTGTTCAAATTGCGCCCCGAGCGCATGGACGCCGACCTCGCGCTGCTGGCCACGCGTTTTGAATGCATCCGCACGTATTCCATGACCGGCCTCGAAGCCCTGCCCGACCTGGCGCGCAAGCACGGTTTGAAGCTGATGATTGGCGCCTGGGTCAACAACAACCCGGTCGACACCGCCAAGGAAGTCGACCTGCTGATTGCCTCGGCCAACGCCAACCCGGACGTCGTGACCTCGGTGATCGTCGGCAACGAAGCCTTGCTGCGCAAAGAAGTCACCGGCGCGCAATTGGCCAAACTGATCAACAAGGTAAAAAGCGCGATCAAGCAACCCGTCACCTATGCCGACGTCTGGGAATTCTGGTTGAAGCACCCGGAAGTCGCGCCAGCGGTGGACTTCCTGACCATCCACTTGCTGCCGTACTGGGAAGATGATCCGTCGAACATCGACGCCGCGCTGCAACACGTCGCTGAAGTGCGCCAGGTGTTCGGCAACAAGTTCGCACCCAAAGACGTAATGATTGGCGAAACCGGCTGGCCGAGCGAAGGCCGCCAGCGTGAAACCGCGCTGCCGAGCCGGGTCAACGAAGCGAAGTTCATCCGTGGTTTTGTCGCCATGGCCGAAGAACAGAACTGGCATTACAACCTGATCGAAGCGTTTGACCAGCCATGGAAACGCGCCAGCGAAGGCGCGGTCGGCGGTTATTGGGGTTTGTACGATGCCGATCGTCAGGACAAAGGTGTGCTGGCCGGCCCGGTGTCGAACGTGCCGTACTGGTCACAATGGCTGGCGGTGGGCGGTTTGATCTTCCTCGGCACCTTGCTGCTGGGCGGCCGGGTTCGCAGCACTCGTGCGGCGTTGGTGCTGCCGCTGCTGGGCGCACTGGCGGCTTGCTCGATTGGCGCCTGGGGCGATCTGGCGCGAGTCACCACACGCTTTGCCAGCGAATGGTTGTGGGTGGGCTTGTTGACCGCGCTGAATCTGCTGGTGCTGGCGCATGCCGCACTGACCTTGAGCGCCCGCAGCGGTTGGCGCGCCAAGGCTTTTGCCGTGCTGGAACGCCGAGCCGGTTGGCTGGTAGCCGCGGCCGGGTTTGCGGCGGCGGTGATGATGTTGGAATTGGTCTTCGATCCGCGTTATCGCAGCTTTCCGAGCGTCGCGTTCATCCTGCCGGCGCTGGTTTACCTGTGCCGTCCGGTGAGTGTGCCGCGTCGGGAAATTGCCCTGCTGACCTTCATCATCGGCGCCGGCATTGCGCCGCAGCTGTTTCGTGAAGGTTTGCAGAACCAGCAGGCCTGGGGTTGGGCGCTGGTTAGCGTGTTGATAGTTGCAGCGTTGTGGCGGTGTTTGCGGGTTCGCAAGGGCTGATCTTCAATACCGCTGCTGGCCTCTTCGCGGGCAAGCCTCGCTCCTACAGGGGATCTTCGGTGTTACGCAGATCAAATGTGGGAGCGAGCTTGCTCGCGATGACGGACTATCAGGCGACCCGGGAAGCCCGGACCAACCGCAACGCCGCAATCACCACCGCAAACACCGCTAACGTCGTGTTGTACAACGCCAACGCCGGGAACCCCAGCACCAGCGCCAACACTGCCAGCCACCACCCGGCGCGGCCCGGCACGACAAAACCGATCAGCGCTGCGGCCAACGCGCCCCAGCCCAACACCTTGAAGTGAATCATCAGGCCCAGGTTCGAGCGCACTTGGCATTCCCAGCGACTCGCCTCATCCACGCAGAGGCCGACCCATTGCGCGTCCTCCATGAAGCCATAACGCGCGCCATAACTGGCGGCCAGCCACAAGGGCAGCAAAACAAGCAGCAGAATCACGGGCATACGGCGAGACATGGAGCACTCCAATAAGCGAAAACGGCGGCCAGCTTAATCTCCCGCCAGCCTTGTGCAAGCCTTAACAACAGTTAACTGGGCAAGCAATCGCTGCAAAGTGTATCGTCCGGCTACTATTACTCCGAATTCAGCCCTGATTGGTGCCGCTCCATGGCACTTTGGCGCAAACCCCGTGGTCATAGCCTGCGAACTTCATTCGGCACCTTTCCTCTAAGGGATTTAGTCATGCTCCGTTCCTTGCGCTTCGCCGCCCTGTTTGGCGGCCTTATTTTGAGTGCGTCCGCACTGGCGGTCGACATCGACGCCGCCAGCTATGGCTTCCCCTTGACGAATCCGTTCGAGGCGACGATTGCCACCACACCACCGGACTTGCGCCCGGAGTTGCCGGCCAACGAAGACATCAATCAGGAAGACCGCAGTGTGCGGTTGCGCCCTGAACGTGAGTTCAGCCTGCCGGATAACTTCTGGCCGGTAAAAAAGCTCACTTACCGCATCGCCACCCAGGATCACGCGGCGCCGCTGATTTTTCTGATCGCCGGGACCGGCGCGCGCTATGACAGCAGCCTCAACGAATACCTGAAGAAGCTTTATTACAAAGCCGGTTATCACGTGGTGCAGCTGTCGTCGCCGACCAGTTTCGACTTCATCAGCGCTGCCTCACGCTTCGCTACACCGGGCATTACCAAGGAAGACGCCGAGGACATGTACCGGGTGATGCAGGCCGTTCGGGCGCAAAACCCGAAAACGCCGGTCACCGAGTACTACCTCACCGGTTACAGCCTGGGTGCGCTGGATGCCGCGTTCGTCGCTCATCTGGACGAAACCCGTCGCAGCTTCAACTTCAAGAAAGTCTTGCTGTTGAACCCGCCGGTGAACCTCTACACCTCGATCACCAACCTGGACAAGCTTGTCCAGACCGAGGTTAAAGGCATCAACAACAGCACCACGTTCTACGAATTGGTGCTGAACAAGCTGACCCGCTACTTCCAGCAAAAAGGCTACATCGACCTCAACGATGCACTGCTCTATGACTTCCAACAGTCCAAGCAGCACCTGAGCAACGAACAGATGGCCATGCTGATCGGCACCTCGTTCCGCTTCTCGGCCGCCGACATTGCGTTTACATCCGACCTGATCAACCGTCGCGGTCTGATCACGCCGCCGAAATACCCGATCACCGAAGGCACCAGCCTCACGCCGTTCCTCAAGCGTGCGTTGCAATGCGATTTCGACTGCTATATCACCGAACAAGTGATCCCGATGTGGCGCGCCCGCACCGACGGCGGCAGCCTGCTGCAACTGATCGATCAGGTCAGCCTGTATGCCTTGACGGATTACCTGCGCGACAGCCCGAAAATCTCGGTCATGCACAACGCTGACGACGTGATTCTCGGCCCAGGCGACCTCGGTTTCCTGCGCAAGACATTCGGTGACCGCTTGACCGTTTACCCATTGGGCGGCCATTGCGGCAACCTTAACTATCGCGTCAACAGCGACGCCATGCTGGAGTTCTTCCGTGGCTAAATATCTCCTGCTTATCGCAGCGTTACTCTGTGCAGGCGTCGCCAATGCCGACAACAGCAAAGCCAACGCACCCGTGGTGATCGACGGTGACGGCTTCAAGGAACCGCTGAGCAAACTCAAGTTCAACCCGGGCCTGGACCAACGCGAATTCGAGCGCTCTACGCTCAACGCGCTGAACGTCTACGACCCGCTGGAAGAGTGGAACCGTCGGGTTTACCACTTCAACTACCGGTTCGATGAATGGGTGTTCCTGCCGGTGGTCGATGGCTATCGCTACATCACCCCAAGCTTTCTGCGCACCGGCGTGAGCAACTTCTTCAACAACCTCGGCGATGTGCCGAACCTGCTTAACAGCATGTTGCAGTTGAAGGGCCATCGCTCGCTGGAAACCACCGCGCGGCTGCTGCTCAACACCACGATCGGCGTCGCCGGCCTGTGGGACCCGGCCACCGCCATGGGCCTGCCGCGCCAGAGCGAAGACTTCGGCCAGACGCTGGGTTTCTACGGCGTGCCGGGCGGCGCTTACTTCGTGCTGCCGATCCTCGGCCCATCGAACCTGCGTGACACTGCAGGCCTGGTGGTCGACTACAGCGGCGAGGCGGCGGTCAACTTCTTGAACGTCTCCGAAGTCAGCTCCAACCACCCGGAAATCTGGGCTTTGCGCGCGGTCGACAAGCGCCACCAGAACAGCTTCCGCTACGGCCAGCTCAACTCGCCGTTCGAGTACGAGAAGGTGCGTTACGTCTACACCGAGTCGCGCAAGCTGCAGATCGCCGAGTAACCCTGGCATTCCATAATCTGCGGGCAACAAAAAAGGCCATTCGATGCGAGTCGAATGGCCTTTTTTTGCGCTTGATCCAACACCCGAAATCCCCTGTGGGAGCGAGCTTGCTCGCGATGAAGGCATAACAGTCAACATATACGCTGACTGTTACACCGCCATCGCGAGCAAGCTCGCTCCGACAATGATCAGCGTCAGCTTCAGCCTTTGACTGATTTCCAGAGTTTGCCCACCAGCATCACCACCGCCAATACCGCCGCGCCGGCAACAATGCCCGCTACCGCGTTGAGCAACGTCGGCACGATAAACGCTGCCCCGCCGGCGCTGGCGCTGACGCCTTCGATCCAGTGATGCACCACCGGTACGCCGTGGGTGAGAATCCCGCCGCCGACCAGAAACATCGCGGCCGTGCCGATCACCGACAGGCTTTTCATCATGTACGGCGCCGCACGCAGAATCGCGCCGCCGATGCTTTTGGCCACTTGACCCGGCTTCTGCGTCAACCACAGGCCCAAGTCATCGAGTTTGACGATGCCCGCCACCAAGCCGTAAACGCCGATGGTCATCACGATGGCGATGCCCGACAGCACGATCACTTGCTGGGTCAGCGACGCGTCAGCCACGGTGCCGAGGGTGATGGCGATGATTTCTGCGGAGAGGATGAAGTCGGTGCGGATCGCGCCTTTGATCTTGCCCTTTTCGAACGCCACCAGATCGGTCGCCGGGTCAGCCACGGCTTCGACCAGTTGCGCGTGCTCGGCTTGGGCTTCTTCCTTGTGCAGGAACTTGTGCGCGAGTTTCTCGAAACCTTCAAAGCACAGGTAAGCGCCGCCGACCATCAACAGCGGCGTCACCAACCACGGAATGAACGCGCTGATGGCCAGCGCCGACGGCACCAGGATCAGTTTGTTGAGGAACGAGCCCTTGGCGACCGCCCACACCACCGGGATTTCCCGTTCGGCGCGCACGCCACTGACTTGCTGGGCGTTGAGCGCCAGGTCGTCGCCGAGCACGCCAGCGGTCTTCTTCGCGGCCATTTTGGTCATCAACGCAACATCGTCGAGCACGGCGGCGATGTCGTCGATCAGCAACAGCAAACTGCTTCCTGCCATGAATCAGGTTTCCTTCAAATGTGGAATGCCGCGCAGCATAGCGCGAGCCGACGCACCGTGGGGCATTCTTGAGCGCTGCGCGAGCCCGGTGCTACCATGCGCAACCGCCGAAACAGGCAAGGAACTCCCTGGTTCAAGGAACTACCTGGTTTATGAGCACTATCCGCGAGCGCAACAAAGAACTGATCCTGCGTGCCGCCAGTGAAGAGTTTGCCGACAAGGGCTTCGCTGCGACCAAAACCAGTGATATCGCGGCCAAAGCGGGATTGCCCAAGCCCAACGTCTATTACTACTTCAAGTCCAAGGAAAACCTCTACCGCGAGGTTTTGCAAAGCATCATCGAGCCGATCCTGCAGGCCTCGACGCCGTTCAACGCCGACGGCGTGCCGGGTGAAGTGCTGAGCGGCTACATCCGTTCGAAAATCCGCATCTCGCGCGATCTGCCATTCGCCTCCAAAGTGTTCGCCAGCGAAATCATGCACGGCGCCCCGCACCTGAGCGCCGACCTGGTCGAACGCCTCAACGGCCAGGCCAAGCACAACATCGACTGCATCCAGACCTGGATCGACCGCGGCCAAATCGCCCCGATCGACCCCAACCACCTGATGTTCAGCATCTGGGCGGCGACCCAGACGTATGCTGATTTCGATTGGCAGATCTCGGCAGTCACCGGTAAAGCCAAACTGGATGAAGCAGATTACGAAGCGGCGGCGCAGACGATTATTCGGTTGGTGTTGAAAGGATGTGAGCCGGATCGGTAGATGGCGGCGTCTTGATCGCGAGCAGGCTCACTCCTACATTTGGAATGCATCCCTCTGTAGGAGTGAGCCTGCTCGCGATCGAGTCACTTCGGTATCCGGTCAAACCCAGATCGCATCCCACAGCGGATAGTCGCCCAGCTTCTCCACCAGTCCAGCCCGCAACGGGTTGGCTACGACATACCGAGCAAGCTTGACCAAATCCTCCTCCCGCCGAAGTGCCCGATCATGGAATCCTCTCTGCCAGAGTTCAGTAGCTCGACCACTACACTGCTTCACTGCCTTGGTACTCATCGACTTGGTCTTTTGCATCAACTCGCTCAAAGAGCCGCGCTGTAACTCAATCAACCAATGAAAGTGATCGGGCATGACCACCCAGGCCAGGGAGTTTGCCAAGCCTCGGTCCTGCGCAGCGCGCAATTGCGCAACGACCAATCTGCCCAAGGCAAAGTCGTTGAAGACAGGTTCTCTGCGAAATGTGTTGGTGGTCAGCAGATAAATTCGGTTGGGTTCGGCATAGCGGCCGAGGCGCAATCGATGTGCAGCGGGTAGGTCCGGCATTCCTTTGCCCTTTCATGATGAATTCAGGAAAAGGCTAGACCTGTGAAGGCTGGGAGACGGGGCAAACAGTTGGCTGGATGTGTCTGATAGATAGCTATCGCGAGCAGGCTCACTCCTACAGGGGATTTGCGGTGTTGACACAATTTGTGTCCACCATCAATCCCTGTAGGAGTGAGCCTGCTCGCGATAGCGCCAGGTCAATCAACAAAAATCTTAAGCAGCAACCCCCGCATCCGCCCGCAGCCCCAGCGCCTCTATCGCGCTAATCGCACACTGTTCATCGACATCCGACAGATCGCCGCTGATCCCGACCGCACCCAGCACATTGCCATCCTGATCGCGGATCAACACACCGCCCGGTGCCGGGACGACGCTGCCCTGCCCCAGGCTGTTGAGTGCGGCGATGAATGCCGGGCGTTGTTGGGCGTCCAGCGCCAGCAGGCGTGAACCTTTGCCCAGGGCGATTGCGCCCCAGGCTTTGCCGATAGCGATTTGCGGGCGCAGCAGGCTTGCGCCGTCCTCGCGTTGCAAGGTGACCAGGTGCCCGCCGGCGTCCAGCACGGCGATGGTCAGTGGGGCTGCGGAAATTGCACGTCCTGCGGCGATGGCCTGATCGACCAGGCTGACTGCCACTTTCAAGGTTAAAGCGCTCATGGTGCCGTCCTCATTTTGTTATAGGGAAAGCTGTTGGGCTGCGTGCTTTCGCCGCAGACCGATGCAACAAATAGAACACAATAGATTATTTATTTGTATACAATAATTCTCGAAAAGCGCCGCATGCGACGAAAAGCCACAGCAGAACAGGCTTCCGACGAATGAAACAGACGCTTGAGAAAATGGATTGACCTGCGCCGTCCGCCGTGAATACACTCTGCGCAAAGCCACTTGTATACAATTACAAAACGTAAGAGGCACCAAAACCATGAGCAAAATGAGAGCAATCGAAGCCGCCGTTCTGGTGATGCGCCGTGAAGGGGTTGATACCGCTTTCGGCATCCCGGGCGCCGCGATCAACCCGCTGTACTCCGCCCTGCAGAAGGTCGGTGGCATCGATCACGTGCTCGCTCGCCACGTTGAAGGCGCTTCGCACATGGCCGAGGGCTACACGCGCACCAAGGCCGGCAACATTGGCGTGTGCATCGGCACCTCCGGCCCGGCGGGTACCGACATGGTCACCGGCCTTTACAGCGCCTCGGCCGACTCGATCCCGATTCTTTGCATCACCGGCCAGGCACCGCGGGCGCGCATGCATAAAGAAGACTTCCAGGCCGTCGACATCACCGCGATCGTCAAACCCGTGACCAAGTGGGCAACCACCGTCATGGAGCCGGGCCAGGTGCCTTACGCGTTCCAGAAAGCCTTCTACGAAATGCGCTCCGGGCGCCCTGGCCCTGTGCTGATCGACCTGCCGTTCGACGTGCAGATGGCCGAAATCGAATTCGACATCGACGCCTACCAGCCGCTGCCACTGGCCAAGCCCACCGCCAACCGCGTGCAAATCGAAAAGGCCCTGGCCATGCTCGATCAGGCTGAGCGGCCGTTGCTGGTCGCCGGTGGCGGCATCATCAACGCCGACGCCAGCGAGCTGCTGGTCGAGTTCGCCGAGCTGACCGGCATCCCGGTTATCCCGACACTGATGGGCTGGGGCACAATCCCCGACGATCACCCGTTGATGGTCGGCATGGTTGGCCTGCAAACCTCGCACCGCTACGGCAACGCGACATTGCTCAAATCTGACGTGGTGTTGGGCGTCGGTAACCGTTGGGCCAACCGTCACACCGGTTCGATCGACGTCTACACCGAAGGTCGCAAATTCATTCACGTCGACATTGAGCCGACGCAGATTGGCCGCGTGTTCAACCCGGACCTGGGCATCGTGTCCGACGCCGCCGCCGCGCTGACCGTGTTCATCGAAGTCGCTCGCGAGTGGCAAGCCGCCGGTAAGCTGAAAAACCGCAGCGCCTGGCTGCAGGATTGCCAGCAGCGCAAGGCCAGCCTGCAACGCAAGACCCACTTCGACAACGTGCCGGTCAAGCCGCAGCGCGTGTATGAAGAGATGAACCAAGTATTCGGCAAAGACACCTGCTACGTCAGCACCATTGGTCTGTCGCAGATTGCCGGCGCGCAGTTCCTGCACGTCTACAAGCCGCGTCACTGGATCAACTGCGGTCAGGCCGGCCCGTTGGGCTGGACCATTCCGGCAGCGCTGGGCGTGGTCAAGGCTGATCCGACGCGCAAGGTTGTGGCGCTGTCGGGCGACTATGATTTCCAGTTCATGATCGAAGAGTTGGCGGTGGGCGCGCAGTTCAAACTGCCGTACATCCACGTCGTGGTGAACAACTCGTACCTGGGGCTGATCCGTCAGGCCCAACGCGGTTTCGACATGGACTACTGCGTGCAGCTGTCCTTCGATAACCTCAACGCACCGGAGCTCAACGGTTACGGTGTCGACCACGTCGCGGTTGCCGAAGGCCTCGGCTGCAAGGCACTGCGTGTGTTCGAACCGGCGCAGATCCAGCCTGCCCTGCGCAAGGCTCAGGAACTGATCGAAGAGTTCAAGGTGCCGGTGATCGTCGAGATTATTCTGGAACGCGTGACCAACATTTCGATGGGCACCGAGATCAACGCGGTCAACGAATTCGAAGACCTGGCGCTGGTCGGCAACGATGCGCCAACAGCGATTTCGATGCTTGATTGAGAATGACCTGAACTTGTAGCAGCTGCCGAGGCACGAGGCTGCGTTGCGTGTCCGCAGGACCGCCATCGCGGGGGCCGCTTCGCAGCCCAACGCAGCCTCGTGCCTCGGCAGCTGCTACAGGCCCTATATTTTACGGGAGACCACCATGCCGCGTTTCGCAGCCAACCTGTCCATGCTGTTCACCGAACAGGATTTTCTTGCCCGTTTCGAAGCGGCCGCCAAAGCCGGTTTCAGTGGTGTCGAGTACCTGTTCCCTTACGACTTCAGCTCCGCCGAAATCAAAGCCAAACTCGATGCCAACGGTCTGACCCAAGTGCTGTTCAACCTGCCGGCCGGTGATTGGGCCAAAGGTGAGCGCGGCATCGCGTGCCTGCCGGATCGGGTCGAAGAGTTTCGGGCCGGCGTCGATCTGGCGATTGCTTACGCGCAAGTGCTGGGCAATACGCAGATCAACTGCCTGGCCGGTATTCGTCCGCAAGGCGTCGACGATGCCACGGGGGAAAAAACTTTCGTCAGCAACCTCAAGTACGCGGCCGACAAGCTGCAAGCGGCGGGGATCAAACTGGTGATGGAAGCGATCAACACCCGCGACATCCCCGGCTTCTACCTGAACAACACCGCGCAAGCCCTGTCGATTCGCGAGCAGGTCGGCAGTGCCAATCTGTTTCTGCAATACGACATCTATCACATGCAAATCATGGAAGGCGACCTGGCGCGCACGCTGCAATCGCACCTGGCTGAGATCAACCATGTGCAATTGGCGGACAACCCTGGGCGTAACGAACCGGGCACCGGCGAGATCAACTATCGCTTCCTGTTCGAACACCTCGATCGCATTGGTTATCAGGGTTGGGTGGGTTGCGAATACAAGCCGCTGACCACCACAGAAGCGGGCCTCGGCTGGCTGAAAACCCACAACGCAATTTGATCTGACACCGCGTCATCGTTCTTCGCGGGCAAGCCTCGCTCCTACAGGGAGCAGGGTTGTTCGTAGGAGCGAGGCTTGCCCGCGAAGGCGCCCTCGCTGACACCCCACGAATTTTGCGAACAGAGCAATAAAAACAAGAGGATTTTCTCATGGCTAAAATCGGATTTATCGGCACCGGCATCATGGGCCACCCAATGGCGTTGAACCTGCAGAAAGCCGGTCACAGCCTGTTCCTGTCGGCGCACCACGACGCTGCGCCGGCTGATCTGGTTGCGGGCGGCGCCATCGCTCTGGCCAACCCGAAGGAAGTCGCGCAAGAAGCCGAATTCATCATCATCATGGTGCCGGATACCCCGCAGGTCGACGATGTGCTGTTCCGCGCCGACGGGATTGCCGCCGGTGTCGGCAAAGGCAAAATCGTCATCGACATGAGCTCAATCTCGCCGACCGCGACCAAAACCTTCGCCGCCAAGGTCAACGAAAAAGGCGCGCAATACCTCGACGCGCCAGTCTCCGGCGGTGAAGTCGGCGCCAAGGCTGCGAGCCTGAGCATCATGATCGGCGGCGATGCCGACGCCTTCGAACGCGCCCTGCCGCTGTTCCAGGCGATGGGCAAGAACATCACCCTGGTCGGTGGCAATGGTGACGGTCAAACCGCGAAAGTGGCGAACCAGATCATCGTTGCGCTGAACATTCAGGCCGTCGCCGAAGCGCTGTTGTTTGCTTCGAAAAACGGCGCCGATCCAGCCAAGGTTCGTGAAGCACTGATGGGCGGTTTCGCTTCGTCGAAAATTCTCGAAGTACACGGCGAGCGCATGATCAAAGGCACCTTTGATCCGGGCTTCCGCATCAGCCTGCACCAGAAGGACCTGAACCTGGCCCTGCAAGGCGCCAAGGAACTCAACATCAACCTGCCAAACACCGCCAACGCCCAGCAAGTGTTCAGCACCTGCGCAGCCATCGGTGGCAGCAACTGGGACCACTCGGCGCTGATCAAAGGCCTGGAGCACATGGCCAATTTCTCGATCCGCGATAACAAGTAAGCCATCCCCTACCCCCTGTAGGAGCGAGGCTTGCCCGCGAAGGCAGCGCCTCGGTCTGACTGACTCTCAACGGCGTTTGTACTGACGCCTTCGCGGGCAAGCCTCGCTCCTACAGGGGTTCGAGTCGTTCTCCAATAACAAGAATTCCGGGAGCCCGCCATGTCGGTCGATCCGCAACAACTGCTGCGCGAGCTGTTTGCCACAGCCATCGACGCGGCGCATCCGCAGCAAGTCCTTGAAGCCCATCTGCCCAGTGATCGCAGCGGTCGGGTGATCGTCATCGGCGCCGGCAAAGCCGCCGCCGCCATGGCGCAAGTGGTCGAGCGCTGCTGGCAGGGCGAAGTCTCAGGGCTGGTGGTGACCCGCTACGGCCACGGCGCGCCGTGCGAAAAAATCGAAGTGGTCGAAGCCGCGCACCCGGTGCCGGACGCAGCGGGTCTGGCCGTAGCCAAGCGCGTGCTGGAGCTGGTCAGCAACCTCAGCGAAGACGACCGCGTGATCTTCCTGCTCTCCGGCGGCGGCTCGGCGTTGCTAGCCCTGCCGGCGGAAGGCATCACCCTCGCCGACAAGCAATCGATCAACAAAGCGCTGCTCAAATCCGGCGCGACCATCGGCGAGATGAACTGCGTGCGCAAGCACCTCTCGGCGATCAAGGGCGGCCGTCTCGGCAAAGCCTGCTGGCCGGCGACTGTTTATACCTACGCGATTTCCGACGTGCCGGGCGACCTCGCCACAGTCATCGCTTCAGGCCCGACCGTGGCCGACCCAAGCACGTCGGCCGAAGCGCTGGCGATCCTCAAGCGTTATTCGATCGAAGTGCCGGTGTCGGTGCGCAACTGGCTGCAGAGTCCCGAGTCGGAAACCGTCAAACCCGGCGACCCGAGCCTGGCGCGCAGTCATTTCCAGCTGATCGCACGTCCGCAGCAATCGCTTGAAGCGGCTGCGGTGAAGTGCCGTCAGGCCGGTTTCAGCCCGCTGATCCTCGGCGACCTGGAAGGCGAATCGCGCGAAGTGGCGAAAGTGCATGCCGGCATCGCGCGGCAGATCATTCTGCACGGCCAGCCATTGGCCGCACCTTGCGTAATCCTTTCCGGCGGCGAAACCACGGTCACCGTGCGCGGCAACGGTCGCGGCGGACGCAACGCCGAATTCCTGCTGAGCCTGACCGACAGCCTCAAAGGCCTGCCGGGCGTCTATGCGCTGGCCGGCGACACCGATGGCATCGACGGCTCCGAAGACAATGCCGGCGCGATCATGACCCCGGACAGCTACGCCCGCGCCGCCGCCCTCGGTTTGAGCGCCAGCGACGAGTTGGACAACAACAATGGCTACGGCTATTTCGAGGCGCTCGACGCGCTGATCGTCACCGAGCCGACGCGCACCAACGTCAACGACTTCCGCGCCATCCTGATTCTCGAGAGCACAAAAAATGACGCCTGATAAAAAGGTCAAAATCCTCGCCACCCTCGGCCCGGCCACCCACGGCATCGAAGACATCCGCGAACTGGTCGAGGCCGGGGTGAATATCTTCCGGTTGAATTTCAGCCACGGCGATCACGCCGATCATGCGCAGCGCTATCAGTGGATTCGTGAAGTCGAGCGCCAGTTGAATTACCCGCTGGGCATTCTCATGGACCTGCAAGGCCCGAAACTGCGGGTCGGCAAGTTCGCCGAGGGCAAAGTGCAACTGCATCGCGGCCAGGCGTTGCGCCTGGATCTCGACACCACGCCGGGCGACGAGCGCCGGGTCAACTTGCCACATCCCGAGATCATCGCGGCGCTGGAGCCGGGCATGGACCTGCTGCTCGATGACGGCAAATTGCGTCTGCGCGTGGTCACCAAGTATTCCGACGCGATCGACACCACGGTGCTCAATGGCGGCGAACTGTCCGACCGCAAAGGCGTGAACGTGCCGCAAGCGGTGCTGGATCTGAGCCCGCTGACCGCCAAGGATCGTCGCGATTTGAGCTTCGGTCTGGAGCTCGGCGTGGATTGGGTGGCGCTGTCGTTTGTGCAGCGCCCGGAAGACATTCGCGAGGCCCGCGCGTTGATCGGCGACAAAGCGTTCCTGATGGCGAAAATCGAGAAACCGTCAGCCGTGACGCAACTGCGTGAAATCGCCGAATTGAGCGACGCAATCATGGTTGCGCGCGGCGACCTTGGCGTGGAAGTGCCGGCCGAAAGCGTGCCGCAGATTCAGAAAAACATAATCAAAACGTGCCGCGAATTGGGCAAACCGGTGGTGGTGGCGACGCAAATGCTCGAATCGATGCGCTTCTCCCCTGCCCCAACCCGTGCCGAGGTGACGGACGTCGCCAACGCCGTGGCCGAAGGCGCGGATGCGGTGATGTTGTCGGCAGAAACCGCGTCCGGCGAATACCCGCTGGAAGCGGTGCAGATGATGAGCAAGATCATTCGCCAAGTGGAAAACGGTCCGGACTATCAGACGCAACTGGACGTCAGCCGGCCGAAAGCGGAAGCAACGGTTTCTGATGCGATCAGTTGCGCGATCCGCCGCATCAGCAATGTGCTGCCGGTGGCGGTGCTGGTGAATTACAGCGAATCGGGGACGTCGAGCCTGCGCGCGGCGCGGGAACGGCCGACGGTGCCGATCCTCAACCTCACGCCGAACCTGCAAACAGCGCGCCGTTTGACCGTGGCGTGGGGCGTGCATTCGGTGGTCAATGATCGGCTGCGCCAGGTCGACGAGGTGTGTTCGACGGCGCTGGAAATCGCCCAGGCCCAAGGCATGGCGCAACGCGGCGACACACTGTTGATCACTGCGGGTGTGCCGTTCGGGCAGCCGGGGTCGACTAACTCGTTGCGTATCGAAACGTTGATTTAAAGACCGACCTTTGTGGTGCCTGCACTGACCTCATCGCGAGCAAGCTCGCTCCCACAGTGGATGTGTGTTTTTCACAGATCCGTTGATTGAACAGAGATTCAATGTGGGAGCGAGCTTGCTCGCGATGCAGGCACCACGATCTAACTGAAACAACACAGACGTCATCATGCCTGCCAACCACTTCAACACCCATTGCCCCGACTGGGCCACTGCCCTGCTCAACGGTTTCAGCCAGATTTTCCTGCAGCGGCATCCGCTGTGCGGTCTGCTGTGCCTGTCGGCGATTCTGTTTACCGCGCCCACTTTGCTCGGCGGCGCACTGCTGGGCGGGGTTGCCGGGTTGCTCACGGCGCAACGGCGCGGTTATGCCAAGGCTGATCGCCAGGCCGGTTTGTTCAGCTACAACGGTGTTCTGCTCGGCTTGTTGCTGAGCCTGTATTTCCCCTGGTCAGCGCTGTTGCCGCCGCTGATCATCGCTGCCGGCGGCCTCAGCGCCATGCTCACCCAGCAATGGCTCAAGCACGCCCGCCTCAGCCAATACCTGCCGGCCTGCACCGCGCCCTTCGTCGGGCTGAGTTGGGTGCTGCTGTGTTTTGCCACGCCTTCGACTCAGGCGCACTTGATTGAAATCAGCGCGCTCAACACCCTCGCCGCGCCGTTGAAAGGACTTGGCCAAGTGATGTTTCTCAGCCATCCACTGGCCGGCGCGCTGATTGCCGCCGGTTTGCTGATCGCTGATCGCCGCGCGTTCTGCTGGGCGCTGTTCGGCTCTTTTGCGGGGATGAGCTGGAGTTTGTTGCACCAGGATGTCTATACCGCGCTGCTCGGCCTCGGTGGTTACAACGCCGTGCTGGCCGCCCTCGCCTTCAGCTCGCAGCGCCGCCAACCGTGGCTGCCACTGCTGGCGATCGGCGCGGCGCTGATGCTGACGCCGCTGTTCGCCCTCGTCGGTCTGCCGACGCTGACCGCGCCATTTATCCTCGCCTGCTGGCTGCTGCGCAGCGCTGTGCAAATGTTCACCAAAGCCGCCGTTGAAAGTGCGCCTTGCGCTACCGGGGAGAATCACCCTAGGCTTCGCTGATCATTGGTTCAGGCGGTATCCATGGACAGCAGCAAAAACTGGCGTGAAGAGCTTTACGTCATGGTTTTCCAGAGCGACACCAAGGCTGGGCGGCGCTTCGACGGCATCTTGCTGTTGATCATCCTCGCCAGCATCGTGATCGTGATGCTCGACAGCATCGACTCGATCCATCAGAACTACGCCAACGTGCTGGCGTACATCGAGTGGGGCTTCACGGTGATTTTCGCCATCGAATACGGCTTGCGCCTGTACTGCTCGCCGAAGCCGTTGCGCTACGCATTCAGCTTTTACGGGTTGGTGGACTTGCTGGCGATTGTGCCGGGGATTCTCGCGTTGTATTACGCCGATGCGCAGTATTTGCTGATCATTCGAATCATCCGCATGTTGCGGATTTTCCGCGTGCTCAAGCTCAGCCCATACCTCAAGCAAGCCAACTATTTGATGTCGGCGCTGCGCGGCAGCAAGCAGAAGATCGTCGTGTTTCTGGTCAGCGTCTGCACGCTGGTGACGGTGTTCGGCACGCTGATGTACGTGATCGAAGGCCCGGAACACGGCTTCACCAGCATTCCCAAAGGCATCTACTGGGCGATCGTTACGCTGACCACCGTCGGTTTCGGCGATATCGTGCCGAAGACGCCGCTGGGTCAGGTGATTTCGTCGCTGGTGATGATCACCGGTTACTCGATCATCGCCGTGCCGACCGGGATTTTCACCGCTGAACTGGCCAACGCGATGCGCGGCGAACAGCTGCAACACGACTGCCCGGTGTGCAAGAAAAACAGCCACGAAGCAGGCGCGGCGTTTTGTTCGCGATGCGGCAATCAGCTGTTTAAGAAACTGGAATAAGCAAAGTGCTTTTTAATCTTTAAAGGACTATGCGCGCCCGGCTATAGTCGCTGGCAAATTGCCTCACTTTTAATAAAAACACTTCATCGAACAAGGAATGCGCAGTGAAAAAACTCTTTGGCGCCTCACTTCTGGCCGCTGGCCTGGCCCTGACCAGCGTGGCTCAGGCCGCACCGACCCTGCTCAACGTTTCCTACGACGTGATGCGCGATTTCTACAAGGACTACAACACTGCGTTCCAGAAACACTGGCAGGCCGAGCACAACGAAAACATCACGTTGCAGATGTC
Source organism: Pseudomonas sp. SJZ131 (assembly GCF_007828705.1). Lineage (NCBI taxonomy): Bacteria > Pseudomonadati > Pseudomonadota > Gammaproteobacteria > Pseudomonadales > Pseudomonadaceae > Pseudomonas > Pseudomonas sp. SJZ131. The sequence continues at coordinate 1,027,909 of NZ_VIVC01000002.1, read as the reverse complement.
GTTCGGCGGCTCGAGCAAACAGGCGCGCTCGGTGATCGACGGCCTGCCGGCTGACGTCATTACCATGAACATGGCCACCGACATCAACGCCCTGGCGGACAACGGCAAACTGGTCCCGGACAACTGGGTCACGCGCCTGCCGAACAACAGCGCGCCGTTCACTTCGGCCACGGTGTTCATCGTCCGCAAGGGCAACCCGAAAGCCCTGAAAGACTGGCCGGACCTGCTCAAGGATGGCGTGCAAGTGATCGTGCCCAACCCGAAAACCTCGGGCAACGGCCGCTACACCTACCTGTCGGCCTGGGGTTATGTGCTGAAGAACGGCGGCGACGAAAACAAGGCCAAAACCTTCGTCGGCAAACTGTTCAAGCAGGCGCCGGTGCTGGATACCGGTGGCCGTGCCGCGACCACCACGTTCATGACCAACCAGATCGGCGACGTGCTGGTGACCTTCGAGAACGAAGCGGAAATGATTGCCCGCGAGTTTGGTCGTGATCAGTTCGAAGTGATTTACCCGAGCGTTTCGGCTGAGGCCGAGCCGCCGGTTTCTGTGGTCGATAAAGTCGTCGACAAAAAAGGTACCCGCGCCGCTGCCGAGGAATATTTGAAGTACCTGTGGTCGCCGGAAGGTCAGGAAATTGCGGCAGCTAACTACCTGCGTCCGCGGGATCCGGCGGTGTTGGCCAAGTACACCGATCGTTTCCCGAAAGTTGATTTCCTTTCGGTAGAGAAGACCTTTGGCGACTGGCGCACCGTGCAGAAAACCCACTTCAATGATGGCGGGATTTTTGATCAGATCTATGCGCAGTAAGGGCTAGGCAGCCATGAAAAAGGCGACCTGATACGGTCGCCTTTTTTGTGGCTGAACAAAAGAGCTGCGTCCGCCGAACATCCCCTGTGGGAGCACCCGGCATCACATCGGTGGTGTCACGCCGTCCTTGCCTGCAGAGATCGATTGCGCCGTCAGTGTACCGTCCGCGCTTTGCGTGACAAACGTCACGATCTTCACCCCGACCTTGAGCAAGCTGCGATCGCCCGGCACCAGGTTGACGATCGGCACATCCTCCGGCACCAGAATCTTCTGCTGGCCGCCCTTGTAGTTAACGGTCAGCACTCGACCGTTGCTGACCAGCAGATCACCGACGCTGCCATTGGTCATGCTGCTGCCCTTGGCCAGATCGAACGGCCGATGGCCATCGCCGCTGCCGGCGAGTTCTGGCGGGAATACGTGAACTTCCAGCGCTTTCAGCGTGCCGTCTTCCTGCGGCACAGCGGCCGAGCCGATGTAGCTGCCGGGCTTGATGTCTTCGATATTGGCCAAGGTCACGCCGCGAACCTTGGTGTCGCTGTCCAGATGAACCACGACGTTTTCGCCAGTGGTGACGTGCACTTTCAGGCTGTCGGAATTGACGCCGGTGATCTCGCCCCGCACACCGATGCGCATGCCCGGCGCATCGGCGGCTTGTGCGAGGCCGGCCGTGAACAGAGTAATCAACGTGATGGCTGCGGTGCTGCGAATCAGCTGACGGAATATCGCATTCATGGAGATGGCTGCCTGGTGATGAAACGTGGAAGGGAACATGAGCACGCTATCGAACGAGATGTAAGTGAATGTATCATCCGACCTCAAAGTTTCAACGATGGGGCTTCTGCGGACTCCATCCGGTTGGTCATTCATTTCGCACAGCAATGATGGCTATCAATCCAATCGCTCTTCCGCCGCTGTGACCAAACCCTTAGCCTGCGCGCATTCCCCATTGCTCAGCGAGACATCTTATGAAAACAGCCTCCCAGGCGCCACACAGCGCCGCGACAATGACCCGAGGCATGGTGCTGCTGTTCGCCTTCTGCTGCGGCGCCATTGTTGCCAACATCTATTACGCCCAACCCATCATTGGCCTGATCGCGCCGGACATCGGCCTGAGCAGCACCATGGCCAGTTTCATCGTTTCGCTGACCCAGATTGGTTATGCGCTGGGCCTGTTCTTTCTGGTGCCGTTGGGCGACCTGCTGGAAAACCGCAAGTTGATGATCATCACCACTGTCGTGGCGATCGCAAGCTTACTGGGCGCGGCGTTTACCGATCAGCCGAATGTGTTTCTGCTGATCTCGTTGCTGGTCGGTTTCAGCTCGGTGTCGGTGCAGATCCTGATTCCGCTCGCCGCACACCTGACGCCGGAAGCTTCTCGCGGCCGCGTCGTGGGCGGGATCATGGGCGGTTTGTTGCTGGGTATTTTGCTGGCGCGTCCGGTGTCCAGTGTGGTGGCGGACCACCTCGGCTGGCGCGCGATGTTCATGATCGCGGCGGCATTGATGGCGGCGATCAGCATCGTGCTGGCGATGACCATTCCCAAGCGCCAGCCTGATCACACGGCTTCTTACGGGCAATTGCTCGGCTCGCTGTGGACACTGCTGCGGCAACAACCGGTACTGCGTCAACGGGCGTTTTACCAGGGTTGCATGTTCGCCACGTTCAGCCTGTTCTGGACCGCCGTGCCGCTGGAACTGGCGCGCAATCATGGTTTGAGCCAGACCCAGATCGCGATCTTCGCCCTGGTCGGCGCCATCGGTGCAATCGCCGCGCCCATCGCCGGGCGCCTGGCCGATGCCGGCCACACCCGAATGGCATCGCTGCTGGCCCTGCTGTTCGCCAGCCTGAGCTTCCTGCCAGCGTTCATTCACCCGATCTACAGCGTCATCGGCCTCGCCGTCACCGGCGTTGTGCTCGACTTCTGCGTGCAGATGAACATGGTCCTCGGCCAACGCGCGGTCTACGCCCTCGACGCCAAAAGCCGCAGCCGCCTCAATGCGCTGTACATGACCAGCATCTTCATCGGCGGCGCGTTCGGCTCGTCAATCGCCAGTGCCGTGTACGAACACGGCGGCTGGTTATGGATCGTGATCGTCGGCAGCGCGTTTCCGCTGCTGGCACTGGTGCGGTTTTTGAGTGTGTCGCCGAAGGGCTCACTGGCGACTGCGTGAAACTGAAAAGCTTCGCGGGCAAGCCTCGCTCCTACAGGATTGGTGTGGGGCCAGTCGGGGCGAAGCTGCCTGCGAAGTTGATATCACGGACTCAGTGTCGAACCAGCTTCTCCATCGCCGCATCGGCGAGGAAGGACGAACGGCTTTTGACGCTGTGCTCGCGTACATAGCGGTCAATCCGCTGAATGACGTAACCGGGCAGCGTCACATTGACCTTCTCGGTTTTGCCCATGTACGGCGAGATGTCCAGTTCGAGCATTCCCCAGCCCATGTCGGCAAATTCAGGATTGCCCCGGTGCGTGGCGGCTGAGGTCGGCATCGGAATCGGTTCTCCGTCCGCAGCGATTTCCTGCAGCATGATGTGAGCAATCTCGACCGCCGCGTTATAAGCGTCTTCAAATGTATCTCCGGCCGTTACTGCGCCGGGAATGTCGGGGATCTGAATACCGATGGCGGTGTTCTCGTCGCCCCACTCGATGCAGATGGGATATTGCATTATGGATCTCCTGCGTAACTGGCTGGCGGGCAGTGCAGCCCGGCGCGCCTCCTGATGCTTTTTACCGTCCCGATCGGCAAATCCTTTTTCGGATGCGGAACGGGAATCGTGTACGGGTTGTAACGGTGAGTGAAGACATGGTGACTGCCGGTGACCCGATCCAACGTCCAGCCCGCCTCCTCCAGCTCCTTGATCAATAACCTGCTCTGCACACCAGCCTCCTTGCTTGGGCCAATCAAAAGTAACCCTAGAGTTATCTTTACTCAAGCACAAAATCAGTGATGGAGACGCTTGGTTGTTTTGCGGGATGTGAGATTGGGGTTGGCGGCGAATCATTCGAGGGGTGTGACGAGGGAATTTTTCAGCGTATAGCCGAGCGTCTATTGATCCGGTCCAGCGAGACCAGCCGTGCTGCTCTCACAATCCACAAAAAAAAACGGCGATCCGAAGATCGCCGCTTTCATTCACTTACTGCCCAAACTGCCTGCCCAACCCACCCGGTACGCCGTGGATGTCGGTTTCTTCCCACGGGCCATTAGGGCTGATCGAGCGGCTCCAGCCGTTGTTCCAGCGGTAGTAGGTGCGCTGGCGGTAGAAGGTGTTGGTTTGGTCGTCGAGGACGTAGACGCCCATCTTCGCGTCCCAGTGGCTGTTGCCACCCGGTGGTGGGGCGAAGCTGGCGGAGGTGCGTGGAACCGGTTTTGCCGGTTTGGCCGGGATGCTCGGCTTGCCTGGCGATGGCGTCGGTGAAGGCGTCGGGCTTGGCTGCGAGGGCGGGATCGGCGGCAGCGGTGCCGGCTCCGGCCGATGGACCGCACAAGCGCTTAACCCCATGACCAGACTGAGCAGGGTGATTCGAGCGAAGGCGGTCGTCATGGTGGCGGTTCCTGTTATTTATCCGGGCTGTCGATGGTCACTGTTTGGGGCGCGGTGGTGCTGCTGGCCAGTGGCTGGCTGCGACCGATCCATTCGCCGGCAGTCGGTTGGCCGGCGCGGGAAATGCGCGCAACCAGTTGGACTTCAGGGAAGTTCGACAGTTTCAACTGCGGCATCATTGCGTCGGCGTCGCCCAGTTCGACGGAGGCCGGCAGGTCCGCGACGGTCAGGCGTTTGGCGGCCAGCGGTGCCGGTGGGCCGGAGGTGGCACGGGCGAAAATGAACACGCTGTCACCCGGTTGGACCTTGGCTTTAAGCTCCGCCGCGAGATCGACGCGAACCTTGAGCAACGCGCCTTTGGCCGCTGGGGCCTGGGCCACTTTGCCGCCGCCAGCCTCAAGTTTCTCAGTGGCGCGGGCGATGCCGCCCTGCAGCGCGCCTCGGGAATTGTCGTCCGGCGGCAGTTGCGCCAGCAGGCGATTCCAGTAGTCGATGGCGTCCTGGAAACGCTCGGCCTCAAACGCGGCGATGCCGAGCAGACCCAGGCTGGTGACTTCCTTCGGATCGGCTTTCAATGCTTCGTCGGTCAGGGCCTGGATCTTGTCCGACCACTTTTTGCCATCGGCAAAATACTGGGCTTGCGCCCATTGGCCGAGCAATTCCGGCTGACGGCCCGCCAAATTGACTGTGCGCTCGAAAATCTTCGCCGCGTCGCCCGGCCGATCCTGAGCCATGTAGGTGCGACCGAGGAAGTACAGACCCTCCGCCGAATCCGGCTGCGCCTCGACGGCACGCTCCAGACGACGGGTCATTTCTTCCATCGACTGCGGTGCCTGGGCGAACTCGCGGGTCAGTTCGACTTTGTCGCTGGCGCCGAAATGCAGGTACAGCGCCAAGCCCAGAACCGGCACCAGAATCGCCGCCAGCAAGGGCAGCGGTTTGCCCAGACGCGATACACGCGGTGCCGTAACGCCTTCGGTGTCGGCGAGCAACTCGCGGGCGGCCTCGGCGCGGCCGGTGTCCAGTTGCGTCGCGTTGAGCACGCCCTCCTCCTGCTGAGTCTGCAACTCAGCCACGCGCTCCTGATACAGCGCGACGTTCAGGGCAGTACGATCCTCTTCGAGCTGAGCGCGACGACCGCGCAACACCGGGATCAACAGAAAACTCAGGGCAACCAGAAGTAGCAGACCTGCAGCGAGCCAGAAATCAATCATTCTTGGTTTTTATCCAACAGGTGGTCGAGGCGTTGACGCTCCTCGGCAGAAAGCGTGTCCGGGGTGTCAGCGCGTTGCACACGACGACGGCGGACGATCACGGCGATGATCACGAAACCGCCGAGCAACAGTCCGGCGGGACCGAACCAGAGCAAGGCAGTCTTGGCGTTGAGGGCGGGTTTGTAGCGAACGAAATCACCGTAGCGATCGACCATGAAATCGATGATCTGCTGGTTGTTCTTGCCCTCGCCCAACATGCGGAAAATCTCTTTGCGCAGGTCGGCGGCGATCGGTGCGTTGGAATCGGCAATGTCCTGATTCTGGCACTTGGGGCAACGCAGTTCCTTTGTCAGCTCGCGAAAACGCTCGCGATCACCTTCTTTGGCGAACTCGTAAGTGTCGATGGCCGCGTGCGCCACGCCGGCCATGCTCAAACCCAAAACAGCCGCGGCGAGCCAGCGCTTCATGGCTTGGCCTCATCGACCAGTGCCTGATACTTGGCCGCGAGTTTTTCGCGCCAGACCTGTTCATCGATCACGCCGACGAACTTGTCGCGGATGATGCCTTTGGCGTCGATGAAAAAGGTTTCCGGCGCGCCGTAGACCCCGAGGTTCAGGCCCAGCGTGCCTTCGTCGTCACGGATGTCCAGTTGATAGGGATTGTGAAATTCGGCCAGCCACTTCAAGGCGTCGGCGTTGACGTCCTTATAGTTGATGCCGTAGATCACCACGCCCTTCTCGGCCAGTTTGTTCAGCACCGGGTGCTCGACCCGGCAGGAAATGCACCAGGTGCCCCAAACGTTGACCAGCGCCGGTTTGCCGAGAATGTCAGCCTTGGTCAGGGTCTTGTCGCCCTGCACCGCTGGCAGCGAAAACTCCGGGAACGGCTTGTTGATCATCGCCGACGGCAGCTCGGCCGGGTCCAGGTACAAGCCGCGATAAAGGAACACCGCCACCAGCAGGAAAATCGCCAGCGGCAACACCATCAACCAACGTTTCATGCCGTGGCTCCTGTCATGCCCAATGCTTCACGTACGCGGCTTTTCACCTTGACCCGATAACGCCGATCCATCGCCGCGAGCAAGCCGCCGGCGCCGGTGAGCAAGCCGCCGAACCAGATCCAGCGCACGAACGGCTTGACGTGCACGCGCACGGCCCAGGCGCCATCGCCCAGCGGTTCGCCGAGGGCGACGTAGATGTCGCGGGTGAAACCGGCGTCGATCCCGGCCTCGGTCATCACCGAGTTCTGCACCGTGTACAGACGTTTTTCCGGGTGCAGCACACTGACTTCCTTGCCATCGCGCACGACGCGGATGGTGCCCTTGTCGGACGTGAAGTTCGGCCCTTCAAAATGCTTGGTGCCTTCGAAGATGAAGTGATAACCGGCCAGGTCCATGGACTCGCCCGGCGCCAGGCGCAAATCGCGCTCGGCACTGTTCTGGCTCGACAACACCACGCCGAGCGCGCACACGGCGATGCCCAAGTGCGCAATCTGCATGCCCCAATAGCTGCGGGTCAGGCTCGGCAGGCCTTTGATCAGGCCTTTGTGGCGAGTCTTGTCGAGGATGTCGCGCACGCCGGCCAGCAACACCCACGCGGCGAGCATGAACGTGGCGAGCACCGCCCAATTGAAATCGCCGTAGGCAATGCCGGCGACCACGGCCAACGCCGCGCTGCCGAGCAGCACCGGGGTCAGCATGCCGACCAGCCATTTGACCGGGGTGTCCTTCCAGCGCACCAGCATGCCGATGGCCATCACCACCATCAGCAATGCCATCAACGGAATGAACAACGCGTTGAAGTACGGCGGGCCCACCGACAGCTTGGCGCCGGTCATCGCATCGAGGATCAGCGGGTACAACGTACCGAGCAGGATCATCGACGCGGCCACCACCAGCACCAGGTTATTGCCCAGCAACAGGGTTTCGCGGGACCAGAGGTTGAAACCGACATGGCTTTTGACCACTGGCGCGCGCAGGGCGAACAGCGTCAGCGAGCCACCGACCACAAACAGCAGGAAAATCAGGATGAACACCCCGCGCTCCGGATCGGAGGCGAAGGCGTGCACCGAGGTCAACACGCCGGAACGCACGAGGAAGGTCCCGAGCAGGCTCAACGAGAACGCGGCAATGGCCAGCAACACCGTCCAGCTCTTGAACACGCCACGTTTTTCGGTGACCGCCAACGAGTGAATCAGCGCCGTGCCGACCAGCCAAGGCATGAACGAGGCGTTTTCCACCGGATCCCAGAACCACCAGCCGCCCCAGCCGAGTTCGTAATACGCCCACCACGAGCCCAGCGTGATGCCGATGCCGAGGAACGCCCATGCAACGATGGTCCACGGCCGCGACCAGCGCGCCCATGCCGCATCCAGTCGACCGCCCAACAGTGCGGCGATGGCGAAAGCGAAAGCGACCGAGAAACCGACGTAACCCATGTACAGCATCGGCGGATGCACGATCAGGCCGATGTCTTGCAACAATGGATTGAGGTCACGACCATCAGTCGGGATCTGCGGCAGGATGCGCGCGAACGGGTTGGACGTGAGGATCAGGAACAACAGGAAACCGGTGCTGATCATGCCCATCACCGCCAGTACGCGGGCAAGCATGACTTGCGGCAATTGGCGGGAGAACACCGACACGGCGAAAGTCCAGCCGCCGAGGATCAGCGCCCACAGCAGCAACGAGCCTTCGTGCGCGCCCCACACTGCGCTGAACTTGTAGTACCACGGCAACGCTGTGTTGGAGTTGCTGGCCACGTAAGCGACGGAGAAGTCGTCGGTCATGAACGCGTAAGTCAGGCAACCGAAGGAAAACAACAGGAAGGCAAACTGGCCCCACGCGGCGGGTTGCGCGAGGCTCATCCACAAGCGGTCGCCGCGCCAGGCGCCCATCAACGGCACGATGGCTTGAACCAGCGCAAAACACAGCGCGAGGATCATGGCCAGTTGGCCCAATTCCGGAATGAACAGTGCAGAGGTCATTACATCAACCCTCCTTTGCTGGGGTGGGCGCGGACTGGCCGCTGTCTTTCAATGCCTTGGTGACTTCGGGCGGCATGTATTTCTCGTCGTGCTTGGCCAGCACTTCGTCGGCGACCACTACGCCATCGGCGTTGATTTTGCCCAGCGCAACAATGCCCTGCCCTTCGCGGAACAGGTCCGGGAGGATCCCGCGATAGCTGATGGTCACGGATTTGTTGAAATCGGTCACAACGAATTTGACGTCCAGCGAATCACCAGAACGTTGCAGCGACCCGGCCTCGACCATGCCGCCAGCACGGATGCGCGTGTCTTGCGGGGCTTCGCCATTGGCGATCTGGGTCGGTGTGTAAAACAGATTGATGTTCTGCTGCAGCGCGCTCAGGGCCAGGCCAACGGCGGCGCCGACCCCGACGAGAATCGCGAGAATGATGATAAGACGCTTTTTGCGCAGCGGATTCACTTGCCGTTCTCCCGGCGCAAACGACGCGCCTCTTGTTGCAGATACCGCTTGCGGGCCAGGATCGGCGCCGCCACGTTGAGGACCAGCACGGCCAGACAGATGCCATAGGCGGACCAGACATACAGGCCATGATGGCCCATGGCGATGAAGTCGCCGAATGAAGCAAAACTCATCGTGCGACCTCCAGACTGTTCTGCACTTCGGCCTTGACCCAGCTCGCCCGCGCTTCGCGTTTGAGCACTTCAAGGCGCATGCGCAGCAACAGCACTGCGCCGAAGAAACAGTAGAAACCCAGCACCGTCAGCAGCAGCGGCAGCCACATTTCGGCAGGCATTGCCGGTTTTTCGGTGAGGGTGAACGTCGCACCCTGGTGCAGGGTGTTCCACCACTCCACCGAGTATTTGATGATCGGGATATTGATCACGCCAACAATCGCCAACACCGCGCAGGCCTTGGCCGCGCTGTCGCGATTGCTGATGGCGTTACCCAGCGCAATCAGGCCGAAATACAGAAACAGCAGAATCAGCATCGACGTCAGTCGCGCGTCCCAGACCCACCACGAGCCCCACGTCGGTTTGCCCCAGATCGCCCCGGTGACCAGCGCCACAGCGGTCATCCAGGCCCCGATCGGCGCCGCGCATTGCAGGGCGACGTCGGCCAGTTTCATCTTCCAGACCAGCCCGACGATGCCGCACACCGCCAGCATCACGTAGATGGACTGCGCGAGCATCGCCGCCGGAACGTGGATATAAATGATGCGAAAGCTGTTGCCCTGCTGGTAATCCGGCGGCGCGAAGGCCAGGCCCCAGACTACGCCGACGGCGATCAGCAGCAACGCCGCGACGCTCAGCCACGGCAGCAGTCTGCCGCTGATGCCATAAAACCATTTGGGTGAGCCGAGCTTATGAAACCAGGTCCAGTTCATTGCTGTTTCCATCACGGTTGCTGCTCGTTGTCACGAGCTAGCCAAGGGTCTGCTGGCTTTAACCAACATGGTTAAAAAATAACCAGACCTCATTATTATTCGCCGACGCTGATCTTCAGGCCAGCCGCTATTGCAAAGGGTGTAAGTGTTATCGCCAGGGCGGTCAGGCTACCAAGCCACAAGAGATAACCGGTCGCCGGCATGCCCTGCAAGGCTGCCTGCAAGGCGCCACTGCCGAGAATCAACACCGGGATGTACAGCGGCAGAATCAGCAGCGCCAGCAACAGGCCGCCGCGTTTCAATCCTACCGTCAACGCTGCGCCCACCGCACCGAGCAGGCTCAGCACCGGTGTACCCAGCAATAAAGAAAGCAGCAACACCGGCAGACAGGCGGCAGGCAAACCGAGCATCAACGCCAGCAGTGGCGCGAGCAACACCAGCGCCAGCCCGGAGAAGGCCCAGTGTGCCAGTACCTTGGCCAAAACCAGAAGAGCCAGGGGGTGCGGCGAAAGGACCCACTGTTCCAGCGATCCATCCTCGAAATCACTGCGGAAAAGCCCGTCCAGCGAGAGCAGGACCGATAAAAGCGCTGCGACCCAGACCAGTCCCGGAGACAAGGTTTGCAACAATTGAGACTCGGGGCCGACCGCCAAAGGGAACAGCGAAACGACGATGGCGAAGAATACCAACGGATTGGCCAATTCCGCCGGACGACGAAACAGCAAGCGCGCTTCTCGGGCGACCAACAGGCCGAAAACACTCATACGGCCCAATTCCCCAGATCAATGTCGCGGTAGCCGGCCGGCATTCGGCTCAGCGTGTGATGCGTGGTCAGGATTACCATGCCACCGCGTTCGCAGTGCCCGGCCAGGTGTTCTTCGAGCTGCGCCACGCCTTGCTTGTCGAGCGCGGTAAACGGTTCGTCGAGAATCCACAGCGGCGGGCTGTCGAGGTACAGCCGCGCCAATGCCACGCGCCGTTGCTGGCCGGCCGACAAGGTGTGGCATGGCACATCCTCGAAACCGCGCAAACCGACCGCGGCCAGCGCTTGCCAGATCGCCTCGCGGCTCGCCGGTTGATGCAGGGCGCAGAGCCAGCTGAGGTTTTCTTCCGGCGTGAGCAAATCCTTGATCCCCGCGGCATGCCCGATCCACAACAGATTGCGTGCCAGTTCGCCGGGTTGCGCGTTCAGCGGCTGGCCATTGAGCAGCACCTGGCCGGCGGTCGGTTGCATCAGGCCGCTGAGCAAACGCAACAGGCTGGTCTTGCCGCTGCCGTTGGGGCCGCTGATCTGCAGCATTTCGCCACTGCACAGTCGCAATTCGAGACTTTCGAAAAGCAGCCGAAGGTCTCGCTCACAGGCGAGGTCAACGGTTTGCAGGACTGGACTGGTCAAGAGATCAAAGGCCTTTACGTTTCAAGTCGGCGGTTCAAGTCGGGTTCAAGTCAGCAGTGGCGCGGCCGCTAAAGAGATGCAGCATAGATGCATCGGCAGCCGGTTTTAGAGAGCTGGATCAAAACAATTGAATGTTTTCACCGCTCCCTGAAGACGGGCGGCATTATACATGCCATGCCTTACTCTAAAGAGCGCATTTTCCGAAGGTTGTGACCGCGTATGACAGGCGAAATGAACATCCTCCCAGTGCCCCCGACCACCCCGACGGCCACGCGCCCGCAGGTGGTAAGCGGTGATTTGCTCAAGTTATTGACGCCGATCGAGGGCCTGATCAGTGCGGGCAAGACTGCCAATGCCGAAGTGTTGTCGCTGAAACAGGCGGATCAGACCTTTCAATTGCTGCTCAAAGTCACCGTCGATGGCGGTCGCCAGACCACAGTCCAAGCCACCAGCACGCAACCGCTGCCGACCGGCACCAACCTCGCGATCACTCAACCGTCCGCCAGCAACCTGGCGATTGCGGTGCAACAGACTACGGCTTCCAACGTCGCCGCCCTCACCCGCATCGACACCGCGCAACTGCCGGCCGGCACCTTGCTGCAGGGCAAAGTGCTGACGTCGCAAGTGCTGCCGCAGACGCCGGGGCAACCGACGGTTTTTCGCTCGATGGTCAGTCTCCTGAATACCGCGCTGAGCGGCAGCACGCTGACCATCGACAGTCCGCAGCCACTGCGCATCGGCACGTTGCTGAGCGCATTGGTGCAAGACACGCAAACCCTGAAATTCGTACCGTTGAGCAATCGTCAGGACCAATTGGCGGTGACCCAGCAGTTGACCACCCAACAGAGCCGCCAAGGTTCGCTGAACAGTTTGCTCAGCGCCTTGCAGAACCTGCCGCCGACCGACGAAACCTCCGCGGACCTGCGAGCGGCCGTGAACAAATTGCTCGCCGGCCTGCCGGACGTTCAGCAATTGAGCACGGCCAGAGGCCTGGCGTTGGCGCTGGCCAACAGCGGCCTGTTCCTTGAATCAAAATTGCTCGCCGGGCAGACGCCCACCCTCGCCCCGGACATGAAAGCCGACCTGCTGAAACTCATCGCGCAACTGACGCCGCCCAACAGCAACCTCGGCGCGGTGATTGCCGCGAACACCCTTGCCCAGACGATGCCAAGTTTCGTCCGCAGCGCCTTGGGCATGCTCGGCCAGGTCAGCGCCAAACCATTGCCGACGCATTTCCCTTTGCCCGAGCGATCGCTGCAGAGCCAGGACGGCGAAGGTGATCTGGAACATCTGCTGCGTCTGGCCGCCGCTGCCGTTTCACGCCTGCAGAGCCACCAACTGTCGAGCCTGGAACAAACCGGCGTCACCGACGATGGTCGGTTGATGAGCACTTGGCAGCTTGAGATACCGATGCGTAACTTGCAGGACATCGTGCCGCTGCAAGTCAAATTCCAGCGCGAAGAAGCGCCAGAAAAACAGCCGCAAAACGAACGGCGGGACGAGCGCGAACCCAAGCAACAACTGTGGCGCGTGGAACTCGCCTTCGACATGGAACCGCTCGGCCCATTGCAGGTTCAGGCGCAACTGATTCAGGGCAGCCTGTCCAGCCAGTTGTGGGCCGAACGGCCGTACACCGCGAGCCTGATCGAAAGCAATCTGGCAGCCTTGCGCGAGCAATTGCTGGCGTCCGGCCTCAATGTCGGCGACCTGGATTGCCACCTCGGCACACCACCCCAAGGCGCGCAAACCCGCCTCGAACAACGCTGGGTCGACGAAACCGCATGAGAAACCCCAACGCCCCACGCCAGGCCATCGCCCTCAAATACGACGGCAGCCACGCCCCGACCCTCACCGCCAAGGGCGACGAAGAACTGGCCGAAGCCATCCTCAAAATCGCCCGCGAATGCGAAGTGCCGATCTACGAAAACCCGGAACTGGTCAGGCTGCTGGCGAAAATGGAATTGGGCGACAGCATTCCGGAAGAGCTGTATCGCACGATCGCCGAAATCATCGCGTTTGCGTGGAATCTGAAGGGCAAGTTCCCGGCGGGGCAGGATCCGAATGCGCCGATGGTGGAGAAGGACATTACTGATCGGGGAGATGACTATTGATTAAAGAAATAGAGGGCTCGCTTAGATAAAGCGCTTGGCGCTAAATATCGCGACACTATCGTCCAAGACCCCGCTTGACGCCGCTTTAGCCAGAAGATGACCCAGACCCGTGGCGAACTTGAAACCGTGCCCTGAACATGCCGACGCATAAAACACACCCGGCAAATTCGCGGCTTCGTCGATGATGAACGAGCCATCGCGACTCATTGTGTATATACATTTTCGATGTGCATAAGGCGTCGAGTTCAATCCCGGAAAAACCTGTTCTATACAGGCAGAAATCTCATCGACGCAGGATTCTGCAACTGCTTGTCTATGCATCTCGGGTTCAAATATGACTTGTTGATGGTTATGAAATCCGATCTTGATTCCTGCTTCTTCGCTGCCAATTTGTGGCGTTCCGTAAAGCAATCGTCCATCTGGCAACTGATACAAAAAAGCAGGAAATTCCTCAGCGAAATTCAGATCGTTATTCAGTTTGGGTCTAAACCAATAAACCGGAACGCTTTTTGGCTCGATCAAGCCGCAGAGATCACTAATCAAATCAGTGCTCATACCCAAGCCTGTCGCCAAAACTACCCGATTTGCGTGAATCAGAACGCCGTCACTCAATCTAAGCGTCAAACCCTTTGAGCTACGAACGATACTTACAACTGAAGCTCCAAAACGCAGTTCGGCGCCTTGTCTCACCGCCACGTTCAACATATGACATTTCGAATCATCCGCTGCGACGGTGAAGGCTCCGGCCTCGTAAACGCCTTCCATACCCTCCTGAACCTGAAAGGCCGGGAAAGACCGCCCGATCTCTGTATCGGATAAAACTTCGTGTTTGATGTTGCCCCTCCGGGCTGTCTCGACGCTTTGACGTACCACGCCTGAGGCAACCGGACCGACAAATAATCCCCCTGTCTCAACAATCAGGCGCCTGTCACATGTGTCGTCAAGCTCTCTCCATAAATCACCCGACAACGAAAGCAAAGGAAGGTACGCCTCCCCTTCCCAATACGCCTGTCTGAAAATCCTGGAAGCGCCATGCGAAGAGCCAGAGAGATTTATCGGCGCGCCGGCATCAATTCCAAGCACATTGGAACTCGAATGGGAGAGTCGCCAGAGCGAAGCACTTCCAATGATCCCCAGACCGACGACGACCACGTTGTATTTACGTACCATCCCGGCGCCTCTTTTGTGAAGACAACAGCGTACTTATGATCGGCTCAAGCACTGTTAAAAGCAGACCAGCAAAAACAACGAGAAGAACCACTCCAAGCTCGACCGAGACCGTCTGTTCATAAACCACCGTGGCGACGATGAACTGCGTAATCGGCAGCACGAACTGCAACAACCCCAGCGAAGTCATGGAAATTCTGCTGGATGAAAAAGCAAACAAAGCCAATGGAATAATTGATACTAATCCGCAACTGAAGATAAGCGCTGTCCGCAGCAATCCCAGGCCGTCAGGCAGGTCCAGACTCAGATCCGAAAACAACAATATTGGCGTAAACATAACGGCCAATACGATGGACTCCAGAAGCAGTCCACTGAAAACATTCAGGGACGTCATTTTTTTCAGACTGCAATATCCTCCCCAACTGAGCCCGATAGCCAGATAAACGCGGACATCCAGACCAGAGCTGAATATCAACAGTCCTGACACCCCTATCACCATAGCCACAACGCTAATAGCCCTGAAAGGGGACAAACTCTCTTTATAAACAAACACTCCAATAACTATAGTGATTATCGGTGCAATCAAATAACCAACACTGCTTTCCAACACACGACCATGTATGGAAGCCCATATAAAAACACCCCAATTAACCGCTATTAAAACAGCAGCCATAGCATGTACGAATAACTGCCGCACATTCAGACTCGCGAACAGCTTCCTGAACTGCCCACTGGCACAGACTACAAAAAGCGCTGCTAGAACCGAAAAATAGACCCTATACCCAAGTAATGTGAATGTGTTCACAGCGCCTAGAAGTGCCCAGAAGACGGACGACAGACCTAACAAAATATTCGCGAGAATACCGCTTAACGCTCCCAACGCTTTTTGCTTAACGTTCGAGGAGACCATACTTATTTTTTCCGCAGTGTCAATTCGACGATCTCATACGACCAGTTGATCTGGCCATTTTTCTCAACACTGCAGTACGCTAGCCCTTGACGCGTCCAACTCAAAATCTCACTGATAAACAGATGCTTGGCGGCCGTCCACTCTTCATAATAAAAAAACAAAGGGAACTCGTGCCTCTCTAAAAGCCTGCACTGAATAATAAAATCGTTTGCATGTACGTGTCGCAGCCTGTTGATTGACTGTTTAATTCCGACCAGCGAGTTCAAGCCAATTATCACTTTTCCGCCATCAACCAAACGAAACGGCAGTTCCTTGAAAAACCTCGCCAGAATTTCATCTCCGTAAAACATCGATCCAACGGGGCAAACTTTCGAGCCAGCCAACTTCCCCAAGGCTTCTAAAAAACCATTGGAGGGTGTTCGCCAACCTGGCGGATTAAATAATATTACGTCGTACCTATAGGCAGATGCTTTCAACCCCTCAAAGAGATCGCCATGGCAAAATTCAATGGTGCTGTTGCCATAATTTAATAATTCGTTTTTCCTCGCGATGGCGACCGCATCCTCGGAAATATCGCTTGCAACCACGTTGCCCACACCAATGCTTTTCAAAAGCAAAGAATGGATTCCGCTTCCGCTTCCGGTTCCAAGATCCAGAATTCTCGCAGTTAAAAGTTCCTCGGTGACATATCGGGTCAGCAGCGAGCCGAACGCCACGCCTGCGGGACTCACTTTAAAGGCTTTCGGGTCATCTATGAGGGTTATGCAGTGCCCCATACCAAAATACACATCATATAATTCAAACTCGTTAAAACACGAATTACCTGGAGCTTCCTTCGTCCGGCCTGGCTGTTCCGCAGTCATAATCATGCCTCTCATGAAGACTACGCCCCAACTCTGCCGAACGTTCGGCAGCCGCAGCTAGCGCAGCAAAAATGCTTTTATTCAGATTATGCGAATCCAACAACTGGATGGCTCGCTCAGTAGTTCCTGAAGGAGTCTGGACCTCCCTACATAATTGCATCGATGTCTTCCCGGTCGCCCGCATCAACAATGCTGTTCCATATAATAATTGGATGGTCATTGCGCGAGCCGCTTCACTGTCAAACCCTTGGTGCTCTGCGTAGATCTGTAATGCATTGGCGAAATAGGCCACCAGTGCCGGGCCGCCTCCCGCAAACGCGGTAGCAGAGTCGATCTGGTTTTCATCGGCAACCTGAGCGCATTGACCAATTGAGCCGAAGATACTCTGAGAAATGGATATCAACTGCGCGTCTGTTTCGTCACAAACATAATAAAGCGTCATTCCTTCCTGAACTTCTGACGGTGTATTTGGAATAGACCTGACCAGGCGTGCATGTCTCAGAATCTTGCTTAACAAATCGATTGTGACACCCGCCATCACTGAAATCACCGGACCACAATGAGTAAGCAATGCCGGATTATTTTCAACTGACTTCTGAAACTGATCAGGTGGAACAGCCAGAATGACGATATCGTCATAATCAATCGTGTCGATTGACTTTTTGACATGGAATCCGCTGACGGCAAGATATTCGGATTGAACTGAGTCAGTTTCTATAACTCTCAAATGCGCCAGCCCTAAAGTTCTTCGTAGTCCGAACAGGATGGCCCGCCCCATACACCCAGCACCAATCACATATATGTTTTCCATAATCCGACCACCTCAGAAATGGGAAGTCTCTAAACCATTGACCCGAGTCATCGCGAACTCGATAAATAAACTTAAATAGTTTGACGCCTGCATGTCAACGCAAAACATTTAAACGACAAAGCACTGAGAAATGGCATTTAATATTTTTTTGATTTTTTGTAGGAAAGCTCTTACTTGGCAATGTAGGACCAAAATGATTTTAAAAGTCTATTCAGCGCTTCTTAAAGTAGGACTTTGTTTTTTTGAGTTAGCAAACACCTGAAATAACCAGAAACACTCAAGCAACTCGCGTTTAAGCGGTTCTACTTTGTTGGTCTGGTTGAGTGGTGCCGTTTGCCGGACTTACCCGGCGGGATGATCTCGGGACTGCTGCAGTCCGACGGGAGCCGGCTCCTTCGCCACAGGAAACTCATCGCCTCCAGTAAAAGACTTCAAACCCGCCATAACAAAAAAGCCCGCTCCCACAGCAACCTGGTGATGAACACAAAATCTGTGAACACCGCCAATCTACTGCAGGAGCGAGCCTATTCTCGAAGCGTTCCGAGCAGAGCCGCAAGGCTCAGTTCTTGTGCATCTTTCTCATCAATTCCGCCTCAGCCTGGGTCAGGCCGCAGGACTGGGTCAGTTCATCGACGCTGGCGCCCATGCCGACCAGGCGTGCCGCTTGGGCGAACGACAGGCTTGAGGGGTCGCGCTGTTCCAGGCTCGCCAGTTTGTCTGGCAACGGGCTGACGACGGCGCGCAGTTCGTGCAGGTCTTCACCCATGCGCACGATGCCGTTCTGATAGTTGTCGACGCGTTTGGCCAAGTCCTTGATGCGCTGATCGCGCAGCGCATCACCCTCGGCCTGTTGCGCGGCGATCAGCCGCTGGCCGCGGATGTAGGCCAGGAACATCGCCAGCGTGCCTGCCCAAAACAGGAACAGGACAATGACAGCAACCTCAAGAATCAATCAGATGTTCTCCAGATCCGACCATTCTTCTTCGCTCATCATCTTGTCGAGCTCGACCAGGATCAGCAGTTCGTTGTTCTTGTTGCACACGCCCTGAATGAACTTGGCGGATTCTTCGTTACCGACGTTCGGCGCGGTTTCGATTTCCGACTGACGCAGGTAAACCACTTCGGCAACGCTGTCGACCATGATCCCGACGACTTGCTTGTCGGCTTCGATGATGACAATCCGGGTGTTGTCGCTGATCTCGGCATTCATCAGGCCGAAGCGCTGACGGGTGTCGATCACGGTGACCACGTTACCGCGCAGGTTGATGATGCCCAGCACGTAGCTCGGGGCACCCGGGACCGGGGCGATTTCGGTGTAACGCAGGACTTCCTGAACGCGCATCACGTTGATGCCGTAGGTTTCGTTGTCCAGTTTGAAGGTTACCCATTGCAGGATCGGATCTTCAGAACCCTTTGCATTCGTCGCGTGATTACTCATACCTGACCCCTCGAAAACCGCTTCTGGCGGTGTGTGTTCTGTGTGGCGGCATTCAACAATGCCGTCGCCTACTTGTTATGTCGGCTGTTATGTCGATTTGTGTAGCGGCTTGCTGCCGCCAATGTGCTTTGCGCCACCGCTGGCGATCAACTCGGCCAGCGCGGCAACGTCCAGCAGCGCACACATGTGCTCAATCACCGTGCCCGCGAGCCATGGCCGCTGACCTCGATGACTTCTCCATTTAATTTCGTTGGGGTCCAGGCGCAACGAACGGCTGACCTGATGCACCGCCAGCCCCCACTCGTAGCCCTGCACCGAAATGACGTATTGCAGGCCCTGGCGGAAATCTTCGCGGTAGCGATCCGGCATGACCCAGCGCGCGGTATCCAGGACTTTCAGGTTGCCGGCCTGGCTCGGCAGGATCCCGAGGAACCATTCCGGCTGACCGAACAACGGCGTCAGCTCGTGACCGGCCAGCGAATAAATCGAGCCCAGGCACACCAGCGGCACGGCCAAGGTCAGCCCGGCGACATCGAACAACAGGCATTCGAACGGCTCGGCGGCCCACGTCGGACGGCCATCGGTTTCCACCGGTGGCGGCGTGATGCTCGGCGGCATGTGGACTTCGACCACCGGCGGCACCAGCGCTTGCAACAGCGGGGCAATGGTCGAGACCGAGGCCAGCACCGGCGCCGGCGCTTCAATTACCGTCAGCGGCGTTTTCTCGATCACGGGCGCATGCACTGGCGCAGCTTCGACAGCCGCTGGCAACGCATCACGCGCCTGCTCTTCCAGCATCGCAGCCTGAAACTCATCCAGCGCTGCCTGCTCCTCGACCGACTCAACGACTTCAATGACCTCAGCCACCTCAGCCACCTCAGCCAGCAATTCAACGGGCGCCGGCAACTCTTCAGTCGCCTCCATCAACAAATTGTCGAGGTAGGTTTGCAGCGCCAGTTGCGGTCGCGAAGTGGTTTTGACCGGACGGTTCATCAGGCCACCGCCGGGACAAGTTGGGCAGCCAGCAAATGTTTGAGCAACGCGCGGTACGCCAGCACTCCACGGCTTTTACCGTCGAATTGCGAAGGCGTGACCCCGGCCCGGCTCGCATCGCGCAAGCGCGTATCGACCGGGATGTAGCCCTGCCAGATTTCTTCCGGGTATTTGTCGCGCAGCACCCGCAAGGTGCTGAGGGACGCCTGAGTCCGGCGGTCGAACAGGGTCGGGACGATGCTGAACGGCAACGCCTGTTTGCGTGAACGGTTGATCATCGCCAGCGTGTTGACCATGCGCTCCAGGCCTTTGACGGCCAAGTGCTCGGTCTGCACCGGAATCACCAATTGCTGGCTCGCGGCCAAGGCGTTGACCATCAACAAGCCGAGCAACGGCGGGCTGTCGATCACCGCGTAATCGAAGTCTTGCCACAATTGCGCCAGACTCTTGGCGATCACCAGGCCCAGACCGCTTTGCCCCGGCGACTGACGTTCCAGCGTCGCCAGCGCAGTGCTCGACGGCAACAGCGAAATACTTTCGTGACTGGTCGGCAACAGTAACTGACCGGGCAACCCTTGCGGCACGCTACCGCGATTCAGGAACAGGTCGTAGCAGCTGTGCTCGAGGCTGTCGGGGTCGTAACCGAAATAGCTGGTCATCGAGCCGTGCGGGTCGAGGTCGACAATGACCACGCGCTTGCCCGCCTCGGCCAGCAAACCGGCTAAAGCGATAGAGGAAGTGGTTTTACCAACACCACCCTTTTGATTGGCAACTGCCCAGACTCTCATTCGAATGGTTCCTCTCGGGCGAAAGCGTCGACCGAGAAATAGCTCAACGTGTTAATGCGGGTGACGGAGAATTGACGGCGCTCTCTCGTCCCGGCGACTTGACCGGGGTCGGTGCAGTTTGTGTGCCAGCACGCTTCAACGCCGCGTCCGGTTGTGCATGAGCGGTGCCGGTGCCGGTCAGACTGCGGCGCACATCGAGATTGCGCGAAACCACCAACACCACCCGCCGATTGCGCGCGCGCCCTTCAGCCGTGGCGTTATTGGCGACTGGCTGGAATTCCCCGTAACCCACCGAAGCCAGGCGACCGGGGTTGACGCCCTGCATCGCCAGCATGCGCACGATGCTCGCCGAACGCGCCGAAGACAGTTCCCAGTTGGTCGGGTACTGCGCGGTGCGAATCGGTTGATCGTCAGTAAAACCTTCGACGTGGATCGGGTTGTCGAACGGCTTCAAAATGCCCGCAACCTTGTCGATGATGTTGAACGCCATGTCGCTCGGCATCGCGTCGCCGCTGCCGAACAACAGGCTGGAATTGAGTTCGATCTCGACCCACAACTCGTTGCCACGCACGGTCATCTGGTTGGAGCGGATCAAGTCGCCGAACGCCGCGCTGATGTCATCGGCGATGCTTTTCAGCGGGTCACTGCCGCCGGCAATGCCCGCGTCGATCTGCTCGGCGTCCTGCACCAGCGGTTTGGCCGGGGTCACCGTGTGCGGTCGCTCATCGCCAATCGGGATCGGCTTCAGTGCACGGTCGGAATCGGTGAACACGCCGACCAACGCTTCGGAGATGACCTTGTACTTGCCTTCGTTGATCGAAGAAATCGAATACATGACCACGAAGAACGCAAACAGCAGAGTGATGAAGTCCGCGTAGGACACCAACCAGCGTTCGTGATTAACGTGTTCTTCAGGTTGCCGGCGACGTGCCATGGTCCATGTCTCCCATCAATCCATGAAGCCCTGAAGCTTCAACTCAATAGAGCGAGGGTTTTCACCTTCGGCGATCGACAGAATTCCTTCCAGCAACATTTCGCGATAACGCGACTGGCGCAACGCGATGGACTTGAGTTTGGCCGCGACCGGCAGCAACACCAGGTTGGCGCTGGCCACGCCGTAGATGGTCGCGACGAACGCCACGGCAATCCCGCTGCCCAGTTGCGACGGATCGGCAAGGTTGCCCATGACGTGAATCAGGCCCATTACCGCGCCGATGATGCCGATGGTCGGCGCATAACCGCCCATGCTTTCGAAGACTTTGGCGGCTTCGATGTCGCGGCTTTCCTGGGTGTAGAAATCGACTTCGAGGATGCTCCGAATCGCTTCCGGCTCGGCGCCATCGACCAGTAATTGCAGGCCTTTGCGCGAGTAATTGTCCGGTTCGGCGTCAGCCACGCCTTCCAGCCCAAGCAAGCCTTCCTTGCGCGCGGTGAGGCTCCAGTTGACCACGCGGTCGATGCCGCCAGCCAAGTCGACGCGTGGCGGAAACAGGATCCACGCGAGGATCTGCATCGAGCGCTTGAACGCGCTCATCGGTGATTGCAGCAGCGCCGCGCCGACGGTACCGCCAATCACGATCAACGCCGCCGGGCCGTTAGCCAATGCGCCGAGGTGACCGCCTTCAAGGTAGTTGCCGCCGATGATCGCGACAAACGCCATGATGATCCCGATAAGGCTCAGTACATCCATCAGATACACGCCTCGACCAGGTGTCTGCCAATGTCGTCGAGGCTGTAGATCGCGTCGGCGAGGTCGGCTTTGACGATGGCCATCGGCATGCCGTAGATCACGCAGCTGGCTTCATCCTGAGCCCAGATTGAGCTGCCGCCCTGCTTGAGCAGACGCGCACCTTCGCGACCGTCGGCGCCCATGCCGGTCAGCACCACCGCCAGAACTTTGTCACCGTAGGACTTGGCCGCCGAGCCGAAAGTGATGTCCACGCACGGCTTGTAGTTCAGACGCTCATCGCCTGGGAGGATTTTCACCGCGCCCCGACCATCGACCATCATTTGCTTGCCGCCCGGCGCCAGCAAGGCCAGGCCCGGACGCAGGATGTCGCCATCCTCGGCTTCCTTGACGCTGATGCGGCAGAGCTTGTCCAGACGCTCGGCGAACGCCTTGGTGAAAGCCGCCGGCATGTGCTGGATCAATACGATAGGTGCCGGGAAGTTCGCCGGCAACTGGGTCAAAACCCGCTGCAGCGCCACCGGGCCGCCGGTAGACGTGCCGATGGCGACCAGTTTGTAGGCCTTGCGTTTGGCACTGGCGGACGAAGCACTTGAATGCGCGCTCGCCGGGGCTGGCGCACGGGTCGGCAAGGGTGCCGGGGCCGGACGCGAGGGCGCGCTGCTGCCATAGCTGCTGGTGCTGCCATGGTTTGAATGGCTGGGTGCCGGTGCCGGTGCCGGAGCTGGTGTTGGGGCGTGTGCCGCCACTGGCGCCGGGGCGCTGTAGGTGTTGGCGCGACGGTTACTGCGCGAGATGCTCAGGATCTTCTCGCACAGCAATTGCTTGACCTTCTCGGGGTTGCGCGAGATGTCCTCGAAATTCTTCGGCAGGAAGTCCACCGCACCGGCGTCCAGCGCATCCAGAGTGACCCGGGCGCCTTCGTGCGTCAGTGAGGAGAACATCAACACCGGTGTCGGGCAGCGCTGCATGATGTGCCGCACCGCCGTGATGCCATCCATCATCGGCATCTCGTAGTCCATGGTGATCACGTCTGGCTTGAGGGCCAGGGCCTGATCAATCGCCTCTTTTCCGTTGGTCGCCGTACCGACAACCTGGATGTTCGGATCTGCTGAAAGGATTTCCGAAACGCGGCGACGGAAGAAACCCGAATCGTCGACCACCAGGACTTTGACTACCATAAACACTCCGTTAGACGGAGCGAGGCGCACTCGCCCCGCTCCACCAGAATCAAATACGCCGTGCGGCGTAACGCTTGAGCATGCTCGGTACATCGAGAATCAGCGCAATGCGCCCGTCACCGGTGATGGTGGCGCCGGACATGCCGGGGGTTCCCTGGAGCATTTTGCCCAATGGCTTGATCACCACTTCTTCCTGGCCCACCAGTTGATCGACGACAAAGCCGATCCGCTGCGTGCCCACCGAAAGGATCACCACGTGGCCCTCGCGCTGCTCTTCATGAGCGGCGGAGCTGACCAGCCAGCGTTTGAGATAGAACAAGGGCAGCGCCTTGTCCCGCACGATCACCACTTCCTGACCGTCGACAACGTTGGTGCGCGACAGGTCCAGGTGGAAGATTTCGTTGACGTTGACCAGCGGGAACGCAAACGCCTGATTGCCGAGCATGACCATCAGCGTCGGCATGATCGCCAAGGTCAGCGGCACCTTGATGACGATCTTCGAGCCTTGGCCCTTGGTCGAATAAATGTTGATCGAACCGTTGAGCTGGGAAATCTTGGTTTTCACCACGTCCATGCCCACGCCACGACCCGACACGTCGGAGATCTCGGTTTTGGTCGAGAAACCCGGAGCGAAAATCAGGTTGTAGCACTCGGTATCGCTCAAGCGATCGGCCGCGTCCTTGTCCATCACGCCGCGTTTTACCGCGATCGAACGCAGGACGTTCGGGTCCATGCCTTTGCCGTCATCGGAGATCGACAGCAGGATGTGATCGCCTTCCTGTTCAGCCGCCAGAATCACTTTGCCGCCACGGGATTTGCCCGAGGCTTCGCGTTCTTCCGGCGACTCGATGCCGTGGTCGACCGCGTTGCGCACCAAGTGGACCAGCGGGTCGGCCAGGGCCTCGACGAGGTTCTTGTCGAGGTCGGTTTCTTCGCCGACCAATTCCAGGTTGATCTCTTTCTTGAGCTGGCGAGCCAAGTCACGAACCAGGCGCGGGAAGCGGCCGAAGACTTTCTTGATCGGTTGCATCCGGGTCTTCATGACCGCGGTTTGCAGATCAGCGGTGACCACGTCGAGGTTCGACACAGCCTTGGACATGGCTTCGTCGCCGCTATTGAGGCCCAAACGGACCAAGCGGTTACGCACCAATACCAGTTCGCCGACCATGTTCATGATTTCGTCGAGACGCGCGGTATCAACCCGCACAGTGGTCTCGGCTTCACTGGCGGGTTTTTCCGCCGGTGGCGGCGACGCAGCGCGGGCAGGCGCTGGAGCTGCCGCAGGCTTGGCCGGTTCAGCTTTCGGCTCAGGCGCTTTCGCCACAGGCTTGGGTGCTGCAGCAGGCGCCGGAGCCTTGGCCACAGGAGCGGAAACCACTGCGCCAGTGCCGACTTCGGTGAACTTGCCTTTGCCGTGCAATTCGTCGAGCAGCGATTCGAACTCGTGATCGGAGATCAGATCGCTGCCAGCCGCTTTCGCCGCAGGCGCTGCCGGGGCGGCAGGCGTCGCAGCAATTGCCGATTCCAGTGCGTCGACGGCAAAGTTGCCCTTGCCGTGCAGTTGATCGAGCAAGGCTTCGAATTCGTCGTCGGTGATGTCCGAGCTGTCGCCCGCCGCTTTTGGCGCGGCCGGTGCTGCAGGAGCAGGCGCGGAAGTAGACGCAGCGACGGCATCCACCGCGAACTGACCTTTGCCGTGCAACTGATCAAGCAACGACTCGAACTCGTCATCGGTGATTTCGTCGCTGGCGGCGGCGTTGCTGCTGCTCGGCGCTGGCGCAGCGACGGGTGCCGGGGCTTCAGCCTGAGCCTTGACGGCGTTCAGCGAATCCAGCAGTTGTTCAAATTCATTGTCGGTAATGTCGCCGCTGTCGTCGCCAGATGCGCTTTCAGCGGTCGGTTCTTCCACAGCGTCGGCCACCGGGGCGGCTTCGTCGGCCGATTGCGGCTCGGCCAGACGGGCCAGTGCCGCGAGCAATTCTGGAGTGGCAGCGGTGATCGGGCTGCGTTCGCGGACTTCGGTGAACATGCCGTTCACCGCATCCAGCGCTTCGAGAACCACGTCCATCAGTTCCGAGTCGACGCGGCGTTCACCCTTGCGCAGGATGTCGAACACGTTCTCGGCGATGTGACAGCACTCCACCAGTTCATTGAGCTGGAGGAAGCCGGCGCCCCCTTTTACAGTGTGAAAACCGCGAAAAATTGCATTGAGCAAGTCCGCATCATCCGGTCGGCTTTCCAGCTCGACCAGTTGCTCGGACAGTAGCTCTAGAATCTCGCCGGCCTCAACCAGGAAATCCTGAAGGATCTCTTCATCGGCGCCGAAGCTCATTAAGGGGGTGCTCCTACAGGTCTAAAAACCTAAAAAACCTAAAATTCTAAAACTCTAAAATCCCAGGCTGGATAACAAATCGTCCACATCGTCCTGACCGGACACAACGTCTTCTCTCTTATCGGCATGAATCTGCGGACCTTCACCCTGAGAGAGATGTTTTTGCGGATCTTTTTCAGCCAGCATCGCGTCACGGTCATGTTCGATACCCGCAAAGCGGTCTACCTGGCTGGCCATGAGTACGAGCTTGAGCAGATTGCTTTCGACTTCGGTGACCAACTGGGTCACGCGCTTGATCACCTGACCGGTGAGGTCCTGGTAATCCTGAGCCAGCAGGATGTCGTTGAGGTTGCTCGACACCACGCGGTTGTCTTCGCTACTGCGTGTCAGGAAACCGTCGACACGACGCGCCAGCTCACGGAACTCTTCAGCCCCGACTTCGCGACGCATGAACCGGCCCCAGTCGGCGCTCAATGCCTGGGCTTCAGTGCTCAGGGCATTGACCAGCGGCGTGGCGTTTTCCACCAGGTCCATGGTGCGGTTGGCAGCGGCCTCGGTGAGCTTGACCACATACCCCAGACGCTCGGTGGCGTCGGTGATCTGCGAAACTTCCTCGGCTTGCGGCATATTCGGGTCAATCTGAAAATTGACGATCGCGCTATGCAGCTCGCGAGTGAGCTTGCCCACTTCCTGATACAGGCCGCGGTCACGGGTCTGGTTGAGCTCATGGATCAGTTGCACAGCGTCGCCGAACCTGCCCTTTTCAAGGCTTTCGACCAGTTCGACGGCGTGTTTTTTCAGGGTCGACTCAAAATCGCCCTGTGAAGATTCTTTATGCTCCATAGCTCCCCCGTGGCGCAGTTGCTCAACCGATGCGTTCGAAAATCTTTTCGATCTTGTCTTTCAACGCCTGGGCCGTGAAGGGTTTGACCACATAGCCGTTTACCCCGGCCTGGGCCGCTTCGATGATCTGCTCGCGCTTGGCTTCAGCGGTCACCATCAGCACTGGCAAGTGCTTGAGTTTTTCATCGGCGCGCACGTGGCGCAGCAGATCGATGCCGGTCATGCCTGGCATGTTCCAGTCCGTTACCAGAAAGTCGATGCTGCCGGTGTTGAGAACCGGGATGGCAGTGGTGCCATCGTCAGCCTCGACCGTGTTGGTGAACCCGAGGTCACGCAACAGGTTTTTAATGATCCGCCGCATCGTTGAGAAGTCATCAACGATGAGGATTTTCATGTTCTTGTCCAATTCGACCTCCAAGCAGTCTTAAACGCGCCCAGCACCTGGACACGCCATTTCATTCAATCAGGCAAAGCATTCGATGACTGTCTGGAGCACAACAGATCGCGACCGCTGCGGTTGATCACCGCACCAGCCTCGTTCGCAGTGTCCCCACACTGCCTTCAGCGCGCTCGCCACTCCCCCAAACGCCCCCGCAAACGGGCCGCGCACTGGCTGTGTAACTGGCTGACCCGCGATTCACTGACACCAAGGACTTCACCGATTTCCTTGAGGTTCAGCTCTTCGTCGTAGTACAGCGCCAACACCAGTCGCTCACGCTCCGGCAAATTGGCAATCGCGTCCGCCAAAGCGGCCTGGAAGCGTTCATCTTCCAGATCGCGCGACGGCTCCAGATGAGCACTGGCGCCATCCTCGTGCAGCCCTTCGTGTTCGCCGTCCTGCAACAGGTCGTCGAAACTGAACAGGCGGCTGCCCAAGGTATCGTTCAAAATCCCGTAATAATCGTCGAGACTCAATTGGAGTTCGGCCGCAACCTCGTGATCTTTAGCGTCACGACCGGTTTTAGCTTCAATCGAGCGAATTGCGTCGCTGACCATGCGGGTATTGCGGTGGACCGAGCGTGGTGCCCAGTCCCCTTTGCGTACTTCATCAAGCATCGCGCCACGGATTCGAATGCCCGCGTACGTTTCGAAACTCGCGCCTTTGCTGGCGTCGTATTTGGTCGACACTTCAAGCAGGCCGATCATCCCGGCCTGGATCAGGTCTTCCACCTGGACACTGGCCGGCAAACGCGCCAGCAAGTGGTAAGCAATGCGTTTGACCAGTGGCGCATAACGCTCGATCAGCTCGTACTGCGCGTCACGTGCCGACTTCTGGTAGAGGTTGTAGCCACTGGCTGTCATAGGACGGGTCCTGCGGTTTGTTGCACGAGACGTTCGACGAAAAACTCCAGGTGTCCGCGCGGGTTGGCGGGCAACGGCCAAGTGTCGACCTTCTGTGCAATCGCCTTGAACGCCAGTGCGCACTTGGAGCGCGGGAAGGCTTCGTAGACAGCACGTTGTTTCTGCACAGCCTTGCGCACGCTTTCGTCGTAAGGCACGGCGCCCACGTATTGTAGGGCGACGTCGAGGAAGCGGTCCGTGACCTTGGTCAACTTGGCGAACAGGTTGCGACCTTCCTGTGGGCTCTGGGCCATGTTGGCCAGCACGCGGAAGCGGTTCATGCCGTAATCGCGGTTGAGCAACTTGATCAGCGCGTAGGCGTCGGTAATCGAAGTCGGCTCGTCGCACACCACCAGCAATACTTCCTGGGCCGCGCGAACAAAACTGACTACCGAGTCACCAATACCCGCAGCCGTGTCGATCACCAATACGTCGAGGTTATCGCCGATATCGCTGAACGCCTGGATCAGGCCGGCGTGCTGCGCAGGGGTCAGATGAACCATGCTTTGCGTGCCGGACGCGGCCGGGACGATGCGAATGCCGCCGGGGCCTTGCAACAGAACGTCGCGCAGCTCGCAGCGGCCTTCGATCACGTCGGCCAAAGTACGTTTGGGCGTCAGTCCCAGCAGAACGTCAACGTTCGCCAGACCCAGATCGGCGTCCAGCAGCATGACCCGTCGGCCAAGCTCTGCAAGAGCCAGGGACAAGTTCACTGACACGTTAGTCTTGCCGACGCCACCTTTGCCGCCGGTCACCGCGATCACCTGTACGGGATGCATGCTGCCCATGTTATTTCTTTACCTTGTCTTGCATAGACGGAGGCCACATTACTGGCTGCGCGTTCACAATCTGAACAATGCATGGCAGACCATCGATGTAGGTACAAAAACTGTTCATTAGCACCTCAGCCCACCTGCTTGGTCGGACTGTGGTAAATATCAGCGAACATGTCAGCCATGGCTTCTTCGCTGGGTTCTTCCTGCATTTGCACGCTGACCGCGCGGCTGACCAACTGGTGACGTCGCGGCAGATGCAGATCATCTGGAATACGCGGGCCATCGGTGAGGTAAGCCACCGGTAATTCATGACTGATGGCCAGGCTCAACACCTCACCCAGACTTGCCGTTTCATCCAGTTTAGTCAGGATGCAGCCGGCCAGCCCGCACCGCTTGTAACTGTGATAAGCGGCGGTCAGCACCTGTTTCTGGCTGGTGGTAGCCAGGACCAGATAATTCTTTGATTTGATGCCGCGACCGGCCAGGCTTTCGAGCTGCATGCGCAGGGCCGGGTCGCTGGCCTGAAGGCCGGCAGTATCAATCAAAATCACCCGTTTGCGCAGCAACGGATCCAATGCCTGGACCAGCGACTGACCCGGATCGACGTGGGTCACCGAGACATTGAGGATCCGGCCCAGGGTTTTCAGTTGCTCCTGCGCCCCGATTCGATAGCTGTCCATGCTTACCAGCGCGATGCTTTGCGCGCCGTACTTGAGCACGTAGCGCGCGGCGAGTTTGGCCAGCGTGGTGGTCTTGCCCATGCCGGCAGGGCCGACCATGGCAATCACACCGCCCTCTTCCAGTGGCTCGACTTCCGGGGTCGCGATCATCCGCGCCAGGTGCGCCAGCAACATGCGCCAGGCCTGACGAGGCTCTTGAATATCGGTGATCAGCGCCAACAGGTCGCGCGACAACGGGCCGGACAAGCCGATGCGTTGCAGACGACGCCACAGGTTGGCCTGGGCCGGACGGCTGCCTTGCAGCTGATTCCAGGCCAGCGAGCCCAGTTGCACTTCCATCAGTTCGCGCAGGCTGTTGAGCTCGAAACGCATCGAGTCGAAAGCACGCGGGTCGACCCCGCCGGCGGCTGGCGCAGGGGCCGGCGCAGCACGACGTGGTTCGCTGTAAGTCGGTTCGATCAGCGGTTCGGCGGCGGTCAGTGGCAGGCCGGCGAACAACTGGCGATTGGTGGTTTTGTCACCTTCGGTCTCGCCTTCGCTGCGCAGGGTCAATTCGGCCTGGGCGGTAGCGATGCGCGACTGCGTCTTGCGTAGCTCGTCCTCGAGTTCCATATTGGGAACGCGCGGGGCCAGCGCCGACAATTTGTAATCCAGCGCAGCCGTCAGCTCGACACCGCCGGCGATCCGGCGGTTGCCGATGATTGCGGCATCAGCGCCCAGCTCATCACGAACCAGCTTCATGGCCTGACGCATATCGGCGGCGAAAAAACGCTTAACTTGCATAAACTGCTACCTCAGCCGTTGGGCCCTACTGTCGCAACGATGGTCACTTGCTTGTTGTCAGGAATTTCCTGATACGCCAACACGTGCAAACCCGGAACTGCCAGCCTGCCGAATCGCGAGAGCATCGCGCGAACCGGACCGGCCACCAGCAGAATCACCGGTTGACCTTGCATCTCTTGACGCTGCGCCGCTTCGATCAACGAGCGCTGCAACTTTTCCGCCATGCTTGGCTCCAGCAGAACGCCCTCTTCCGAGCCTTGTCCTGCCTTCTGCAGACTATTGAGCAATATCTGTTCCAACCTTGGCTCCAAGGTGATAACTGGCAGCTCAGACTCAGTCCCTACAATGCTTTGGACGATTGCGCGGCTTACGCCAACGCGCACTGCAGCGACCAGCGCGGCAGTATCTTGACTCTTGGCAGCATTGTTGGCGATGGCCTCGGCAATGCTGCGAATGTCGCGAACCGGCACTTGTTCGGCCAGCAACGCTTGCAAAACCTTGAGCAACTGCGACAGCGACACCACGCCCGGCACCAGCTCCTCCGCCAGTTTTGGCGAGCTTTTGGCCAGCAATTGCATGAGTTGCTGCACTTCTTCGTGGCCAATCAGCTCACTGGAATGCTTATACAAAATCTGGTTCAAGTGGGTTGCCACTACCGTACTGGCATCGACCACGGTGTAACCGAGTGACTGGGCCTGCGCACGCTGGCTGATTTCGATCCAGACCGCTTCAAGACCAAAAGCCGGATCTTTGGCGGTAATGCCGTTGAGCGAGCCGTAGACCTGCCCTGGATTGATCGCCAGTTCGCGATCCGGGTAAATCTCCGCTTCGGCGAGGATCACCCCCATCAGGGTCAGGCGATAAGCACTCGGCGCGAGGTCGAGGTTGTCACGGATATGCACAGTCGGCATCAGGAAGCCCAGATCCTGCGAGAGCTTTTTACGCACGCCTTTGATCCGCGCCAGCAACTGACCACCCTGATTGCGATCGACCAACGGGATCAAGCGGTAGCCCACTTCCAGGCCGATCATGTCGATAGGAGTCACGTCGTCCCAGCCGAGTTCCTTGGTTTCCTGGGCGCGGGCCGGCGACGGCAGCAATTCCTGCTGACGCTTGACCTCTTGCAAGGCCTGAACCTTGACCACGCTTTGCTTCTTCCAGAACAGGTAAGCACCGCCAGCCGCCAACGCAGCCATGCTCAGGAAGGAGAAGTGCGGCATGCCCGGCACCAGGCCCATGACCGCCATCAAACCGGCTGCAACCGCCAAGGCTTTCGGCGAGGCGAACATCTGCCGATTGATCTGTTTGCCCATGTCTTCCGAGCCGGACGCACGGGTCACCATGATCGCTGCAGCGGTGGACAACAGCAGTGATGGCAATTGCGCCACCAAACCGTCACCGATGGTCAACAGCGCGTAAACCCGGCCGGCGTCGCCGAAGGTCATGCCGTGCTGGAAGATACCGACCGCCATGCCGCCGATCAGGTTGATAAACAGAATCAGCAGGCCGGCGATGGCGTCACCGCGAACGAACTTGCTGGCACCGTCCATCGAACCGTAGAACTCGGCTTCCTGGGCGACTTCCATGCGGCGCAATTTGGCCTGGTTCTGATCGATCAGACCGGCGTTGAGGTCGGCGTCGATGGCCATCTGTTTGCCGGGCATGGCATCGAGGGTGAAACGCGCGCTCACCTCGGAAATACGCCCGGCACCTTTGGTCACGACGACGAAGTTGATGATCATCAAAATCGCGAACACGACGATACCGACCACGTAGTTACCGCCGATTACTACTTCACCGAAGGCCTGAATCACCTTGCCGGCGGCGGCGTGGCCGTCCTGGCCGTGGAGCATGACCACCCGCGTCGAAGCGACGTTGAGCGCCAGGCGCATCAATGTCGCCACCAGCAGAATGGTCGGGAACACGGCGAAATCCAGCGGCCGCAAGGCGTAGACGCAGACCAGCAGAACGACGATCGACAAGGCAATGTTGAACGTGAAAAACACGTCCAGCAGGAACGGCGGGATCGGCAACATCATCATCGCCAACATGACCAGCAGCAACAGCGGCACACCCAGATTTCCCCGACTCAAGTCGGCGACGTTTGTGCGGGCACTGTTGAGTAACTGAGAGCGATCCACCGGTTTTCCCCGTTCCTTTAAAGCAAACTTTTGACGCCCGAAGCAGGCGCAGGACGGCTACTGCAAGAAGCCTTCCAACTTTTGCAGAGGGTGGGAATAGAGGGGTTTGGCGGGTGAGTTAGTGTGATTCGCACCGGCGCCATCGCGAGCAGGCTCGCTCCCACAAGGATTGGGGGCAACCCCAAATCCTGGCCCCAGCACAAAGGCCTGTGGGAGCTGAGCTTGCTCGCGATAGCGGTGGGTCAGCCAATTCTTCAATCACTGGCACGGCGCCATCGCGAGCAGGCTCACTCCTACAAGGATTGGGGGCAAACCACTAATCCCAGCCGCAGCACAAGAACCTGTGGGAGCTGAGCTTGCTCGCGACGGCGGTGGGTCAGCCAATTCTTTCATCGACTGAGACGGCGCCATCGCGAGCAGGCTCACTCCTACAAGGATTGGGGGCAAACCACTAATCCCAGCCGCAGCACAAAAACCTGTGGGAGCTGAGCTTGCTCGCGATAGCGGTGGGTCAGCCAATTCTTTCATCGACTGAGATGGCGCCATCGCGAGCAAGCTCAGCTCCCACAGGAATTGGGGTCAGACCACACATCCCGCAGGTTTTGTGATTGAGCGCTTGCGCAGGTTATGGACGATCAGGAATCGCGGCGCAGATCTGGCGGAATCGGCAAATCATCCTTGAGCGGATCCGGGCGTTTGCCCTTGCCGGCGCGATGTTGGCGGATCTGGTAGACGTAGGCCAACACTTGCGCGACCGCCAGGTACAAGCCGCCGGGGATTTCCTGATCGAGCTCGGTGGAGTAATAGATTGACCGCGCCAGCGCCGGCGACTCGAGCAGCAACACTTCATTGGCGACGGCGATTTCACGGATTTTCAACGCCAGGAAGTCGCTGCCCTTGGCCAGCAGCATCGGCGCCCCACCCTTCTCCGGGTCGTACTTGAGGGCCACGGCGTAGTGCGTCGGGTTGGTAATTACCACGTCGGCCTCAGGGATCGCCGCCATCATCCGCCGCTGCGACATCTCGCGCTGCAACTGACGGATGCGCTGCTTGACCTCGGGTTTGCCTTCCTGATCCTTGTGCTCGTCGCGCACTTCCTGCTTGGTCATCAGCAGCTTCTTGTGACCTTCCCACAACTGCACCGGCACATCGACGGCGGCGATGATGATCAAGCCGCAGGCCATCCACAACGTGCTCCAGCCGACCACTTGCAAGCTGTGAATGATCGCCATTTCCAGCGGCTCGTGGGCGATGCGCTGCAAGTCGTCGATGTCCGACGACAACACCGCCAACGCCACAAACAGCACGATGATGAATTTGGCGAAGGCCTTGAGCAGCTCCACCAAGGCCTTGGTCGAAAACATCCGCTTGAGACCGCTGAGCGGGTTCATCCGGCTGAATTTCGGCGCCAGACCGCTCGCCGCAAACAACCAGCCGCCGAGGGAAATCGGGCCGATCAGCGCCGCCAGCACCAGCGAAATCATGATCGGCTGAATCGCCAGCAAGGCCACCAGCCCGGATTGCATCAGGTAGCGGCCCATGTAGTTCGGATCGAGGACCACATCGCGCGGCAGGGAAAAATTCAGGCTCATCAGCCCCATCAATTTTTCCGCCAGGGCACCGCCGAAAATCAACAGCGCGCTGGCGCCGACCAACATGATCGCCAGCGTATTGAGTTCTTTGGAACGCACGGTCTCGCCCTTCTCGCGGGCGTCCTTTTTCTTTTTCTCCGTGGGGTCTTCTGTTTTGTCTTGACCGCTTTCGCTCTCAGCCATGGCTCAGGTCGCCTGTGCCAGTGAGCGTAAAAACTGCAAGGCCTCGGAGGCCATGGGCTGGTACTGATTGAGAATATCGCCGAGGCTGACCCAGAGAATGAACATGCCGAGTACCAGCGTCAGCGGGAAACCGATGGAGAAAATGTTCAGCTGCGGCGCGGCGCGGGTCATCACCCCGAACGCAATGTTGACCACCAGCAACGCCGTGACCGCCGGCAACACCAGCACCAGTGCCGCGCCTAGGACCCAGCCGAGCTTGCCGGCCAATTCCCAGAAATGATTGACCATGAACCCGCTGCCGACCGGCAACGTGGTGAAGCTTTCCGTGAGCACTTCGAACACCACCAAGTGGCCGTTCATCGACAGAAACAGCAGCGTCACCAGCATGGTAAAAAACTGCCCGATCACCGCCACCGAGACACCGTTGGTGGGGTCGATCATCGAGGCGAAGCCCATGCCCATCTGGATCGCGACGATTTGCCCGGCGATCACGAAAGCCTGGAAGAACAGCTGCAAGGAGAACGCCAGCACCGCGCCGATGATGATCTGCTCGCCAATCAGCAGCAGCCCGCTCAGGTCCAGCGGATTGACCGGTGGCATCGGCGGCAATGCCGGCGTGATCACCACGGTTATCGCCAGCGCAAAGTAGGCGCGCACGCGGCGCGGTACCAGGGTTGTGCCGAACACCGGCATCAACATCAGCATCGCGCCGACGCGAAACAGCGGCAACATGAACGTCGCCACCCACGTGCTGATCTGGGTATCGGTCAGCTGCAGCAACGACATGACTTAGCCGATGACCGTAGGAATATTGCCGTACAGCTGCAGGATATATTCCATGAAGGTTTGCGTGAGCCACGGGCCGGCGACGATCAGCGTCACCAGCATCACCAGCAAGCGCGGCAAGAAGCTCAGGGTTTGTTCGTTGATCTGCGTCGCGGCCTGGAACATCGCCACCAGCAAGCCGACCAGCAGACTCGGGATCACCAGCACCGCCACCATCATCGTGGTCAGCCACAGCGCTTCGCGAAATATGTCTACGGCGACTTCCGGGGTCATGGCGAAACACCTCCAAAACTGCTGGCCAACGTGCCGATGATCAGCGCCCAGCCATCCACCAGCACAAACAGCATGATCTTGAACGGCAGCGAAATGATCAGCGGCGACAGCATCATCATCCCCATCGCCATCAGCACACTGGCCACGACCAGGTCGATGATCAGGAACGGAATGAAGATCATGAAGCCGATCTGGAAAGCGGTTTTAAGTTCGGAGGTGACAAACGCCGGCACCAGAATGGTCAGCGGCGCCTGATCCGGCGTCGCGATGTCGGTGCGTTTGGACAGGCGCATGAACAGCTCCAGATCGCTGGTGCGCGTCTGGGCGAGCATGAAATCCTTGATCGGCACTTGCGCCTTGAGCACGGCGTCCTGCGCGGTCATGGTTTCCGCCAGGTACGGCTGGAGGGCATCGTTATTCACCCGGTCGAACACCGGCGCCATGATGAACATCGTCAAGAACAGCGCCATGCCAGTGAGGATCTGGTTCGACGGCGTCTGCTGCAAGCCGAGGGCCTGGCGCAGGATCGAGAAGACGATGATGATCCGGGTGAAACTGGTCATCAGCATGACGAACGCCGGGATAAAACTCAGCGCCGTCATGATCAGCAGAATCTGCAGACTGACCGAGTATTCCTGCGCGCCTTGCGCGTTGGTGCCGAGGGTAATTGCCGGGATCGACAACGGATCGGCGGCCAACGCCAGCGGCGCCGCCAGCATCAATGCCAGCGTCAAGACGATGCGTAACGCACCCATTACTTCTTATCCTTCTGATCCTTGCCCAACAGTTCCATCAGGCGCTGGGCGAACTCCGGGGTGGTTTTTTCCGTGGCGCTCGGGACGTGCACCGGCTCCTTGAGCACATGCAACGCGGTGATGGTGCCGGGGCTCAAGCCCAGCAGAATCTGTTCGTTGCCGACCTGCACCAGCATCAACCGGTCACGCGGCCCGAGTGCACGCGAACCGACGATTTCGATCACTTGGCCCTTGCCTGCCGGTCCGGCCTGCTGCACCCGGCGCAACAGCCAGGCGAGGAAGAAAATCAACCCCAACACCAGCAGCAGGCCGAAGACCAATTGCGTCAATTGCCCGGCCACGCCGCTGTTGACCGCTGGCGCTGCGGCCGCTGCCGTCGCCGCCGGTTCGGCCGCCAGGACGCTGAAGGGCAGCGCCAGCAACAACCCCAGAACCTTGTTCACTCAGCGCAGCTTCTTGATGCGTTCGCTTGGGCTGATCACGTCGGTCAGGCGAATGCCGAACTTTTCGTTGACCACCACCACTTCGCCATGCGCGATCAGCGTGCCATTGACCAGCACGTCGAGCGGCTCGCCGGCCAGACGATCCAGCTCGATCACCGAGCCCTGGTTGAGTTGCAGCAGGTTGCGGATGTTGATGTCGGTGCTGCCGACTTCCATCGAAATCGACACCGGAATATCGAGAATCACGTCCAGGTTCGGACCGTCGAGGGTGACCTGATCGTTGTTCTTCGGCACGCTGCCAAACTCTTCCATCGGCAGACGGTTGGAGCCCGAGCGGCCGCTGTCGGCAGCCAGCAGCGCATCGATATCGGCCTGGCTGGCATCGCCGGTTTCTTCCAGCGCGGCGGCCCATTCATCAGCCAGTGCCTGGTCGTCCTGGGCGTTCATATCGTCGTTCATCGTGTGTCCTCGGCGAGCCGCTCTTTAACAGGAAGCGGCCAGTGTTAAATAGGGAGAATTGAGCGTCGCTCAGCGACGCTCGATCGGCTCGATCACTTGCAACGCGAGGTTGCCTTTGTGCGAGCCCATCTTGACCTTGAACGCAGGCACGCCGTTGGCGCGCATGATCATTTCTTCCGGCATCTCGACCGGGATGATGTCGCCCGGCTGCATGTGCAGGATGTCGCGCAGACGCAACTGACGGCGGGCCACGGTCGCGCCGATCGGCACGTCGACGTCGAGCACGTCCTGGCGCAGGGCGTTGACCCAGCGCTCGTCCTGATCGTCGAGGTCGGACTGGAAACCGGCGTCGAGCATTTCGCGCACCGGCTCGATCATCGAGTACGGCATGGTCACGTGCAAATCGCCGCCACCGCCATCGAGTTCGATGTGGAAGGTCGATACCACAATCGCTTCGCTCGGGCCGACGATGTTGGCCATGGCCGGGTTCACTTCCGAGTTGATGTACTCGAAATTGACTTCCATGATCGCCTGCCAGGCTTCTTTCAAATCGATGAACGCCTGCTCCAGCACCATGCGCACCACCCGCAGTTCGGTCGGGGTGAATTCACGCCCTTCGATCTTCGCGTGACGGCCGTCGCCGCCGAAGAAGTTGTCCACCAGTTTGAACACCAGTTTGGCGTCGAGGATGAACAGCGCGGTGCCGCGCAACGGTTTGATCTTGACCAGATTGAGGCTGGTCGGCACGTACAGCGAGTGCACGTATTCGCCGAACTTCATCACCTGCACGCCGCCCACGGCAACGTCGGCGGAGCGGCGCAGCATGTTGAACATGCTGATGCGTGTGTAACGGGCGAACCGCTCGTTGATCATTTCCAGGGTCGGCATGCGTCCGCGGACGATGCGGTCCTGGCTGGTCAGGTCGTAACTTTTGACGCTGCCGGGTTCGGAAGCGGTATCGGTCTGCACCAGACCATCGTCGACGCCATGCAACAGCGCATCGATCTCATCCTGGGACAGCAGGTCCTGCACGGCCATGTCGTGTTCCTACTGCAGTACGAAATTAGTGAAAAGCAGCTGTTCGATCACCACTTTGCCGAGTTCTTTCTGCGCCACTTCCTGGACGCTGGCAGTGGCCTTCTGCCGCAACATTTCCTGGCCAACCGGCGTCGCCAGAGTAGCGAAATCCTGGCCGGAGAACAGCATGACGAGGTTATTGCGGATGACCGGCATGTGCACTTTGAGTGCTTCGAGGTCAGCCTGATTGCGCCCGAGCATGGTGATGCTCACCTGCATGTAGCGCTGGCGGCCGTTCTGGTTGTAGTTGGCAACAAAGGCTGGCGCCATCGGTTCGAAAATCGCCGGTTGTTTGCCGGTCGGCGCGGTTTCAGCCGTCTCGGCAGGTTTGCTCTGGGCGTTGTGCATGAAGTACCACGTGGCCCCCACGGACAAGCCGATGGCCAGCAGCACTGCCACCACGATCAAAATGATCAGCTTCAGTTTGCCTTTGGTTGCAGGGTCTTTAACCACTGCTGCCGCTTCACTCTTCGCCATGCCAATAATCCGTCACTATTCAGGTTTTCACAGTCGCACGGCAAGGCAAGAGCAAGTGTTATGCCAGAAGTGTTGCAGATCGCTTAAGCAGGGATCGCCAGCCAGCGCAAAACCAATGTGGGAGCGAGCTGGCTCCCACAGGTCTGGCGTTTGATCAGGCGTAGTAATCGACGGCGCTGGAGCCGATGACGCTGGTGCTGCTGGCCGCCACTTCGGCAACGGTCGGCGCGATCTCATCGTCCATCGAATCAACGCGTCCGCCACTGGCGCTGGTGCGGCCGCCCTGCCCTTGCTGGGCTTGTTGCTCCTGGCCTTGCCCCTGCCAGCCACGCGACTGGTCGGAGACGTTGACATCGACCTGGCCCATGCCCTGCTGCGCAAACATGTCACGCAAGCGATGCATTTGCCCATCCAGCGCCTCGCGAACGCTCGGGTGCGCGCTCATGAACGTGATTTGGGTCTGCTGGTCCGGGACCATGTTCACCCGAATATCCAGGCGCCCCAACTCAGCCGGTTGCAACTGAATGTCAGCAGCCTTGAGGTTGACGCTGGACAGGTACATCACGCGGTTGACCACTTCCTCGGTCCAGCCGCTTTGATGCATGGCGATCGGCTGATTGACCGGCACGGCGACGTTCGCAGTTTTCGGCGTAGCGGCCTGGGTCAATGCCGCCAGACGACTGGCGAAATCATCGACGCGAGTGTCGCTGCTGCTCGACGACAAGTCTTTCAGGCCTTCATTGAGCAAGCCGCTGAAAGCCTTGTCGCCGCCCTGACCGGTGCTGTCCTTGTCGCTTTGCACATTGAGCATGTTGGCCATGCCAGCAGTGAAGTTCTGCGCGGCTGTCGGCTCACCATCGGCGGAGAGCTGCGCCGCAGTGGCTTTCGTTTGATTCTGGCTGGACGCCGAGACGTGGCCACTTTGCTCCATGGCCATGCGCAGGGCCGGCAAGGCATCCAGCGGATCGGCTTCAGGATCGAAATCAGTGTCGGCAGTCGCGGCGGCTGCAACCGGCAGTGCAGCGGCCGCCGCAGCAGCAGCAACGGCGGCCGCTTGCGGTTGCTCGGTGGCGACTGTCGGCGGCGTTTCCGGCGCGGGTGCGGGCGTTACGGCTTGAGTGGCTTGCGCCAGCGCCGGGTCGAGCGTCGGATCAACTGGCGATGCATCAACCGGCGACGCATCGACCGCTACCGGCGTTTCGGCGTCCGCGTCTTGCTCGCTGGCACTCTTGTCGTCGGCTGCCGCCGGTTTATCGGCGGGCAAGGATTTGCCGCTATCGGCAACCTTCTGGTCCGCAG
The DNA here is from genome assembly GCF_007828705.1 of Pseudomonas sp. SJZ131. Taxonomy (NCBI): domain Bacteria; kingdom Pseudomonadati; phylum Pseudomonadota; class Gammaproteobacteria; order Pseudomonadales; family Pseudomonadaceae; genus Pseudomonas; species Pseudomonas sp. SJZ131. Next base: position 988,386 of record NZ_VIVC01000002.1, on the reverse strand, counting down.
CGGCAGATTTGTCATTGCTCACGTCTTTCTTGGCAGGCGCGTCCGCGACCTTGTCACGCGCCGGTTTGACCGGCGCTTCGGCCAGCATGGCAGGCTTTTTTTGCGCCTGTTTGGCGAAAACATTGGCGAAGCTGGCTGCCTTATCCCCAGGCTCAGCGGCCGCTACCGGGTTATTGGCAGTGGCAGCTTGAGATTTGGCCTTGGTAGCGGCCTGAAGAAGCAAATTGGGGGTAACGGGCATGACGCGGTCTCCGCTGCACTGGGATCGTAGGTACAGTTGTGAAAGGTGATTGCAAGGTGCGAGCCAGAATGCCCGCAGCGGAGAAAAAAACGCTGAACAGTGGGATTATTCGGCCAGAGAACGCTGGCGCTCGGCTTCGTAGAGTGGACGGACGATGGCGAATTCACCGTCGATTTCGCCCACCAGTTTTTCGATTCCGGACAACTGTTGATCTTTGGCGCGTTGCTCAAGCTCATTGCACAGCTCAGCCAGGCGCGTGGCGCCCATGTTGCTGCTGCTGCCCTTGAAGCTGTGCGCGGCGTTCATCAATTGCACCGCATCGTCGGCCTTGCGCAGCACGCGCAAGCGCTCTTCGGAATCGGCGATGAAGGTATCGAGCAACGTCGGATACTCACCTTCCATCACCTCTTGCAACGCGCTGAGCACGTCGCGATCCAGATGTGTATCAGCCACTTGTTCACTCCTTGATCAAGAATTCGCGGAATTATGCCAGAGCCTCCCAGTAAAACTCCACGTGCGCACTACGACCATCGTCGGACCAGCTCGCCTTGTGGCTCAACTGTCGGATCAGACTGACACCACGGCCCGACAGACGGACGCCATCCACCGGCCGCTGCATCACCCGCGCAACATCAAAACCCTTGCCGCTGTCATCGACGCGAATGTTCAGGCGACCGCCCTGCTCGGTCGGCGTGACCTGCAAATGCAGGCGCACGTAGCCGTCCTGCAACTGATCGAGGCGGGTATTGCGCTCCTGATAATAGCGGGCGAAACCCGAGGCATCGCGCTTGAGACTGGAATCGAGGCCGAGCACGCCATGCTCGAGCGCGTTGGAATACAGTTCGGCGAGCACGCTGTACAACGCGCCACTTTGCGCCCGCAGGCCGTGCACTTCCTGTAACAACTGCAGCAGGTACGGCAATGGATTGAAGCGCTTGAGAGAGGCGGCGCGGAATTCGAAACTCACCGACCAGTCCAGCGGGCACGACTGGCCGCTGTCGGAGTACACCGGCGCTGGCGGGCTCAACTGTTGCGCGTCGAGCAGGCTGATCTCGACCATGCTCACATCGTCCCGGGCCTCGCCACGGAAGTCGCGCAGGGCCTGCTCGATGTCCTCGAACAAGTGATCCGGCTGACGGTTGGCGGCAAACACTTGCTGCAAGCGCTCGACGCCAAATAACTGTTCGTTGGCATCGCAGGTGTCGATCACCCCGTCGGACAACAGGAACACCCGGTCACCCTGTGCCATCGGAAACACTTCGGTACGGTCATTGAAGGTCTGCGGGCTCAACACGCCCAGCGGCAAATGCCGCGCCGGCAGCGGCGTGCGCTCGCCGGTGGTGATGCTGTGCAGGTAACCGTCGGGCATCCCGCCATTCCAGACTTCCACCGAGCGGCTCTGAAAACTCAGGCACAGCAACGTGGCGCAGCAAAACATGTCCACCGGCAGGATGCGTTTGAGCTTGGCATTCATTTCGCGCAGGGTTTCCGACAAGCCGTAGCCCTTGGCGGTCATGCCATAAAACACTTCCGCCAGCGGCATGGCGCCGACCGCTGCCGGCAAACCGTGCCCGGTGAAATCGCCGAGCAGCACGTGCATGTCGCCGGCCGGGGTAAACGCGGCCAGCAGCAAGTCGCCGTTGAACAGCGCGTATGGCGATTGCAGGTAACGAATGTTCGGTGCATTGAGGCAGCCGGAATGCGCGACTTTGTCGAACACCGCTTTCGCCACCCGTTGCTCGTTGAGCAGGTATTCGTGATGTTTGGCGATCTGGTCGCGCTGCTCGAGGACAGTCGCCTGCAAGCGGCGCAAGCGATCCATCGCCTTGATCTTGGCGGCGAGGATCACTTGGTTGTACGGCTTCGCCAGAAAATCGTCGCCGCCGGCCTCCAGGCATCGGGCCAAGGCTTCGCTTTCGGTGAGCGAAGTCAGGAAGATGATCGGCACCAGGGTTTCCCCGGCAAGCGCCTTGATTTGCTGCGCCGCCTCGAAACCGTCCATCACCGGCATCATCGCGTCCATCAACACCAGTTGCGGGCGCTGCTGACGGAAAGCTTCGACCGCTTCGGCGCCATTCGCGGCCGTCAGCACCTGGTGGCCCTGGCGCCGGACGATGCTCGACAGCAGCATGCGATCGGCGGCGCTGTCTTCAGCGATGAGGATCGTCAGCGGTTCGAAGGGCGATTGCACAGGGCTCAACTGACGTTGAACAATTTTACGAAATTGGAGATGGCGAGAATTTTCCGGACATCGGCGCTGGCGTGGGACAACTTGATGTCCGCTTTATCGCCACCGGCGTGATCGCGCAGCAGCAGCAACATGCCAAGCGCGGAGCTGTCGAGATAAGTAGCGTCCTTCAAGTTGACTTCGAAGGATTTAGGTTTTGGCTGGAGATTTTCGTAGGATTCACGAAATCCCTGATGCTTGGCGTAATCGAATCGTCCGGAGATCACAATCGTCAGTTTCTGCCCATCTGGAGTTAGTTCTGTAACGACTGACATTTAACGGCTTCCTTGTCATTGAACAATGTGTGTACAAGGTTTAGCACCTGCCGTGGAAGCCGGCAAGGCGGGAAATATTGTCGCGCCAGCCAGATCGCCTTCGCTGCAGGAGCGAGGCTTGCCCGCGAACAGCGATAACGCGCTTGATCTGACTCAATACGGATCCTGTCGCGGCAACCGCTGCGACAGTTCATCAAGCAGCTTTTGCTCGCGCCGGTCTTCGAGCTTGCGCGCCTCGTCCATGTAGCGCTGGACCAGTTTGCGCAAACCCTCGACCCGGGCAAACGCCTGCTGCCAGGCGTCCCGTGCTTTATTCAGATTGTTCTGGTGCCAAGCGAGGCTTTGGCGCTGCTGGTCGATGGCCGTCCCGAGCTGCGCCAGAAAGCCCTGATACCCAAGCAGCCACTGCCCGGACACGCCGCCGCTGCCGCGCACGATCCATTGCTCCTGGTAATCGAGGCGAAAGGCTTCAAGGTCAGCGAGTTTGCTCTCTGCCAGGCGCACCTGGCCCTGAAAATGCCCGAGACGCTGCACCGCAGCCTTCTCGGCTTTTTCGGCCATTTCGACCACGGGCGCCAAACGCCCGGCTCGGCTCTGGGCCATGGCCGGTTAACCGCCGGCCGCTGGGGCGAAAATGCTGCCGAGGTAGGCTTCGCTTTCGCCGAGGCTGATGCTGTCGTTCAAACCCTGCCGCAAGTAGCGGACCAGCTGCGGCTGCAACGAGATCGCCAAATCGGTTTCGCGATCACCGCCCGCGACGTAGGCGCCAACGCTGATCAAGTCGCGGCTCTGCTGATAACGCGACCACAACTGCTTGAAATACTGCGCGCGCATCATGTGTTCCGGCGTCACCACCGATGGCATCACCCGGCTGATCGACGCTTCGATGTCGATGGCTGGGTAATGACCTTCTTCGGCCAGACGCCGGGACAACACGATGTGGCCGTCGAGTACGCCCCGCGCGGCATCGGCAATCGGGTCCTGCTGGTCATCGCCCTCGGACAACACGGTATAGAAAGCGGTGATCGAACCGCCGCCCTTCTCGGCGTTACCGGCGCGTTCCACCAATTTTGGCAACTTGGCGAACACCGACGGCGGATAACCTTTGGTCGCTGGCGGCTCACCAATGGCCAAAGCGATTTCGCGCTGGGCCTGGGCGAAACGGGTCAGCGAATCCATCAGCAACAGGACGTTTTTGCCCTTGTCGCGGAAATATTCGGCAATGCGTGTGCAATACATCGCGGCGCGCATGCGCATCAGCGGCGCATCGTCCGCCGGCGAGGCGACCACGACGGAGCGTTTGAGGCCTTCTTCACCCAGAATGTGTTCGATGAATTCCTTGACCTCACGCCCCCGCTCACCGATCAGCCCGACGACAATAATGTCGGCCTCGGTGAAGCGCGTCATCATCCCCAGCAGCACAGATTTACCCACGCCGGTACCGGCGAACAGGCCCAGACGCTGACCGCGACCGACCGTCAACAAACCGTTGATGCAGCGAATGCCGACGTCCAGCGGTTCGCTGATCGGGTGGCGTTTGAGCGGGTTGATCGTCGGGCCGTCCATCGGCACCCAATCCTCGGCTTTCATCCCGCCCTTGCCGTCGAGCGCGCGGCCGGCGCCATCCAGCACTCGACCGAGCATGCTCATGCCCATCGGCAAACGGCCGGTATCGGCCAGCGGCACTACACGCGCGCCGGGCGCAATGCCGGCGACGCTGCCGACTGGCATCAGGAATACTTTGCTGCCGGAAAAACCCATGACTTCAGCTTCAACCTGCACCGGGTGATAACTGGTGTCGTTGATGACCATGCAACGGCTGCCCATGGCGGCGCGCAAACCCTCGGCTTCGAGGGTCAGGCCGACCATGCGCAGCAAGCGTCCTTCAAGGATCGGCGCGCCTTCCAGCTCCGTGGCCTCGGCGTAACCGCTGAGGCGCTTGGCGAAACTGGTGCGATCAAGGCGCATCGGTCGGGTCCGGCTCGGCGGGCGATTCGGCGTCTGGCGCAAGACCAGATTCGGAAACTGGATCGGCCGCCGGTTTGGCGTCGACCGGCAGTTCCAGACTCAGGTCCGGCGCGGCCGGGTGCAAGGCTTGTTCGTGCAACTGATCGAACAGCTTGTCCATCACTCGCGCAACGCGGGTTTCGATGGTCGCGTCGATGCGGCTGTGCTCGGTTTCAACCCGGCAACCGCCGGGCAGCAGCGCCTCGTCCTCGACGATGCGCCAGGTTTCATCATGGCGCTCGCGCAGGGCTTTGACCTGTTCGAAATCCTGCGGATTGATGTACAGCCGCACATTGCCCACGCCCAGCGGCAACAACTTGAGCGCTTCGCGCATGACGCTTTCGATTTGCGTGGAGTCGATCGCCAGTTCGCGCTGAATCACCTGTTTGGTGATGTGCTGCACGAGGTCGACCAGGGATTTTTCAATCTGCGAATCCTGCTCGGCGATGGGTTCGAACAAATGCCCCATCAACTGCTCCAGCGCGGAAAGCTTGGCCGACAAAGCGACGTCCGCTTCCTGGCGAACCTTGAGCGTGGTGCTGTGGAAACCCTCTTTTTCGCCGGTGGCAAAACCTTCGTTGTAAGCCTCCTGACGGATGCTTTCGAGCTCTTCGAGGGTCAGTGGCTGGACTTCTTCCAGCGGCACTTCTTCCATTTCCGGCGGTTCAGGCTCGGCTTCCGGTTCGGGCTCAGGCACATGCGGGTCGAAGCTTGGCAGCGACCAGATGTCGAAATTGCCGACCTGCTTGCCACGGATCAGGTCGGTATTGGACTCATCATGTTCGGACGACATAGTGACCTTAAATCATCTCTTCGCCGCCCTTTCCACCGAGAACGATTTCTCCGGCTTCGGCCATACGGCGGGCAATGGTGAGGATTTCTTTCTGTGCAGTTTCGACGTCGCTGACGCGCACCGGGCCTTTGGCCTCGAGGTCGTCGCGCAACAGTTCGGCCGCTCGTTTGGACATGTTCTTGAAGATCTTTTCCTTGACGCCTTCGTCCGAACCCTTGAGGGCCAGCACCAGCACGTCGGAGGACACTTCGCGCAGCAACGCCTGAATCCCGCGGTCATCAACATCGGACAGGTTGTTGAACACGAACATGAGGTCTTCGATCTGACCGGACAGGTCTTCGTCGACTTCGCGAATCGAATCCATCAACTGACCTTCGATCGAGCTGTCGAGGAAGTTCATGATGTCGGCCGCACGCTTGATGCCACCGAGGGTGGTGCGCGAGGCGTTCGAGTTGCCGGAGAACTGCTTCTCGAGAATCTGGTTGAGTTCTTTCAGCGCCGCTGGCTGCACGGTATTCAACGACGAGACGCGCAGAATGATGTCCAGACGCACCTTGTGGTCGAAGTTGCCGAGCACTTCGCCAGCCTGGTCCGGGTCGAGATACGCGACCACGATTGCCTGGATCTGCGGGTGTTCGAAACGAATCACGTCGGCGACGGCGCGCGGCTCCATCCACTTCAGGCTGTCCAGGCCACTGGTGTTGCCGCCCAGCAGAATGCGGTCGATCAGGCCGTTGGCCTTGTCTTCGCCCAACGCCTGAGTGAGCATTTTGCGCACGTAGTCGTCGGAACCGACGCCGAGGCTGGTCTGATCGCCGACGATGTCGACGAACTCGCTCATCACCTGCTCGACCTGCTCACGGTGCACGTTACCCATTTGCGCCATGGCTACGCCCACACGCTGGACCTCTTTGGGCCCCATGTGGCGCAACACTTGGGCGGCATCCGTCGAACCGAGCGACAGCAGCAGGATCGCGGCTTTATCGACACGGGACAGTTTGGCGACAGCGGCTCGGTTATCACTCATCTGCGTTAATCCACTCTTTCACGACCTGGGCCACACGGCCCGGATCTTCTGCCACCAAACTTTTGATTGCGTTCAACTGGGCGTCATAGCCTTCGCTCGGGCTCGGCAGCAAGATGCTGGTCGGGCCGCCGAGGCTCACGCGGTCGTTGGCCAGTTCGCCGTCCAGGCCGCCCATGCCACCCAACTCGACGTCGCTGCCGATGCCGGCCAGTTGTTTGCCTTTGCCGCCACCGGTGATGTTGTTCAGCACCGGACGCAGCACACCGAACACCAGTACAAGGATGAACAACACACCCAGCACTTGTTTGACGATGTCCCAGAACCAAGGCTGGGAGTAGAACGGAATATCGGCAATCACTTCGCCGCGTTCGGCGGAGAACGGCATGTTGATCACGCTGACGCTGTCACCACGGCTGGCGTCGAAACCGACGGCGTCCTGCACCAGGCGAGTGAAGCGTGCCAATTCGTCGGCGCTCCACGGCGCACGGCTGGTTTCACCGTTGGCCGCGTTGACCTTGACCTGATCATCGACCACCACCGACACCGACAGGCGATTCAAACGACCCTGTTGCTGCTTGGTGTGGCTGATGGAGCGATCGAGCTCGAAGTTCTTGGTGGATTGTTGACGCTTGTCCGCAGGGTACGGTGCAAGCATAGGCTGGCCGGTGGCCGGGTCCATGATTTGCTGACCGTTGGCATCAAGCAATGGCTGACCTGGCTGCACCATGCCCGCCGCCGCAGTCGCGCCACCGGTGGTTTGCGGCGCCGAGGCTGGCGCTGGCGGCTGGTTGCTGAGGGCACCCGGCACACCTTGCGGGCCATTGCTGGAAGTACGTTGTTCAGAGGTCGATTGCTCGCTGCGCAACGCCGGTTGATCCGGGTTGAACTGCTCGGAAGTCGACTCGACAGCACTGAAATCGACGTCCGCCGACACTTCTGCCTTGTAGCGGTCGTTGCCCAGCACGGGTTGCAGGATGTTGTGCACACGCTGGGTGAGCATGCTTTCCATGCGACGGCTGTAATCGAATTGCTTGCCGGCCATGGTCAGTTCGGAGTTTTCCGCCTGATCGGACAGCAGGTTGCCCTTTTGGTCGACGACGGTGATCTGCGACTTGCTCAGCTCAGGCACGCTGGTGGCAACCAGATTGATGATCGCCAAAACCTGACCTGGCTCCAGCGAACGGCCGGAATACAGCTCAACCAGAATCGACGCACTTGGCTTGCGCTCATCACGCACGAACACCGAGCTTTTCGGGATCGCCAGGTGCACGCGGGCACCCTTGACGTTGTTCAGGCTGGAAATGGTCCGCGCCAGTTCGCCTTCGAGGCCGCGACGATAACGGGTCGCTTCCATGAACTGGCTGGTGCCCAGACCCTGTTCCTTGTCGAGGATTTCAAAACCGATGTTGCCGTCGCTGGGAGTGACACCAGCGGCCGCGAGCTTGAGCCGCGCGCGCGACACATCATCGGCCTTGACCAGCAAGGCACCGGAATTGGGTTCAACGGAATAAGGAATGTCGGCGGCGGCCAGGGTTTCCATGACCTGCTTGGCGTCCATCCCGGCGAGGCTGCCGTACAGCGGCCGGTAATCCGGCTGCTGCGACCACAACACCACGGCGAAGCCAATCGCCACGCTCGCAGCCAGGCCGACCAACAGGCCTACCTGACGCAGCATGGTCATCTCGGAGAGGTTTTCCAGGAAGGACAACCCGAACAGCGGCGGTTTGCCGTCTACCGGGGTGGCCTTGGCCGGAACATTATCGGCGATCGCATCAGCCATGACTCAATCTCGTCCTTAAACCGGCATCTGCATGATGTCTTGGTAAGCCTGAACCAACTTGTTACGCACTTGGGTCAACGCCTGAAAAGACACAGTAGCCTTCTGCGAGGAAATCATCACGTCCGTCAGATCAACGCCGCTTTTGCCGATCTCGAAGGCATTGGCCAACTGGCTCGACGCCTGCTGGGTCTCGCTGACTTTATTGACGGCCATGCCAAGCATGTCTGCAAAGCTGCTGCCACCGAGTTCGGGAACGGCTGCAGTCGATTTGGGTGCCGACATTGCGTCCATTTGCATGGAACGCATGTCCAACATCAATCGATTAAATTCAATACCTTGGCTCATGGTCTCTCTCTCTGACGACCCGCAATTTTTTGACACTCACTCGGCGGGTATACAGGTGTTAGCAACAAGGGTGCCAGCTCGGCGAGACAGCCTTCAGAAAAGCCTGCAGATGCGAAAACTACTGTAGGAGTGAGCCTGCTCGCGATTAGCGCTGTGTCAGTTACATAAATGTCGACTGATAGACCGCTATCGCGAGCAGGCTCGCTCCTACAGGGGGTTATGCGGCGCGCCGCACTCAAGTGGCGAACAGGTACGCTTCCACGTCCATGCCGGCGTCACGCATTTGCGCGAGTTTGTAGCGCAGGGTGCGCGGGCTGATGCCCAGGCGTTCGGCGGCTTCCTTGCGGCGGCCACGTTCGGCGCGAAGGGTGTCGATGATCATCTGGAATTCATGGCGACGCAGGTCATCGCCCAAGGCATTCGCCGACTCTACATCCACGTCCGCCGCCCGCAGCGGCGTCAGCGTAGATGCCAATGTCGGCGCCAACGTCGGCAACGGCGCACAGGCCACCGGCCCCGACAGGCAGAAATCCTGCGGCTGGATCAAGCCGCCCTGCTGCAGAATCAACGCGCGCTGAATCGCATTGTCCAGTTCGCGCACGTTGCCCGGCCACGGATAACCGATCAGGCACGCCTGCGCGTCCGGCGACAGACGCGCCGCCGCATGCTTCATTTTATTGACGTGTTTAGCCAACAGCCGCTCGGCCAGCGGCAGGATGTCGGCGGTACGCTCGCGCAACGGACGCCAGGCCAGCGGAAAAACCGACAAACGATAATAAAGGTCTTCACGAAAACGCCCCGCCGCCACTTCACCGGCCAGGTCACGGTTAGTAGTGGCGACCACGCGAATGTCCAAAGTGATCGGCTTGCGCGCACCGACCCGCTCGACTTCGCGCTCCTGCAACACCCGCAGCAACTTGGCCTGCAGGCCCATCGGCATTTCGGAAATCTCGTCGAGCAGAATGGTCCCGCCGTCGGCCTGTTCAAACTTGCCGGCCTGAGCGGCGATGGCGCCGGTGAACGAACCTTTCTCATGACCGAACAACGTCGCTTCGAGCATGTTGTCGGGAATCGCCGCGCAGTTGATCGCGATAAACGGCTGATTGGCGCGGTTCGAGTGCTGGTGAATAAAACGCGCCAGCACTTCTTTGCCAGTGCCGGATTCGCCGGAAATCAACACGGTCGAATCGCTGCGCGCCACGCGCTTCGCCAGTTCCAGCAACTGCGCGCTGGCCGGTTCGAAGGCGATCGGGCCTTCGCTGTCGCTTGCGCCGAGGCTGCCGAGCGCGTGCCTAGCCACCAAATCCAGCAAGGCTTTGGGCTCAAAAGGCTTGACCAGATAATCCGCCGCGCCCTGGCGCATCGCATCGACGGCACGCTCGACGGCGCCATGCGCAGTCATCAGCAACACCGGCAATTGCGGTTGACGCGCGCGCAGCAACGCCAACAGTTGATGGCCGTCCATGCCCGGCATATTGACATCGCTGACCACCAGATTGAACGCCTCGACAGCGACCGCCGTCAGCGCCTCTTCGGCAGAACCGACAGCCTTGAAATCGTGGCCCGCGAGCAGCAGGGTGTCGGCCAGTGCTTCGCGCAGCGCGCGGTCATCCTCGACCAGTAAAACCTTGATTGGCATCCCCTTCACTCCATCTGCGCTGCGCTGGAAAACAACGGCAAGGTCAGTAACGCAGACGTGCCGCGACCGAGCCGCGAGCGCAACTGCAATTCTCCCTGATGCGCGCGAGCCACTGCCTTGACCACGGTCAGGCCAAGCCCGGTTCCAGTGGTTTTGGTGGTGAAAAAAGGCTCGCCCAATCGCGCCAGCACCACCGGCTCAATGCCGCTGCCGCTGTCGCTGACACACAGGCGCAAATGGTTGTCGCGGCTATACAGATGGACTTTCAAGCGCACCGCGCCGCTGCTGGCCTGAATCGCGTTTTCGATCAGGTTCAGAATCGCCCCGACCAAGGTGTCGCGATTGCACAGCAATTCGCCGGCATGGCTGTCGCACTGCCAGCGAATCGGCAAATCCTGCACATGCGTCAACGCCGCCGCTTGCAGCGCCTGCATGAGTTCTTTGGGGGTGACGCGGTTGGTCAGCGGCAGTTCGCCACGGGCAAACACCAGCATGTCGCGCACCTGATGTTCGAGTTCATGCAGACGCTCTTTCAAGCGCCCGGCAAAACGTTGCTGGGTGGCGACCGGCAATTCCTGCTCGGTCAAATGACTGGCGTACAACAGCGCGGCGGACAGCGGTGTGCGGATTTGATGAGCGAGCGAAGCCACCATGCGCCCCAGCGACGACAAACGTTCGTGGCGCGCCAGTTGATCCTGCAAATGCCGGGTTTCGGTGAGGTCGTTGAGCAACACCAACTGACCGGGCTCGGCATCCAGCGAGCGCGTGGCAATCGACAGGCGCCGACCGTCCTTCAGGGAGATTTCATGACCATCGTCTTCACGGGGCGCGAAACAACGGGCGATGACCTGGCGCCACAACTCGCCTTCGAGTGGCAAGCCGAGCAATTCGCACGCGGCCGGGTTGGCTTCGCGCACCATGCCTTGGGCATCGATGACGATCACGCCGCCGGGTAACAGATCAAGGAGGTTTTGCAGACGGTTGGCCAGGCGTTCCTTTTCCGCCAACTCTTGCATGCGCTGGGCGCTGACCACTGCCAGCTCACCTTTGAGCTCGGTGACGCGGGCTTCGAGCATGCTGTAGGAATCGGTCAACTGGCTCGACATCTGGTTGAACAGCGCGAACGCCTGCTCAAGTCCGAGACGGCTCGCCTGCTCTACGGGCAGCGGCAGCCCCGAAGTATCAGGGACAGGAGACATCTGGGCGGCTTGGGGCATCGTGCTCTCTCGCTTGGCTGACCGTCAGTTAAACGGAACGTTGCGAGAGCTATAGCAATACCCGTGCCTAAAAAAAATCGCTTACAAATGAACGACTTGAAAAACAGGCGTCAATCATCCGCCTGTTCATCTCCATCACGACGACTCATGCCGTACTTGCGCATCTTTTCCACCAGCGTGGTACGACGAATACGCAGGCGTTCGGCGGCGCGCGCGACGATGCCATTCGCATCATCCAGCGCTTGCTGAATAAGCCCTTGCTCCAGACCACCGAGGTAGTCCTTGAGGTCCAGGCCTTCCGGCGGCAGCAAGGCATTGGCGCTGAAGTCAGGCGTGTGACCGTTGATGGCCACGCGCTCTTCGAGGTCGCTGCGCAGGCTGTCGACCAGTTGCTCGTCTTCGTCGTCGACGTAGCGGAATTTCTTCGGCAATTCGACCACGCCGATCACCCCGTACGGATGCATGATCGCCATGCGTTCCACCAGGTTGGCCAGCTCACGGACGTTGCCCGGCCAGCCGTGGCGGCACAGGGACATGATCGCGGCGGAATTGAAACGGATCGAGCCGCGTTTCTCGTGCTCCATGCGCGAGATCAATTCGTTCATCAGCAACGGAATGTCTTCGACACGTTCGCGCAGCGGCGCCATCTCGATTGGGAACACGTTCAGGCGATAGTAAAGGTCTTCGCGGAACGTGCCGATCTCGATCATGCTTTCGAGGTTTTTGTGCGTCGCGGCAATGATGCGCACGTCGACGCTCTGGGTCTTGTTGCTGCCCACGCGTTCAAAGGTACGTTCCTGCAGGACGCGCAACAGCTTGACCTGCATTGGCAGCGGCATGTCGCCGATTTCGTCGAGGAACAGCGTACCGCCGTTGGCCAGTTCAAAACGCCCGGCGCGGCTGGTGATCGCCCCGGTGAACGCGCCTTTCTCGTGACCGAACAATTCGCTTTCCAGCAACTCGGCCGGGATCGCCCCGCAGTTGACTGGAACGAATGGCCCGTCGCGGCGCTTGGAGTGATAGTGCAAGTTGCGCGCGACCACTTCCTTGCCGGTGCCGGACTCGCCGAGGATCAGCACGCTGGCGTCGGTGTCAGCGACTTGCTGCATCATCTGGCGCACGTGCTGAATCGCCCGGCTGGTGCCGACGAGGCTGCGGAAAAGATTGGGTTCGCGGTGACGACCGCGCTCGCGGGCCTGGTCGTACATCTCGCGATAGACCTGGGCACGGTGCAGGGAGTCGAGCAATTTGCTGTAGCTGGGCGGCATTTCGAGGGTCGAAAGCACTCGGCGACGCTGGTCTTCGGGCAAGTCAACGGAAGAATTATCGCCCATTAACAAAACCGGAAGGAACTCATCCCAGGTTGAGAGTGTCTTTAACAAGCCCAAAAGCGCGCCAGGAGCATTCACCGTCCCGATCAGTACGCAAATGACTTCACGACTTGATGACAAAGAGCCGACCGCCTGCTGCCAGTCATGGCTGCCGCAGGGTAAATTTTCTTCGCCAAGAAAATTAAGGATCACCGCCAAATCGCGGCGGCGGACGCTATCGTCATCAATAAGCAGAATTTTGGTTTCACGCCACATGCAATAGCAACTTCCCTAGTCAACTCAATGCCCGAAATGAGGGGGCAAGCTAGACGCTTGCAGACTCGTTAAGCCTGTAGACGCCTGAAATCTGGATACAGCCACTAGTTAAGTCAAAAAACTGTGCACAGTCAAATTTATGGCGCACTAGTTTGGATTAACCGGGGATTAATTAACCAAACAGATGGTAAACCTTTGCGGCGTTCTGCGCTTGGTGGATCTGAGACATCTCGTCGACAATTGCCTGCCGCTCCCCCATCGCCACTTCCAGAAGCTGCTTGTAGACATACAGCAGCTCCTCGAGGTTGTCGCGCAACGCGGCCTCGTCCAGCGAAGCTTCACTCAAGACGTCTTCCATGCAGGACCGGCAATCCAGATCCAATTGACCGATCACCTCCCAGTTACGGTCGGCCAATGCACTCACCAACGCTACGCGGGTGTGTTCGATTCGCTGCAAAACAAGACTCATGGTGATCTCCTTAAAACTGAGGACCTGGCGCCGCGATGGCGTCCCAGCCTTCTTTGACCGTGCGCAGCAAACCCGCGACTTCGTCGAGGATCCGCGGGTCACTCTTGATGTTCGCCTCGGCGAGACGCTTCATCATGTAGATGTACAACTGGTCGAGCTCGCCGACGGCTTCGGCGGAGTTCTCCAGGTCCAGACCTTCACGCAGGCCGCCGACAATGCCGATCGCCTTGCTGATCGATACGCACTTGCCCGGCACATCTTTACGCTCGATGGAGCCTTTGGCCTGGGCGATACGATCCAGCCCACCTTCCATCAACATTTGCACCAGGCGGTGCGGACTGGCTTCGGACGTTTGCGCCTGTGCGCCAACCTTCTGATATTGCCGAAGGGCTAACATTGGGTTCATGTTTTACCTCATTGCCACGTTGACTCGTATGACCACTGTATCGTCGTCGAGCCAGAAAACTTTAGATTGAAAAGACAAAAACCCGGCGCACTTGAAAAAGCGTAGCCGGGTTTTTGTCGTCAGTTCATGACTACTTGCTGGACTGCTGCGCGTTCAGCGACGCGAAGAACGAGGTGATGTTGCTGGCCGTCGCCTTCATTTGCCCGACAATCAAATCCATCGCGTTGTACTTCGCCGTCAGGGTCGCAGTGAGGCTGGTGACGTGCAAATCCAACGCTTTCTGCTGGGTCGTCAGCGCCTTGCCGACAGTCGTCAGGTTGGAACTGCGTTGATCCAGCAGCCCGCCAGTCTTGACGTAAGGATCGACAGCAGCGCTCATGCGCGCCAGCAGGCCATTGGTCGAATTGGTCCCGGTGAACAACTGCTGCACCTGACCGGCCATGCCGTTAGTAGCCATGTTTTTGGTGAACGCTGCCGAGTCGAACGCCAGGTTACCGGTGTTCTGGTCGGTCATGACCCCGATCTGCGACAGCACCGCCAACGGACCACCGGCGCCGGGCGCAGTCAACTGACCGCGGATGTCGGCAATCAGCGAACGCGGCAAGGCATCACCCGTGAACGCCGCAGAAACGGTCGGATTACCCTCATCGTCGGCCGTCGCTTTGGACAAGGTATCGACGGTTTTCTTCAGGGTGTTGTAAGCATCCACAAACGCCTGGACGGAGGTCTGCAAACCGGTGGTGTTGTTGGCGACGGTGACCACAGCGGCGGTCGGCGGCGTGCCGGGGCTGACGGCGGCGAGATTAAGCGTCAAGCCACTGATCGCGCCCGTGACCGTATTGCTTTTGCTGGTGACGGTCAGACCATCGATGGTCAGCAATGCATCGCTGGCAATCCCGTTGACCGCACCGGAGGCGCCTGGCAACGGGGTATCACTCATCGGTTTGGTGCCATCGATCTCCAGGCCGGCGATGCCGCTGACGGTGAGGTCGGAGCCGGCGCCAGTCTTGTTCGAACTGATCACCAGACGCGAAGCGCCGGTGCTGTCCGTCACGATGTTGGCCGAAATACCGTTGGCGCCCTGCGCGGTGTTGATCGCGTCCCGGGTTGACTGCAGGGTCGCATTGGCGGGAATCGCGACATCGTAGTCAGTGCCATTTTGACTGATTTTCAGAGTACCACTCGGAATGGCACTGGCAGTTCCGCCCGCAAAAGCAGCGCTCGCCACTTTCGAGCCGGTGGCCAGATTTTTCACGACAACGCTGTAAGTCCCGGCCACCGCTGTGTTGTCCGAGGTCGCAGCGAGAATCGAGGCATTGCCTGAAGAAGCAGTAAAACCCGCAAATGCAGGAGTCGTCGTACTGCCCAGGTTTTTCATCGCCGTTTGAAACGCGGTCAATGCGCTTTTCAGGGCACCGACACCGGAGATTTTCAGCGTATTGGTTTTGGTCTGCGTATCGATCTGGGTTTGCTTGGCCGATTTGTCGGCACCAACCAGCGCACTGACGATCGCGCCGATGTCCAGACCAGAGCCTAGACCCGAACCCGGTAGAATTGGACTTGCCATGTGCATCTCCCTCTCTGTGTATCGCCGGTCTTTTGACCACTCTCAGCGATCAATGATCGTACAAACACGTTTCATGCCAGCATCAGGCTTTGGCGTCGAACAACACGTTACTGGCGTTATGCAGGCTTTCCGCGAGCTTCATTGCTTCGGCCGACGGAATCTGTCGAATGACTTCACCGGATTCACTCGCGATCACTTTGACAATGACCTTGCCCGATGTTTCATCGATCGAAAACTCAAGATTGCGCTTTACCGACTGGACGAATTTTTCAATTTCCTGCACGGCAGTTTTGAGTTTTTCCGAATTGTCCGGGTTGCGCGATTCCGAGCTATTGGCGGCGGCAGCCTTGGTAATTTCCACGCGAGGCTGTTCGGCCGGCTTATCGGTAGTGCTGAGTGCCGGTTTCGCGGCCGGGTAAGACAAATTCAGCTTCACGCTCATGTCCATGACCATCACCTCTTAAACGGAAAAAGCGAGAGAGCACGCAAGCGCACTCCCCCGCCAAAACTCAATCCGATCTTACTGAAGCAGTTTCAGTACGGCGGATGGCAGCTGGTTAGCCTGGGCCAGAACAGCGGTGGAAGCTTGTTGCAGAGTTTGCTGTTTGGTCAGGTTAGCTGTTTCTGCGGCGAAGTCGGTATCTTGTACGCGACCCTGTGCAGCAGTGGTGTTTTCAGTGATGTTTTGCAGGTTGGAGATGGTGCTGGTCAGACGGTTTTGCGAAGCACCGAGGCTGGCGCGAGTGGTGTTGATCGACGCAATGGCGGCATCGATAGCAGTGATCGCGGCGTCGGCTGCTGCAGCAGCGTCGCTTGGGGTAGCGCCGGTCAGAGCAACAGTACCGCTGCCTACCGACAGGCTGACGGCGTCGAACTTGCCGGTCAGGTCCAGGTCGATGTGGTTAGCCGAACCAGTGTTTGCGCCAACTTGCAGAGTTACAGTACCAGCCGAACCGTCGAGCAGGTTTTTGCCGTTCAGGTTGGTGGAAGCCGAGATACGGGTCAATTCGTCAGACATCTGAGCGAATTCGGAGTTGGTCGCTTCCTGGTCTTTGTCGCCGTTGGTGCCGTTACGTGCTTTAACAGCCAGTTCACGCATACGTTGCAGAATGTCGGTCGAAGCCTGCAGCGCGCCTTCAGCGGTTTGCGCAACGGAGATACCGTCGTTGGCGTTCTGGATTGCCTGAGTACCACCACGGATCTGCGAGCTCATGCGAGTAGCGATCTGCAGGCCGGCGGCGTCGTCTTTGGCGCTGTTGATTTTCAGGCCGGAGGACAGGCGCTGCATCGAGGTCGAAAGTGCATCGGAAGCACGGTTCAGGTTTTTCTGAACGTTCAACGATGTAACGTTAGTGTTTACTGTTAAAGCCATGACGAATTCCTCGTTGGTTGGGTACTGCGGCTTCCGGCCCTGGCAAGCGCCGGGTGTGGCCTAGAGAACCTTCGTAATAGTTATCGTCGGTTTGGCAGGTTGCTTGAGGGCTTTTTTAAAAATATTTGCCATCACCCGGCCACCCCCCGGAAAACAAAGGCTTAGCGCGATTCCAGCCACATAAAAATGACGTCATAAAACTGTCCGTGGCGCCAAGTGGCGTTGCAGCGCTGCCGAAAGCCACTTTTCGCGCAGGCAAAAAAAAGCGTTCAAGGGATGCCTTGAACGCTTTTTTTGTAGCCGGCTGAGGTTTTTTCGTCCCGCCTACTGCTTAAGGACGATAAATAATCGCCGAGCCCCACGACAGGCCCACACCAAAACCGCTCAGTGCCACGCGCTTCCAGTCCGAGTCCAGTACGTGTTTTTCGAGCAATAGCGGAATACTCGAAGACACTGTGTTGCCGGTCTCGACCATGTCCTTGATGAATTTCTCCGGCTCGCCTTCGAACCGTCGGGCGACGGCGTCAACAATCGCCGCGCTGCCCTGGTGAATGCAGAACGCGTCGATATCGGCAGCCTGCAAATTCGACTCGTCGAGCAACTCGTGCAAATGCGCCGGGACTTTGAGCAAGGCAAAATTGAAAACCTGACGACCGTTCATATAGAACACGCCATCGGTGACCTTCAAGTGCGGCGCGCCGGAACCGTCGGTGCCGAACTTGGCTTTGCCCAACTGCCACGGCGCGTCTTCGCCCATCCACGTAGCGGTGGCAGCGTCGCCAAACAGCATGGTGGTGTTGCGGTCTTCCGGGTCGACGATCTTCGAGTACGGATCGGCAGTGACCAGCAAGCCGTTTTTCAGGCCGGTGGCTTCCATGAAACCCTTGATCGCGTAGATACCGTAGACGTAACCCGAGCAGCCCAGCGAGATATCAAACGCGGCAACGTTGGTCGACAAACCGAGTTTGTCCTGAACAATTGCGGCGGTGTGCGGCAGGCCTTCTTCGTCGCCGTTCTGGGTGACGACGATCAGCACGTCGATGGATTCGCGTTTCAGCTCAGGGTTGCTGGCGAACAACGCGTTGACGGCTTCGACACACAGGTCCGAGGTTTCCTGCGCGGCGTCTTTGCGCGGCAGGAACGCTGAACCGATCTTGCCAAGGATGAACTCTTCATCCTTCTCGAATTTTGCACCTTGTGCGTAATTGTCCACGCCGGCTACAGGAACGTAGCTCGCAATGCTTTTTATGCCAATCATTACGGCTTCCCAATAATAAACAGCCCAATACCACCGCTCGCAAGGATTCGAGGGGCGCCGACATACAGTGATTTTCAGTCGCCGCAACGGGCGACAGCGGGGAGCGTTGAGGGCTATCACTGGACCCGATAACGGGCCAGGCGCCATCTCCCCGGTCAATACAATACAGTGAAGATGCGCGTTATGACTCACAGGTCACGCTATTTTGCCGAATCAACTCGACAACCGATATTCGACCAATGAGCCGCGGCGTGCCGTGGCGAGCTGGTCGGGTACTAGATGAAGGGCTCGGGCAGATCCAGGTCTGCGGGCATCAGACGGGTGAATACGCAGGCACTCTGCGTAAAACCGGCCTCAGCAAACAGCCTCAGCGACGGCTGATTGCCAGGTAACACCTGCGCGCTGAGGCTTTGCAGTTGTGGCCAACGGGCGCGAACAAACGCCTCGCCGCGCGCCAGCAGCGCCCTGCCCCACCCGAGGCCACAACGCCCTTCGAACAGATAAATCGATACTTCGGCGCTGACGCCGCGCAGCTCATAACGCATCACACCGGACCGGGCCATCAGCGGCCTCTGCGATCAGCAACAAGCGCTGCGGATTGACCAGGCTCGCCGCAAGCCACGCCTGATGCGCCGGCCAATCGATCTCGCGGCTGTCCAGCGACCAGCGCCGCACCGCCTCGGCGTTGCGCCCGGCGAACAACAGACGAGCGTCGTCGAGCGTCGCCTCGCGCAGCGGCAACATTGCGCCGACCAGCGCCGCCGCCACGCGTTGCGCCCCTCGGCCATCGACCAACTGTCGCGAGCGCTCGGCCATGCTTTGGCGCAAGCCCTGATTGCCGGCGACAAAACCCACCGCCAGGCGCAATTGCTCGACGCTGACCTGCTCACGCGCGCCGAGAAACACGTGCGCGCCCGAGCTGGCCATGACCTCGCCATTGGCCTGCTGATTATTCGACACAGCAATGGAAATCGTCGGCAAGCCCATCGCCGCGCGCTCCCAACTGGTGCCGCCACCGGCGCCGACAAACAGATCGGCTTCGGTCATCAAACGCTGAAAATCGCTGACAAAACTGTGCAGGCGCCAATTTGGCCGCGCGGCCGCCAGCGCTTGCATCTCGTCCCACGCCGGGTTGGCGGCGCCCGCGACGAAATCGACCTCAAGATCGTGAAAGTCCTGCAACGCCAGCATCGCGTGATGGGTTTGCCGCGCCGCATCGAAGCCGCCGAAGTTGACCAACACGCGTTTGGCCACGGGTTTGATCGGCAGCGCCGGGCAGCGAAATTCGTCGCGCAGCATGGCGAAGCGCGGGCCGAACAAGGTCTGGCAATCGTCACCGAGCAGGCCAACGTAGGCCTCGGCGGTACCCGAGAGATTCTGATTGAGCAGCAGATCGACGCGGTAAGTGCGTGTCGCCAGATCATCCACCGCCGCGATCCGTGGCGCCCAGCGCCGAGCAGCGGTTTGCCAGTGATGATCGAGGCCGTAATGGTCGACGATGACCCAATCGAACGCTGAGTGGTTTTGCAGCAATGGGTCCAGCGCATCGATGTCGGCCTGCCACGGCAGCATCGACTCGATGGCCTGTTGCGGGTCTTCATCGGGATAACGCGCCGGCAAGCAGAACGTCTGGAAACCCTCGGCGGCGAGGCTGTCGAGGCGATGACCGGGCAGTTCGCGACAGGCAAACGCGACGTGAACGCCTTGCTGGCGCAGGGTTCTGGCCAAGGGCAGCAGACGGGCGATATGCCCGCTGCCAATCGTCGGCGAGGCGTCGGAGCGGATCAGCACTCTCATCGCCACGCACTCGGCACTTTTGGCGCGAGCAGGAGCGCATTGAGCGGAGTCCGATAAATCTGTTCGGCACGATTGGCCGGAATGATGGCGACGCTGTTCAAAAGTGCTTTTCCCGGAGAAACCACGTGACGTCGTCCACCGGAAAAACTGCGGGTCACGGTGGCTGCCTGAACCCTTGCAACGAACAAATGCTCGTCGCAAGGGCCAGGCATTTCACCAGCAAATGCGCGTTCAGACAACTTGGCGCGGTTGCCACACCAAGTGACCTCTGTCAGCTCACGCCTCTCAGGCCAGCAACTGTGCCCAATTGATCGGCGCGCTTTCACCCAGCGTGAAACCTTTGCCGGTCAACGCCAGATGCGCGCTGTAGGCCGGATCCTGGGCGAACGCCGTGCTCCATTTTTCGCGCAACGCGTCCAGAGCCTGTGGCGCTGACGGTTGCTCGCCTTGATGCAGAACCTGCACCAGCGGCGTCCACACCGTCAGGTAACCGGCCTGACCGGCGCGCAGACACAGATCGACGTCGCTGAAACCTTGTGCAAACGCTTCGTTATCGAGCCCGCCCAAGTCGTCGAACAATTCCTTGCGCACCATCAGGCAGACCTTCGACACCGCAGAATAATTCTGCTCCACGGCCAGGCGTTGCAAGTACACGCTGGCGTCATGCTTTTCGCCGACGAAGGCTGAGCCGACCGCGCCATTGAGCCCGAGAATCAGCCCGGCGCCGGAAATCTTGCCATCGCGATCGACCAGTTTCGCCCCGACCACCCCGACTTCCGGACGTTGCGCATGGTTGAGCAGCGACTCGATCCAGTTCGGGTTGACCACCTCGGCGTCGGGCGCCAGCAGTACCAGATACTCGCCCTGGGCTTTCTCGCTGGCGAAATTGCACAGCGCTACTTCGCTCAAAGATTGCTCGGCATGCAGCAGGCGCACCTTGATGTTTTGCAACGCACTTAGCCAATCGTCGACCGCCGCCGCTTGAGCCGGATTGACCGCGATCAGCACTTCATAACGCAGGTAACGGGTCTTCAGCAGCAGCCCGTCGACGCAACGTTGCAGCGCGGCCAGATCTTCCCCGGCCGGGACGATAATCGACACCAGTGGCCGCTCGGCGTGCCGGTAATCAATCTGGTACGTGCCTGGCACTTGCGAGGTGATTTTGGCCTTGTAGCCGCGATTGCCGAGGTGCCGCAGCAACGCCAGTCGCTCGTGGGCGTTTTCTTCCAGCGCCGGCGCCTGGGTAATCAGCAGCGGTTCGTCGAGGTGCGCGAGGCCACCGAGGCCACTGTGCTCGATGATGCGCAACAACAAGTCGAACTCCAGCGCATTGCTGAAATCGGCCTGATAACCGCCCACTTCCAGCACGGCCTCACGACGGATCAACCAGTGCCGCGCCATCAACGCCGGCAGGCTTTGCAGCAGATCGAGGTTGAACCCCGGACGGAACACATCAACCAGTGCGCCATCTGCTTTACGCTGGATTTCATCGGTGGCCACCGCGTCCAGACCGCTGACAGTGAGCAATTCGAGACTGGCGCGCAGCAGCCCGCCGGGCGTGAACTCGTCGCCCGCCTGCGCCAGCAACAGCCAGTCGCACGGCGATTGCCCGGCGCTCTGGTTGAGCTTGTCGACGAAGTTGCTTTGCGTCACCCGGACAAAATGCAGGGTGTTTTGCGCAGTGGTCGCCGCTGGCGGCTCACCGGTGGTGAACACGACAATCTTGAACGCTTTGCAGTGTCCTTCGACGAGGCTGTCGAGCGTGACCTGGACTTTGTCGATGTCGTTGTCGACATCCAGCAGAAAAATCCCGAAGCGCGGGCCGCCGGCATGCGCTGCCAAGTGGCTGGCGATTTGCCCGGCCTGCTCGGCATCCGGCTGACGCGCGGCCAGCCAATCGAGCAAGCGACTGGAGTGCATGCGGTTGAAAACCGCGTGCGGGTCTTTCGCCGACAGCGCTTCCAGGCGCCCGGCCCACTCGGTCAGTTTTTCTGTCTCCTCATCCTCGCCGAGCAATTGCGTCTGTTGCGCCAGGCGCTTGACCACCGCGCGGTTGAACACGTCCAGATCGTGGGCCTGCCACAAACGGTCGGCGACACTTTGCGGCGTATCGTTGTTGCGCGCGCGCAACAGATGTTCCTGGCGCGTCCACATGCCTTCGAGTTTTTCCAACTGCACGCGCCCGGCGGGCATCGCGTGAATCAGAAATTCAATCTCGGTCAACAGATCAAAAAACGTCTTGTTATAGAACGGCATTTCGACATATTGGCGTGGCCCGAAGCGCCGCACCGGCTCGGCCAGTGCCTGGGTCCAGCACGACTCGAAAATCAATTCCATGGTCAAGCCGCGATTGGCGATCAGGCTTTCGGCCATGGTCGCAAAACTCTCCAGCGCCAGGGTTTTGCGCTGCGCCGGCTCGAGGTGCTCGACGCCATGCGGCAGCGAGGCGAGGAAGTCGGCGAATGCCTCACGCGCAGCAACAGACTTGGCGTCGGTATAGGTCAGCGCGCGATAGACGTCGGTGTCGTGATCGGAGAATCCGTAGTTCATTTCCCGTACCGAGTACGGGATCGGCAAAATGCGCGCCTTGGCGTTCATCAACAGGAAGTAGGCGTGGCCGATTTCCTGCCATTCGAAATTGGTGCCCTGCGGCAATCTGGCGTACCAGTCCTTGACCACCGAGGTGCGGCACACGCCATAAAACGGCGGGATGAACTGGTGCATGAAACCCAGCAGCCGTTGCCCAGCGTCGTCAGACTGATAGTCCTCGCAGACCTTTTTGTCGCGGCGGTAGTAATTGACGCTGCCCGCCAGCCCCAGGTACATCAGGGTGTAGCCGATGCACAGCGCGTAATCGTGATTGGCTTCGAGGAAGCTCACCGCTTCGCCCAGCGCCCCGTGCAGCAGGAAATCATCGTCGGCGGCAAACACCATGTACGGCGTGGTCAATCGCTCGACGCCGAAGGTCAATTTGGACTGCAGGCCCCAGTAGGCGATCTGTGGCAAATGGTGATAATCGACCGCTGAAAAGTCGTCCTCGGGACGTTCACTCGACGAGTCCAGCACCATCACTTTGCAAGGCAGATTACGGTAGTACTGCAACGCCCGGCGCAGGAACACCGGGCGGTTGTGGGTGATCAGCACCACCGTCAACAATTCACTCAAGGGCAGCGTCGGCTCGAAGGTTTGGGGAAGCGTGCTTACAGTCATTTCGAGGTCTCAATAGTCACTGGAATGAAGCGCTGTCGACGGCGTGATAGACGTAGCGTCCACCGGTCATGCGCTTGATTTCTTCGAGGTAGTTGGAGTTCATCACAAACAGATTGGCACCTTCGGGCAAGCCGTCGATCGCTTCTTGCGGCGACGACACGCGCACCCCGCTCAGCGGCAAATAACGGCCCTGCTTGGACGGGTTGATGTCGACCACATGCTCGACCGAGACCCCGGCACGTTGCAGCGCGAGCGAATAAATCACGCCTTTGGACGAGGCGCCCCAGATGCCGGCGCCGTGGCTGCCGCTGGCCTGAATGATCTGCACGGCTTTATCGATGCTGGCGGTGAAGTTGTCCGCCAGGCTGAGCATGTGCGGCGGTTGCAGCGGTGTGCGGCGCAACGTCGACAGGTCCGCAACGATGTACAGGTACTGACCGCCAAACAGATGCCCGGCTTCATGCACGGTATCGAACAACCCGCGCAGGTCGGCGAGGCGAAAGTAATTCACGTGTTCGTAGAACACATCGAACCAGGCGTTGTGCTCGACGATCCAGTCGAAGCACGGCACCTCGATATAGATCTGCCCGCCGCGATTGGCGGCGGCAATGTCGGCGAGAAAACTCACCGGGTCGCTGATGTGTTCCAGCACGTGGCGCAACACAATCGCGTCAGCATTGAGGCCCAATTCCTGAGTGAATGGCGCCTTGATCACTTCGCTGTTATCGCCCTCATAGGAAGGGTCGATCCCGGTAATCGCGTAGCCGAGCCCGCGCAGCATTTCGAGGAAATAGCCTTTGCCGCAGCCGACTTCGATCAGGCTTTGCCCCTTGAAATGCCGGGCAAGAATTGCTTCGACGTCATTCAAGTGCTGCTGGAATTGCACCGAATGCGCCTGTTCGTTCTGATAGTCGGCGTCATAGCTGAGCTTGCTGGCGTCGAACGCCTGATTGAAGATCAGCCCGCTGTCACTGTCCTGCACCAGCACGATGTCGGCGCTGCCCGAGGCGCGCGCCTGTTCGGCGCTGGCAAACGTGCGGTTCTGCAAGACCGGCAGGCCGCTGACACGATAGAGCTCATGCTGCATGTTGTTCTCCTGCCAATTGCGAAATCCGCTCGGCCACGCCCCAGAACGCCATCGGTTCGTGGGCGGAATAACCGTAGTGCCCGAGGTTGAGGGCGATATTTGCTTGACGCTCGGCCACGCGCTGCTCGACCAATGTCCTGACAGACACCGGTTGACCGCTGCAGCAATTGATCACGCCGGCAACATCGCGACGAGCCACCAGCGCGGCGAGCATGGCGGCGGCTTCGCGGATCTCCAGGTAGTCGCGCAACTGATCACCCGCCGACATATTGAACTGCGCATCACCGGCATCAATCGCGCGGTCGAGGCTGGCCAACAAACTGTTGGGGTTCTGCCCTTCGCCATGCAGATAAAACAACCGCGCCCACTGCAACGTGAACGGCTGCTGGCGCTGCAACGACTCAAGAAACTGACGCAAGGTGTGTTTGGCCAAACCATAAGGCGTGTTCGGTTGCGCGGTCACTGTCTCGCTCAGCGGACCACTTTGCAGCCCGTATTCGAAGCAGGTGCCGGTGACCATGACCTGGCTGACGCCGGCCTCGATCACCCGCTTGAGGAACGCGTAATCGAGCGGCAAGTTACGCTCGAAATGGAACAGCGCCTGATAATTCGGCAGACCGCTCCAGGCCAGGTGCGCGATCACGTCGATGCCCTCGGCCAAGGCTGCGACGTCGAGGTTCGGGTCCTGAATATCGGCGGCAACAAATTCTACCTGGTTGAACCACGGCAATGCCTGCGCCGCTTCGACATTGCGCGCCACCGCGCGAACCTCGAAACCCTTGTCGAGTAAAGCGCTGACCAAGTGCCGGCCGACAAAACCGGTCGCGCCGGTGACCAGCACTTTCAGCACAGCAGCCGTCACAGCTCGACCCCGCGGAACGTGTCGTCGAGCAGCGGATGACTGGCATCCTTGGCCGACAAGTTCTTGACGGGCAACGGCCAAGGGATCGCCAACGCTGGATCGTGCACCGACAACCCGGCTTCATGCGCCGGCGCGTAATCGGCGTCGGTCAGGTACAACACTTCGGAATTGTCAGTCAGCGATTGAAAACCGTGGGCAAAACCCGCCGGGATCAGCAGGCTGCGGCCATCGTCGGCGCGCAATTCTTCGGCGTGCCATTGCAGATAGGTTGGCGATTGCGGGCGCAGGTCCACCACCACGTCCCACACCGCGCCGCGCACGCAAGTGATCAACTTGGACTCGGCAAAACCGGCGTGTTGGTAATGCAATCCGCGCACGCTGCCCTGCTCGGCGGTGCGCGAATGGTTGATCTGGCGAATCGCGAACGGCCGGCCCTGCGCGGTCAGACTGGTCTGGCAAAACAATCGCGCAAAACGTCCGCGATCATCGCAGAAAACTTTTTGCCGGATCAGAAACAACCCTTCCAGTTTCAGCGCCTGGAGTGTCAGCTCGCTCATGACCGATCCTTGTAGAGATTCAATTGGTTCAGGGTGACTTCGCGCATGTCTTCGCCGTTCTGCCACGCCAGGTGCCAGTCGAGCGTCTGCGCCAGGCATTGCTGCAACGACCAGCACGGTTGCCAGCCCAGCAGTTGTTTGGCGCGGCTGCTGTCGAGTCGCAACAGGCCGGCTTCGTGCAATTCACTCGGCTCGATGCGCAAACCGCGTGCTTGCGGCCAGCGGTTGGCGAGCAGTTCGACCACTTCGCCGACGCTGCACATGTCCGCTTCGCTCGGGCCGAAGTTCCACGCACCGGCGTATTGCGGACCTTGTTCGTAGAGGCCGGCCGCCAGTTGCAGGTAACCGGCCAATGGCTCCAGCGCGTGTTGCCACGGGCGCACGGCTTGCGGGTAGCGCAGGGTCACCGGTTCGTCTGCCGACCATGCCTTGAGCACGTCGGGGATCAAGCGCTCCGGGGCGAAATCGCCGCCGCCGAGGACATTGCCGGCACGTGCGGTGGCCAGCGCCAGACCGTGTTCTTCATAACGATCAGCGGCAAAAAACGAGGCGGCATACGACTGCGCGAGCAATTCGCAGCAGGCCTTGCTGCTGCTGTAAGGATCGTGACCGCCGAGCGCTTCGTCTTCGCGGTACGGCCACAGCCATTCCTTGTTGGCGTAGACCTTGTCAGTGGTCACCAGCACGCAAGCGCGCACGCAACCGACCTGACGGATCGCTTCGAGCAGGTTAAGCGTGCCCATGACGTTGCTGGAATAAGTGCCCAACGGGTCACGATAACCTTCGCGCACCAGCGGTTGCGCCGCCAGGTGCAGGACGATTTCCGGTTCGGTGTCGGCGATCAGTTCCAGCAAGGCGCCGAGGTCGCGCAGGTCGCCGCGCTGATCGTTGATGCCCTCGTGGACTCGCGCCAGTTCAAACAGGCTCGGTTCGGTCGACGGATCGAGGGCAAAACCAGTGACTTCGGCGCCCAGGCTGTGCAGCCACAGGGTCAGCCAGCTGCCCTTGAAACCGGTGTGACCGGTGACCAGAACCCGTTTGCCGCGCCAGAATGTCGGGCTCAATCCCATTGCTTCCATGGGGCCTCCCCGCTCTGCCACAGCGCTTCGAGATGGTTTTTGTCGCGCAGGGTGTCCATCGGATGCCAGAAACCGTCGTGCTGGAAGGCTTGTAATTGCTGATCTTTGGCCAGCGCGGCGAGCGGCTCGGCTTCCCACGACGTGTGATCGTCGGCAATGAACGGCAAGACTTTGGGCGACAACACGAAGAAACCGCCATTGATCCAGCCGCCGTCACCGCGCGGTTTTTCAGTGAAGCCCAGTACCGAATCGCCGTCGCGCTCCAGCGCACCGTAACGTCCGGGTGGCTGAACGGCGGTGACGGTGGCGAGTTTGCCGTGGGCCAAATGGAAATCCACCAGCGCGCCGATGTTGATGTCGGAGACGCCATCGCCGTAGGTGAAACAGAACGCTTGCTCGTCTTCGAGATAACGCGAGGCACGGCGCAAACGGCCGCCGGTCATGGTCTCTTCGCCGGTGTCGATCAGCGTCACGCGCCATGGCTCGCTGTAGTTCTGGTGCACGTCCATGCGGTTGTTGCGCATGTCGAAGGTGACATCGGAGGTGTGCAGGAAGTAGTTGGCGAAGAAGTCCTTGATCGCGTAGCCCTTGTAGCCGAGGCAAATCACGAAATCGTGGATTCCGTGCGCGGAGTACTGCTTCATGATGTGCCAGAGAATTGGCTTGCCGCCGATCTCGATCATCGGCTTGGGCTTGAGGTGCGACTCTTCACTGATGCGCGTGCCGAGACCACCCGCCAAAATAACTGCCTTCATCCGCTTCCCCTCTTGCTCGTCACAGGGCCCGGGCACGCTGTTTCACGCGTGTGCGGGCCATCTGGATAAAACGCTGAACGCCGCGCACAGCACCGCTGACAACGCCGTCAGTGCTCGTTTTATGGCGATATAAAGGGGGGCTTGCAGGAAACGCGCCAGCTCACGGCCGGGAAACCTGTAGGAGCGAGGCTTGCCCGCGATGGCGTCCGATCAGTCCATATCTTTATCGACTGGGACAAAGCCATCGCGAGCAAGCTCTGCTCCCACATTGTTCGTGGTGAGTCTGGGATGGAGGCATTACCGTTCGTGGTGAGACTGGGATGGAGGCATCACCGTTCGAGGTGAATCTGGGATGGAGGCATCACCATCACCCCCTGTAGGAGCGAGGCTTGCCCGCGATGGCCTCCGATCTGTCGATATCTTTATCGACTGAGACGAAGCCATCGCGAGCAAGCTCTGCTCCCACATTGTTCGTGGTGAATCTGGGATGGAGGCATCAGCGTCCGTGGTGAATCCGGGATGGAGGCATCACCATCACCCCCTGTAGGAGCGAGGCTTGCCCGCGAAGACGGTGGCGCATTCAACATCAGGTCAACTGATAAACCGCCATCGCGGGCAAGCCATGCTCCTACAGGTTTGGTTCAGTCAGCGAGCCAGCCGTTTTCCCAGTAGCGCAGGTTGTCGCCGCGCAGCACGTAGTCGCGCATCACCACTTCGCGCAACTGATCGCCCATGCGGTAGCTGGCATCCGGGTCGGCCAGGTGCATGCGGATCGCTTGCAGCCATTCATCGGTGGTGTTGGTCTTGATCCGCGTGCACGGCAGATAACCGCGATACGCCTCGGTGTCGCTGCAGATCACCGGGTAACCGCACGCGCCGTATTCGAGCAGGCGCAGGTTGCTTTTGCAGTCGTTGAAAACGTGGAATTCCAGCGGCGCCAGCGCCAGATCAAGGTTCAGGCTGGCCAGTTTCGCCGGGTACACGTCGAGGCCGATCACGCCGTGGAACTCATGCATGTACGGGCGCAAATCATCCGGGCACATGCCGAAAAACACCCAGTCGACCTCGTTCGCCAGTTCCCGCACGACCTCGGCGATCACCGCCAGATCGCCATGGTGGCTGGTGCCGCCGCCCCAGCCGACGCGCGGCTTTTTCGAGGTGCGGCGCTGGCTCGGCATGTCGGTCCACAGGTGTTGGGCGAGCATGTTCGGCACCACGCGGATGTCGTCGTGCATGTCCGATAACGCATTGCCCAGCGCCTCGGTCGACACCACGACGCGGTCGCACATGCCGATCGCCTGGCGCACCAGTTTCTCCATGTCGTCCCTGCCCGGCATGTTGCGGATGTGCGCATTACGCTGGGGGACGTTGATCACGTAATCATCCAGTTCGTAGATGCGCCGCGCGTTGGAATAGGTGCGAAACACCGGGATTTCGTTGATCAGCCCTTCGGAATAACGGCCCTGCAGAACGATCACGTCTGGCGACAACCGTTCGATTTCGATAATCGAAGGACGGTTGTAGTAGATACGCCCGCGCGCCCGGTCGACGGCTTCGAGTTCAAGCAACGGCTGCGTCACGCGATAGTGGCCGATGGCAGAAGCGTTGGCCGGCAAGGCAAGAATCTTCGGCAGCGGCGATTTCGAAAAAGGACTCCAGCCACTGCGCAAACCCGGCTCCAGGACAAAACTGACCCCGCCTCGGCCCTCCAGCGCCAGGTTGACGTTGTACGCCGGATCACGCGCGATCACCGGCAACCAGCGCTTGTAGAAAACCTCTTGCTCCTGATCACTACGGGCCTGATCGGCGACTCGCGGCGGTTGCGCGCCCAGCGCCAATTGCGCGTGCGGCGTCCAGACCAGCAGATAACCTTGCTGGCCGATCCGCAGGCACAGGTCGACGTCGTTCAGCGACTGCGCCAGATCTTGCTCGTCAAAACCGCCGACGGCAGCAAAAACCGCTTTGCGCAGCATCAGGCAATCACCGGCGACGGCGCTCGGGTTGTGTGCGGTTTGCAGGCGATACATGTAGCCTTTCGCGTGCAGGGTCTCGCCGGCAAACGGCACGCCGGCCGGCCCGTGCAGCCCCAGAATCAAACCGGCTTGCACCACTCGACCTTCCGGGTTGAACAGCTTGGCGCCGACGGCACCGACTTCCGGACGTTGCGCGTGGTTGAGCAGCTCGCTCAGCCAATCACCTTGGGTGATCACTGCGTAAGGATTGAGCATCAGCACGTATTCGCCACGCGCCTGCGCCACGGCGAAATTGCCCACCGCCGCCGCATTGTCCTGCGGCGGATAGCCTTGCGACGGACAGTCGATGACCCGAATCCGCTCGCTGCCCAATTGCGCCATGCCGTCGAACCAGATGCGCGCCTCTTCGCTCTGGCTGCCGTTATCCACCAGCAGCAGCTCATATTCGCCGTAAGCGGTTTTTTCCAACAGGCTCTCGACGCAGCGTTGTACCGCCACCGTCTGGTCGTTGCTGACAATCACAATCGACACCAGCGGCCGAGCGACATGCAGATAATCGACGCGATTGAGCAACGTCGAACTGCCGTCACGAATCTGGTGCGCAATGCCCAGGCGTTGCAGATGCGCCTGCAGCAACAACGGATTGGCTTCCATCACCTCGGGCAGCGACAACCATTGGGTCAAGTCGAAGGCGGATTCCAGCAGCACTTCGGCAACGTGACCGATCGCCTGCGTACCGTCGGTTTCAAGCAGACGCCACAGCAGATCATGCGGGGCCAATTCACCGTGCCCGGAATCGAAACCGCCCAGCGCCAGAAAACGTTCGCACTCAAAGGCCAGCGCCCGACCTACGTAGGGATAGCTGCGCATCAGATCGAGGTTGAAATCCGGCTTGAACACCGGGTCGGTCGATTCGCCCCGGAGCAATCCGCCTTCGTCGCCATACAGGCAAGCAAACGCCGGCGTCGTGGCGATGCGCTCGGCCATCACCAGCAGCGCCGGCGCCACCAGTCGATCACCGGCACGCAGCAGATAAAACCAGTCAGCGCCGTCGAGTTGCGCCAGCACTTGGTTGATCTGCTGTTGCCAGTCCTCTTGCAGCGGCAAGCGGAACACTCGCCCGTCCAGCGCGGCTTCGGTGCAGGTTGCGGACAACACCAACGTCAGATGAGGCGCGTAATCTTGCGCGGCCAGTGAGTCGAGGGTGACGTTCAGCGCGGCACGACTGCCATGCTCGTCAACAATGATCGGCACAATTTTCGGCACGCGCGGCCAGTTTGCCAATGTGTCCGGCAATAGCTCGCGCTGGCAGTCCGTCAGTGTCCGGCAGGCCAGCCACTGTTCGTAGAGTTCGGCAAAACTTTCGCTGGCGATACCGACTTCCCAAATCTGGGTGGTCTGCTTGTTGCCCAGCGTGCGGTTCAGCGCCAGTTCTTCCCAGACTCGCGGGGTTTCGCCGAGGCGATCCAACGGCAGATAACGCACCCAGCCCGGTGCGGGCGCGGCCTCACCGCTGCGCGCCTGAATCATTTGCATCAGCCACTGGCGTTCGGTTTGCAGGGCATCCTTGATCGGCTGCTGATTGCTAAGGCGCTCGGGATACAAGCGCTCGACGATCAGCACATGGTTGGACACGGCCACGTTGCCGCGCCGCAACAGGCAGACGTACAACGCAAAGTCGAGGCTGGCGACAAAACAGTGTCCGGGCGCGGTCAGCGCCGGCAACCACTCCAGCAGATCGGCGCGACGGAACAGCGAGCTGCTGAAGCCGCCGAGAATGTTCACCGGAAACTTCTCGAAAATCGCCAGCAGGTCTTCACCCTTGAATACGCTGCTGGTTGGCGACAACGGCGTGTTTTCCAGACGCGACGGCAACGGCGCGTCGTTGGCATCCCAGTACAGTCGCTGGGCCAGCGCGAGGTTGACGTCCGGGTTCTCGTTCAGCAGATGCGCCTGAACCTCGATACACGAGCCGAACAGCAAGTCATCGTCACAGAGGAATTTGACAAACTCACCCTGCGCCTGCGCCAGACACGCCTGCAGGTTGCCCACCAGCCCCAGCGTGCGCGGGTTGCGCACATAGCGCAGCGGCACGCCGGTTTGCTCGCTGACCGTATCGAAAACGGTGCGAATCTCGTCGCCGCGACTGTCATCACACACGATGATTTCGAGGTTGGCATAGCCCTGACCGATGGCACTGCGCAGCGTGCGCTCGAAAAACCTCGGGTTGAAGGCAGGAATGACCAGGCTGACGAGGGGAAGTGGATTCACGGCGGGCTCACTGGCGGTGCGTGCCCGCTCCGGAAAGCGAGCCCTTCAAACCGCTAAAAGACAATAAACAGGGAAGGCTCGGGCAATCGGGCGCCGTAGCGCCCGAGCGCCGTCAGATCTTGTTGAACAAACCCAGCGAGGTGATTTTGCTGAAGGCCAGTTGCGCCGCTTGCAGCATGGTTTGCTGCAAGGTCAGGCGGGTCATGACTTCGGCCGGGTCGGAATCGCGGATTGACGATTGGGTGGCGGTATTCGCCAGCGTCAGGCTCTCATTGGTGGTCGTCTGGCTGTCCAGCGACTGCCCACGCGCACCAATCGAAGTGACTGCCGAGCCGAGCTGGTTGGTAGCGCTGTCGATGTTGCCCAGACCGGCCTCCATCGCCCCTTGAAACTTCTGCTTGGCCACTGCATCACCGTCAATCGGCGTGTTCAGCGCGGTGATCATTTTCCCCAGCGTGTCGAGCACGTTCTGCGTCTGGTGGTCGTTGGACTGCGAGACAAACTGGTCGCCGCCGGTTGGCGTACCGTTCACCGCGAAAGTCACGCCGGCAGCGGTGGCGTTGTTGCCGACCATGGTGCCCGACGAAACCGGGCGACTGTCAGCGGTAACCGGCGCCGCGTACAGGTCGAAATCGGTGGCGCTGGTGAACTTCAGCACCGCCCCGCCCGCCGGGAAGGCTTTGTTGTAAGCCGCCTGATCGGTGACGGTGGAACTGGTGATCACTGCCGTCGAAACGTTGCCTGGGCTGCGCGAGGTATTGAAGGTGTCCGGGGTCGCCGACAGCGTGAAGCTGTGACCGGCAATCACTGCGTCCGGGTTGGTGTCCCCAGCCTTGAGATTGATGTTCAGCTGCAGATCAACGCCACGGAAACTGACTTGCTGATTCGCCCCGTTGCGGTTGCTGATCACGCCGTTCTGGCTGGCTTCAGCAGTGACGTCGTTGCCCAGCGCATCGGTGATTTTCAGTTGGGTGCTGCTCAGGAAGCTGACGGTGTACGGCTCGCCACCAGCAAATTTGGCGTTGTAGGTGGCTGCGGTGCCAACCGTCCCCTGGGACAAAACCACACGCCCATCATCCACCGCCGGCGCGGTCATGCTGGTTTGGGTGCGGCTGGTGTTGATGGTCTGCTGGAAGGCATCCCAACCGGTGGTGTTGGTGGCCACGGTCATGCCATCGCCAATGCCCAGGTCGATGCTGCTCTGGTCACCGCTGTAGCTGAAAGTGCCGTCGGAGTTCGGCGAGTATGGCGGGGTGTCGGTTTTCGACCCGGCGAACAGGTAATTGCCGTTGGCGTCCTTGGAGTTCATCAGGCCCAGCACTTGTTGCTGGATCTGGCTGATCTCGGCGGCGTAAGCCTTGCGGTCAGCGTCGGTGGCGATGCCGTTGTTGGCAGCCAGGCCGATTTCCTTGGCGCGCTGCAACGCGCTGCCAATCGAGGTCAGGGTAGTTTCCTGCAGGCTCAAGGCGCTTTTGGTGGTGTTGATGTTGGTGGTGTATTGCTCAAGTGCAGCACTTTGCTGGCCCAGTTTGAGCAAACGACCTGCGCCCAGCGGATCATCGGCGGCGGTGTTGATGCGCGTCAGGCTGCTGGCTTCATTGCTGGTGGCGATCGCCTTGTTGAAGTTGCGCTGATAGTTGGCAGCGGTTGTTTCGTAATACTGGGCGGTAGAAATGCGCATGAATTACGACTCCTTAAAGGCTGTTGATCAGCACGCTGAAAGTTTCCTGCGCAGCTTTGATGATCTGCGAAGAGGCGGTGTAGTACTGCTGGTATTTCACCAGGTTGCCGGTTTCTTCATCCAGGTCGACCCCGGACAACGAATCACGCGCGCCTTTGGCCTGCGCCAGAATCGCCGTGGTAGCGGCGCTGTCGGACTTGCCTTGGGCAGCCTTGGTGCCGACGTTGGTGACCAGCTTGCTGTAGGCGTCAGTCAGGCTGATGCCCTTGCTCGCCGAACCGGTGTCTACCGTCTGTTTGGTTTGCAGGCCGACCAGCGCCTGAGCGTTGCGATTGTCCGAGGAGCCGGCGCCGGTCAGCGAAACGCTGAAGCTCTCGTTGGCTTTCGGCGTGCCACCGACGGTGGTTTGCACGGTGAAGGTTTTCTGCACCGGCGGTGTACCGCCGTCCATGATCGGGTTGCCGCTGCCGTCGACCATGCCGATTTTCATGTTCACGGTATTGCTCTGGCCCGGAACAATCGTGCCGCTGCCCAACGAATTGCCCTGAGCGTCGGTCAGTTGGTAGGTCTGGCTGCCACCGCTGGCGGCAGCGAAGGTCAGCTTGACCGGCGTCGAGTTTTTCAGCGCCGCTTGCAACTCCGACTGCGACGCCGGGTTGTAGATATCGAGTTTGGTGGTCAGCGTTGGCTGGGTGTAAGTGCCGCCATTGTTGGCGCTGGTAACGCCGCTCAACGGTGCGGCGGCAGCGATCTTTTTCGGGTCGCTCAAGACCGTCTGAATGCTGGTCGCGGCGCCACGGGTCGGGGTCACTTTGAAGCTGTCACCCGCACTCAACGCCGCGCCGTTGAGCGACAGGCTGAAGCCGTCGATCACTGGCGCCGGAGTGGTCGTGGTGCTGAACGCACCCATGTCGGTGCCGTCCGAGCGCTTGACCGAGTAATTGGTCGCGCTGGTGAACGTCACCTGGTAATCGTTGGTAGTCAGCTTGCCGGTGTCCTTGATGGTCACATCGAGGTTGCCGGAACCGGCGCTGTTGTTCGCCCCGCCAATGCTGCGCTGGCTGATCAGTGCGGCGCTGTTGATGTTGCTGAACAGCGGCGCGCCGAACTCGCCATTCTTGTCGATGCCTTGCGCCTGCTGACTGTTGATCTGGTCAGCAACCACCAGGGCCACACGCCCCAGTTCATTGAGCGAAGGGTCGAGCACTTCTTTGCGATACGTCAGCAGGCCACCGATCTCGCCGCCGCTGATCACCGACGTGATGTCGATGGTGCTGGAGCCGCGATTCATCTGCAGGCCCATGCGCGTTGGATCGTCTTTGCTCGCGACGGTTTCCAGGGTGTTGGTGGTGTTGCCCATCACCAGTGGCTGGCCGCTGCCGACGTAGATGTCGTAGCTGCTGCCGCGCTCGACGACTTGTGCGCCGACCATCTGCGAGAGCTGACGCACCGCTTCGTTACGGGTGTCGAGCAGGTCGTTGGGCTGGCCGCCGCTGGTAGAGATTTCGCCGATCTTCTGGTTCAGGTTGGCAATCGAAGTCGCCAGTTTGTTTACCTGCGCGGCCATGTCCGCGAGGCTGCCATTGATCGTGGCGTTCTGATCATTGAGCTGCTTGGCGATGGTGTTGAAACGGCTGGTCAACGCCTGCGCGCCGGTCAGCACCGACTGGCGCGACGTGTCGTCGGTGGCCGAGGTCGAAACGCCCTGCATCGAGGTGAAAAACTTCTGCAACACGCCGGTCAGGCCGGTGTTGGTGTCGGACAGCGAAGCATCCAGCGGCGTTGCCTGATTCAGGTACGCGGCCGACTCGCTGTTCAGCGAAGTAGCGGTCTGCAGCTGCGAATCGAGGTAGGAGTTGTAGACGCGACGAACGTCTGCCAGGGTCGTGCCCGAGCCAATGAAAACGTTCCCGTACTGCTGCGAGGCTTTGGTGCCCTGCACGGTTTGCTGACGCGAATAACCGGCGGTGTCGACGTTGGCAATGTTGTTGCCCGTCACAGCTAAAGAGGATTGGCTCGCGGCCAGTCCCGACATCCCGATATTAAGCAAACTCATGGTTCAGACCTTATTCCTTGTGCCTTATAGAGGCGTAGTGGAAACGCCCGCCGCAGCGTAGTTTTGGTAACTCGTCATCTGCATGGCTATCTTCGAAATCTTGTTGGCGTAGTTCGGGTCGGTTGCGTAACCGGCCTTCTGCAACTCGCGTACAAACTGTTCTGGGTTATCGGCCGACTTCAATACATCTTGATAACGATTGTTGCTTTGCAACAATGTCACCAAGTCGTGGAAGCTGTCCTTGTAGGAGTCGTAGGAACGGAACTGCGCGGTCTCCTTGACCATCGCGCCATCCCTGAATTCGCTGGTGATTGCCCGCGCCGAATCGCCCTTCCAGCTAGTGCCGGCCTTGATCCCGAACAGGTTGTGACTGCTGCTGCCATCCTGGGCGCGCATGACCGATTTGCCCCAACCGGTTTCCAGCGCAGCCTGCGCCACCAGATAACGCGGATCGACGCCGATGCGCTCGGCGGCTTCCTTGGCCATCGGCAGCATGGTGGCGACAAATTCGTCGGCGGAACTGAAGGCTTTTTTCGCAGGCGCCAATGGAATCTGCGCCATCGCCCGACCGTAAACCTGCATGCGCCCGCTTGAGGCAGTCGAGGTGTCGGTTTGCGCCGCCAGCCAGTCGCCGTTGTACAGCGGGCCGGCGCCGGTTGGCGTCGCCGCGCGTTCTGGCAAAGGGGTCTGGTTGACGATGGCGTTGGTCGCATTGTTGGCCGTAGCGCTGGTCGCAATGTTGGCCGCAATGTTGGCCGTGGCTGGCGTCGATGGCACCAGACCGGCGAGCAAACGGTCGGCGAGTTTCGGCGGCAACGCCAACCGACGCTGGTTGAGCAGCGCCACGTCGTTGCTGTGATCGCTGACCGCTTGCGAACCCTTGAGCGAGCGCGAGGCCCACAACGGACGCTCGCCATTGACCCGCGACAACGGCCCATTGGTGGCAATGGTGCCGGCGGCAATCGGCGTTTCCACCGCCGCTTTTTTCGCTTCTTCCTGTTTTTGTGCCGACAGGATCGCCGCTTCGCCGGGCGCCAGCGGTTTGTTCTTCGACATCTGCCGCATCAGCACGTCAGCCAGGCCGATACCGCCGCCCTCGCGGGACATGGAAACAGCCAACTGCTGGTCGTACATTTCCTGGTATTGCTTGGCCGCAGGCGTATTGAGCGGATTGTCCTGGCCCAGCGCATCGGTGGCCGAGCGCATGGACTTGAGCATTTCACCGAGGAACAGCGACTCGAATTCCTGCGCAACCTTGCGCATATTGCCGTCGCTGTTCTTGTCGCCGACCTTCAGCTGATTCAGGCGATTGAGGTCCGAGTACGAACCCGAATCGCTGTTGCTGACCGCCCCGCTCTTGCGCATGTCCATGGTCGCTGTCCTCAGATCACAATCAGGTCGGCTTGCAACGCGCCAGCCTGTTTCAGAGCTTCAAGGATCGCCATCAAGTCACCCGGCGCCGCGCCGACCTGATTCACCGCACGGACGATTTCGTCGAGGGTGGTGCCTGGGCCGAACTTGAACATTGGCTTGGCTTCCTGCTCGGCGTTGACCCGCGAGCGTGGCACCACGGCAGTCTGACCGTTGGACAGAGGGCCGGGCTGGCTGACAATCGGGTCTTCGGTGATGGTCACGGTCAGGCTGCCGTGGGTAACGGCGGCCGGCGAAACCTTGACGTTCTGGCCGATCACGATGGTGCCGGTGCGCGAGTTGATGATGACTTTCGCCACCGCCTGACCCGGGTCGACTTCAAGGTTTTCGAGGATCGACAGATAGTCGACGCGCTGGCTCGGATCGAGCGGCGCGGTGACGCGGATCGAACCGCCGTCAATCGCCTGCGCCACGCCTGGGCCGAGCAGGTCGTTGATCTTGTCGACCACACGTTTGGCGGTGGTGAAGTCGGAACGGTTGAGGTTCAAGGTCAGGCTGTTGCCCTGGTTGAAACCACTCGGCACCGAACGCTCGACCGACGCACCGCCAGGAATACGCCCGGCCGATGGCACGTTGACGGTAATTTTCGAACCGTCACGACCTTCCGCATCAAAGCCGCCAACGACCAGGTTGCCCTGAGCGATGGCGTAAACATTGCCGTCGATACCTTTGAGTGGCGTCAGCAGCAAAGTGCCGCCGCGCAGGCTCTTGGAGTTACCGATGGACGAAACGGTGATGTCGACTTGTTGACCCGGCTTGGCAAACGCCGGCAGGTCAGCGCTGATCGACACCGCAGCGACGTTCTTCAACTGCACGTTGCCCGAGCCCGGCGGCACTTTGATGCCGAACTGCGAGAGCATGTTGTTGAAGGTTTGCAGGGTAAACGGGGTTTGTGTCGTCTGGTCGCCGGTGCCGTTAAGCCCGACCACCAAGCCGTAACCAATCAATTGGTTAGTCCGAACCCCGGAAATGCTGGCGATGTCCTTCAGCCGTTCGGCGTGAGCACCGAAGGCTGCGGACAACAGGCAGGCGCCCAGCAACAGCTGTTTAAGATTCAACGTAGCCACCTAGAAAGGGAACAGCGGGCTGAGGAAGAAACGGTCGAACCAGCCTGGCTGACTCGCATCGGCAAACGCACCGGTGCCCGAATAGGTGATCCGTGCATCGGCGACGCGGGTCGACGACACGGTGTTGTCAGTGGCGATGTCATCAGCGCGCACCAGACCGGCAATCCGCACCAGCTCGTCGCCCGAGTTCAGGGTCATCCACTTCTCGCCGCGCACGGCGATGATGCCGTTGGGCAAGACGTCGGCGACGGTCACGGTGATCGAGCCGGTCAGGCTGTTGCTCTGCCCGGACTTGCTCGCGCCATTGGTGGCACGGTCGCCGCCATAGGCGGCGTCAAGGCTCAGGCTGCCGCTGCCGACCGGGTCGCTGGTGCTCAAGCCGCCACCGAACAACGACGACAGACCGATGCTGGTTTTGCTGTTCTTGTCGATCTGCGAGTTGGCACCTTTGCTCGCCTGCGTGCGCTCGTTAAGGGTGATGGTGATGATGTCACCGACCCGGAACGCCTTGCGGTCGCTGTACAGGTTCTGTTCGAAACCGGCCTGGTAAATCGAGCCATTATTGGCCGCCGCCGGCAACGGCGTGCGTGGCAACACCGGGGCGTAGTAAGGGTCATTGGGCTTTGGCGTCGGCGCGACGCAGCCCGCGAGTGCGACAACCCCACCCAGTGCCAGAACAGATACAAAGCGCTTCATGACCCTACCTCACGGTGTAGCTGGCGACGTTATGGTCGCCCCATAGACTTGGTTACAGATTCTGCGTGACGAACGAGAGCATCTGGTCGGCGGTGGAGATCACCTTGGAGTTCATCTCGTAAGCGCGCTGAGTGGTGATCATGTTGACCATCTCTTCAACGGTGCTGACGTTGGACGTTTCCAGGGTGTTCTGCAGCGTCGTGCCGAAACCGTTGAGCCCCGGAGTGCCGACTTGCGGCGCGCCGCTGGCTGCGGTTTCCAGGAACAGGTTGTTGCCCACTGCTTGCAGACCGGCCGGGTTGATGAAGTCGGCGGTTTGCAGGTTGCCGATCACTTGCGAGGCAGCGTTGCCGGCAATGGTGATGGACACGGTGCCGTCACGACCGACCGTGAAGGTCTGGGCGTTGTTGGGGATGACAATCGCCGGCTCCAGGGCAAAACCGCTGGCGTTCACCACTTGACCGTTGGAGTCGAGGTGGAAAGTGCCGTCACGGGTGTAGGACGTAGTGCCGTCCGGTTGCAGGATCTGGAAGAAACCGCGACCGTCGACCGCCATGTCCAGCGGGTTTTCGGTGGTTTGCAGGCTGCCAGCGGTGAAGTTTTTCTGCGTGCCGACGATGCGCACACCAGTACCCACTTGCAGGCCCGACGGCAGTTCGCTGTCCTGGGTCGACTGGGCGCCTGGCTGGCGTTTGATCTGGTACAGCAAGTCCTGGAACTCGGCGCGATCACGTTTGAAACCTGTGGTCGACACGTTCGCCAGGTTGTTGGAAATGGTCGTCAGGTTAGTGTCCTGGGCGGACAGACCTGTTTTGGCAACCCATAGAGCCGGAAGCATTCGATTCTCCTCGTGCGCCTGTTTTACGGCGCGACGTTCTGATAATTAGGTGATCTGCAAGACCCGAGCCATGGCTTGGTCATCTTCTTTGGCGGTGTTCATCATCTTGATGTGGAGCTCGAATTGCTTCGACAAAGCCAACACCGAGGTCATTTCCTCGACGGCGTTGACGTTGCTCGACTCAAGGAACCCGGACACCAGCTTCACCCCGGCATCGGCTTGCGCCGGCTGGCCGTCCTTGGTGTGGATCGAACCGTCGAGGCCCTTGGTCATGTTCTTCAGGTCCGGGTTGACCAGTTTGATCCGGTCGATTTCGGCCATCACGCGCGGACCTTCGCCCATCGAACGAATGCTGATGGTGCCGTCCTCGCCCACTTCGATTTTCTGCTCGGGCGGCACGGCAATCGGCCCGCCATTGCCCATCACCGGCATGCCGTTGCCGGCGCGCAATACGCCGAGGGCGTCGATGTTGAGGCTGCCGGTGCGCACGTAGCTTTCGCCGCCACCGGGGGTTTGCACGGCGATCCAGCCATTGCCGCTCACGGCAACGTCGAGGTCACGGCCGGTTTCCACCAGCGTGCCAGCGGAAAAGTCGGTGGCCGGGCGTTCGGTCAGGGCATAGGCGCGCGCCGGAAAGCTGTCACCAAACACCGGCATCGAACGGGCCTGCTCGAGGTCCTTCTGAAAACCGTTGGTGGAGATGTTCGCCAGGTTGTTCGCATGAGCCTTCTGCGCCAGTGCATTCTGGCTGGCGCCGGTCATTGCCACATAAAGGTACTTGTCCACGCTCTATCCTCTGCATGCCGGACGTTTGCCGTCCACTGCTGTACTGCTGAGCCTTAAGCAATTTGCAGACCAACTTTCTTTTGGCGGCGCGAAGCCCGGCAAACAAAGGGCTTGCGGGGTTTTGCGGGGATTGGGGAAATGTATCGGAGACGAAAAACCGGCGGTGTTATGCCGCTAACGGCAAGCGTCGACCTCCAGGCCAACGCAAAACCCCGTGGCGAGGGGGCAAGCCCCCTCGCCACACGCGCCAATCAGCCGGGTTCTTTACCGACTTGATGCTCACGCAATTTGTTGGCGATCGTGGTGTGCGAAACGCCCAAGCGCTTGCCCAGTTGCCGACTGCTCGGGTGTTCGGAATACAAGCGTTCCAGCACAGCTTTCTCGAACCGCCCGACAATCGCGTCGAGCCCGCCTTCCAGCGAGAAATCGCCAAGCGGCTGACGCACGCCGTAATCCGGCAAACGAATGTGCTCGGCTTTCACCGTTCCGCCCTCGCACAGCGAAACCGCCTGGAACAGTACGTTCTCCAGTTGCCGCACGTTGCCCGGCCAATGGTAATGACTCAGCCGTTCCATCGCCGCCGGCGCCAGTTTTGGCAGCGGACAACCAATCTGCCGACTGGCCTGATCGAGGAAGTGCTCGACCAGCGGCGTCAACCCGTCGAGGCATTCGCGCAGCGGCGGGATGTGCAGCGACAGCACGTTCAAGCGGTGATACAGATCCTGACGAAACTCGCCGCGCGCGCACAACTCGGAAAGGTCCACTTGCGTCGCGCAAATCACCCGCACGTCGAGGTACACCTCTTCATCACTGCCGACACGCCGAAAGCAGCCGTCCTG
This sequence comes from Pseudomonas sp. SJZ131, assembly GCF_007828705.1. Classification (NCBI taxonomy): domain Bacteria; kingdom Pseudomonadati; phylum Pseudomonadota; class Gammaproteobacteria; order Pseudomonadales; family Pseudomonadaceae; genus Pseudomonas; species Pseudomonas sp. SJZ131. Next base: position 947,192 of record NZ_VIVC01000002.1, on the reverse strand, counting down.
CAAAAAGCGCAGCAATTTCACCTGCAGGCGCGGGCTCATTTCACCGACGCCGTCGAGAAACAGCGTGCCGCCCGCGGTCAATTCCAGCAGCCCGAGCTTGCCCTCGGCCCGCGCGCCTTCGAACGCGCCGGGGCCGTAACCAAACAATTCAGTTTCGGCCATGGATTCCGGCAGTCCCGCGCAATTAAGCGCCATCAACGGCGATTGCCCGCGCGGACTGGCGAGGTGGCAGGCGCGCGCCAACAGCTCTTTGCCGGTGCCGGTTTCGCCCTCTATTAATAGCGGCGCATCCAGCGGCGCCATGCGCCGAGCCTCTCGCACCACGGCCGCCATGACTTTGGAGCTCTGGAAGATGCTGTCGAAGCCGCGCAACTCTTGCTTGCGCACGTTGTAAATGCGCTCGCCGACGCGGTCGGCGCGGTGCAACGTCAACACCGCGCCGGCCATCGCTTCGCTGTCGTCGTGCTCCGATTGCAGCGGCGCGATGTCGGCGAGAAATACGTCGCCCTTCACTTTCACGCGCAGGCCGTTGATCCGCGACTTGTTGGCGCGCACCAGTTCCGGCAGATCAAAATCCTCGGCGTACCGCGACAACGGAATCCCCGGCACCTCGTCAACCCGCACCCCCAGCAACTGCGCCGCCGCGCGGTTGGCGGCGACGATCGAGCCGCCCATGTCGATCGACAGCACCGGAAACTCCAGCGCGCCGAGCAACGCATTGAGTTCCATGTGCCGACGCTCGCTGGGCATCAGGCCTACACGCTTGACGCCGAAGACACCGGCAATCGCTTCGAACTTTGCTCTTAGCGCCTGGAATTGGATGTTGATCAGGTTGGGGCAATGCAGGTAGATCGCGTTGCCGTGCTCACCGCCGACTTCGCCGCGCGCGACGTTGATGCCGTATTCCACCAGCAGGTTGAGAATGTCCCGGAGGATGCCGATGCGGTTCTGGCAGTGGACTTTGATACGCATAAAAAAGGCCCGAAAAAACGGTGAGTAAAAGGATGAAGAACACATCCCTTGTAGGAGTGAGCCTGCTCGCGATAGCGGTTTTCCAGCCAAAATCTCCATCAACTGGAAGGACGCTTTCGCGAGCAGGCTCACTCCTACAGGGGTCACGCGGCGCTACAGCGATTATTTTCTGCAGAGCCGCTCAGTTAATCGTCAAGATTATGTGACACCCACCGACCTTTTCAAACCGCAAAAACTCAATACCTGCGCCCCACCCGCCAAATCGTAACGAAAACTTTACGAAATCCTCGGATTATTCCTACGCGCGGCGCTGACCTGCTGCTGCATCCCGGCACGCCTTCGGGTATCTCTAAAGCCATCGCTGGACATAACAAAAAACAATTCCCCTAGCAGGAGAGCAGCATGAAGCAGACGCAATACGTGGCCCGCGAGCCCGATGCGCAAGGTTTTATCGACTATCCCGCCGAAGAACACGCGGTGTGGAACACGCTGATCACCCGTCAACTGAAAGTGATCGAAGGGCGTGCGTGCCAGGAATACCTGGACGGTATTGAAAAACTCGGTCTGCCCCACGACCGCATTCCGCAACTTGGCGAGATCAACAAAGTCCTCGGTGAAACCACTGGTTGGCAAGTCGCCCGCGTTCCGGCGCTGATCCCGTTCCAGACCTTTTTCGAATTGCTCGCCAACAAGCAGTTTCCGGTGGCGACGTTTATCCGTACCCGCGAAGAACTGGACTACCTGCAAGAGCCGGATATTTTCCACGAGATCTTTGGTCACTGCCCTTTGCTGACCAATCCGTGGTTTGCCGAATTTACCCACACCTACGGCAAACTTGGCCTACAGGCTTCCAAGGAAGAACGCGTTTATCTGGCGCGCCTGTACTGGATGACCATCGAGTTCGGCATGGTCGACACCCCGCAGGGCCGGCGCATCTACGGTGGCGGCATCCTGTCTTCACCCAAGGAAACTGTTTATTGCATGTCGGACGAGCCCGAGCACCAGGCCTTCGATCCGCTGGAATGCATGCGCACGCCGTATCGCATCGACATCCTGCAACCGCTGTACTTTGTCCTGCCCAACCTCAAGCGTTTGTTCGACCTGGCCCACGAAGACATCATGGGCATGGTCCAGCAAGGCATGCAGTTGGGCCTGCACGCGCCGAAATTTCCGCCCAAGCCGAAAGCCGCCTGAGCGCAACCGACACTCGCGGTGTGCGCGCAAAACCAGTAACGTCTAACAAGAATCGAATCGGGAACCAGACCATGTCCACATTGAACCAAGCCCATTGCGAAGCCTGCCGCGCCGATGCCCCGCAAGTCAGCGACGAAGAACTGCCGGTACTGATCAAGCAGATCCCTGACTGGAACATCGAGGTTCGCGACAGCGTGATGCAACTGGAAAAAGTCTTCCTGTTCAAGAATTTCAAGCACGCCTTGGCGTTCACCAACGCCGTCGGCGAAATCTCCGAGGCTGAGGGCCATCACCCAGGCCTGCTGACCGAGTGGGGCAAAGTCACCGTGACCTGGTGGAGCCACTCGATCAAAGGCCTGCACCGCAACGACTTCATCATGGCCGCGCGCACCGACGAAGTGGCGAAAGACGCCGAGGGCCGCAAGTAATGCATTTCGACGCCATCGGCCGCGTCCCCGGCGACCCGATTCTGGGCCTGATGGAGGCCTACGCGCAGGACCCCAACCCGCGCAAATTCGACTTGGGCGTGGGCGTTTATAAAGACTCCCAAGGCCTGACGCCGATCCCGCAAGCGGTGAAACTTGCCGAAGCGCGGCTGGTCGAGCGGCAGACCACCAAGACTTACATCGGTGGTCACGGCGACCCGGCGTTCGGCAAAGTCATCAACGAATTGGTGCTCGGCGCCGATTCGGCGCTGATCGCCGAACATCGTGCTGGCGTCACCCAGACCCCGGGCGGCACGGGCGCGTTGCGCTTGAGCGCTGATTTCATCGTGCAGATGCTGCCGGGCCGTGGCATCTGGCTGAGCAACCCGACCTGGCCGATCCACGAAACAATTTTCGCCACCGCCGGGCTCAAGGTCAGCCACTACCCGTACGTGGGCAGCGACAACCGTCTTGACGTCGAAGCGATGCTCGCCGCGCTGAACCAAGCGCCGAAGGGCGACGTGGTGTTGTTGCACGCCTGCTGCCACAACCCGACCGGTTTTGATCTAGCACATGACGACTGGCGCCGGGTGCTTGAGGTGGTTCGCCGCCGCGAGTTGCTGCCGCTGATCGACTTTGCTTATCAAGGTTTCGGCGACGGCCTGGAACAGGACGCGTGGTCGACCCGGTTGTTCGTCGAAGCATTGCCGGAAGTGCTGATCACCAGCTCCTGCTCGAAGAACTTCGGTTTGTACCGCGATCGCACCGGCGCGCTGATTGTCTGTGCGAAGACTGCCGAGAAACTGATCGATATCCGCAGCCAACTGGCCAACATCGCCCGCAACTTGTGGTCGACGCCACCGGATCACGGCGCGGCAGTGGTCGCGACAATCCTCGGCGACCCGCAACTGAAAAGCATCTGGGCCGACGAAGTGGAAGCCATGCGTTTGCGTATTGCGCAGTTGCGCAGCGGTCTGGTTGAAGCACTGGAACCGCACGGTTTGCGCGAGCGCTTCGCGCACATCGGCGTGCAGCGCGGGATGTTTTCCTACACCGGGCTGACGGCGGAGCAAGTCAAACAGCTGCGCGATCACCACAGCGTGTACATGGTCAACTCCGGCCGGGCCAACGTCGCCGGCATCGACGCGACCCGCCTGGCACTGCTGGCCGAAGCCATCGCCGAAGTCTGCAAGTAACTTCAGGCAAACCCTATCCCCCTGTGGGAGCAAGCTTGCTCGCGATTGCGGTTCCTCAGCCACATTGATGTTGAATGTGCTGACGCTTTCGCGAGCAAGCTCGCTCCCACATTGGTTTGCGCAACGGTCAAAAAATATCGCCCCTGCGGCCATTGGTCGCAGAAATTCGAGATAAAAGTCTGTTTGTCATTTTTCCTGCTGTATCCTGCCCAAGCTTTTTAAAAGCGCGGATCTACCAGATCTATCAACAGACTTTGCGAGGAGCGCGAACATGCACGAGATCCCTAATCTCCCCTTCCCAAGCCTGCACGAAACTGAGCAGACAGCCACGCAACAAGCCGGTGCCCAACAGCCCGAGACCAAGGAAGCCACTGACAGCCGTCAGGCTGACAGCGAAGACTGAAACACCCTGCAATGCCAGACCGTGTGGAAAGCGCTAACATGCGCTTTCCACACCGCCTGAACCCGAGCCCCACCATGACCGACGAATCCACTCCGCCGCGCGATGAAGCGCTGCAGGCCAGCGTACTGATCGGCACCGCCGAGAAAATGATCGATATCTGGAATCGCCTCTCGCCGGAAAAACAAGCCACGCTGCTGGCGCGTTTTGGCAGCGAAGAAAACGCCCTCGCCGCCCTCGTCACCACGCAACTGGTCGCCCCCGCCAAACCCTGATCGACTGCCGCCCGGCAAATAGTTTTACTTTTCCCCGACCGCCCGCCGCTCGCGCCGCTATCATAAGCAGCCTATCTATCCTGCTGCCCCGTGGACCTTTACCCATGTCAGAAAACCAGCGCCCCCTGGCGGTCACGCTGCAAGTCGTCTCCATCGTCCTTTTCACCTTCATCGGTTACCTGAACATCGGCATTCCCCTGGCCGTCTTGCCCGGCTACGTCCACAGCGACCTCGGTTTCGGCGCGGTGATCGCCGGGCTGGTGATCAGCGTGCAATACCTCGCGACCCTGCTCAGCCGCCCGTATGCCGGACGCATCATCGACAACAAGGGCAGCAAACTGGCAGTGATGTATGGCCTCGCCGGGTGCGGTTTGAGCGGTGTGTTCATGCTGATTTCGGCATGGACGCAGAGCTTGCCAGTGCTCAGTTTGATCAGCCTGTTGATCGGCCGACTGGTGCTCGGCAGCGCCGAAAGCCTGGTCGGCTCCGGCTCGATCGGCTGGGGCATCGGCCGCGTCGGTGCGGCGAATACCGCCAAAGTGATTTCCTGGAACGGCATCGCCAGTTATGGCGCGATTGCCATCGGCGCGCCGCTTGGCGTGTGGCTGGTTGGCGAATTGGGTCTGTGGAGCATGGGCGTGAGCATTGTGCTGCTGGCGGTGCTGGGCCTGGCGCTGGCCTGGCCGAAGATCGCCGCGCCGATTGTCGTCGGTGAACGCCTGCCGTTCATGCACGTGCTGGGGCGGGTATTGCCACACGGCTGCGGCCTGGCGCTGGGCTCGATTGGTTTTGGCACCATCGCCACGTTTATCACGCTGTATTACGCGACGCAGCATTGGTCGAACGCGGTGTTGTGCCTGAGCCTGTTCGGCGCCAGTTTTATCGGCGCGCGTTTGCTGTTCGGCAATTTGATCAATCGGCTCGGCGGGTTTCGCGTGGCGATTGCCTGCTTGTCCGTAGAAACGCTGGGGTTGCTGCTGTTGTGGCTCGCGCCAGACGCCAATTGGGCATTGGCCGGCGCTGCTTTGAGCGGTTTTGGTTTCTCGCTGGTGTTCCCGGCGCTGGGCGTGGAAGCGGTCAATCTGGTGCCTGCTTCCAGTCGCGGTGCGGCGGTGGGGGCGTATTCGTTGTTTATCGATTTGTCGCTGGGGATTACCGGGCCGTTGGCTGGAGCGATTGCGGCCGGGTTTGGTTTTGCCTCGATCTTCCTGTTTGCTGCCCTGGCGGCGCTGACCGGTTTGATGCTGAGCATCTATTTGTACCGTCAGGCGCCCAAGCACCTCAGCGAAAAACATCGCGAAGAACGCGGCGCGCGCTAGAAATCCACTTTGCCGCGACCGGCCTTGATACTGCCGCGCTTGGTTTTTGATTCGAGCCGACGCTTCTTCGAACCGAGCGTCGGTTTGGTCGGCCGGCGCTTCTTTTCGATCTTGGTGGCGCTGAGAATCAACTCGACCAGCCGCTCCAGCGCGTCGGCGCGATTGGCCTCCTGCGTGCGGTATTGCTGGGCCTTGATGATCAACACGCCATCGCTGGTGATGCGACTGTCGCGCAGCGCCAGCAGTCGCTCCTTGTAAAACTCGGGCAACGACGACGCTTGAATGTCGAAGCGCAAGTGCATGGCGCTGGAGACCTTGTTGACGTTCTGCCCACCCGCGCCCTGGGCACGAATGGCGGTCAATTCGATCTCGGCATCCGGCAGATGCACGTTGTTGGAGATTACCAGCATGGAAAAGCGTCCGGGTTCAGGACGTGCAGGATAGCGCGAATGGGCTGGAGGAATGTGATCCCCTGTAGGAGCGAGGCTTGCCCGCGAAGGCGTCGGCACATCCAATATCAATGCTGAATGTGCCGGCCTCTTCGCCGGCAAGCCACGCTCCCACAGGGGAACTGTGGTGCTCGCGGAGGATGGGCTCGGCATGGATCCCCTTGTGGGAGCGGGCTTGCTCGCGAAGGCGGTGGGTCAGTCGATATTGATGTTGAATGTGATGCCCCTTTCGCGAGCAGGCTCGCTCCCACAGGGGTTTTGTGTAGACCCTGAAACAACAAACCCGGCACATGGCCGGGTTTGTTGTTTCTGAGAGTCGCGTTATGCGACCGATAGGCCCAGCTCTGACAACAACATCGAAGCCTGCGCGCGGGAAATGACCGCGCCTTTGAACAGCTTGGCATCGTTGAGGCGAAAACCGCTCAAATCGGCGCCACGCAAATCCGCCCCGGCGAACGTCGCGCCATTGATACGAGCATGAGCCAGGCTGCAATCGACAAACTCTGCTTTGCGAAAGTCCGCGTCGCTCAAGTCCGCATCAGAAAAATCCAGGTTATTCAGTGTGCTTCTAGCAAAGGACATTCCCGGTAAAAAAGCACTGTTGAGTCGAGTTTCATTGAACGACAGCCCCAGGCTTGAACAATGACTGAAATTGGCCCCCGTCAACTTGCAGCCGTTGAAAGCAACTTGCGCCAGCTTGGCTCGCTGCCAACGGGTGTTGTTCAAATCACAATTGCTGAACGATGCTTCCAGCAGGTGTGTCGCTTCGAACACCGCGTGCGCACCCCGGCAACCTGTCCACTGAGTCCCCTCCAGACGTGCGCCGAGAAACTGGCTGCGTAGCAAGGTACAGCGCTGGAATTCGCAGCGATCCAGCATCAGCCTCGACAAATCAGCATCAGTGAAGTCCACCCCAATAAAGCGCAACGGACCATTGTGAGCGTTGAGCAACGCTTGAACGTCTTCTCGCCCGAGCGTCTCGTCTTCAATTTCAAAATGTAATTGTCCTTCGCCCATACGTGATCCCTGACTGATTGGATTGGCGGATGCAGTCTATCGCCACGTCACGTAGGACCGCCGACAAAAAAACCGGCAGACGCCGGCTTTTTTGTTGTCATCCTTTTCTTACTTGGTCGCGGAACCGACCACAAGAGCACCATCACGACGCTTGTTCTTGATGCCGTAGCAGATCCACATGAACGCCACCCACACCGGGATCGCGTACACCGAGATCTGGATCCCCGGAATCAGCAGCATCACGCACAGAATGAACACCACGAACGCCAGGCAGATGTAGTTGCCGTACGGGTACCACAAGGCTTTGAACAGCGGCGTCTGCCGGGTTTTGTCCATGTGCTGGCGGAACTTGAAGTGCGAGAAACTGATCATCGCCCAGTTGATCACCAGCGTCGCCACAACCAGCGACATCAGCAGTTCCAGCGCGCTGTGCGGGATCAGGTAGTTGAGCAACACCGCGATCAGCGTCACCGCCGCCGAGGCGAGAATCGAACGCACCGGCACGCCGCGCTTGTCGATTTTGGCCAATGCTTTCGGCGCATCGCCCTGCTCGGCCATGCCCAGCAGCATGCGGCTGTTGCAGTAGGTGCCGCTGTTGTAAACCGACAACGCGGCGGTCAGCACCACGAAGTTGAGGATGTGCGCGGCGGTGTTGCTGCCGAGCATCGAGAACACTTGCACAAACGGGCTGCCGCTGTAGGAATCGCCGGAAGCGTTGAGCGTGGCCAGCAGGCTGTCCCAAGGCGTCAGCGACAACAGGATCACCAGTGCGCCGATGTAGAAAATCAGGATCCGGTAGATCACCTGATTGATCGCTTTCGGGATCACGGTTTTCGGTTGGTCGGCTTCAGCGGCGGTGAAACCGAGCATTTCCAGACCGCCGAAGGAGAACATGATGATCGCCATGGCCATTACCAGACCACTGACCCCGTTCGGGAAGAAACCACCGTGGGACCAAAGGTTGCTGACCGACGCTTGCGGGCCACCGTTGCCGCTGACCAGCAAATAGCTGCCCAAGGCGATCATGCCGACAATCGCCACAACTTTGATGATCGCGAACCAGAACTCGGCCTCGCCAAAGACTTTGACGTTGGCCAGGTTGATCAGGTTGATCAGCACGAAGAAACCGGCGGCCGAGACCCAGGTCGGGATGTCCGGCGCCCAGTAGTGAATGTACTTGCCGACCGCCGTCAGCTCCGACATGCCCACCAGGATGTACAGAATCCAGCAGTTCCAGCCCGAGAGGAAACCGGCAAAACCGCCCCAGTATTTGTGTGCGAAGTGGCTGAAGGAACCGGCCACTGGCTCTTCGACGATCATCTCGCCGAGCTGGCGCATGATCATGAACGCGATGAAGCCGCAAATGGCGTAGCCGAGGATCATCGACGGGCCGGCGGATTTCAGCACGCCCGCCGAGCCGAGGAACAGCCCGGTACCGATCGCGCCACCGAGGGCGATCAGTTGAATGTGGCGATTTTTCAGGCCTCGTTTCAGCTCGCCTGAATGCGAGTTTTGTCCACTCATGAAAAGGGTCTCACGCAAGGTTTGATGATGTTCAGTAGACGTTGCTGCTCGGTTGCAATTTCAAGCAGCGCCGATCAAACCCCAGCGCAAGCACCAGGAGTTCAGCGAATTAACAACGGTCATGCGTCACCTGTTTGTTTTTATCTGTGACGAAATCGAACCCGACACGCTTGTGGCGCGGCGGAGTGAACAAGGCGGATAGCCTTGAAATTTGCGCTGATGCGCAGGAGGTCACAGTTAAAACGCGGCGCATTGTACACCGCTAACCCCCTACTGCCAGACACCACTGGATCAGCGTGTCGGTTGCCGGGATTGCCTGTGTCCGCCACGAAGCGCTCGGGCGGCTGCAAATAAGGAGTCAGACCTTTGCAGGTCGTCGACGCGAGCGAGGGGAAAATCCGCCCACGGGGAGAGATGGGGATGATGCACGGCGTTCATTGCGCCTCCTTCTTGTTATGCACCTGCACGGCAGGCATGGGCGCATCTCACCCTTCAAACGCCTCTGAAACAAGCGCGCCAGAGCCTTGCAGCGCTCGCACGGAGCAGACGCGCGGAAGGTTTTCCTTACGCGTTTCGTGGAAGCTTCATTTCACGGGACTTCAACGCAGATTTCGTAAAACTTCCGTTACACGCCGTAACGTTAATTTGCCAAATCAGATAAGGCTGTAGGACGCCTGCAAATTGACGATAGGAAGCTTCCTAAGGATCAGGTCGAGTTAGTTTTTTGTTTTTTAAACACAAAATTCACTTCCAAAGAACGGCGAAACAAGTTCCCAATAATCTTATTTAATTATTATTTTGCATTATCAAACTGTCTGAACTAGTTTTTGAGCGACTTGCCGAGCCGCCTCGACCGGCAAGTTGGTGTTGTATTCACTGACTGAAAGCAGCGCCGCTTTATTACTCAAAAGTCATCTAGGAGATTCACAATGCAAGCACTTGAAAAAGACTTGGAAACTGAACTGCAACTGGACGATTGGTTTGAAGCACCGACCCATGAAGCCGCCGTGGAAATGATGCAAGCCGACGCGGTTGTTCCGTTCGGCACGGCGATGTGGCCTCTGTAAGCCATCCCGGCAGGCACGATCCGGCCGGTCGTGCCTGCCACATTTTCTCGGTTTGTCAGGGAGGACTACATGGATAAGCAACGCGCTATCTCGCATTTCCTTTACTACCTCGAACACCACCCAGCCCTTGTCGGAATCAACCCGGCGAAGGTTTTGCTCGGCCACACCGCTGATTACCAGGCACTCGCCGGCGCCATCGCCGAACAGGCCGCAAACAGCCAACAGTTCAGCTTCAGCGCCATGCGCCTGGACCTAGAACCCACGGATCTGCTGGCCCAGGCGATTGCCGACAGCGATCTGTACATTTTCTTCTACGACTCTTCCACCCTGCCCAACCCTCGTCCCGACGGCCCGGATTTTGTCCGCGCGCTGCAAGAGGTGATGGCGCAGAACTGGAAAAAGTCGCTGCTGTTCAAGGATTACGGCGATTACTTCTACGACACGTTCAGCGTCACCCCGCAGCGTATCGCCGGGCTCAATAGCCATTTGATCCAGCGCATGGCCCACGCCACCACGCTTAGTTTCAAAGATGAACATGGCTCATGGTTTGAAACACCCATGAGCAGTATCAAGAAGTGGACCGATATCAATGGAGTGGGCAACTTCGACTTGGCGCCTGGTGAAATTGCCACGCACAGCGAAGCCATTAATGGCCGAGTGAAGTTTATGGGGACATTCCTCAGCACTATTCCATTCGCCCGTAAATACGGGGTATTGGAGTCGCCGTTGGAGTTATGGATCGAAAACTCGACTATCAGCAAAATCGCCACGGAAGTTCCGGGGCTGGAACATGATTTCAATAAATACCTGGACGCCAATCCGTCAAATCGGCGCATTGAAGAATTGGGCATTGGCACCAATGAAGGCGTGAAGGAACTCTACGCGCGCAACGCCGGGTTTGAGGAACGCCATTGCGGCTTGCACCTCGGCTTGGGCGGTGGGGCCAAGGGCAGCCATCATCTGGATTTGATCTTCTCCAGCGGCGTGCTGGCGCTGGATGACGAGCCGGTATTTGATGGGCGGTTTGTCTTTTAAGCCGTGAGATGGCGATGCTGCTACCGACCTCATCGCGAGCAAGCTCGCTCGCGATGACTGACCCCTGGACGCCGCACCACTAACGCCAGACCCCAAAAAAACGCCAACCCGAAGGTTGGCGTTTTTCACTTGCAGCTTGCCGCTAAAAACTCAGCGCTGCTTCACTCCGGCTTGCGACGACCGAAGCCCGGGCGTTGGCCCGAACCGGCAGGTGCGCCGCGACGCTTGCCCGATGGCGCGTCCTTGTTGACCAGAACGATGCCTGGGCGTTTTTTTGCCGGGGCCTTGGCCGGGCGGTTGGTGTCGGCCGGACGGTCCGCCGCTGGCGCACCGCGACTCGAATCACCACGAGCCTCACCACGAGGAGCACCGCGATCGCTACGACCACCGCTTGGTGCACCACGGCCTTCGCCGCGCTCGGTGCGACCATTGGCCGGACGTGGCGTGCGTGGACCGCGTTCGCCGTCAGCACGTGGCGCTGCCGGTTTGCGGGCCGGACGCTCACCTTCGATTTGCGGCTCACGGGAGTCACGCGGCGTAGCAGCGGTCTGGTTGCCGATCGCTGGACGCAACGAGCGCACGCGCTCGGTCTTGCCCATCGGACGCGACGATTTACGCTGCATGCGGTCGAGCTTGTCTTTGCTCTTGGCGTTCATCTGCGGCATGGCCACAGGCGTCAGGCCCACTTCAGCACTGAGAATGTCGACTTCGTACTGGCTCATTTCGCGCCAGCGACCCATCGGCAGGTCCGAGTTGAGGAACACCGGACCAAAACGCACGCGCTTCAGACGGCTGACCACCAGGCCCTGGGATTCCCACAGACGACGAACTTCGCGGTTGCGACCTTCCATCACCACGCAGTGGTACCAGTGGTTGAAACCTTCGCCACCCGGCGCCTGCTTGATGTCGGTGAACTTGGCCGGGCCGTCTTCGAGGACGACGCCTGCTTTCAAGCGCTCGATCATCTCGTCATCGACTTCGCCACGCACACGCACCGCGTATTCACGGTCCATTTCGTAGGAAGGGTGCATCAGACGGTTGGCCAGTTCACCGTCGGTGGTGAACATCAGCAGACCAGTGGTGTTGATGTCGAGACGGCCGATGTTGATCCAGCGGCCTTCTTTCGGCTTCGGCATCTTGTCGAATACGGTTGGACGGCCTTCCGGGTCAAGACGAGTGCAGATTTCACCGTCGGGCTTGTTGTACATGATCACGCGGCGTACCGACTCGGCGGCTTCTTCGCGCTTGATCACGCGGCCATCGATGGTGATGGCGTCGTGCATATCGACGCGTTGACCGAGGGTCGCGTCCTTGCCATTGACCTTGATGCGACCGTGGCTGATCCAGGCTTCCACGTCACGGCGCGAGCCGACGCCGATGCGGGCGAGGACTTTCTGCAGTTTTTCGCCTGCAGGACCGATTTCCTGCTCGTCTTTTGGGCCGTCTTTCTGGTCGTTGATACTCATCTGGGCACCTCCCGGTGTGGTCTGTTCAGGCAGCTCTGAGGTGAGGGCCTGAAGCGTTGAAAACTTGTTCTCGGACGAAGGGATCGTCGGAGGGTCGCGAATCATACGCTCATGTCAGCGTTCGCGCATCAGAGACTAGCTGAAGGCGCGCGAGTTACTTGTGTTTCCGCCGACCGGTCGCGCCCAGCTTGATCAACCGCAGCGCCGCTTCGGCCAGCACCGTGCGTTTATCGGCCTTGTCGAGTTTCTTCCACGACTTGATCTCACGCTTGCTGCGCCCGCAACCGACGCAGATATCGTCGGTGAACTTGCAGACGCTGATGCACGGGTCTTTGGTTGAGCTCATTAATGCCTCCTGAGGACGCGTACTCTGTAGGAGCAAAGCTTGCTCGCGATGGCGGTCTACCTGTGGCGCAAATGCTGGATGTGCCGCCGTCTTCGCGAGCAAGCTTTGCTCCCACAGTGGAATTTCATCATTCGCCGATCGTATGTCAGTCGTCGAATTCGCGGCGTTCCGCTTCGATGGCTTCGGCCAGCGCGCGGGCCTCGGCTTCTTCTTCGCTTTCTTCGCTCTCCGGCGCCGGTTGCTGCAGGGCGGCGACGGCGGCGAGGAGTTTCTCGCGGGCTTCGGCCACACCTAGCACGTCTTCCTCCGGGGCTGGTTCCGGGACGTCTGCCGGCGCGTCTTCAATTGGGGCTTCGGGCTCGACTTGGAGTTCAACTTCAATCTGCGCTGGAATCTGCGGCTGATCCGGAACATCTGTCACCGCGCCATCGCGCAACAAATCATCAAAATCTGTCTTGATCCCCTGCTCCATGTCATCCAGTTCCAGCAATAACGTGTGGAAACTGGTTTCTTCCTTGGGCTCTTCCGGTTCGGCGCTGGCATCGGCCAGTTCCTGCAAACCGGCGGGCACCGGCGCGTCGTCGAAGTCGAGCACCGGGTCGGGTTCCATTTCGCGCAGTTCGGCGAGCGGCGGCAAATCGTCGAGGTTCTTCAGGTTGAAGTGATCGAGAAAGCCCTTGGTGGTCGCAAACATCGCTGGTTTCCCCGGCACGTCGCGGTAGCCGACGATGCGAATCCACTCACGTTCCAGCAGCTTTTTGACGATGTCACTGTTTACCGCGACGCCACGCACGTCTTCGATCTCGCCACGCGTGATCGGCTGGCGATAGGCGATCAGCGCCATGGTTTCGAGCATCGCCCGCGAATAACGCTGTGGGCGCTCTTCCCACAAACGCCCGACCCACGGCGAAAACTTCTCGCGAATCTGCAAGCGATACCCGGAAGCCACTTCCTTCAATTCGAAGGCGCGGCCGTCGCAGGACTTGGCGAGAATCGTCAGCGCTTTCTTGAACACCGGCGGCTCCGGGCGCTCGCCTTCTTCAAACAGTTCGAACAGGCGTTCAAGCGATTGCGGTTTTCCCGAGGCCAACAGAAAGGCTTCAAGCAGTGGCGCCAGCTCGCGGGGTTCAGTCAGGTTCATGATTCAACTCGTTATTCGGCTCGGGCCCGCACATGGATCGGCGCGAACGGCTCATTCTGCACCAGCTCGACCAAGGATTCCTTGACCAGTTCGAGAATCGCCATAAAAGTCACGACCACGCCGAGCTTGCCCTCCTCCACCGTGAACAGCTCGACAAACGGCACAAAACCGCCGCCCTTGAGACGCTCGAGCACATCGCTCATGCGTTCACGGGTGGACAGTGCCTCGCGGCTGACCTGGTGGCTTTCGAACATGTCACCACGACGCAGGACCTCGGCCATCGACATCAGCAACTCTTCGAGGCTGACGTCCGGCAACAGCTTGCGCGCCCGCGCTTCGGGGGCATCGAGCTTGGGCACCACGACGTCGCGGCCCACCCGGCTGAGGCCGTCGATGCCCTCCGCCGCTGCTTTGAAGCGCTCGTACTCTTGCAAGCGGCGAATCAGCTCAGCGCGCGGATCGTCTTCTTCGGCCTCGATGGTTTCGGCACGCGGCAGCAACATCCGCGACTTGATCTCGGCCAGCATCGCGGCCATCACCAGGTATTCGGCGGCCAACTCCAGGCGCACCGACTGCATCAACTCGACATAACCCATGTATTGGCGAGTGATTTCCGCCACCGGGATGTCGAGAATATTGATGTTCTGTTTGCGGATCAGGTACAGCAGCAGGTCGAGCGGGCCTTCGAAGGCTTCGAGAAATACTTCAAGCGCGTCCGGCGGAATGTACAAATCCAGCGGCATTTCCATGACTGCCTGGCCGTAGACCATGGCAAATGGCAGCTCTTGCTGGGCGCCGGCCTGACTGTCGACGGGTTCCACTGCCGACATCTAGGCCTCGGCCATGAACGGCGCCGGGTCGCCGCAACCGACGCGGATGACTTCCGGCTCGCCGTCGGCAAGATTGATCACGGTGGACGCCTTGATCCCGCCGAAACCGCCGTCGATGATCAGGTCCACCTGATGCTCGAGCAACTGGCGAATTTCGTAGGGATCGCTCATCGGGTCAGTGTCGCCGGGCATGATCAGGGTCACGCTCATCAACGGCTCGCCCAGTTCGGCGAGCAGCGCCAAGGCAATCGGATGGCTGGGCACACGCAGGCCGATGGTGCGTTTTTTCGGGTGCAGCAACAGCCGCGGCACTTCACGCGTGGCGTTGAGGATGAAGGTGTAAGGCCCGGGCAGATGCGCCTTGAGAATCCGGAAAGTGCCGGTGTCGATCTTGGCGAAAATCCCCAGTTGCGACAGATCGCTGCAGATCAGCGCGAAGTTGTGCTTGTCGTCGAGCTGGCGCAAACGGCGCACGCGCTCCACGGCATTCTTGTCGCCGATCTGGCAGCCAATGGCATAGGACGAGTCAGTGGGATAAACCACCACCCCGCCGTTGCGGATGATTTCGACAGCCTGTTTGATCAGGCGCGCTTGCGGGTTTTCCGGATGAATCTGGAAAAATTGACTCACATTCTCTACCTGTTCAGACGGCGGCAATAATTGGGTCATGTTTGAATCGACACCATAACGGTGGCAGATCCTCCGGAACCGGGCGGTACTCACCGATCTCCGACCAGCCTCCTGGGCCATGAAAATCACTGCCGGCGCTGACCAGCAGACCGAACTCGCGGGCAAGAATGGCCAGGCTGCCGACCTGTTCGGCTGGCTGATGGCCATTGACCACTTCAATTGCGTGGCCGCCTGCTTGAATATAGTCGGCAATCAGGCGACGGCGCTTGCTGCGAGTGAAATCGTAGTGCCAAGGATGTGCGAGGCTGACCCAGGCGCCCGCCGCGCGCAACGTCGCGACGGTGTCTTCAAGGGTCGGCCAGTGTTGCTTGACGTCACCGAGTTTGCCGGCTCCGAGCCATTTGCGGAACGCTTCGGCGCGATCCTTGACGTAACCTTCGCGCACCATCCAGTCGGCGAAATGCGGACGGGCCGGCGCGTTGCCGCTGTCGCCCAGTTCCTGCTGCAGCGCCCGCGCCCCTTCGAGTGCGCCCGGCATGCCCTTGAGTTCCAGTTTGCGACTTATTTCCTCTGACCGTAGCCAACGGCCATCGTGCAATTTGGCAATCGCCTCGACCAACGGTACAGCGTTGACGTCAAAACCGTAGCCCAGCACATGAATGGTTGCGCCGCCCCAGGTGCAGGACAATTCGACGCCGTTGACCAACTGCATCCCCAACGCCGTTGCGGCGCTGCGGGCCTCGTCGAGGCCTTCAAGGGTGTCGTGATCGGTCAAGGCCAGCACTCGCACGCCTTTCTCGAACGCACGCGCAACCAGTACCGCAGGCGCCAGGGCGCCATCGGAGGCCGTGCTATGGCAGTGCAAATCAACATTCACAGGGCTTTGTAACCTCAAATCAGCTGGCGCTATCGCGCCTCAATATGTTTGTTATTATGCCGACACATCCTGCTTCTGGCTGCCACTGTGAAACAATTCATCGACTTCATCCCGCTTCTGCTGTTTTTCATTGTCTTCAAAATCGACCCACGGGTCGTCGACATTGCCGGTCATGAGGTCACTGTAGGCGGTATCTACAGCGCCACCGCGATGCTGATCATCAGCTCGCTGGTGGTCTACGGCGCGCTCTTCATCAAGCAGCGCAAGCTGGAAAAGAGCCAATGGCTGACCCTCATCGCGTGCCTGGTCTTCGGTAGCCTGACTTTGGCGTTCCACAGCGAAACCTTCCTGAAATGGAAAGCGCCGGTGGTCAACTGGCTGTTTGCGCTGGCGTTCATCGGTAGTCATTTCATTGGCGACCAGTTGCTGATCAAACGCATCATGGGCCACGCGCTGACATTGCCGGATCAAATCTGGACGCGCCTGAACATCGCCTGGATCGCGTTTTTCCTGTTCTGCGGCGCCGCCAACCTGTTTGTCGCGTTCACCTTCCAGAGCTACTGGGTCGACTTCAAAGTCTTCGGCAGCCTGGGCATGACGCTGCTGTTCCTGGTCGCGCAGGGTATTTACCTGTCGCGCCATCTGCATGACACCGACACCACAACGCCAAAAACCGAGGACTGACATGCTTTACGCCATCGTTGCTACAGACGTCGCCAACTCCCTGGAAGCTCGCCTGGCCAATCGGCCGGCGCACCTCGAGCGCCTGCACCAGCTCAAGAGTGAAGGTCGCATTGTCCTCGCCGGCCCTAACCCGGCGGTCGACAGCAATGATCCGGGCGCGGCGGGTTTCACCGGCAGCCTGATCGTTGCCGAGTTCGAATCCCTGAGCGCGGCGCAAGCCTGGGCCGAGGCTGATCCGTTTGTCGCGGCCGGCGTCTACGCCAATGTTGTCGTGAAGCCGTTCAAGCAAGTCTTGCCGTAAATCGCATCCATCCCCGGCAAATCCCTGCTCACGCGATGAACCTTCTCGGTTCATCGCGCTCTCAATCGCTCATTATTCTCGTTTGCCGGCCGACAACTTGCCCAATCACTCGATTGGAATCAGGAGTCGCGATGCGCAAGGGTCCGTTGTGTCTGATGTTGGTCACGTTGTCGATCGGCTTCCCCGTTCACGGTGAGGAACATCTCGATAGCGTCGATTCGACGCCGTTGTCGTTGAGCGCCGGCAGTCAGATCACCGAGTTGCAGCAGCGCTTGAAAGTCAGCGAGCAGCAGCGAGAAGTATTAAGCAAACAATTGCAAAACTCCGCTGCCGAACGTGAAAGCGCTCAACTGAGCCGGTTGCGCCAGGAGAACCAGCGCCTGAAGCTGCAACTCAAGGAAGCGTTGGCCGCCAGCCCGGTGTCGCGGCTGTTGACCGACCAGCAGCAATGGTTCGTCACCGGCGGTGGAGTAGCGCTATTGGCCCTGCTGTGCGGTATCTTTGCCAGCGGAGCAAGTCGAAAACGTCGGCAATGGCTAAATTGAGTGAGTCATGAGCGAGCTGTTATTAATTGATGATGACCAGGAGCTGTGCGAGCTCCTGAGCAGTTGGCTGAGCCAGGAAGGCTTTGTCGTGCACGCCTGCCACGACGGCAAGAGTGCCCGCCGCGCGTTGGCCGAAACCTCCCCGGCCGCCGTGGTGCTAGACGTCATGCTGCCCGATGGCAGCGGCCTGGAACTGCTCAAGCAGCTGCGCAGCGATCACCCGGACTTGCCGGTGCTGATGCTGTCGGCGCGTGGCGAGCCGCTGGATCGCATCCTCGGCCTCGAACTCGGTGCTGACGATTACCTGGCCAAGCCGTGCGATCCACGGGAACTGACCGCCCGTTTGCGCGCGGTGTTGCGCCGCAGCCACCCGGCGGCGGTGTCGAGCCAGCTCGAACTCGGTGACCTGTGCTTCAGCCCGGTGCGCGGCGTGGTCAGCATCGATGAGCAGGAATTCACCCTGACAGTTTCCGAAAGTCGCTTGCTTGAAGCGCTGATCAAGCAGCCCGGCGAACCGCTGGACAAGCAGGAACTGGCGCAGATCGCCCTCGGCCGCAAGCTGACCCTGTACGACCGCAGCCTCGACATGCACGTCAGCAATCTGCGCAAGAAAATCGGCCCGCACCCCGACGGCCGCCCACGTATCGTCGCGCTGCGCAGCCGCGGTTATTACTACAGCCTCTGAATCCGTCGCTAACCCTGTAGCAGCTGCCGAGCCCAGCGAGGCTGCGTCCGACGACGCAGTCGTCGCCCAATCCCTGCCAATCCAATCCTGCTGATGAACCGAGTTGTCTGGTTTGGCGACGACTTTGTCGTCGGACGCAGCCTCGCTGGGGCTCGGCAGCTGCTACAAAAAAGGACGGTCGTCGTTGTGTTGGGGTTGGTTTTGTCAGGTTGACGAGATGGTGTCTTTACCCAAGCTTTACGCTCCGCTGACCGCCGCTGACCTTGATCTGCGTAATCTGCACTCATCCGGAACGTACCGGGAACGAGACAAGGAGATTCACCATGCGCAAGACTCTTATCGCTCTGATGTTCGCTGCCGCTCTGCCAACCGTTGCCATGGCCATGCCTGAAGGCGCCGGCCCGATGGGTGGTCCGCTGGACGGCCCGCGCCACGGCGGGCAGATGCACGGCGACATGCACGGCAAAGGTCCGTACAGCCAGCTGGACCTGAGCAAGGAACAGCGCGAACAGATCCGCAAAATCATGGGCGAGCAGATGCATGATCGCAAACAACTGGTCGACAAATACCTGGAGAAACTCTCCCCGGCTGACCAGAAAGCCATGAAGGACGAAATCGCCGCCAAACGTGACAAAGCGCAAACCGATGTCCGCGCCGTGCTGAAACCGGATCAACAGAAGAAATTCGACGAGATCCAGAAAAAACGCGCCGAGCGCCGTGCCGAGTGGGCTGAGTTCAAAGCCTGGAAAGCGCAACAGCCGCAAAAAGCGCAATAATGCGCTGAACCCGGACCCAACGGCCAACGCCGTTGGGTCTTTTGCCATTCAGACCCGGCAGCGACGAGGCTTGTGTGGCGAGGAGGCTCGCCCCCTCGGCACAACAAACCCGCCGCCACAGGGGATTTGCGTTTGCTTGAGGATTTTCTGTGCGTTCATTGTTCTGGCGTATCCTGGCCAGCTTCTGGCTGGCCATCGCTCTGGTGGCAGGGCTGTCCATTCTGCTAGGGCACATGCTCAATCAGGATGCATGGATTCTCAGCCGCCATCCGGGCCTCAATAACCTCGCCGAGCAGTGGACGCAAACCTTCGAAGCCCAGGGCGAAGAAGCCGCACAAGACATTCTCGAACAGCGCAAACGCCAATATCACATCGACGTCCAGGTGCTCAACGAAAGCGGCGACCCGGTGGTGCGCGGCACTTTCCCACGACGCGCGGCGGCTTTTGAGGCGCGGCAGAATGACGATGACCGACGCCTGCCGTGGCGCCGTCTGACTGCTGAATACACCAGCGAAAAAACCGGCAACACCTACCTGCTGATCTACCGCATCGCCCACCCGGAACTCGATGCCTGGCACCGCGAAAGCCTGCTCTGGCCATTGAGTGCGCTGGGGATTGCGCTGGTGGTGCTGACGTTGTTCAGCCTGCTGGTGACGCTGTCGATTACCCGCCCGCTCAGCCGTTTGCGCGGCGCGGTGCATGATCTGGGGCAAACCACTTATCAGCAGAACAGCTTGGTGAAACTGGCCAACCGCCGCGATGAATTCGGCGTACTGGCCAACGATTTCAACCGCATGGGCGCGCGCCTGCAGAGTTTGATCGGCAGTCAACGGCAACTGCTGCGCGACGTCTCCCACGAGTTGCGCTCACCGCTGGCCCGACTGCGCATTGCGCTGGCGCTGGCCGAGCGCGCCAATCCTGAAGAACGCGAAAAACTCTGGCCGCGCCTGACCCGCGAATGTGATCGGCTGGAAGCATTGATCAGCGAGATTCTGGTGTTGGCGCGGGTCGATGCCGACAACGCCAGTGCCGAGGAAGTGGATCTGAATGCGTTGCTGCAGACCTTGCAAAAGGACGCGCAACTGGGCTTCCCGGAACAGACCGTGCGCCTCGACGTCGAGCCGCAACTGAGCCTAAAGGGCTGGCCGACGATGATCGAGCGCGCGGTGGACAATCTGCTGCGCAACGCCCAGCGCTTCAACCCGGTGGGCCAGCCGATTGAGATGCATGCCTCGCGGCAGGGCGAGCGCGTAGTGGTGAGCGTGCGCGATCATGGGCCGGGCGTCGACGCCGAGCATCTGAGCCAGCTGGGCGAACCGTTTTACCGTGCGCCGGGGCAAACTGCGGCCGGGCATGGATTGGGTTTGGCGATTGCGCGCCGCGCCGCAGAACGCCACGGCGGCAGCCTGATATTGGCCAATCACCCGGACGGCGGGTTTATCGCCAGCCTTGAATTGCCGTTGGTGCCGGGGGCTGTGGTCCAGCCCTGAAAACCACCCCTCACCCCAGCCCTCTCCCCAGCGGGGAGAGGGGGAAAGGGAGCCCATCTTCAAGCCTTTCAAATCCTGGTTCAACGCGGAGCCGCAGGTCGCAGCACATAGCCCATTCAACTCGGTCAGCCCCCTCGCCCCAGTGGGGAGAGGGGGAAAGGGAGCCCATCTTCAAGCCTTCCAAATCCTGGTTCAACGCGGAGCCGCAGGTCGCAGCACATAGCCCATTCAACCCGGTCAGCCCCCTCGCCCCAGTGGGGAGAGGGGGAAAGGGAGCCCATCTTCGAGCCTTTCAAATCCTGGTTCAACGCGGAGCCGCAGGTCGCAGCACATGGCCCATTCAACTCGGTCAGCCCCCTCGCCCCTTTGGGGAGAGGGTTGGGGTGAGGGGTGACTCTCAATGACTCACCCCTCACCCACAAACAACCCGTATCAGGCTTTACCAGGCCAGGCGCTGACAAATTCAGTCAGGTCAACTTTCTCGGCCACGCGCGGTTCTTTCTGCGGGGTACCGAGGTACAGGAACGCGATCACTTCCTCACCTTCCGCCAAGCCCAATCCCTTGGCAACGTGCGCCGAATACGCCAACTCGCCGGTTCGCCACACCGCGCCAATGCCTTGCGCGTACGCCGCGAGCAGAATCCCATGCGCCGCGCAACCGGCGGCCAGCAACTGCTCGGATTTCGGGTATTTGACGTGATCCTGCAACCGCGCGATCACTACAACAACCAACGGCGCCCGCAGCGGACCGTTGCGCGCCTTGTCCACTGCCGCTTCGGAGACTTCGCCGTCCTGCAATTTCGCCGCTTCGGCGAGCAGCTCGCCCATTTGCTCGCGGGCCGCGGCCTCGACGGTCAAAAAGCGCCATGGCTGCAAATGGCCGTGATCCGGTGCGCGCATGGCGGCGGCGAACAATGCTTCACGTTGTTCAGCGCTAGGGGCCGGTTCGACCAGTCGAGGAACGGAAACACGGTTGAGCAAAGCGTCGAGAGCCTGCATCGGCCACCTCCTGTAAAAAATGTTTGGCTATTCTAGCTGCATCACCCTCGGGAGTGCCGGTTTACATGCCGGACCCCGCAGGTAGAATGGCGCCCTTCCCTATTACTACCCGAGCGGACTTCATGGCGTTGCCGACCTTACGCACTATTGGTTTCATCATCGGCATCTTCCTGATCACGCTGGCCATCGCCATGGTCGTGCCCATGGCCACGCTGGTGATTTTCGACCGCACCGGCGATCTGCCGTCGTTCCTCTGGGCGAGCATGATCACCTTCGTCGCCGGCCTCGCGCTGGTGATCCCCGGCCGCCCGGAACACGTGCATCTGCGCCCACGCGACATGTACCTGCTGACCGTCAGCAGCTGGCTGGTGGTGTGCATTTTCGCCGCGTTGCCGTTCCTGCTGACCCAACACATCAGCTACACCGACTCATTTTTCGAAAGCATGTCGGGCATCACCGCGACCGGTTCCACCGTGCTCAATCATCTCGACAACATGTCGCCCGGCATTCTGATGTGGCGTTCGTTGCTGCACTGGATCGGCGGCATCGGCTTTATCGGCATGGCGGTGGCGATTCTGCCGCTGCTGCGCATCGGTGGCATGCGCCTGTTCCAGACCGAATCTTCGGACCGCTCGGAAAAGGTCATGCCGCGCTCGCACATGGTTGCGCGGCTGATCGTTGCGGCGTATGTCGGCATCACCATTCTCGGCAGCCTGGCGTTCTGGTGGGCCGGAATGAGCCTGTTTGATGCGATCAACCACGCGATGTCGGCAATTTCCACCGGTGGTTTCTCCACCTCCGACCTGTCGCTGGCGAAGTGGAAACAGCCTGCGGTGCATTGGGTCGCGGTGGTCATCATGATCCTCGGCAGCCTGCCGTTCACCCTGTACGTCGCGACGTTGCGCGGCAATCGCAAAGCGCTGATCAAGGATCAGCAAGTGCAGGGTTTGCTCGGTTTGTTGTTGATGACCTGGCTGGTGCTCGGCACCTGGTATTGGTGGACCACCAATCTGCATTGGCTCGAGGCCTTGCGCCACGTGGCGCTGAACGTGACTTCGGTAGTGACGACGACCGGTTTTGCACTGGGGGACTACAGCCTCTGGGGCAATTTCTCACTGATGCTGTTCTTTTATCTGGGGTTCATCGGCGGTTGTTCCGGCTCGACGGCAGGCGGGATCAAGATTTTCCGTTTCCAGGTCGCCTACATTTTGCTCAAGGCCAACCTTAACCAGTTGATTCACCCGCGCGCGGTGATCAAGCAGAAGTACAACGGTCACCGGCTCGACGAAGAAATCGTCCGCTCGATCCTGACGTTCTCGTTCTTTTTCGCCATCACCATTTGCGTGATCGCCTTGTTGCTGTCGCTGCTCGGCGTCGACTGGATGACTGCGCTGACCGGCGCCGCCAGTACCGTGTCCGGCGTCGGTCCGGGGCTTGGCGAAACGATTGGTCCGGCCGGCAACTTCGCCACGCTGCCGGATGCGGCGAAGTGGATTCTGTCGTTCGGCATGCTGCTCGGCCGACTGGAAATCATTACCGTGTTTGTTCTGTGTATTCCGGCGTTCTGGCGTCACTGACCTGCTTCGGCGCATCGAGCAACCGCGCGCGGTATTCGCCGGGCGTGGCGTCAAACCAGCGGCGGAAGGCGCGAAAGAAGTTGCTCGGGTCGGCGAAGCCCAGCAGATAGGCGATTTCCAGCAGGGTCATGCTCGGTTGCGCCAGGTATTGCTCGGCCAATTCGCGTCGGGTGTCATCGAGCAAGGTCTGGAAACTCGTGCCCTCTTCCTGCAACCGGCGCTGCAAGGTGCGTTGCGATAAATGCAGGGTTTGCGCGACGGTATCGCGCTTCGGCTCGCCTTGGGGCAGCAAACGACACAGCACTTGCCGCGCCTTGTGGGTCACCCGACTCTCGGAAAACCGCGCCAGGTATTCACCGGCAAAACGGTCATGCAGCAGCGCCATCGCCTCGTTGGCGGTGGGCAGCGGCGCTTCCATGTCGGCGCGTTCGAAAATCAGCGCATCGTAGGGCGCGTTGAACACCAGCGGCGCATGAAACGCTTGTTTGTACGGTTCGAGATCCGCCGGCTCATCGCCCTGCACCAGCACTTTGCGCGGTTGCAACGTGCGCCCGGTCAGCCAGCCGCACAGGGCCAGCGCGCAAGCCAGTGAGGCTTCGGCGCTCTGGCGGGTCGGCGGCAGATGGTCGCCGTGGACCGTCAGGATCAGCGCGTAACCTTCATCCAGCAGACGGAAACTCAGGTCGGCGCTTTCGGCAATGATCCGTTGATAACGCACCAGCCGCTGAAACCCCTCGGCGAGTGTCTGACTGGACATCAGCGCATATCCGGCGACATGAAAAGACGCCGGTCGCACCACTTTGCCCATGTTCAGGCCAATCGCCGGGTTCCCCGACAGCTCGACCGCGCGCTGCCACAGCCGCGTCATCGAATCTTGCGGGAAGCGCGCATCCGGATCATCCAGCGATGCGTAGTCGAGCCCCAGTTGCTTGAACAACACCCGGCAATCCAGGCCGTCCATTTCCAGTGCTTTGACAATCCCCATCGCCCAGCTTGCAGAAGTCGTTCGTTCGCTCATGGCGTTTACTTAAATGATGAGCCGCATGCTACGGCCAATTACCGAAGGATACTAAAGTGGCGCCCATTGTCACTGGCTGTTACCAATGATCACTCTAGACTCAAATAAGCTACCCGCAGAACATCTTGCCGTCAGAGCGGTAATCAACTGACAGCCACAGAACCAACACAGAGAGCGCAGTCGTGGAAAACACCAAGCGTTTCAACAGCTTCGCTGAGTTTTACCCGTATTACCTCAGCGAACACGCCAACAGTACTTGCCGACGACTGCACTTTATCGGCACCACGCTGGTGATTTTCATTCTGGCGCTGACCATTGGCCGAGGCGCGTGGATGTTGCTGATCGCCCTGCCGCTTGCCGGTTACACCTTTGCCTGGATCGGGCATTTCTTCTTCGAGAAGAATCGTCCGGCAACCTTTCAGCATCCGTTCTACAGCCTGCTCGGCGATTTCGTCATGTACCGCGACATGATTCTCGGCCGCGTGCCGTTCTAGGCTCGACCGGCCAGCAAAGCGTCCCGCGCAGCCAGTGCGCGACCGTGGGGAGCTTCTACACTGAGGCAAAACCTGGGCGAACCCCGCCCAACTTCGTTGAAAACAAGAAGATCGCCGATGAACGCCAATGCTCGCTTCACCCATATGCAGGACGGCACGCAAGAAGACTGGGCGATCATCGCCGCAGATTTCAGCGCCTACGCTCGACAACTGCCGACACGAATCGTCGCGCACCTGAAGTTGCTGGAGGGTGACTTTGGCGGCTTCCCGGTCGATCGCCTGACCCATTCGCTGCAAACCGCGAGCCGTGCCTTTCGCGATGATCGCGATGAGGAATACGTGGTTTGCGCGCTGCTGCACGACATCGGCGACACGCTGGGTTCGTACAATCACCCGGACATTGCGGCGGCGATTCTCAAGCCGTTTATCAGTGCCGAAAATCTGTGGATGGTCGAGAAACACGGGATCTTCCAGGGTTATTACTTCTTTCATCACTTGGGCATGGATCGGCACCTGCGCGACCAATTCAGCGACCATCCGCAGTATCAGGCGACCATCGAGTTCTGCGCCAAATACGATGCGGCGGCGTTTGATCCGGCCTATGAAAGCCTGCCGCTGAGCTTCTTCGAACCGATGATGCAACGCGTGTTTGCGCAACCGAAGAACTCGATCTACAAGGAAGCGATGCAAGAACACGCGCCGGCCTGAATGTCAGGGTGATCGTGATGGCCCCTTCGCGGGCAAGCCTCGCTCCTACGCTTGGAATGCCTTCTCCCGTAGGAGCGAGGCTTGCCCGCGAAGGCGCCGAACCTGCCTACGCCGGTTCTGCGATTTTCAGCGCTTTCAATTCGGCCTCGCGCGCCTGCGCGTCGGCCAGGCGATAGAGCTCGATCGAGCCGTCCCAATGTTCGATCAACGCCGTGCACGACTCGACCCAATCGCCGCAATTCAAGTAATCGACGCCGCCCACCTGGCGAATCTCGGCATGGTGAATGTGCCCGCACACTACCCCGTGCAATCCGCGCTTGACGCATTCATGGGCGATGGCTTCTTCGAAGTCGCTGATGAAGCTGACGGCGGTTTTCACCTTGTGCTTCAGGTACGCCGACAACGACCAATAGCCGTAGCCATAACGCGCGCGCCAGTGATTGAGCCAGCGGTTGAGGGTCAAGGTGAACTCGTAGGCTGAGTCGCCGAGGAATGCCAGCCAGCGGTGATAACGGGTGATCACATCAAACTGATCGCCGTGAATCACCAACAGATGACGACCGTCGGCGGTGACGTGCACCGCTTCATCGACCAACTGAATGTTGCCCAGAATCAGCTTCGAATAACGCCGCAGGAATTCGTCGTGGTTGCCGGTGACGTAGATTACCTCGGTCCCGCGCTTGCTCATGGTCAGCAAGCGGCGGATCACATTGGTGTGCGCCTGCGGCCAATACATGCCGCCGCGCAGTTTCCAGCCGTCGATAATGTCGCCAACCAGGTAAACCTTGTCGGCGTGGTAACCCTTGAGAAAGTGCGACAAGTGCTCGGCCTGACAATCCCGAGTACCGAGGTGCACATCGGAGATCCATACAGTGCGCACACGTTGTTTACGGCTGGGTCGGGCAAGCTCGGCGCTGGTCATGGGCAACCCTCTGCGATGTTTTCAGCAGCGTGCGCCGGGCCGGTTAATCGCCTGTGACAGTCGCGCGTCAGTCCTGTGACAGCGTCTGTGCCAACATCTTTGTCAGAATCTGTGTCAGCGCCGGGCCGGTGTAGACTGGCCGCACTTTGCCAGGAGACCTGCGATGAGACCGATCCTCACGCTGCGCCAATACACCGAAGACTTGATCATCCACAGCCACGACCACGCGCAATTGGTATTCGGGCTGTCGGGTGCGCTGGATTTCGAGGTCGACGGGCGTGGCAGTCAGGTGATCCAGCAAAGTTTTGTGGTGGTGCCGTCCGGCATGCATCACGCCTGCGGCAGCGCCAATGGCAGCCGTTGCCTGGTGCTGGATGTGCCGAGCGACCAATGGCTCGCGCAATCGCTGGGGGAACACGCCGACGCCAGCCGCCGCTTGCTCGACAACGCCGGACGCCTGCCGCTGGATGCCGGGCAGAGCCAGTTGGTCAGTTGGCTGGCGAACAGCCCGGTGAATGATCCGCTGATTGCCCAGCAAGGGGCGGTGTTATTGCTCGCCAGCCTGAATAACGTCAAAGCCGAGGTGATCGGTGGCCGGCGCCTGCCGTATGCAGCACTGAATGCGCACATCGATCAATACGCCGCGTATCCGCTGCAAGTGGCGGACCTGGCGCGGATTGCCGGATTGTCGGCGGCGCGCCTGCATGCGCGGTTCGTCGCCGAATGCGGGCAGACGCCGATGGACTACATTCGCAGCCGTCGACTGCACATGGCGGTGGGCTTGTTGCGTGATTCGGCATTGCCTATTGGCGAGATCGGCTGCCGCGTTGGTTACAGTTCGCAAAGTGCGTTTGCTGCGGCAGTGCTGCGCGAATTCGGAGCCTCGCCGGGGAAACTGCGACGCGAGGCCAGCGACAAAAGTCGCTAGTTTGCCGACAGACACGCGAGGCCGTTGCGCGATTAAATGTAGCCGCTGGCGAAGCCTGTCGGCCTCCAACGTTTATCAAGGATCGCAATGACTCCCCGTACCGCCCTCGGCGCACTGCATATCGGCGCATTGATGTTTGGCCTGACCGGCGTGTTCGGCAAACTCGCGGCCGCCTCCCCCGGCGTTATCGTGTTTGGGCGAGCGGCATTCGCGGTGCTCGCACTGGCCGTCTTCGCCCGGTTCGCCAGCACTACGCGTTGGCAGACACTCCAAGCCATCGACTGGCGGCGTTTGCTGCTCAGCGGTTTGCTGCTGGCCGGGCATTGGGTGAATTTTTTCATCGCGGTCAAAGTCGCCGGGGTAGCGATTGCGACGTTGGGTTTTGCCAGTTTCCCGGCCTTCACGGTGATCCTCGAAGGCCTGATTTTCCGCGAGCGGATCCGCGCCAATGAAATTCTGCTGGTGGTGCTGGTCAGCATCGGCCTGGTGCTGGTCACGCCGCACTTCGACCTCGCCAGCGGCGCGACTGCCGGCCTGCTCTGGGCGGTGGGCTCGGGTTTGCTGTTCGCCCTGCTGTCGCTGACCAACCGCGCCAGTTCCGGGCGCATTCCGCCGGTGCAAGCGGCGCTGTGCCAGAACGTGGTGGTCGCGCTGTGTCTGCTGCCGTTCGCCGCGCCGCAGTTGAGCGAAGTGCGCCCCCTCGACTGGTTGTGGATCGGTCTGCTCGGGGTGTTCTGCACCGGCGTCGCGCACAGTTTGTTCGTCGCCAGTCTGGCGGTGATCAAGGCGCGAACCGCCGCCGTGGTGTTCGCCTTGGAACCGGTGTACGGCATCAGCGTGGCGTGGCTGCTGTTCGATGAAGACCCGACCCTGCGCATGCTCCTCGGCGGCGCGCTGATCATCGTCGCGATTGTACTTTCCAGTCGTTTATCCGGCGGCAGCAAAAAAACCGTGGCCGCCGAAGCCGCGTCTCACTGAGTGGGTTCGTTGTGCCCGAGGTGGCGCTGCGGGTCGATCTGATCGCGCACGCGCTGCTTCAACACTTTGGCTTCGGGGAAACCGCCATCGGCCTTGCGCTCCCAGAGCTGCACGTCATCACAAAAAATATGAAATACCCCGCCCGTGCCCGGCACCAGCGACACCTTGCCCAAGTCATCGCCAAAGGTGCTGAGCAGCTCCTGCGCCAGCCACGCTGCGCGCAACAGCCATTGGCACTGCGTGCAATAGGTGATGACAATTTCTGCTTTTTGTTCGGTCATGATCGCTGAAGCTCCTGAGCCCGAAAGCTCAAAAAAATGGCAGCGTGCCTGCGCGCTGCCACCTCGGGATTGTGCTGACGATGTTAACGGATGCCGGCGAGCAGACTGCGCGCGGTTTGCTTCAGCGGTTCGTCGCCGTCCTTGAGCAATTCGTTGAGCAGTTCGATGGCGCTGTCGAGATCGCCGTCGTCGATGCAGGTCTGCGCTTGCTCGAGTTTGCTGGCGTTGTCCGCAGCGTTCGAGGTCAAGGGCTCAAGCTCCAGCGACTGGCCGGGCTCGTTGAATGCATCGAGAAAATCATCGTCCAGCGCCTGGGTATCAGGGACGGCGTCCCATTCCAGCTCATTTTCATCGAGCAATGGTTCGTCAAGGAGTGGCTCGACGGGCGTCGGCTCGTCGGGCATTTCGAAGACGTCGGGCAGCACATGAAGATTGGAGGTGAACGGCGGTTCCTGCATTGGCGGTGTTTTCGCCAGCGATGGCGACGAGTTCTCGAACGGGCTGACCAGGTCCCAATTGGAATCCATCGACAGATCGTCGAGGTTCAACTGGAAGTCGTCACTGACGGCCGACGGCGCAACCGCCGCTGGGACCGCTGCCAAAACCGGCGCAACTGGCGCGACCACTGGCGCCCTGCCCGCCACTTTCGGGAATCGCGCGCGCAGTTCGGCGAGCTGCTGCGGATCATACCCGGCGTCGCGCAGGCTGCTTTCCTGCGCGTCATACGCCGCCACATCGCCCTGTTTGCCCAGCACCTCGAGCAGGTGCAATGCCAGATCGCTGCGTTGCGGATCCTTGGCCAGCGCTTCGCGCAACAGGTTCGCGGCCTCGGTGAAACGCCCGTAAGCCAGGTAAATCCCCACGCCTTCCATCACATCGCCAACGGGTGCGTCGTCGTGGTGGCCAAGGTCCGATGCGATACTGGTCGGCTGCGGATGAATATCGTGATCGGCCTGCCCCTCATCACCCGCCGTCGCTAAAGGCTCGGTGAATATTGGCTGGCGCTGACGGCGCAACCACGCAGCCAGTGCCAACAGCAGAACCAGCACCAGCAACGCGGCGATCAGCAGCCAATTGGTCGATTCCGGCGGTTCCACCGCGACAGGCGCTGGCGCCACGGGGATCGGCGCGGCGGCAGGTTTTGGCGCGACTTCAGCGAGCTGAGTCTGCAAGTCGCTGACCTGCTTTCGCTGGTCGGCAATCTGCTCGTCTTGGGTTTTCAGCCTGGCGTTGAGTTCATCGATGGTTTTTTGCAGCTGCTGGTTCTGCAGGACGCTGGCGGCCAGTTGTTCGGCCACTGCTTCATTGGCCGCTGCGGCGGCAGGTTGGGGAGTCGCAGCGGGTTGCGCTGAACGCTTGCCTTGCGCGGCTTGAGCCGGCGCCAGGGCGGGTTCCACGCGCGGGAAACCCGAGGTCGGTTCATCGGCCTCCGGTTCATCCGTGGCGGGCACGATGCCCGTCGCACCCGGCGGGTCGATCAGCACCGTGTATTCGCGCAGCAAACGGCCGTTGGGCTGATTGAGCTGCACGAGGAAATTCAGAAAGGGTTCGTTGACCGGTTTGCTGGAGGTGACGCGGATGATCGTGCGGTTGCCGCGCAGGATCGGTTTGAACTTGAGGTTGTTGAGGAAAAACACCCGCTCGACGCCCGCTCGACCGAATTCGTCGGCCGTCGCGAGGCTGACCGACAGATCGCTTTCGGCCAGACCGCCCGCATCGATCAAAGTGATATCGGCGCTGAACGGCTGGTTCAACGCTGAATGCAGCGTGATCTCACCCAACCCCAGGGCCGGCGCCAATGCCGAGTAGCTGATTGCAGCACCGACCAGAAGCAGACGGCTGCAACACCGCAAAACCACGCGCCAACTTTCGAGCATGAGCATCCCTTAGATTAAGCAGAACCAACCGTACGCGTTCGCACATCCGGTACGAACACGATATCGCCTAGTAGTTCTTTATAGTCTGCCCAACGGGGTATCTCAAAAAGTCGGCCGAAGGTTTTACCTCAAGACTTTTCGAGGTTGGCCAGAATGTGCCCGTGGACGCGCATGCAGACCTTCAAATCCGCCTCGTCGACGCCTTCGAACAATTCGCGGCGCAACTGTGTGGCGATGGTTTCGATTTGTTCGATCAGCGGCCGGGCCGGTGCGCAGAGCACGATCTTCTTCGCGCGGCGGTCTTCGAGTACCGATTGGCGCTGCACTAGTCCTTGGGTCTCCAAGCTGTCAAGCAAACGGGCAAGGGTCGGGCCTTCGACGCCGACGCTTTGCGCCAATTCACGCTGAGTCGGCGCGTCTTCAAAGCGTGCGAGGTGCAGCAGCACCAGCCAACGCGCCTGGGACAATCCGAGGCCTGCCAGTCGGCGGTCCAGTTCGGCGCGCCAGCCGCGAGACATCTGGGCCAATTGCATGCCAAAGCGATGTTGATCAGTTAACGGCATAAAAAACTCATGATTAGACTGAAATAGAGAAAAACTAATTATTAGTCAGCTAAGCATGACCTTTGGCTATAGGCAAGGCTTGCTCCGTAGTGAATCGTTACATCAATGCGCCCGGTCACTTAAATCTCGAACCTCACATTTCGAATTCGGATTGCAGCGCTGCCCGCACGCAATACAGCACACCTTCCGGCACACGACCGGCGAACAACGCGGCAATTTCCGTCACGGCGGGCAACTCGCCCTCGCCGTCGAGGAACGCGTCCTGGATTTCGCCCATCAGCTCTTCCGGCAGGTCCAGCGCCTGTTCCAGCGACAACTGCTGCTTGCCGATCGCCTCGGCCAGCATGGTGTAGACATTCTTTTCCGAGCATTGCAGTTGACCGGCAATCTGCAGCGGCGTCATGCCGGCGCGGGCCAGGGTGATCAGTTCGTGACGAACATCGGCGACCACTTTCGGCGCCTCAACCTGACCGCCGAGCACTTCGAGGAAGGCCTCGCCGTAACGCTCGAGTTTGCGCGCGCCGACGCCGCTGACCGTGGCCATTTCCGCTAGCGAGGTTGGCTGGCTGCGGAGCATTTCGAGCAGGGTCGAATCGGGGAAAATGACGTACGGCGGCACGCCATGTTCCTCGGCGAGTTTGCGGCGCAGGGCTCGCAACGCTTCCCATTGTTCGCGTTCTTCGCCACGGACCAGTTGGCTGGCCTGGCTCTTGCTGCTTTTCGCGGTAGTCTGCGGCTTCAGATCGCGGCGCAGTTCCAGGGTCACTTCGCCCTTGAGCAGCGGCCGGCAACTGTCGCTCAGGCGCAGGCCGCCGTAGCCTTCGAGGTCAATGTCGGCCAAACCACGGGCGACCAACTGGCGGAACAGCGAGCGCCATTCGCTCTCGCCCATGGCTTTGCCGACCCCGTAAACCGACAAATGCTGATGGCCAAAGCTGCGGACTTTTTCGTTGTCCTTGCCGAGCAAGACATCGACCAAATGGCCGACGCCGTAACGCTGGCCGGTGCGGTAAATCGCCGACAGCGCCTGACGCGCCGGCTCGGTGGCATCCCAGGTCTGCACGCCATCGACGCAGTTGTCGCAATGGCCGCACGGCTCGGGCATGTCTTCGTCGAAGTACGCCAGCAGCGTCTGGCGGCGGCAGCGGGTTTCTTCGCACAGCGAGAGCATGGCGTCGAGTTTGTGCTGCTCCAGACGTTTGTGCCGCTCGTCGCCTTCGGAGTTTTGCAGCATCTGCTTGAGCATCACCACGTCTTGCAGGCCGTAGGCCATCCAGGCATCCGCCGGCAAGCCATCACGGCCGCCACGCCCGGTTTCCTGGTAATACGCCTCCAGCGACTTCGGCAAATCAAGGTGCGCGACGAAGCGCACGTTGGGCTTGTCGATGCCCATGCCGAACGCCACGGTGGCGACCATGATCAGGCCTTCTTCATTGAGGAAGCGTTTCTGGTGCAGCGAGCGCGTTTCGTTGGGCAGCCCGGCGTGATACGGCAGCGCCGGGAAGCCCTGTTCGCTGAGGAACACCGCGACTTCGTCGACTTTTTTGCGGGACAGGCAATATACGATGCCGGCGTCGCTGCGCCGTTCAGTGAGGAACGCGAGCAATTGCTTGCGCGGCTGCTCCTTGGGAACGATGCGATAGAAAATGTTCGGCCGGTCGAAGCTCGACAGGAAGCGCTCGGCATTCTGCAAATGCAGGCGATCAACGATTTCTTCGCGGGTGCGCTTGTCGGCAGTGGCGGTCAGAGCGATGCGCGGGACATTGGGAAACAATTCCGCCAATTGCCCGAGTTGCAGGTATTCGCGACGGAAGTCGTGGCCCCATTGCGACACGCAATGCGCTTCGTCAATGGCAAACAGGGCGATTTCCAGGCTTTGCAGGAAGGCCAGCATGCGCGGCTGGACCAGGCGCTCGGGCGCCAGATAGAGCATTTTCACTTCGCCGCGCTTGATCCGGGCCGCGAGGTCGCGCTGTTGTTCGGCGCTCAGGGTCGAGTTCAATGCAGCGGCAGCGACGCCGAGTTCTTCGAGGGTGGCGACCTGGTCGTCCATCAGCGCGATCAGCGGCGACACCACCACCGCGAGGCCTTCGCGCAGCAGCGCCGGGACCTGGAAACACAAGGACTTGCCGCCACCGGTAGGCATCAGCACCAAGGCGTCGCCGCCATTGGCCACGCGCTCAATGATTGCACCCTGGCGGCCACGGAAACTGTCGTAGCCGAAGATGTCCTTGAGGACGCGTTGAGCCTGTTCGAGCATAAAAACTCCAAAAATCACCGAAACATCCCTGCAAGGCTGGTTCACAACCACGCTCGCTGCACTGACAAATCGTAAGTGCGCATTGCATGACGCTTCACATCTCAGCCGCGACGCCAGCAGGGCATCACAAAACGCGCGAGTATACCCGAGCCCTCCCCGGCAATGGGCGCCGCTGAGAAGACACATGCCGACAAACATCGCATCACCCTGTGGGAGTGAGCTTGCTCGCGATGACGGCAGCACATTCAATATTCAAGTGACTGACAGACTGCTATCGCGAGCAAGCTCGCTCCCACAGGGATGGGGCTGACTCAGCGGCATCGACGACCACAGAATCCGCCACGAGGCAGCAAATATGCCGCGCGGCTGGCCTGAGTGCTCAAGAAGGCCTAGAATTCGCGCATCTGTTTAATTCCCCAAGGTAGCTTTTAATGTCCTTCGCTGAGCAACTAACCCGCCTGCAAGTCTTCCTCGACGCTGACGAGCTGCATGACGAGGCGCTGGACTACGTGGCCGCCCACGGCTATCTGACGGCGCTGTCGATCTGCTCCGAAAGCGTTCCCGATCGTGAATGGATCGACGCACTCTTCGCCGAAGAGCCGCACTACGCCGACGACACCGAGCGTGAAGCGATCGAATCGACCCTGCTCGCACTCAAAGCGCACATCGCCCGCCAACTGGCGTCCGACGAAGAATTCGAGTTGCCTTGCGACCTCGATCTGGGCGAAGAGCCGGACGATTCCGATCTGCGCGGCTGGTGCATCGGTTTCATGGAAGGCGTGTTCCTGCGCGAAGCGGCCTGGTTCGAAACCGCCGAAGACGAAGTCAGCGAAATGCTCCTGCCGATCATGGTCGGTTCCGGTCTGTTCGACGAACAGCCTGAGTTCGAAGACATCGCCAAAGACGCCAACCTGATGGACGACATGATCGTGCAGATCCCGGAAGCCCTGACCGCGCTGTACCTGCTGTGCCAGGCGCCTGACGAAAAACCGGCGATCCTCAAGCCACGTCACCACTAAGGTCTTGCCTATGGACAACCCCATAGGCAACCGCTCCCTGATGTTGCGCTACGTGCTGCTGGCCATCGGCTGGCTGAGCGTAGCGTTGGGGGTGATCGGGATTTTCCTGCCGGTATTGCCCACCACACCCTTCCTGCTGCTGGCGGCTGCCTGTTTCGCCCGCAGTTCGCCGCGTTTCTATCATTGGCTGGTCGAACACCCGCGGCTTGGGCCGTGGATCCGCGGCTATCTGGATGGCAGCGGCATTCCGCTCAAGGGCAAGGTCTACGCAATCGGCCTGATGTGGGTGAGCATTCTCTTCTCCTGTTACCTGGTGCCGATGCCGTGGGCGCGCGGGTTCATGCTGACCAGCGCAGTGCTGGTGACGATTTACATCCTGCGCCAGAAAACCCTGCGCAAGCCCTGACTACAACACATCGCCCCAGCGTCGCTACTGTCAAATCTGACAGTTTCCAGTTTTCGCATTTGAGTTTGTAATTCTCTCTGTCGCGCTCCGACGACAGGAGAGTCTGATGTGAAAGCCAAACCCTTGAAAAACCTCGCATCGTCGCGCTTGGTCGAACCTGAAATCGACGACGGTGTAGTGCTGCCGTCGGGCAAATTCGGGATCAATTTCGCTGCTGCTTTGGGCAACTATCCTGACAACGGCCTGAAAGTCTGGATTGCGCCGTGGCCGGGCAAGGCACTGGGCGACCGGGTCGAGTTGTTGCTGAATAACCGCATGATCGATCAACAGGTCATCAGCGATACGGTCGAGGTCGCTGAGCGGACGACATTATGGGTGCCGCCAGGGGCGATGCAATCCGGCGCGCATATGCTGACTTATCGAGTCACTACGCGTGATCAAATGGCCGAGACCTTCGCCCCGGCCCTGCAACTGTTGGTCAAACTTGATATTCCCGGTGGCGACAACGCGGATCCGGTACACGACCAGCACCGCGCGCTGTACATGAGCGTAGCCGCGCATTTGCTGATCGATGGCGTGACCGCCAGCAACGTCGGTGATGGCGTCGATATCACCGTCGCGGCCAACCCCGAAACCGCTACGCTGCGGCCCTATCCAAACATGGCCGAGGGCGATGTCTGCACCTTGAGTTGGGGTGGTCTTTTGATTTTTTCGCCAACAGTGACCCAGGCGCATATCGACGATCCGCAACTTCATCCGCTGCTTATCCACGTCAGCCGCGAGATCATTCTCAAGGCCAGGGACAGCGGCCCGGAAGGTCTGGACGTATCGTTTTGCGTGACGGACCTGGTGGGCAATGTATCCGCTGGCTGGTGTACGCCGATGCGGATAAAAGTCAGGCTCGGCAAGTCGTCATTACCCGCGCCGATCATCAGTAAAACCTGCGGCAGTGACCTGCATTTGAGTTCGTTGCGCGGTGAAGATCTGGTCGTGCTGGTGTGGGCCGAATCGGCAACGGATTTTCAGCACAAGGATGTGATCATCCTTACCCTCACCGGCATCAGCGTCGAAGGCGAAGTGGTGACCAGCCAGAATCGTCAGATCATCGTTGGCACGCCGCCGACGGTGGTGTTCGCCCGCATACCGAGCGCCGCCGCTCGGGCCTTGGTCAATACGCAAGTGACGTGTTTTTACTCGGTGGAGCGTGGCGGCGTGATTGTTCAATCGTCCCTGCGCCGCTTCGTCAACATCATTGGCGAGAGCGAATATCTGGCGAGCCCGGTCGCGGAAGACGAAGAGGAAGGCACGCTGGACCCGGCACTGGCCGGCATCGAGGTGAACATTCCCTTCAATACAACCACGCGTGCGGGGCATGCGATTGCACTGGACTGGTTTGGCGTGCGCGCCGATCTGAGCACGTATAACCCGGAACTGGACTGGTATCGGCCGAGCGCTGACGAAGTTGCGGACCGCCAGGGGTTTTTCATTCCTGTGGCGGGCAAGCATTTGAGGACCCTCGCGGGTGGCACGCTGGTGTTGGCTTACGAGCAGTTGCGGATGAAAGGCGATGAGGTGCTGAGTCGGCGGTCGCTGGATGCAGAACGGCTGAAGGTTGGCGAGTTGGTTGAGCGAGTAGATGCGGGTGAAGCCTGTTTTCTGGGCAGTGGGATTTGATTTCAGCGACGTAGGTTTTACAGCGTGGGCACGGGCCTTATCGCGAGCGGGCTCACTCCTGCAATGGGTGGGTGTTTCGCAAACTCGTCCGCCCTCACCGCTTGACTAAAACCAGACAAAAAAACCCGCCATCCCCATTCAAGGGATGGCGGGTTTTGTCGTTTCAGCCCTGCGGCATCACACGGTATCGACCTTCAGCGAGTGGTCACTGAGCATGCCAGTGATGATCGTCGCCGTGTCGTGTCCGCCCGCTACCACACCACCCGCGCCCGGCGTTACACCGTACTGGCTGGCGAGGTTGACGCCGGCCAGATCGATGGTCTGGTTCGGCGTGGCGCCGGCCATGGCGCCGACGTCGATGCTGGTGACCAGCGACGCGCCGCTGCCGGTGACTTTGAAGTGCAGGTAGTCATCCAGCGAAGCGGCCGTACCGTTCTCCCCTTGTAGCAGTTGTGACAGGTCGAGCTGATCGGTGCCTGGGGTGAAGTCGGTGATCAGGTCATGGCCGCTGTTGCCCGCCAGCCATTTGAACGTGTCGGCGCCAGCGCCACCGGTCAAGGTGTTGTTGCCGAGGCCGCCGATCAGGAAATCATCGCCGCCGCCACCGTTGAGCACGTCGTTGCCCAGACCACCGTTGATCACGTTGCTGTTGTTGTTACCGCGCAAGGTGTCGTTGAAGTTGGAACCGGTGAGGTTCTCGATACCCAGCAGCGTATCGGTGCCGGCGCCGAAGGTGTTTTGCGCAGTCAGCAGGCTCAGATCGACCGTGACCCCGGCGGTGGCATGGCCATAACTGGCGGTGTCGCTGCCAGCGCCGCCATCGAGCAGGTCATTGCCCAGACCGCTGTAGAGCAAATCGTTGCCAGCGCCACCGTGCAGCTCGTTGTTGCCGTTGCCGGCGGTGAGCACGTCGTTGCCATCGCCGGCGTTGATGATGTTGTTGCCGGTGCCGGCCACCAACACGTCATCGCCCGCCGTACCGGTGAGGGTATGGCCATCCTGATAGCTGATGGTCACGTTAGCCGTGTCGCTGCCGCCATGGTTATCGTTGGCGGTGTAAGTGCCGTGGAAGTCCGGCGTCAGATCATGCGCGCCGGCGTAGTTGATCTTCATCGACAACTGATAGTTTTCGGCGGCCGTGGTGCTGCTGCCGCTGGTGTTGGTGATGTTGGTCACGTGAATCCGGTAGGTGCCATCGGACGTCGCGTTGATGGTGCCGCCATCGGCAATCGCGACGAACGCGCCACCGTTGAGCGAGTACTCCATGGCGACATGACCGGCGGCCAGGTTGTGATCGAGATTGAGGGTTTCGCCCTCTTTCAGTTTCACGGTGATCATGTCTTCGTCGTTGGCGTTAGCCGTGGTGACCGCGCCCAGATAGCCGCTGACCAGTAGCACGGCGGTCATCGTTGCGGAGTTGGCCGCGAACAGATTGCGCACATCGGCCAGTGCCTGATTCGCCGCAACGTTGCCGGTGCCGGTAAAACTGACCGCGCCAATCCCGGTGAAGTCGGCACCCTTGGCCACCCAACCGGTGTTGAACGTGGTCGGTGTCGCGGTTTTCGGATCGCCATTGGCGTCGGTGTCGTTGGCCAGCAGCAGTTCGCCCGGGACCACGATGTTGTTCGACAGCACGTTGGTGATGACGTTGTCATCGGCCGCAACTGGCGCCGCGTTCGGGATCACTTTGATGGTCAGCGACGAACTGGCCAGGTCGCCGTCATTGTCGCTGACGGTGAAACCGATGTTCTCGGTGATCACCACCGCCGTGGTTTTCTGCGAGATGTAGTTGTATTCGCCGGTGTCGAGGTTCACCACCAGCGTGCCGCTGTTGTTGGTGGCGATGCTCAGGGTGTTGTCGACGGTGTTGAACGTGCCTTTGTTGGCGCCGCCG
Organism: Pseudomonas sp. SJZ131; assembly: GCF_007828705.1. Classification (NCBI taxonomy): domain Bacteria; kingdom Pseudomonadati; phylum Pseudomonadota; class Gammaproteobacteria; order Pseudomonadales; family Pseudomonadaceae; genus Pseudomonas; species Pseudomonas sp. SJZ131. Next base: position 908,950 of record NZ_VIVC01000002.1, on the reverse strand, counting down.
CTGAAGTTCAGCGAGCCCTGATTGCCGTTGGCTTTCGGGTCATAGGTGTAGGTGGTGCCATCGACGACGATGGATTTGATGAAACCGCCATCCGCGCCGAACGTGCCGCCATCCAGCAAGGTGCCGGTGACTGGCGCGCCCTGCACGGTGCCCGACAGCACCGAGTTGAGCTGGTTGAGATCGGTCACCACCACCGCGTTGGTGTCGGTGTGGGTGCTGCCGTCGTACGCCAGCGGATTGAGGTTGGCACTGCTGACGCCACTGCCCAGGCCAATCGCGTAGTTCTTGATGCCGTTGGCGTCGAGGAAAGCCTTCCACGCCGCTTCATCGGCGCTGCCGGTTTCCTGGCCGCTGGTAGGTTTGCCGTCGGAGAAGAAGTAGCCGACGTTCTGCGCACCGGTCAGTTGCCCGGAGGTGTTGAACGCCAGTTTCGCCGCCGCCACTGCCGCGTCGTAGTTGGTGCCGCCGCCCGCCGTCAGCGTCGCAATGATCGACTTCGCCGTGGCGACATCGACCCAGATCGGGGTCTTGTCGGCGGCGCTGCTGCTGAAGGTGACGATCTGCACGCGCACATCACCTAGGTCGTCGTACTTGTCGAGCAGTGCACTGATCGCCTGTTTGGCCAGCGCCATGCGCGACAGGCCCGGCACACCGGAAGCGTCCGCCATACTGCCGGACACGTCGATCACCAGCAGCAGGTTGGAATCGATTTCCACCGCGGTCACCGAACGCTCAGACGCCACAGCTCTTGGCACGTCATCGACGATGTTGACGACGATGGTGCTGGTGGTGCTGTTGCCGAGCGCGTCGGTGGCTTTGTAAGTGAAACTTTCGCTCAGGGTATCCGCGCCATTGTTGGCGCTCGGCGAAGTTTTCGGCGCCGAAGTCAGCGTGTAGGTGTAGCTGCCGTCCGCGTTGAGCAGCATCTGCCCGTAAGTGCCCGTGGCGCTGCCGACCAGGCTGTAAGTCAACGCGCCGCTGCCGCCAGTGACGGCGCCGACCAGCGTGCCGGTGGCGGTTTCGCCGGTGTTGCCCGGATCGCTGCCGATGACGGTGCCGGGCGCCAGGTCGAGGCCGTCTTTGCTCAGGTCGAGGGCTTTTTCGAAGACCGTTACGTCCTGATCGACCGCCGCTTTGAGGCCGCTGTCGGTGACATTGATTTTGATCGTGGTGGTGCTTTCATCGCCGTCGGCATCGCGCACGGTGTAGACGAACGTGTCGGTTGCACCGGCCACGCCCACCGAGTTGGGATTGGCGTGATACACCGCGTTGCCCGCCGCATCCAGCGTCAGGTAACCGTAGGTGCCATTGATGTTGGTGCCCAGCCCGCCCACCGCCGAGGTGCCGGTGTTGCTGCCAGCGCGCACGCCGATCACCGCGCCGCCCGCTGCCGCGCCATCGGCACCGAGCACGTCGTTGCCGAGCACGCTGAGGTTGACGGTCGCACCTTCGATCGCGGTGCCAGTGTCGGCAGCAGCGGTCGGCAGGTCATCGACGATGTTGACGTTGATCTGCCCCGACGCGGTGCTGCCATCTGTGTCGGTCGCCACCACGGTGAAGTTTTCCGTGAGGCTGTTGGCGCCATTCGCAGTCGAATGGTTTTCGTTATCGAGCAGGGTGTAGCTGTAGCTGATCACGCCGGTGGTTGCGTTGTAGCTGTTGATGGTGAACGTGCTGCCGAGCGGCGAGGCGATCGACTGCGGCAAGCCTGTCGCCACGCCACCGACGACCACGTTGATCCCGCCGACGCTCAGGGTTTGCAGACCGTCGAGGGCGGTGACGGTGAACGTACCGTTCTGGGTCAGCGCTGACGGATTGGGGCTGGTGCGTTCGCTGAGGTTTTTCTCGTAGACGGTCAGCTCTCCGCCCGTGACGTCGAGGCCATTGAGCGTCACCGGATCGTTGTTGTTGTGGATGTTCAGCACCAGGTTGGCGGTACTGGTATCGCCGTCGGCATCGGTCAGGGTGTAGGCAAAAGTTTCGGTGCCATTGCCGCCGCCGTGCAGGTTTTTGAAGTCGGCGTCATTGCTGTCCAGCGTGTAGGTGTAAGTGCCGTTGGCGTTCAGCACCAAAGTGCCGTAAGTCCCGGTGAAAGTGCCTGGGGTCACAGGTCCTGCATTCGGACCGGTTGCAACGCGGTCGGCTCCTTGAATGTCGTTGGTCAGCACGTTGCCATTGAGGGTCAACAGGCTTTCCGAAGCGGTGGCGACGTTGCTGTCATTCACGGCTTTCGGCACGTCATCGACGATGTTGACGACGATGGTGCTGCTGGTGATGTTGCCCAGCGAATCGGTGGCCTGATAAGTGAAGCTTTCGGTCAACGTGTTCGCGCCATCGTTGGCGTGCGGCGTGGTGCTGGCCGGCGATGTCAGGGTGTAGGTGTACGTGCCGTTCGGGTTGAGCTGGATCTGCCCATAGTTGCCATTGGCGGTGCCAACCAGGCTGTAAGTGATCGCGCCGATAGCGCCAGTGACCGAGCCGACCAACGTGCCGCTGGCGGTTTCGCCGCTGCTGGTCGGATCGCTGCCGACCACGGTGCCGGCCGCCAAGTCCTGGCCATCCTTCGTCAGGTCGAGGGCTTTTTCGTAGACCGTGACGTCGCTGTCGCTGACCGCTTTGATGCAGCTGTTCGACACGTCGATGGTGATGGTCGTGGTGCTTTCATCGCCATCGGCATCGCGCACGGTGTAGGTGAACACATCGGTGGCGCCCGGGCCGTTCACCGCGTTCGGGTTGCTGTGATAAACCGCGTTGCCGTTGGCGTCCAGCGTCAGGTAACCGTAGGTGCCGTTGATGTTGGTGCCCAAGCCGCCGATGGCCGAGGTCGAGGTGTCGCCGCCAACACGAACGCCCACTACCGCGCCGCTGAGCGCCGGGCCGTCGGCGCCGCCAATGTCGTTATCCAGCACATTGCCGGAGATGGTTGCGCCCTCCGCCACTGTTGCGCTGTCCGGATGTGCGGCCGGCAGATCGTCGACGATATTGACGTTAATCTGGTCGGTCGCCGTGCTGCCGTCGGTGTCGGTCGCCACCACGGTGAAGTTTTCCGTGATGCTGTTGGCGCCGTTGGCGTTTGGATGGGTTTCGTTATCCACCAGCGTGTAGCTGTAGCTGACCACGCCGGTAATTTCGTTGTAACCGGTGACGGTCAACGTGCTCCCGAGCGGTGTGACGATCGATTGCGGGAAACCGGCGACCACGCCGCCGCTGACAATGTTGAGCCCGCCCACGGTCAAGGTTTGCAAACCGTCGAGCGCGGTGACGGTGAAACTGCCACTTTGGGTCAGCGCCGAAGTGTTGGGGCTGGTGCCGTCGCTGAGGTTTTTCTCGTAAACAGTCAGCTCGCCGCCCGCGACGTCGAGGCCGTTGAGGGTCACTGGGTCATCGTTGTTGTGGATGTTCAGCACCAGATTGGCGGTGCTGGTATCGCCGTCGGCATCGGTCAGCGTGTAGGCGAACGTTTCCGTGCCGTTGCCGCCGCCGTGCAGGTTTTTGAAATCGGCGTCGCTGGTGTTGAGGGTGTAGGTGTACGTGCCGTTGGCGTTGAGGACTAGGGTGCCGTAAGTACCGGTGAAGGTGCCTGGAGTGACAGGCCCGGCATTCGGCCCGGTAGCTACGCGGTCGGCGCCTTGCACGTCGTTGGTGAGGACGTTGCCGTTGAGCGTCAGCAAGCTTTCCGAGGCGGTGCTGGCGTTGCTGTCATTGGCGGCCTGCGGCAGGTCGTCAATGATGTTGACGTCGAGCGTTGCATTGGCGGTGGTGCCGTTATCGTCGACTACCGTGACTGCGAATTGCTCAGGCAGGTTGTTCGCGCCGTCGGCATTCGCGTGGGTTTCGTTGGCGTTCAGGGTGTAGCTGTAGCTGACGACGCCGGTAGCTGGGTCGAAGCCAGTGATGGTCAGGGTGTTGCCCAAACCGGTGGCGATTGATTGCGGGAATCCCGCAGACACGCCGCCGCTGACAACAGCGATTCCGCCGACAGTTAACGTCTGCACGCCGTCCAGCGCAGTGATGGTGAAGGTACCGTTTTGGGTCAGCGCGTTGGAGTCCGGTGCGCTGCCGAGTTCGAGGTTTTTCTCGAATACGGTGAGTTCGCCACCAGCGACATTCAGGCCGTCAATTGTCACTGGATCGTCGTTGTTGTGGATCTGCAGCACCAGCGTTGCGGTGCTGGTATCGCCATCGGCATCGGTCAGCGTGTAGGTGAAGTTTTCCGTGCCATCGCCGCCACCGGTCAGCGCTTTGAAATCGGCGTCGGTGGTATTCAACGTGTAGGTGTAAGTGCCGTTGGCGTTCAACACCAACGTGCCGTAAGTACCGGCGAATGTGCCTGGGGTGATCGGGCCAGTGGCGACGCGATCCGCGCCTTGCACGTCGTTGGTCAGCACGTTGCCGTTGAGCGTCAGCAAAGTTTCCGAAGCGGTATCAGCGTTCGTGTCGTTGACGGCTTGCGGCACATCGTCGATGACGTTGACGTCCAGCGAACCGGTTGCCGTGGTGCCGTTATCGTCGACCACGGTGACAGCAAATTGCTCAGGCAGGTTGTTGGCGCCGTCGGCATTCGCATGTGCTTCGTTGGCGTTCAGGGTGTAGCTGTAGCTGACGACGCCGGTAGCTGGGTCGAACCCAGTGATGGTCAGGGTGTTGCCCAAACCGGTGGCGATTGATTGCGGGAATCCCGCAGACACGCCGCCGCTGACGACAGCGATTCCGCCGACAGTTAACGTTTGCACGCCGTCCAGCGCGGTGATGGTGAAGGTGCCGTTTTGCGTCAGTGCGGTGGAGTCCGGTGCGCTGCCGAGTTCGAGGTTTTTCTCGAAAACGGTGAGTTCGCCGCCAGCGACATTCAGGCCGTCAATCGTCACTGGATCGTCGTTGTTGTGGATCTGCAACACCAGCGTTGCGGTGCTGGTATCGCCGTCGGCATCGGTCAGCGTGTAGGTGAAGTTTTCCGTGCCGTCGCCACCACCGGTCAGCGCTTTGAAGTCGGCGTCGGTGGTGTTCAGGGTGTAGGTGTACGTGCCGTTGGCGTTCAACACCAACGTGCCGTAAGTACCGGCGAATGTGCCTGGGGTGATCGGGCCAATAGCAACGCGATCCGCGCCTTGCACGTCGTTGGTCAGCACGTTGCCGTTGAGCGTCAGCAGGGTTTCGGATGCGATATCAGCGTTCGTGTCATTGACGGCTTGCGGTACATCGTCGATGACGTTGACGTCCAGCGAACCGGTTGCCGTGGTGCCATTGTCATCGACAACGGTGACTGCAAATTGCTCAGGCAGGTTGTTGGCGCCGTCGGCATTTGGGTGGGCTTCGTTGGCGTTGAGGGTGTAGCTGTAGCTGACGACGCCGGTGGTTGCGTCGAACCCGGTGATGGTCAGCGTGTTGCCCAAACCGGTGGCGATTGACTGCGGGAATCCGGCGGACACGCCGCCGCTGACCACGCTGATGCCGCCGACGGTCAACGTCTGCACGCCGTCCAGCGCGGTGATGGTGAAGGTGCCGTTTTGGGTGAGTTGAGCGCTGTCCGGTGCGCTGCCGAGTTCGAGGTTTTTTTCGAAAACGGTGAGTTCGCCGCCAGCGACATTCAGGCCGTCAATCGTCACTGGATCGTCGTTGTTGTGGATCTGCAAAACCAAAGTTGCGGTGCTGGTATCGCCGTCGGCATCGGTCAGCGTGTAGGTGAAGTTTTCCGTGCCGTCGCCGCCACCGGTCAGCGCTTTGAAATCGGCGTCGGTGGTATTCAACGTGTAGGTGTATGTGCCGTTTGCGTTCAACACCAACGTGCCGTAAGTCCCGGCGAATGTGCCTGGAGTGATCGGGCCAGTGGCGACGCGATCGGCACCTTGCACATCGTTGGTCAGCACGTTGCCATTCAGCGTCAGCAAGGTTTCGGACGCGATATCAGCGTTGCTGTCGTTGACTGCTTGCGGCACATCGTCGATGACATTGACGTCCAGCGAACCGGTTGCCGTGGTGCCGTTATCGTCGACTACGGTGACGGCGAATTGCTCAGGCAGATTGTTCGCGCCGTCGGCATTCGCGTGTGCTTCGTTGGCGTTGAGGGTGTAGCTGTAACTGACGACGCCGGTAGCTGGGTCGAAGCCAGTGATGGTCAGGGTGTTGCCCAAACCTGTGGCGATTGATTGCGGGAATCCGGCAGACACGCCACCGCTGACTACGCTGATGCCGCCGATCGTCAACGTCTGCACGCCGTCCAGCGCGGTGATGGTGAAGGTGCCGTTTTGCGTCAGTGCTGCGGAGTCGGGTGCGCTGCCGAGTTCGAGGTTTTTCTCGAATACGGTGAGTTCACCGCCAACGACATTCAGGCCGTCAATCGTCACTGGATCGTCGTTGTTGTGGATCTGCAGCACCAGCGTTGCGGTGCTGGTATCGCCATCGGCATCGGTCAACGTGTAGGTGAAGTTTTCCGTGGCGTCGCCACCACCGGTCAGCGCTTTGAAGTCGGCGTCGGTGGTGTTGAGCGTGTAGGTGTAAGTGCCGTTTGAGTTCAACACCAACGTGCCGTAAGTCCCGGCGAATGTGCCTGGAGTGATCGGGCCAGTGGCGACGCGATCGGCACCTTGCACGTCGTTGGTCAGCACGTTGCCGTTCAGCGTCAGCAGGGTTTCCGAAGCGATATCAGCGTTCGTGTCGTTGACGGCTTGCGGCACATCGTCGATGACGTTGACGTCCAGCGAACCGGTGGCTGTGGTGCCGTTGTCGTCGACCACGGTGACCGCAAATTGCTCAGGCAAACCATTCGCACCATTGGCGTCCGGATGCGCTTCGTTGCCATTCAACGTGTAGCTGTAACTGACCACACCGGTCGTCGCATCGAACCCGGTAATCGTCAGCGTGTTGCCCAGGCCGGTCGAAATCGATTGCGGAAAACCTGCCGCCACGCCACCGCTGACAACGCTGATGCCGCCGATCGTCAACGTCTGCACGCCGTCCAGCGCGGTGATGGTGAACGTACCGTTTTGCGTCAGTGCTGCCGCATCCGGTGCACTGCCTTCGCTGAGGTTTTTCTCGAAGATGGTCAGCTCGCCGCCGCCAATGTTCAGGCCGTCGATGCTCACGGGATCGTCGTTGTTGTGGATCTGCAGCACCAGGTTGGCGGTGCTGCTGTCGCCGTCCGCATCGGTGAGGGTGTAGGCGAACGTTTCGGTGCCGTTGCCGCCACCGGTCAGCGCTTTGAAATCGGCGTCGCTGGTGTTCAGCGTGTAGGTGTACGTGCCGTTGGCATTCAGCACCAACGTGCCGTAAGTCCCGGTGAACGTGCCGGGGGTGACCGGGCCGCTGTTCGGCCCGACAGGCACGCGATCGGCGCCCTGCACGTCGTTGGTCAGCACGTTGCCAGTGAGCGTCAACAGCGTCTCGGAAGCGACGCCGTTGTTGTCGTCGACGGCGAGCGGCACATCGTCGGTGATGTTGACGTCCAGCGAACCGGTGGCGGTGTCGCCATTGGTGTCGACGGCGACCACGGTAAATTGTTCGCTGAGGTTATTGGCGCCATCGCCGGCCGAATGGGTTTCGTTGCCGGTGAGGGTGTAGCTGTAGCTGACGACGCCGGTCGCCGGGTTGTAACCGGTGATGGTCAGGGTGTTGCCGAGTTGCGTGGTGATCGATTGCGGGAAGCCCGCCGCCACACCGCCGCTGATCACGTTGATGCCGCCGATGCTCAGGCTCTGCACGCCATCGGCCGCGTTCACCGTGAAGGTGCCGCTCTGCGTCAGGGCCGCCGAATTGGCCGCCGAGCCGTCGGGCAGATTGGCTTCGTTGAGGTTCAACTCGCCGCCGGCATTGTCGAGACCGCCGAGGGTGACGATGTTGTTCACGGGCGGCACGACCACTACAGGCGCGTCGTCAGCCTGATCGATGTCGGGGTTGCGCCGCTCTTCCGGAAACTCCGGAATGCCACCGAAGCCTTCGGTCGGGAAACCGATGCTCGGATCAACCCGGCCACCGACTTCTTCCAGCAACACAAAACTGTGCCCGCCGCCCGCCGCACCACCCGGTGTGGTCGTGCCTTCCGGACCGGCCGCTGTGGCTTCGCCGACCTTGGTCGGGTCTTCGCCGGCGGCGATGGCTTGTTGCAGTTGCTCGACATCCGTCAGTTGACCCTGACTTGGCGTCACCGCATCGGCAGTTTCGACATGCGGCGCCTGATGCGCGAGCAGTTGTGCGGTCAGTTGCAGGCTGCTGCCACGCCCGAGCGTCAGTTCCTGGCCATTTTGCAGATGCACAGCCACCCTGCCTTCAGCCCCGGTGACTAATTGATCGCCGGCGAACAGTCTGTCGCCCTCGATCAATGCACGCCGGGTACCGTCGCTCGCGACCGCAAACACCTGACCAATAACCTTACTGACGATTCCGATGAGCGTAGCCATGTGCAAATCTCCTGCGCTGCCAACCGCTGTCGGCACCTGGTGGTGTGAAAAACGTGCTGACGGCGAAGCGGTCCACCCGACGGATCGTCAATCAAAAAGCGTTTACCGAGGTAAATCGCGTTTCCGACAACGTTCTCCTCAGGCGTTTCGCTCGCGGGCCAACTAGTCCTGTCTGGAATAAAAACCCTGTGCAATCAATGGCATTGGGTCTTACCAGCGGAAAAATCTCCCGGCGAACGATGCGTAACGGTTTTGAATCACTCGAGTGACAAAAAAATGCCGCTCGAAAACCGTCCCACTTCCCTCCCCTCCAACACTTCTCCACTCTTTTTCGCTAAGTGGATGGAACTTTCCTTAAAACCCCTGCAAGCTCTGTAAGGCTAGTAATTCAAGGGCTTTCGGTTTGAACAATGTGCCGGATTTTTTAGAGCGCATAAGTTTTTTTTGGAATAAGCATTAGAAGAAAATCTTCTTAGGTTTTCGCTAGAATGTTCTTAGCTCTGTTGTTACAAGAGTGAAACGGTTTTACTAAAAATAACGTCAAACATTTGACGACAGTTAAGCACCATCAGGAAACAAGGGAGAAGTACCCATGCGCCTCTTTACCCCCCTCTGCAGCGCGATTTTGCTGGCCATGGCCTGCACTTCCCAGGCTCAGGCCATGTCATTGACCGATGCGATCCAAAGCACCATCGCAACTCACCCCGAGCTTGCTTCGCGTGTGGACGCGCGCCTTTCGGCCGATGAACAAGTGAAAGTCGCCAAAGGGGGCTTCTATCCGTCGGTGGATTTGAACGCCGCTTACGGGCGCGGCTACAGCGATAACACCAACACTCGGGCGTTCGGCAACCACAACACCGAAATCCTCACGTACACCCAGTCGGAGCTGCGTCTGCGGCAGATGCTGTTCGATGGTTTCAACACCTCCAATGAAGTCGAGCGCACCAAAGGTGTGTCCAACTCCCGTGCCTATTACGCCCAGGGCACCGCTCAGGATCTGGCCTTGCGCACCATCGAGGTTTACCTCGAAGTGCTCAAACGCCGCGAACTGGTGACGCTGGCGACCAACAACTTGCAGGCGCACATGCGCGTCAACGACCAGATCGGCCTGCGCACCCAGCGCGGCGTCGGCAGCAACGCCGACTCCGATCAGTCGTCCGCCCGTCGCGCATTGGCGCAGAACAACCTCGACACCGCTGAAGTGGATCTGGCCGACGCCGAGTCGAACTTCTTCAACGTCGTCGGGCGCATGCCGGATGAGCTCGAAGCCCCGGCATCGACCCGTGGCGAGTTGCCGAACACCCTGCCGGAAGCCCAGCAGAGCATGGTCGAAAACAACCCGTACCTGAAATCCGCGCAGGCTGACGTACAGTCGGCCGAGAGCCAGTACGAAGTGGCCAAGTCGCCGTTCTACCCGCGCTTCGACGCTGAAGCGGCAGTCGGCGCGAACAACAACGTGCAGGGCGACGAAGGTCACGACAACGAGTGGCGTGTCGGCGTGGTGATGAACTACAACCTGTTCCGTGGCGGCAGCGACAAGGCGCGTCTGGCGTCCGATGCGCACCAGATCAATCAGGCCATGGACATCCGCAACAACGCCCTGCGCCAGCTCAACGAAAACATTCACCTGGCGTGGAACGCCATGGTCAATGCGAAGAAACAAACCCCGACCGCTCGCGAATACGCCGAGACCACTCGACGCGTACGTGCGGCGTATCAGGACCAGTTCGGCCTCGGCCAGCGCACCCTGCTCGACTTGCTCGACAGTGAAAACGAGCTCTACAACGCCAACCGTCGCTACACCGAAGTGCGCTACACCGAGGAATACTCGATGTACCGCGTGCTCTCGAACATGGGCCTGTTGCTGAGCAAACAACGCGTGGTGTTGCCTGCCGACGCGATCGCCTCCAGCGAAGTGAAGAACGAAGCGCGTTTGCCAGAACTGAGATAACCCCAGCAGTTGCTCTCGCAGGCTGCAGTTTTTGTTCCGGGGCTAAATCCCGGTGACAAAACCTCGCAGCCTTCGGCAGCTCCGTGCGCGAGGCGATGTGTAGATGTCTTTGCCAACAACGGGAGCGCTCGATTTGACCAGCATGGAACCCGGCAACACGGGTGTTGACCCGCGCCTGAGCTTCGATGACCCGCTTCTGGACGGTCTGCTGATTCTCTGCAAATTGCATGGCGCGGCGGTCAGTCGCGCCAGCCTGAGTGCCGGGCTGCCGCTGCACAAGCAACGCCTGAGCCTCGACCTGCTGCCGCGCGCAGCCGCTCGGGCCGGTTTGCAGGCGCGTTTGCTGCGCCGTGATCTGGCGGATATTTCTGCGCTCAACTTGCCGGTGCTGTTGCTGCTCAACAATGGTCGCACCGCCGTGCTGCGGCGCTTTGGTGATGATGGGCAACTGTTGATTCTGCCCAGCGAAGCCGAGGGCGGCGAACAATGGGTCAGCCTCGAAGAGCTGACCCCCAATTACAGCGGCCAGGCGTTATTCGCCCGGCCGCGCCATGAACTCGAAGACCTGCGCTCCCCACTGGTGCCGCGGGTCGAGGCGTGGTTTCGCGACACGCTGAAACTGTCGAAATGGCTGTACAGCGACGCGATTCTTGCGAGTTTCCTGATCAACCTGCTGGGGCTGATGGTCCCGCTGTTCGTCATGCAGACTTACGACCGCGTGGTGCCGAACCAGGCGACTTCAACCCTATGGGTGTTGGCGATCGGTCTGTTGATCGGCACCGGATTTGAACTGGTGCTGCGCGTGGTCCGCGCGCATCTGCTGGACACCGCCGGCAAGAAAACCGACGTGATTCTTTCGGCGACGCTGTTCGAACGCATCACCGGCATGTCGATGAAGTCGCGGCCGGCGACCATCGGCGGTTTTGCCCAGAGCATTCATGACTTCCAGGGCCTGCGCGAGTTTCTGACTGCGGTCACCCTGACCAGCCTGATCGACCTGCCGTTTGCCGTGCTGATGCTGGTCGTCATCGGGTTGCTCGGCGGCTGGCTGGTGGTGATTCCGCTGCTGGCGTTTCCGATCACGATCATTTTCGCGATGATCATCCAGGTGCGTCTGCGCGACACCGTGCAGAAGAGTTTGAGCCTCGGCGCCGAACGCCAGGCATTGCTGATCGAAACCCTCGGCGGCCTGGAAACGCTCAAGGCGTGCAGCGCTGAAAGCGAACGCCAGCACAAATGGGAAAGCACCCACGGCGCCCTCACCCGCCTCGACAGCCACGCGCGCAATCTCTCGGCGCTGGCGACCAACGGCACGCTGTTCATCCAGCAATTCTCCGGCATGGCGACCATCGTCGCCGGGGTCTACAGCATCATCGCCGGCAACCTCAGCGTCGGCGCGCTGGTCGCGACGTACATGCTCGGCAGCCGCGTGCTCGCGCCGCTGGGGCAGATCGCCGGTTTGATCACCCGTTACCAGCAAGCGCAACTGACCATGAAAAGCACCGACGCGCTGATGTCGCTGCCGCAGGAACGCGACGCCAAGAAACGGCCGCTGGAGCGCACGCAGCTGCAAGGCGCGATGGACATCAACGGCGTGACATTCCACTACAACGGCCAGAATGCCCCGGCGCTGGCCAACATCAGTTTCAGCGTCAAACCCGGCGAACGGATCGGCATCATCGGCCGTAGCGGTTCGGGCAAAAGCACTCTGGCGCGGCTGGTCATGGGTTTCTACACACCTGAGGACGGCCAACTGCTGCTCGATGGTCTCGACCTGCGGCAACTCGACGTCGCTGACCTGCGCCAACAGATCGGTTATGTCGCCCACGACTTGCCGCTGCTGGCCGGCAGCCTGCGCGACAACCTGACCCTCGGCGCGCGATACATCAGCGATTCACGCATGCTCGAAGTCGCCGAGTTGACCGGTGTCACCGAGCTTGCCCGGCAACACCCGCAAGGCTTCGACCGCCCGGTCGGTGAGCGCGGCCAGTTGCTGTCCGGCGGTCAGCGCCAAGCGGTATTGCTGGCGCGCGCATTGTTGCTCGACCCGCCGATCATGCTGCTCGACGAACCAACCAGCGCCATGGATAACAGCAGCGAAGACGTTCTGCGGCAAAAACTGCACACCTGGGTCGAGGGCAAAACCCTGCTGCTGGTCACGCATCGCACGTCGATGCTGAGCCTGGTGGATCGGCTGGTGGTGCTGGACAACGGGCGGATCGTCGCCGACGGTCCGAAAGAAGCGGTCATCGATGCATTGCGCAAGGGCCGTGTCGGCTCTGCGGCGGTCTAGGAGCTACCCATGGCGCGTTCATCGTCCGACACTTCGCACAACACACCCAAGGATCGTGGCTATTTCGGCAGCTTCAGCAAAAGTGCGGAAAGCGAATACATGCCGGAAACCGCCGGCGCGGCGCTGCAGGATTCGCCGCGCCTGTCGCGGATCACCGTGTGGCTGGCCGCCGGGTTGCTGATTTCCGGACTGGTCTGGGCCAAATTCGCCGTGCTCGAAGAAGTCACCATGGGCGAAGGCAAGGCGATTCCGTCGAGCAAAATTCAGGTCATCCAGAACCTCGAGGGCGGCATCGTCACCGAAATCTTTGTTCGCGAAGGGCAAATGGTCAACAAGGGCGACACCCTGCTGCGCCTCGATGACACGCGGTTTCTGTCGAACAAGGGTGAGAGCGAGGCGGATCGTTATGCGTTGACCGCGCAAGTCGAGCGGCTGTCGGCCGAGGCTGAAGGACGGCCGTTCAAGCTGTCGCCGGAGGTAATCGCCAAGGCACCGCAAGTCGCTGAAGACGAGCGTTCGTTGTATGAACAACGCCAACGCCGACTGGCCAGTGAGCAGCGCACGCTGACAGAACAACTTCGGCAAAAAACTCAGGAACTGGCGGAATTCCGCTCGAAACAGGGGCAATTCAGTTCGAGTCTGGCGTTGCTCAATCAAGAGATGAACATGTCGGCGCCGCTGGTGGGCACGGGCGCGGTTTCGCCAGTGGAAATCCTCCGGTTGAAACGCAGCGCGGTGGAAATTCGCGGCTCGCTGAATGCGACGACGCTGGCAATCCCTCGGGCGGAATCGGCGATCAACGAGATCAAAAGCAAGATCGACGAATCGGAGCAATCTTTCCGCTCGGACGCGGCCAAGGAGCTGAATGAGAAACGCACCGACCTGTCGAAAATCACCGCGTCGAGCATCGCCATCGAGGACCGCGTGACCCGCACCACGGTGGTGTCGCCGGTGCACGGGATCATCAAGGTGTTGAAGGTCAACACCATTGGCGGCGTGGTGCAGCCGGGCAGCGACATGGTGGAAATCGTGCCGCTGGAAGACAACTTGCTGATCGAAGCCAAGGTCCGCCCGCAGGACGTGGCGTTCCTGCACCCTGGTCAGAAAGCCATGGTCAAGTTCAGTGCCTACGACTACACGATTTATGGCGGATTGAGCGCGAAGCTTGAGCTGATTGGCGCCGACACGATCACCGATGACAAGGGCAACAGCTTCTATCTGATCCAGGTGCGCACCGACAAAAACCATTTGGGCGGCGACGCCAAACCGCTGCTGATCATTCCGGGCATGGTGGCGACGGTGGACATTATTACCGGCGAGAAAAGCGTGCTGGATTACCTGCTCAAACCGGTGCTGAAAGCGCGGACCGAGGCGATGCGCGAGCGCTAACGCCGATCGTTCCCACCTGTGGCGAGGGGGCTTGCCCCCGTTGGGCCGCGAAGCGGCCCCAAAACCCTTCAGCCCAGTTGTGTCAGACAGCGTGCGTTAGCAGGATTTACGACTGCTTCGCAGCCGAACGGGGGCAAGCCCCCTCGCCACAGCAAGCCGCTTGCCACAAAAAGTCATCCGCCGTGATTACGCTGGAAAACCTCCTCGCCCATCGCAGCAATCTGCCCTTCGATCAGCGCTTCAAACGGTTTCAGCAACGGCTCGAACGTGGTCGGCGCTTCCAGCGTTTGCAGCGCTTGCACAATCGCTTCCACCGTCGACAACGCCCCCGGCTCCGGGGCCTTGCGCAGTCGATACCGCGACACCCCGCCGTCCGCCAATGTCACGCGCGGCAACGCCGCCAGCAGTGGATTGAGGTGCAACATTTTGCGTGCCTTGCGCCATGTGCCGTCCGGGACCACCAGCAATAACGGCTGTTCATTCTCCGCATATGCCTGCAACGGCTGCGCATCATCGGCCGGGAACAACAACCGCGCCTGATACCCCGGCCGGCTCAACAGGCTCGGCAAATCCTCGAATACTTCGCCGACAATCAACTCGGCATTGGTCAGCCCCAGCGCCGCCAGCCGAGCGGTGTTCAACGCATGGTTCACTTCGCTCGGATGCTGCAACAGCAACACCCGCGTGCGACTGTCGAGGCGCGGAATCAGCGGGCACAAGCAATGGGTTTGTGGGCGCAGGCAGCGCGGGCAGTGGATTCTGGGCATACGGGCGTTTCCTTCAAGCAGCCTGATTGAGCTGCGCTTTAAGCAGATCGCGGAACGTCTGGATCAGCGGTTCGCGGCTGCGACCACGGCGCACAATCATCGAGAACGGCGCCTGATAGCCGAACGTCGCCGGCAGCAATACGCGCAAATCGCCCTTGTCGGCCCACGCCTGCGCGTAGTGCTCCGGCAGGTAGCCGATGTAGGCGCCGGAGAGCACCAGAATCAGCTGCGCTTCCATACTTTCGACGGTCGCGGCGCTGTGTTTGAAGCCGTGGCGCGCCAGTTCAGCCTGGCTCCAATAACCCCGGCCGACCATGCGTTGCTGAGTGATGACTTGTTCGGGGATGCGCCGTTCGCTGAACAGCGGATGGCGGCTGCTGCAATACAACCAGTGTTGTTCGCGGTACAGCGGCATGTAGACCAGCCCGCTCATGCGCGTGGAAAACGCGCCGATGGCGAGGTCGAGGCGGTTGTCCTGCACGCCGAGTTGCAGTTCGTAAGGGCTCATGACCGACAGGTGCAAATGCACCGCCGGGTGCTCCTGACTGTAGGCGCCGATGGCTTCGGCGAACGGCAAGGCCTTGTCGCTGACGGTCGAATCGATCACGCCGAGGTTGAGAGTGCCGCGCAATTCGCCTTTCAGCGCGGCGGCGTATTGCTCGAAACCTTCGAGTTCGCCCAGCAGCCGCAAGGTTTCCTGATGGAACAACTCGCCTTTGCTGGTCAGGCTGAACCCGCCGCGCCCGCGATGGCACAGCACCAGACCGAGCGCCGCTTCGAGCTGACTCATGTAGGTGCTGATCGCCGAGGTCGAGAGGTTCAACTCTTGCTGGGCGTTGGCAAACCCCTGATGCCGCACCACGCTGACAAAAATGCGCAACAGTTTCAGGTCGGGTAAAGCATTGGCCATGGGAGCTCCGGGCTTTAGAAATGTGTTGCCTGTTGAATCCCCCCCTCACCCCAACCCTCTCCCCACGGGGAGAGGGGGAAAGGGAGCCGATCTCCATGGCTTCCAAATCCTGAGTTTGACTCGATATTTCAGGTCAATGGAATTCCCGAGAACACCTCGGTCAGTCCCCTCTCCCCCCTGAGGAAAAGGGGGAAAGGGAGCCATGGCTTCCAAATCCTGAGTTTGACTCGATATTTCAGGTCGATGAAATTCCCGAGAACACCCCGGTCAGTCCCCTCTCCCCCCCGGGGAGAGGGGGAAAGGGAGCCGATCTCCATGGCTTTCAAATCCTGAGTTTGATTCGATATTTCAGGTCCATGTAATTCCCGAGAACACCTCGGTCAGTCCCCTCTCCCCCCTGAGGAAAAGGGGGAAAGGGAGCCATGGCTTCCAAATCCTGAGTTTGATTCGATATTTCAGGTCCATGTAATTCCCGAGAACACCTCGGTCAGTCCCCTCTCCCCCCCCGGGAGAGGGTTAGGGTGAGGGGTCGTTCTTGAGGCGAGTACAAAACTCAATGCCGCAAAGTCTAATCCCCCTTCCGCCATTAGTTTAGAAAAATCTGAACTAAGTATTTGCCCGTAGCGATTCTTCCTGCCCACTACATTTCGCATTATCCGGCCACAGCGGTGCCCGACCTTCCGAGAACGGCGCGCCGACATAAATAAAACAACGACGATGAGGCCCTACCCGTGGACAAGATTCTTCACCAACCACTGGGCGGCAACGAAATGCCGCGCTTCGGCGGCATCGCCACCATGATGCGACTCCCCCACTTGCCTACCGCTGCCGGCCTCGACGCTGCCTTCATTGGCGTGCCGCTGGACATCGGTACCTCGCTGCGCCCTGGCACCCGTTTCGGACCTCGCGAAATCCGCGCCGAATCGGTGATGATCCGCCCGTACAACATGGCGACCGGCGCCGCGCCGTTCGACTCGCTGTCGGTTGCCGACATCGGTGACGTGGCGATCAACACCTTCAACCTGCTCGACGCCGTGCGCATCATCGAAGAGTCCTACCACAACATCCTCGAACACGACGTGATCCCGCTGACCCTCGGCGGCGACCACACCATCACGCTGCCGATCCTGCGGGCGATCCATAAAAAGCACGGCAAGGTCGGGCTGGTGCACATCGACGCCCACGCCGACGTCAACGATCACATGTTCGGCGAGAAAATCGCCCACGGCACCACGTTCCGTCGCGCCGTCGAAGAAGGTCTGCTCGACCCGGATCGCGTCGTGCAAATCGGCCTGCGGGCGCAGGGTTATACGTCCGAAGACTTTAACTGGAGCCGCAAACAAGGCTTCCGCGTGGTTCAGGCTGAAGAGTGCTGGCACAAATCCCTGGCACCGCTGATGGCCGAAGTCCGCGAAAAAGTCGGCGGCGGCCCGGTGTACCTGAGCTTTGACATCGACGGCATTGACCCGGCCTGGGCGCCTGGCACCGGCACCCCGGAAATCGGCGGTCTGACCACCATTCAGGCGATTGAAATCGTCCGTGGTTGCCAGGGCCTCGACCTCGTCGGTTGCGATCTGGTAGAAGTCTCGCCGGCTTACGACACCACCGGCAACACCTCGCTGCTCGCCGCCAATCTGCTCTACGAAATGCTCTGCGTATTGCCTGGCGTAGCACACCGCTGAGGGCTTGGTGATGAACGAGCGCGATGAGGTTTTGCAAGCCGCCGCCAATCTGGTGAGCGCCTTCGCCCGTAACGATCGCCAAGCTTATTTCGCTGCGTTCAGCAGCGACGCGAGCTTCGTGTTCTACACCCTCGAACAGCCGCTGTTGTCGCGCGACGCCTATCAGGCGTTGTGGGACAACTGGCGCGCCGAGGATGGCTTCGAAGTGCTTTCGTGCACCTCGAGCAACGCCTTCGTCAGCCTGCACGGTGACGTGGCGATTTTCATCCATGACGTGGCCACCGAGCTGCGCATGCAAGGGGAGCAACATTTCAGCCAGGAGCGCGAGACGATTGTTTTCAAGAAACAAACGTCTGGCCAAGAACAACAAGGCCTATGGCTGGCCTGTCATGAACATTTGTCCGCGATGCCGGAAGGGCTGCCACCCCCTTAGCCAAACAGGTGACGCTCACGCACGATGAGCGCGCCTTTATGATCGGAGCTGATCATGAATAACAACAACAAAGAAAAAAGCCTTAGCAGCATTGAAACAAACGGGGTTGAACAGATCCCCGACCATGAACGCGACGCCAGACCCAGCGATCTGTTTCGCTTGATCTTTGGCGGCGCCAATACCTTCGCCACTGCGGTGCTCGGCAGTTTTCCGGTGCTGTTCGGGCTGTCGTTTCAGGCCGGCGTGTGGGCAATCGTACTGGGCGTGGTGCTCGGCGCGCTGATTCTGGCGCCGATGGGCCTGTTCGGTCCGCTCAACGGCACCAACAACGCCGTGTCTTCGGGTGCGCATTTTGGTGTGCACGGGCGGATTGTCGGCTCGTTTCTGTCGCTGCTGACCGCTATCGCGTTTTTCTCGTTGTCGGTGTGGAGCTCGGGTGATGCGCTGATCGGTGGCGCCAAACGCCTGATCGGTCTGCCGGAAACCGACCTGACGCTGGGCCTGGCCTACGGTTTGTTCGCGATCCTCGTGCTGACCGTGTGCATCTACGGTTTCCGCTTCATGTTGTGGGTCAATCGCATCGCGGTTTGGGCCGCCAGCCTGCTGTTCCTGCTCGGCATCTTTGCTTTCGCGCCAACCTTCGACAGCCAGTTCGCCGGCACCGTTGCGGTCGGCCAGGCGGGTTTCTGGGCCGCCTTCATCGGTGCCGCGCTGGTGGCGATGAGCAACCCGATTTCCTTCGGCGCATTCCTTGGTGACTGGTCGCGCTACATCCCGCGCGAAACGCCAAAGGCTCGGATCATGCTGGCGGTGATTGGCGCGCAACTCGCGACGTTGATCCCGTTCCTGTTCGGCCTCGCCACCGCGACCATCGTTGCGATCAAGGCACCGGACTACATCGCCGCGAACAATTACGTCGGCGGCCTGCTGGCAGTTTCGCCGAGCTGGTTCTTCCTGCCGGTGTGCCTGATCGCGGTGATCGGCGGCATGTCGACCGGCACCACTTCCCTTTATGGCACCGGCCTGGACATGTCCAGCGTGTTCCCGCGCGTGTTGTCGCGGGTCAAAGCGACGTTGCTGATCGGCGTGATGTCGATCGCTTTCATCTTCATCGGGCGCTTCGCCGCCAACCTTGTGCAGAGCGTCTCGACCTTCGCTGTGCTGATCATCACCTGCACCACGCCTTGGATGGTGATCATGATCATCGGCCTCGTCGTGCGTCGCGGCTTCTATTGCCCGGACGACCTGCAAGTGTTCACTCGCGGCGAGAAAGGTGGCCGTTACTGGTTCACCCACGGCTGGAACTGGCGCGGTCTGGGCGCCTGGATCCCGAGTGCGCTGGTGGGTTTGTGCTTCGTCAACCTGCCGGGGCAGTTCGTCGGTGTGCTGGGTGATCTGGCCGGCGGCATCGACATCAGCCTGCCGGTGACGTTGGGACTGGCGTCGCTGGTGTACCTGGCGCTGCTGAGTATGTTTCCGGAACCACGCGAAGTGTTCGGCCCGAAGGATGTTCGCAGCAAAGGAACGGCCACCGAGCCTGAACTGCGACAAGCCGCCTGATTAACGAATGACCTGCAGGAGCAAGGCTTGCCCGCGAAGAACGATAACGCGGTCTGTCTGACCGACCGCGCAGCCCCTTCGCGGGCAAGCCTCGCTCCTGCGGAAATTGAATTTCAGCCTCACCATAAAAAAGACAATCGGAGACACGCCACCATGGCCCTGGATTTATTCGTCGTCCTCATCTACGCCGCCGCGATGCTAGTGCTCGGTTACTTCGGCATGCGCAAAGCCAAGACCAACGAAGATTACCTCGTCGCCGGTCGCAACCTCGGCCCCACGCTGTATATGGGCACCATGGCCGCCACCGTGCTGGGCGGTGCGTCGACCGTCGGCACCGTGCGCCTGGGCTACGTGCATGGCATTTCCGGTTTCTGGCTGTGCGCCGCGCTGGGTTGCGGGATCGTTGCGCTGAACCTGTTCCTCGCCAAACCGCTGCTCAAACTGAAGATTTACACCGTCACCCAAGTCCTGGAAAAACGCTATAACCCGATGGCCCGCTCGGCGAGCGCGGCGATCATGCTGGCGTACGCGCTGATGATCGGCGTGACCTCGATTCTGGCAATCGGCACCGTGCTGCAAGTGCTCTTCGACCTACCGTTCTGGATGTCGGTGCTGCTCGGTGGTGGTGTGGTGGTGGTTTACTCGGCGATCGGCGGCATGTGGTCGCTGACCCTGACTGACATCGTCCAGTTCGTGATCAAAACTGTCGGCCTGATGTTCATTCTGTTGCCGATCTGCCTGTACCGCGTCGGCGGCTGGGATGAATTGGTGCTGAAACTGCCATCGACCGCGTTCAATTTCACCACGATCGGCTGGGACACGATCATCACCTACTTCATGATCTACTTCTTCGGGATTCTGATCGGCCAGGACATCTGGCAGCGCGTGTTCACGGTCAAAACCGCAAAAATCGCCCAGTACGCCGGCACCTTCGCAGGCTTCTACTGCATTATTTACGGCCTCGCCTGCGCGCTGATCGGCATGGCCGCTCACGTGCTGATTCCGGATCTGGACAACGTCAACAACGCCTTCGCCGCCATCGTCAAACTGTCTTTGCCGGACGGCATCCGTGGCTTGGTGATCGCTGCCGCACTGGCGGCGATGATGTCTACCGCCAGCGCCGGTCTGCTCGCCGCCTCCACCACGTTGACCGAAGACCTGCTGCCAAAACTGCGCGGCGGTAAACAGTCGAGCCTGGGCATTAACCGCCTGTTCACCCTGCTGACCGGCATCGCTGTCCTCGGGATTGCGCTGGTGGTTAACGACGTGATCAGCGCATTGACCTTGGCTTACAACTTGTTGGTCGGCGGCATGCTGATCCCATTGATGGGCGCGATCTTCTGGAAACGCGCGACCACCTCCGGCGCCATCGCCAGCATGGGTCTGGGTTTCGCAACGGCGCTGATCTTCATGGTCAAGGACGGTTTCGACGCCAACACGCCGATCTACTACAGCCTCGGCGTGAGTCTGGTGAGCTTCGTGGTGGTGAGTCTGCTGTCGCGTCGCCCGGCCGTAGTGGCCAGCGCTGCGTAAGGATGCTGTAACGACTTGAAGTTTTCTTCGACGGGTGTGGCGTCGGTTGCCACACCCGTTTTTTTTCGTCTGGAAAAAACCGGGGGAATGTAAGTAGATGTCCGCTGAATATCAGCCTGCACTAGGCACAACGCGCACCTGTAGCAGCTGCCGAGCACCGCGAGGCTGCGTTCGGCAACAACGTCGTCGTGAAAATGGAATTCAGGTGCGCCAGGTTCGGCGACTGCTGCGCAGTCGAACGCAGCCTCGCGGTGCTCGGCAGCTGCTACAAAACGGTGCTGGCAGCTGCGGGGGATAGCGCCCTTAGCGGCGGCGCGGCTGGCGTCGGCGCTGTTCGTCGTCCGTGCGGATTGGCACAGGTTGCATAGGCGGTTCAATCAGACCGAGTGCAACACCCAGATCGTGCAGCCAGTTTTCGATTTTCTCTTTCATGGTGCCCCCTTCAGGGTAGTGCCGAGTGGCGAAAATTCTGTAGCCACTTCGCACTGATAATAGTCCGAAGTCCTACGCAATGCTCGCCGAAGATCGCAATGATCTGTTACTGAATTGATCAAAATTATTGACCGATAGTTCAAGCCGTCGCCAAAGCCTGTGGTAGCGCTGTTGGATAAACCAATTGCTGCTGCTCCACCCACGCATTCAAATTCGCCCCCAGCATGCCTTTGCGCCACATCAGCCACGTCGTGGCGCTGGCGAACGGCTCGGCCAGCGGGTGCACCGCAACGCTCTCGCGGCCCGGCAGGCTGGCGAGCATCGACTCCGACATCAGCGCCACACCCGAACCGGCAATCACGCACGCGAGCATGCCCGGGTACGACTCAATCTCGATTGCGCGGCCCATCGCCGCGCGGTCATGGGCGAACCACGCTTCGAGGCGCATCCGGTACGAACAACCCTGGCGAAAAGTGAATACCGGGCGCCCTTCCACATCCAGCGCACTGCGGATCGGCGGGTGATCGGCCTCGCTGATCAGCACCAGCCGTTCGTCGCACAGCGGCACGCCGTCGAGCCCGGCGAGTTGCAGCGGGCCGTCCACCAGCGCCGCGTCGAGGCGCCCGGTGAGCAGACCTTCAAGCAGTTCGCCACTGGGGCCGGATTGCACTTGCAGGTTCACCGCCGGATAAGTGCGGTGATAACGCGCAAGCAATCCAGGCAAGTGAATCGCCGCCGTGCTGTACATGGTGCCGAGCACAAAGTCGCCGGCCGGCTGCCCGCCCTGCACCGCAGCGCTGGCTTCGTCGTGCAAGGCAAACAGCTTGGCGGTGTAGTCCAGCAAGACTTTTCCCGCAGGTGATAGCTGCAAACGCTGACGCTCACGGAGGAAAAGCTCTACGCCGAGCTGCTCTTCCAGTTGCTTAAGGCGCGTCGACAGATTCGATGGCACGCGGTGCAGACGTTCGGCGGCGCGGCTGATCGAGCCTTCCTGCGCCACTGCCTGAAAGATCCGCAATTGGCTGAATTCCACAACCCTCTCCAAATCAGAACAAGTTGCTCACTATTATTCATTTTTAAAGAAAGTCAATCAGTCCTAGCCTGACGGTCATCGATCCGATTGCAGGAGTGCCGACCATGAGTCCGCTGATTCGCTTATCCGCCAGCTTCATTGCCCTCATGATGGCCATGGGCATCGGGCGTTTCGCCCTTACGCCGCAACTGCCGCACTTGCTCAGCGAAGGTCAGATTGATCTGACCGCCGCTGGTCTGATTGCTGCGGCCAACTACCTCGGCTACTTCGCGGGCGCGGTGGACGCGATGTTTGCGCGGCGCCACCACCACGTAAGGCTGCGGCTGCTCGGCGGCTTGTGGTTGTGTGTGTTGCTGACGCTGGCATCGTTCTGGGCCGACGGCTTCTGGTCGCACCTTGTTTTGCGTTTCGGCACCGGCGTGGCCAGCGCCTGGGTGCTGGTGATGATCACGGCGCTGAGCCAGCCTTTAGCCGCTGCGGCTGGGCGTCCTCGGTTGGGCGCGCTGGTATTTGCCGGACCGGGTCTGGGGATTTTTCTCACAGGTTTGTTGGCATTGGGCTCACACCTGCTGGGGCAAACGTCCGCCACTTTGTGGCTGGTGTATGCCGCCGTCGCGCTGGTCATGCTGTTGGGTATTCTGCCGTTCCTGCCGCAACCGGCCGCCACGGTCAGCCCGGCACCGACCGTCAGCACTGCGGGCAACCAAGGCATCGCTCGCCTCGGCGTGATTTACGCGCTGTACGGTCTGGGCTACATCATCCCGGCGACCTTTCTCTCGCAGATGGCCAACGCGCAGTTCAGTGGTCAGCCCCATGGGCAGTGGATGGCGGACCTGTTCTGGCCGTGCTTCGGCCTCGCCGCGGCGATTGGCGTTGTGCTCGTCAGTCTGCGTCGGCATAACCCGAATGCCACGCGGCACTGGCTGATGGCGACATTGTGGCTTCAAGGGTTCGGGGTATTTGCCTGCTTGCTGGGCAGCGGCCTGGGCCTCGCGCTGGGCGTGATCCTTTGCGGCGGGCCGTTCCTGGCGTGCATGCAACTGGTGATGCAACGCTCGCGGGAACTGGCGCCGCACGCCACCCAACGCAACGCCGGTTTGCTCACCGCATGCTTTGCCCTGGGTCAGCTCGCCGGGCCGTTGCTCGCCGCCATCAGCAGCCATTTCAGCGGTGGTTTGCAACCGGCACTGGTGGTCGCCGGCAGCGGCTTGTTGATTGCCGGCGGCTTGTCGCTGAGCCCGCTCAGTGCTGGCCGAGCACTTTGCGCAAACGACGGCGCACCCACTGCTCAGCGCTGACAAATGTGATGCCGAGCAGCACCAGCACCGCGCCGATCACAAAGTTCAGGCTCAGGTCTTCGCCCAGCAGCACCACGCCAAATGTGACGCCGAACAACGGCGTCATGAACGAAAACACCGCCAGGTTCGCCGCCAGATAACGGCGCAGCAACCAGAACCAGGTCAGATAACTGAAGAACGACACCACCAGCCCCTGGAACAGCACGCTGGCCACCGCCACGGTGGTCAGGCTGACGTGGGTAACCTGGCCGCTAAGCAGCGCGATCAGCAACAGACCAACAAAACCGACGATCAATTGATAGAACAAGGTCAGCGTCACCGGCGCTTCCGACAGGCGTGAAGCGCGCACTACTACGGTGGTCGCGCCCCACGCTGCGCCGGCCAGTACACCCAGCGCATCGCCGAGCAACATGCGCCGGTCGAGGTTGTCCCACGACACGCCGCCAGCGAACGCGATAGCAATGCCGATGAACGCGAGCACAATCCCCAGCCATTGCACCGGGCGCAAACGCTCACTCGGCAGCAACCAATGCACGCCCAGCGCGGTGAAAATCGGCGCGGTATAGAGGAACACCGACATGTGCGCGGCCGTCGTCAGTTGCAGGCCTTCGGAAATAAACAGGAACTCCAGGCCAAACAGCCCGCCGGCGAGTAGTCCACCGCGCCAGGTATGGCTGACTTGATCCCAACCACCCTTCCAGCAGATGAGAATTCCTACAAGTAATGCAGAAATTCCCGAGCGTCCGGCGGCTTGCATGACCGGCGCGATGTCCGGCGCCGCCCATTTGATCATCACTTGCTGCACGCCCCAGATCAGGCACAGCCCGAGCATCACTTGCAGGGCAAATCCATCGGCGCTACGCCTTGTAACGCTCACTGGGACACCTCGACAACACAATCCATGGCAGTCACTCGACAGTCAAAACAAAGCCCCGGCGTGCCTGTTGATCAGGCATCGCCGGGGCGAAAAATGTGTGCTGCCGATTATTAACCAGTTGGCCGGAAAAAGCCGCCTGCAAGCACTGCCGTTGTCGCGCGCAAGATGGCTTACAGCGCTTTGCGCGCAAGCCAATATCCGGCAACGCAAGCAAGACAAGTTGCCAACGTGCCCCACGCCATGTCCATCAGCGCCAGTTGCGCGGGCCAGCCATTCAACGTCGCCCAGTTGGTCAAGTCATACGTGCCGTAGGCCACCAGCCCCAACAATGCGCCGAGCCGCGCCGCGCGCTGCCAGTTCTGCGCCGGCAACACGACAAACACCACGCATCCAACGATATACAACAGATAGAACGCGGCTGCCGGGGCCAGCAGCGGTTGTTCGAGCATCAGCGAACCGAGCAGCGCGTGGTAGGTCGGCGCCATCAATACGCCGAGCCAGAGGCCGTCGAGCAGCAAAAACGCCAGCAGGGTGCCGACGTAAGCGAACAGGATTTTTTTCATCAGACCGACCTCAAGTGAACACCGGCGCGGGAGCAGCGTTTAACTGCTCCGGCATGTTCTACATGGGCCGGTGCGCGGTCAGCTTAGTTCAATGCGATCGGCGTGAATGACGATCTGGCCGTTCTTGTACAACGCGCCAATGGCCTTCTTGAAGTTGCCTTTGCTGACCCCGAACATGCTGCTGATCAGGGTCGGATCGCTCTTGTCGCTGATCGGCAGCGTGCCGTTGTTGTCGCGCAACTTGGCGAGGATCTTCGAGTTCAGGCTGGTGGCGGCTTCTTCGCCGACCGGTTGCAGGCTCAGGCTGATCTTGCCGTCGCTGCGCACTTCCTTGATAAAGCCCTTTTCTTCTTTACCGGCGCGCATGAACTTGAAGATTTCGTTCTTGTGGATCAGGCCCCAGTGCTTGTTGTTGATGATGGCCTTGAAGCCCATGTCGGTCGCTTCGGCCACCAGCAAATCAACTTCCTGACCCGGCGTGTAGTTGGCCGGCGTCTTGTCGAGGTAACGATCCAGGCGCGCAGTCGCGGTGATGCGGCGGGTGTGCTTGTCGAGGTAGACGTGCACCACGACATACTCGCCCGCGGTCATCTGGCGTTTTTCTTCGGAGTACGGCAGCAACAGGTCCTTCGGCAAACCCCAATCGAGGAACACGCCGATGCTGTTGACTTCAACGACTTTCAAACTGGCGAATTCACCGACTTGAACTTTCGGTGTTTCGGTAGTTGCGATAAGTTTGTCATCGCTGTCCAGATAAACAAAAACGTTGAGCCAATCTTCATCTTCGCTGGGAATATCTTTGGGGATATAACGGTTCGGCAGCAGGATTTCGCCATCCGCGCCGCCGTCCAGATATAAACCGAAGTTAGTGTGTTTAACCACTTGCAAACTGTTGTAGCGCCCGACTAAAGCCATTTCCAATACCCTCATTGCGTGGGCGGCATTCTACCCGGTTTTGCGAGCTGCGTTCGCCACCCGGCCCGGTGGCGCGAGAAAATCCTCTGCAAGCCTTTATTTTGCTGAGTTGCTCGAAGGTGATACGGCCGCTCGTCCGACGGATTGCTCGGTCTTCATCGATATATGCTGCTGCGCAGGCGCCATGCGAATCGCGTTGTTGTTATTTAAAACAGCAGCTTAGGCGGATATTTCGAACAATAATTCGCGAATAAACGAGCAATAGCCTCGGTTATTTCAGGGGGATATTTGCCAAGCAATTGTCAAGTATTTCCTGTACTATGCCTGGCCAAGTTAATTTTCTACAGGTTAATGGCCGCCATGCGTGTAAAAGCATCCAACAGCAAAGCAAAGCCAGCTCCAGCCGTTGAAACCAGCGAATCGATCAACAATCAGATCGCTGCTTTCCTCAAGTCTGGTGGCGAGATCCAGCAAATTGCCAAAGGCGTCAGCGGCCAGACATTCGGCCCGTCCAAGCAAATCACGCTCGGCAAAAAGTAAGGCCTGCTTCAACTGGTCCATAAGCGCTTTGAGCTTCGAAGCGCTTGGACTGGAACCTCCCCGCAACACTTCTGAACCACTCCCGAATCGTCTCCCGCAGCCTGCGCAAAAAACCTCAATATTGCAAAAATCGACGAACGGCCTTCGATGCCGAGCATTCGCCGGTATGCTTGCACACGTCTAGATCAAGCGTTTCAGTAGGTTTTTGGTTCCTGCTCCTCGCTGTTCATGGAGTGATGCATGCTCAAACCCTCTTATCTATTGCTCGGCAGCCTCCTCTTGTCGTGTTCGTCAGCCAACGCGCAAATCTTCCAGCGCGAATTGGGTGACTTCGATCTGAAATTGGGCACCACCCCCAGCCGCAGCATGGCCCAAGGGCTGGTGAAGCCCGCCGCCACCGGCTCATTCCACGGCGGCCTCGACCTCAGCCACGACAGCGGTTTCTACGTTGGCCAGTGGTCGCCGAGCGCCGGTCTGAATCCGGGCAGCAACCTTGAAATCGATTCCTACATGGGTTTCAAGCAGCCTTTCGACCGCACCCTCGGTTACGAAGTCGGCATGATCCATTACAGCTACCCGAAAGTTGACACGCTCGACAGCCAAGAGCTGTTCGGCGGCCTGACTTTTCTCGGCAGCCGTTTCGGCGCGGCGTTCAGCAACGATCCCGACAAGCAGAACAGCACGGTCTTCGCCGACCTCGGTGGCAACCAGCCGTTCGGCATCGGCATCAGCATGAAATACACCACCCACCAACTGAACACGCCGGTCTCGGTAGACAGTGGTTCGATCAGCAGTTTCACCGACTGGTCGCTGCAATTGTCCCGCGCCTTCATGGGCGTCGACCTCGACTTGATCTACAGCGACTCCAACCTCAGCGGCAGCGATTGTTCGGCCTATTCCGGGCACAACAGTCAGTGCGACGGGCTGGTCACGTTGAAGGCCGAACGCGCCTTTTATTGATCGGCTTGAACTGCCGGGCTTATCTTGCGTTCTGATAGACAACCCCTCACAAGCCAGGCTTTCGCAAGGACTCGACCATGTCGTGCTGGTTCAAACGCGTCGCCCTCCTCCTCATCATCAGCCTCGCCCTCGGCGCCTGCAGCCGCGTTGGCCTGGCTTACCGCAACCTGGACGTGATCATTCCGTGGACGCTCGGCGACTACCTGGACATGAGCGGCGAGCAAAAAGGCTGGTTCAACGAGCGCCTCAAGGAACACCTGAGTTGGCACTGCACCACGCAACTGCCCGGTTATCTGGATTGGCTCGACCGGTTGCAGGCAATGGTCGAGGCCAACCAGGTCACCGATGAGGCGCTCAAGACGCGCACTCAGGAAGCCAAACAGGCGATTGCGCAGACGGCCAAGGAAATTACCCCGTCGGCCATTCAATTGCTCAAGGGCCTGGATGATCAGCAAGTCGCGGAAATGAACGAGGCGTTTGCCAAGGATCAGCGCAAGCGTCAGGAGGAATACCTCAAGCCGTCGCTCGCGCAGCAGATCAAGGAACGCAGCGAGCGCATGAACAAGCGTCTGAACGACTGGCTCGGACCACTCAGCCCGACTCAGCAGCAGCGAGTAAGTGCGTGGTCGAACGCCTTGGGAGATCAGAATCAGCAATGGATCGCCAACCGTGCGCATTGGCAGAACCAGTTCAGCGCGGCCGTGGCGCAGCGCCAAAGTGCAGAATTCCCACAACGAATCGAGACGCTTCTGGTCAATCGCGAGAGTTTATGGACACCGGCTTACCGCCAGGCCTACGACAACACCGAAGCGCAGGCGCGCAGTTTGCTGGTGGATTTGATGGCCGAAAGCACGCCGGAACAGCGCCAGCGCCTGTTGAAGAAGATTGAGGGTGTGAGAAAAGACTTCAACGATCTGAAATGCCTGAAAGCTGCCAAGCAAAGCTAAGCCGAACGCAGATCAAATGCAGGAGTGAGCCTGCCGGCGATGGCGCAATAACATTCGGCATCGCAGTCGAATGATATTGCCCTATCGCGAGCAGGCTCACTCCTACATGGGTTTTGTGTTGATCAGGCGATTTGCGCTTTCGACGCGACTTCGTCAAACGTCAGCTCATCCAGCGCATCTTCCTGTTCATCCAGCACTTGGCGTGGATGGTCGTTACCCGGAATGCTGCTGTCGATCAGGCTGAGCAAACTTGAGCCACGAGGCGTCAATTTGTAGTTGGAACCAGTGCCACCTTCGTCTTCCGGCAGAGGCTCGATAAAACCCCGTTCCAGCAGTAACTTTTCGTACTCACCGGCCACCGCTTTCAGATGATCGAGGTTCTCGGCTGGTGCACCGTCCTCCTCGTTTGCCTTGGCTGCAGCGTGTTCCTCGGCATAAGCGCGTGGGGCGAAGCTGCTGTCAGCGTTTTGCACTTCATGCAACAAGCGCTCAATCAAATCCCAGTTATAAGTCGTCATCCTTTCAACCTCCAAGCCAGAGTGTGTGATGGCCTTCATGGGTTGTGACCCGCACGGCTTGCAGCCGTTCAGCCGGGGTTTCAAACGGTACCGACCGGCGGTATGTCGAAATCCGCGCGCCTCAGACGACTAGGTTGTGTAAGTCAACGCCCGACACTGCGCAGGAGAAATCCGATGAACATGCAGAATCATCCCGTGGTATCGCGGGAAGAATGGATCGCCGCCCGTAAGCAACACTTGGTCGACGAAAAAGCCTTCACCAAAGAACGCGACCGGCTCAGCGCCCAACGCCGCGCCCTGCCCTGGGTGAAGATCGACAAGGATTACCGCTTCCAGGGCCCCAACGGCGAACTGAAACTCGCTGACCTGTTCGGCGACCACAGCCAACTGGTGATCTATCACTTCATGTTTGCCAAGGGCTGGAAAGAGGGTTGCGACGGATGCTCGTTCTTGTCCGATCACATCGACGGCGCCAACTTGCACCTGGCCCATCATGACGTCGCAGTGGTGGCGGTTTCCCACGCACCGTTCGCCGAATTCCAAGCCTTCAAGCGGCGTATGGGCTGGAAGTTCGATTGGGTATCGTCAGCAGGTTGCGACTTCAACTACGACTTTGGCGTCTCCGCCCGGGCCGAGGATGTCGCGGCGGGAAAGGCTACGTACAACTACGAAAAATCCGACTGGACCGAGGAAGAACTCCCCGGCCTGAGCGTGTTTTATCGCAACGAAAGTGGCGACATTTTTCATACCTACTCAACCTACGCGCGCGGTCTGGACCTGCTGGTCGGCGCTTACAACTACCTCGACCTGACGCCGAAGGGCCGTAACGAGGAGGAAATCATGGAGTGGGTGAAACACCATGACAAATATGACGACGAGGGCTCGTCCAGTTGCTGCCACAGCAGTTGACGCCGTTGTGAGAGCGAGCCTGCTCGCGGACATTGAACATCGCAGCGCTGGTTGGCCGCGCAAGCTCTCTCCCACACGCGGATCAAGAATCCGGTCGCAGCGGCTTCTTCACAAAATCCACAAACGCCTGCAACGCCGGCTCCGCGTGCCGTTGCTTGAGGTGATACAAATAAAACCCCGGAAACGCCGGCGTCCATTCCGCCAGCAAATGCACCAGCCGCCCGGAAGTGATGTGCTCGCGCACCTGATGCTCGAACAGGTAGGCAATGCCCGCCCCTTCCAGCACCACGCGGGTAAGCATTTCCGGTTCGGTGACCTCCAATGGACCGTTGATGGCGATCGCCAACCGTTCGCCGCCGCGCTCGAAATCCCAGGGATAAAGACTGCCGCCGCTGGCTTCACGGAAAGACAGGCACTGATGCTCGCTCAAATCGTGAGGCGTGTGCGGCGTGCCGAACTGCTCAAGATAGGCCGGTGAGGCGACCACCATCATTTCCAGGTGGCCGCTGAGCTCCACGGCGATCAGGTCGTCGTCGAGACTTTCCCCGAGGCGAATCCCGAGATCAAAACCACCGCCCGCCACGTCCACCGGGCGTTCGTCGGTGACGATGTCGAGGCTCACACCCGGATACGTATTGAGGAACGGCCCCAGCAACGGCGCCAGATAGTGCACCGCCGCCACCCTCGGCGCGTTGATGCGCAAACGCCCACTGGGCGGCGCGCCGGGCGTCTGCGCAATGCCGGCCAGCGCCGCGTCCACCTCGTTAAGTGCCGGTTGCAAGCGCAACAACAGCCGCGCGCCGGCATCGCTGGGTGAGACGCTGCGCGTGGTGCGATTGAGCAAACGCACCTCGAGACGTTCCTCGAGTTGGCGGATAGTCTGGCTCAGGGCCGACGCCGACATGCCGAGATGAGCGGCCGCCCGCACAAAACTGCCATGCTCGACCACCGCTACGAAAGCCCGTAGCTGGGCGTATTCACTGCCGCGCATTATGTATGGGTTCCTTAATGATTGGCGCCGATACTAACGCGTTACTGAAGGAATGCAGACGATTGATTTTGTAAAAGCATCCAGCTCACTCGCCGTGCCGATGCCGATCAGCTGAACTTTTCATGCGATTTTACCCTCAACCAATTAACCCGCCCGACACGGAACCCCGAGGCCTCGCCGATGAAAACCTTACTCAAACTGACACTCGCCGCCACCCTCGCCTGCGCCTTGCCCGCCTGGGCCTGCACGCCCGAAGAAGCCACGATCAAACGTGAGCAATTGGCCAAGGAAGTGACCAAGCTCACTCAGCAGAATCCTGCGAAAGCCAAAGAGATCAACGACGAATTGCAGAAGATGGATCTCGGCACCGCCAGCGCCGATTTGCCGGACAAGTGCCAGTTGATCGATCAGCGCCTGAAAGAGTTGGGGACTGCCGAGAAGAAGGCCGACAGCTGATAGCCAGATCACAAAAGCAGCCTCAGGCAGACGCTTCAGGCTGCATTTTTTTGCGCATGATTTTGCATTAATGCATTTTTTGTTTGCGTTAACGCATATTACATCCTAATGTTACTTCGAGCCCGCCATCAGCGGCTCAGCAAAATCGCAACACCATCACAAGCTGGAGCTTGTTTTTTCTCTCATGGAGGATTGAAAAATGTTAACCACTGAAGCAACGCAATTCACTGGCGAAACTCTGCCAAGGTGCCTGCTCGATCACTTGCTCGACGCGCAACTGGTCGACGCCAAATCGGCAACACCGCTCAACGCGCAGGCCGCCGCCAGCCTCAACTTCACGATGCAGCAGCAGACGCAAAGCAACTGGTGCTGGGCCGCGGTTTCGGCGTCGGTCGGCAACTATTACGGCACCGGACAGTGGACGCAATGCGGTGTGGCCAGCGCTAACCTGGATCGCAATTGCTGCAATCAACCGGGGCCGTGCAACGTCTATGGCTATCTCGACTCCGCGCTGCGCACCACGCGCAGTTTCAACGGGATGAATCAGGGCTCGCTGCAGATGTCGGCGATTCAGAACCAGATCAACATGGGCCGGCCGATTGGTCTGCGCTGCGCCTGGTACGGCGGTGGCGCGCACTTCCTGACCATCTACGGGACCAACGGCAACTACCTGTTGATCGCCGATTCGATCTACGGCTATTCGACGCGCGCGCTGAACTCGTTCCCCGGTTCGTACAACGGCGGCGGCAACTGGACCAACACTTACTTCACCGCGAAAAACTAGGAGGGCGAGATCATGCAACTGACTTATCCAAAGGCGCCTTCCAACGGCGTGCAAACATTACGCCCAGCGCTGCAAGCGGCGCTGCACACCAACGGTTTCGGGGTTAATCGCCAGTTTGCCAATGCGACCGCGAGCAAGATCAGCCTCAGCGAGGCCTATCGCGGTTACTCACTGAGCCTGGAGGACTTGAGCCACGGCAAAGGTCTGCAAGACGCCAAGGTCGGCGACTGGCACTACCTGGTGTTCGCTGACAGCGTGACGATTGCCGATGCGCAACTGGCGGACGTACGCGGTCACGTCGAGTTCGCCTCGCTGAACCACGGGGCCATCGCGGCCGCCACGGTTGGCGCGCTGAAACTGGCGGAACAGTCGGCGCAATTGCAGGGTAAAACCGTCGAATTGCGTGTGCTGTTTGTCTCGGCGATTCATCTGGTGGCGATCTGGCTGCATGCCGACGGTGAAGACGTGCTGATCCCGATTGAGCCGACGCCGAAGGAACTGGCGGTCACTCAGTTGTACAGCGAAGCGGCGCTGCTGGCGTTGCTCAAACCGGCGGCCGATCGGGCCAAGCAGCGTTTTGATGCCGACAGCAGTGGTTTGCTCGGGAGCTGATAAACGTTGGGCATAAAAAAACCCGGACATTGTCCGGGTTTTTTATTGGGGCTCAGTCAGGTGCGGCATCGAACCTTTGGTTAGTGCGCTTTTGTGGCGAGGGGGCTTGCCCCCGTTGGGTTGCGCAGCGACCCTGAAAAAAAAAACGGGAGCGCTTCGCACTCCAACGGGGGCAAGCCCCCTCGCCACAGCAAGCTCCCCTCACCACAACAAGCCCTTGCCCAGGTTTACTCAGCAGCAGGCGCTTCCGGCTTGCGGCGTTTCAGTGGGGCCATGCCGT
Organism: Pseudomonas sp. SJZ131; assembly: GCF_007828705.1. NCBI lineage: Bacteria > Pseudomonadati > Pseudomonadota > Gammaproteobacteria > Pseudomonadales > Pseudomonadaceae > Pseudomonas > Pseudomonas sp. SJZ131. The sequence goes on along the minus strand of NZ_VIVC01000002.1, from coordinate 875,927 downwards.
CCTTGCTCACCAGCGACAGTGCGTCGGTTTTCGGGCGGTTGGCGATTTTGCGTTTGGTCGGGGCCTTGGCGCCGGTTTTCTTCTTGTCGCCCTTGGCGTCGACTTTTTTCTTCTTCACGCCAACGGCTTTGCCCGAGGCCTTGACCTTTTTCGGTCCGCCGTAAGTGCCTTTGACTTCCTTGATGGTGCGGCGCTCGAAGCTCTGCTTGAGGTAGCGCTCGACGCTCGACATCAGGTTCCAGTCGCCGTGGCAGATCAGCGAGATCGCCAGGCCATCGTTGCCGGCACGCCCGGTACGACCGATACGGTGTACGTATTCGTCGCCACTGCGTGGCATGTCGAAGTTGATCACCAGGTCCAGGCCTTCCACGTCGAGACCGCGCGCGGCGACGTCGGTGGCGACGAGGATTTTCACGCCGCCCTGCTTCAGACGGTCGATTGCCAGTTTGCGATCCTTCTGGTCCTTGTCACCGTGCAGCACGAACGCCTTGTATTCCTGCGCCACCAGACGGCCGTAGATGCGGTCGGCCATGGCCCGGGTGTTGGTGAACACGATGGCCTTCTGATAGGTCTCGTTGGCCAACAGCCAGTTGACGATCTGTTCTTTGTGCTGGTTGTGGTCAGCGGTAATGATCTGCTGACGCGTGGTCGCGTTCAGATCGCTGACGTTGTTCAGTTGCAAGTGCTCAGGGTTGTTCAGGACGTTGGCGACCATCTCGCGCAGGCCCGAACCACCGGTGGTGGCGGAGAACAGCATGGTCTGCTGGCGATTGGTGCACTCCGCCACCAGACGCTGCACGTCTTCGGCAAAACCCATGTCGAGCATGCGGTCGGCTTCGTCGAGGACGAGTACCTCGACTTCTTTCAGGTCGAGGTTGCCGGCGTTCAGTTGCTCGATCATCCGCCCCGGCGTACCGATCAGGATGTCCGGCACCTTGCGCAGCATGGCGGCCTGGACCTTGAAGTCTTCACCGCCGGTAATCAGGCCAGACTTGATGAAAGTGAACTGGGCGAAGCGCTCGACTTCCTTGATGGTCTGCTGGGCCAGCTCGCGAGTCGGCAGCAGGATCAGGGTCTTGATGCTGACGCGGACTTTGGCCGGGCCGATCAAGCGGTTGAGGATCGGCAAAACGAACGCAGCGGTTTTGCCGCTGCCGGTTTGCGCTGTCACCCGCAGGTCACGCCCTTGCAGCGCCAGCGGAATAGCCGCTGCTTGCACAGGCGTTGGCTCGACAAATTTAAGCTCGGCCACAGCTTTTAGCAGGCGTTCGTGCAGGGCGAAATCGGAAAACACGGGTGCTACCTCGAAGAAATGCAAAAAAACAGCTGCATAGGTTACCGGTTTCGAGCGCGCAGGCCGAGTTTCTTTATGCAAACGACAGTAAACAGTGGCTTTTTTGTTGCCCGATCAGTCTCCAAACGTCATCCGCAGCGTCTTAAATGCTCTAATCGCCCCGACGCAACCTACAGAAGAATCGTTTTCACCCATGGATATCAAACAGCTCTGGCTCAATGCCCAAGACCTTTGGGGCGCCCTCGACCGGCATCCGCTCCTGCATTCCAGCCTGGCGCTGATGCTGCTGCTGATCGTCGCGCTGGTCCTCGGACGAGTGGCGCGCTACCTGATGCTGCACGCGACCAAGATGCTCGGCCGCCAACCGGCGCTGCACTGGGTCAACGACCTGCGGCACAACAAGGTGTTTCATCGACTGGCGCAAATGACCCCGTCGCTGGTGATCCAGTTCGGCCTCTATCTGGTGCCGGAGCTGAGCAAAACCAGCCTGATCTTTCTCGGCAATGTTGCGCTGGCCTTCACCATTCTGTTCCTGCTGCTGGCGGCGAGCGCCCTGCTCAGTGCGCTGCTGGACATCTACGCGCGCACCGAACATGCGCGCACCCGCTCGATCAAAGGCTACGTGCAACTGACGAAAATGGTCTTGTACGTGCTCGGCGCAATCATCATTGTCGCGACGCTGATCGACCGCTCGCCGCTGCTGTTGCTCTCGGGTCTGGGCGCGATGTCGGCGGTGATCTTATTGGTCTACAAGGACACGCTGCTGTCGTTCGTCGCCAGTGTGCAGTTGACCAGCAACGACATGCTGCGGGTCGGCGACTGGATCGAGATGCCGCAAGTCGGCGCCGATGGCGATGTGGTGGACATCACGTTGCACACGGTCAAAGTGCAGAACTTCGATAAAACCATCGTCTCGATTCCGACCTGGCGGCTGATGTCCGAGTCGTTCAAGAACTGGCGCGGGATGCAGCAGTCCGGCGGGCGGCGGATCAAGCGCAGCGTGTTTATTGACGCCAGCGGTGTGCGATTTGTCCGCGATGACGAAGAGCTGAAGCTGTCGCAGGTGCATTTGTTGACCGACTACATCGGCCGCAAACAAGCCGAGCTCAAGGCGTGGAACGAAGCCCAGGGCAACGTTGCGGCGATGTCGGCCAATCGGCGGCGGATGACCAATATCGGCACGTTTCGCGCTTATGCGTTGGCGTATCTGAAGAGTCATCCGGAGATTCAGCCGAACATGACCTGCATGGTCCGCCAGATGCAAACCACGGCGCAGGGCATTCCGCTGGAAATCTACTGTTTCACGCGCACCACGGTGTGGGCGGATTACGAGCGGATTCAGGGCGATATTTTCGATTATCTGCTGGCGGTGCTGCCTGAGTTTGGCTTGAGCCTGTATCAGCAGCCGAGTGGCGGCGATTTAAGGGCCGGGTTGCTGCCGGCGGTGCTGGGTGCGAGCCACATTCCGGAGCCGGAAAAACACATCATGTAGCACCACATCCCCCTGTAGGAGCGAGGCTTGCCCGCGAAGGCGGTGTGTCAGCCTACATTAGTGTTGACTGACACACCGCCTTCGCGGGCAAGCCTCGCTCCTACAAGGTACGGATTGCGGTGGGTCTGATACCCAACCGGCTGATCCACACCGCCATCAGAATCACCGAGCCGCCGAGAAACAGTCGCCCCAGTTCTTCGTGTTGATTCCAGATCAGCAGATTGATCAGCAAACCCACCGGCACGTGCAGGTTGTTCATCACCGCCAGCGTCCCGCCGTTCACCAGGCACGCGCCTTTGTTCCACCAATACAAACCCAGCGCCGTCGAAACCAACCCGAGGAACACCAGCACGCCCCATTGCAGCGGTGCTTCGGGCAGGAAGTTCTGTTTGCCGAACAACAGGAACGCCGGCAACGCCACCGCCAATGCGCCGAGGTAGAAATAGCCAAAGCGCCGGTAATGCGGCAGGTCGCTCGGATGCCGCGCGACCAGATGTTTATAGAGCACTTGGCCGGCGGCGTAGGTGAAGTTGGCCAGTTGCAGCAACAGGAAACCCATGAAGAAGTCCGGGTTGATGCGGTCGTAGCGAATCACCGCCGCGCCGGCCACGGCCACCAGCGCGGCGACCAACGCCCACGGGTTGAAGCGGCGGTTCAGTGCGTCTTCGATCAGCGTCACGTGCAACGGCGTGAGGATGGTGAACAGCAAGACTTCCGGCACCGTCAGCACGCGAAAACTCAGGTACAGGCAGACGTAGGTCACGCCGAACTGCAACGCGCCGATCAGCAACATGCCGCGCATGAACGCCGGCTCGACTGAACGCCAGCGCGTCAGCGGAATAAACACCAGCCCCGCCAGCACCACGCGCACCAGCACCGCGAAGTAACTGTCGACATGCCCGGCCAGGTATTCGCCGATCAGACTGAAGGAAAACGCCTGGATCAGCGTGACAAAAAGTAGATAGCCCATGCTCGCCTCGTTTTGAATGGCGGCGACGATAACGGGTTTTGTCATCAATCGCGAGAACACCCAAATCCCGGGCAAAAAAAAGCCCGATCTCGCAAATGCGTTCAATCGGGCTACAGCACTCAGGAGCAACAAGTGCAAAGGGAGGTCGATGCGCGTAAAGCCTTGAAGGGGTTACGCCGGGTCACTTGAACAGTCAGCGATTATCTGGCGATTAAAAACTCAGGCGACCTGGGAAAGCTTGGCGTTGGCCTGGTTCAAGCCCTTCTCCTGGAAGTCGCCGCCCAGGTTCATGCCCTCGGCGTGAATAAACGTGACGTCGTGGATGCCGATGAAACCCATGACTTGGCGCAGGTACGGTTCCTGGTGATCCGCCGGGCCGCCAGCGTAGATGCCGCCGCGAGCGGTCAGCACGTAAGCGCGTTTGTTGGTGAGCAGGCCTTGCGGGCCAGTGTCGGTGTACTTGAACGTCACGCCGGCCCGCAGCACATGGTCGAGCCACGCTTTGAGGGTGCTCGGGATCGCGAAGTTGTACATCGGCGCGGCCATTACCAACACATCGGCAGCGAGCAATTCATCGGTCAATTGGTTGGAGCGGTCCAGCGAAGCCTGTTCGACGACGTTGCGTTGGTCCGCCGCTTTCATCCAGCCGCCAAGCAGGTTGCTGTCGAGGTGCGGCACCGGATTGATGGCCAAGTCACGAACCGTGATCTGATCTGCCGGGTGCGCGGCTTTCCACTGGCTGATGAAGGTTTGGGTCAGTTGACGCGAAACCGAATCTTGCTGACGGGCGCTGCTTTCGATGATCAGAACTTTGGACATGGCTTGTAGGCTCCATCTGAGAATGCTGTAAGGCGATGGAGTGGAGCTTAAACAGAGTCATATCGATGAAAAAGCGCAAATAACTGCTACAACGCATCGATAAATTCGTTTATAAGCTCATCAAGCGATGTATCAATCAACTTTTGTGGCGAGGGGGCTTGGCCCCCTCCGGGTGCAAAGCGGGCAAGCCCCCTCGCCACACCAGCCTCGCGCCTACAGGGCTTTGTTATTTCGGGGTGCAGGTCAGCGTGATGCGCATCTTGATGATTTCGCGGGTGAACTTGGCCGTCGCGTTTTTATGTTTACCGGCCAGCACTTCGATGGTGCGGGTGCGCGGTGCTTCCGGTCCATTGTTGAACACCACCCGGCAGGTCGCGTCGGTGTTGCCGTAGTTATTGACCTGAATGGAGGCGATGTCGTTGTCCGTGTCGAAGGCGTTGTAATCGATGTTCAGCCCATTGAGCTGTTTGGTGACATCGATCGGGTAGGCCAGCGCGGTCAGCGGCAACAGCGCCAGAAAGACACAACCCGATACCCCAAAACAGAATTTTTTCATTCGGCAGTCTCCAATAAGGACCGCCAGCTTAGGACAAGAGGAGCTCATCATGAAAGCGCCCCGCGTGACGCTTGATCAATGGCGAACATTGCAAGCCGTGGTCGACCACGGCGGTTTCGCCCAGGCCGCCGAAGCGCTGCATCGCTCGCAATCGTCTGTCAGCTACACCGTCGCCCGCATGCAGGACCAACTCGGCGTGCCGCTGTTGCGCATCGACGGCCGCAAAGCCGTGCTTACCGAGGCCGGCGGCGTGTTGCTGCGCCGCTCGCGACAACTGGTCAAACAGGCCAGCCAACTCGAAGACCTTGCCCATCACATGGAGCAAGGCTGGGAAGCGGAAGTGCGTCTGGTGGTCGATGCTGCCTACCCGAGCGCGCGCCTGGTGCGCGCCCTCACCGCGTTCATGCCGCAAAGCCGTGGCTGCCGTGTGCGTCTGCGCGAAGAGGTGTTGTCGGGTGTGGAAGAAGTGTTGCTCGAAGGCGTGGCCGATCTGGCCATCACCGGTTTCAGCATTCCCGGTTACCTCGGCGCGGAGCTCAGCGATGTTGAATTTGTCGCTGTCGCGCACCCCGATCACGCCTTGCACCGCTTGAACCGCGAACTGAGTTTTCAGGACCTCGAAACCCAGATGCAAGTGGTCATCCGCGACTCCGGCCGCCAGCAGCCACGCGACGTCGGCTGGCTCGGCGCCGAACAGCGCTGGACCGTCGGCAGCCTCGCCACCGCCGCCACGTTTGTCAGCAATGGCCTGGGGTTTGCCTGGTTGCCACGGCACATGGTCGAACGCGAATTGAAGGACGGTACGCTCAAGCTGCTACCGTTGGACCAGGGCGGCAGCCGTAATCCGAGTTTTTACCTGTATTCGAACAAGGACAAACCCCTCGGCCCGGCGACGCAGATTCTCATCGACCTGCTGCGCACCTTCGATACCGCGCCGCTGGATGCACCTTTCGCCGCACCAGAACAAGCCTGACACGGAGCACTTGCATGGCCTATTTCGAACACGAAGGTTGCAACCTGCACTACGAGGAATATGGCCACGGCGCTCCATTGCTGCTGGTCCACGGGCTGGGTTCGAGCACGCTGGACTGGGAAATGCAGATCCCGGCGCTCGCCGCGCGTTACCGGGTGATCGTCCCGGACGTGCGCGGCCACGGTCGCTCGGACAAGCCCCGCGAGCGCTACAGCATCGCCGGGTTCAGCGCCGACCTGATCGCGCTGATCGAGCACCTCAACCTCGGCCCGACGCATTACGTCGGCCTGTCGATGGGCGGGATGATCGGTTTTCAACTGGCCACCGATCAGCCGCAATTGCTCAAAAGCCTTTGCATCGTCAACAGCGCACCCGAGGTCAAATTGCGCAGTCGCGACGATTACTGGCAGTGGTTCAAGCGCTGGAGCCTGATGCGCGTCCTCAGCCTCGGCACCATCGGCAAAGCGTTGGGCGGCAAGTTGTTTCCGAAACCGGAGCAAGCCGATTTGCGTCAGAAAATGGCCGAGCGCTGGGCAAAAAACGCCAAACATGCTTATCTCGCCAGCTTCGATGCAATTGTCGGTTGGGGCGTTCAGGAACGACTTTCGAAGGTCGCCTGTCCAACCCTCATCATTGCCGCCGACCGGGATTACACGCCGGTCGCGGTGAAAGAAACCTATGTAAAACTGCTGCCCGATGCGCGGCTGGTGGTGATCGCCGATTCGCGTCACGCCACCCCGCTGGATCAACCCGAACGCTTCAATCAAACGCTGCTCGAGTTTCTCACCGCAGTCGACACCACCAATCAGGATCACTGACCCATGCTGAAAAAAATCGCCCTCGTCGCCGGCTCCGTCCTGTTCGCCGCCAACCTGATGGCCGCCACACCTGCCAAAGCCCCGCATGTGCTGCTGGAAACCACTAATGGCCAGATCGAAATCGAGCTGGACGCGGTCAAGGCACCGATCAGTACCAAGAACTTTGTTGATTACGTGAACAGCGGTTTCTACAACAACACGATTTTCCACCGTGTGATCCCGGGCTTCATGGTTCAGGGCGGCGGGTTCACCCAACAGATGCAACAGAAAGACACAAAGGCGCCGATCAAGAACGAGTCGAAAAACGGTTTGCACAACGTGCGTGGCACCTTGTCCATGGCGCGCACCTCCAACCCGAATTCGGCCACCAGCCAGTTCTTCATCAACGTCAAAGACAATGACTTCCTCGACACCGGCGACGGTTATGCGGTGTTCGGTAAAGTCGTCAAGGGAATGGAAGTCGTGGACACGATCGTCAACTCGCAGACAACCACCAAAAATGGCATGCAAAACGTTCCTGTCGATCCTGTGTTCATCAAGTCGGCCAAAATCATCGACTGACCTGCACAGGGAATGTGAGCCGCCGCCGGTGTTTGCCGGCGGCGCTCATCGTGTTTAAAGGAGAGCCCCAGCGCGGGCGGAGAACCAATGCTTTATCGCCGTTTTGAAAAACTGATCGACATCTTCCGCGACGCACCGACGGCAGCCCCGCCGGATCGGGTTCTCCCCTTCTATACCTATTACCTGAAGCAGGTCTGGCCGAGTTTCGCCGCCCTGCTGATCGTCGGCCTGATTGGCGCGTTGATCGAAGTGGCGCTGTTCAGTTACCTGAGCCGCATCATCGACCTGACGCAAGGCACGCCGAACGTCAATTTCTTCCAGGAACATGGCATCGAACTGGCCTGGATGGCCGTGGTGGCGCTGCTGTTTCGACCGATTTTTGTCGGCCTGCACGACTTGCTGGTGCATCAGACCCTGAGCCCCGGCATGACCAGCCTGATCCGCTGGCAGAACCACAGTTACGTGCTCAAACAGAGCCTGAATTTCTTCCAGAACGACTTCGCCGGGCGCATCGCCCAGCGCATCATGCAAACCGGCAACTCGCTGCGTGATTCGGCGGTGCAAGCGGTGGACGCGTTGTGGCACGTGCTGATCTACGCGATCAGCTCCTTGGTGTTGTTCGCCGAAGCCGACTGGCGCCTGATGATCCCGCTGCTGAGCTGGATCGCCGCGTACATTGGCGCGCTGTGCTACTTCGTGCCACGGGTCAAGGAACGCTCGGTGGTGTCCTCCGATGCGCGCTCGAAACTGATGGGGCGGATCGTCGACGGCTACACCAACATCACCACGTTGAAGCTGTTCGCCCACACCAATTTCGAGCAGCAATACGCCCGCGAAGCCATCGAAGAACAGACCGAAAAAGCCCAACTGGCGGGTCGCGTCGTGACCAGCATGGACGTGGTCATCACCAGCATGAACGGCCTGCTGATCGTCGGCACCACCGGCCTGGCCCTGTGGCTGTGGACGCAGTCGCTGATCTCGGTCGGCGCGATTGCCCTGGCCACCGGCCTGGTGATTCGCATCGTCAACATGTCCGGCTGGATCATGTGGGTGGTCAACGGCATTTTCGAAAACATCGGCATGGTTCAGGACGGTCTGCAGACCATCGCCCAGCCAGTCAGCGTCACCGATCGCGAGCACGCCAAACCGCTGGCCGTGGCGCGTGGCGAGGTGCGTTTCGAGAATGTGGATTTCCACTACGGCAAGAAGAGCGGGATCATCGGCGGCCTCAATCTGACGATCAAACCCGGCGAGAAAATCGGCTTGATCGGCCCGTCCGGCGCCGGCAAATCGACCTTGGTCAACCTGCTGCTGCGCCTGTATGACGTGCAGGGCGGGCGGATTTTGATCGACGGCCAGAACATCGCCGAAGTCGGCCAGGAAAGCCTGCGTGAGCGCATCGGCATGATCACCCAGGACACCTCGCTGCTGCACCGCTCGATCCGCGACAATCTTCTTTACGGCAAACCCGACGCCACTGACGCCGAACTCTGGGAAGCGGCGCACAAGGCCCGCGCCGACCAGTTCATCCCGTTGCTTTCGGACGCGGAAGGGCGCAGCGGTTTTGACGCGCACGTCGGTGAACGCGGGGTGAAACTCTCCGGCGGCCAACGTCAGCGCATCGCCATTGCGCGGGTGCTGCTCAAGGACGCGCCGATCCTGATCATGGACGAAGCCACCTCGGCGCTGGACTCGGAAGTCGAGTCGGCGATTCAGGAAAGCCTGGAAACCCTGATGCAAGGCAAAACGGTGATCGCGATTGCGCACCGACTGTCGACCATCGCGCGCATGGACCGGCTGGTGGTGCTGGAAAACGGCAAGATCGCCGAAACCGGCAGCCACGCCGAACTGCTCGCACATGGCGGGTTGTACGCGCGGTTGTGGGCGCATCAGACCGGTGGGTTTGTCGGTATCGATTGATTCCGATCAAACACCATCAAACCCTGTAGGAGCGAGCCTGCTCGCGATGGCGTCGAACCGGTCGACATTGATGTCGACTGACACGGCGCTATCGCGAGCAGGCTCACTCCTACAAGGGCGATTTGTGTGGGTTGTTTAGCCTTGCTTGTACGGCAATGCAGCCCGCGCGGCTTCGGCATAGGCCAATACGCCGACGCGCTCCTGTTGCAGGAAATCCTCGACCGCCGCTTTCAGCCCCGGATGCCGCAGGTAGTGCCAGGAATGAGTGATTACCGGCTCAAAGCCGCGTATCAATTTGTGTTCGCCCTGCGCCCCGGCGTCGAAACGCTGCAAACCATGGGCGATCGCGTAGTCCATGCCTTGATAAAAACACGTCTCGAAATGCAGTCGGTCGTACTCCGCCAGGCAGCCCCAGTAACGTCCGTAAAAACTGTCGCCACCGATCAGGCTGAACGCCATCGCCACCGGCCGTGAGCCTTGTTTGGCCAGCACCACGCGAATCGCTTCGGGCATGCGCTCGGCCAGCAGGCTGAAGAATTCGCGCGTCAGATAAGGCGCTTGCCTACGTACCGCGTAGGTATTGGCGTAGCAGGCATAGACAAAATCCCACTGCGCTTCGCTCAGTTGCGCACCTTCCAGCCATTCAAACTCGATGCCCTGCCCCGCCACTTGCTCGCGTTCCTTGCGCATCTGTTTGCGTTTGCGCGAACTCAGCGCGTCGAGGAAATCCTGGAAATCCCGATAGCCGCGATTCTGCCAGTGGTATTGACAGCCGATACGTTGCAGCCAGCCCGGTTGTTCGGCCAGCGCCGCGTCGGTAAACGGGTCGGTGAAGTTGATGTGCGCGCTGGAAAGTTCTTCGATCTGCAGATACCCCGGCAGGCTGTTGAGCAACTCGAAACCGTCTTCCAGCGTCGCCGCCAACAGACGCGGGCCGCTGACCGGGCTGAACGGCACGCCTGTCAACAACTTCGGGTAATAGTCGATGCCGGCACGGGCGCAGGCGTCCGCCCAGGCGTGGTCGAACACGTACTCGCCGTAGGAATTCCACTTGCGGTAGCTGGGCAACGCCGCGATCAGCCGATCACCCTCGACGTGCAGCAGATGCTCGGGCTGCCAACCGGTGTGCGGGCCGACGCTGCCACTGTCTTCCAGCGCACTCAAAAAGGCGTGGCGCAGAAACGGCTGACGTTCGGGGACCAACGCGTCCCACGTGTGCGGGGCGATTTCAGACAGACTTTCAAGACATTGCAGCGGCATCAGCGTTCTCACCATTTCTGTGCGTGACAGCCCGGCGAGTATCGCCTATCGCCACGCATTGCACACCCCGTGATGCGCCGACAAGGCTCTGCACCGAAGGTTCCAGCGCAGCGCATAACGTCACGCATCTGCCATCACTTTGCCACCGCACTGTAATAATCGATCGCGATACTGGCGCCAGTTTTTAGAGCGTCGGGTTCTACCCGGCCACTGTTTACCGTCCGCCAACGGTCGGTTGTGTCCCTGGATGGCTCAGTCATCCCTTTTCTTCTTCGGAGATTGATATGCGTCTTGCTTCCACGAAAACTGCGGCGGCCCTGTGTGGCGGTCTGTTGCTGGCCATGAGCGTTCCGGCCAGCGCCGCAGTCGACGCCAAATTGCTCGACATGCTCAAGGCAAACGGTTCGATTACCAACGCGCAATACAGCGAGCTGCAAGCCGAACTGGCCAGGGATCAGAAAGACCAGCAAATCGCCCGTCAGGCCCAGCAGGAAACCAACGAGCAAATCGCTGCGACCGCGAAGAAAACCAACGAACTGAGCAGCTTCGACCAGAAACTGGCGTGGGCCGCCAAGACTCAATTCAAGGGCGACGTGCGCTTCCGTCAGGAAACGGTCAAGAACGACGGCGTGTCGAACACCGGCGACCAGGATCGCCAGCGCGTGCGTGTGCGCCTCGGTGCCTACACCGAGATCAACCCGCAAGTCAGCACTGGTATCCGCATCGCTACCGGCAGCGACAACGATTCGCGCTCGACCAACCAGAGCCTGGACAACAACTTCACCAAGAAAGACATCTGGCTCGACCAGGGTTACGTCGATTACCACCCGACTGCGATCAAGGATCTGCACCTGATCGGCGGCAAAATGGCGCAACCATGGGTCAGCACTGGCGACATCATCTGGGATAGCGACATCAGCCCTGAAGGCCTCGCCGCGACCTATCAGCACGCGTTGGGCCCGGTCGAGCTGTTCGGCAGCGCTGGCCACTACACGCTGAAGGACAACGTCGATGGCGAAGGCAAGCAGTTCCGCCACGACTTGCGTCTGTACGCCGGTCAATTGGGCGCGCGCTTCGCGATCACCGACAACCTGAAAATGACCTTGGGCGGCAGCGTCTACGGTTACGACAATGACGACAACACCACCACGCTGGCGATCAACGGCAACAGTGCTGGCGAAGAATTCAAACTGTACGAAGGTTTCAGCGCGCTCGACATTGGCGGCTTGCCAGTGCCGCTGTCGTTGTACGGCCAGATCGTCAACAACAAGGACGCCAGCAACGACCAGGACATGGGTTGGCTGGCCGGTGTGAAAACCAAGTTCTACGGCTTCGGCGTGGACTACAACTACCGCGATGTGCAGCGTAATGCGGTGGTCGGCGCTTTCACCGACTCCGATTTCGCCAACGGGTTCACCGGTTCGCGTGGCAGCAAGGTCAAAGTCAGCTACGAGTTGGACAAGAACTTCGCCCTCGGCGCGACGTATTTCATGGCCAAATCCGACTACACCAACGCCACTGTGCGTGACTCGAAAATCAACACCCTGCAACTGGATGCCGAAGCCAAGTTCTGACACCCGCACCACCCGACTCGGGCAAGGAAGCCCGAGCGTCCTTTACAACTCGCGCTGCACATCGGTCCCCGTCATCCGTCCGATGCGTAGCGCGAGGTTGTTTTTGCAAGCCCTTCCCCCCAAAAACCCAAATGTTTCCAACCCTCACCCAAATCCCTGTGGCGAGGGGGTTTACCCCCGTTCGGCTGCGAAGCAGTCGCAAAACCATCCAATGCGGTCAGTCTGGCTAAACAGGGGCTCAGCTTTTGGGACCGCTGCGCGCTCCAACGGGGGTGAACCCCCTCGCCACACAATCCCTCCTCCTCAACAAAGTTTTCGCTGCTAAAACCCGGCATCCACAAAAACAGCGCCCATAAAAAAAGACCGTAGCCAACGGCTACGGTCTTTCTTTAAACACTCAGCGCTTGCGCAAGATCACGCTGCCAATCGAATAACCGGCACCAAACGAGCTGAGCACCGCCAGCGAACCAGCGGCCAGATCATCCTGATTCTTGTGAAACGCAATTACCGAACCCGCAGAACTGGTGTTGGCGTAGGTATCAAGAATCACCGGGGCTTCTTCTTCAGTCGCCTCGCGGCCGAGCAGTTTCTTCACGATCAAGTGGTTCATGCTCAGGTTGGCCTGGTGCAGCCAGAAGCGCTTCACGTCGCCGACATTCAGCTGGTTTTCCTCCAGATGCGTGGCGATCAGCTCGGCGACCATCGGGCAGACGTCGCGGAACACCTTGCGGCCTTCCTGCACGAACAGTTTGTCCTTGCTGCCAATCCCCTCTTCCGCCGCGCGGTTGAGGAAACCGAAGTTGTTGCGGATGTTGTTGGAGAACTTGGTCAGCAGTTTGGTGCTGACGATGTCGAACTGGAACTCGGACGTGGCCAGGTCAGCGCGCTCGACAATCACCGCAGTGGCGGCGTCGCCGAAGATGAAGTGGCTGTCGCGGTCGCGGAAGTTCAGGTGACCGGTGCAGACTTCCGGGTTGACCATCAGGATCGCCCGCGCCTGGCCCAGTTGCACGCTGTTGGTGGCGGCCTGGATGCCGAAAGTCGCCGAGGAGCAGGCGACATTCATGTCGAAACCAAAACCCTGGATGCCCAGGGCTTCCTGGACTTCGATGGCGATGGCCGGGTAGGCGCGTTGCAGGTTCGAGCAGGCGACGATCACGCCGTCGATGTCGGCAGCGGTTTTGCCGGCGCGTTGCAGCGCTTGTTCGGCAGCGCCGATGGCCATTTGGCAAAGCACCGACCATTCGTCGTTGGAACGTTCGGGCAGGCGCGGCGCCATGCGTTGCGGGTCGAGGATGCCGTCCTTGTCCATGACAAAGCGGCTTTTGATGCCGGAAGCTTTTTCGATAAACGCCGCACTGGACTCGGTCAACGCTTCGAGCTCGCCACGCGCGATGGCGTCAGCGTTGTCGGCGTTGAATTGCGCGACGTAAGCATTGAAAGACTGCACCAGCTCTTCGTTGGAAATGCTGTTGGCCGGGGTGTACAGGCCGGTGCCGCTGATGACGACGTTATGCATGGTCGTTTCTCTAATCTGTTCAGGCAGAAAGCGCTGGCACCGACGTACCAACACACACAAAGGGTTCATTCCCGCGCCGGGAAGCAAACCTGGCATCGCTTTATTCCGATCCGCGAGAGCCGCTGAAGGCTCAAAATCGCGGCGCCGGCATTTATAGGCGCGAAGTTTGCCATAAACGCTGCGGTTTGGCCCTATTTGCTGGATCAAACAACTGCCCGATGCTCGCACGAGCATCAAAGATGAGGGATCTGTGGCAACTGAGAATTCTGTGACTACTGAGATTTTTGTGACAATTGAGATTTCTGTGACAGGTGAGGTTTCTGTGGCAGGTGAGATTTTTGTGACAGGTGAGATTTCTGTGGCAACTGAGATCCTGTGGCGAGCGAGCTTGCTCGCGCTTGAGTGCGCAGCGCTCACAAAATCTTGGGGCCGCTGCGCAGCCCAGCGCGAGCAAGCTCGCTCGCCACAGGTAGGTCTTATCACCACTCGCGCGCAAGGATCAAACAACTGCCCGATGCTGGCACGAGCACCGAGAGCACTAGATCTGTAGCAACTGAGATTCCTGTAGCAATTGAGGTTTCTGTAGCAACTGAGATTTCTGTGGCAACTGACATTCTGTGGCGAGCGAGCTTGCTCGCGCTTGAGTGCGCAGCGCTCACAAGATCTTGGGCCCGCTGCGCAGCCCAGCGCGAGCAAGCTCGCTCGCCACAGGTAGGTCTTATCACCACTCGCGCGCAAGATCAAACAACTGCCCGATGCTGGCACGAACATTGTGGTGAGGGGGCTTGCCCCCGTTGGGTGGCGAAGCCGCCCCAAACCCTGCGAACTCGGTGTATCAGTTTTACAAATTGGGTGATTTTACGACTGCTTCGCAGCCGGACGGGGGCGAGCCCCCTCGCCACAGGGGATCGCACACATAGCGATCAGGGCTCGACCTGACTCCACTGTTTGTTCAGGCGCTTGTCGGAGATCGGTACTTTGGTCCCCAGTTGCTGGGCGAACAGCGACACGCGGTACTCCTCCAGCCACCAGCGGTACAGCTCCAGTTGCGGGTCGCGTTTACCTTCCTGCGCGTGTTTGTTCGCGCGCGTCTGGTATTGCGCCCACAGCGCAGACAATTCGCCGCTCCAGACCCGGTCGCGCTGCACTTGCGCGCCGATCTTCTCGAAACGCTGCTCGACCGCTTTCAGATAACGCGGCAACTCCTTGAGCCACTGCATCGGCGTCTCACGGACAAACCCCGGATACACCAGATTGCTCAGCTGCTGCTTGATGTCATTCAGCGCCACCGCTTGCGCGAGGTCGATCTTGCCTTTGAAGCGCTTTTGCAACCCGTGCCAGAGCTTGAGAATCTCCAGCGTCAGCTTCGCCAGCCGTTCGGCGTGCTCGGTCCAGCCGCCGCGTTTGCGCTCGGCCAGTGAAGCCAAACCGGCGCCATCGCGCGGCAACGGGTCTTCGCCCTCCAGAATGCAGCTGTCGAGGCTGGCCAGCAGAATGTCCTCGACCAAGGCATCGATACGCCCCAACTCGCGGTACATCAGGCCCAGCTCAGTCAGCCCCGGCAACTTGCCGCGCAGGAACTTCGCCGGCTCGGCCAATTGCTGCATCAGCAAACGCTGCAAGGCGCGGCGATGCTGGAACTCGGCTTCGGCCGGCGTCGAGAAACGCCCTTCCTTGACCGTGCCTGCCTCTTCGACCAACGCCGGATAGACCGTCATCGACAACCCGGCGATCTTCTGCTGGGTTTTCTCGGCGACCGCGGCAAAGACTTTCGGCTCGACCGGCTGCTGATTTTTCGCGGTTTGCGGCACGGCCAATGCCGCTTGGCTGGCCTCGGCGAAACGCGCGGTCAACTCGGCCAGATCGCGTCCTTCGCCAAGGAACTTGCCTTGGCCATCGACGATTTCCAGGTTCATCCGCAAATGGCTGTCGACCTGCTGCGAGGCTTCCGCCCACGCTTCATCGCTGACCCGCGCGCCGGTCATGCGCAGCAATTCGCGGCCCAGCGCCTGCGGCAGCGAACCTTCGGCGAAGGTCATGCGTTGCAGCGCGGCTTTGACGAAGTCCGGCACCGGCACAAAATTCTTGCGCAGCGCTTTCGGCAAGTTACGCACCAGCGCCACGCATTTGGCCTCAATGACACCCGGCACCAGCCATTCCAGACGCTCTGGCGGCAGCATCGGCAACAACGGCGCCGGCACCCGCAGCGTCACGCCGTCGCGCGGGTGATTGGGCTCAAAGTGGTAACTCAGCGCCAACTCCAGATCGCCAATGTGCAGCGTGTCCGGGTAATGCAGCGCGGTAACTTCGCTGGCCTCGCGGGCCAGCACGTCTTCTTCGCGCATGATCAGCAGTTGCGGATCTTTCTGACTGTTGACCCGATACCAACTGTCGAACGTCGCGGTCTGATGAATTTCCGCCGGCAGACGCGCGTCGTAAAACGCAAACAGGGTTTCTTCGTCGGCCAGAATGTCGCGCCGACGCGCCTTGGCTTCCAGTTCGTCGAGCTGCTCGAGCAACTGCGCATTGGCCGTCAGGCATTTGGCTTTGGACTGTATCTCGCCGCGCACCAGCCCTTCACGAATGAACAATTCACGCGACACCACAGGATCAATCGGCCCGTAATGCACCGGCCGGCGGCCGACCACAATCAACCCGAACAGGGTGATCTGCTCAAACGCGACGACCTGGCCGCGCTTCTTCTCCCAATGCGGTTCGAAGTGGTTTTTCTTGATCAGGTGCCCGGCCAGCGGCTCGATCCAGTCCGAATCAATCTTCGCGACCATCCGCGCATAAAGCTTGGTGGTTTCCACCAGTTCGGCGGTCATCAGCCACTGCGGACGCTTTTTGCCGAGGCCCGATGAAGGATGAATCCAGAAACGCCGCTGCCGCGCGCCGAGGTAATCGCCTTCGTCGGCTTTCTGCCCGATCTGGCTGAGCAGGCCGGAAAGCACGGCTTTGTGCAGCCTCGGATAATCCGCCGGCTCTTTGTTGATGCTCAGCTGCATGTCGCGGCAGATCAGGCTCAACTGGCGGTGAGAATCGCGCCACTCGCGCAGGCGCAGGTAATTCAGGAAATTCTTGCGGCACCAGTTGCGCAGCGGGCTCGCGGTCAACGCCTGGCGCTGTTCCTCAAACCCGCGCCACAAATTGACCAGCCCGGCGAAGTCGGAATCGACGTCTTTCCACTGCGCGTGCGCCTGATCCGCCGCTTGTTGACGTTCCGGCGGGCGCTCGCGCGGGTCCTGAATCGACATGGCGCTGGCGACGATCAGCACTTCCTGCAAGCTGCCGAGTTTCGCCGCTTCGAGCAACATGCGGCCCATGCGCGGGTCGACCGGCAGGCGCGCCAGATTGCGTCCGAGCGGGGTCAGCTGACTGTTGCGATCCACCGCTGACAACTCTTGCAGCAGATTAAAACCGTCGCTGATCGCCTTGCCATCCGGCGGCTCGATAAACGGGAAATCAGTGATTTCGCCGAGGCGCAGATGGAGCATCTGCAGAATCACTGCGGCGAGGTTGGTACGGAGGATTTCCGGGTCGGTGAATTCCGGGCGCCCGATGAAATCTTCTTCGCTGTAAAGACGAATGCAAATGCCCGGCTCGACCCGACCGCAACGACCTTTACGCTGGTTGGCGCTGGCCTGGGAAATCGCTTCGATGGGCAAACGCTGGACCTTGGCGCGATAGCTGTAACGGCTGATGCGCGCGGTGCCGCTGTCGATCACGTAACGGATGCCCGGCACGGTCAGCGAGGTTTCGGCGACGTTGGTCGCCAACACCACACGGCGGCCCGGGTGCGACTGGAAAATCCGCTGCTGCTCGGCCGGCGACAAGCGCGCGTACAGCGGCAGGATTTCCGTGTGTTTGAGCTGGGCCTTGCGCAGCATGTCGGCCGCATCGCGAATCTCGCGCTCGCCGGGCAAAAACACCAGCACGTCGCCGGGACTTTTGCGCTCGCTGCGTTCGAACGCGGCGATTTCGTCGAGGGTGGCGAGAATCGCTTGATCGACGGTCAAGTCGTCCTCGACGCGGTTGCCCTCCTCGTCCTGCTCCAGCGTCAGCGGGCGATACCAGGTTTCGACCGGGAACGTGCGACCGGAAACCTCGACAATCGGCGCATCGTCGAAGTGCTTGGAGAAGCGCTCGAGGTCGATGGTCGCCGAGGTGATGATGACTTTCAGGTCCGGGCGGCGCGGCAGCAGGGTTTTCAGGTAACCGAGCAGGAAGTCGATGTTGAGGCTGCGTTCGTGCGCTTCGTCGACGATGATCGTGTCGTAGCGTTCGAGGTAGCGATCGTTCTGGGTTTCGGCGAGCAGGATGCCGTCGGTCATCAACTTGATCAGGGTGTTGGAATCACTCTGATCCTCGAACCGCACCTGATAGCCGACCAGCGCGCCCAGCGGCGTCGCCAATTCTTCGGCAACCCGGCTGGCGACGCTGCGTGCAGCGATGCGGCGCGGCTGGGTGTGGCCGATCAGACCGTGCTGGCCGCGGCCGATTTCCAGGCAGATTTTCGGCAACTGGGTGGTTTTACCCGAGCCGGTTTCGCCGGCAATGATCAGCACCTGATGCTTGAGCAGCGCGGCTTTGATTTCATCGCGCTTGGCGGCGATCGGCAGGCTGTCGTCGTAACGAATCACCGGCAGGCTGGCGCGCCGCGCCAACACCTGATCACAGGACGCCTGCATGCGCGTTACCCACGCGGCCAATTTGGCCTCGTCCGGTTTCTTGCGCAGCTCAAGCAACTGCCGCCGCAGCCGGTGGCGGTCGGCGAGCATGGCGTGATCGAGGTTTTTCAGCAGTTTGTCGATGGAAGGCGATTCGTCAGTCATCAGGTACGCAATAAGTCGTCTAGTGGCGCAGGGGGGCGATTGTCGCAGATTTGGCTGTGTTTGGCGTGTCAGGGAGGGCCACCCCTCACCCTAACCCTCTCCCCAAAGGGGCGAGGGGACTGACCGAGGTGCTCTTTTGAGCTATATCGACCTGAAAGTCCGAGTCGAACTCAGGTCTGGAAAACGATGGTGATCAGCTCCCGTTCCCCTCTCCCCAAATGGGCGAGGGGACTGACCGAGGTGTTCTTTTGAGCTATATCGACCTGAAAGTCCGAGTCGAACTCAGGTCTGGAAAACGATGGAGATCAGCTCCCTTCCCCCTCTCCCCCTTAGGGCGAGGGGACTGACCGAGGTGTTCTTTTGAGCTATATCGACCTGAAAGACTGAGTTGAACTCAGGTCTGGAGACCGATGGAGATCAGCTCCCTTCCGCCCCTATCCCAACTGGGGAGAGGGCTCGGGTGAGGTGTTTGTTTGCAATACTGCGACCTGCAATTGCGAGTCGAACGCAGATTCCGAGAAGCCCGAAGATCGGCTCCCTTTCCCCTCTCCCCCGTGGGGAGAGGGCTGGGGTGAGGGGCTGGGTGTCAGCCATCACTCGTTATCCAACCCCTTACGCCGATACGGGAACACGTCAATGACTTTCCCGGCGCGAATCGCCTCTTGCAGACTTTTCCAGTAATCGGCGTTGTACAACTCGCCATGCAACTGATCGAACAACCGCCGCTGCCCCGCGTCAGCAAACAAAAACGGTGGAAACTCCTCCGGAAACACGTCCAGCGGCCCGATCGAATACCACGGTTCGGAGGCCATTTCGTCCTCCGGGGTACGCGGCTGCGGAATGTGCCGAAAGTTGGCTTCGGTCAGAAAACAAATCTCGTCATAGTCATAAAACACCACGCGCCCGTGGCGGGTGACGCCGAAGTTTTTCAGCAACATGTCGCCGGGAAAGATGTTCGCCGCCGCCAATTGCTTGATCGCCAAACCGTAATCTTCCAGCGCCTCGCGCACCTGCGCTTCGTTGGCGTTTTCCAGATAAAGGTTCAGCGGGGTCATCCGCCGCTCGGTCCAGCAGTGGCGGATCAGCACGGTATCGCCCTCGACCGACACCGTTGACGGCGCCACGTCCAGCAGCTCTTCGAGACACGCCGGTTCGAACTTGCTCAGCGGAAAACGGAAGTCGGCAAACTCCTGGGTATCGGCCATGCGCCCGACTCGGTCGACACTTTTCACCAGCCGATACTTTTCGATCACCGTCGCGCGGTCGACGTTTTTCGACGGTGAAAAGCGGTCCTTGATGATCTTGAACACGGTATTGAAACCCGGCAGCGTAAACACGCTCATGACCATGCCACGCACGCCGGGCGCCATGATGAATTGGTCGTCGGTGTTGGCCAGGTGATTGATCAGCGCCCGGTAAAACTCGGATTTGCCATGTTTGTAGAAACCGATCGAGGTGTACAACTCGGCGATGTGCTTGCCCGGCAGGATGCGTTTGAGGAAACCGATAAACTCCGCCGGCACCGGCACATCGACCATGAAGTAGGAACGGGTGAACGAGAAAATGATCGACACGTCCGCTTCATCGGTGATCAGCGCGTCGATCTGAATCCCCCGACCTTCGCGGTGCAGCAGCGGAATCACCAGCGGCCATTGCTCGTCGCGGGTGTAAATGCGCCCGACCAGGTACGCGCCTTTGTTGCGGTAGAGCACCGAGGAAAACAGTTCGACCGCCAGCTCCGGGTCCTTGCACACCCAGTCCGGCAGGTTTTCGCGCAGTTGCGCTTCGAGCCGGCGCAGGTCGCCGGCGAGGTCGGCGTAATCTTCGCTGAAACGGTAGTCGGCGAAGATGCTCGCGAGCATTTCCGACAAGTGCCCCTGGGGTTTGTAGGTCCGCGTTTGCGCGGCCCGGGCGCGGCGCAGGCTGGGCCGGGTGGTGTGGATGAACATGCAGCCGTCGCTGATCAGGTCGTGGCTGAACAGCCCGCAGAAGATCGAGTTGTACCAGGTCTCGGACAATTCATCGTCGAAGCGCAGGTCGATCAACGTGATGTAGGCGCTTTTGACCAGCGGCCAGCAACTGACTTCCATCAGCGTCTCGTCATTGAAAGCACCGCGCAGTCGGGCAATGGTTTCGCCGACCTTTTCTTCGTAGAGGTTGATCCGCGCCGCCGAGGCGACTTGCGCCTCTTGCCACTGCGCCTGCTCGAAACGCGCGCGAGCCCCGTCGGTGATCTGCCGGAAATGCTCGCGGTAATCGTCAAAGCCATCGAGGATCATTCGGGCGATATCGGCGGCGGGCCATTGCTGCGGCATGGTGAGACCTCTGCGGGAATTTCGGAAACCTGAGCTTAGCCACTGAACCGTGCGCAGGAGAAGCGTATTTTTCGCGGCGAATTGAATGCGCGGTTTTCGGTTGCCATCGACCGGACGCTCGGCAACACTTGCGCCCTTATAAAGGAAGGAGTGCCCCGTGAGCGCTGTCGATATTGTTCGTTTGTTGTCGCTGGCGGCGATTTGGGGCGCGAGTTTTCTGTTCATGCGCGTCATCGCGCCAGTGATTGGCACCATTCCCACGGCGTTTTTCCGCGTGTCGATTGCCGCCGCCGGGTTGCTGGTGATCCTCGGGCTGATGCGCATCAGTTGGGATTTCAAGGGCAAACTGAAAACCGTGATGCTGCTGGGCGTGATCAACAGCGGCTTGCCGGCGACTCTGTATTCGGTGGCCGCGCAAGTGCTGCCGGCCGGTTACTCGGCGATTTTCAACGCCACCACACCGTTGATGGGCGTGTTGATCGGCGGCCTGTTTTTCCATGAGCGGCTGACTGCCGCCAAACTCGGTGGAGTGTTCCTCGGATTGCTCGGCGTCGGCGTCCTGACCCGCGCCGGCCCGGTGGCGTTCGACATGCAATTGCTGATGGGCGCCCTCGCCTGCCTGCTCGCGACCACCTGTTACGGCTTCGCCGGATTCCTCGCGCGGCGCTGGCTCGATCAGGCCGGCGGCCTCGACAGCCGTCTGTCGGCGCTGGGCAGCATGCTCGGCGCGACGTTGTTTTTGCTGCCGCTATTCGGCTACAGCGTTGTCACCCAGCCACCGGCGAGCTGGGGCGGCTGGAACGTCTGGCTGTCGCTGCTCGGGTTGGGCCTGGGCTGCACGGCGTTTGCCTACATCGTGTACTTCCGCTTACTCAGCTCGATCGGCCCGGTGAAGTCGATGACCGTGACTTTTGTCATCCCGCCGTTCGGCGTGCTGTGGGGCGCGTTGCTGTTGGATGAGCCGCTGTCGATGGCGCACATTTATGGCGGCGTGCTGATTGCAGCGGCGCTGTGGCTGGTGTTGAAACCGGCGGTGAGCACGGCGCCGGGGTTGGCAAAACCATAATCGAGTGGGCACCCAATCTGTAGGAGCGAGGCTTGCCCGCGAAGGCGTCAGTCCAGTCAACCTATGCGTTGAATGGTCGGACGCCTTCGCGGGCAAGCCTCGCTCCTACGGGTTTTTTGGGGCGGTTCGAGGATCTCAGACGTAGCTTTTCTTGCCACCGCTTTGCGGCGGATGACCTTTGAACACGGGTGGGCCATCCATGGTGATCAGCAGTTTGTCGCCCTTGCGCGACAGCCACGGCGTGGCTTCGCTGCCGGTTTTCGAGGTGGTGCCTGACGGGCTCAGTTCGATGTGATCGAGGTCGATTTCGATCAGGCCGATGACGTAGGTGTAGACCATGCTGCTGAAGAAACCGCTCTTGAACTCAAACGCGCATTCGACCACCTGATCGCCGTATTCCATGCGCATTTTCGGCTTCAGCGACGCTACTGAAACGGCGCCGTTGGCCACCGCCGAATAGACGCTGCACACCAATGCAACCTTGCCGCCCATGCGCTGGGAGATGGCCGGGTTGATTTCCACGGTTTCGATGCCCGGCGCCGAGGCACTGGCGTTGACCACGTCGCCGGTGTGGAAGACGAACGGATCGGCGTCGAACGCACCGCTTTTGTCCGGCGCCTGGATGATCGACATGCGGCCATCCGGGCGCAGAATGCCGATGCGCAGGTCGAGGTCGTCGTTGTCCTGGTTATCGCCGTTATCGACCCAAGTCGCGCTGACGCGAATGACTTTCGGCGCCGACGGGCCTTTCTCCAGCGACACTTTGTGGCTGGTGCCGGGCTTGTCGAGGGTGATCAGCGACTTGGCAATGTTGACCGGTTTAGCAGCGGGCGGCGCTGGGGTCGGGGTCGGGGTCGGAGCTGGCGTTGGAATTGCTGTCGGCGCGGCGGCTGGCGCTTCGTCGGCAACTTCGATGCCGTAGAGGCCGCAGAGCCCGGCGAGGCCCGAGGCAAACCCCTGCCAGACCGAACGCGCCTTGAGCTGGCCGTTGCGCACGTAGAGTTCAAGCACGACGATGCCGGTCTCTTGCGAGAACGTGCCCGGTGCGAGTTCGAGGGTCTGGTCGCCGACGAGCACTTGCGCGCGCAGGTCCTTGACCGCCGCGAAACCACCGCCGCTGCCATCCTGGGTCAGGCTGATGGCGATTTTGGTGATGTTCGCCGGCAGACGCGACAGATCAAAACCGATGCGGTGGCTGACCGCGCCGTTCTGGCTGACCGGCGCAATGAAACTGGCGGCGCCCGAGGCGTGTTCCGGCGCGTTGAAAAACACCATGCCGCTGTCGTCGACAACTTTGCCGGTTTCGGTGACGAGGAACGCCGTGAGGTTAACGTCGAGATTGTCGCCGGCCGCATGGCTGACCACGACTTGCCCCTTGGGCATGCTGAGGGTGGTGTTCTCGCCGGGCTTGAGGGATTGAGTCACTGAAAGTCGCCTATTCCATGGGGTTATGGCAGCACACGGCAGGTGTGCCGCCCCTTCATTTCATTCAGGGAGCGCGCAGTCAGCCCAGGGAACAGTCTGTCGAACAGGGCCGTACCGCCGACGGAGTTTAGCGGCTTGTGGGGCATTTTTGGCAGGGCTTTGCGCAAACGCCAGGCATAAAAAACCGCTCACAAGGAACGGTTTTTTTATCGTTGCCGGTTTTAGCCGAACAACCAATACGCCAACAATGCCAGCACCACCACCGCGAGGATCGGCCGTGCGATGCGGTAGGCCTTGGGATGGCGGCGTTTCCATTGTTTGACCACGCCGCTGAATTTATCGCTGGAGTTCTTGCTCCAGGCGTAGGCGCGGTTGATCCCGCCAACGTGTTCATCGTCGAGATTCTGCGGTGCAGTGGCGCGGCCCAGCAGGCCACTGACCCAGCGATTGATGCGTGTCATGAAGCGGTTGCTCAGCGGCCGCTCGATGTCGCAGAACAGGATCACCCGAGTTTTTTCGGTCTCATTCTTGACCCAGTGCACGTAGGTCTCGTCGAACATCACGTCTTCGCCATCGCGCCAGGCGTAGACCTGACCGTCGACGAAAATTCGGCAATCGTCGGAGTTCGGTGTCGACAACCCTAGGTGATAACGCAATGAACCGGCGAACGGGTCGCGGTGCGGGTTAAGGTGGCTGCCGCCCGGCAATAGGGCGAACATTGCGCCTTTGACATTGGGAATGCTGCTGACCAGCGCCACGGTTTTCGGGCACAGGGTTTCGGCGGATGGCAGCGGTTTGTCGTACCACTTGAGGTAAAAACGCTTCCAGCCCTTTTTGAAGAACGAGCCGAAACCGGCGTCGTTGTTCTTTTCGGCGGCGCGGATATAGCCCTCGTCGAACAGGTGCATGGCTTCGTCGCGGATGATTTCCCAGTTGTCCTTGAGCACGTCCAGTTCCGGAAACTTGCTGCGGTCCAGGTAAGGCTTGGACGGCACGCCGGAAAACAGGTACATCAGCGCGTTATACGGCGCAAACAGGGCCGAGTGGTTAACGAACTGACGCAGGACCGGCAAACGTGCCTTGCCGCGCAAATGCACATAGAGGGTACTGCCGAGGAACAGCAGCAACACCGACGCCTTCGCGGCAAAGGAAAAGGTCATCAACGACTCCTTGAGATTTGAGCTTGGTGCACAACGCCATTTACCCGACGTGGCAGCCGGCCATGATAACCACTACCGGACCGGGGAAAAACCCGCTTGATTGAACAAACAGTGTTAAAGATTGCGCAATAAAGCACTTATTACCATAACGATCCTGAACGACGGCTGACTTGGGTCAGGGTTGGATTTGGTTGGGTAGCACGGGTTAATTGGGCACGCGGCAAATCCACTTTGGCAAACTCAGCAAATCTCCAGTGGCGAGCGAGCTTGCTCGCGTTGGATTGCGCAGCGGTCCTGGCTTTTCAGATCAACTTTCAGATCAAAAGAGGGGCCGCTGCGCGACCCAGCGCGAGCAAGCTCGCTCGCCACAAAACTCACTAGCCTCAAAAGCTCACTAGCCTCAAAAGCTCACCAGCTTCAAAGCTCAGTCATCACAAAAACTTGCTGGCCACAAAAGCGTCTTTATCCCCGTGTCGCAGCAGGTCTGGCGATCAGGCCTGGTTCTCGGTTTCGGTGAACAGGTCGCTGAACAGCATGCTCGACAAGTAACGCTCGCCGGAATCCGGCAGGATCACCACGATGGTCTTGCCCTGCATTTCCGGGGTTTCGGCCAAACGCACCGCTACCGCCATCGCCGCGCCGCACGAGATGCCGCACAAAATCCCTTCTTCCTGCATCAAGCGCAGGGCCATGGCTTTGGATTCATCGTCGGTCACCACTTCAACCCGATCGACCATCGACAAATCCAGGTTCTTCGGCACAAAACCGGCGCCAATGCCCTGAATCTTGTGCGGGCTCGGCTTGATCTCTTCGCCGGCCAACGCTTGCGAAATCACCGGCGACGACACCGGCTCCACGGCCACCGAGATGATCGGTTTGCCCTGGGTATTCTTGATATACCGCGAAATACCGGTAATGGTTCCGCCGGTTCCGACGCCGGCGACCAGCACATCGACTGCGCCATCGGTGTCGTTCCAGATTTCCGGGCCCGTGGTCTTCTCGTGGATCGCCGGGTTGGCCGGGTTATCAAACTGCGCCGGCATGAAGTAAGTGGCCGGGTCGCTGGCGAGAATTTCCGCAGCCTTGTCGATCGCGCCCTTCATGCCTTTGGCCGGTTCGGTCAGTACCAGTTCGGCGCCCAAAGCCTTCAACACTTTGCGTCGTTCGATGCTCATCGACGCCGGCATGGTCAGCATCAGTTTGTAACCACGGGCGGCGGCGACGAACGCCAGGCCAATCCCGGTATTGCCCGAAGTTGGCTCGACGATGGTCATGCCCGGCTTGAGTTTGCCGGTGCTTTCGGCGTCCCAGATCATGTTCGCGCCGATCCGGCACTTGACCGAATAACCGGGGTTGCGCCCCTCGATCTTGGCCAGGATAGTCACGCCGCGTGGCGCGATGCGGTTGATCTGTACCAGCGGCGTGTTGCCGATGGAATGGGCGTTGTCAGCAAAAATACGGCTCATGGCTGGGTCCTTGTACAGCGTTGAAGAAGTTGTTCACGGTATGCCTGTTGCCGATGGTCGTCCAGTTCAGGCGAACGTCCGGCAACCACAGCAGTCAATGCCTTTACATTGCCAAGGAATTGCCATTATGAAGCGTCGATACAGCTGGCCACTTTGGACCCTCGCCGGCGTCATTGTGCTGTTGGTCGCACTGGATATCGCCCTGCCCTATCTGGTGCGCAATTACCTCAACGATAAACTCGCCGACATGGGCGATTACCGTGGCCAAGTGGTCGATGTCGATCTGGCCCTGTGGCGCGGCGCCTACAAAATCAACGGTCTGAAAATCGTCAAAGTTGATGGCAAGGTCCCGGTGCCGTTCGTCGATGCGCCACTGATCGACCTCTCGGTCAGTTGGCATTCACTGTGGTACGACCATGCCGTGGTCGCCGAGGTGCAGTTCATCAATCCTGAGATCAACTTCGTCGACGGCGGCGCCAACAAGCAGAATTCCCAGACCGGTCGAGGCACCGACTGGCGCGAGCAGATGAGCAAGCTGCTGCCAATTACCCTCAACGAAGTGCGCATCAACGACGGCAAAATCACTTTCCGCAACTTCAATTCGCAACCGCCCGTGAACATGAACGCCACACAGGTCAACGCCAGCCTGTTCAACCTGACCAACGTGGTCGACACCGAAGGCAAACGTGACGCTCGCTTCGAGGGCAAGGCCTTGCTGCTCGGCCACGCGCCGCTGGAGTCCACCGCCACCTTCGACCCGCTGAGCAATTTCGAAGACTTCGAGTTTCGCTTGCGCGCCAAAGACATCGAACTCAAACGCATGAACGACTTCGCCTCGGCCTATGGCAAGTTCGACTTCAACGCCGGCCATGGCGACGTGGTGATCGAAGCAGAAGCCAACAAGGCTCAGCTCAAGGGCTACATCAAACCGCTGCTGCGCGACGTCGAAGTGTTCAATTGGCAGCAAGACGTCGAAAACGAAAACAAGGGCATTTTGCGCTCCGTGTGGGAAGCCATCGTCGGCGGCAGCGAAACCGTGCTGAAGAACCAACGCAAAAACCAGTTCGCTACCCGCGTCGAGCTCAGCGGCAACGTACATCAGCAAAATATCAGCGCGTTCCAGGCGTTTTTGCAGATTTTGCGTAACGGTTTTGTCCAGGCCTTCAATGCTCGTTATGAACAGCCGAAGCCGGATCAGAATTAAGGTTTGCGCGTGACCACGTAGCGACCGGTTTCCTCCGCCGCCGCCAATGTCCGGTTCTGCTGCAGCGAATCCCAGCCCAGACACGCCAGCGCCAATGCCCTCGGCACTGCTTCGCGCCCATTGCTGTAACGGCTGATACTGCGGGCGCTGACGCCCAGCGCCTCGGCGGCTTGGCTCAATGGCAGACCGGTACGCGCGCGCCAATCGATGAAGATTCTTGTGTTTTCGTCTGCCGCATTCTGCGCCAGCGCGTCCAGGTATAAAGAGTCAGCGCCAATCTGGATATCCGCATCCGCCCACTCCACCGCCCAGCCGTCATCACCGATAGCCGCCGTGTCGAAAACACGGTTTTCAAGCAAGGGCCGCAGTCCCGAATACGTCTGCAGATCGCCGCTCAGGCTCAGCGACAGTTGCTGTCCGTCAATAAAGGTCAGCTGCAGGCTAAACCCCGGCAAAGCCTTGACGGCCGCCAACCTTGGTCGCTTCATGGGTAGCATCGTTTCCGGCCTTCAACATGAACATGCCGCATACCCTATCGCCAAATCGGCGATACCTGAATGCTGGCCTTGAGCCGAGACTGAGTCAAGATGTGACGCTGCATTCAGAGACTGAATAACCCGTCTGCGTTCACAGTCGACCGGGCTGCGCGTTATAGTCGGGGCATCATACTTATCGCGTTCCGCCCTGCTCCGTTTCAGGTCGGCGTTACCGTTCGAGGATTAGCAGATGAAGTTCGAAGGCACTCAGGCCTACGTCGCCACCGATGACCTGAAACTGGCGGTCAACGCCGCAATCACCCTGGAGCGGCCGCTGCTGGTCAAGGGTGAGCCCGGCACCGGCAAGACCATGCTCGCCGAGCAATTGGCCGAATCGTTCGGCGCCAAGTTGATCACCTGGCACATCAAATCGACCACCAAGGCGCACCAGGGCCTGTACGAGTACGACGCGGTCAGCCGTTTGCGCGACTCGCAACTCGGCACGGAAAAGGTCCACGACGTTCGCAATTACCTGAAAAAAGGCAAGCTCTGGGAAGCCTTCGAGGCCGAAGAACGGGTGATTCTGCTGATCGACGAAATCGACAAGGCTGACATCGAGTTCCCCAACGACTTGCTGCAAGAACTCGACAAAATGGAGTTCTACGTTTACGAGATCGACGAGACGATCAAAGCCAAAAAGCGCCCGATCATCATCATTACTTCCAACAACGAAAAAGAGCTGCCGGATGCCTTCCTGCGCCGCTGCTTCTTCCACTACATCGCGTTCCCCGATCGCGTGACGATGCAGCGAATCGTTGACGTGCATTATCCGGACATCAAAAAAGACCTGGTCAGCGAAGCGCTGGACGTGTTCTTCGACGTGCGCAAAGTGCCGGGCCTGAAAAAGAAGCCATCGACTTCGGAACTGGTCGACTGGCTGAAACTGCTGATGGCCGACAACATCGGCGAAGCGGTGCTGCGTGAACGCGATCCGACCAAGGCCATTCCGCCGCTGGCCGGGGCTTTGGTGAAGAACGAGCAAGACGTGCAACTGCTTGAGCGCCTGGCGTTCATGAGCCGTCGCGGCTCTCGCTAAGTTTCGCTTTTTTTAACAAAAGCGGAGGCCATCGCCATGCTGCTCAACCTGTTCAATGAAATGCGCGCAGCGAAAGTGCCGGTCTCGGTGCGCGAGTTGCTGGACCTGATCAACGCGCTGAAACAGCGCGTGGTGTTCGCCGACATGGACGAGTTTTATTACTTGGCCCGGGCGATCCTGGTGAAGGACGAAAAGCACTTCGACAAGTTCGACCGAGCCTTCGGCGCCTATTTCAACGGCCTGGAAAAACTCGACGACCACCTTCAGGCGTTGATTCCCGAAGACTGGTTGCGCAAGGAGTTCGAGCGCTCGCTGACCGACGAAGAGCGCGCGCAAATCCAGTCGCTGGGCGGCCTCGACAAGTTGATCGAGGAGTTCAAGAAACGCCTCGAAGAACAGAAAGAACGCCACGCCGGCGGCAACAAGTGGATCGGCACCGGCGGCACCAGCCCGTTCGGCTCAGGCGGCTTCAACCCCGAAGGCATTCGCGTCGGCGACGCTGGCAAGCGTCAGGGTAAAGCGGTGAAAGTCTGGGATCAGCGCGAGTACAAGAACCTCGACGACTCGGTTGAACTGGGCACGCGCAATATCAAAGTTGCCCTGCGCCGCTTGCGCAAGTTCGCCCGCCAAGGTGCGGCGGAAGAACTCGACATTGACGGCACCATCGACCACACCGCGCGCGATGCCGGGTTGCTGAATATTCAGATGCGCCCGGAACGACGCAACACTGTGAAGTTGTTGCTGCTGTTCGACATCGGCGGTTCGATGGACGCGCATGTGAAGATTTGCGAGGAATTGTTCTCGGCGTGCAAAACCGAGTTCAAGCACTTGGAATACTTTTACTTCCACAACTTCGTTTACGAGTCGGTGTGGAAGAACAACATGCGCCGCACTTCCGAACGCTTCTCGACTCAGGATTTGCTGCACAAGTACGGCGCCGACTACAAGGTCATCTTCATCGGCGACGCGGCCATGGCGCCCTACGAAATCACCCAGGCCGGCGGCAGCGTCGAGCATTGGAACGAAGAGCCGGGCTACCTGTGGATGCAGCGTTTCATGGAGAAATACAAAAAGCTCATCTGGATCAACCCGTACCCGAAAGACACTTGGGGCTACACCTCGTCGACCAACATCGTGCGCGATTTGATTGAAGACCAGATGTACCCGCTGACGTTGCGCGGGTTGGAGGAAGGGATGCGGTTTTTGTCCAAGTAGAGATGTTTGTTGTTCGGGGATGACGCCTTCGCGGGCAAGCCTCGCTCCTACGGGGGTAACACCGAAACCTGTAGGAGCGAGGCTTGCCAGCGAAGCTTTTAGCGGTTCACAAACCGTCGCAGATATTCGACCTGCTCGCGATGCGCAACATCCTGCATCACCGGCCGTAACCGCACCTTCGCCCCCGGCAGGCATTGCGCCAGCCGCGCCAATGCCAGCGGCGTCAACGCGCCCAATCGCGGATAGCCGCCGATGGTTTGCCGATCATTGAGCAACACAATCGGCTGACCATCCGGCGGCACTTGCACGGCGCCGAGCGGGATGCCTTCGGAAATCATCGGTTGGCCCCGATATTCCAGCGGCGTGCCGAGCAAGCGAACACCCATGCGGTCCGCCCGGCTGTCCAACTCCCAGACATTATTGAAGGCGTCGAACAGACTTTGCCCACTGAACGCGCCGATCTGCGCGCCGAGCACCAGATCCAGCGGCGCATCAGCCTTGAAATTTGGCACGTGTTCACAGGGCAATTCGCGCAGCAAAATCAGCGCACTGCCGGAATAACTCAGCGCAGCATCCTTGGCCAACGCTCGACCGAAACCGTCCAGCCCGCCGAGTTCTTCGCGGACCACGGTCGCGCTGCTGCCCAGCACCTTGGGCGCGTCAAACCCGCCCGGCGCCGCCAGATAAGCGCGCGCGCCGAGTTGCGGTTGGGTGAACTGCAAGCGCTGGCCCTGGTGCAGCCGGAAACTGCGCCACGGCGCCAACGCCTGGCCATCCACTTGCGCGCCGAGGTCAGCGCCGGCCAGCGCCAGCACACAGTCTTCCTCGGCTAGCACGGTGAATCCGCCGAGGGTGATTTCCACCACTGGCGCATCCAGGCTGTTACCGAGCAGCCAATTGGCCCACGACATCGAGCGCCAATCCAGCCCGCCGCCCTGCGTCACGCCCAGATGCCGCACGCCAAATCGCCCGGCGTCCTGCAACAGGCACAGCGGCGTGCTCGCTTCAATCCTCAGTCGGCTCATGCCTGCGCCTCCAGTGGCGTATCGTCGCCGCCGAGGTTGATGAATTCGGCGTGGCTGACCGCCTCAAAGCGCACCGTGTCGCCCGGCTGCATCAGGCTGTAGCCGTCGCGTTCGCGGTCGAACAGTTTTGCCGGAGTGCGGCCGATCAGGTTCCAGCCACCGGGGGAAACCACCGGGTAAGCCGCCGTTTGCCGTTCGGCGATACCGACGCTGCCCGCCGCGACTTTCTTGCGCGGCGTGTTCAGACGTGGCGCCGCCAGCACTTCCTCGACCAGCCCCATAAACGCGAAACCCGGCGCGAAACCCAACGCAAACACCTGATATTCGCGCTCGCTGTGACGGCGGATTACCTCGTCCATCGACAAGCCACTGCGTTGCGCCAACAGGCTCAATTCCGGGCCGACGCTGACGTCGTACCAGACCGGCAACACATGGCAATGGCCGCGTGTACTGGCGTTGGGCGACAGATCAATAAACGCTTCGCCGATCAGTTCCCGCGCCTGCGCCGGGCTCAGCGCGGTCAGCTGGTAATGCACCATCAGCGTCGTGTAGGACGGCACCAGATCAATCAAATGTTCGCCAAACGCAGCGCGCAACGCTTCGCTGGCGGCGAGCATCCACGGCATGTTGGCTTCGGCGATTTCATCGAACAGCCGCACCATCAGGCAATCCAGCGCCACCACTTCTACCCGCAGTTTCATGAGGCGCTCTGCTGATTCAAGGCTTCGCGGATGCGTTGCACGGCGGCCACCGAACTGGCGTTGTCGCCGTGCACGCACAGCGTATTGGCGCGCAATTGCAAAGCGCTGCCGTCGCTGGCGCTGAGCCAATCGCCACGGGCGATGGTCAGCGCCTGCTCGACGATTGTCTCTGCGTCGTGATGCACCGCACCGGGCAATTGCCGCGAAAGCAGTTTGCCGGCGCTGTCATAGGCGCGGTCGGCGAACGCCTCGAACCACAAGGTCACGCCGCATTCATCGCCCAATTGCTGCGCGGCGCTGTTGTCGCGGGTGGCCATCAGCATCAGCGGCAACGTGCGGTCATACTTCGCGACCGCCTCGATCACCGCGCGCAATTGCGCCGGGTTGGCCATCATGTCGTTGTACATCGCGCCGTGCGGTTTGACGTAGCTGACCCGCCCACCCTGAGCCCGGCAAATGCCGTCGAGGGCGCCGATCTGGTAATGCAGAATGTCTTGCAGTTCCTGCGCGGCGTAGGCCATCGAGCGCCGGCCGAAACCGACCAGGTCCTGATAGGCCGGGTGCGCGCCGATCTGCACGCCGTGGCTCAGGGCCAGGCCGACGGTCTTGCGCATGATGCTCGGATCGCCAGCATGGAAGCCGCAAGCGATGTTGGCGCAGTCAATGAACGGCATGACCTCGGCGTCCAGACCCATGGTCCAGTTGCCAAAGCTTTCGCCAATGTCGCAGTTCAATAGCAGGCGGCTCACGGTGAACACTCCTGTAGGCATTTTCTTTTTTTACTGCCGGGACATTCTTGTAAATCTCGCCCGGCAGATTATCAGTTGCTGACTATTAAGCTATTCGGCGATCAGTTGCTTGCCACGGGTTTCCGGCAGGCTCAGCGCCGCAAGGATCACCACGCCGTAGGACACCGCCGCAAATGCGCCGATGCCTACGCTCAACGGTACTTTCTGGCTGAGCAAACCGATAAACAGTGGGAACAACGCCGCCAGCGCCCGACCGATGTTGTAGCAAAAACCCTGGCCCGAGCCGCGAATCCGCGTCGGAAACAACTCAGTCAAAAACGCGCCCATGCCACTGAAAATCCCCGAGGCAAAGAAGCCTAAAGGGAAGCCCAGCCACAGCATCACGCCATTGCTGACGGGCAATTGGGTGTAAAGCAGAACGATGGTGAATGAGCCGACAGCGAACAGGATGAAGTTCTTTTTGCGCCCGAGGATGTCGGTCAGATAAGCGCTGATCACGTAACCGACGTAGGACCCGACGATCACCATCGCCAGATAACCGCCGGTGCCGAGCACGCTCAAACCGCGTTCATTCTTGAGGAAGGTCGGCAGCCACGAGGTGATTGCGTAGTAACCGCCGAGGGCGCCGGTGGTCAGCACCGAGGCGCGAATGGTGGTGAAAAGAATGCCGGGCGCGAAGATCTCGTAGAATTTCGCCGGGTTGCTCGGCTCTTGTTTGGCTTTGGCTTCGCGATAGATTTCCGGGTCTTTGACCAATCGACGGACGAAGATCACGAAAATCGCCGGGACGATGCCGAGGATAAACAGCGCACGCCAGGCGTCTTCCGGCGGCAGTACCGAGAACAGCAACGCGTACAGAATCGCCGTCAAACCCCAGCCCAGCGCCCAACCCGATTGCACCATGCCCACCGCTTTGCCACGGTCCTTGGCGCGAATCACTTCGCCCATCAACACCGCGCCGGCCGTCCATTCACCGCCGAAACCGAAACCCATCAAGGTGCGGCTGATCAGCAATTGTTCGTAATTTTGCGCGAAGCCGCAGAGGAAAGTGAAGAAGGCAAACCACAGCACGGTCAGTTGCAAGGTGCGCACGCGGCCGATGCGGTCGGAGAGAATCCCCGCCACCCAACCGCCGATGGCCGAGGCGATCAGCGTGCTGGTGTGAATCAGCCCCGCTTCGCCGGTGGTGATGCCCCACATCGCAATCAGCGTCGGCACTACGAAGCTGAGCATTTGCGTGTCCATGCCGTCGAGGCCATAGCCGATCTTGCAGCTCCAGAACGTGCGACGTTCCTGTTGATTGATGTTGCGATACCAGTCAAACGGCCCGGGCCGAGCCGTGGCTTTGGGGATTGCAGTGGTGTCGGGCGCACTCATGGCGGATCTCCGTGCAAATTTTATTGGTATTGTTCTGAGCCCCGACGACGCCTATCGTGGGAACCGGATGGCCTGAGTTTTGGGCGCCCGGCCCTGCTGCGTCCAACTAATAAAAACCCGGTCCAGGCATAAGATTTCTTTATCCAAGAGCACATCCCATGAATTTGAAGTTCCTCGAAACCTTCGTTTGGGTTGCTCGCTTGAAGAGTTTTCGCCTGACGGCAGACAAGCTCTTCACCACCCAGGCGTCGATTTCCAGCCGCATCGCGGTGCTGGAAAGTGAGCTGGGGGGTGAAGCTGTTTCTGCGTGATTCGCGAGGCGTGAGCCTGACCCCCGACGGCTTGAAAGTGCTCGAATACGCCGAGCAGATGATCGACACCATGCAAGCGCTCAAGCAGTCGATCGAAACCCGCTCGAGCAAGGTCGGCCGGGTACGCGTCGGGGTCATGGACACGGTGATCCACACATGGCTGAGCCCGCTGGTGGCGCAAATGATGGATCACTATCCGCTGGTGGAAATCGAGCTGGTGGCCGATACCTCGCTCAACCTCTGCGATCAGCTGCAAAAAGGCTTTCTCGACCTGATCCTGCAAACCGACCTGTTACGCCAGGAAAGCGTGCGCAGCCTCGAACTGGCCAGCCACCCGATGGGCTGGATCGTCGCGAGCAATTCCCTGTACAACCGCGAGTATTCCGGCGTCGCAGACATGGCGCGGGAACGTATCATTACCTACTCGAAAAACTCCCATCCGCATCAGGATATTTTGGCGTTGATGCAGGCCAACGGCGTGCTGACGCCGCGCCTCAACTGCGTGAATTCGGTGTCGGCGATTACCCGCTTGCTGCGCGATGGTTTTGGCATCGGCGCATTGCCACCGGTGCTGGTGGCCGAGGAACTGGCGCGCGGGGAATTGACGTTATTGCAGATCGACCAGCGACCGCCAAATTTGCCGGTGGTGGTGTCGTGGCGGGTCGGGGTGGAATGGGTCGAGGAGATTGTGGCGTTGAGTCAACAGGTGCTGGAGGGGTATGCGCGCAAGGTGGGTGAAAGCTATATCGTCCTTGCGCACTGATCGCGGCCGTGTAGGAGCGAGGCTTGCCCGCGAAGGCGTCGTGTCAGTCGACATCAATGTTGCATGACACAACGCCTTCGCGGGCAAGCCTCGCTCCTACAAAGGGCGTAGCAACCTTTTCCTACAACCCGCGCACATCGCGGTCTTCAATCGGCCGGCTCTGGCGCAGGCGTTTGCCGCCGAGCACTACCCAGTCGATCAAGCGGAACAGGCATTCGATCCCGAACGACAGCAACAGCGCGCCGCTCATGCCCCAGATCATGGCTTCCGGGGTAAGCAGGATCTGGTAGCTGTAGCCATTCCAGGTTTCCTTGCGAATGTCCGGATCCGCCGCCAGCGCGACTTGCAGGAAGCGGATGTACCACGGGCCTTGCATCGCCTGGAACTGTTTATCGAGGGCCAACTGACGGTTGAGCATGTTGCTCAGGCTGTCGGCATCGCTGCGAAAGATCGGGTCTTCGCTGGCACGGTAATGCGCGACCAAGGCCTGCATATCGCCCTTGAAAAACTGATTGGCGGTGTTCTGGAAACCGCTCAAACCGGTCTGCGCTTCAATCAGATGCGCTTCGACGCGTTTCGCGTAATCGCTGATGAACCCCGGCACCTGGACACCGATCAACAGGCCCGCCGCAAACAACACCAGCCGTAGATAACTGAGCAACATGGGGTAAGTCCTTTATTCGGTCTTGCCCTGACGGACGCATTCACCGCGTCGCCAGAGGCTCCATTGGCCCGGTTCGTAGCGGGTCCAGGTTTCGTTTTCGGTCAGCGGTTCGGTGGCGATCACCGTGACCACGTCGTTGGGCGTGGTTTCGGCCTGGAAATCGACAATCACATCGACGTCTTTCAGGCGCGCCGGGCCGAACGGTGCGCGACGAGTGATCTGCGCCAGTTTGGTCGAGCAATAGCAGAACAGCCAATCGCCGTCGCTGAGCAGGCAATTGAACACGCCTTTGCTGCGGTATTCGGCGCAGGCTGCGACCAGGTCCGGCAGCAGTTCTTCGACTTCGACCGGCTCTGGGAAAGCCCCGCGTATGCGGTTGATCAAATCGCAGAACGCCGCTTCGCTGTCGGTATCGCCGACCGGGCGGTAAAAACTCTTGATCGGCTCGAAGTCGGCGAGTTGGCCGTTATGCGCGAAACACCAGTTGCGGCCCCACAATTCGCGGACGAACGGGTGAGTGTTGGACAGGCAAACCTTGCCGACGTTGGCCTGGCGGATGTGGCCGATGACCACTTCGCTTTTGATTGGATAACGCTGCACCAGATTGGCGACTTCCGACTCGCAGCTCGCCGCCGGGTCCTGAAACAGCCGCAGGCCACGGCCTTCGTAGAAGGCAATGCCCCAGCCGTCGCGGTGCGGGCCGGTGCGCCCGCCGCGCTGCATCAGCCCGGTGAAGCTGAACACGATATCGGTCGGGACATTGGCGCTCATGCCCAATAACTCACACATGCTCGGACTCTCGCTGAAAGGCAGGGGCAAAGTTACAAACGCGGTTCGATGCGCGAACGCTGGGGGTTGTTCGGGATCGGTGGACGGCCGTAGCGATCATCGCCGGCGACGCCGAACGGTTGATCGTCTTCATAATCATCGGGTTTGGCGGCAGCTTTGGCGGCGGCGGCCTGCTCCTTGCGGGCGTTGGACGCACGCTCGATGGGGAAGCGGATCAGCACGAAAATCAGGTACAGGCCAAAGGCAATCATGCCGTACATGAACAGATCGGAGATCGCGCGCCAGGCGTTGTTGCCCACTTTGAACGCCAGGTCCAGCGCGGTAATGGCGATGGCCGGGGCGACTTTTTCCTTCACCGGGTCGATGATGGTCGGCGTGAACAGCAACACCGCCATCAGCAGCCGCAGCGGTTCACGCAGGTAGCGCCACATCCAGCGGGTCAGGCGCATCCACACCAACAGGCAGCCTAAAGCGGCAAAGGCGTAGAGGCCCCAAGCGATCAGATAGTCGTTCTCGGTCATGGTGTCCATGGCAAGGGTGGCAAAGAGGCGCTTATAGTAACGACTTTTCGCCCGCCCGGCTTGTCCCAATACCAGTCGGTGCAGACACAGAACCTGTGGGAGCGAGCTTGCTCGCGATGGCGGACTGCCAGACAACATTGATATTGAATGTACTGGCCTCATCGCGAGCAAGCTCGCTCTCACAGGATCCGCACAGGCCTCTAGATTTGCCGAATGTCTGCGAACCCCCTATTTCGTACCTTTTCCGAGAGCCCTTCATGCCCGAATCCGCCAACGTCACCCGTGCCCCGATTGCCCACAAGGCCAAAGGGGTTGACCCGTATGCCTGGCTGCAGGAGCGCGACACCGACGCGGTGCTCGACTACCTGAAGGCTGAAAACAGTTATCAAGAAGCGCAAACCGCCGATCAGGCAGACCTGCGCGAAACCCTGTTCGAAGAGATCAAGGGCCGGATTCTCGAAACCGATCTGTCCCTGCCCTCGCCGTGGGGGCCGTTTCTGTATTACACGCGCACCACCGCCGGTGACGAATACGCCCGCCATTACCGCTGCCCGCGCCCGGCCGACGACAGCCTGCACATCGATGAAACCCAGGAACAATTGCTGCTGGACCCGAACGAGTTGGCCAACGGCGGCTTTTTCTCCCTCGGCGCGTTCAGCATCAGCCCCGACCACCAGCGTCTGGCCTACAGCCTCGACACCACGGGCGACGAGATTTACACGCTGTTCGTCAAGGAATTATCCAGCGGCCGGGTCAGCGAACTGGAATTCAAGGATTGCGACGGCAGCATGACCTGGGCCAACGACAGCCTGACGCTGTTCTTCGGCGAACTCGACGACACCCATCGCCCGCACAAACTGATGCGTTACCGTCTCGACGGCACGGCGGCCGAAGAAGTGTTCCATGAGCCGGACGGTCGATTCTTCCTGCACTGCTACCGCTCCAGCTCCGAACAGCAACTGATTCTGTCGCTGGGCAGCAA
This sequence comes from Pseudomonas sp. SJZ131, assembly GCF_007828705.1. Taxonomy (NCBI): domain Bacteria; kingdom Pseudomonadati; phylum Pseudomonadota; class Gammaproteobacteria; order Pseudomonadales; family Pseudomonadaceae; genus Pseudomonas; species Pseudomonas sp. SJZ131. Next base: position 838,031 of record NZ_VIVC01000002.1, on the reverse strand, counting down.
AACCACCAGCGAAGTCTGGGTGCTCGACGCCTTCCAGCCGCATCTGCCGTTTACCTGCCTGGCGCCACGGGTTGAAGACCACGAATACGATGTCGATCACGGCGCGCTCGACGGTCAATGGACTTGGTTCATCCGCAGCAACCGCGACGGCATCAACTTCGCCCTGTACACCGCGCTCGATACTGGCGTGGCGCCGACCGTCGCCGACTGGCAGAACCTGATTGCGCACAGCGACACGGTGATGCTCGAAGGCCTGAGCCTCAACGTCGAAGCGCTGACGTTGAGCTTGCGTGAAGGCGGTTTGCCGATTATCGAGGTTCGCCCACAGGGCCTGACGCCTTATCGCGTGCAATTGCCGGACGCGGCCTACAGCCTGCATGTGCAGAACAGCCTGGAATTCGTCAGCGACAAGATTCGCCTGCGCTACGAGGCGCTGAACCGTCCGGCGCAAGTTCGTCAGTTGGACTTGGCGACCGGCGAGCAGAAAGTGCTCAAGCAAACCCCGGTGCTCGGCCCGTTCGACGCCGACGCCTACGTCAGCCAGCGCTTGTGGGCGACCGCGCCGGACGGCACCAAAGTGCCGATCAGCCTGGTGGTCAAACGTGAAGCACTCGGCAAACCGACGCCACTTTATCTCTACGGGTACGGCGCTTACGGCGAGAGCCTCGACCCGTGGTTCTCCCACGCCCGCCTGAGTTTGCTCGATCGTGGCGTGGCGTTTGCCATCGCGCACGTACGCGGCGGCGGCGAGTTGGGCGAGGCGTGGTACCGCGCCGGCAAGCAGGAACACAAGCACAACACGTTCAGCGACTTCATCGCCTGCGCCGAACATTTGATCGCGGAAGGTTTCACCACCGCGCCACAGTTGGCGATCAGCGGCGGCAGCGCCGGTGGTTTGCTGATTGGCGCCGTGCTCAATCAACGCCCGGAGCTGTTTGGTGCGGCGATTGCCGAGGTGCCGTTCGTCGATGTGCTCAACACCATGCTCGACCCGGACCTGCCGCTGACGGTGACTGAATACGACGAGTGGGGCAATCCTGAAGAGCCGGACGTTTACGAGCGGATCAAGGCCTACGCGCCGTACGAAAACGTCGCCGCGCAGGCTTATCCTGCGACCTTGGTGATCGCCGGCTACAACGACAGTCGCGTGCAGTATTGGGAAGCGGCGAAGTGGGTGGCAAAATTGCGCGCGACCAAGACTGACGACAATCCGCTGCTGTTGAAGACTGAACTCGGCGCCGGACACGGCGGGATGAGCGGGCGTTATCAGGGATTACGTGACGTAGCACTCGAATACGCATTTGTTTTCAAGGTTTTGCAGATCGCCTGAGGAACTTGGCTTGGCGTTCGGGTCTTAACACCAGAGCGCCGGGCCACGGCTTTGCACTATCCCTGTAGCAGCTGCCGAGGTACGAGGCTGCGTTTGGCTGCGAAGCAGTCGTGAAATCAGATGACGCGTTTCTTCAGGAAGACCGCGCGCTCAGGTTTAGCGGCCGCTTCGCAACCGAACGCAGGCTTCGCCAGCTGCTACAAGGGATCGCAGACAGCCAGACCCAACCCGCACCAGACCACAAGAAAAAGACTGTAACGACATGTCAGAACCGACCTTACTGAACAACGAAATTCGCGACTGGCTGATGGACTGTGGCCTGTTCGAGCAACTGCTGCCGGTGGATTTTGCCGCGGCCGCCGGCTATTTCAGCATCAGCACCATCGCCGAGGGCGAGGCGATATTCCACGAGGGCGATGCCGGCAGTTTCATGTGCATCATCCACACCGGCCAGGTGTCGGTGCAGAAGACCAACAGCGACGGGCAAACCGTGATCATGGCCACTCTGCGCAGCGGTCGCGCATTTGGCGAAATGGCCGTGCTCGACGGCGAGCGACGCTCGGCCACGTGTGTCGCGGCGAGCCATTGCCAATTGCTCAATCTGGGCAAGGACTCGCTGGAAAAGATGCTCAACGAAGCGCCGAAGATCGCCGCGAAAATCATCCGCGCCCTCGCCGTCTCCCTCTCCAAACGCCTGCGCATGGCCGATGGACAGCTACTCTCGCAACAGGTCTAACCGCCCGGTGTCTTGATTTTCGTGCCGTTCTGCTCAAGGCCCGGCAACGGCTGGTCCTTGGTCGGTGGGCTGGGCTTTTCAATCGGCACCAGCGGCGGCCCGCCACTGCCCGGCCCGGTGCGCGGCACGGCGGTTGGGGTAATTTGCGGGTACGGCGTCGGTGTTGCCGTGCCGGGCGAACCGGACATTGGCGCCGGGCTGATGGGGATGGTTTGCAGCTCCTGGGCCTGCGCTGCAGTTATCGAGAGCGCGGCCAAGGCAATGACCGTTAGAATGGTGCGCTTCATCAATGGCTCCGTTGGCCTTGTTGTCTGTTCGCAGGCTACTCCCAACCGCGTCCGTTTGCCTTATGCCAATTTTTTCCAAGAGCCTGCCATGAAACGTTTCGTTCTACTCGACACCGCCCCCATTCCTGAAAACGGCGGTGCCTTGTGCCTGTTCGAATATGGCGAGGATTTCGTCATCAAGATTCAGGGCGGCGACGGCGGCCAGTTGATGAACACGCGCATGCACGGTTCCGAAGATGCCTTGGCCGAGATCCCTTGCCGCAAGGTAGCCGGGCGGCCGAATTCGCGGGTGTTGATCGGTGGCCTGGGCATGGGTTTCACCCTCGCCTCCGCGCTCAAGCACTTGGGTAAAACCGCTGAAGTGGTGGTCGCGGAACTCGTGCCGGGCGTGGTCGAGTGGAATCGCGGCCCGCTGGGCGAGAAGTCCGGCAACCCGCTGCTCGACCCGCGCACGGTGATTCGCATGGAAGACGTGGCCAAGGTGCTGCAAGCCGAGCCGCAGGGTTTCGATGCAATCATGCTCGACGTCGACAACGGCCCCGAAGGCCTGACCCAACGCGCCAACAGCTGGCTTTATTCGGCCGGCGGTCTCAGCGCCTGCGCCAAGGCATTGCGGCCCAAAGGCGTGCTGGCGGTGTGGTCGGCCAGCGCCGACAAGCAGTTTTCCGAGAAGTTGAAGAAGGCCGGTTTCAAGGCTGAGGAAGTCCAGGTGTTCGCCCACGGCAACAAAGGCACGCGCCATACCATCTGGATTGCCGAGAAGCTCAAGGGCTGAGCTAAACTTGCCGCCTAACCGTCATTAGTCTTTTACAAAGGTGAACCCATGAGTTCGTCAACGCCGACCAATACCTCGAAGCTGGATCGCATCCTCGCCGATAACCAGCGCGACAAGGAAATGGGTTACCGCGACAAAGCGCTGAAGATGTACCCGCATGTTTGCGGCCGCTGCGCCCGTGAATTTTCCGGCAAGCGCCTCAGCGAACTGACCGTGCACCACCGCGATCACAACCACGACAACAACCCGCAGGACGGCTCGAACTGGGAATTGTTGTGCCTGTATTGCCACGACAACGAACACTCGCGCTACACCGATCAGCAGTACTTCCACGAAGGCTCGCTGAGCACGCCGAAAATCGCCAAAGCCACGCATAACCCGTTTGCGGCGCTGGCCGGGCTGATGAAGAAAGAAGACGACTGATTGCTTGCCGTGCGTTGCATCTGTGGGAGCCGAGCTTGCTCGCGATGGGGCCGTGTCAGCCGGCATCACCATTCCTGACACACCGCAATCGCGAGCAGGCTCACTCCTACAGGGGGATTTGGGTTGGACGCAGATATTACGCCACCCAAAAATCCAATGTGGGAGCGAGCCTGCTCGCGATTGCGATCCCCCAACCACCACCAATCCCGCAATCTGCCCGCGCCCGTGCAATCCCCGTATAATCGCCCTCTTTTTCCCGAAGGCACCCCGCTCGTGGCAGACAAACGGTACAGCTGCATTGGTTTGTATAACCCCAAGTCACCGGAGAACGTCGGTTCGGTGATGCGCGCCGCTGGCTGTTATGGCGTGGCGTCGGTTTTCTATACCGGCAAGCGTTATGAACGCGCCGCCGACTTTGTCACCGACACCAAACGCGTGCACTACGACATCCCGCTGATCGGCATCGACGACCTGAAAAAGATCCTGCCGCTGGGCTGCGTGCCGGTCGCCGTGGAATTGGTCGAAGGCGCGCGCTCGCTGCCCGAATACACCCACCCGGACCGCGCGCTGTACATTTTCGGCCCGGAAGACGGCTCGCTGGATAAAGAGATTCGTGACTGGTGCGAAGACGTGGTCTACATCCCGACCACCGGGTGCATGAACCTCGCGGCCACCGTCAACGTCGTGCTTTACGACCGCATGGCCAAAGGTCTGAACACACGCTCCGGGGCAAAATTCCGCTGAAGTGCTGACATTCGATGGAACAAGCGGCGCGCCCCGGCAGTCAGCTTACTTATCATCGATAAACAGCCATTGATGCGGCTATTCACTCAGCACTATTCCCGTCAGGAGACAGATCATGAGCGAACTCAAACGCGTAGAACGCATTCAATCCACACCTTTCCAAACCCCTGCCGAACAGAATGTTCACGGTTGGGAGCGCATCGGCTCGCTGGCCGGCGGCGTGGTCATGGTCGGCAAGGGCCTGCGTCGCGGTGGTGTTTTCGGTTTGATCCAAGTGGCGATCGGCGGCGTAGCGATGGCCCGTGGCATCACCGGCCACAGCTCGGTAAAAAGCCTGCTGGAGAAAAGCCGTCAGGACATCAACAACGTGCGCGCGAAGATTGAGCGTGCCGGTGATGAACTGAGCCGGTTGAAAGCCAATGCCGAAGCGGCGACTGAAACGGCAACCGTCACCGGCAATGATTCGCTGACTTCGCCCAAGACCGGGATTTGATTCGTCAGAGCCTTGCAAGAATTGCTTTGAGGCTTATGGCCTCTTCGCGGGCAAGCCTTGCTCCTACTGGTTTGTGTCGCTCACGAACCTGTGGGAGCGAGCTTGCTCGCGATGGCGATGTCACTGCAGCAGCTCGCTATCGAGCACGGTCGAAGCCTCGCCGATTACGCTTTCGCTAAGCTGAATAAACTCTTTGGTATCGACGCTTTCCAAATGCATCGCTCCGCGCTGCACGTCATCCAGCGAACGTTTGTTGCGCGTCTTCAAACGAATCTCGTGATCCAGTTCCTGTAACAACAAAACCGCTTTCGCTACCTGCGCCGGATTAATCTGCGCGCCACGCAGCGTCGTCACTTTCGCGCTGTCCTTGGACAATTTCTTCTGCAAACTCTCGTAGCGCTCATCGCTCATCCCGCCCGCGCGGCGCATCAGTTCGATGGCGTAATACTCGGCCAGGCCTTCGCTGATCCAGTCACTGTGGCGGCTGTCGTTGACCCGTCCGAACACCTGCACCAACTCACGCACCAGCGCGCTGCTGCCGCTTTCGCTGACCAGCGGCAAACGGCTGTTGAGGTAGATCGACTCAGTCCCGGCCAGACTGCCGCGCCACATCGGGTCGTTGGCGCCGACAATCAGCAGTTTGCTCGGATGCCGCGGGAACACCGCTTGCGCCTGCGGCCAGATGAACGTCAGCAGCGTCAGCACGTCCATGCGGCGCATGCCCTGCCCCAGCGGCGAGGCGACGGTGACTTCGGTTTCGCCCAGACGCGTGCGGCGGCTGCCGAGGTGGCCGGCGAGCATCCAGCCGGTGGGCCGGTCGAACAGGCGCGAGACGTTATTGACGCGGAATTTGTTTTTGCCGATGCGCGGCCAGGCGGTTTCGACGCTGTTCCAGCCGTTGGGCAATTCGAATTCCAGGCGTGAAACCAACTCGACGCCGTCCTGTTGATCGAGTTTCGCTGGCGGCACCAGATCATCGCCGCGCATCAACGCCCACTTCGGCGTCATCCGCGTGTCGAAACTACCGCTCTTGCGCCCATGACTGATGCGCACGCGATACGTCAGGCTGGCCTTGTCGGCGGACGGTTGCCAGACCCCACGCGCGGTTTTGCCCGGCGTCAGTTGCCATTGGCCGTCAGCCTTGAAATCGCTGTAATGGCTGCCGTCGCCGAGGTCGAAATCGAGGCTGCGTACCGCCGAGCCTTGCGCCAAGGTCAGGCGCACTTCGGCCTGATCGCTTTGCGGCAACAGACGCACGTGATAATCCAGATCGACCTTCTTCGCCGCCCACAGCGACGAACTCACGGCCAGTGCCGCAACGGCCAATGCCAGACGCAATCCCACAGCCATACGCACTCCTTGTGGCGAAATTTCAGTGATCAACAATGTTGGGGAGAGTGCCTGTGCACTCCTGGCATTCAGCCCGCGCGAAAGATCAGGTGATCTTCCCAATCGTCTTCCGGCACGCTGCCCTCGGCGAGCATGCGCCCGGATTGCGAGATCCGTTGGTGGTGCACCGCGTCGCGATCACCACTCACCAGGTGATGCCATTGCGGCAGGTCCTTGCCTTCGCTGACCAGCCGATAACCGCAGGTCGGCGGCAACCAGCGGAATTCTTCAGCCTTGCCCGGCGTGAGCTGGATGCAATCGGGGACGAACTCGCGACGGTTCGGGTAATTGCTGCACTGGCAGGTGTTCAGGTCCAGCAGTTTGCAGGCGATGCGCGTGTAATAGACGCTGTTGTCTTCTTCGTCTTCAAGCTTTTGCAGGCAGCACAGACCACAGCCGTCGCACAGCGATTCCCATTCCAGGGTATCGAGTTGCTCGAGGGTTTTGCGTTTCCAGAACGGTTCGATTGCGGCGGCCATGGTTCGAGCATCAACATCAGGTGGTGAAAAGGCCGCCAGTCTAGTGCCCCGCGCCTTGCGGGCCAAGTGCTGGCGACTGTCGGTACAACGTGCTTGTCAGTTGTGGCGCCGCGAAGTAGCTTTGCCAGTCGCCACGAGCCAAATCTGAAGGCCATTAACGCGCAACCGCGTTGCATTCCGGTGACCACCACGGCTCGGCAAAAACCTCATCGCTCAGCTAACTGTGGCCGCAGGTTTTTCACTCCGACTTTGACTCAAACGTAACAAGGAAGATTTGCATGAGTGCCACTCCACGCGTTGCCGATTACGCCATTCATCCCCAATTCACCGATCGCTGGTCGCCGCGTGCGTTTACCGGCGAGGCGATTGCCGAAGAAACCCTGCTGAGCTTTTTCGAAGCCGCGCGCTGGGCGCCATCGGCCTACAACTCGCAGCCGTGGCGCTTTCTTTATGCGCGCCGCGATACGCCGAACTGGGAGCGGTTTCTCGGTTTACTCAACGAGTTCAATCTTGGCTGGGCGCAGCATGCGTCGGCGCTGGTGATTGTGATTTCCAAGACGACTTTTGCAGTGCCCGGGGCGACCGAAGAAACCCCGGCCCAGACTCACGAATTCGACACCGGTTCGGCGTGGGGGCATCTGGCGCTGCAAGCCAGCCTCAGCGGGTGGCACACCCATGGCATGGCCGGTTTTGATCAGGAACTGACGCGCAAAGAACTGAACATCCCCGAGGGATATGCGCTGCACGCGGCAGTGGCGGTCGGCAAACTCGGCGATAAAACGACGCTGGCGGAGTACCTGCAAGCGCGTGAGGCCCCGAGCCCACGCCGCCCGCTGAGCGAACTCGTGGCTGAAGGCAACTTCACTCTCTGAACGCGCTACCCGATCGTTCCCACGCGGAGTGAGGAACGATCATTGCGATCAATATCCGCGGTCGAAATCAACTTCACCGCGCAGCGCCTCGCCCGCGTGATAGGCGCGCAGGTTGTCGACGAACAGCTTGACCATCATTGATGGCGAAGTCGGCGCCGAGCTGTGGCCGGTCAGGAGCAAACCCCAGGCGGTCCAGAACGGATGGCGCTGCGGCAACGGTTCCTGACGGCAGACGTCGATCACCGCGCCGGCCAGATGCCCTTCTTTCAAGGCCTCGACCAGATCCGCATCGACCACCGCCACCCCGCGTCCGACGTTGATCAATACGCCAGTCGGCTTGAATTGCTTGAACAGCGCCGCGTCATACAGATCATGGGTATTCGGCGTGTTCGGCAGCAGGTTGACCACGTAATCGACTTCGCCGACCAGACGCGGCAAGTCTGCCAACGCAGCCACTTCAACAAACGGTGCCTGCTCGCGAGCCTCGCTGGCGATGCCGTACAGTTCGACGCCAAACGGCACGAGGAAATTGGCCACAGTCTGGCCAATGTCGCCAGTGCCGACGATCAACACCTTGCGCCCCGCCAGGCTCTGGCCCTGACGGCTGTCCCACTTGCGCTCGACCTGGCTGACCAACCGCGCCAGCACTTCGCGCTCGTGGCCGAGCATGTAAGTCAAAACGTATTCGGCCATGACCTGGCCAAAAATCCCCACCGCGCGGGTCAGGCGATAGTGGCGTGGCAGGCCGTCGGCGAGCAGCGGCGTGATGCCGGCCCAGGTCGATTGCAGCCATTGGGGCTGATGGCCCTGACGCAGCAGATTCGCCAGCAGGTCCGGCTGGCCGAGCCAGATCGGGCAATCGGCAGCCTGGCGGGCCAGCTCGGCGGAATCACCGCTGGTCAGCACTTCCAGCTCAGGCGCGGCTTCGCGCAACAATTGGGCATACACCGGGTGGTCGTGTTCAGCAATCAGAACGCGCATGGTTCAAACCTTTCGAAAACAGTGCAAACGGCCGTTGAAGGAGATTCGCTCCCTCACCACGGCCGTCGCCAAAATCATTCCAGTGTTTCATACAGGCTCTGAACAGAACCTGTCTGCCGATCACATCGGGTCGTTGCGACGCAGCAACTCTTCGGGCAAGTGCTCGATGTACTCGTCCTCGGCCGGCGGCATCTGCAAGTGGTAGCCCTGCTTCTCGAGGTTTTCCAGGACCACGGTGATGTCCTCGCGCGACAACTTGCGCTCAGGCGTCAGCACCAGGTCGAAGGCGTGATGCGGCTTGCCGAACGCCGCCATCAACGATTCCGGGACGCGCTCCAGTGCATCGCTTTTGAGCACATAGAGGTACATCTCGTTTTTCTTCAGGCTGCGATAGATGGAGCAAATACGTTTCAAGGCTGTTCTCCGGCGGTGGCCAGGCTGTCGAGCAGCGCCTGGCCCATCAATTCGCGGCGCCAGCCACGCAGCGAATCAGGCAATTGGTAAGGACCGTTGGGGTAGCCGCTCTTGAGCAGCGCTTCCAGGGTTTTCTTGCGCAGCATCAGTTCTGGCGCGATGTTCAGGCGTTCGGCTTCAGCCTGGCCGATGGCGCGCAATTGCTTGATCAGCGCGGCGGCGTCGACCGGCAACGGCTCCGGCACGGCGGGCGGCCATTGGTCCGGCGACACAGTGGCAGAACGCTTGATCAGATCAAGCAGGAATTCGCCGTCCTGACGCACGGTACGCGGGTGCATGTCTTCGATTTTCGCCAGCGCGCCGAGGTTGTCCGGTTGCGTGCGCGCCAGTGGCCACAGCGAATGTTCACGGACAATGCGGTTGCGTGGCAGGTCGCGGGCCCGCGCTTCACGTTCGCGCCAGGCGCACAGTTCACGCAGCACCGCGAGTTGCGCGCGGGAGAGTTTCCAGGCCAGTTTGGCTTCGCGGTAGACCTCGTACGGGTCGACCTCGCGGCGCAGGTTGGCGACCAGTTCGGCGCCGTCCTCCAGCACCCATTGGTATTTGTCTTCGGACAATTTCGGTTGCAGGCGTACGAAAACTTCCGCGAGATGCAGCGCATCTTCGGCGGCGTAGCTGATTTGCGTGTCGGACAGCGGACGTTGCAGCCAGTCGGAACGGGTTTCGCCCTTCGGCAGATCGATGCCGAGCACTTCCTGCACCAGCCGCGAATAACCCATCGAGAAACCGAGGTTCAGGTAAGCGGCGGCCAATTGCGTGTCGAACAGCGGCGCCGGCAGGCTGCCGGTCAGGCGCAACAGAACTTCGAGGTCTTCGCTGCACGCATGGACGACTTTGACCACGGCCGGGTTTTCCAGCAACGCGGCCAGCGGCTGCCAGTTATCGATGGTCAGCGGATCAATCAGGTAAGCGCGTACACCATCGCCAATCTGCAACAGGCCGGCAATCGGGTAAAAAGTGTCGACCCGCATGAATTCGGTGTCGAGGGCAACGAATGGCAGCTGCTGCCACTCGGCGCAAAACTGACCGAGGCTATCGTTGTCGCGAATCCAGTGAATATCGATGGCCACACGGCTCTCCCTTGAAGAATGGCGCGCAGTATATATCGCCCCCGGCGATTTCCGCGCATCCACTGAACAAGAGCTTTAGCGAAAAGACTCACGCGAAGGCAAGAAACGTCTGACAAAGGAGGTTAATTGGCCTTACGCAGGACATAGACGCGCATGCGCGCGCAACCGGGGAAGAAATCCTGATGACTGAGCAGGCTGAAACCCGCCAGTTTGAACTCGGCTTCCACCAGTGCCCGGTTCGCCAGCGGCTCGGCCGACAGGCGCTTGATCGAAGCCGAGCGACGCCCGAAGCGGTTTTGCAGCCTGACCGCGACGATCACCGTGTCGCGGCTGACGCGATGAAACTCCGCCAACATCGCCAAGCGGTGCTCCGGGCTGGCGATGTGCTGAAACAATTGCATGCAAATCATGCAATCCACCGCGTTCGCCGACAGGTCGAGGGTGAACGCCGAACTCTGGAAGGTCTTGATCCGCTCCAGCAACTGCTGCGGATGATGCACGCGCGCATGATCGAGCATGTCCTGCGACGGATCGGACGCCAGAATCACCCGGTTACCGTGCTCGGCCAGCACCGGCCAGAAACGCCCGGCGCCGCACGCCACATCCAGCAACAACCCCGGCTCGCCGGCAACATTCAGCGCATTGCGCACCAGTTGCTCGACGCGCCAGAACGCCAGACGCTCGACCCATCCACGCGATTGCGGCTGCTGGCAGACGCGGGCGTGTTGCAGATCGTAGCGCCGGGCGAACTCAAGTTCGACGGCGGATGGGGGCAGCGCGGACATGTGCAGGGGCTCTTGTTGGAATATCGACCGATCGCAGACTATCGGCAACTCTGTGAAAAATAAGTCGAAACGATTATTTTTTTGCCAACACGCCGTCGATCACCGCCCGCCGACATCCGGCAAACATGTCCAGTTCGGGGTTGTAGACCGTGCTGTCAACTTCCAGCAAACCCAGCATCGAATGGAACAAGTTGTCCTGGCTCAGGGGTTTTTCGCGGCTCAGTTGCAGGCAATGGGTATCGACCGAGAACGACTGTTGATAGCTGTCGGAGAACCACGCCAGCATCGCCACATGTTTTTGTTGTTCCGGCGCCATCATGTAAGGCGTGCCGTGCAGGAACAGGTTGTACTCGCCCAAAGACTCGCCGTGGTCGGACAGATAGAGCATCGCGGTATCCACTTTGTCCTGATTGCGCCGCAGCAAATCAATCAGCGTCGACAGCACGTGGTCGGTGTAGACCAGCGTGTTGTCGTAGCCGTTGACGATACTTTCGCGGCTGCAATTGTTCAGCGCATTGCTTTCGCACACTGGGGTGAAGTGTTCATATTCCTTGGGGTAACGCTTGAAGTAGTCCGGGCCGTGGCTGCCCATCTGGTGCAAGACCAACACCGTGTCTTTATCCAGCGTGTCGATAAAGTGCTGCAAACCTTGCAGCAGGATTTCGTCACGACATTCGCTGTTGGCGCACAACGTCGGGTCTTTCAAGTTGCTGACATCGTCGAGTGTCACCCGATCACAGGTGCCTTTGCAGCCTGACTGGTTATCGCGCCAGATCACGTCGAGCCCGGCGCGCTTGAGTACATCGAGCAAGCCTTCTTCATTTTTTGCCTGGCTGGCGTTGTAATCCTTGCGGCCCATGTTGGAGAACATGCACGGCACCGACACGGCGGTTTCGGTGCCGCAGGAATGCACGTCGGTAAAGGCAATCAGGCCTGCTTCTTTGCTGAGTTGCGGGGTGGTGTCGCGGTCGTAGCCGAGGATGCCGAAGTTCTCGGCCCGGGCACTTTCGCCGACCACCAGCACCGTCAGGGATTTGCGCCCGTGGGTTTGCCAGGTCAGGTCTTTGCGGGCGTCCTCGCCGATTTTCACGAAGGGTTGCTGCGCCGACGCCACTTGCTCCCGTAAATACCCGATGGAAGCACCCAGGTAATTGCTCGGCACTACCATCAAATGCAATTCATGGTGATTGCGAAACAACGAGGACAAACCTTGATAGTTCACCAACGCCACTCCACCGATAACTGCAACCGACGCAATACTCACCAGCGCCTTACTTAACAGGTCGCGATGCCAGGAGCGGTAAATCAGCGGGGTTTTCCACAATAACCACGAAGGTAAAACCCCAAGCACAACAATAAACGCCAGTAACTTTAATGAGAGTAAATCGCGCACTTCGGCAGGATTGGTTTCAGCCAGGTTGCGAAACATGCCGGCGTCGATCAATACGCCGTATTGGCTCATGAAATAAGCCACGCCAGCGCTGACCATAAACAGCAACGTCAATAGCGGCTTTAATATCGGCCGGAACGCCAGCAGGGTCAGCACGATATTGAACGCAGCGAACACCATGACTGCGAACGCCACGCGCATCAGGATGCCCTGCGCGTTGGAAGCCGTGATTTCAAACAAGTGTTGCCAGAGCACCCAATTAAAACCGGCCAATAAAAACGCGCTGGCAATCAGTGTCACCCACTCGGGGCGCACGGCTTTTAACTTGAACATGGGAATTGATAGTCCTGGAAAGAGTGCCGCCGATAAATGTGAAAAATTCATTTTCCGCAACAGCACAAACTTTAAGCAGCCAACCATCAATTTTTTGTGAAAAAGAAGCCAACGATTAGTTGGCTTCAGGTTTAACCAGCAAACTTTTAACGTATTTGAGAAACAGTCAGGCCTGGTTCAGGTACCAACGCCAATCCTGCTCCCCTACTTCGCCCATGAACTGCCGATATTCCGCGCGTTTAACGGCCAGGTACACACCGAGAAACTCTTTGCCAAATGCTTCTTTCGCCCAACTCGAACCTTCGAGTGCGCGTAACGTGGTCAGCCAATCGGTCGGCAGCAGTTCGGTAGCTTGCGCGTAACCATTGCCTTCCACCGGCGCGCCGGGGTCGAGTTGTTCGCGAATGCCACGGTGGATGCCGGCCAGAATTGCCGCAGCGGCCAGATACGGATTGGCGTCGGCGCCGCAGATGCGGTGTTCGATGTGCCGGGAAAACGCCGGCCCGCCAGGCACGCGCAGGCTCACGGTGCGGTTGTCCACGCCCCACGTGGCCGCCAGCGGCGCGTAGCTGTTGGTCTGGAAGCGTCGATAGGAATTGGCGTTCGGGCAGAACAGCAGCAGCGAGTCGAGCAAGGTGCTGAGCATGCCGCCCACGGCGTGCCGCAGCAGCGGCGTACCGTCCGGCGCGGCGCTGGCGAAAAGATTGTTGCCATCCTTGTCGGCGAGGCTGACGTGCATGTGCATGCCGGTGCCGGCCAGATCATCGAAAGGTTTGGCCATGAAACACGCCGCCATCCTGTGTTTGTGCGCCACGCCTTTGACCAAGCGTTTATAACGCACCGCTTCGTCCATCGCTTGCAGCGCGTCGGTGCGGTGTTCGAGGGTGATTTCGACCTGGCCCGGCGCGTATTCGGAAATCGCCGTGCGCGCCGGAATGCCCTGCAATTTGCAGGCGCTGTAGAGGTCGGCGAGGAACGGCTCGATCTGCTCCAGTTCACGCAAACCGTAAACCTGCGTGGCGCGCGGGCGACCGCCATCGACGTCGCGCGCCGGTTGCGGCCGACCGTTGGCGTCGCGCTGCTGATCAAGCAAATAGAACTCCAGCTCCGCCGCCATCACCGGGTAATAGCCGTCGGCCTGCAGGCCTTCGATGACTTTCGCCAGCAAGTGCCGAGGGTCGGCAATCGTCGCTGGCATGCCCTCTTTTGGATGCATGCTGACCTGCACCGCCGCCGTCGGAATCAGCCGCCACGGCATGCGCTGCAAACTGCCGCTGACCGGGTAAGCGCGGCAATCGATATCGCCGACGTCCCACACCAGCCCGGAGTTTTCAACGTCGTCGCCATTAATCGTCAGGCCCAGAATGGTGCTCGGCAGTGGCCGGCCGCTTTCGTACACCGCCAGCAGTTCATCGCGGTGCAGCAACTTGCCGCGCGGCACGCCGTTGTTGTCGACGATGAACAATTCGAACATCTCGATATCCGGATTCTGTTCCAGAAAATTCAGGGCTTCTTGCGACGTGGCGAAGGAGGTTGTGGCAAAACTCATGGGAATTCTCGTTTTCGCGCGTAGGCAAACGCTCTGGCGTCGCCGATCTGATCCCGCCGCACAGCGCGGGACCTGTAGGAATAATCAACGGGAAGCGCAGGAGTCCGGCGGGCGCGCGTGTCGGCAATGCCACAGCGCCCAGAAGGCCAATTCGGAGGGAAGTGCAGAAAGGGTCGGTGCGGTGGCGTTTAAAAAGCCACGGCCACGGTTGAACGCAGAAGCGCCGCTGGGTGCCGGATGCTGGAGTGCGACTGGCCGACCGTGCATAAAAAAACCGCAGAAAACCGAAGAGCCGCAGCGTCACACGGGAGATTGGGCGATTCAACCGGGAATTGAAGAACTTTGGGTATGGACTGGCTAAACATTCCAGCCACGCCACCGCCCCTGCGCGGGGCAGGTATTTAATTTCTAAATACCACGGCGGACTTTCTGATTTGCCGCGACCGCGTCCCTCGCGCCTAATCGGCGCCTTGTTTTTGTAAGGCTCACCGATGGAAAACGTTCGTGCAACAACCCGTCCTGCCCTGTGGTTGATGGTCAGCATCATCCTTGTCGCATTGAATCTGCGCCCGTCGATGGCCGCTGTCGGTCCGCTGCTCTCGGCGATTCGCGGCGAAATCCCACTGAGTTTCAGCCTAGCCTCTTTGCTGACCATGCTGCCGGTGATGGCGATGGGGCTGGCGATGTTTTTCGGCATCGGCGTCAGTCAGCGTTTGGGCGAGCAGCGCACCGTGGTGCTGTCGCTGCTGATTATCGGCGTGGCCACCGCTTCGCGATTGTGGCTGAATTCCGCCGCTGAACTGATCGTCAGCGCCATTGCCGCCGGGGTCGGCATCGCGCTGATTCAGGCGATGATGCCAGCGCTGATCAAGTCGCGATTCGGCAATAACGTTGCGGTGTGCATGGGGCTTTACGTCACGTCGATCATGGGCGGCGCGGCGATCGCGGCGGCGTTTGCGCCGCTGGTGATGAGCACCACCGGCAGTTGGCGCATGGGTTTGGCGGCGTGGGCGGCGCTCGCCATGCTCGCTTTGGTCTTCTGGATGGCCCAGCGCCAATCGATTCCGACATTGCCCGCGCAAACACCGCGTCGCGAATCCTTTTTCGCCAATTCCCGCGCCTGGTTACTCGCTTTCTTCTTTGGTTTGGGCACGGCGTCCTACACCTGCGTGCTCGCCTGGCTGGCGCCGTACTACGTGGAAAAAGGCTGGAGTGAACAAAACGCCGGTTTATTGCTGGGTTTTCTCACTGCCATGGAAGTGATCTCCGGTCTGCTGACGCCCGCCATCGCCAACCGCAGCCGTGATCGGCGTCTGGTTTTACTGGTGTTGTTGGGGCTGATCATGGCGGGTTTCTGCGGCCTGATTCTCAGTCCGCAACATTTCAGCCTGTTGTGGCCGTGCCTGCTGGGTTTGGGGATTGGCGGATTGTTTCCGATGAGCCTGATCGTGTCGCTTGATCACCTCGACGAACCGCAGCGCGCGGGAGGGCTCACGGCTTTCGTGCAGGGCATCGGCTATTTGATCGCCGGGCTTTCGCCGCTGATCGCCGGGATGATCCGCGACCAACTCGGCAGTTTTGAATGGGCTTGGTGGTCGTTGACGGCGGTGGTGGCGTTGATGATGGTCATGGTCCTGCGTTTCGACCCACGGTATTACGCAAAACACATCGCATGAAACGCGAGATCGTCCGGGCGCAAACTCGACACAGTGGCGATTAAAAGTTACAAGTCGTGTTCTCTACATTTTCTGTCCCACACCCGACAGGGAAACTTCCTACGAGCCATTCTCCTGGCACCATCGTTCCGTTAGGATCATTCGCACACGTTTGCGCACTGTCAGCGCAAGGAGTTACAGCGAGGCAGAACGGATGCTGAACAGTAATTTGCTTAGAAAACTCGATATGCAAGACCTCATGGTGTTCATCGCCGTGTACGAGCAAAGCAGCGTAACCGGGGTCTCGGAGGCCCTTTTTGTCAGTCAGTCCACCGTGAGTTACTGCCTGAAAAAACTGCGCACCAGTTTTGAAGACGAGTTATTTATCAACAGCCGCAGCGGCATGCGTCCTACCTACAAAGCCAGCACCATGTACCCCCACGTGCTGAAAATCCTCGAAAGCATCAATTTGTGTCACGCCGGCGCTCACTCCTTCGACCCGACGGCGCAACCAGTCACCTTCAATATTTGCGCACCGGAATACTTCGAGCAGTTGATTCTGCCGCGCCTGTTGAAGAGTCTGGATTTCGCCGATTTGCCGGTGATGGTCAACATGCACAAATTCGAAACCGACATTCCGGCGGAGGAACTGCGCGATGGCAGCCTCGACCTGGTGATCTGTTTTGGTCCGAATTTTCACTGCAACCACAACGATCTGAAATCCCGGCCGCTGCTGGAGGATGATCTGGTCTGTGTTTTCGACAAACGCGCGACGCCGCTGGAACCGCGTTTAAGCCTGCAAGCGTTTACCGAACGCCGGCATGTGTTCCCGACGCCGTGGTCTTCGACCACCAATATGGTCGACGGCTGGCTGGCGCGGCAGGCGCAGAAACGCCAGATTGTCGCGCGCTCGAACAGCTACAGCGCGGCACTGAAGATGATCACCGGCACCGATTTCATCCTCACCCTGCCCCGGCGCATCCAGCGTTTGCTGGCCAACGAAGCGGTGTTCAACCACTGCGAAGCGCCGAACGGCTTGCCGGGTTTTTCCCTCGACATGCAGTGGAGCCAGAATGTCGATCAGGACAGCGCCAATGCCTGGCTACGCGAGCAGGTGATGAACGCCTGCGCCGAGCAGCAAGCGGCTTGAATCAGACGCCGATGACGGTTTTCGCGTAGGACTCGCGGTCAATGTCGAGGATTTCCACGCAGAGCTGGACCTCGACACCCGCCGGCCATTCACACAGATCCTTGACCACCGCCAACAGGCTCTCGGACAGCTGCTTTTTGATCTGCGGCGAGCGGCCACTGAGCAGCGCCAACTTTACGTGCACAAACGCTCGCTCACCCATCGCAGTGCCGACCTTGAACGTCTCGACTTTTACCGCGCGACCCTTGATATCGAATTCCGCCGCAAACTGACCGGAACCCACCAACGTATTGTTGAGCCGAATCAACGCCACGTCGGCGTTCAATCCGGGCAGATTGGCGGTGTATTCCATGTGCAGGTGTGGCATGGCGATGCTCCTGAGGTTGGGCACAAAAGTGGCTACATATATCACAGCGCGGTTTATCGAAGAGCCGCGCTAGGCTCCGGCGGCTTTTTCTGCGCCGGTCTGGTCGGCGAAACCGCGCTCACTCATGAACGCTTCCAACCGTGAACGCAACCAGCGCTCGGCCGGATCGGTGTCGACATGGCTGAGCCAGACCATCGACAAATCCAGCGTCGGGGTCTTGAACGGAAACGGTTCCTGAAACAATTGCCCGGACGCCGCCATGGCTGTGGCGGTGTAGTCCGGCAGGCTGGCGATCAGGTCGGTGCCCGCCAGCAGCGCTGGCAACGAACTGTATTGCGGCACCGACAGCACGACTTGACGTGTCCGACCAATTTCCGCCAGCCATTCATCCGCGTAACCACTGACATTCGCCGTGTGGGAAACCAGCACGTGTGGACGTGAGCAATATTCGTCGAGGGTCAGCGGCGTGTCGGACGCGTCGGCGCGCAACAGGCTCGGCGTAATATGCCGCAGCAATTTGCGCTTGGCATTCGCCGGCAAACCGCGCGTCTGGCTGATGCCAACGGTGATATCGCCCGAGGCCAACAGGTCGGGAATGCGCCAGTAATCGACGTGCTGAACCACGAACACGACTTTCGGCGCTTCTTGGCGTAATGCCCGTAGCAACGGTGGCAGCAGGCCGAATTCGACATCGTCCGACAGCCCGATGCGAAAAGTCATGGTGCTGCTGGCGGGGTCGAAATCGTGGGTCAGGCTCAGCGCCACCGAGAGCGAGTCCAATGCTGGCGACAAATACTGAATCAATTCTTCGGCGCGGGCCGTCGGCTCCATGCGGTGGCCGACGCGAATGAACAGCGGGTCATTGAACATCGTGCGCAAGCGGTTGAGCGCAGAACTGATGGTGGGCTGGCCGAGGAACAGCTTCTCCGCCACCCGCGTCACGTTGCGTTCGAGCATCAATGTCTCGAACACCACCATCAGGTTGATGTCGGCTTTGCGTAGTTCATTGCGATTCATTCACTGCACCCCGGTCCCCAATACTCGGGGCAGTTTAGAAAGGCCGGGGGGTGGCGTCTATCGGCATGATCAGCGTTGTGCGCTGGCTCACTGCACGGTCAGCGCTTTTATCCCCATGCCCAGAACGCGTTGATCGTCGCCGAGGCCCAATTGTTTCGGGCTGATCGCGTCGGGTAGCTGGACGTGAATTCGCACTATCGCGTCGCTGGCGACGGCTTCGCGGATGGCGGCGGTAATCGGGATTTCGATGCGATTGTCCTGAATCCGCTTCAGGCGCGTGGTCAATGCCGGTACGCCGTTGAGGGTGAACACGGCGGTTTGTTCAGCGTGTTTCGGGAACACAAACGCCAGCGCCTCAATGACGATCAACTGCGCCTGCGGTGGAATTCGCAGGAGAACGTCAGCCTGCGCGCCGTCCGACCAGGTGCCCCAATCTTCCGGCGCGCCCCAGCCTTGGCTGAGGTGTTGAGACTGATGATTGAACACTTGGCGCTGCCCCACTTTGATCAGCGGCACCGACGGCATCTGGCGCCCTTCATCCTCGACCGCCAAACACTCGGCGCAGCGTTTCCAGCCTGGGGCGAGCACCACCAGACCGTCGATGCGCGTCAGCAGGTCGGTCTGACTGTTGATGGTTTTCACCGCATCGAGTCGGGCATTTTCGTCGAGGATGTACAGCGAATCCGCATCGTATTGACCGCTGTCGAGCATGCGCCGGCCCTTCTGCTCAGCTTGTTTCAGCGCTGAGGTACTCATGCGTCCGAGGTAAGTCGCGTCGGTTTTCAGCCCATGCACTGCGGCGAAATTGGCCAGTGGCTGCCAGGAATCCGGCTGGTTCTGCGGCGGTAATCGGCGAATGTTCGCGTAATGCGCTGCGGCGCTGTTCCAGAACGGATCCTGCAAAGGCGTCGCCCATTCGCTGGCCGGCGCCATCATTCTGCTCTGCCGCAAACCGGCCCAGCCATTGCGCGTATCCACGACCTGAACGCACAACGCGACCGCCATCAGACACATGGCGATACGCGGCCGGTTACCGCGCACCACCAGATAAATGATTACGAAAACGATGACGTAGAACGCCGGCCAGAACATGCGCCCGGACGCGCGGAAGATATTCGCCGATTTCACCAGTGCTTTCGGCAATGGATAGTGCGCGTTCAGCGAGCCGAGACCGATGTCGTTGGTCAATGCAAACAACAGCAGGCCGATCAATGCCAGCAACAGAATGGGCAAACCGCGCACTGCATTGGCGAATGCGGTTTTGCCGCGCAGCAGCGCAATGCCAGCGAAGATCGCCAGCAACAGCGTCCCCGCGCCGAGGTAGTTGAAGCCTTCATAGTCGCCGGGGCCTTCAGGCAAATTCGGGACTATCGCCGACCAGCCGCTGGCATCGATCAACGACAACAGGTTCATCCGGTACAACCCGAAGCCGCCCGCCACCGCGCCTTTGCCCACACTGAAATAGCCCGCCTGCCAACAACACAGGCTCACCAGCAAAAACAGCAAAGCCCACTCGATCAGCGCGGTGCGGCGCGTCATCTGCCCTTTCCGAGTTCTGCCGACCAGATCGGCAATCCAGATCAGCGCAACCATCGCCAGCAAATAGGCGTGGACCAGCGCCGTCGCCGCCAGCAATGTGCCCCACGCCCATCGGCGCTTTTGCACGCCGGGATGCAACGCCAAGTACAGCGCCGCCAGAATCAGAAAATGCCCGGCCAACGACAGGTGGCCGCCCATGCGCAAAAACATCGGCGGCGAAAACAGAAACAGGCCAGTGCCAAGCAATCGCAGGGTGACGTTGGGCGTCAGCAGCCCCATCAGCTTCCAGGCGAACCACGCCTGCAACACAAAACACGTCAGCAACCAGAGACCGAAATACTGGAACGTCTCCGGCAACCAGGCGCTAAAGGGTTTGAACAGGAAGGCCAGTAGCGGATTGGAGTCGGAAAAAATGATCGCGCTGCCGAGTTCGATCCCGTAGGACGGATTGAGTCCGAGCGGAAAGCTCCACGGCGAATGTCGGAAAAATACCCAGCCTAGGTAGTGCGTCGCCGGATCGCCGCTTTGCAGCCACGCGATATTTTGCGGATCGAGTGCGCGCGGCCCAATCACCATGAAAAATGCGACAACACCCATCAACAGAGGTAGAAATGCCAGCGTCCAGTGCCTGCCTGAAACCTTCATCGATACGTCCAGAAGTTATGCAATACAAACGTGAAGGCCGGAATGGTCAACGCTACCGCAGCGATCCCTAGTAAATAACTGAGCCCGGCAATTTGCGCCGCCCACGCGACGAACATCGCCAGCAGAAAACCGCCGGCCGACACCAGCATGAAGCGGCGCAACGTGCGCCCATGCAGCCGCGCGGAAAAACTCCAGGTGGTATTGATCAAGTAAGACACCACGGTGGCCACCACAAACGCCACACCGTTGGCCAGCGGCGGCAGCGGGGTCACGAAATTGATGAACAGCACCGCGACCAGTGCATGCAGCGCGGTGACAAACAAACCGGTCACGGCGAAGCGTAATGCGCGTTTGATCAGCGCCGATTTATCGGTCGACGTCACGGCTTCTGGGCCAACACGAAAACGGTGAGGCCGGCCAACCGATTAGCGTTCATGAAGGGCAGTTCAATGCTGCACAACGTCTTGAGGATCGAATTGACGACAGGATGATGCTGCTTGAGTTGCGAGCGCGGCGGCGACGGCTGCGCGCCTTTGGGCAGCAAGCGCAGCGTCGCGGCAATCGGGAACACCGCGCCGAAATAATAAGCGCCCTGCTTCACGGTCAAACCGGCGTCACGCGCGACTGTTTCAAATTGCGCCAGGGTGTAGCGGCGCTTGTGCTCGAGAAAGTCGTCGTGGCCGCTCCAAAGAAACTGAAACGCCGGCACCGTCATCAAAAAACGGCTGCCGGACGGGACTTTATCGACGTACGCCTTGAGCAATCCGACGTCGTCATCGACGTGCTCCAGCACGTCCATCAGCAGCACCAGATCAGCGTCCACCGACTCGATGCCACGTCGGTAATGCACCGGTTTTCCGGCGGTGTTGGCGTCCGAATCGGCGTCGTAACTGATGTCTACGCACCACGCTTCATTCGCGGCAGTGTGGGTCAGCAGGTGATGAGTAAAAAACCCCGAACCGGCGCCCACATCGAGAATTTTGCGGATCGGCAAATCACCCAGCAATCGCTTGGTCGCCGCCGCTTTTGACGCGTAATACCAGTGCTGGTCGATGCTCGAACCGAGGATGTCGGTTTCCTTGAGATCCATGGTTCAGTCCTTGGGGTTATAGACGCGACGCACCAGATAAACCGGTCGGCGTTTTGATTCGATATAGGTGCGGCCGAGGTATTCGCCAAGCACGCCGATGCCCATTAATTGCAGGCCCCCGAGGAAGGTCACGGCCACCATCAGCGAGGCGTAACCCGGCAGATCGACCCCGGAAATCAAGGTGCGCAACACGATGAAAATGGCGAACGAGAACGACACCATCGAGACGAAAAGCCCCAGATAGGTCCAGACTTTCAGCGGGTCGGTGCTGAAACTGGTGATGCCTTCCAAGGCAAAATTCCACAGCCGCCAACCATTGAATTTGGTCTCGCCGGCCACCCGCTCCGGCCGCTCGTAATCAACGCGCGTGGTGCGAAATCCGACCCAGGCAAACAGGCCTTTCATGAAGCGCCGCGACTCGGGCAGTGAGTCCAACGCGTCAACCACGCAGCGGTCCATCAGGCGAAAATCACCGACATCCTTGGGCAGCGGTTGGTCGGCGATTTTGTTGTGCAGGCGATAAAACCAATTGGCCGAAGTTTTCTTGGCCCAGGAGTCCGTACGGCGACTCACACGATGACCCAGCACCACTTCAAAACCCAATCGCCACTGGGCGATCATCAGCAAAATGACTTCGGGCGGGTCCTGCAAGTCGACATCGATCGGCACCACCACTTGCCCGGTGGCAGTCTGCAAACCGGCGGTGAGCGCCGCTTCCTTGCCGAAATTGCGACTCAAATCGACGATGCGGATACGCGGGTCAGACTGCTGGCGTTCAAGCAGTAAATCCAGAGTCGCATCGGTGCTGCCGTCATTGACGAAGACCATTTCCAAGCCGATCAGCGCCTCATCCTTGAAGACGTCAGTGATCCGCGCGATGAACAAATCAATGGTCGCCGCTTCGTTGAACACCGGAATGACGAGCGAAAGCTCGACATGCCCGGCCGTGTGCGTTCCGTGCTGGTCAGTCAATTGATTGCTCTTTTTTTATAGTGATTTTTCTACAATCTTCGCTCGCCGAATTATTTGTCGGCGCCACGAACTGTCCCGTATTAAGCAGGAGCATGGGGTGTGATGCAAGGGCGAAACAGCGGCGGTTTTGGCCATCACTGCATCGCACTTCCTCGTGTAGGAAATGCCCTCAAATCATTGGAAACAAATGCTCGATGGCCAAAAAAATCTGCTCCGCTAGGCTTGCTGACATGCGGCACACAGGTTGTCGCAAATGATCAATCGCAGGGAGCGAGCTGAATGTATTTCGAGATTTACAGGCAATCCAAAGGCACCTCGAACACTGGTAAAGGCCAGTGGCGCTGGCGGTTACGGGCCGGCAACAACGAGACGGTTGCCAGCGGCGAGTCGTATGTGAACAAGGCAGATTGTCTGCACGTGATCAAGTTGATCATGGGTGTGCAGGAGGGAACGCCGGTCAAGGAGATCTGACGGCACAAGCCGTGCTGCTCACGTTGGGTGAGCAGTTTTCGGATCACTCAACTCGACATCGCGCTATCGACCGCGGCATGCCTGACCAGGAGCTTGATTTCATGGAGAGAAAGGACATCAGGAAACGCCTCGCCCGGCCGGCGATCAAGTTTGCCGCCGGCGGATCTCGCCCCACTCACAGTGACGATGAAAGTTGGCTCGGAAAAGTATTCCTTTTCCGCCCCGACGAAACAGTCCCGAAAAATGCTGCGGGCATCGAGCTACACCCCTACGCCCAGTTGTACCTGCCCGACTTGCCGTTCTGCAGTTCGGCCCTTCGCGGGATTCGCGTCCTCACCGTGTTTATCTCCGAGCCCTTCCCCGAGCCGTTCGAGGCCATGGGCGATAACTGGCTGATTCGTGAATACAGCTTTGATGAGGTGCTGGTGCGCAAAGACTTCGCGTCCCCCGATTCGCCCCTTAAGCCCTTTGCATTGCAGGCCGAGTTGGTCGATGAGGACTTTCCGTTGTGGGACGGTGGCGGGATACCCAGAGACGTTGAGCTTGAAATACTCAAACTGGAGGACTCCGGGGAAATTGATTCGTATTACGACCTGGTGACTCATGTGTTCGAACACAAGATCGGCGGCTATCCGTCGTACTGCCAGTCTGGTGACGATCCGGGGGACGATTTTGATTTTGTGTTTCAGATCTCGTCGGACACGAAGATCAATCTGAACGTAGTGGACAGCGGAAGTTTGATGTTCTGGCGCAACAGAGTCAGCGGGGAATGGGCGATTTATTACGATTTTTATTAGAGAGCCGGATGCGCTGCGTTCGCATGTTGGACGCTGCGGCGTTTCCAAATCCTGAAAAAGCAAAAGCCTCGTGATCCTTTCGATTACGGGGCTTTTTTATGACGGCGTGGTCGGTTTAAACAGGTTTAAAACCTAGCGTTTAGCGACACCGGTTGTTACTTCCTAAAGGCTACAAAACCTTGTGCCTTTGCCTACAGGTAAGACAGAATCCGCCGGCTTGTGCGCCATGCTCCCGGGCCCTATCGTTTACCTGCCACTGCTTATCAGTGGTCGGGTTTAGTCGCCCGTCGTTGCTAAGTCGCATAAGTGCCAATCAGTCAGGTATCCAAATCTGCACCTGATGGCGGCTGTGTGCAGGGCACTCTCGAGTGCGCCGATTTCTTAGCTCGTCGGTCGACTAACCTGTGCACAGCTGCCTCCCTATCGTTTAGTCGCGAGCGGGGCGCCGCCTCATAGAGCGAGCTAAGAATGTTCAAAGTAACGCCGAATCCGCCTCACACCGATCCAGTACCTTACGACGCCTCTTTTGATCTTGATCCCGAAAAGATGAAAGTAGCCGCCGACCGCGCCCTCCTCATCTACCTCAACCCCAGGGCGACGAAAGCGCAGATAGCGCCCCGCAAACCCAGCAGCGTTTTTGTCATCGACGCAGCGGCAGATGACGAGACACTACTCGTCGACGCCTGCGCATCACTGGGCTCCGCCAGCGCAATAGTCAACGACCTCATCGAGCTGGCAGACAACCCACGACGCCAAACACTACTGGTGCTGCAACGAGTGATCCTGATGGGCGAGCTCGCGGTCAACCGCGTACTGGATAACCACAAACCTGGCTAATCACCAGTCTGGTGAGGGGATTGCCCCCTCACCACAATTCCTTCGATGAAATACATCGCTGTGGGGTGGGCGGTGTTGCGAATAGAAGTGTTAACTGCATGACGTGGAGGACTTTTACCTTCCGAGAGGGACGCCTAGTGTAAAAATCCTCCTAATTGGTTTAGGACTTATTCAACCATTTCACGGAAACATCTTGTAGTCGCCGATGTGTCGCCGATTCCCAGAAGGGGTTCCATCTACTGTTTCCAAACAGATATCAAGCGTCAAGTCTTGGTCAGCTCGTGGTTCGAAGCTAGTAGTAGCTTGAGCGCTTCCTGAGGCCGCAATGACTTATATACCTACCTTGGTAGCTTATCTCCAATCTTGCGAAGGCTCTGGTAAACGATGCTTTCCAGGCTGAACAGACATGCATGGCGTAGTGCGTTTTCATTATCAATCTCAATGTATGCCTTGGCTCGTGCCAGGTAATCTTCAACACCTTAGATACTCATGCTGCCTCTCCTCGGCGGTGCTCCGATCCTGCTTCGATAGATGTGATCTTGTCGTCACAACTTCTTCCAGGAACTGGAAATCAATCGTCCTTAAATCCCAACATGCCTTGAGCAGCACGCCATTGGCGAGGCTACGGAGAGGTTATAGATATCGTACACAGCACCGCCATGTTGAATGTGTTCGATGTGATGAAGCTCGTAACGACCACTCCCGCCGTTGCATTCTGCTTTCGGTGCAAACGGTAAATCGCCTTTCGCTAACCAGTCTTGGTTGTTGGGCTTGAACTGGCTGTTTAGCTCGGCATCATTCCCTACGGCAGTCCACAGTTCGGCCGTGATTCATCGAAGCTCTGCAACAAACCTGAACATCATTCAGCTGCATCAAAACAGCCCTCCCAACACTGAGGGCGTCCCGCTCATGTCACCTATTTGCCACTCCCCTTCTCTACGCGCGATCACGATTGCAATCAGCCAAAAACCATCTTCCGTAACGATGGCAACAAGTGTTCAAAATGCCACTATTCAAACTCTCATGCTAATGCAGTTACCATCCACCCCTTTTGCGATGACATGGAAAAGGGAATCAGCGCGGCTAACGGGAAATGTCCTACGGCCGGCGCTTATGCTTCCCGGTAACGTCATTCTGCCCAGCCCCAGGCCAGAAACCCCAAGGACGAGAAGGATGCTCATGTGAGCGGTTACGTACCAAACCCGCCTAAGGGCTATCGCAACAACGGCGTAGAACCTGTTGATATCCATGCCCAGCGATGGGCGGAATACAACGACCTCCCCCCGAAAGAAGACACCAAACCCAACGCCGCTGGCTGTGTGTTCGCAAAGAGCTGCGACCTTCCAGACGGTGTGATCGACCACAACAAACCAGGCGGGTCTATCCCTGTCGAGAAGGTGGCCAACTACGGCGAATTTGCCATTCTTGGTGGTCGTGAAACGGATGCGGACGGGAACATCCCCCTCAAGAAAATCAGCGGTAGTGCCCTACCCACTGCACTGGGAACACTCATGTTGGGTAAGGCTGCCGTTGCTGCCAGTTCGTCCTGTGGCGCTTTGTGTACTGCTGGCGCTGCTGGTGTTGCAACGGAGACTGCTGCTGCAACGGGAGTCGGGGCCGGGGCAGGCACTGGTGTTGTGACTGCTGGCGTAGTTGCCGGGTTCTTGGGAGGAATGGTTGCGATGTTGTGGACATCGAGCTTAGGCGATAGCTCCTTATATACAGAGGATCAACTTCGCTCACTCAAGCAAGCGCGAACACGCGTCCGTTTGCACATCGAACAGCAGGCCGATGGCACTTTAAAGGGATACGGGTACAACACCCAGAAGCGCGGCGAATGGGAAATGATTCCCGTAGTGGGGTTCGCTCTTCAAGACGCCAAGCAAGTGGCAGACTTTGGCGACGGTGTGACACTAATATGGACGCCAGCCGTTGACCCTTCCAGCACGTCAGGGATTCCACCGTTAGAGGGTGCGCCCCAAGCGCCACAAATTTGGATTTATCCGCCTACAGAACAGGCTGATAACATCATCGTCAACCCGATCTATCCACCAGAGTACAAGGACTTCATCCTTGTGTTCCCGGCTGGCTCTGGTGTGCAGCCGCTGTACATCGTGATGAATGTTCGCAAGACCCCCGGTACCGTCACAGGACAAGGCGAGGACGTGGCTGGTATCTGGCTTATCGGGGCGAACTCGGGGGTAGGAGTTCCAATTCCAAAAGACGTGGCAGACGCACTGAGGGGACGTGACTTCAAAAGCTTCGACACATTCAGGGCCGCATTCTGGAAAGCCGTCTCGGGATCGGCGGCAGCAGAGCAGTTCATCGAACAGAATGTTGGGCGTATGCGTACAGGTCGGGCCCCACGTGTGCGAAAAGCCGACAGAGTCGGAGGCAGGCTGTCGTATGAGCTGCACCACCTCGAAAAAGTATCGGAGGGTGGTGGTGTGTACGACGTGGATAACCTGCGGATAAACACACCGCGAAACCACATCGATCTTCACCGGAACGAATAGGCCAGACATGACAGACAAACTACTGAAAAACAGTTTCTCAGAGTACACCGAGGCCGAGTTCATCGAGCTGCTGGAAGAACTCGCCAAGGAAGATAAAGAGGCAGAGAACGATGATCGTGCAGACGTGCTTTTGTTGCACTTTGAGAAGGTAAGCGAGCACCCAGCGGGGTCAGACTTGATCTATTATCCGGAGCCCGGAGCAGACAACTCTCCCGAGGGCGTGGCGCAGATTGTGAAGGCGTGGCGTGCTGCCCAGGGCTTACCGGGCTTCAAAAGCGAATAAACAACGCTATGCACCGAGGGTTGATATACGGGCAGGGGTAAGCCAGATCGGCGCCAATGCCCGTAGCGAATCGAATACCGCTAAAGCAGCCTCCCAATTCTGCATTCTCATTATCACCAACTCTCCGCTAACGTCAGCATTGCCCCGTAGTTGATTGGTATTCCAGTAACGGATGTCCAGCGTCTCAAAAATGGAAACCAGCGAACACGTGCCGGATGTTTGGGTGATCGTTGATGCTGAGCATGACCTTGGCTTTGCAGCGCCGCGCCGCTTGAAGTCGGCCACCCGCTCACAACGCTGGCCCTGAGCGGTGTAGAAGCAGCGTTTCCAGCCCTAAAAAAGCCCCCAACCGAAAAGCCAGAAACGAAAAAGCCCCCGTAATCAGCAATGATCACGGGGGCTTTGTCTTGTTTCAATAATGGCGGAGAGATAGGGACTTTCCGAATCGCCCCCTCAAGCCCATTAAATTCAATGGCTACAAGGCTTTCAGGCGATTTTGCTACAAATTTTTGCTACAAATCCAGACCAAAACCAGCTACCTTTTCGCCATCAAACCTCACCCGATCAAGGAAGAAAATGGCAAGCGAAAACCTCGTTTTACGGTCAGGCACTTGGCACGTCCGCCTAAGCGTTCCCAAGGACGTTCGGCACGTATTGAACCAAAGCGAGTTCACCGAGTCGCTCAAAACCGGCAGCAAGCCAGAAGCCCAAATGAAGAAATTGGCGTTTCTACACATGTGGAAGCAAGCCATCGCTAACGCTCGGCAACTCGTTGCGGGACCACCCCCCGCTCAATTGCCCGAAACGTCGTACAGCATCTCCAAGATGATTGCGACGAACCAAGAACACGGGCTACTCAGCCTTGTCATGCCAAAAAACGCCAACGATGTTGACCCGAGGTTCAGTCAGAGCGTCTTGGACGAACTCGGAAGCTACATCATAGACATCATTTTACAGGGTCAAAAATGGACCAGTCCCAAAGAAGCACACGACGCTAACTTTGACCTATACGGCCAAAAACCTTTCCGCGAATACCAAGCGTTCAAAGAAAAATGGTATGAATTGGGTGAAAACATCCCGCTCGAACGAAAAATTGAGCGATTTAATGACTACATCCGCCTACAAAAAACCGTAGAGCATTACGAGATTACCGCAGGGCAAACCATCAGCGTCACCAGCATCGAAGAAATCAGGTCAATTCTCGACAACCCAAGCAACTACAAAATAAATTCACCTATCACGACTAACAGAATAGCCTCATTTGAAGCGTATCAGACTAACACCAAGGGCATTATCCAAAAGACGATAGATACGCAGGCAAATCGCTTGAAATTGATGAATGCTTGGCTTGAGGCAGAGCAACGCGACCTCAACCACGAAAGCATTGCCAGCTATCTCGATACGCTCGACCTTTCCATTAAGACTAAAAAGCAATACTTATTCGCCGGGTCAAGTTTTTGGAAATGGGCTATTAAGCACGACGAAAATTTTAAAAAGCTGCACCGCGACCAGCAACCCCCCTTTGAAAAGCACGATTTCCCAGTCAACCGCAGCAAAAGGAACGATGGTTCAATGGAACGGAAGGCATTCACACCGGAAGACGTTACAAAGCTCTATGAAGCCGCCAAAGCCACTAAAAACCGCGAAACCCTCACCGACCTTATACTATTAGGTGCTTACACCGGGGCACGCATTGAAGAGCTTTGTCAGCTTCAAGCCCAAGATATCGTCAGCGAAGAAGGGATTAAATGTTTCTACTTCTACGATGGAAAGACTGCCGCCAGCGAGCGGCACACCCCAATACATCCGGCGATACAGGAAACCGTAGAAAGATTGATCCGTAATTCAAAAGACGGTTTCTTGATTGAGTCCGCCGCAGGGAATAAATACGGAAACCGCTCCGATGCACTCAGCAAACAGTTTGGCAGATTAAAAACCACTCTTGAATATAACAGCCAATACGTTTTCCATAGCTTCCGCAAGACCGTTATCACGCAATTACAACGTGCAGACGTGCCCGGAATACTCATTGCCTCAATCGTCGGACATGAGACAGGAACAGTCACATTTGACGTATACAGTGCAGGGCCAAGCCCGAAGCAAAAACACGATGCAATATCAAAACTAAAATACAAGCTAACAACTTAAAACCAAAAGCGTTACACATTAAAATCCAGAGCAACAATCAAAGACTCCTAAGCTCTTACCCACCAGAAGAGCTTTTGACCTTTCTAAATTACCATCTTTTTCATAAATCGCCCTGCATAATGCACTCACCTGCACACGCCTCATGTGTACGCACGCACACGCACATGTCTTTTGCTATCAATATATAGATAACAATAATAAAGATTACTACACCGCACGCACGTACCCAACCAATCACCCAGCACAAAACAACCAGCACCATCATGCTTGCTATACATTTTTTATATGGTTCAATATATGTATATGGCTCAGGTTATCAAAGAAGCCCTTAAAAGCATACCTGCTATGTTAACCATCCCACTTTTGCTACGCAAAAGATGTGACGGTTAACGCAGGTGCCTAGTCGGCAGGACAGAAGCAAAAGCCAAGAGCAAAGACCAACCCACTACTGAGGATAAAATGAATGACACCAATTTGCAGACAATCACACTGACTAAAAGAGACAGAAACTATTCCAACCTTAAAGGGCTGGACAGTTCGCTGAAACACTCACTTAGACTGGACCAAAACGAGTATGACGACTTTGAATTCAACCCTAATCCAGACCACCCAAATATCGCCATTATAGGTGGCGTTGAACAGGTATTAACTAGGGAATTGGCAGAGCAATTGCTGGCCGACTTCAACGACCAACTACAAACCCAACTCAAAGCAACAGAGGCGACTGACGAGATAGCAGCAGAAAAAGAAAAGCTCCGAAAACTAAAATCGAAGCTGGTCAAATTCATCAACGCAGCCGAACCGACTGAGATAAAAGAATACGTCACGTCGGTAATGGAAGGAGAAAGGCCGCTGGTAGTCGGAGACTACGCCGCCCTACTCAACCAGCACAAAATCAGCCGTATATCCCAACGTATCGACCTTTTAGAGAACTACACCACCAAGAAGCGAGAGATCGAACAAAACGCACCAGATCGAGCCGTATCAAGGACGGTCAATAGGGTTAAAGAAATCATCCTTGTAATCCCTGAACCTAATAAACTGGCAATAACTAAGGCTTACACAGACCTTTTGCAGAAAGCCATGCATCAGTTTTATCAAAAAAACTTCCCGAACAACAAGATGCTTTTCTCATTCAGTCATCTGGACGAAACAACAAACCACGTTCATGCGTTTCTTGACCTTCAAAATGAGAAGACGGGGAAATATGATTTTTCCGCCCAAGAATTTGAATTCGCATCACAATACTACGCGAGGAATAAAGCTCACCTTGAAAAAATATCTGAGCCGCCAACACTAGAAGACTTCAGACTGCCCAACCGTAGCGAAGAAAAGCAAAACCATAGGTTTATCCGAGAACGCGAATCATGGAAGTCAAAAGTAATGCAGGCGGCCTTTTACGAACACTTTAACGGATTAGCCGCTGCATATGGCTTGCAAGCCAAATTCCTACCTAAAACAAAGGAAAACACCGAATATTTAAGCCCTATTGAAAAGGAAGCCAAAAAACCGAAAAGTGAGCGAAGCCACAACTATTACACCAGACAGCTAGAAAAGCTGCAGCAAGAACTAACCAGTAAGGAGGTCGAACTTATCGAGCAAAGGGCCACTGTCGTCACACTTAACACCACGATAAAAGACCTACAAGGAACGGCTAGCAACTACAAAGCAACCATACAGAGCTTAGAAATACAGGCCAGCGAGCAGAGAAAAGAAAATGCCGAGCTAGATAGTCAAAAGCAGAAATTAGACGACGAAATAACGGTAAAAATCACAAAGACTGCAGAGCTGTCATCTAATTTCAAAACCATGAAATCCAGAATGACAAAAGAATTGAATGAACTACGCAAGAAAATTAAAGAGGACGCCAGCAGAAAAACCATCTTGAAAAAAGCAATCAAGGCATACGAGGAAGAGCTTGAGCCTTTGATGAAACGTTTTGATATTTTGGTGGATCGACTACTTGAAGCCCGTAGGCTCGACGAGAACCCAGAGCAATACTATAAGAGATTACGAGAAAACACGTATGAAATGGCTAGTCGTTTGGGCAAAGAGAAACGAAAGGACTATCTATTCAACGTTGCCGAACAACTCAAAGAACAAGGCTTGGACGATACGCAAGCCGCATTAGGATTTACCGACAAAGTAAAACTTTGGGCATCTGACACATTCACCAGCAAGCAAATAGTAGAATTTGACAAGGAAGAAGCGGAGCAGGCGAAGCAAGCAAGAAAAAGAAGGCTTCTAAAACCTAAGCCCCCAAGCCCATTTCAAGACCCTTATGACCCTTATCAATAACAAAACCCACTCAATAAAAAACCCGCAGCAATACGGGCTTTTTAGTATTCAAGTTTGACAAAGCTCGAAAGTGTGGCAACTTGAAAGGAGCAGAAAAAGAAAACCACCTTGGGGAAGGTGGCGAATGATACTACAATAAAATTTTAAAAACTCTAATCAACACAACCATTTAATCATCATAAAAATTATTGTCAAGTCATCTCCCAAGGTTTTCTTTTTCTAAATAACTAATTAGAAGAGGAATATATGGGATGCGTAAAGCTATTTGAGGACTACTTACCAAAGAGACCTTATCACACCGATGATTTAACCAACGGTTTAAAAATCAACAAAAAAGAAAAAGCGAAACTTGCAAGGCTTATTCAGCCGAATGGCCCTACCCATAGATATTGGATGGTGTTCGACTTAGACCGTACCGATGCTGGTATGCACTGGGATACCGTAGGGGCACCACCTCCGAACCTAATCGCTCGAAATCCGGCCAATGGGCACGCTCATTTACTCTACTTGCTACAAACCCCTGTCCGAACTGCTATTGACGGCAAAACAGCCCCTTTACGCTACGCTGCGGCCATCGAGGCGGGTTTGCGTAGTCTGCTGGGAGCAGACAGAGGCTATTCCGGGTTGATCTGCAAGAACCCGATCAATTCTCACTGGATCGTCCACGAATGGCAGGCCGATCCATACACCTTGGACGACTTAGCTGATTACGTTGATTTAACGCCAGAAAAAGCCAAACAGAACGCCGTCGAGGAATACGGGTTGGGCCGTAACTGTATGCTTTTCGATGAGTTGAGGGCGTGGGCATACAAAGCCATTCGCCAAGGCTGGCCCGACTACAATCAATGGCTAAACGCTTGCCTACACCGTGCCACAGGCTACAACATCAACTTTACTACACCGCTGGACATGTCCGAGGTTAAACATACCGCCAAGAGCGTAGCGAAGTGGACGCATAGAAACTTTAATCGTGGAACCTTTGACGATTATGTAGCCCGAACTCACACAAGCAGAATACAGGCAATAAGAGGTAAAAAAGGTGGTAAAGCAAACGGGAAAACCAAAAGAGAACAAGGTATTGCCATGCTTCAATCAGGGGCATCGGTTCAACAAATCATTAACAAATTGCAAGTGACCAAGAAAACCGTCTACAACTGGAAGAAATCTACATAGCATTATAATTAGTGTAAAAAGCCTATATCAGATAATAGCACCCGGTGAGGGTGTTTCTTCTTTCCACCCCATCCCCCCTTCCATCCGAACCACATACCTACACCTAAGACCTATATGCCGATAGCCATAGAACGCACGGAAATAGTCGAAAGCGGCTTGAATTTACTCGATTGATACGAAGACACCGCAAAGTTAAACGCCCCACTTAAAACACATAATTGCGTGCCCAGCTCTACCCCACAGCTTACTATGCTTCGGAGATATATCCCCCAACCTATATGTATTATATGTAATACATATCAACTTCTTTCCTGATGAAAATTTCACACTTTTATCATTCATCAAATTCGGTGAATGATATCCACTAAGCGAATGAACCGATATATCCCAAAAGCGTCGAAGACCAGTAAGAAAAAACGAGCCTTTTTGAAAATACAATTTCTTTAAAAAATACGCTCAAATAATTTTACAACTTTATACCACATTTTTGATATATCGCAATTTTCAGACCTGGGGTTATGGCTTACACACGGCAAAACATCTTGTCAATAGCAAAATAAAAATAAACATAAGGTCCAACCTTAATCGTTAAATAGCGTTCAACTCTAAAAAAATCACTTAGTTGATATTTGCCACAAAGCAGAGAAAAAACGTTACTGCAAAAATTCAAAAATCGCTCTCAAATTAATTTCACAAAAAAACTCGGGGTATTGGTCAAGTTCAAATTTGAAAATAATGAGAATATCCAATTTCCTACATCTTATATCCCCGAAGCAATGTTATAGGTTCGGAGATATAACCTTGAAGCATTGACTTATCAAAAACCTATGGTAAATGTATTGTAACAACATAGGAGTTCTATTATGAACAAGGCGGAATATGCAGGAAAGATCGGCGGATTAGTTGGTGGCTTCAAAAGACGAGAGCGTCAAAATTTTCTGGTTACATTTATAAAATTGGTAGAGATGGAGGAGTACCCCGATTTAAGATTGACATCATGCCTCGCCATGAAACTGATAGCAGAGTTTTCAGGCTGCAAATCAATTTCTAATGATGTTTTAGTAAAAGAGTTTGGAAAACCCGGAAACAAAGTAAAACAGCAGAACCTAAATGAAATTGTGTTGATTATAGGAGAGAGATATAGAGACACCTACAAAGCACACTGGAGCGATGCCAAACGAAAAATTGATGAAGATGCGAAAGCATATAAAAAAAGCAAAATTGAAGAGATGAAAAATTTTGAGTTAATGAAACCAAAGTAAAAGCCCCTTCATGGGGCTTTTATTTTAGATATCGAGGGCTCCAGACTTCATAATTGGGGCATCCGGCGATAAAACTCCTGAAAGCATCATTTTGGCAGGGAATGGAATTTCTTTTTTACCGAACCAGCCTCGTCTTTTAGGCGTCAATAGCGAAAGGTAAGAAAACCATATGCCTATTCTTTTACAAACGAACTCCCACTCTTCTGCATATTCGCCCCTTATATTGCCTCCAAGGGTTAAGGAATCCTCAAAAATGTGGACAACTTTTTGGACATCCTCAAAAAACTGTTCTGCTTGTTCGGGACTTTGCAGGCTATTGATTGTGCTTATTTGCTCTTGGTTTATTCTTATACCAGTGGCTTTTTGAATTCTATCTAAATCGCTTGTGCTGTACGTCATGATTGCCTCAGAAGATTAGACCTAGTAGGTCTATAACGATACAAATTGGCACCGCTATTGCCGACAATTTATTTAGCAAATACACAATATACCATAAAGGATGTATGGCTTTTATGTGGTGGCTAATACCTGCAAGAGTCATACTTAGGACAAGAAGCCCCACAAAGACAGCAAGTGAATATAATGTATACATGTAAATCTCTATGCTTAACGTCAAATACTACAAAGCAATCATGAGCAAAAAACTACACGCTTTTAAGACTTGACTTATAAAGTATGCTAACCGCCACCGCCATACGAGTTTCAAAAGATGCATTGTGATGAGGTTCACCCGGCTTATCAATTTCGTAGGCAAACTCTTTAAGCACTTCAATATTATTAATGAAAATATTATCGAATGAGCTGCTTGGAACGCCAAGCTCAATGGCTAACGCTTTTGTATCCGAAAAACTTTTAGAGTCATCATCTCCCTCATAATAGTCCCCTCCAGCTTCTGTTTTTGCCCCTTCATAGAGCATAACAATTGCAAGTCCGTATTGTTCATATACGTCCAGAGTGGAAACCGCCGGCTTATTTTCTTTTAAAACTTTTAGTGCTTCACGCATCACACTTGGATTTTTTATTATATTTACAGCGAAACTATCTGGAACGTTGTACCCAACTGCAAAAATTGCTGCTCTAGATAGGGTTTTGCTTATTCCGCCAAATATTAGCCTTTTCGCTATACGCCAGACTACGTAAGCTACGACACACACCCCAATAAATTCAAACACCGCTACCTCTTCCTTTTTTTGGTGCTAGCCTAGTTTTTTGGATAACACAAATCATAAATAGCACCGGCCAAAGCCTCATCATATGGCACCCAGCATCCAGTTTAAGTCATCTAAATTTTACCCGCTACTTACAGTGAAAAACTTAGCTAATCACCGCTATTTATCTTGCGATGTTTTATTTAATCATCACCAAAAGCTTTTGCGACAATTTTCTATAAAAGTCCTCTCTGTTTCGCGGATTCTTTAATTCAGCACAACACTCGGATAATGCCTTGATAGCTTCATCCTTCTTAATTATACCCTTTGAAATATGAGGCTCTAATTTCTCATCGTATATATATTGAAGCTCGTTATACTCATTACACTGCCCGCACGCGACGAATATAGAGTCTTTCTTTCCTTGCGGATGCTCATCTTTGTAATCATAAAGGTCATTAATGTCTTTTATAGACTTCGGGGAAGCCTCATTAATTTTGTTCATAAGCTCGCGTAACCACATATGGTATCCCTTCCTTCTTGCCAGAATCACGTCGAAGCAGCTTACTCGACGCAGAACAAATTGGCGATCCTTTGATGGCACAAGGCCTTGAACCAACCGCACCGGAAAACGGTGCTCATAGTCACCGTTGGCTATTTCCCTATCCGGCCCCCAAAGCCACAGGTACAAGTCCCTGCACCTTTTGCGACCTAGATCCAAATTCAAGCAGGAGAATCACCCACAAGCTAACCAGTCAACCTCTACACTTTCAGCCGATGTGCAATCCCTTGACAGACTTTACATTTCCATTAGCATCATTATGCCATCAAAATGTAGAACGGATGGACAAGCGAAACGAGCTATGGAGCATCGAATTGCTGTCAAAAATGCCGTAAAACTCGCAATAATGCTCTGCTAATAAGGTGACATATGGGATTTTGGAACGTTGTTGGAGAAATTGGCAAAGCTATCGTGTCCGAGGTTAAGGAAACAGGACAAAAGGCGAACTCGCTGAAAGACGAATATCAGGATTACAGCGATGACCGTTTGAAAAAGCTCGTCCGGGATGGAGGGAATGCACAGAAAATGGCTGCGGCCTCAATTCTAAAACAACGGGGACATGGTAGTCAGACTTAACACGTATACCCTTGGCCGCTTTGTGGGGACAATTGACTGACCATCTTTTGACTGACCATCTTTCTTAGTAGTTAAGATGGTCAGGTAGGCTACGTGAGGCGTGCCCCCTGCTTGAGCAGCCTCACACCTTGTGTGCGATCCCGTTAAAATTTAACGTTTTCGTATTTTATTCGTTGTTTGAGCTTTGCATTTCTTTCCGCTGTTTTAGAATTTTCAATGCAACTTGTCGCTCTTCTTCACTTGCTCCCAAGACTCCATCATCCTTGAAAATTTGGAAAAGTTCGGAGCTTTTCTTTTTCTCATAACTTGAGTTTAAGCCTTCCCTACGAATTTGAGTTTCCTCAAGATTGGTTTTAGCTTTTTCAATGTAGGCAGGAGCGTTTTTCATGAGATGAACACCTACATTTGACAAGGCCTTACCAAAGAGCTTTGCAGTGGAAGCTACCTTGTCTGTTTTGCTTCCATGCGAAAAATCGTCTTTTACCTCGTTCCAAGCTTTGCCAAGATCATAGTAATAACCAGATTCTTTACCGCCATCCCTGTCATTCATCTCTTACCCCGATTACATCAAGAATATTTTGCACCACATCCACGGCAGGCATTACTAAAGACTTTTTGCTCACCGCAATTTGAGCATTTTTTACCCTGACCTCCTTTCCCGCCGTTTGCAGGTAGTGTCATCGTATGATCGCATTTCGAGCATTTCCGCCCTGTTGATGTTTCGAAAAACGTTTGCTCGCCACAGCTAGGGCACATTTTCCCGGCCATATTAGACTCCGTGTATGTATATATATGTGTGTATGTACATCGAAGATATCCGCATTGATGGCAAAACACAATCATATAGCCATGATATTTCAATCCACGATTTTAGGGCCTTCTCCAGCTTGGCGACCGCGATCCAAACCCAAGCACGAGAGCAGCCACAGGCTTACCAGAGGCACGAGAACATCAGCAGGTCGTGTAACAGGCACAAAGACCAAAGAAGCTCAGAACGAGCACCAGAAAGGTCAAACGTCAGGCATAAAAAAACGGCGACTTGTAGGCTTGGCTCATAAACAAAATTCGCTACAAATTTTGCTACAAAACACTGCTACAAATCGCCGTTTTTACAACCTTGTAAACCATTGATTTATAAGGCTTTTTTCAATATGGCGGAGAGATAGGGATTCGAACCCTAGGTACCGGTGAAGGTACAACGGATTTCGAATCCGTCCCATTCGGCCACTCTGGCATCTCTCCAACGGCGCGCATCATAACAACACTTTCGCCGGATGCGAAGCCCCTAAGCGAAATTTTTCCGTGCTATCAGATGCTTGCGTCGATTAAAGCGGTACGCCCAGACGATTGGCGACTTCTTCGTAGGCTTCGATGACGTCACCGAGGCCCTGGCGGAAGCGGTCCTTGTCCATTTTCTTGCCGGTAGCCTTGTCCCACAGACGGCAGCCGTCCGGGCTGAATTCGTCGCCCAGGACGATGGAGCCGTCGGAGAACACGCCGAATTCGAGTTTGAAGTCGACCAGCAGCAGGCCGGCGTCGTCGAACAGCTTGCTCAGGACTTCGTTGACCTTGAGCGACAGTTCTTTCATGCGAACCAGTTGGTCGGCGGTGCCCCAGCCGAATGCCACGACGTGGGATTCGTTGATGAACGGGTCGCCCTTGGCGTCGTCCTTCAGGAACAGTTCGAAGGTGTAAGGGTTGAGCTTCATGCCTTCTTCGACGCCCAGACGCTTGACCAGGCTGCCGGCGGCGTAGTTACGCACGACGCACTCGACCGGGATCATGTCGAGTTTTTTCACCAGGCATTCGTTGTCGCCCAGCAGCTTGTCGAATTGGGTCGGTACGCCGGCCGCTTCGAGTTTCTGCATGATGAAGGCGTTGAACTTGTTGTTCACCATGCCTTTGCGGTCGAGCTGTTCGATGCGCTTGCCGTCGAACGCCGAGGTGTCGTTGCGAAACAGCAGGATCAAGCGGTCAGCGTCGTCGGTCTTGAACACCGATTTGGCTTTGCCGCGGTAGAGTTCTTCACGTTTTTCCATGATGGGCTCCGCTTGCTAAGTAGGTGGGCTAGGCGATGTGTCGCCAGTCGAGCCCTGAATCTTGATCGGCCAATTGCAGCCAGTCCGGGTCGCACCCGAGGGTGTCGACAAAACATTGCCGGGCCAGCTGCGGCAGGTTGTTCTTGCTGCTCAGATGGGCCAGGACCAGATGTTGCAGGCCTTGCCAGCCCAACTCGGCCACCAGGAATGCCGCCTGATGGTTGTTCAAATGCCCATATTCACCGCCCACCCGCTGCTTCAGAAAGTAGGGGTAATGACCGCGAGCCAGCATGTCACGGCAATGGTTGGACTCGATCATCAACGCGTCGAGGTCCCGATAGCCGTCCAGCACTTTGTTGCAATACGAACCCAGGTCAGTCAGCAGGCCGAAGCGCCGCTCACCGTCGTTGAACACGTATTGCGTCGGTTCCTGGGCATCGTGGGCCACGGCAATGACTTCGATATTCAGGTCGCCGACTTGCAGTTGCTCGCCGCCAGCCAGAAAGCCTGCGGGTTCAATCGGTTTGCGCATCCCGCGCAGGGTGCCGCGACTGAGGTAGACCGGCAGATTGTAACGCCGAGACAGTAAACCCACGCCATGCACGTGGTCGGCATGTTCGTGGGTTACGAGTATCGCGCTCAACTGCGCCGGGTTCACACCCAGGCGCAGCAGGCGTTTTTCGGTTTCCCGCAGGGAGAAACCACAATCCACCAGCACATACGTGTCAGCGCTGGCTATCAGCGTGCCGTTCCCTTGGCTACCGCTGCCGAGAACGGCAAAACGCATGTGGTCAGCCCAAGTTGTCTTGAATCACGCTCAACACTTTGCGCGCCACATCGGCAGGCGCCACGGTGTTGATGTTTTTCTCGACGGTGACCTGGACGTTTTCGCCAACCTTGCTCAGGCGAACCTGATAGCGCTCGGCACGGGCTTCAACTTCTTCCTTGGTCGGCTCGCTGCCGAACAGGCCGCTGAGGAAACCAGGCTTGTCGTCTTTCTTCTCGGCTTTTTCCGAGAGGTTGATGTAGTACAGACCCAAGCTGCGGTTGATGTCTTCAACGCGCCATTCGCCCTGCTCCAGCGCACGACCGACGCTCGACCACGCGCGATCCAGGTCCGGACCGACGTTGAGGATCGGGTTGCCGCTGCCGTCTTCGCTGAGGCTGACGCGATTTGGCGTTTCGAAATCACGCGAGGCCAGCATCGACACCGAACCGCCCTTCTCGGAGGTACGGCTCATGCTTGCGAGCATGTCGTCGACCAGTGCGGCGTCGAGGGCGGTGTTGACCGAGCGGTTGGTAAAGTCGACGTCGGCAGTGCTGCCAGCCGGGCGCTGGGCGCTGACTACGTAGATTTCACTGGTGTTGCGCTGCACGCCTGGCTCGATGCGGACCCGCACGCGGGTTTCGCTGTCGGCACTGACGCCGGCGGAGCTCAGGCGTTTGGCCATCGCTGCGGACAGTTCGTCGGAGTGCTGCCAGGTGGTGGTGAATTCGCCGGTTTGCGGGCGCTGTTCGTCCAGACGGAAACCGTTGTCCTGGAAGAATTGCACGGCCACTGGCCACGCTTCAGCCGGTGGGTGTTGGCCCATGACCCAGCTCGATTCGCCGCTTTTTTGCAGGGTGTAGTCGCTGGCGTCGGCAGCCGCAGAGAGCGGCTGTGGACGCGGCACGATGTATTCGCCCGTCGCAGTGTCGTCAGCCACGTTGCGCGGGATCGGCAACAGCGGATCCAGACGTTTTGCGGTGCTGACGTCCGGTGGCAATTGCATCGGTGCAGTCTGTTGCGCTTCCAGGTAATCGCTACCACGGTCACGGAAGTAACCTTCCGGGCCCCAGACCCATCCGCAGCCACTGGTGCTGGAGATAATCAAGGCAAGTGCGGAAAGTCCGGCCATTCGCTTCATGCGTTGTACTTCCTCAATTAAACCAGGACGCCGGACTGGCGCAGGGCCTGCCGCAGCGGTTCGTGACAGGCAGTGCTGAGCCAGGTGAGCGGCAGACGGATACCGTCCGGCATCAAGCCCATTTCATGCAAAGCCCATTTCACGGGAATAGGGTTGGATTCGATAAACAGGTTTTTGTTGAGCGGCATCAACTTCTCGTGGATCGCTCGAGCGGTTGCGGCATCGCCCTTGAGCGCGGCGTTGCACAGGTCGGCCATGTCACGCGGGGCGACGTTGGCGGTCACCGAGATGTTGCCTTTGCCGCCCAGCAGGATCAGCTCGACAGCCGTGGCGTCGTCGCCCGACAGCACGAGGAAGTCTTCACTGACGCCGGCGATGATGGCTTTCGCGCGATCGAGGTCGCCGGTCGCTTCTTTCACGCCGATGATGTTTTTCACGGTCGACAGGCGGATAACGGTGTCGGCCAGCATGTCGCAAGCGGTGCGGCCAGGCACGTTATAGAGGATCTGCGGAATATCGACGGCTTCGGCGATGGTCTTGAAGTGCTGGTACAAGCCTTCCTGGGTCGGCTTGTTGTAATAAGGTGTGACCAGCAGGCAGGCATCGGCGCCGGCGCTCTTGGCATTGGTGGTCAGCTCGATGGCTTCGCGCGTCGAGTTCGCACCGGTACCGGCGATGACCGGGATGCGCCCTGCAACCTGCTTGACCACGTAGCGGATCACTTCGATGTGCTCGTTCACGTCTAGCGTAGCCGATTCACCTGTAGTGCCGACGGCCACAATGGCGTGGGTGCCGTTTTGCAGGTGAAAGTCCACCAGTTTGCTCAGGCTGTCCCAATCGAGACGACCTTGTGCATCCATGGGTGTGACCAGTGCCACCATACTGCCCGCAATCATGCAACCGCTCCTGCCGGAAAAAGAGAGCCGTAATGGTACTGGCGCCAAGATGCTTGTACAAGCGAAGTAC
The DNA here is from genome assembly GCF_007828705.1 of Pseudomonas sp. SJZ131. Taxonomy (NCBI): domain Bacteria; kingdom Pseudomonadati; phylum Pseudomonadota; class Gammaproteobacteria; order Pseudomonadales; family Pseudomonadaceae; genus Pseudomonas; species Pseudomonas sp. SJZ131. Next base: position 796,503 of record NZ_VIVC01000002.1, on the reverse strand, counting down.
TGCGCTGCTGCCATTCCCCTTGGCGCCGCTTTTCGCTACCCTTCAGACTTTGATCGATACGGATACGCTCGTACGCCGGGTTCCAGCCTCCATTTTCGGCATCACAAGCCCCGATCCAGCGTTGCCAGCCCTCGCTCCCGCCGCTCTGGAGCACGTTGCAACTTTCGGCTCGGGTTTTCTGAATTCGTCTGCGCAGGATCGCCTCCGGTAACAAAAGCCTGTCGAAGTATCGACCGCTCATCGCTTTAGGAATGCTGCATGTCCACCCCCACAGTTCGCGAACAATTCCTTGTCATCAGTGCCCTCGGCGCCAACCCCATGGAGCTGACTAACGTCCTGTGCCGCGCCAGCCATGAAAACCGCTGCGCCGTAGTCACTTCTCGCCTGACGCGTCATGGCGAGTGCAGTGCCTTGATCCTCGAGATCTCCGGCAGTTGGGACGCCCTGGCCCGCCTCGAAGGCAGCCTGCCGACCCTCGCCAAAAAGCATGCGTTCACGGTCAACGTGGTGCGCAGCGCGGCGCTGGAGAATCGTCCACAGGCCCTGCCTTACGTCGCTTATGTCAGCTCGGCTTACCGCTCGGACATCATCAACGAGTTGTGTCAGTTCTTCATGGACCACAACGTCGAGCTGGAAAACCTGACGTGCGACACGTATCAGGCGCCGCAAACCGGCGGCACCATGCTTAACGCGACGTTTACCGTAACGTTGCCGGCCGGCGTGCAAATCAGCTGGCTGCGCGATCAGTTCCTCGATTTCGCCGACGCGCTGAACCTGGACGCCCTGATCGAACCTTGGCGCCCACAAAACCCAATGTAAGGAAGCTTTAATGGCCGTTGCTATCGACCAACCGGTTACCGACTTCGAAGCACCCGCCACCAGCGGGCAGACCGTCAGCCTCGCGAGCCTTAAAGGCAAGCAAGTGGTGATTTACTTCTATCCGAAGGACAGCACGCCGGGCTGCACGACTCAGGGCCAGGGCTTTCGCGATCAGTTGGAGGCGTTCAAGGCCGCCAACACCGAAGTCTTCGGCGTGTCGCGCGACAGCCTGAAATCCCACGAGAACTTCAAAGCCAAGCAGGCATTCACCTTCGAGCTGATCAGCGACAAGGAAGAAGCGCTCTGCCAGTTGTTCGACGTGATCAAGTTGAAAAAGCTGTATGGCAAGGAATACATGGGCGTTGATCGCAGCACTTTCCTGATCGACAAGAACGGTGTGCTGCGTCAGGAATGGCGCGGCGTGAAAGTGCCGGGGCATGTTGATGCGGTGTTGGCGGCGGCTGAGGCGCTGAACAAGGCCTGATTTTATTGGCGCCTGTTGCGGCGCCTTCGCGGGCAAGCCTCGCTCCTACAGACTTGCGCCGTTCGCCAGATCGGGAACGGCGCAGTCTGTAGGAGCGAGGCTTGCCCGCGAAGAGACCCTCAAGACAAACGCTTAAAGCAATGGCGCCACCACCGCCTCCTTGCGCGGCCACGCATCCAGCACAGCCTTGAACAACGTCGCCAGCGGGATCGCGAAGAACACGCCCCAGAACCCCCACAACCCGCCAAACAGCAGCACCGCGCAGATGATCGCCACCGGGTGCAGATTGACCGCCTCGGAGAACAGCAGCGGCACCAGCACGTTACCGTCCAGCGTCTGGATAATTCCGTAGACCGCCATCAGGTAGATGAACTGATCACTCCAGCCCCACTGGAACAACGCGATCAACAGCACCGGCACCGTCACCACCACCGCGCCGACGTAAGGCACGACCACCGAAACGCCCACCAGCAACGCCAACAGCGCCGCGTAGTTGAGCCCCAGCACCACAAATCCGATGTAGGTGACGCCCCCGCAGATGAAAATCTCGATCACTTTGCCGCGAATGTAATTGGCGATCTGCCGGTTCATCTCATGCGCGACGCGGGTGATCAACGCCCGTTCGCGCGGCAAGTAGCCGCGAACCCAGCGCCCGATCATTTCCCGATCCTTGAGGAAAAAGAACACCAGAATCGGCACCAGCACCAGATAGATCATGATGTTGACCAGCAGCGGCAGGCTCGACAGCGAGAACGTCAGCGCCCACTGGCCAAACTTGCCGATCTCGCCACGGGCCACTTCAATCGCCTGCAAGACTTGCTCGTCGGAGACCAGATGCGGATAGCGCTCGGGCAGTAATAAAAGCAGCGATTGCCACTTGGCGAGCATGCCGGGCAATTCGTTGAACAGCGTGATCAGTTGATGCCAGAGCAGCGGCACGACCACGATGATGAATACCAGCAGCAACCCCATGAACAACGCGAAGACCAGCCCAACCGCGACGCCGCCGGGCACGCGCCAGCGTTCGAGAACCACCACCAGCCCCTGCATCAGGTACGCCAGCACCATCCCCGCCAGCACCGGCGCGAGCATGCCGCCCAAGGTGAGCACGGCGGTAAATCCGAGAATCAGCAACACCGCCAGCACCACGGCTTCTTCGTCGGAGAAGTAGCGCTGAATCCAGTCGCGTAACACTTTGAACATCAATAATCCTTAATCACAACCAGCGGTTTCAGGCTTTTTTCAGCCAGTAGCGGTAAACACCCTGCTCGTCTTCTTCGCGCAGCAGCACATGCCCGGCCAGTTTCGCGAACGTACGGAAATCGCGCTGCGAGCCGGCGTCCGTGGCGATCACCTTGAGCACCGCGCCGCTGGCCATGCGGTTGAGCTCCAGTTTGGCTTTGAGCAATGGCAACGGACAATTCAGGCCACTGGCGTCCAGTTCAACGTCATGGTCTACCGCTTCATTCATTGCATCACTCCGGGTCTGTTGGCTGAGCGGCCTAGAATATCTGGTCCGAAGCCCGGTGTCCGGCTACAGTAAGCTCTTTGTCGACTAAGGCTTTGTGCATGACTTTTCTGCGCCCTACCCTGCTGACGCTCGCCTGCCTGCTCGCCTCACCAGGCTTCGCCGACGACCTGCCGTCACTCGGTGACGCCAGTTCTGCCATCGTCTCGCCCCAGCAGGAATACCAATTGGGCCGCGCGTGGCTGGCGATGTTGCGCAGCCAGGTATCGCAACTCAACGACCCGCAGCTCAAGGATTACGTCGAATCCAGCGTCTACAAACTGGTGGAAACCAGCCAGGTTTCTGACCGGCGCCTGGAATTCATCCTGATCAACAGTCCGCAGCTCAACGCTTTCGCCGCGCCGGGCGGGATTATCGGGGTCAACGGCGGGCTGTTCCTCAATGCGCAGACTGAAGGCGAATACGCCTCGGTACTGGCCCACGAATTGGCTCACTTGTCGCAACGCCACTTCGCCCGTGGCGTCGAAGCCTCGCAACGCATGCAAGTGCCGATGATGGCTGCGCTGCTCGCCGGGATCGTGATTGCCGCTGCCGGCGCCGGTGATGCCGGCATCGCGGCCATTGCCGGTACTCAGGCTGCGGCGATTCAGGAACAACGGCGCTTCTCGCGGCAGAACGAACAGGAAGCCGACCGTATCGGCATTCTCAATCTGGTGAAAGCCGGTTACGACCCGCGCTCGATGCCGAACATGTTTGAACGTCTGATGCGCCAATATCGCTTCGACGCCAAGCCGCCGGAATTCCTCCTGACTCACCCGGTCACCGAATCGCGGATCGCCGACACGCGCAACCGCGCCGAGCAGGCCAAGGTCGGCGGCGTCGAGGACAGCATGCGTTATCAGCTGATTCGCGCGCGCGTGCAGCTGGTTTACGAAGAAACCCCAGGGTTGGGCGCGAAACGCTTCCGTGCCCAGCTCGATGAAAATCCGAAAAATGACGTTGCGCGTTACGGCTTGGCCATCGCTCAGATCAAGGGCGGCCAGTTGAACGAGGCCCGCGAGAATCTCCAGCAATTGCTGGCCAAATCGCCGAACGAGATTATCTACAACCTGGCGCAGGTCGATCTCGACATCACCAATAACCGACTTGCGGATGCGCAGTCGCGAGTTGATCGGTTGCTCACGCAGTTCCCCGGCAACTATCCGCTGAATCAGGTGCGCGTTGATTTGCTGCTCAAGCAGAACCGCAACGTCGACGCGGAGAAAGCGCTGGAGAATTTGCTCAAGTCGCGTCCGGACGATCCGGATGTCTGGTACATGGTCGCGGAAACTCGCGGGCTGTCGGGCAACATCATTGGCTTGCATCAGGCTCGCGCCGAATACTTTGCGCTGGTCGGCGATTATCGTCAGGCCATCCAGCAATTGGACTTCGCCAAACGCAAGGCCGGCGGCAACTTCCCGCTGTCCTCGCGCATCGACGCGCGGCAACGCGAGTTGATGGATCAGGAGCGGATGATCAAGGACATGATGGGTTAATCCACGCCAAGCGCATAAAACCCGGATACAAAAAAACCGCCTCTTTCGAGGCGGTTTTTTATTCAGCCAGCTATTCAGCCAGCCCTTTCAACTTTTTCAAACGACCAGATTACTCAGCCAGTTTGAAGGTGATGAAGCTCGCGCGATTTTGACGCAGGACTCGCATCGACACCGAGCGGTTCTTCGGCAGAGCCTTGGCGATCTCGGCAAATTCCTTGCTGTCGCTGATCGCCTGGTTGTTCAGATGCGTGATCACATCATTAGGCTGCAAGCCGATCAGCGATGCTGGACCGTCCTGAACTTCCTTGATCACCACACCACCCTTGAGGTCGTAGGTTTTCTTCTGCTCGGCGGTCAGGTCGGCAACGGCAACACCGAGGCGATTGCTGTTGGTTTCAACGCCGGAGCTGAGCTTGGAATCCAGCTCTTTGCCTTCGTCCGGGATAGTCCCGACGGTCAGCTCGACATTCTTGCGTTTGCCTTCGCGGATCACTTCAAGGTTGGCTTTTGCGCCAGCCTTCAACGCGCCGACCAAGTGTGGCAAGTCTGCGGACATGATGATCGGTTGCCCGTTCATGCTCAGGATCACGTCGCCCACTTGCAGGCCACCCTTGGCAGCCGGGCCGTCGTCCTGGATCTGTGCAACCAGCGCGCCGGCCGGTTTCTCCAGACCGAACGATTCAGCCAAGTCCTTGTTCACTTCCTGAATGACCACGCCCAACCAGCCACGGCTGACTTTGCCACCGCTTTTCAGTTGATTGGAAACGTCCATCGCGACATCGATCGGGATCGCGAACGACACGCCCATGAAGCCACCGGAGCGGGTGTAGATCTGCGAGTTGATGCCGACCACTTCGCCGTTCAGGTTGAACAGCGGACCGCCGGAGTTGCCCGGGTTGATCGGCACGTCGGTCTGGATAAACGGCACGTAGTTTTCGTTCGGCAGGCTGCGACCGATAGCGCTGACGATGCCTTGGGTCACTGTGTGGTCAAAGCCGAACGGCGAACCGATGGCGACAACCCACTGGCCGGCCTTCAAGTCCTGGGACTTGCCGAGCTTGAGCACGGGCAGGTCTTTGCCTTCGATTTTCAGCAGCGCGACGTCGGAGCGCGGGTCTGTGCCGATCAGCTTGGCTTTTAACTCACTGCGGTCAGCCAGACGTACGAGAATTTCGTCAGCATCGGCGATCACGTGGTTGTTGGTGAGGATGTAACCGTCAGGCGAAATAATGAATCCAGAACCCAGCGACTGCGCTTCACGCTGACGATCGCCCCGCGGCGAGCGCGGTTGCGGCATGCCGCGTTCGAAGAATTCGCGCAACGCTGGCGGCAGGCCTTCAAGGTCCGGCATCTGGCCGGAGGCTTTGCGATCAGGCAATTTTTGCGTGGTGCTGATGTTCACCACTGCCGGCGAAGCCTGTTCAACCAGTTGCGTGAAGTCGGGCAAGTCAGCCGCCTGGGCAGGGACAGCCTGACCGAGCACAAGCACGGTGGCAAAAATGGAAAGGTAAGTTTTCAAGCGTGGTATCGACATACGGCTCCCGTTACGACGAGCATGGTTAAGCGATATGGAGCAAGGAACACCGGGAACGATACGCCGGTATTTTTGTTCCGGGAACAACAAACAAGGCCAGGGCCGAGAGGCACTGACCTATAGAAAATTTTGGGGGATTTTGCAACTTGAAATACTCACCAAACATTTCGACATCTCGACGATGTGAGGGTCATTGCTGACCTCTCGCACTCTCAAACGGTCGATCGATGAGCATCAAGGTTCAGCTCACTGCTTGGCTGTCGAAGCGCTATTGCGCATGGACAACGCAATACGTTCGGCGGTGCCGATCGGGATCTCGCCCACTACGGTGACCATGATCTCGCCCTGCGGTGTCGTCAGACGCCGGGACACTGCCACGGTCGGGCCAAGCTGGGTTCGGGTATCGGTGACAGTTGCGCCGTTCAACGGCTCAAGGAACACCGAAAAACGCGCCAGGCCATCGTCGTACATCAGACTGCTGACTTGGGTTTTGGTCTCGGGATCTTTGCGCGTGGAGCTGCTGCTGAGCTCGAAACCCGCTGGCAGCCAATCGGAACGCCAGACTTCCGCGGTTTTCTGCGCCGAAGCCTTGTCCGTATTGATTGCGATGGCCTTGCAGTCAGGACCCGGTTTCAAGTCGTTGTCAGAAGGAACATCAGCCGTGTCCAGTTGCGTGAACTGGAAACGCTCAAGCAATTGCCCCTTGTCGTTCAACAGCAACGACTTGAGAGGCAGACCGGTTTCTTTATCGAGGTGTAATTCGAATCCGTAACGATGCTGGTCGCGCGGTTTCAGTGAAACAATCACCGCCGCACGTCCAGCCACACGCGACTTGCCAATGACGGCAAGTTCATACCAATTCTTCAACTTTTGTGGATCGAGTGCACGAGCGGCCGCATTGGCAGATCCCCCCAGCCCCGCGATCAGGGTGCCGCTGACGCATTGAGTATGTCCATCAATGCGCACGACTTCCTGTGCCGAGCCGTCGAGCTGGAGTAAACGCTCGCGGACCTTGCCATCCTGGACGCGATGCCAGATGTTGTGGGTAGAAAAACTACCGTTACGCTCGTAAACAAAAGTGCCGTTAAAGCTTTGCTGTTGCTCGGCCTGACCCAGGCGTGTCAACCAGTCCTGGGCTTCGTCGGCGTGGGCTGGAACAACGAACCAGCCACCGAGCAGAAGCGAAAGTAGAGGTATGGCGCGCATGATCCTCCTTAACGGTTTTCCAGACTTGCTGCGCGAGCGTACGGCAGCGCGCTCTCAGTACCTTTCAGTGCAGCTTCCTGTGCATGCTGACGCAAGTAGCTTGGCAGACGCTGATCGTGCCAGCCTGGCTGACCTTGCAGCACACCATTAGCCATCGGGCCAGTGGTTTCCGAACTTTCGCTATAGCCGGCCAGAACAGCTGGACCCTTGACCTGTGGAACGGCCAGAGAAGGCTGATTGGACTGCTGAGCCAGTTCGACACCAGCGATTTCGTCCTGGTTGTACAGACGAACACCTGCCAGTACAGCAACAGTTACCGAAGCGGCAACGGCCAGACGACCCAGGCTGCGCCATGGACCGCGAGTTGCTTTTGCCGGGACGGTTTCGTCTTCCAGCGCAGCAGAGACTGCCGCAGCGATGTCCAGACGTGGAAGCAGCAAATCCTTGTGCATGACTGCCCGAGCGATCTGGTAACGAGCCCAGGTTTCACGGGTTTCAACGTCGTCAAAGGCATTCAATACCCGACGCAATTCCAGTTCGTCCGCTTCGTTATCCATCACTGCGGACAGCGATTCCTGCAGGGCTTCACGACTCATGGCGTTCCTCTCTTGGCTGTCGCCGCTGTCTCAGTTTTCCTGCAACAACGGCTGCAGGGCTTTATCAATGGCTTCCCGAGCGCGGAAAATCCGGGAGCGCACGGTACCCACCGGACATTGCATGACTGCCGCAATGTCCTCGTAACTCAGACCATCGAATTCACGTAAAGTTAAAGCCGTACGCAAATCTTCTGGAAGTTGCTGGATGGTTCGATGGACAGTGCCTTCGATCTCATCCCGCAGCAATGCGCGTTCTGGCGACTCGAGATCCTTGAGGCCATGATCGCCGTCGTAGAACTCTGCGTCTTCGGAACTGACATCGCTATCCGGCGGCCGGCGGCCGCGTGAAACCAGATAGTTTTTCGCCGTGTTAATGGCGATGCGGTAAAGCCACGTATAAAACGCGCTGTCTCCGCGAAAGTTACCAAGTGCACGGTAAGCCTTGATAAAGGCTTCTTGTGCGACATCCTGGGCTTCATGGGTGTCGTGCACGAAACGCACGATCAACCCGAGAATTTTGTGCTGGTATTTCAGCACTAGCAGATCGAAAGCTCGCTTGTCACCGCGTTGGACGCGCTCAACCAGCTGCTGATCCTCTTCCTGGGTTAGCATGAACACTCCTCGATAAGCTCGAAGGAGGCTTGCATAACTAAACGACCAGACTTGCAAACATAGACTCGGGCTTTTCGCAAAAGTTCTCCCCCTTCAAGCAAGTTTCCTGCGGGCTCTGATTTGGCACGCACGAAAAGCGCAGCTCGGGATAACCCGGCTGCGCGAATAATCTTGTCATCGGATTCGCCGGCAAGGACCAAACTGCAAGTCCCGCTTCGAAGCCGACACTGTCCCTTGATTCAGGCAACCAGCTATTGATCTTGGGCCTTTGGCAAAAGTTCCCGACATTTATAGCTGCGTTAACCCGGCATTGTGCAACAGTGAAGCGAAAACGACTGTTAAATCCACGATACAGTCATCCTGTCGCCGAACCGGCCAATAAACCATCCGACGAAGCGTCCGGCCTATTTTGCCTCACGGTAGTCTCACAATGCCATGTAGGCCCGGCTATTGTGCCGCGCGCCCCCTCTATATACTAGTGGGCTGTGTGGCTGCCTGACATGCCAGTCAAGTGTCTTGCGCCAACCCCGACCCGGGTCGCTTTTAGCGGAATCATGAAATGAGCCAACAGTTCCAACATGATGTTCTGGTGATTGGCAGCGGCGCTGCCGGTTTAAGCCTTGCGCTGACCTTGCCCGGTCACTTGCGCATCGCCGTACTGAGCAAAGGCGACCTCGCCAACGGCTCGACTTTCTGGGCTCAGGGCGGTGTTGCTGCGGTCCTGGATGACACCGACACCGTGCAATCGCATGTCGAAGACACGCTGAATGCCGGCGGCGGCTTGTGCCATGAAGACGCCGTGCGCTTCACCGTCGAGCACAGCAAAGAAGCGATCCAGTGGCTAATCGACCAAGGCGTGCCGTTCACCCGCGATGAACAATCTGGCACTGAAGACGGCGGATTTGAGTTTCACCTGACGCGCGAGGGCGGCCACAGTCATCGGCGCATCATCCACGCCGCCGATGCCACCGGCGCGGCCATCTTCAGAACCTTGTTCGATCAAGCAAAACAACGCCCGAACATCGAGCTGCTGGAACAACGCGTCGCCGTCGATCTGATCACCGAAAAACGTCTGGGCCTGGAAGGCGATCGCTGCCTCGGCGCCTACGTGCTCAATCGCGCCAGCGGCGAAGTCGACACTTACGGCGCACGTTTCGTGATCCTCGCTTCCGGCGGCGCCGCCAAGGTCTACCTCTACACCAGTAATCCCGACGGCGCGTGCGGCGACGGCATTGCCATGGCGTGGCGTTCGGGCTGCCGGGTGGCGAATCTGGAATTCAACCAGTTTCACCCGACTTGCCTGTATCACCCGCAGGCCAAGAGTTTCCTGATCACCGAGGCGCTGCGTGGCGAAGGCGCGCACTTGAAGCTGCCGAATGGCGAACGCTTCATGCAGCGCTTCGACCCGCGCGCCGAACTGGCCCCGCGCGACATCGTCGCCCGCGCCATCGACCATGAAATGAAGCGCCTGGGCATCGATTGCGTTTATCTGGACATCAGCCACAAACCCGAAGCTTTCATCAAGACTCACTTCCCGACTGTTTATGAGCGCTGCCTCGAATTCTCCATCGACATCACCAAACAGCCGATTCCGGTGGTGCCGGCAGCGCATTACACCTGTGGTGGCGTGATGGTCGATCAACAGGGCCGCACCGACGTGCCGGGCCTGTACGCCATTGGCGAAACCAGTTTCACCGGCCTGCACGGCGCCAACCGTATGGCCAGCAACTCGCTGCTGGAGTGTTTCGTGTACGCGCGTTCGGCGGCGGCGGACATTCTTCGACAGTTGCCACAAGTGTCGATCCCGATCGCCCTGCCCGTCTGGGATGCGAGCCAGGTCACCGATTCCGATGAAGACGTAATCATCGCGCACAACTGGGATGAGCTGCGGCGGTTCATGTGGGACTACGTCGGCATCGTACGCACCAACAAGCGCCTGCAGCGTGCGCAGCACCGGGTGCGGTTGTTGCTGGATGAGATCGACGAGTTCTACAGCAACTATAAAGTCAGCCGCGATCTGATCGAGTTGCGCAACCTCGCGCAAGTCGCCGAGTTGATGATCCAGTCGGCGATGGAGCGCAAGGAAAGTCGCGGCTTGCACTACACGCTGGATTACCCGGACATGTTGCCCGAGGCACTGGACACTATTCTGGTGCCGCCCACCTACGTCGACTGAATGTCAGCCGCACTCGCAGGCGTCGGTGCACATCCGCCGTCTGCGAGTCGCGCGGCACGCAAATCGTCCTGACCCGCCGCTCGCCGCGCAAACGAAAGCGCAGCACCACGATCAACGGTAACGCCAGGCTGTCCGGCCGCAATTGCACCGGTTGCCAGCCTTGCGCCTGATTCCATAACTGCCAGCCATCGGCATCGCGGCGCAAGCCACGGAATGCCTGGGGATGGGTCAACAGAATCTGGCGCGGCAACTGCCAAACCGCATGGGCCACGCACAGCAATGCGCCGAGCAGACTCGCCCACACGGGAATAGATAGAAGAAACAACGAGCCCAGCGCGAACAGCTGGGCCAAACCGTACGCCGCCAGCAGTTGCCCGGAGGCACGCCAGCGGCATTCGAAGGTATTACTTGGGCTGGACACGGTCCAGGATCATCCGAACCATGCGCTGAAGCTCCGGATCTTCCGATTCGGCGCGTTCCATGAACCAGCCGAACATGTCCTGATCTTCGCATTCGAGCAGCTTGCGGTAGCAATCGCGGTCGACATCATTGAGGTGCGGGTAAACCTCTTTCACGAACGGCACCAGCAACACGTCAAGCTCAAGCATGCCGCGGCGGCTGTGCCAGTAGAGGCGATTCAGTTCAACATCTTCGACCATGGAGCGCTCCTCAAATAGGCGGCAAGTATACAGGCCAAAGCCTGAGCGAACAGTCGGCTTTGGTCGGGGCTCGCCGAGCTTTTGCAAACTACCCATTTCCAGGGCACACCCTTATGATGTCCGCCAGACTCTTTACCCTGCGATGACCCATGGCCGATTCTGCTTTTTTCTGCACTCTTCCACATGAAGGCGTTCTCGCGGTTCGCGGCGCGGATGCTGGCAAATTCCTGCAAGGCCAACTGACTTGCAACATTAATTACCTCAGCGACAACCTATCCAGCCTCGGTGCCCGTTGCACCCAGAAGGGCCGGATGCAATCGAGTTTCCGCATTCTGCTGGAAAGCGACGGCGTGCTGCTGGCGATGGCCACCGAGCTGCTGGAGCCGCAACTGGCGGACCTGAAAAAATACGCAGTGTTCTCCAAGTCCAAGCTGACTGACGAAAGTGCCGCTTGGGTGCGTTTCGGCCTCGACCACGGCGATGTTGCGTTGAGCAGTCTGGGTCTTGAGTTGCCGGCCGACACCGACAGCGTCGTGCGTAACGACGGCCTGATCGCCATTCGTGTGTCGCCGCAGCGCGCCGAGCTGTGGGTCGCTGCCGATCAAGCGGCGAGCATCAAAGGCAAGCTTTCCGCATTGCTGACCGAAGGCGAGCTGAATCAGTGGCTGCTTGGGCAGATTCGCGCCGGCATTGGCCAAGTGATGCCGAGCACTCGCGAGCTGTTCATCCCGCAAATGCTCAACCTGCAAGCCGTCGGCGGCGTGAGTTTCAAGAAAGGCTGCTACACCGGCCAGGAAATCGTCGCGCGCATGCAATACCTCGGCAAACTCAAGCGTCGTCTGTACCGCTTGCAGCTGGAGGGCAGCGAATTGCCCGAGCCCGGCACGCAGCTGTTTGCGCCGACCCATAACAGTTCAATCGGTGAAGTGGTGATCGCTGCTCGCGGCGAACAAAACATTGAACTCCTGGCCGTGCTGCAAGCCGAAGCAGCAGAGTCGGGTGATATCCATCTGGCAGCGCTCGAAGGCCCTGCCTTGCACCTGCTTGACCTGCCCTACACACTGGACCGCGACAAAGAAATCCAGCGCTGACAGCAGCACTTTCTTGCAAGACCCTAGAGAACATCAATGAGCGAGCTGGCGGATAAGGTCCAACGGGATTTGGTTGCGGCCATCGACAACGATGACCTGGTTCTGCCGACATTACCGGAAGTGGCCATGCAGATTCGCAAGGCTGCTGAAGATCCGGAGATCAGCGTCAGCACCCTGAGCAAAGTCATCGGTCGCGATACCGCGCTGTCGGCGCGGTTGATCAAAGTGGTCAACAGCCCGCTGCTGCGGGCGACTCAGGAAGTTACCGACCTGCACACCGCCATCACCCGGCTCGGCGTGAATTACAGCAGCAACCTGGCCATCGGTCTGGTGATGGAGCAGATTTTCAACGCCAGTTCCGAGGTGGTGGAGCAGAAAATGCGCGATGTATGGCTCAAGAGCCTGGAAATCGCCGGGGTCAGCTATGCGCTGTGCCGCCGCTACACCCAACTCAAACCGGATCAGGCAGCGCTCGGCGGGTTGGTGCATCAGATCGGCGTTTTGCCGATTCTGACGTATGCCGAGGAACACAATGAACTGCTGTCGGACCCGATCAGCCTCAACCACGTTATCGACCGCATTCATCCATTGGTCGGCGACAAGTTACTGAGCGTCTGGGAATTTCCGGAAATGCTCGCGAAGTTGCCGGGGCAATACCTGGATTTCACCCGTGAATCCAAGCGCGTCGATTACATCGATCTGGTGCAGGTGGCCTGTTTGTATTGCTACAAAGGCACCAACCATCCGTTGGCGGCAATTGATGCGTTCAGCGTGCCGGCGTTCAAGAAACTGAAGATCAATCCCGACAACGAAGCGATGTGCCGGGAGCTTGAAGAGTCGCGGTTGATGTTTTTGTAAAGAGCTTCGCGGGCTAGCCTCGCTCCTACGGGAATCACGCCGTCCCTGTAGGAGCGAGGCTTGCCCGCGAAGAGGCCACAACAAACGACTTCACTCCCCCGGAATAAAACTCACCCGAACCTTCAACCCCGCCACGTCGCCGTCGTGCAGACTGATCTGCGCCAGGTGCGCGCGGCAGATTTCGCCGACAATCGCCAAACCCAGGCCTGACCCTGCGATCTGCTGATTGCGCCGATAAAAGCGCTCGAACACCCGATCACGTTCCTCCAGCGGAATCCCCGGCCCGTCATCCTCGACCTCCAGCACCGCTGGCGCCGTCACTCGCAGAATCACATTGCCGCCCGGCGGCGTGTGCGCCAAGGCGTTGTCCACCAAGTTGCTCAGCAGTTCATTCAACAACGTCGGTTCGCCGCGCAGCCACACCGGCTCGTCTGCCTCCAACGCCAGCGCGACGCCACGCGCGTGCGCCAGCGGCGCCATGGCCATGCCCAGTTCCCGGGCCAGTTGGCTGAGGTCGAGCAACTGCGCGCCGCCCTCGGCAATCGCTCGCGCGCCATTTTCGACGCGCGCCAGTGACAGCAATTGATTGGCCAGATGAGTCAGGCTTTCGGTGCCTTGCGCCGCCGTTTCCAGAGTGCTGCGCCAGGTTTGCGCATCGGTGGCCCGCAAGCCCAATTCCAGGCGTGCCTTGAGCGCCGCCAAGGGTGTGCGCAGTTCATGCGCGGCATCGGCGATGAACTGCGCTTGACGCTCGAATTGCCCGCGCAGGCGTTCGGTAAAGTGATTGAGCGCGCGCACCAGCGGCCACAGTTCGTGCTGCACTTCGACCAGCGGCAACGGGCGCAAATCATCCGACTGACGCTCTTCCACCGCCGTGCGCAAGCGCTCCAGCGGGCGCAACGCCGCGCTCACCGCAAACCACACCAGCAGCAACGCGCCGACCGCCAACATGCCGAGGCGCAGCAAGGTATCTGCCGCCAGACTGCGCGCCATGCTGACCCGCGCTTCGTCGGTTTCGGCGACACGAATTTCCGCCATGCCGTTCATGTTCGGCTCGCTCACCGGTTTGAGCAGGCTGACCACGCGCACGTTCTGCCCCTGATATTTGGCGTTGTAGAAGCGCGCCAGCGCCGGATAGTCGTCGGTACGCGGCGTGCCGGGCGGCGGTGGCGGCAGATTTTCGTAGCCCGAGATGAGGTTTTGGTGGATGTCATTCACCAGGTAAAAAATCCGCCCGGCGCTGTCGTAAGCGAAGGTGTCGAGGGCAACGTAGGGTACGTCGGCGCTGAGCGTCCCGTCGCGCTGCGAAACCCCGGCAGCGATAGTCCGCGCCGACGCCAGCAAGGTCCGGTCATAGGCGGTGTCGGCAGCTTCGCGACCATTCCAGTAAGCGCTCAAACCACTGGCCAACATCAACACCACCAGCAGCGACGCGAGGTTCCACAACAACCGCCAGCGCAGGCTGCTGGGCTTATGCATCGCGGCTTTCCAGCAAATAACCGAGACCACGGAAAGTCACGATCGCCACCGGTTGGCCATCGAGCTTCTTGCGCAAGCGGTGGACGTAGATTTCGATCGCGTCGGGACTTGCCTCCTCGTCCAGACCAAACACCTGCGAGGCCAATTGTTCCTTGCTCATCACGCGGCCGGGACGGGCGATCAGCGCTTCAAGCACAGCCTGCTCGCGCGAGGTGAGGGTCAGCAATTCTTCGCCGAGAGTGAAACGCCGCGTGTCGAGGTCATACGCCAGCACGCCGCAGGTCTGTTGACGCTCGCCGCCCAACACGCTGCGGCGCAACAGGGCTTTGACCCGGGCTTCGAGTTCGGTCAGTTCGAACGGCTTGGCCAGGTAATCGTCGGCGCCGAGGTTCAAGCCGTGCACGCGGTCCTTGACGTCGCTGCGCGCGGTCAGCATCAACACCGGCAGATTCTTCCCTCGCGCGCGCAACCGCGCCAAAACCTCAAAACCATCCATGCGCGGCAGGCCGACGTCGAGGATCGCCACGGCGTATTCCTCGCTGCTCAACGCGAGGTCGGCCGCCACGCCGTCGTGCAACACATCAACGGTCAAACCGGTGCTCTTGAGCGCCTGAGCGACACTTTCGGCGAGCTGCAGATGGTCTTCGACGAGCAGGACACGCATGGCTTTTTTACCTCGTTCAGGGATGGTCGACGCCATTCTTTGGCGCGGAGTTTACCGCCGCTTGCGCCGCTGTGAAGCCCGAAAACATTGAAAGCTCGCTGAAAGGTTAGTGAAAGGTTCGACCGTTAGAGTCGGCGACGGACGGTTCCGATTGCGAGCCATCCTTCGTGGTTTGAATGTAGCTCGCGAAAAAGCAGCCGCAAAAATGTAGCTCCCGAAAAACGCCTTGATGCGTTTTCGCCAATAAGAACAATAACGAGGTACTGCACCATGCTGTCGACACAGCCCCGGATTCGCCCGTCCCACGCCTTTGCCCCTTCTCTTTCGTTTACGCTTGCCAGCGCTGCAGCCGGCTGCGTGACGCGAAACCGCCGCACCTGAAACATCCCCAAAAACAACAACTCCTCTGGAGACAAAAAATGAATCGATCACTGCGCCGTTTCGCCCTCGCCGCCAGTTGCATGCTCTTCGCCGGCCAATTGCTCGCCGAGCCAAAACGCCCGGAATGCATCGCCCCGGCCTCCCCCGGCGGTGGTTTCGACCTGACCTGCAAACTGGCGCAAAGCGCGCTGGTGAACGAAAAACTCCTGAGCAAACCGATGCGCGTGACCTACATGCCCGGCGGTGTCGGCGCGGTGGCGTACAACGCGGTAGTCGCGCAGCGCCCGGCCGATGCCGGCACGCTGGTGGCGTGGTCCAGCGGTTCGCTGCTGAACCTGGCCCAAGGCAAGTTTGGCCGTTTCGATGAAAACGCCGTGCGCTGGTTGGCGGCGGTCGGCACCAGCTACGGCGCCATCGCAGTCAAAAGCGATTCGCCTTACAAGACCCTGGACGATCTCGTTCAAGCGCTGAAGAAAGATCCGAGCAAAGTAGTGATCGGTTCCGGCGGCACCGTCGGCAGCCAGGACTGGATGCAAACCGCGCTGATCGCCAAGGCTGCCGGGATCAACCCGCGCGACCTGCGTTACGTCGCCCTCGAAGGTGGCGGCGAAATCGCCACCGCGCTGCTCGGCGGCCATATCCAGGTCGGCAGCACCGACATTTCCGACTCCATGCCGCACATCCAGAGCGGCGACATGCGCTTGCTCGCGGTGTTCTCCGACAAGCGTCTGGACGAGCCGGAAATGAAAGATATCCCGACCGCCAAGGAACAAGGCTACGACATCGTCTGGCCGGTGGTGCGCGGCTTCTACCTCGGGCCGAAGGTCAGCGACGAAGACTATGCGTGGTGGAAAGAGGCGTTCGACAAGCTGCTGGCGTCCGAAGAGTTCGCCAAGTTGCGCGATCAGCGTGAACTGTTCCCGTTCGCCATGACCGGCCAGGAACTGGATACCTACGTGAAGAAGCAAGTCGCGGACTACAAAGTGCTGGCCAAAGAGTTCGGCCTGATCCAGTGATCGCCTCTGTCTAGCGGCGGCGGCCCCGGTTCTCGGGGTCGCGGCCCAGGAGTTTTGCATGCTCTTACAACGCATTTTTGCTGCGGTGCTGCTGGCGGTTTGCGCCGGTCTGGCGCTGATGGCGTGGCCGTATCAAGCGGCTTTTTCCTACGAACCTGTAGGACCCCGGGCGTTTCCACTGTTGATGCTGGGCCTGATGGGCCTCGGTCTGCTCTACATGCTGTTTCGCCCCACCCCAATCGTGCACAGCGATGACGACCCGCAACTCGACCGCCAGACCCTGAACAAAATCGGCATCTGCATCGTGCTGCTGCTGATCTTCGCCGGGTTGTTCGAACCCTTGGGTTTCATCCTCAGCAGCGTCCTGATCGGCATCCCGATGGCGCGCCTGTACGGCGGGCGCTGGCTGCCCAGTATCGTCGTCACCACGCTGATGAGCGTTGGCCTCTACTTGCTGTTCGACAAGTTGATGGACGTGCCGCTGCCCCTCGGGCTGCTCGACGTTCTGGAGAACTGATATGGATACGTTTGGCTATTTGGGCCAGGGTTTCGGCGTCGCGCTGAGCCCGTACAACCTGGTGACCGCGCTGTGCGGCACGTTGATCGGCACCGTCGTCGGCCTGCTGCCGGGGCTGGGACCGATCAACGGCGTAGCGTTGCTGATCCCGATTGCGTTCGCGCTGGGTCTGCCGCCGGAATCGGCGTTGATCCTGTTGGCGGCGGTGTACCTGGGCTGCGAATACGGCGGGCGGATCAGCTCGATTCTGCTCAATATTCCCGGCGAAGCATCGACCGTAATGACCACCCTCGACGGCTACCCGATGGCCCGCAAAGGCCTGGCCGGTGTGGCGCTGTCGCTGTCGGCGTGGAGCTCGTTCATCGGAGCGTTTATTGCGACCTGCGGCATGGTGCTGTTCGCCCCGCTGCTGGCGAAATGGGCGATTGCCTTCGGCCCGGCGGAATACTTCGTGTTGATGGTGTTCGCGATTGTCTGCCTCGGCGGCATGGCCGGTGATCGGCCGCTGAAGACCTTTATTGCGGCGTTGATCGGGCTGTTTCTGTCGACCGTCGGCATCGATGCCAACAGCGGCGTTTACCGTTTTACCGGCGACAACATCCATTTGACCGACGGCATTCAGTTCGTCGTGCTGGTGTTGGGGCTGTTCTCGATCAGCGAAATCCTGCTGCTGCTGGAAAAAACCCATCGCGGCCAGGAAGCGGTAAAAGCCACCGGCCGGATGATGTTCAACTTCAAGGAAGCGTCTTCGGTGTTCGTGGTGAACATCCGTTGCGGCTTGCTCGGGTTCATCATGGGCGTGTTGCCGGGTGCCGGCGCGACCCTCGCCAGCGCCGTCGCGTACATGACCGAGAAGCGCATCGCCGGGGCCAAAGGCACGTTCGGCCAAGGTGACATGCGCGGCCTCGCGGCACCGGAAACCGCAATCGGGGCTTCGGCCTGCGGTGCATTGGTGCCGATGCTGACCCTCGGCGTTCCGGGTTCGGGCACCACGGCGGTGATGATCGGCGCGCTGTCGCTGTACAACATCACGCCCGGCCCACTGCTGTTTCAGCAACAACCGGACATTGTCTGGGGCCTGATTGCGTCGTTGTTCATCGCCAACATCATGCTGGTGATCCTCAACATTCCGATGATCCGTATCTTCACGCGCATCCTCGCCGTGCCGAACTGGGCGCTGGTGCCGGTGATCGCGATCATTACCGGGATCGGCGTGTACGCGGTGCATGCGACCACGTTCGACCTGTTCCTGATGGTCGGCATCGGCATCTTCGGTTACATCCTGCGCAAACTGGACTTCCCGTTGTCGCCGGTTTTGCTCGGTTTCATCCTCGGCGGGCTGATGGAGCAGAACCTGCGTCGTGCGCTGTCGATTTCCAACGGCGCGCTGGAAATCCTCTGGTCGAGCCCGATCACCTTCGGCGTCTGGGTGCTGACCGCGTTGATGCTGCTGATGCCGATGGTGCGGATCTGGCGCAAACGTTCGGTCGCGCGACGCGCCCTCGCCGATGTTTGATCGACCCTTCAAAACATGGTGGGGAACACCGCTGGTCGGTCTGCTTGGCGGTTACCTCGCCAGCCAGATCGGCTGGCCGTTGCCGTGGATGGTCGGCTCGTTGCTGGCGATCATCCTGGTGCGCTGCCTGACGCCGTGGCAATTGGCGGAAATCCCTGGCGGACGCAAATGCGGCCAATGGATCGTCGGCATCGGCATCGGCCTGCACTTCACCCCGGTGGTGATGGAGCAGGTGTTGAGCCACTTCGGTCTGATCTTCTTCGGCGCGTTGGTCACCAGCCTGTCCAGCGTGGTCGGGGTCTGGTTGATGCGGCGTACCGGCGAGGACCGCGCCACGGCGTTTTTTTCCAGCATGCCCGGCGGCTCCGGCGAGATGGTCAACCTCGGCGCGCGCAACGGCGCGGTGCTCAGCCGGGTCGCGGCGGGACAAAGTTTGCGGGTGTTGGTGGTGGTGTTGTGCGTGCCGGCAGCGTTCAAATATTTGCTCGGCGACGGCATGCCTATTTCCCACGCCGGCACTGTCGATTGGCAATGGCTGGCGATTCTATTCCCGGCGGGCGCCCTGCTCGCTTGGGGCTGGGAGCGTCTGCGGCAACCCAATCCATGGTTGTTCGGGCCGTTGCTGGTGAGTGCGGCGGTGAGCATCGGTTGGGATTTGCACATCAGTTTGCCGGACGGCGGTAGCCAGATTGGCCAATGGCTGATCGGCAGCGGTTTGGGTTGTCACTTCAATCGACAGTTTTTCCGCCGCGCGCCGTCGTTTATGGGCCGCACGTTGATTGGCACGGTGTTGACCATGTTGATCGCTACAGCGGCGGCGTTGGGATTGAGTGCGCTGACGCACCTGGATTTGCGTTCGCTGACGCTGGGCATGATGCCCGGCGGGATTGCCGAAATGAGCCTGACCGCAGAAACCCTGCAATTGTCGGTGCCGCTGGTGACGGCGATGCAGGTGATGCGGTTGCTGTTTGTGCTGTTTCTGGCGGAGCCGTTGTTCAGGTACTGGAATCGGTTGCCGGAGTCAGTCTGATAGACCGAGGTGTCTTCTTCGCGGGCAAGCCTCGCTCCTACAGGATCTGTGCAGGACCTGTAGGAGCGAGGCTTGCCCGCGAAGCTTTTAGACCGGCGGCAAGCGCCACTCAATCGGCGTTTCGCCATTCTGTTCGAGAAACTTGTTGGTCCGGCTGAAATGCCCGCATCCCAGAAACCCGCGATACGCCGACAGCGGCGATGGATGCACCGACGTCAGCACCAAGTGCTTGGTCGCATCGATCAGCTTCTGTTTGCTCTGGGCATGCGCGCCCCACAGCATGAACACCAGATGCGGCTGATGCTCGCTGACCACTTCAATGATCCGATCAGTGAAAAACTGCCAGCCCCGATCCTTGTGCGCATTGGCGTTGGCGCGCTCGACGGTCATCGTGGTGTTGAGCATCAACACGCCCTGATCGGCCCAACTCTGCAAATAACCGTGATTCGGGATGTCGATGTTGAGGTCGCGTTTCAACTCTTTATAGATGTTCACCAGCGACGGCGGCGCCGGCACGCCCGGTTGCACCGAAAAACACAAACCATGCGCCTGACCCGGGCCGTGGTAAGGGTCCTGGCCGAGGATCACGACTTTCACCTTGTCCAGCGGCGTCGAGTTGAGCGCGTTGAAAATCATCGGCCCCGGCGGGTAGATCTCCTTGCCCGCCGCGCGTTCCTGCTGCAGGAAGGCGCGCAACTCTGCCATGTAAGGCTGGTCGAACTCAGCACGCAGTGCCTGCTTCCAGCTCGGTTCGAGTTTGATACGGTCGTCAGCAGTCATGGTCATACCCGGCAAAATCAATGGGGCGAACCCTAGGAAAGCTGGGCAGGCTTGTCAATTGATCTGACGCACATCCGGCACTTTCCTGCGCAGCGATCATACTGAACGCTCAAATTCCTGATCGAGGTCACGATGAATCTGCACTTCGAAGAACTCACCGGCACCGACGGCGCACGCATCGGCATCGCCAGCCTGGATGCCGAAAAGTCGCTGAACGCCCTGTCCCTGCCGATGATCAACGCCCTGCGCGATCAACTCGACGCATGGGCCAAAGAACCGCAAATCGTCTGCGTCCTGCTGCGCGGCAACGGCGCCAAAGCCTTCTGCGCCGGCGGCGAAGTGCGCAGTCTGGTCGAAGCCTGCCGCAACCATCCCGGCGAAGTACCGCCGCTGGCCGCGCAATTTTTTGCCGCGGAATACCGCCTCGACTTCAAACTGCACACTTACCCAAAACCACTGATCTGCTGGGGCCACGGTTACGTGCTCGGCGGCGGCATGGGCCTTTTGCAAGGCGCGAGCACGCGGATTGTCACGCCGAGCAGCCGTTTGGCGATGCCGGAAATCAGCATCGGTTTGTACCCGGACGTCGGCGCCAGTTGGTTCCTGTCGCGGCTGCCGGGCAAGCTCGGGTTGTTCCTCGGGTTGACCGGCGCGCACATGAATGCGCGCGACGCGATCGATCTCGACCTCGCCGACCGCTTCCTGCTCGATGAACAGCAAGAAGAGCTGATCGAGGGTTTGCTGCAGTTGAATTGGCAAGAACAGACCGCGATGCAACTCAACAGTCTGTTCAAAGCCTTGCAGCAAGAAGCCGTGGCGCAGATGCCGGAAGCGCAATGGCTGCCGCGTCGTGCGCAAATCGACGAACTGCTCGACGTCAGCGATGTGCGCTGTGCCTGGAAAGCCATCGCTGCGCAGCGCGATGCCAGTGATCCACTGCTCAGCCGCGCCGCGAAAACCATGAGCGAAGGCTCGCCGGTGACCGCTCATCTGGTCTGGGAACAGATCGCCCGCGCGCGACACATGTCGCTGGCCGAGGTTTTTCAGATGGAATACACGCTGAGCCTCAATTGCTGCCGTCACCCGGAATTCAGCGAAGGCGTGCGCGCGCGGTTGATCGACAAGGATCAAAAGCCGCATTGGCATTGGCCGGACATCAACAACGTGCCGGATGCTGTGGTAGAGGCGCACTTTCACAAGGTGTGGGAGGGGCGGCATCCGCTGGCGGATTTGACTGATTACTGAAAATCCACGCAAAAAAAAAGCGGCGCTTGATGCGCCGCTTTTTTGTATCCGTCGATTAACGGTGATTGCCTCGGCCACCGCGACCGTCCCGGCCGTCGTGGTCACCGCGTCCGCCGCGATGATCTCTGCCGCCGCCGCGCCGGTCGTTGTCCCAGTTGCCGCGATGGCGGCCATCCCAGCCACCTCGATCATGTCCTTGCCAGCCACGGTTCTGCGATTGGTAATAGCGCGGCTGCGGTTGGTAATGGCGCGGTTGCGCCTGGTAATAACGCGGCGCCGAGTAGTAACGCGGAGCCGGCTGATAGTAACGCGGTGCTGATTGGTAATAGCGTGGAGCCGCGTAATAGCTGCCACCGCCCGAGTAATAAGCCGGTGCGGGGGATGAGTAGACCTGAGAACTGTAGTAGCTGCCTCCTTCTCCGTAGGAATAGGGAACACATGCGCCAAGGGAAAAACTCAACACGACCAGCAGAAAAATTCGGCGATACATGGCGGCCTCCTGGACCGCGAGTGACCAAACCAGCGACGCTGGCAGGCAACAGTCAATTGTTGGCGACTGTCGAAAGATCAGACATCGATTTCAGAATCTGGTGCGCTGTTGAAACACGTTGAAACATGTCGCCGATGAAAGGTTTTTCATTCTCGGCATGCATACAGCGAGTTTAAGGGGCAAATAGTGGCGCGTTATTGCGCAGTTATTTGCGCGGCATGCCACTAGAATGCTTGCCATCGGGTTATTGCCAACGGAATCCATATGCCGCTTCGCTCGCCGCTGTACTCCCAACGTTTGTTGGTCCTCACGCTGATCGCGTTGCTGGGTGCAGGTTTTCTTGCCACCTCATTTCTCAGCTACTACGCGTCGCGAGCGTCGATCCGCGACAACATCGTCAATACCGAATTGCCGCTGACGTCCGACACGGTGTATTCGGAAATCCAGAAAGACCTTGTCAGACCGATCCTCATTTCTTCGATGATGTCGCGCGACACGTTCATGCGCGATTGGGTGGTCAACGGCGAGCACAATCCCGAGCAAATGACCCGCTACCTCAACGAGGTCATGACCCATTACGGCGCCTACACGGCGTTTTTTGTCTCCAACAGCAGCCTGACCTATTACCACGCCAAAGGCGTGCTCAAGCAGATCCGCGCGGATGAGCCGCGTGACGCCTGGTATTTCCGCGTGCGCGACATGGCTGAGCCCTACGAAATCAACGTCGACCCGGATCTGGCGAACAAGGACAACCTGACGTTTTTCATCAATTACAAAGTCTATGACTACAACAACCGCTTCATCGGCGCGGCGGGCGTCGGGTTGACGGTGGATGCGGTGATCAAGCTGATCGACAAGTATCAGCAGCGTTATCAACGCAGCGTTTACTTCGTCGACACCTTCGGCCGACTGGTGCTGACCGGCGCCGAGGGTGGCCCGCAAGGTGCGCGCGCCGGGCAGAGTCTGGGCGAACTCGAAAGCATGAAGGGGCTGGTCAGCCAATTGCCGAAACCGCACAGCGGCAGCTACGAATATTCTGGCCAGGGCCAGGGGCATTTCCTCAACGTGCGGTTTATTCCCGAGCTGAACTGGTACCTGTTCGTTGATAAACGCGAGGACGGCGCACTGAGTGAAATCCGCCAGTCGCTGTACCTCAACCTGCTGATCTGCCTGTTGGTGACGCTGATTGTGCTGATCTTGCTCAACCGCGTGATCAGCCGCTATCAAGGCAAGATCCAGGCGCAAGCGACCCTCGACAGCCTGACCGAACTGCCCAACCGCCGTGGCTTCGACCTGCTGGCCGCGCAAGCCATGCACGAAGCCGAGCGCGAACCGAAACCGCTGACCGCGATGCTGCTCGACCTCGACCATTTCAAGGCATTGAACGATACCTATGGCCACCTCGCCGGCGATCAGGTGTTGATCGGCTTCGCCCGCGACTTGCAGAGTTGCCTGCGCCAGTCCGACATCGTCTGTCGCTGGGGCGGCGAGGAATTCATCGTGCTGTTGAAGGATACCGACGGTGAGACCGGTCAGAAAATCGCCGAGAAAATTCGTCAACATGTGCAGGATCAGCGTTATGCCTACAACGGTGACGACCTGCGTCTGACGGTCAGCATCGGTTTGACGACGTTGCAGCCGGATGAAACCTTGCACACGCTGCTGTCACGGGCCGATCATGCGATGTACCGGGCCAAACAGGCCGGACGCAACCGCACCTGCGTGGAAATGCCTCACTCGGTTTATGAATGACTTTCGAACGATGACTCAATGAACAAGCCTGATCACTGCCCGGCCTGCGGCGCGCCCAACGACTGCAGCCTGGCTGACCCAAGAACCGCCGATCGCGCCTGCTGGTGTTACGGCGTAAGCATCGACCCGGCGGTCCTCGAAGCGTTGCCGGCGCAGTTGCGCGATATTTCCTGTCTGTGCCCACGTTGCGCGCAAGTCGAGGCGCAGCTGCAAGCAGCCGCCCGGCCGATCACGTAAGATGCGCGGCCCTTTTCTGTCCGACTTTTAACCGATGCGTGTAGACCGTTTCCTCAGCAACTTGCCGCGCTTCAACCGTCAGCAGGTTCGTCTGTTGCTGGTGGAAAAACGCGTTCGCGTTGACGGAAAAGTCGTCAGCGACCCGCACACCGACGTGCTGGAATTCAGCCGCGTCGAAGTCGATGACCAAGTGCTGCAAATCGGCAAACCGGCGCGCTATTTCATGCTCAACAAACCGCCCGGCTGCGTCAGCGCCACGCGCGATCCTCAACATCCGACGGTGCTCGACCTGATCGACGAACCGCACAAGGACGACCTGCACATCGCCGGGCGCCTGGATTTCAACACCACCGGCCTGATGATCATCACCAACGATGGCAGTTGGTCGCGGCGCCTGACCCAGCCGCAGACCAAACTGCCGAAGGTCTATTACGTCGAAACCGAGCAGGAAATCGGCCCGGAGTATGCAGTCACCTTTAACCAGGGGCTGTACTTCGCGTTCGAGGGCCTGACCACGCAACCTGCCGAATTGGTGCTGCTTGGGCCGAAGTCGGCGCGGTTGAGCATCGTCGAGGGTCGTTACCATCAGGTGAAGCGCATGTTCGGCCATTTCGACAACAAGGTGCTGCGCCTGCACCGCGAAAGCATGGGCCCGCTGCTGCTGGATGACGCGCTAAAACCGGGCGAGTATCGCGCGCTGCGCACCGAAGAGATTCATTTGATCTAAGCAGGCGACCGCTCAGCAGAAGTTGTCGAACAATTTACCGATGCCACTTGCGTGACCGCGTCGCCCCTGCTTGAATCAGGTCGTCGGCCGAAATGTGACCGACGAGTCACAACATACTTCCAAGAAACTTTTTGCCGGTAGAGAACCCTCAGGTTCCGCTGTCCCCCGGCAGACTGCCCGCCAATAACAATACCCGTCGACCTGCCTTACCGGATCGACATGGGCCCGCAAATTCCAGGCGTATGCCTACCTGTCACAAAGCTCGTGCAATCTCATTTGCGCGCATACCCGCTTGCCAGGAGTCTTACGACATGAGGCCAGAAATCGCTGTGCTGGATATTCAGGGGCAGTACCGGGTTTACACGGAGTTCTATCGCGCAGACGCCGCAGAGAAGACCATTATTCTGGTCAACGGCTCGATGGCCACGACTGCGTCGTTTGCTCAGACCGTGAAAAACCTTCACCCGCAGTTCAACGTGGTTTGCTACGACCAGCCCTACGCGGGCAAGTCCAAAGCCCACAACCGCCATGAGAAATTGCTGACAAAAGAGGTCGAAGGACAGATCCTCCTGGAGCTGATCGACCACTTCGCCGCCGAGCACGTGCTGTCGTTTTCCTGGGGCGGCGCCGCGACCCTCGTCGCCCTCGCCCACCGGCCACGTCGCATCGAAAAAGCGGTGATCAGCTCGTTCTCGCCGGAGATCAACGAGCCGATGCGCGACTACCTCGAACGCGGTGTCGACTACCTCGGCAGCCGCGACGGCGACCGCGTCGGCAACCTGGTCAACAGCACCATCGGCAAACACCTGCCGTCACTGTTCAAGCGTTTCAACTATCGCCATGTGAGCAATCTGGCCGAGCACGAATACGGGCAGATGCACTTCCACATCAGCGACCTGCTGCACAGCGACCGCCAGTGCTTCCTCAAGGCAGCCGAAAAAATCAACGTGCCGGTGCTGTTCATGAACGGCGAATGGGACGAATACACCGCCGCCGACGGCGCCCGGCTCTTCGCCAACCACGTGCAACACGCAACGTTCAGCACCCTGCAAGCGACCGGGCACTTCCTCGACATGGAACACAAAGCCGCCTGCCGCGACAGCCGTCACGCATTGCTGGGCTTTCTGAAACCGGCGCAACCCGCCAGCCGACCGCGCTACCGATTTGTTCAGGAGCACCATGCGCTGGCAATCTGAAACCGCGTCATCGCGAGCAAGCCCTACGCTGCCCCGGGTCAGCACCACCCGCAGGAGCAAGGCTTGCCCGCGAATGGCCGTCACACGGATCTACGGTGTATCACCCGAGCTAAAGCCATCCAGCACAAAGAAAAATTTCACTTCCGCGCGCACATCTGGTACAAAGTCAGCCGCTCTGAGCGGGTGTCGAATAATGGCACTACTCCAGCTTCCCAAGCTGATAACGAGGGTTCTTAATCGGCCCTTGCCCCAGGTGCGTAAAGAGCTCGACCAAGCGGGTATAGTTTAGTGGCAAAACGAAAGCTTCCCAAGCTTTAGTTGAGGGTTCGATTCCCTCTACCCGCTCCAATCAGGCGCAGCAATTCCGGGCCTTCTAGCCAATATTGCTACTACCGCCAAGCAACTCAAAACCAGTTCGCCCCTCCCCCTCCCCCGTTGTCACCACAAGCCAAAAGACAGGTGCGTAATCGATTCTGCGCTTTGTCAAACTTGGCTAACCCAAAGTCCGCTAGCGGCGATAGGTAATAGAACCAGAATCTCTCTGCCGCCAGAGGGATAATGATCGGATCTTTAAAGATGCCGTACTTCTCAGCCCCCCCCAGTTCAACAACTCGATCTACTACCACCAGACTTTGCCACTTGCAGATGACCATTCCAGCAACGCTATTTGATTTTTCCACCGAACCAACCGTGCTACACCCGTCACGATAATTTCACATTTGCAGGTGTACGGTTGTGTCAGCTCCTTTAGTGATTCCCGGCCCGCACCCCATCGCGGGCTTTTTTTTGCGCCAAAAAAAGAATCCGTAGAGAAGAGTGACCCCTTCATCATCCCGCCAGACGACCTCGCCAGGCTCAGGAGACTCGAGGGCATGCACGCCACCCTTTGTAGTGTCAAACACTTCGGTACCGTCGGCGACTACAAGGCGAGGGGAGCCGACGTACGCTGCCGCGTTCTCGCCACCTACCGGTATCGCGTACTCAATGCTGATCGCGTTATACAGGTCGACCACAGGCTCGATACTGGCAAAACTTCGGTCACGCAGAACCCGCTTGCGCAGATAGAGGGAGCGCTCGCGGTAGTTTATGGCGCGGCAGCCATCAAGCTGCTCTCGCGCAACTGAACAGTAATCCCTTCAAGAGGTGATAAAGCTATGCAAGCAGTAATGCAACTGCCCGCAGGTCGGCCCCTTACCCACCTTACGGGATTATAAAATCCGCGTCAGCGAAGCGAGAAGCATCAACAGATGCTGATTCCGCGCCTGCGCGAGTAAGCCTTCCAGTGAGTAACGGATTAGGCAAACTGGCTCACCATTCTTTGGTGAATCGAAGCTAAGGTTCATCTATTAAAGATTCAAATTCCACGACTAGCCTGTGTTCATCGCCGCTGTGAAGCTGCTCACAGGATGTAACGACATAGACGGGCAGCACGCGCACAATTCAATGATTGTCTGAAAAACAACAAAAAGAGGTGATGATGTCTCCCTTTGATATTCAACGGATGTTGATAGATGAGTTTCCAATATCATTTTTGCTAGAGGTAGGGTTTCGGGCAACTTTTGCCTTTCTTGCCGTTTTCTTATTTTTAAAGTCAAGTGGCCGACGCGGGATAAGACAGCTCTCACTTTTTGAGTTGGTCGTGATTTTGACGTTGGGCTCCGCTGCCGGAGACGTGTCTTTCTACCATGACGTACCACTGCTGCCTGTCGCAGTCGTTTTCCTCACACTGCTGCTGCTCTATCGCATGACCGTTTTGGTCATGACAAAAAGCAAGAAATTTGAAGCATGGATAGATGGTCTTCCTGTAACCGTCATACGCAATGGCTTGTATGAACCTAAATCTTTGGAGAAGTTGAATATTTCATCAAGTGAAATATTGATGGAGCTTCGACAACGGGGCGTTGAGCACTTGGGCCAAGTTAGATTGGCGCTTATGGAAACAGATGGCGACATCAGTCTTTATTTTTACGATCAAGAAGACGTTCGACCTGGTATGTCAGTCCTACCTTTAGAGCATCGTGCGGAGTTCATAAAAGTGCCCGCCACGGGACTTTATTGCTGCGTGAGTTGTGGCTTTGCACAATCTATTCAGGCAGGGCAACAAGCACGCTGCTCGCGGTGCGATCATGATATCTGGTCAACGGCGCTGAGCACTCAACGCTGTAGGTGATGGTTGCTGGTAATAATCCCACTCGGCATCAGTCAAAAAGACAGGCGCCAGCACTTCGAGGAAGCAAATATGAAGGTATTCATAAGCTCGGTGCTAAAGGGATTTGAGCAATTCATACGCCCCCCCGCCTTGAGTTCGCATTTTTACCGCAGCTTACCGAGAGTCATGCGGTGCATGAGGCGTCTCAGCGCCGTGACGAGATTTTCCAAAGTTTTCATAGCTTGGGCCTCGCAACTCTCAAGCAAGGCTACACAGATTGGCGACATTTCCCAGGCTTCTTCCTCGACGGGAAATATTACCTTGGCCCCGAATTGATGACGGCCATAGGTTGGCTGGAAGGACAGCAGTTTTATTACGATGAGCTTGACCCCACCGGTGAGCCAGTATTCCCAACCAACATCTGTTCGCGCTGAAAAACCCTCAACGAGAAAGCGGAAGCAGACGGCGGTGGCATCCCTGCTTGGCTGGTTCTCCGCTTCGATGATTCGCGAAAGACGGAACGACTCAGATCATATGCTTTCGAAAAATTGAGCACTTTGAATTTTGAGAGGCGAGGAGAAATCTCATGACTGAAAAAAGCTCCGTTTCATCAAAAAAAAGTAAAGCACTGGAGGATTCAGCTCTCGTTCCAGACGTGTCAGAAACAGGTTTAACAGATGACGAACGAGTCGTTAGGGAAGATCAAATCCTCAGCGACGAATCACGTGTGGAACCCGGCCCGGCCGACTTGGAAAGACTTAAAGATTAAAGCTAGTACCGCTTGATATTCGATGCGATCAATATTTCGAATATGCGATATCTATTACTTGAACTATGCCTAATGGAGGTGCAACGCATGCGCCAGCAAACCTCATTCATATTCGATCTGGATGGCACGTTGACTGATAGCGTTTACCAGAATGTCTTTGCGTGGAAGACAGCATTGGATTCAGAAGACATTCCATTGGCCATGTGGCGAATTCACAGAAAGATCGGTATGAGCGGCGGGCTGATGCTCAAGACGTTAGCCCGTGAGACCGGCCTGAAAATCACACCCGACCAGGCCAAAAGGCTCAGCGATAAACATGATAAAGCCTACAAGGATCTGCAAGGCCAGATAACCGCTCTCCCTGGCGCTGTCGAGCTTCTCGATACCTTGAACCGCGAGCAGCTCAAGTGGTGTATTGCGACCAGCGGTGGGATGGATACTGCAGCAATAAATCTGAAGGCATTGGGCTTGGATATCTCGAAGGTCAATCTCATCACCCGTGATGACGTGAAGTATGGCAAGCCCGATCCAGACCTTTTTCTCGCCGCTGCAAGCAAACTCAATGTACCCATCGAAGATTGCCTGGTGATCGGCGACGCCATCTGGGACATGCTAGCCGCACGCAGCTGTAAGGCCACCGGTATAGGGCTGCTTTCTGGTGGTTACGACACAGGAGAGCTTGAACGTGCTGGTGCATTCCGCGTCTACGAGGATCCACTGGCACTGCTGCGGCACCTGGACGAGGTTGCTTCCCGCCCGTGAGCTATCTGTAGACACGCGGATTGAGTTGGTGTGCTCCCCACTCGCGGCGACGTTCAGATATGCAGCCATGCCAGACGATTGATCGGGTGGTGTTCCAGTGTCCTTGGAATCGACGATCCGAGGCATTGCATTCACCCGATACAACTGCGCCCAGCCGGCACTCCTTTAACTCCGACAAGTTTCACGCTGCGATAGACAGGGAAAGCGCTCACAAGACTAGCTAGGCTCCGCCGGCGCCGGCATTGCCACTCTTGAACAGACGAAAAGCAGCATGCCTATCAGGATCAAGACCCCTCCCCGCATCCATGTTTCCAGACTTTGCTGACTGAGCAATACAAGGCACGACACGATAGCAAGTACCGGAACCCACGTAGGCACTCGAAAGTGATCTTCCGCCACCTCGTCACGGCGCAGGATTAACACGGACAAATTAGTGCTGAGAAACACGAACAGCAGGAGCAGGACGACGGTTTCGGCCAATGTAGCTAGCGTTCCCGTCAACGTGAGTGCGATTGCTACAAGGGTAGTGGCGATGACCGCGACCCAGGGGGTGCGTCGCTGAGGCAGCACCTTGCTCAAGGCGTTCGGCAAAAGCCCTAGACAGGCCATGCCATAAGTGAGGCGACTCGCCATTATCATGGTTAACAGCGCGCCGTTGGCTACCGCGATCAGTGCAATGAAGGCGAAGACGCGAGGCGGAATGTTTAAACCTGACGCCCGAACCACTTCAAGAAGAGGAGCCGAGGTTGCCACAAGTTTTTCCATGGGCAGTACGGAAGATGCCGCGACGCCGACGGCCATGTAGACGACTCCGGCGGTTAGCAATGCGGCAAATAATGCGCGCGGGTAAACATTACGAACGTCTCGAATTTCTTCCGCGAGATTGGCGGATGTTTCGAATCCTACGAAGGAATAGAACGCGATCAACGCGGCACCCAAAACCGCTAACATCGGGCTGATCCCCGGCTTGAATTCCAGGCTGCGACCCAAATCCGCTTCGCCTGTGCTGAAATACCAAGCAGCGGCAACAACGACCAATAGAAGACCTGACAGCTCAATGACTGTCATCACCAGGTTGGCTCCCAAGGACTCTTTAATCCCCCTTGCATTCAGGAGCGCGATAACGACAAGGAACAGCAGCGCCGCGATGTGAGACGGCACATGGATGAACGCCGCCAGGTAATCACCCGCAAACGCCAGCGATAAACCCGCCGCGCTCGTGACAGCTGCGGATAGCATGCAAAAGCCAACGAGAAAAGAAATGAGCGGAGACCGGAACGCCTTCTCTGCGAAAACCGATGCGGCGCCCGCATGGGGATATTTTGTCACCAACTCTGCATAAGAACCGGCAGTCAGCATCGCGAAAAACAGAGCGATGAGCAGAGGCACCCATATCGCGCCACCTACCTCCCCCGCAATTGTCCCGGCAAGAGCATAAACGCCCGCCCCGAGAACATCGCCGAGAATAAACAGAAAAAGCATCGGGCCTGTAACGGCGCGGCGCAGGGAGGTCTTGGGGGGCAAGGTCTTCACGTTCAACTTCCAGGCTTGCTGTTGCGAGAGCCGATTATCGGGCTGAAAGCTAGGCGGCTTCACTCTCAAGCAATGGAAATTCGCGTCTCACTAAAGTTCACATATCTTGCCAAAGTGAAGGGAGCTTGCTCGCGCTGGATTGCGCAGCGATCCCGTTTTGGGGCGGCTGCGCAGCCCAACGCGAGCAAGCTCGCTCGCCACAGGTCTAGCGTCAGATTCAGAGGATTTTTGAGGCATCAACGACCGCCTCCGAAACGCTACTTACATTTCTATAACGCACCTCTTGTTTGCACTTCGCGCCCGCCGCATTAGCATGCGGACCATCTGCAACCACCCTCCTCCTGCGCGGCCATCGACGAATACGCGCCATCACTCTTCGAGGGAAACCAATCGGCTGCACACTCGATGCGGCCCGTGACGAACTCAACAGAGCAACGCAAACATGACGCAAAACATTTACGACGATCCTGAGTTTTTCCAGGGTTACAGCCAGATGGGCCGTTCGCTGGGTGGTTTGGATGCAGCGCCGGAATGGCCGGCGCTGCAATCCTTGTTGCCGCCGATGCAAGGTCTGAAAGTTGTCGATCTTGGCTGTGGTTATGGCTGGTTCAGTCGGTGGGCCAGTGAGCACGGTGCGCACAGCGTGCTCGGTCTCGATGTGTCGGAGAAGATGCTCGAGCAGGCGCGCAACACAACGTCCGCCGCCAACATTCAATACGCCCGCGCCGACCTTGAGCATCTCGATTTGGCCGAGGGCAGTTTTGATTTGGCCTACAGTTCGCTGGCGCTGCATTACATCAAGGATCTCGCGGGACTTTTCGCCAAGGTTTATGCGGCGCTGAAGCCTGGCTCACGGTTTGTATTTTCCATCGAACATCCGATTTTCATGGCGCCGCGCAATCCGGGTTGGTTGATTGATAGCGAAGGTCGCAAACGCTGGCCGCTGGACAGCTATCAGCTCGAAGGTGAGCGAGTGACGAACTGGCTGGCGGAAGGTGTGATCAAGCAGCACCGCACGGTCGGGACGTTGCTGAACATGTTGATCGCAGCGGGGTTCACGATTCGGCATGTCAATGAATGGGGGCCGAGCGATGCGCAAGTGGCGGCACAACCGGCGCTGGCGGAGGAACGCGAGCGGCCGATGATGATGCTGGTGTCGGTCGAGCGCTGAAACTGTCGGTTGGGTAAACAAAATCCCTGTAGGAGCGAGCCTGCTCGCGATTGCGGTGTGTCAGCCAACATCACCATCAACTGACACCCCACCTTCGCGAGCAGGCTCACTCCTACAATTTGCGCATTTCGTTCTGACAACTCGATTGGCCGTTAACGGGTCGCGACGATGAATAACCGTGGAAACGGCAGCAGCACAGAACCATCCTCCAACGCCGGATAAGCCTGTTCAATTGCCGCCAGATAACGCTGCAAAAATTCCGCTCGCTCGCCCGCGTCCAGCGGCTCGAGAAACGGCCGCAAGCCACTGCCCTTGAACCACTCCACCACGCCCGACGCCCCATCCGCCAACGGATGATGATAAGTCGTGCGCCACACATCGACGCGCGCGCAGTGCGGTCGCAGCATCGAGTAATAGTCCCTGGCGCTGGCAATTTCCGTGCGCTGCCCGGCGGCGTCCGCCAACTTGCTGGCCCACGGTCCGCTGGTCGCGACTTCGCGCATTAAACGATGGGAGGGTTGCTCGAGGGTGTCGGGCATCTGAATCGCCAGGCTTCCGCCCTCGCGCAATTTGCCCACCAGCGATAGCAACAACGCCGAGTGATCAGGCAACCACTGCAACACCGCGTTGGCGAAAATCACATCAAACGGACCGCGCTCGCTCCAGGTGCCGATATCCACCGTGTCGAATTGCAACGATGGCAAGCGCTTGCGAGCCGCGTCGATCATGTCGCTGGAACTGTCCACGCCACGCACCGTGGCATCGGCGAAACGCTCAACCAACAATTCCGTGGAATTGCCGGGACCGCAGCCGATATCAATCACCGAACGCGCCTCCACGGCCGGGATCGCCGCGAGCAAATCGCGGGCCGGGCGGGTGCGTTCATCTTCAAAAGCGACGTACTGTTTGGCGGACCAACTCATTGCGTTCTCCTGTCGAAAAGTCGTCCCAGGCTGAGCCCGGTGACCGGTTCGCTACCATAGCGCGGCCTGCGCAATAGCCCAAAACGATTGGCTCGACAGCCGCAGTTAACCGCGCATCATCGTCCCGGTATTGGGCTTTGAGAACCTAGAGGTAAAAAAACAATAGCGCTAACCAGCGATGTAAGGCGACGGTTTTCCACTGAAAACGCATTGACTGGATCAAAAAAACCGGCTGCTCGAGCCGGTTTTCTATCGGAGCTTGCTAGTCGTAATAGCCCACGGTTTTCTTCAAATGATCCGAATAGTTGTAGATATCGTCCACCGAGGTTATCGGATGCCTCGTTTCGTTTTTATCCTGATCAAAGATTCCAATGTATTTCTGCGACCGGTTGAAATGGAGGCGACAGATCGGTTTTCGATTGTTGTCGTCGAGCAAAATACCGAAATAGCTTTGAGTATCGCGCTGCACGATTCTCTTCGCCTCGACAACAGATCGAACCACGGCCCGGACGATGTGATAGCCCTCCAGCTCTTCCAACGTCGTAATAATCTTGTCCCCTGACTCATCTCTTTCGTCAGGCTGTGGAGTGACACCTGTGGGAGCAGGCAAGGAGGCTAACGAGGGTTGAATGGCGCCGCTCATAGCTGACTTAAGCCGTTCATTGATTTGGTCATTGAGAAACTGCGCCACAGCTTTTCTCGTTAACTCTTGGAACTGCTCACGGACTTTTTGCGTGATAACCCCGTCGTACACGCGAGACGCGAATACTTTCACAAAGTCGTCATCGGGCTTACTGACCTGTGCAGCAATTATTTTCTTGATCTGGCTGACGTACTTCAGCTCACCGGCGGCGCTGATGATCGAGTCGACATCAAATGCTGACTTAGTGAGCTTGATCAACTCGGGAACCGAATACTCGTCAATCTCCAGTAAATCCAGCTCCAGGAAAGGCTTCTCGTCCATCTTGTTAGGTGCATCCAAGTCGGTGAAAAACTTGTAGATCTGACCATTAGTCAAAATGGAAATACGAGCGCTGGTGACATGAAAATAGCGAAACAGCTGGGAGGCATGATTAATGTGCAACGATTCACCGATTTTTTTGCATTCGATCAAAATCTGAACTTCGCCTCCCTTCATGATGGCGTAGTCGATTTTCTCGCCCTTCTTCGTCCCAACATCGCAGATAAACTCTGGAGTCACCTCGGTGGGATCAAAGACATCGTAGCCCAGCACCGTACTGATAAAGGGCATCACAAACGCGTTCTTGGTTGCCTCTTCGGTCTTGATTGCGGCGCCTTGCAAGCGGACTTTGGCAGCCAGGCTTGTTAGTTTTTCAAAGAAATCCATGAGTAGCCTCTTACTTGGTTTCGATCCGTGAGCTCGCATACTGGCGATTTGACTGCCATTGATACTAGACACAAACCGGCACAAAGAAAGATCGAGACCATAAATCAGAAAACGAAGGCATTTTCACTTAAGGACAAATAGTTCTAATACGGTTCGAATTGCGGAATTGCAGGCTGCGCCAACCTAGGTCTCACTCGCAATCAGCCCGTCAGATATTGAACACGATGCTCATATAGGGCTTCCGATGACAGTGGTGGAAAAAGAAATTTCAGACCACCACCACTGTCTCAATCTCAGGCGCATCCCTACAAGGAACACGGCAATGAAATTCGCAAAGATCTCGCAGAAACTCGCTCTGTGGGCCGGGAGTCCCCGGACTTTTCTCGGTGCGATTATTCTGATTTGTTTGTGGGGCCTGAGCGGGCCGATCTTTGGTTTCAACGATACGTGGCAGCTGATCATCAATACGTCGACGACCATCATCACGTTTCTGATGGTGTTCCTGATTCAGAACACGCAGAACCGTGATACCGATATTTTGCATTTGAAGATCGATGAGTTGCTGCGTGTGACGAAGGATGCGCAGAACGCGATGCTCGGGCTCGAGGCGCTGGACTTGAAGCAGTTGGAAGCGCTGAGGAAGCAATATCGCAAGATCGGCGAAAGCGAAACCATCGCCATGGATGTTCCGCCAAGTGGCGATCAGCCAAAATCACGATTTGATCAATGCTGACCAGGCTTCGCGGGTGATTTCGGTCACCCGCGTCGCCGGGCGTTTATTGCCAAGCTTGGCCCGATAAAAGCCTTGTCCAAAAAAATCAGCGGCTGGCCTGTAGTGATTTGGCCATTTGCAGATGATTTTGCAATTTCGGCAGAGTCTCTTCGGCAAATGCCTTGATCTCGGGAACGTCGGTGTTCTGCGCTTCCTGCTCGATCTGCGAGATGGCTTCCTGGGTGGTTTGCACCTGGCTGGCGACGTAGGCCTGATCGAAGGTCGTGCCGTCCTTCACTTCCGGCATCAGCTCTTTGGCTTTGTCGGCCACCTCTTCGTGAGGGGCGACGGGCAAGTCGAGTTTCTTGGCGATTTTCGCCAGATGCTGGTTAGCCGTGGTGCGGTCATTGATCACAACGATCGTGTAATCCTTGACCTCTTTGGATTCGGATTTCAGGTGCGCCAGGCGACTGGCTTCGATGTCGGCCATGCCTTTGGCGGATGCATCGTTGATGAAGTCGGCTGGCGACTGGGCAAACGCACTGCTGGCGCACAGGCCCAGTAACGTGGCAAAGCTGGCATTGCGTAAACGGGTGGCCATCCGGCTCATGGTCGCGCCCTCCTTCTGAAAAAATTCAAACGGGAGCTTACGCTCCCGCCTCTCAATCAAAACTACCTTCATCCACTACTTGGATTTCTGGCCACCTTTGCGTCCCATATCGGGTTTGGCAGGGTCTTTGTCGACAGTCGTGGTGGTAGTTTTCCCACCCTTGCGACCGGCTTCAGACGCCTTGGTTCGATCGTTGGCAAAGTTTCCCGAGTTCGAGTTTCTTGAGTTAGGCATGATTCTCTTCCTCTTGGTGTTGATCGCGGCGAGCAAAAGCCCGCATAGGATGAGAATTCCAAACCGGACAAAGGTTTAGAAAAAACTCCGCTTGATGCGACGAACGGTGGCGAACATCGCCCTATCAAACGGTGGCTTGTTCACGCCTTGTTGGTCACCAAACCGGGCAATGCATGCGCCAGGACGTTGATGGCGAAGCCGATGAACATCACGCCGCACAGACGTGTGATCAGCAGTTCATGGCGTTGATACAACGAGCGCACGCGCCGCGCGCCGACGATGCCAATCAGAATCGCGTACGCCAGTAAACCACCGATGAAGCTGAGGAAGATCAACCATGGCAGCATCGACCATTCGAGCAATTCGGCGCGGCTCGACAACAGCGCGGTGAACGTTGCGACAGCCACCGGGTAGGCTTTCGGGTTGGTCAGGCCGAACAGAATGCCGTGCCAGAACGGCTGCCGCGCCGCGCCCTGCGGCTGGTCAGCGCTGGCGCGTTGAGTGCGGATTGCGCGTAATCCGAGCCAGAACAGGTACAAACCGCTGAGCACGCCGAGCACGTCAAACGCGGTGCTGCCGATTTCACGCGCACCGACAATCGCGATCAGCGCGGTGCTGCACCAGATCACATCACCGAGCAAATGCCCGCACAGAAACCCCGCCCCGGCACGCCGACCGCGCGCCGCGCCAATCCCGAACACCGCCAGCACACCCGGTCCGGGCGTGATGCCATAGATGAAGCCGGAAGCGAGCACGGCCATAAGCAGCGATGGGGTCATGGGAAATCCTTGTTCAAGCGCGGACGAGTGGTCGCCAGTCTATCGCAGGTTTTTCGGCTCGACGTGTCGATCACCGACAAACTGCATGCCCGCATAAGGTTGTTGCCGACAGGCCGCCAGTCGCGACGCCAGATCCCCGACATGCGCTTCGAGTTTGTGCCCGTCCGGGTCGAGAAAATAAAACGACGCGCCCTCACTGCGGTTGTCGCGCCACTCCTGCACGCCGGCCGCGCGCAGGCGTTCAACAAACACCGCGAAGTCCGCTGCGCCGATGCTGAAGGCGTAATGCGTGTAGTCGGCGGCTGGCGCCGGGTTGCGCAGCGGGTCGAGAGACAGGCACAACCACAAGCCGGGCAGCGAGAGGTAAGCGCCGGCGTCCCACGTTGCGTCCAGACGCAACTGCAGCAAGTCGTGATAAAACGCCACGCTGCGGTTCAGGTCAGTGACGGCGAGGGTCAGGTGGTTGAGGCCGGTGAGCATGGGGTCAGTAACCTTTGAGTGCTTCGGGTATGACGTATTGCTGGCCATCGTAGCTCAGGGTGGTGCGGGTTTTCTTCAGATCGGTGGTTTTGGAGAGGCACTCCTCGCCTTTTTTATAGCTGCTCAGCACAGTCGTGTTTGAAGTGACGATCAGATCAGCGAGTCCGTTATGGCTTGTCTCGCCGATATCGACGGTCCTGCGGGTGTTCGTGCCCTGACCTTCGCAATCGCTCATCCACTCCCCCGCATTCCGGGCAACCACCAGACCTTCCAGCACCGGGCGTAGTTTATTGCCCTCCCGAAGGTACAGCGCAAGATCTGTTTTGGAGTAGGGAATAGCGCCCGAGCGATGATCGAAATCCGAGCGCAAACCAAACACCCGAACCTCCGGCGCCAAGGTGAAACGCGCGGTATCGATGACCAGTCCTTCAAAGCTGATGGCGTCGGAATTGTAGGCCTGGTCCTTGCGGTAAGCGGCGAGTGTCTGGTCATTGGTGGAATCGACGATCGCCAGTTCCAGATCAAACATCCCGCCATCATTTGCATCGTCGGAGGCTGGGGTAAATGTTGATTTCGCCGCAATGGCTTGGTTTTTGAATGCTGGCCAAACTTTGCA
This sequence comes from Pseudomonas sp. SJZ131, assembly GCF_007828705.1. Taxonomy (NCBI): domain Bacteria; kingdom Pseudomonadati; phylum Pseudomonadota; class Gammaproteobacteria; order Pseudomonadales; family Pseudomonadaceae; genus Pseudomonas; species Pseudomonas sp. SJZ131. The sequence continues at coordinate 758,349 of NZ_VIVC01000002.1, read as the reverse complement.
GCGTGCCAGCGAATGGCCGTCGAAATCCATTTCCTGACACGTGGCCTGAGCTTGGCCGGCAACCACTGCAACGCTGAATGCGAAAAGCAATTGGGTGGTGATGTTCATGTTCTTCCCTGATCCCTGAATCTATTGAAACCGCTTGTTATTGAACACCCTTGAAACCATCCGGCAACCCATAACGTTTACCGTCGTATCGCAACGTCGTCAGCACAGGTTTGCCGGTGGTCGACTTCACTTCGCAAGCATCTCCTTCGCCCTCGCCGACCATGCTGGTGGTCACCGATTTAACAATCAGATCCGCATAACCGTGAGAACTGGTTTTGCCGATTTCGATGGTTCTGACTGTGTTGGCGCGTTCTCCGGCGCAACGCGTATCCCACTCGCCGCTGTAGACGTACATCACCAGACGTTCGAGCACCGGCCGCAATGTGTTGCCCTCTTTGACGTAGAGCGAGAGCCACGATTCATCCATCGGGTTGGGGCCGGAGGAGCCTTTGAAGTTGACGCGCAGACCGAAGGCGCGCAGCTCCGGGGTAAGTTTGTAGCGCGCGGTGTCGATTTCCAGATCGTCCAATCTGAACGCATCGGAGACGAACGCGGCGGATTGGTGATACGTCGCCAACGGCTTGGCGTTGCCCGCCGAAAGCACCGCGAGGTCGAGATCGTATTTGCCGTCAGGGCCGGAATCACTGGCCGAAAACCCCGACTCGAATTGCGACGTCGCGGTAATCGTCTGCCCTGGATACGCCGGCCATTCCTTGCACACGGAACGCACAAAATCCCCATACAGCAGCGGTTTCTCACACGCGGCGAATGCCTGCGTGGTCATCGCCAAACCGCACAGCGCTGCACATCCGATCAATCCAGACTTCAATGTCATTCCCTGTTCCTTGTGTGTTTCAAAAAAAAATCAGCCAGATTCTGCCGCGCACTATCCTCGTTGGCGGGCGTGGGCTCAACAATTTGTTACGACAGCAGAACCAAACCGCACGCTAACGCCCGACAGCCACAACCTGTAGCAGCTGCCGAAGGCTGCGTTCGGCTGCGCAGCAGTCGTGAATTCAGACGACGCGGTGATTCAGGCAGTTCGCGTGCTCAGGTTTTACGCCTGCTGCGCAGTCGGACGCAGGCTTCGCCAGCTGCTACATGAAGCGATGACATGCATGACGCGCTGGGGGTTTTCGCTTCAGGTTAATGGGCGATGCCTGCTGCTTCTTCAATCCGCCCATTCAACCAATTCAACGCCTGATCGCCGCCGCGCCGTTTGTGCCAGACCAGCACAAAGGTAAACGGCGCAATTTCGAACGGCGGCGGGACGATGGTCAGTGAATGTTCATCAATCCCGCGCAGTGCGCGTGATGCGACGGTGAGGATCAGGTCGGTGCCCGCGATGAACGCCGGCGCGACGCTCCAGTGCGGCAGGCTGATGGCGACGCGGCGGCGTTCGCGCAACGCGGTCAGGGCGCGTTCGATTTCCGGGGTGCCGCTGCCGCGCATTTCCAGCAGGACGTGGGGCCGGGCGAGGTAGGTCGGCAGGTCGAGCGTGCCGTCGGCGGGCAGGCTGTTGCGGTCGATCAGGCAGGCGTAATGCTCTTCGAACAACGGCGCGCTGCGCAGTTCGTTGGGCAATTCCGGAAACACCCCCAACGCGACATCAATGTCGCCGTTGAGCACCGCGTCGAGCATGCCTTCGCGGCTGGCGTGGCTGATTTGCAGGTCGATGCCCGGCGCTTCGCGGCGCAAGGTGCGGATCAGCGTCGGCAAGACAATGGCGGCGCCGTAATCGGACATCGCCAGGCGAAAAGTGCGTTTGGCGATGGCCGGATCGAAGGTGTTCGGCGACAGCAGCGATTGCACCTGCGCCAGCGCTTCGGCCAGCGGCACCATCAATTCCAGCGCCCTCGGCGTTGGCACCAGACTGGCACCAGCGCGCACCAGCAGCGGATCGCCGAGCTGATCGCGCAACCGCGCCAGTGCATGGCTGACCGCCGGTTGGCTGAGGTGCAGGCGCTCGGCGGCGCGGGTGACGTGCTGCTCGCTGAGCAAGGCGTCGAGGATGACCAACAAGTTGAGGTCGATACGTCGCAGATCATTCATCTGATGCATGTTCCGCATTGGTATTTGGAATTTAAATCTGCGCGACGAATACCTTAGAGTCCAGCGAAACCTCTTGGAGTGTTGAACATGAGTACATTGCATTGGGCCGGCCTGTTACTCCTGGCGGTGATTGCCGGGGCGGTGGTGCCGTTTCAAAGTGCGATCAACGCCAATCTCGGGCGCGGCTTGGGCCATCCGTTATGGGCGACGTTGGCGTCGTTGCTGGTGAGTATCGTGGTGTTGCTGCCGGTGATGCTGGCGCTGCGTTTGCCGTTGCCGTCGCTGACATTTATCAGCCAGGCGCCGCTGTGGATGTGGGCTGGCGGGGCGTTCGGCGTGTGTTTTATTTCATTGGCGCTGATGCTGCTGCCCAAACTTGGCGCGTCGGGATTTATTGCGCTGGCGTTGGCCGGGCAAGTAATTGCTTCGCTGCTGTTGGATCATTTCGGCTGGTTTGGTTTGGTGGAGCGGCAGATGTCGTTGACGCGGGTATTGGGCGCGGTTTTGCTGATCGGCGGCGTGGTGTTGATTCAGTTCAGCGAATCGCCGGCCAAGGGGTTGGTGACGGCGAATTGAGGGAACGTCAGAAGGAATTCGGCGGATGTCAGTTGGTCATCGCGAGCAAGCTCGCTCTGACAGTTGCGCAACCGCAGCACCTTGCCCGCCTTGCGCGCGGCGGCGTGGGTGCGCATGTTCATGGAACTGGCGGCATGCAAACCACGTAATCACTGCCCAACGTATCGGCAAACGCCAACGTATCGCGGTCGGCCAACGGATGATCGGCGGGCATCAAAACCGCGAACCCCATGGCTGTGCTCGCCTAACTCCAGGCCCATTTTCTCGACGGTGAACAACATCTGCCGCGCGTGGTGCAACAGCGTTTCACCCGCTGCCGTCAGCGTCATGCCTTCGGCCTGACGCACAAACAGACTGATGCCGAACACCTCCTCCAACTCCATCAACCGCTTGCTCGCCGCCGACACCGCAATCGCCTCCCGCGTCGCGGCACGAGTCAGCGTGCCCTCCTCGTGCACGGCAACAAACAGCTGGAGAGTGATCAGGTCGAGACGGCGGATCAGGCCTTTTGCAGCATGTGGGGCTTGATGGCTGGGGACGGCTGAGTCGGCAGGATAGCCCGGTTTGACTTACGACATCACGGGACGCCTTCCTACATCTAAATCTCTTGAAACACTCAGCCAGATCGGAATTGGCCGATTTTATAACTGCTGCGCACCCCGTAAGGTCTCAGTACGCACGGACAGCTATACCCACTCAAGGAATGACACAGCGATATGGAATCGACCGCAGGTAAAGGAAACGCGTTTTCCAATTATAAAAAGCTGATCTCACTGGCGGATCACGACTGGGAAACCGCCGAAATCAGAAAAGTCGCGGGACTTAATGTTTCCATCAAAAATTCCAATCAAATGGTCGACCAACATGGACGAGTCTTCCACCACTTCTGCACGACGTCTTATCTGGGCCTGGATCACCATCCCGAGCTGCTTAAAGGCGCGATAACCGCGCTATGGGACACCGGCACTCTGCGGATTGCCAACTCAAAAAATCGCTGCAAATTGGCGATCCTTGATCAATACGAGTCTGAGTTGTCCGAATTGTTTGGCGCGCGTTGTATCAGCACTTTGTCGTGCAGCGCGGCAAGCGCCGGAATTCTGCCCTTGCTGGCCAGCGGTGTGCTCACTCAAAATCGCCCGCCGGTGATGGTATTCGACCGGTTGGCCCATTACTCGATGAATCATTTAAAGGCCGCCTGCGCAGATGAAACTCGCGTCGTAACGTGCGCTCACGGCGACATGGATTTTCTGGAAAAGCAGTGTCAGCAGAATAAAACCGTCGCCTATGTCGCCGACGGTGCTTACAGCATGGGCGGGATTTCGAACATGGACAGTCTTCTATACCTCAAGGCTCGCTATGGACTGTTTCTGTACATGGACGACTCCCATGCTCTATCCGCCGTCGGAGCATTCGGCCGAGGTATCGTCCGCCCCAGGCTGCAAGCCCTTGAAGATGACTGCGTGATCGTCGCTTCTTTGGCAAAGTCGTTTGGTGCCAGCGGCGGATTGGTGATGCTCGGTAATGAGCGGCAGAGCAAACTCATTCAGCGTTACGGCGGGCCGACCAACTGGTCGCAAAGTCTCAACAGCGCAGCCATTGGTGCCGGCAGAGCATCAATCAAATTACATCGCACTCCGGAATTCGCCTTATTACAGGAAAAACTCCAGTTCAATATCCAGCTCTTCGACGCTCTCATCCGAACCGAACAGCATGGCAGCAACATGGCGATTCGCCTGATTCACTGCGGCAAAGCAACGCTCGCCAACAATGTGGCAAGCGAGTTAGCCAACCTCGGTTTCTTTACCTCAGCGGTGTTTTTCCCGGTCGTCGCTCAAGGTCAGGCAGCCATAAGAGTCACCTTGCGGGCGGACATGACAGCGACGTTAATCAGGCAATTTTGTGATCTTGTCACCGAGCTTTTAAGCAAACACGGCCGGGATCCCAGCAACTGAAATCAGAGAGCCCTCCATGAAGAGCAGCACCACCCTCCTCGTCACGTGCAGCACGGTTTTTCTCGCGCAATTGGGCATGAGTATTTACCTGCCTGCTTTGCCGGAGGTTGCCCGGCATTTGTCTGCCGATGCTTCGCGGGTGTCTTGGGGGTTGGCGGTGTACCTGATTGGCATGGCGTTGCCGATGCTGTTCTGGGGCAGTCTTGGCCAGCGTATCGGGCGCAAACCTGTGTTGCTTGCGGCGCTTGGAATCTATGCGCTGGGCAATCTGGCATTGCCGCTGGGGCAGACGCTGGAATCGTTTCTGTTGTTCCGACTGATTCAGGGCATTGGTGCCAGCGGGATTTCGGTGATGGCGCGGGTCTTGATTCGCGACACGTTCCGCGGTGATTTGCTGGCCAAGGCGTTGTCGTGGATTTCGATTTCATTTGTCGTGGCGCTGGGCATCGGTCAATACCTCGGCTCAGTTATCCAGGTCGCGCTGGGCTGGCCGGCAATCTTTTATCTGTTGGGCAGCGTCAGCCTGTTGATGGCCGCAATCGTGGCGCGGGTCAGTTTCCCGGCTCTGGCCGAAGAGCATTGCGCATCCTCCGGTTGGGCGAGCTATTGGCGCATCCTGCGTCATCGCGGCTTTCTGCTGCCGGCGCTCGCGGGCGGTCTCGGTTACGGCGTGATTATCGCGTTCAACACCGCAGCGCCATTGATCCTGCAAGGTCCGTTCAACTGGTCCGCGGTGGAGTACGGACTGTTGGGATGGCCGATCAGCGCGGCGTATTTTCTTGGAGCTCTGGGGGTCAATCGCTGCGTGCTGCGCACCGGCCAGCATTGGCTGATGACGCTGGGTGTGGCGATAGTGCTGGCCGGCAGCACCGTGATGTTGCTCGGCAGTCTGGCCGGGACTTCGCTGGCGTTGCTGTTCTGGCTGCCCTACTGCTTTGCGGTGCTGGGGCAATCGCTGAACTACCCGATCAGTCTGGCGCTGGCCAACGACGGTTCGCCAGTGAGTGGCGCCTACGCGATGGCGTTGAGCGGGTTCATTCATCAAATGATGGCCGCGCTGATTGGCGCAATTGCCAGCCTGATCGCCAGTCATCAGGCATGGCCGTTGTCGTTGCTTTGCACATTGCTGGCGGCAGGCGCGATACTTTGCGTGAGGCTCGCGCGCCGCCGCGCTCCTGGTTAGAGCTCGTTACCGCTCAGAACGCGCTACGAAAGATTTCCTCGATCTGCCGTTGATCCGCCGCGCGTGGGTTGGTCAGGCCGCAGGCGTCTTTCAGCGCGTTGGTGGCGAGGACGGGGATGTCGTTGAGTTTGGCGCCGAGTTCACGCAATCCACCGGGGATTTCGACGTCTTTGGCCAAACTGCGGATCGCGCTGATCGCCGCTTGCGCGCCCTCTTCCGGGCTGAAACCGCGAATGTCGGCGCCCATGGCGTGGGCGACGTCGGTCAGGCGATCGGCGCAGACCAGCGCGTTGAAACTTTGCACGTGCGGCAGCAACACCGCGTTGCAGACGCCGTGCGGCAAGTCGTAGAAACCGCCCAATTGATGGGCCATGGCGTGGACATAACCGAGCGAAGCGTTGTTGAACGCCATGCCGGCGAGAAATTGCGCGTAAGCCATGTTTTCCCGCGCACCGAGGTCGCTGCCGTCACGCACGGCGAGGCGCAAATTGTTGCTGATCAGGGTGATCGCCTTGAGCGCGCAGGCATCGGTGATCGGGTTGGCGGCGGTGGAAACGTAGGCTTCGATGGCGTGGGTCAGCGCGTCCATGCCGGTGGCGGCGGTCAGGCCTTTGGGCATGGCGACCATCAGCGCCGGGTCGTTGACCGACAACAACGGCGTGACGTTGCGGTCGACGATGGCCATTTTCACGTGGCGTGATTCGTCGGTGATGATGCAGAAACGGGTCATTTCGCTGGCGGTGCCGGCGGTGGTGTTGATCGCGATCAGCGGCAGTTGCGGCTTGTCGGATTGATCGACGCCTTCGTAGTCGCGGATCTGCCCGCCGTTGGTCGCGCACAACGCGATGCCTTTGGCGCAGTCGTGGGGCGAACCGCCGCCCAGCGAGACGACGAAATCGCAATGGCTTTCCTTGAGCAGGCCCAGCCCGCGCTCGACGTTGGCGATGCTCGGGTTGGGTTTGGCGCCGTCGAAGATCACCGAATCGATGTCCTGCATCGCCAGTTTCTCGGCGATCATCGCCGCCACGCCGGCCTTCGCCAGGCCTTCATCGGTGACGATCAGTGCTTTGCGAAAACCGTACTTGCGAATCGCCTCCATGGCTTCGTCGAGGCAACCAGTGCCCATGATGTTCACGGCGGGGATGAAAAACGTGCTGGTCATGAGCGAATCTCCTGGCTGGGCCAAATCGGCGGCGCCGATCCAGCGGATGCCCACAGGATCGACCGATCGGTCACGGCGTATGTTGATCTGGCTCAAGTCCTGGTCGTGATAAAGTCGCCGCCCATCAGACCTTTTGCTTTTTGAGACGACCAACGCAATGACCGATTTTCAGGATGTCGACGCCCAACTTGAAGACTGGAACGCCTTGCGCACCAGCGCTTCCTTCAGCGGCCTGCTGCTGGGCAACGGCGCCAGCCGCGCGGTGTGGGACGATTTCGGCTATGACTCGCTGTTTGAAAACGCGCGCACCGTCGAGGAAAAACCGCTCAGCCAATCCGAGCTGAGCGTGTTCGATGCCCTGCAAACCCGCAGCTTCGAGCAAGTCCTCAGCGCGCTGAAAATCACCAGCCGCGTCAACAAGGCGCTGGCCGTCAGCTCGGCGGCGCCGCGCAATCGCTACTACGCAATCAAGGAAGCGCTGATCAACACGGTGCACGCGGTGCACATTCCGTGGCGTTTGGTAGTGCCGGCGACGTTGGCGACGATCAATCAGGAGTTGGCCACTTATCGCAGCGTGTTCACCACCAACTACGACTTGCTGGCGAACTGGGCGATTCAGCAGCAACCGGAAACGATCACCGACCTGTTCAACGGCACCGAGCCGAGCTTCGACTTGAGCGCCAGCACCACCGACAAAACCCGTTTGCTGTACCTGCACGGCGGTTTGCACCTGGTGCGCAATCAGGACGGCACGGCGCGCAAACTGATGTCGACCGAGGGCACGCTGCTCGGCAGTTTTGCCATCAACAACACGATCAAGACGCTGGACGACGTGCCGCTGTTCGTCAACGAAGGCCCGGCGCAGGACAAGCTCAAGACCATTCGCAGCTCGGATTATCTGTCGTTCTGTTACGACCAGTTATTGGGACACGGCGAGGGTTTGTGCATCTTCGGGCATGCGCTGGGTGAGCAGGACAGCCACATTGTCAACGCCTTGCGCCTGGCGAAACCGAAGGTGGTCGCGGTGTCGATCTATCCGCGCAGCAAGGCGTTTATCCAGCATCAGAAACGCCACTACGCGAAGGTGTTTGAAGGGACCGGGGTGGAGCTGCGGTTTTTTGATTCGAAGACGCATGCGTTGGGGAATTCGAAGCTTGCGGTACCGGTTGAAGTTTAGCGGCGCGGCGACTGACGCCATCGCGAGCAAGCTCGCTCCCACATTGGATTTGCGCCGCACCTGAGCCCCTGTGGGAGCGAGCTTGCTCGCGATGCTTTTGCAGCCAACTCACTCTTCGCTGCTATGCACCACCACCAGCAACTGCGCCTGAATCTCGCCCACTGACCTGAGCCGATGCGGTTTCTGCGCATTGAAGTGCAGCGCATCGCCGCGGTTCAGCAGCACGCGCTCGTTCATGAAATCCACTTCCACCTGGCCCTCATGGACAAACAGAAACTCCTCGCCCAAATGCTCCTTGAACGTCTTGTCGGCGAATTCGCTCGGCGGGTAAATGATGAACGGCAACAAGCTGCGTTCACTGACCTGATGGGCCAGCACCGCGTAACCCGGACTGCCATCGTTGGCCGCCAGTGACTGGCGCTCGTCGCTGCGCACCAGGCTGTAGCGGTCGAGGGTGATGTTGTCTTCGGAGAACAACTCTTCGACCTTCACGTTCAACGCCTTGGCCAGTTTCAACGCAGCGGCAATCGACGGCGTGTTGAGCCCGCGCTCGACTTTCGACAGATAACTCTTGGTCATGCCGGATTTTTCGGCCAAGGCCTCCAGCGTCACGCCAAGTTTTTTCCTGAGTAATTTCAAACGGATAGACATGCGCAGCGGTTAATCCATGAAGAAGTCGACGGCGTGTTATTGCCAATGACACAAAGTGTCATATAGCATCCTCAGTGTCATTTGCATTCACCCAAGATCTTGCAGGCACCGGGTGAACGGCAAATCCGACGTCCATTGAACCCCCCAAAGGACACCGATATGGCCAAGACCTTAGCATTACCCAAAGACCAACTGGTCAAGCAAGCACTGATCCAGATGCAAAACACCCTGGCGGATAATACGTGGACCGACCGGCAAAAGCTGGCCCTGACCTGCCGCATTCTGTTCGAAAACGGCCACGACTCGGGTCTGGCCGGGCAAATCACCGCCCGCGGCCCGCAGCCCGGCACCTATTACACTCAGCAACTGGGCCTGGGTTTCGATGAAATCACCGCCGGCAATCTGCTGCTGGTGAATGAAGACCTCGAGGTGCTCGAAGGTCACGGCATGCCGAACCCGGCCAACCGTTTTCACAGTTGGGTGTACCGCGCGCGACCGGACGTGAATTGCATCATTCACACGCACCCGACCCACGTCGCCGCGCTGTCGATGCTCGAAGTGCCGCTGCAGATTTCGCACATGGACTTGTGTCCGCTGTACGAAGATTGCGCGTTTCTCGAAGGCTGGCCGGGCGTGCCGGTCGGCAATGAAGAAGGCGATCTGATTGCCGGCGCCCTCGGCGACAAGCGCGCAATCCTGCTGTCGCACCACGGCCAGTTGTCGACCGGCGCGACCATCGAGGAAGCCTGCGTGATCGCGCAGTTGATCGAGCGCGCAGCGAAGTTGCAGTTGATGGCGATGGGCGCCGGGACGATCAAACCGATCCTGCCGGAACTGGGCCGTGAAGCGCATGACTGGATTGCCAAGCCAAAACGCCACGCCGCCGCTTTCAACTACTACGCTCGGCAGAACCTGCGTCAGCACGCCGACTGCCTGAACTGAACTGAACTGAACCCACCGAATTTCGAGAGGAGCATCGCCATGTCGAGCGCAAACATTCACGGCATCATCGGCTACACCATCACCCCGTTCACCGCCAATGGCGACGGCGTTGACTTGGACGCACTCGGGCGCTCCATCGACCGCTTGATCGACAGCGGCGTCCACGCTATCGCGCCGCTGGGCAGCACCGGCGAAGGCGCTTATTTGAGCGACGCAGAGTGGGATCAGGTCAGCGAATTCAGCATCGCGCACGTGGCCAAACGCGTGCCGACCATCGTCAGCGTGTCCGACCTGACCACCGCCAAAGCCGTGCGCCGCGCGCGTTTTGCCGAAGCGCAGGGCGCCGACGTGGTGATGGTATTGCCGGCGTCCTACTGGAAGCTCAGCGAGGCGGAAATCCTCGCGCATTACCGCGCCATCGGCGAAAGCATCGGCGTGCCGATCATGCTCTATAACAACCCGGCCACCAGCGGCACGGACATGTCGGTGGAGCTGATCCTGCGGATTTTCAACGCCGTCGAAAACGTGACGATGGTCAAGGAAAGCACCGGCGACATCCAGCGCATGCACAAACTGCAACTGCTCGGCGAAGGCCAGGTGCCGTTCTACAACGGCTGCAATCCGCTAGCGCTGGAAGCGTTTGCTGCGGGTGCGAAAGGCTGGTGCACCGCCGCGCCGAATTTGATCGCGCAGCTCAATCTGGATTTGTATGACGCGGTGTTGGCGAATGATTTGAGCAAGGCGCGCACGCTGTTTTATCGGCAGTTGCCGCTGCTGGACTTCATCCTCAAGGGTGGCCTGCCGGCAACCATCAAAGCCGGATTGCGCGCCACCGGGCTGGAAGTGGGCGACCCGCGTTTGCCGGTGTTTCCTTTGAGCGAGGCCGGATGTGGACAACTGCAAGAGTTGTTGAAAGCCCTGCGCTGATGCCAAAAACACCCAAAACCCATGTGGGAGCGAGCTTGCTCGCGATGAGGCCATAACATTCAACCGACAGGTTGACTGACAGGTCGCCATCGCGAGCAAGCTCCCTCCCACAGGGATTGGTGTTCGGCCCACAAAGTCTGGTTCTCGATCACATTCGAGACAAAACGAAACAATCCCAGCAAGCGACAAAAGATCCCGGAAGACAAATAGCAATAATTCTCGATATCATTCGCGACTTTCTGCGCTATGCCTCGTCTACAAGGATCTCCATGCCTCGTCTCACGCGCGACCCGCTGTCGGCTGATTCCTTTCGCCGGTTCTACGGGGACATCCTGCATTTCCTGCGCAAACGCACGGATAACCCCAGCGACGCGGCAGACATGACGCAGGACGTTTTCGCCCAATGGCTGGACTACGGCGACCGGGCGAAGGTCGAGCAACCGCGCGCGTTTCTGTTTCAGATGGCGCGCAATCTGCTGCGTGATCACTGGCGGCGGCAGAAGGTGCGGCACATCGTGCAAGCGCATCACGAGGCAGATAACGAACCCGTCGCCGACGATCAACACGACCCGCTCGCGGGCGCGCAACGCCTGCAACGTCTGGAGCAACTGAAAACTGTTCTCGCCGAGCTCTCGCCGCGCCGCCGAGAAGCCCTTATGCTGCACCGCTTTGAAGGCCTCAGTCAGGCGCAGATTGCTGAACGCATGGGTATTTCCCTGAGCATGGTGGAAAAACACATCGCTTTTGCGCTGCTGCATTGCAAGCGACGCCTGGACCACGAGAACGGCACGGAGCAGCCCGAATGAACCGTCATCACCCGATTGACCCCGACCTGCCGGATGACGGCATCGACGCTCAGGCGGCCAGTTGGTTTGTGCGTAATCGTCAGCAATACAACAGCGCCGACCGCAAGCAATTCGAGCAATGGCTGAACACGCCCGAGCACGCCAAAGCGTATCGCGCGGTCGAAGAGTTGTGGGCCGACCTCGCCGAATTGCGCCAGCAGAACCAACCGGTGGCGCTGCTGCCTCGGCGCAGAACCAGTGTCTGGCGCCCGGCGCTGGCCATCGCCGCCGCGCTGGTTTGCGCAGTATTGGCACTCAATCTGGGCACGTCGCACGGCGTTTATCAGCAGCAGATTGCAGCGCAGGACAAAGGCCTGCGGACCTTCAATCTGCCCGACGGCAGCACCTTGTCGGTCAACGCCAACACGCGGTTGCACCTCGATTTCGATGGCCATCAGCGCCAGGTTTTCCTCGATCAGGGGCAGATTTATCTCGAAGTCGCTCCGGACAAGGAACGACCACTGTGGGTGCACGCGGGCGCGGGCACGGTGCGTGTGGTCGGCACCGGTTTTGATGTGCGCCGCACGCCGCAGCAAATCGTGGTCAGCGTTGCTCACGGTCAGGTGGCTTTTGCGCCCGACGGTAAAGCGCCGACCCTGCTCGGCGCCCAGCAGCAAGCGCGGCTCGACGTGGCCAGCAATACCCTGCAACAGCAAACCTTGGCCGACGATCAGATTGCCGATTGGCGGGACGGGCATTTGTCATTTCGTAATCGCGAATTGGCCAGTCTGGTCGACGAGTTGAACCTGTACCGCGCGCGGCCGGTGCTGCTAGCCGATGCCCGACTCGGTCGCTTCAAGGTCTCCGGCAATCTCGACATCAACGATCCTGACGCCTTGCTCAACGCCCTCCCGGTGCTGATCCCGGTGAAAACCGTGACCCTCACGGACGGCCAGATCCGTATCGAAGCACGCTGAAACAACCTTACATGAGAATATTTTGCATTCGCATGTGAGGTTTTTTTTGCCTGCCGCGTCTTCCTCCGGTCTGCGTTGTGTACGCAGGCCTTTCTGGCCTTTTTCGCCGCCCTGGGGGATTTAATGTTTCGCGCGTCTTCGTCCTATCCGCTCGCCTGCCTTCGCCCGACTCTGCTCGCTGCTTGCCTGACCCTGAGCCTGCAAGCACACGCCGAATCGATCAATCTGCATTTGCCGGCGCAGTCGCTGGCCACTTCGCTGAGCCAGATTGCCCGGCAGGCGAACATCCAGTTGTTGTTCGACGAAGCGCAATTGCGCAACCTCAAGGGCCCGGCGATTGATGGCGATTACAGCGCCGAAGCGGCGATTCGCAAGTTGCTCGACAACAGTCAGTTCAGCCTGATCAAGGTCAACCAGACCTACGTCGTGCGCCCGCAAGAACCCGTGACCAGCAGCGGCGACGGCATTCAGCTCGACGCCTTGAGCGTGATCGGCAGCGGCACCGAAGTCGATTCCAGCACCGTCGGCCGTTCGACCCTGACGCAGGCCGATATCGATCGCCATCAACCGAGCAACATTCCCAGCCTGCTGGCGACGTTGCCCGGCGTGAGCATGGGCGGTTCGATGAAACCCGGCGGCCAGACCATCAACATCTGGGGCCTGGGCGACGCCGAGGACGTGCCGCTGACGGTCGATGGCGCGACCAAAAGCGGCTTCGAGCGTTATCAGCAAGGGACGATTTTCATCGAGCCGGAGCTGATCAAACGTATTGAAGTGGAAAAAGGCCCGCACTCGGTGCTGACCGGCAACGGCGGTTTCGGCGGCACCGTGCACATGGAAACCAAGGACGCGCCGGACCTGTTGCAGGAGGGCCGCAATAGCGGCGCGATGGTCAAATACGGCTACGCCAGCAACGATCATCAGCAAACCTACAGCGGCGCCGTGTTTGGCCGCACCGACGATGGTCGCGCCGACGCGCTGGTGTATTTGACCAAGCGCGATGGCGACGACATGAAGCTCGCCGGCACCCCGCCCGACCCGGACAACAGCTACCCGATCAACCCGCAGCGCTTGCCCAACAGCGCGCAGGATCTGGACGGCCAGTTGCTCAAATTCAACTTGCACCTGAATGACGAACACAGCGTCGGCCTGTCGTATTCACGCTCGCAAAGTGAGCGCTGGACGCCCTTCTCGTCCGCCAGTTACCCGACGCCGCCGACCCAGTCGAACATCAAGCAATACGGTTATCGAAATGCCCTGAAACGCTTCCTCGCCAACCGCGAAACCGTCGACACCACGTGGTCGACCAAGTATCAATATCAGCCGCTGGACAACCGCCTGATCGACTTCAAGATCAGCTATTCGGAGTCCAACACTGACCAGACCGACGAGCGCGACGCCACGGCGTTTTTCCAGACGGCGACCGGCGGACGCAAAATGGACACCGCTTACAAGGACCGGATCGTCGAGGCGAGCAACGTCAGCCTGTTCGACACTGGCGCGCTCGCGCACGCGGTGACCAGCGGCGTGCAAATCCGCAAGCACAGCCGCGACACCGAGATGTGGATGCCGGGCAAGACTTACGACGTCGAGAAGTACAACTACGGGCACTTCCAGCCAAGTTTCATGCCGCAGGGCAAAGTCGATACCAACAGCGTTTATCTGCAAGACGCGATCACCTTGGGCAACTTCACCCTCACGCCGTCGCTGCGTTATGACCATGTGCGCAACCGAGGCGAAGCGAATGACGCGCCGTATTACAACAATCAGGATCCGAGTGTCGGCCACGATTACAGCGACCGCACTTACACCGGTTGGTCGCCGCGGCTGTCGGCGTTCTGGAAAGTTACGCCGGATGTGGCTTTCTTCGTCGACTACAGCAAAACCTGGCGCGCGCCGGTGATCGATGAACAGTACGAAGTACAAGGCCTGGGCAATCGCACGGCCACCAGTGTTGACCTCGACCCGGAACGCATCACTGGTTGGCGCGCCGGTAACATCAGCAACTTCGCGAACGTGTTTGTCGATCACGACAACGTGCAGATCCGCACTACGTTGTTCCGCAACAAGATCGAAGACGAAATCTTCAAAGCCACTGGCGTCGGTTGCCAAAACCAGGCGATCAAGGGCGGCACTATTGGCTCGGACTGCCAGGGCTCAGGACCGATGGGCAACTACCGCAACATTGGCGGGCTGACGATGAAGGGTTTTGAAGTGGAGAGTTTTTATGACTCCACTTACCTCTTCGGTTCGCTGTCGTATTCGTGGATGACCGGCAAACATGAAGGCGCTTACACCAATCCCTGGGGCCCGGATGTATGGGCGCGCGATGTACCGCCGCCGAAGTGGATTGCGGTGCTCGGCGTGAAGATTCCAAGTTGGGATGCGCAGGTGGGTTGGCAGGGTGAGTTTGTGCGCAAGACTGATCGGCTGCCGAGCGACAACTATGGCTCCGGGAAGAATACGGTTGGCGATGTGTTTTACGACCAGTACGCCAATGACCGTTACAACGTGCAGGGGTTGTTTGCCAATTGGAAACCGCAGCAGGCTTATTTGAAGGGCACTGAGGTGAATCTGACGGTTGATAACCTTTTTAATGAGGATTACCGACCGGCGTTGAGTGGCGATCGGGCTTATAGCCAGGGGAGAAATGCCAAGGTGAGTGTGACGCGGTTTTTCTGACCCACGGTTTGTGGTGACAGGTCCGGCCCGCCTCGCTCCTACACAGGAATACGCCAAACCTGTAGGAGCGAGGCTTGCCCGCGAAGGCGATTTCAGCTACTTCACCGAACTGCGCACCACCGACAACTCCGGCGCCCCCCCCCGCCGCTGCGACAAATACCGCATGCAACTCACCCGCAGAAACGACGCAAAATTCACCACTTCGCCACGGTAGTCCATCACCTCTTCATAGAGCTTGGCGATCAATTGGTTGGTGGTCATGCCGTCGACCTCGGCGATTTCGCTGAGGATGTCCCAGAACTGATTTTCCAGGCGCAGCGTGGTGACCACGCCGCAGATGCGCAGCGAGCGGGAGCGCGATTCGTAGAGGATCGGATCGGCTTTGACGTAGAGCTCGCACATGCAAAGTCCCTCGTTACAGCGTGATGGTGGTGCCCAGCAAACCGAGGAAAGCGGCCAGCCAGTTCGGGTGCGCTGGCCACGCGGGCGCAGTCGCCAGATTGCCTTGAACGTGTGCATCCGTCACCGCGATATCGATGAACGTACCACCGGCCAGTCGCACTTCCGGCGCGCAGGCCGGGTAGGCGCTGCATTCGCGACCTTCTAAAATGCCGGCGGCGGCGAGCAATTGCGCGCCATGGCACACGGCGGCGATCGGCTTGCCGGCGGTGTCGAAATCTCGCACAAGTTGCAGGACTTTTTCGTTCAGCCGCAGGTACTCCGGCGCACGACCGCCCGGCACCAGCAGCGCGTCGTAATCGGCGGCGTCGACCTTGGCGAAGTCGAAGTTCAGGGCAAACAGGTGACCGGGTTTTTCGCTGTAGGTCTGGTCGCCTTCGAAGTCGTGGATAGCAGTGCGCACGGTCTGCCCGGCGCTTTTGTCCGGGCACACGGCGTGCACGTTGTGGCCAACCATCAGCAGTGCCTGGAACGGCACCATCACTTCGTAATCTTCGACGTAATCGCCGACCAGCATGAGGATTTTCTTGGCAGCCATGGGTAGGACTCCTCTGGGAATACGTGGGCGTTTGGAGGGTCCACGGTAGTCCGAATCTTCTGAGGCGGGTAATAACCAGCTACTACGGGCAACACGGGTTTTGTGGTGAGGGGCTTGCCCCTTCCCCACAGAGGCTGAGGAAAACCATGCACTGATCAGCGGCGCCGGCAATATTCAGGCAGCCCAAACTGCCCCGCATAAACCCATGCCCTGTGGGAGCAAAGCTTGCTCGCGCATAAACCCAGCCCTGTGGGAGCAAAGCTTGCTCGCGATAGCGATTTCAAGGACGCCATCGCGAGCAAGCTTTGCTCCCACAGGGCGATGGCGATTTCAAGGACGCCTTCGCCGGCAAGCCTGGCTCCTACAGGGGCGTGGTGATCAGAGATTTGGTGATCAGAGGTGTGCTGATCAGAGGTAGCCGTCAGCCCGCAGCAACGTTTCCAGGCAATGTTCGCTGATCTGGTAGAAGTCCTTCAGCTCTTGAATCTTCACCAATAACTGCGCCGGGTCCTGCGGTTCGGCGCGTTTGACCGCGAGGATCATTTTGTTTTTGTTGGTGTGGTCGAGTGAGATGAACTCGAAGACCTTGGTCTCGTAACCACACGCTTCAAGGAACAGCGCACGCAAGCTGTCGGTGACCATTTCCGCTTGTTGGCCGAGGTGTAAACCGTATTGCAGCATCGGTTTGAGCAGCGCCGGGCTCTGGATTTGCAGGCGGATCTGTTTGTGACAGCACGGCGAGCACATGATGATCGACGCCCCGGACCGAATGCCGGTGTGAATCGCGTAGTCGGTGGCGATGTCGCAGGCATGCAGGGCGATCATCACGTCGAGTTCGCTCGGCGCCACGCTGCGTACATCGCCGCACTTGAACACCAGCCCCGGATGGTCGAGCTTGGCGGCAGCGGCGTTGCACAGGTTGACCATTTCTTCGCGCAACTCGACGCCGGTGACTTCGCCCTCGGCGTTCAATGTGTTGCGCAGGTAATCGTGAATCGCGAACGTCAGGTAACCCTTGCCCGAACCGAAGTCCGCCACGCGCACCGGTTTGTCCAGAGCCAGTGGCGAGGTGGTCAGGGCATGGCTGAAGACTTCGATGAATTTGTTGATCTGCTTCCACTTGCGCGACATCGCGGGGATCAGCTCGTGCTTGCTGTTGGTCACGCCAAGGTCAGCGAGAAACGGCCGGTTCAGGTCGAGAAAACGATTTTTCTCGCGGTTGTGCTCGGCGGACGGCACTTCGCGCAATTGCTGAGGTTTGCTTTTGAACAGCGAAGATTTGCCCTTTTTGCTGTATTCGAGCTGCGCTTCATCAGTCAGCGCCAGCAAATGCGCATTTTTGAACGACTCCGGCAACAGCGCGGCAATCGCCGCCACGCCTTCGGTCAACGGCAAATTCTTGGTGATGTCGCGGGTTTTGTAGCGATAAACGAAGGACAGGCACGGCTGATCCTTGACCGTCAGCTGCTTGATGATCAGCCGCTGCAAATCCGCTTCGCCGCCGACGTACTTGGCCAGCACCAGTTTGATGAAGGCGTTGTCGTCGAGGCTGGTTTGCAGCAGGTTGATGAACTGGGCGTGATGGTCCGGCGCGAGGCTGGCGGGAGTGGCGGTAACAGACATGGGAAAAACGGCCTCGGGCGGAGCGAATCGGGAATGGCGGGTATTTTAGGGGGGATGCGCCGCAAGGGCACGGCTAATTTCCCCAACGGCGTGATCCTGTAGCAGCTGCCGAGCCTGCGAGGCTGCGTTCGGCTGCGCAGCAGTCGTGGACGGAGCACGCGGTTTTTCTGCAATACCGGGTGTGCGGTTTTACGACTGCTTCGCAGCCGAACGCAGCCTCGCTGCGCTCGGCAGCTGCTACAGGAGATTGGGGGGGGTCAGCGCAACACCACCAAGCGGTTCGGCAGTTCGTTTTTCTGCTGCGTTGCCGGCACGTGCACTTTGAGCAATTCGCCGCAGGCCTCGATGCAGGTCACAAAACCCTGCAGCGTCTGGCCCTGTTTCACTTGGCGGGTGAACGCCGCGACAATCACTTCCCAGCTCTGGTTATCCAGCCGCTTGGAAATCCCCTCGTCCACCAGAATCTCCACATAACGCTCGGCCTCGCTGACAAAAATCAGCACGCCGGTGCTGCCAACGGTGTGGTGCAGGTTCTGCTCCAGAAACTGTCGGCGTGCCAGGTTCGATGCGCGCCAATGGCGCACCGAACGCGGGATCAGGCGCGTGGTGATCGCCGGGATCCGAAACAACAGGCACAGCACGATGAAACTCGACCACTGCACCATCAACAACAGGTTGAGCGTCAATGCGCCGGTCAGGTAATGCACGACGCCCGGTACCACCAGGGCCAGCAAACTCGCCCACAGCAGCGGGATATACGTGTAATCGTCGGCGCGGGCCGCGAGCACGGTGACCAGTTCGGCGTCGGTTTCGCGCTCGACCCGGGCAATCGCCTCGGCGACTTTGCGTTGTTCGTGTTCAGTCAGTAATGCCATGGTTATAAATGCCTGTTCCCTGATATTTTTATTGGCCGCATCATCACCAGCCGCCAGACGAACCGCCGCCGCCGAAACTCCCGCCGCCACCGCTGAAGCCTCCGCCGCCACCGCCGCCACCAAATCCGCCACCGCCGAAACCGCCACTGGAACCGCCCGAACCACCGCGACCGGCCGGCAAAATGCCGAGCATCTGGCAGATGAACACCGTGACGATGAACAGCATCACCAGGAAGATAAACAGCCCCGGATGGCGCGAGATGAAATCACTTTCTTCGCTGCCGCTGGATTCATACACCGTCGACGGTTCGTCCAGCGGATTGCCGCCCAGCACCACCAGCATCGCGGCCACACCGTCGCTGATGCCTTTGCTGAAGTTGCCGGTTTTGAACGCGGGGGTGATCACCTGATTGATGATCACCGAACTCTGCGCGTCGGTCAGCCGATCTTCCAGGCCATAGCCGACTTCGATGCGCAACTTGCGCTCATCGCGGGCGACGATCAGCAGCGCACCGTTGTTCTTGTCCTTCTGCCCGATGCCCCAGGCACGCCCCAGTTGATAGCCGAAATCGGCAATGTCGGTGCCCTGCAAATCCGCCAGGGTCACCACCACCAGTTGCTCGCCGGTCGAGGCCTCGTGGGCCTGCAACTGCTGCGTCAAATGCTCGCGCACGGTCGGCTCGATCATCTGCGCGTTGTCGACCACCCGCCCGGTCAGCGGCGGAAATTTCAGTTCGGCCTGAGCCGTGACCGCGACCACCCAAAGCACTAACACCAGGGCGTATTTGACGATTCCCATCAGCACCTCTTCCTGAATAATTGAGCCGGCGCGCTACCAACTGCCGGAAGCGCCGCCACCGCCAAAACTGCCACCACCCCCGCTGAAACTGCTCGAACTCGAAGTGATCGAGTCAATATCCCGCGGCCCCGAGCTGCCGAAACTGAAACTCCAGCTCTTGTCAGGCTTGGGCGTTCTCGCCTCGCGAAGCGCGGCTTCTTTCTTGGCTGCTTTTTTAGCTGCTTTTTCGGCTGCTTTCTGTTCTTTGGACTTCGGCCGAAACGGATCGTCGTTATCGCGCCATGACCAGGCAAACACCGCGAACGGAATGCCGATCAACACGGTAAAGAACAGCACTCGCACTACGCCAAACCAGTCGGTGTTTGCCAGCCAGCCCTTGTCCGCGGAGTGATAAACCATCATCCGGTCCGCCGCTGGCCCGAGCAGCCTTACGATCGAGGTCGTCCCGGCGATGATCCCCGTCGAATACAGATCATCCTTGAAGTACGGAATGATCGAGTGCTGAATGATCATCGCCGCCGAAATGTCGTTGAGCGGCCCTTCAAGTCCGTAGCCGACTTCGATCCGCACCTTGCGATCGTCGCGCGCCACCAGCAGCAGCACGCCATTGTTTTTGTCCTTCTGGCCGATGCCCCAATGCCGGCCCAGTTCCACACCAAACTCTTCGATGCTGTAACCGGCGAGGCTGGGGACAGTGACCACGACCACTTGATCGGTGGTCGACTGTTCCAGGCGCTCAAGCATCTGCGTGAGGTAAACCGCAGCCGACGGTGTGAGCAATTGCGCCGTATCGACGACGCGCCCGGTCAGCTTGGGGAACAGGCTTTGCAGCGCTACGGGCGTCGCCGCGACCGGTGGCGGCTCGACCTGCGAAACGGTTTGCGCCTGAGGCACATTCAACCCGTCCGTGGGTGTTGCAACCTGCGGCTGCGCCATCACGGCGCAACTGCCTGCCAGCCACAGCGACAGCAGCGCGCCTTGCAGCGCGCGCTGTACGCCACGCATCAGAACTTCACTTGCGGCGCTTTATCGGCATCCGGGCTGGTCGCCTCGAAGGTCTCGCGGATCGGCAAGTCGCTGTACATCACGCTGTGCCACAAGCGACCTGGGAAGGTGCGGATTTCGGTGTTGTATTTCTGCACGGCGAGGATGAAGTCGCGGCGCGCCACGGCGATACGGTTTTCCGTGCCTTCAAGTTGCGATTGCAAGGCGAGGAAGTTCTGGTTGGCTTTGAGGTCCGGGTAACGCTCGGACACCACCATCAGACGGCTCAACGCGCCGGTCAGCTGATCCTGCGCCTGCTGGAACTGCTTGAGCTTTTCCGGGTTGTCGAGCGTGCTGGCATCGACCTGGATCGAAGTCGCCTTGGCCCGTGCCTCGATCACCGCCGTCAGGGTGTCCTGCTCATGCTTGGCGTAACCCTTGACGGTTTCCACCAGGTTGGGGATCAGGTCGGCGCGACGTTGATACTGGTTCTGCACCTGGCCCCAGGCGGCTTTGGCCTGTTCGTCGAGGGTCGGAATGGTATTGATGCCGCAGCCGGCCAGCAGCGAGGTCAGCAGCATCAGCGCGGCGACGTGCAGGCTCGATCGATAGTTGAGTCGGACATTCATGAAGGTGATGCTCCTGTGTACATTCCATTGAAAAAACATCCAGCGGCGTGAAACCGAGCCATTAAGGCATAATCTGCGGCCACCACTGGATTGCATTGAGCCAATGGGCTAAAAGATGCCCAGCGCGATAAACAGTTCAGAAAAAACTGCAGTTAAAAAAGCAGCTCTGAAAAAAACAGCTCGCAAGTTTGCTGTATTTTCCCGAGCAATGCTCGAACAAGCTCGAACAACAAATGCTTGAACAACACGAACAACAATAGTCGCTCCCTAATTTTTAGCTGACCGGCGCGTATCCACTGCCGTTTAGGCTTTCGAGAAATTATTCATGAAGAAGCTGTGTTTGCTGGGCCTGTTCGTCAGCCTGGCCAGTTCTACCCTACTGGCCGCCACGACCCCTGCACCTCTCGAGAAATCCGCATCTCTTGAGAAATCCACCTCCCTGGAAAACAAGGACGCCTTCATCACTGACCTGATGAAGCAAATGACCCTCGATGAAAAGATCGGCCAGTTGCGCCTGATCAGCATCGGCCCGGAAATGCCGCGCGAGATGATCCGCAAGGAGATCGCCGCCGGCAATATCGGTGGCACGTTCAACTCGATCACCCGCGCCGAAAACCGTCCGATGCAGGACGCGGCGATGCGCAGCCGCCTGAAGATCCCGATGTTTTTTGCTTATGACGTGATCCACGGCCATCGGACGATTTTCCCGATCAGCCTGGCATTGGCGTCGAGCTGGGACATGGACGCGATTGCCCGTTCCGGGCGTATTGCCGCCAAGGAAGCGGCGGCCGACAGCCTCGACATCACGTTTGCGCCGATGGTCGATATCTCCCGCGACCCGCGCTGGGGCCGCACCTCCGAAGGTTTTGGCGAAGACACTTACCTGGTGTCGCGCATTGCCGGGGTGATGGTCAAGGCCTTCCAGGGCCAGGGCGCCAACGCGGCCGACAGCATCATGGCCAGCGTCAAGCATTTCGCCTTGTACGGCGCAGTCGAGGGCGGTCGCGACTACAACATCGTCGACATGAGCCCGGTGAAGATGTATCAGGATTACCTGCCGCCCTACCGCGCCGCGATTGACGCCGGCGCGGGTGGCGTGATGGTCGCGCTGAACTCGATCAACGGCATTCCGGCCACCGCCAATACCTGGTTGATGAACGACCTGTTGCGCAAGGATTGGGGTTTCAAAGGTTTGGCGGTGAGTGACCACGGGGCGATTTTCGAGCTGATCAAGCACGGGGTCGCCCGTGATGGTCGCGAAGCGGCGAAGTTGGCGATCAAGGCCGGCATCGACATGAGCATGAACGACACGCTCTACGGCAAAGAGCTGCCGGGGCTGTTGAAGGCTGGCGAAATCGAACAGAAAGACATCGACAACGCGGTGCGCGAAGTGCTCGCGGCCAAGTACGACATGGGCCTGTTCAAGGACCCGTACCTGCGCATCGGCAAGGCTGAGGACGACCCGGTCGACACTTACGCCGAAAGCCGTTTGCATCGTCCCGAAGCGCGTGATGTCGCGCGCCGCAGTCTGGTGTTGCTGAAGAATCAGAACCAGACATTGCCGCTGCGCAAAACCGCGAAAATCGCTTTGGTTGGTCCATTGGCCAAAGCGCCGATCGACATGATGGGCAGTTGGGCCGCCGCTGGGCGCCCGGCGCAATCGGTAACTTTGTTCGACGGCATGAACGCGGCGGTGGCCGATAAAGCCACGCTGGTTTATGCGCGTGGCGCCAATATTACCGGCGACAAGGAAGTCCTCGATTACCTCAACTTCCTCAACTTCGACGCGCCGGAAGTGGTGGACGATCCGCGTTCGTCGCAGGTGTTGATCGATGAAGCGGTGAAGGCCGCCAAGGATGCCGACGTGGTGGTGGCGGCGGTCGGCGAATCGCGTGGCATGTCGCACGAATCGTCGAGCCGTACTGATCTGAATATCCCGGCGAGTCAGCGTGACCTGATCAAAGCACTGAAAGCCACCGGCAAGCCGTTGGTGCTGGTGTTGATGAACGGCCGGCCGTTGTCGATTCTCGAAGAAAACCAGCAGGCCGACGCGATTCTGGAAACCTGGTTCAGCGGCACTGAAGGTGGCAATGCCATCGCCGACGTGTTGTTCGGCGACTACAACCCGTCGGG
The DNA here is from genome assembly GCF_007828705.1 of Pseudomonas sp. SJZ131. Lineage (NCBI taxonomy): Bacteria > Pseudomonadati > Pseudomonadota > Gammaproteobacteria > Pseudomonadales > Pseudomonadaceae > Pseudomonas > Pseudomonas sp. SJZ131. Next base: position 735,195 of record NZ_VIVC01000002.1, on the reverse strand, counting down.
CAAACTGCCGATCACCTTCCCGCGTTCGGTTGGGCAGATTCCGACTTACTACAACCACCTGAGCGTTGGCCGGCCATTCACGCCGGGCAAACCGGGCAACTACACTTCGCAGTATTTCGATGACACCACCGGGCCGCTGTATCCGTTCGGTTTTGGTTTGAGCTACACCGATTTCAGCCTGAGCGACATGGCGCTGTCGTCGACCACGCTGAACAAGACCGGCAAGCTCGACGCCAGTGTGATGTTGAAAAACACTGGCAAACGTGACGGCGAAACCGTGGTGCAGCTGTACATCCAGGACGTCACCGGCTCGATGATCCGCCCGGTCAAGGAACTGAAAAACTTCCAGAAAATAATGCTCAAGGCCGGCGAACAGAAAGTCGTGCACTTCACCATTACCGAAGACGACCTGAAGTTCTTCAACGCCCAGCTCAAATACGCCGCCGAACCCGGCAAATTCAACGTGCAAATCGGCCTGGATAGCCAGGACGTGACACAGCAGAGCTTTGAGTTGCTGTAATCCACCATTCACTACAGGGGACTTTGGGCGTCACCCAAATCTGCGCCCGACACTGATCCCCTATGGGAGCCGAGCTTGCTCGCGATGAGGGCGGTACATTCAGCAGATTTGTTGACTGCCACACCGCCATCGCGAGCAAGCTTTGCTCCCACAGTGGATTTTGGGCATCACCCAATTCTCTGTCCGGCACAAATCCCCTGTGGGAGCCGAGCTTGCTCGCGATGAGGCCGGTACATCCAGCATCTTCGTTGACTGCCACACCGCCATCGCGAGCAAGCTCGCTCCCACAGGGGGTTTGGGTGTCACCCAATTCTGTGCTCGGCACTGATCCCTTGTAGGAGTGAGCCTGCTCGCGATGAGGCCGGCACATTCAACATCTTCGTTGACTGCCACACCGCCATCGCGAGCAGGCTCACTCCTACAGGGGGATTTCGGGTGTCACCCAATTCTGTGCCCGGCACAAATCCCTTGTAGGAGTGAGCCTGCTCGCGATGAGGCCGGCACATCCAGCATCTTTGTTGAATGTTAAGCAGCCATCGCGAGCAGGCTCACTCCTACAGTTGATTTTGGGTGTTGCCCAATTTCGTGCCCGACACTGATCCCTGTGGGAGCCGAGCTTGCTCGCGATGAGGGCGGTACATTCAGCAGATTTTTGAATGTTAACCAGCCATCGCGAGCAAGCTCGCTCCCACAGGGGGTTTGGGTGTCACCAATTCTGTGCTCGGCACTGATCCCTTGTAGGAGTGAGCCTGCTCGCGATAAGGCCGGTACATCCAGCATCTTCTTTGGCTGCCACACCGCCATCGCGAGCAAGCTTTGCTCCTACGGGGGATGGGGGATGGGGGATGGGGTGTGGCGGTCAGCCGCGGCGGTCGAGCATGTTGACCACGAGTCGATCGACCCAGCCCCAGATCCTTTGCTTGACCCGGCGCCAGAGCGGGCGGCGTTTCCAGGCGTCGAGGCTGACTTCCTGGCTCAGCGCAAAGTCTTTTTCGAAACTCGCCACCACGGCCGCCGTCAACGCGGGATCCAGCGCCTCAAGGTTGGCCTCGAGGTTGAAGCGCAGATTCCAATGGTCGAAGTTGCACGAACCAATGCTCACCCAATCATCGACCAGCACCATTTTCAGGTGCAGGAAGCACGGCTGGTACTCAAAGATTTTCACCCCGGCACGCAGCAATCGCGGGTAATAACGGTGGCCGGCGTAGCGCACCGACGGGTGATCGGTGCGCGGCCCGGTCAGCAGCAAGCGCACGTCGATGCCGCGCGCCGCCGCTTTGCGTAACGAGCGGCGGACTTTCCAGGTCGGCAGGAAATACGGCGTGGCCAGCCAGATGCGCTTCTGCCCACTGTTTAACGCGCGGAACAACGATTGCAGAATGTCGCGGTGCTGGCGGGCGTCGGCATACGCCACCCGGCCCATGCCCTCGCCCACCGACGGCACGCGCGGCAGACGTGGCAAGCCGAAATGCGCAGCGGGTTTCCAGGCGCGGCGATGGCGGTTGGCGATCCATTGCCGATCGAACAGCAACTGCCAGTCGAGCACCAGCGGCCCGACGATTTCCACCATCACCTCGTGCCACTCACTGGTGTCTTCGCCCGGCGTCCAGAACTCATCGGTGACGCCCGTGCCGCCGACCACCGCCAAACGCTGATCGACCAACAACAACTTGCGGTGATCGCGATAAAAGTTGCCGACCCAGCGCCGCCAGCTCAGGCGATTGTAGAAACGCAATTCGACGCCCGCCGTAATCAAGCGCTGACGCAAATTCAGGGTAAACGCCAGGCTGCCGTAATCATCGAACAGACAGCGCACGCGAACTCCGCGCTCGGCGGCTTCGACCAACGCCGCGACGATAGCCTCGGCGCAGGCACCCGCCTCGACCAGATACAGTTCCAGCTCGAGCTGTTCTTCGGCGCGGGCAATCGCCGCCAACATGCGCGGAAAGAATTGCGGACCATCTATCAGCAACTCGAAACGATTGCCTTCACGCCAGGGGAATACGGCTCCGGTCATCTCAGCGCGCCGTGAAAATCAGCACCGCACTCACCGGCACCGACAGACTGATGGCCGACAAACCGGCCACATTACGCAAACCGTCCAGCCCCGCAGCAAGGTCAAAATCTGCCGCGTTGATCACCAGCGGCTCCAGCGTCACCACTTGAAAGCGCCGATCATCGAGGCGAGTCGCAAGCAACTCGGCGTTGTATTCGTGTTGTTTGCCGCGAAGGTTGACGGTCACCGGCAGACGCAATTCCAGCTGCGCGCCGGGCGCCAGATCGTTGATCGGGCGCAGATCGATTTGCGCGCTGATCAGCGCTTCGGGGAAGTTCTTGATGTCGAACAGGTCCTTGCGCATGCGCTCGTCACGCAACGGGATGCCGCTGTTCACCGACTCCATCTCGATTTCGACCTGCGCCAGCCCTTTGGGATCGACCTTGCCGTGCAGCACCAGGAAGCGCTGCACTTCAGAAATATTGGCGTTTTTGGTGCTGATGAACGACAGCCGCGACGACTCGCCGTCCAGATACCAATCCGCACGCGCCGCCAGCGAGGCAGCGGCCAGCAGCACAAAAGCGAGGGTTTTGCAGAGGGAACGGTTGAACATAAAGACCCGTGGGGCAGAGAAACCTGAGCGAACCTTAACCGGGCGTGGCCGCGTTGCAAACCTCGAAGATGAAAAGAGTGTGGGAGCAAGCCTCCCATCGAAACGCGGCGCTCTCAGGGTTGCAAACGACAGCCTTCGCGCTCGCCGATCCACTGCGCGCTGTTGCTGCGCCCCATGCCGCTGACGGTCACGCGTCTGGCCACCTCATCATCGACGAAGCCACTGAACGGCAGCCACTGCTTCACATAGCCCCGGCAATACCCGGCGTCATTGTTCATCACATAGCGGCACGAGCAATATTCCTTGGCGGTGTAGGCGCTGATGATGTCCGGGAACGCCCACAGCGCCACCCTCTCGCGCCAGATCCAGCCCGCCAGCCACATCAGCAGCAACACCAGCAGCAACAGAAAAAAACTGCTGAATGGACGACGCCGGACAAACCCGCTCATGGCTGCACCTTCGCCGCAAATGCCTTGATTGCCAGCTTCAACAACTCGTTATGCCGATACGTGCCGTCGCGATCATCGCCATAACGCACGATCACCAGCTGTTCACCGGGAATCACATACAGCGCCTGCCCCCAATGCCCCAACGCGGCAAAGGTATCGGCGGGCGCGTCGGGCCACGGTCGCGCCGCGCCATCGACTTCGCGATTGAGCCACCAATGGCCGCCGGGCAGCGCTTCATCCTGACCGGCGCGGTAACCGGCGAAGGGTTGCCGATTGAACGCGACCCAATCCTTGGGCAGCAATTGCCGATCATGCCAGCGCCCGTCACGCGCCATCAGTAGCCCGATCCGCGCCAGATCCCGCGCGGTCAGGTAGGCATAGGACGAAGCAACAAATGTCCCAGTGGCATCGCGCTCCCACACCGCATGACGAATGCCCAACGGCGCGAACAGCGCGGTCCACGGATAGTCCGCATAGCGGCTCGGCCCGATCATGTTTTTCAGCGCAGCGGCGAGCAGATTGCTGTCGCCACTGGAGTAGCGAAACGCCTGGCCCGGTTCAGCGTAGCTGTCGTGCGCAGCGGTGAACGCGGCCATGTCGGCATGACCGCGGGTGTAAAGCATGGCAACCACCGAAGATTTAAGCGGCGCGTATTCGTAGTCTTCCTGCCAGTCGAGGCCGGACGCCCAGTGCAGCAAGTCGGCGAGGGTGATCGCCGGGTGATTGTTCAGCGCGGGGTAAAACTTCACTGCCGGATCCTGCAACGCGAACAAACCCTCGCCATACGCCACGCCCAACACCGTGGCCATCAGGCTTTTGCTGATCGACCAGGTCAGGTGCGGCGTATCGGCGGTGGTCGCGCCGGCATAACGTTCGTAGATCAATTGGCCGTCGCGGATCACCAGCAAGGCGTCGGTGCGCACGCCGGTTCGGGTGGCGTCATCGCGAGGCGCGAAGGCATAGGATTCCAAAGCTTCAAGTGCCGGGCCGGTGATTTGCGCACCGGTTGACCACTGCTCGGCGGGCCAGTTTTCCGCCAGGGCCGGGGTGCCGAGCAGGAGGATGTAAAGCAGCGGCAAGCCTTTGAACATGGCGATGGCTCGGGGGAAGAATCTGCTGAGCCTAGTTGAGGTTGGTTACAGTTCTGAATGTGTGTTGTCGATAAGGACGCCTTCGCGGGCAAGCCTCGCTCCCACAGGGGAATGCATTGCAACATGTGGGAGCTGAGCTTGCTCGCGATGAGGCCGTTCAGATTGTCTCTAACGCTTTGGCCAAGCGCTTCGAACGCGCGCCCGACGCCAGGTCCATCACCGCTTGATCGCGCTGCCACATCGCCGCCCACTCTGCCGGGCCGCTGGCCATCGCTTGGTTGATCTCACTTTTGAGCGCATCAAACTGCGCAAACAACCCACCCAGCAGCACATGCGTCGCCGCACTGCTCGGCGCTTGCCGGCTGACCTCGGCGCAACCGGCGAGCAACGCCAGCAAACGCAATCGCAAGGGCTGCGGCCAGTCGCTGTCCTCGCCGACGCCATACAGCCAGGCGCTCAAGGCGCTCAACACATAAATGTCTTCCAACGTGCGGAACGGTTTGACGTAAGCGTCCCAGCCATCGCCGGCGAGCAATTCACACACCGCGTTGTCGAGAAATACCCGGCCGTGGCTGATATCCGGCATCAGCGCGATGGCCGGCAGTTTTTCCAGGCGCACGCCCGGTTCGCCGGGATAAACCACCGCCAGACTCAAGCGCGGCACTTCGCCGGATTGTTCGCTGCGCGCGGCGATCAGTAACCAGTCGGCGGCATCGCCTGCGGTGACAAAATCCTTGCGCCCGTTCAAGCGTAAATCCGTGAGCCGGGTCTGCATGTCCGCCGGACGCAGGCTGCGCTGTTCGGTCGCGCACAAGGCGCCGAGGCTGGGCGGCGCGCTCGGCCAGAGCATGCGCAGCGCCGCTTGATAACCGACCAGAAACGCCAGCCCCGGCGTCGCCATCAAGCGCCCGCCGGCGACGGCCAATTCAAACGCAGTGACCGCGCCCAACTGGTGCAACAGCCTCGAAAAACCTTCGGCCAGATCGGCATTGGCGGGCAAGCGTTCGCGACGATTCAACAGGGTTTGCCAAGGCATCTGAGGCTCCTCGTGGGCTGTCATATAAGCATCACCAAAGCTTCATGGCGATGACACCGGGGCTACATAGCCTGACTTTGCACAACACGGCTGCATAAAGAAAGTCGATCGGCTGCAACCCACGACGGGTGAACGGCCCGTACGGAGATTCGCAATGACTCAGATCGCCCGCATCAGCGACACCGGCAATGAACGCCGCCTGCAAGCCGAACGCCTGATCGGCAGCGAGGCCTTGCAGGAAGCCCAGGCCTTGCGTTTCAACGTGTTCAGCGGCGAGTTCAACGCCAAACTGAAAGGCGCCGAACGCGGTCTGGACATGGATGATTATGATGTTCACTGCGCCCACATCGGCGTGCGTGATTTGAACAGCGGCCGTCTGGTCGCGACCACCCGCTTGCTCGATCACACCGCCGCCAGCAGCCTCGGCAAGTTCTACAGCGAAGAAGAATTCAGCTTGCACGGGCTGGTGCATCTCAAAGGCCCGATCCTCGAAATCGGCCGCACCTGCGTCGACCCGGCGTACCGCAATGGCGGCACCATCGCCGTGCTCTGGGGCGAATTGGCCGAAGTGCTCAATCAGGGCGGCTACAGCTATTTGATGGGCTGCGCGAGCATTCCGATGCAGGACGGCGGTATTCAGGCGCACGCGATCATGCAGCGTTTGCGCGAACGTTATCTGTGCACCGAACACCTGCGCGCCGAGCCGAAAAATCCGCTGCCGACGCTGGATATTCCTTCCAACGTCATCGCCGAAATGCCGCCACTGCTCAAGGCCTACATGCGCCTCGGCGCGAAAATCTGCGGCGAGCCGTGCTGGGACGAAGATTTCCAGGTCGCCGACGTATTCATCCTGCTCAAGCGCGACGAACTCTGCCCGCGCTACGCCCGCCACTTCAAGGCAGCCATGTAATGGGCCGCCTGCGGGTGTACGCGCGAATTGCGCGAGTGCTGTTGGTGGTGGCGCTGGGGTTGACCATGGCCAGCGTGTTCGGGCTGTTCGAACGCGCCGGGATTGCGCATTCGATGGTTCGGCGCCAGCGCTGGTCGCGGTTTTTCATGAGGCGCTTGAGCAACGCCCTGCCCTTTCGCGTGACGGTACACGGCGAGTTGCCGAAAACACCGATGCTGTGGGTCAGCAATCATGTGTCGTGGACTGACATTCCGTTGCTCGGGATGATCACGCCACTGTCGTTTCTGTCGAAAGCCGAAGTGCGCACCTGGCCGGTCGCCGGGTGGTTGGCGGCCAAGGCTGGCAGCCTGTTTATCCGTCGCGGCTCGGGCGACAGCCAGTTGATCCGCAAACAGATGACCCGGCATCTGCAACAGGCGCATCCGCTGCTGATGTTCCCGGAAGGCACGACCACTGACGGGCGCTCGCTGCGTACTTTCCATGGCCGCTTGCTGTCAGCGGCGATTGACGCCGAAGTGCCGATGCAACCGGTGGCGATCCGTTATCTGCGCGACGGCGAGATCGATCGGCTGGCGCCGTTTATTGGCGACGACGATTTGCTCTCGCACCTGATGCGTCTGTTTGCCAATGATCAGGGCGAAGTGGAGATTCACGTGCTCAAGCCGATTGCCTGCGAAGGACGTGAACGCGCGGCGCTGGCGTTTGAAGCGCAGCAGGCGGTGCAGCGGGCGTTGTTTGGTGAAGTGACGAAACCTGCCGAACCGCAGCGCGGCGGCGAACTTATCGCCGCGTAATGCTTTCTGTAGGAGCGAGGCTTGCCCGCGAAGGGAACGCCGCGGTGTGACTGATACACCGCGTCATCGTTCTTCGCGGGCAAGCCTCGCTCCTACAGGTAATGCGTATTAGCGGTTATTGGCGAAATCCTGAAGCTGCGGATAGAACAACCGAAAATCCTCGCTCAGCGGTTCATACAACACGCGCAACTCCTGCATTGCCCCGGCCAGTTCCTCAGGCTTGGTCAAGCGCCGGGAAATCCCCCGTAGCACCTGCGACAACACTTCGAAATCTTCGTAAGAACCCAACCAGTCATTGGCCACCATGTGCGGCGCAATCTGCGCCAGACGTTCCGGCAATTGCGGCTCGCTGGACAGCACTCGGTACACGTCCGAGGTGAACAGCGCCAGCGGCTGATCCGCATAAAGCGTCCAGTCCCGCGCCAGGCAATGGTCGAAAAACACGTCGAGGACGATTCCGGCATAACGCCGACGGGTCACGGAAAATCGTGACAGGGCGATGTCCACCAACGGATGGCGGTCGGTGAAAACATCGATGCGCCGATGCAGTTGAATAGCCGCTTCGATCTCCGGAGGGTAATGCCCTTGCAGCCGTCCCTTGACGAAATCGCCATAGAGGCTGCCGAGCAGTTGACCGGGGCGTTGGCCACCGAGGTGCAGATGTGCGAGATAGTTCATGGGGCGCAGCTTAGCACTGCGGCTTGACCTCATGACAGGCGACGTATCGTTATAACCCGATATACCGATTTACTCGAACCTAAGACCAAAATCATATTGGTATATCGGGATATGACGATTTAAAGTTCGCCCCATCGCGATATAGCGTTTCACTCATCACGAGCCCACACCATGACCCTTGACCTCGACGAAATAATAAAAGCCCTGGCACACCCAGTACGCCGAGACATCCTCATCTGGCTGAAAGACCCCAAGGTGCAGTTCCCCGAACAGTTGCACAACCACGAATACGGCATTTGCGCCGGACAGATCGACCAGCGCTGCGGCCTGTCGCAGTCGACCGTGTCGGCACATTTGGCAACGCTGCAACGCGCCGGGCTGATCAGCAGCCAGAAAGCCGGTCAATGGCACTTTTTCAAACGCAACGAGGACGTGATTCAAGCGGCCCTCGATGCACTCGTACAAGAGCTCAGCGCTCCGACAAGGAAATAATCAATGCCCCTCTCGCTACTCATTCTGGCCCTCAGCGCCTTCGCTATCGGCACCACCGAGTTCGTCATCATGGGCCTGTTGCCCGATGTTGCAGCTGACCTCGGCGTGTCGATTCCTGGCGCCGGTTGGCTGGTAACCGGTTACGCCCTCGGTGTCGCCATCGGTGCGCCGTTCATGGCGCTGGCCACCGCCCGCCTGCCGCGCAAAGCCGCGCTGGTAGCGTTGATGGGGATTTTCATCGTCGGCAACCTGCTCTGCGCGATGGCCAGTGACTACAACGTGCTGATGTTTGCCCGAGTGGTCACGGCGCTGTGTCACGGCGCGTTCTTCGGCATCGGTTCGGTGGTGGCGGCGGGTCTGGTGCCGGCCAACAAACGTGCCTCGGCTGTGGCGCTGATGTTCACCGGCCTGACCCTGGCCAACGTCCTCGGCGTACCGCTGGGCACCGCGCTGGGTCAGGAAGCCGGCTGGCGTTCGACCTTCTGGGCGGTGACCGTGATCGGCGTGATTGCGCTGATCGGCCTGATCCGTTTTCTCCCGGCCAAGCGCGATGAAGAGAAACTCGACATGCGCGCCGAACTGCGCGCCCTCAAAGGCGCCGGCATCTGGTTGTCGTTGAGCATGACCGCGCTGTTCGCCGCGTCGATGTTCACCCTCTTCACCTACGTCGCACCGCTGCTCGGCGACGTCACCGGCGTCTCGCCAAAAGGCGTGACCTGGACCCTGCTGCTGATCGGCCTCGGCCTGACCGTCGGCAACATCATCGGCGGCAAACTGGCGGACAAGCGTCTGGGCGCCACGCTGATCGGCGTCTTCATCTCGATGGCGGTGGTCTCCACGGTGCTGACCTGGACCAGCGTCGCGCTGATCCCGACTGAAATCACTTTGTTCCTCTGGGCCACCGCCTCGTTTGCTGCGGTACCGGCGCTGCAGATCAACGTGGTGACCTTCGGCAAAGCCGCGCCCAACCTGGTTTCCACGCTGAACATCGGCGCGTTCAACGTCGGCAACGCCCTCGGCGCCTGGGTCGGCGGCAGCGTCATCGCCCACGGTTTCGGCCTGACCAGCGTGCCGCTCGCCGCAGCCGCACTGGCGGTGCTGGCCTTGCTGGTGACGCTGATCACTTTCCGTCAGGGCGCCAACCCCGACCTGGTGCCGGCGACCCACTGAGTTTCCTCAACTGATTTGTACTGAAGCGATTTGTATTAACTGATTTTTACTGAACTGATTTGGAGAGCTTTCCATGACGACTATTTTTGACCCGATCAAACTCGGCGACCTCGAGTTGGCCAACCGCATCATCATGGCGCCGCTGACCCGTTGCCGCGCCGACGAAGGCCGCGTGCCGAACGCGCTGATGGCCGAATACTACGTGCAGCGCGCCTCCGCCGGGCTGATCCTCAGCGAAGCCACCTCGGTGACGCCGATGGGCGTTGGCTACCCGGACACCCCGGGCATCTGGTCCAACGATCAAGTGCGCGGCTGGGCCAACGTGACCAAAGCGATCCACGGCGCGGGCGGCAAGATTTTCCTGCAACTGTGGCACGTCGGGCGGATTTCCCACCCGTCGTACCTGAACGGCGAAACTCCGGTGGCCCCGAGCGCGATCCAGCCTGAAGGTCACGTCAGCCTGGTGCGCCCGATGGCCGATTACCCAACGCCGCGCGCGCTGGAAATCGCCGAAATCGCGGACGTCGTCGACGCTTACCGCGTCGGTGCCGAAAACGCCAAGGCTGCCGGTTTTGACGGCGTGGAAATCCACGGCGCCAACGGTTACCTGCTCGACCAGTTCCTGCAAAGCAGCACCAACCAGCGCACCGACCAGTACGGCGGTTCGCTGGAAAACCGTGCGCGCCTGCTGCTCGAAGTAACTGACGCGGCGATCGAAGTCTGGGGCGCCGGCCGCGTTGGTGTGCACTTGGCACCGCGTGCCGACTCGCATGACATGGGCGACGACAACTTGTCCGAAACCTTCACCTACGTCGCTCGCGAACTGGGCAAGCGTGGCATCGCGTTCATCTGCTCGCGTGAGAAAGAAGGTGCCGACAGCCTCGGCCCACAACTGAAAGAAGCTTTCGGCGGCCCGTACATCGCCAACGAACGTTTCACCAAGGACAGCGCCAACGCGTGGCTGGCCGCGGGCAAGGCTGATGCGGTGGCCTTCGGTATTCCGTTTATTGCCAACCCGGATCTGCCGGCGCGTTTGAAAGCTGATGCGCCGTTGAATGAACCGCGCCCAGAACTGTTTTACGCCAAAGGCCCAGTTGGTTACATCGACTACCCGACGCTTTAACTTTACAGCGCGACAAACAAAAGCCACGACTCATTAGAGTTGTGGCTTTTTTATGGGCGGTTGAAAAGTCACGCCCAACTACTCGATGAAATAATCAATAACAACTTGCCTCAGCATTAAATAGTGCCCAGCGATTCTTTCATGTTAAAAAACAAACAGGCGCCCAACCCACTTATATAAACTCTGAACACAGCGAATAACTTATGATCAGCAAAACCAGACTATTCACCGCTATTGCACTCGGAACACTTGCACATGTTTCACTGGCGGCTGATGGTTCACCCCGAACCCTTCACTATGTAGATGACAACACCACGACTATTAACCTGTACATCACCAATCGCACCGGCGATACAGCAGAGCTGATCGAGGCGCATGGTCGCGAGGTCGATCCCGAACAGAACCCCGTAGTCAGCGCTAACCAAACACTCAACTTCACCAACGAGAACCCTTTCCACTTCAGCGCATTTCTTCAACCGCTTATTACCCTCACTGCAACGTATACCTACGCCGCTGGCGATAAGGTCTGCGAATTCACCACGTGGACCAAAGCCAAATATGAACACGGTGGTGACGACGGCATCCGCACTCACTTTGCCGGCACTGCACGCTCTGTTGGCGAAGAAGAAGCAGATTGTTCAACGTTGATTCATGCTGTTGACAGAACTTCTCTCTACAGCTCCGCTGTTGAATTCTTCATTCAATAATCTCGCCAACTACAAGGACGTAAAACAATGAAACTATCTGGCATCCGCGGCTGTGCAGCTCTGCTTACTTTACTTGCAACAAACTCCGTAATGGCAGCACCCGGCAATCCGGTGGTTGACATCAACATCGTCAACGAAACTTACGGCACACTAAAACTGATCAGTTATACAAGTAACGATGGCCAACCCCAACGACCATTAATGGCTTACAATGTCGGCCCCGGTACAACCGAGCAAATGAAGATCCAGGGAGACTGGGATTTTTCTTTTCGCAACTCGCGATTTGTCGGTTTGAAAAATCGCGGCCCGATGACAACTACGCTGACCTATGAAACGCATGATGGATTGCGTTGCACCGTCAGCACTCGATTGAGCGTGACGCAGCCAGGTTTCGAACTGATAAGTTTCCTCGAGCCGGACTTGATCGCCAAGCGAACTTATACTGTGCAACCTTCAGGCGTGACTGACGGCGAGAATCGCTGCCAGCTCAACGCATCGACCATGGGCAAGGCGCCCTTCAGCTATAGCCTTGAATTGGTCATAGGCACGAATGACTCGCGCCGCAAGGAATTTTGAGTCTGCATAGACGCTTTTCAGGGTTCTTCACTGAAGCGAAACAAATTTCCTACAAAATTCGCTGGCGATTGCCTGTGAAGCAGGCCGCCAGACGTATATAAATGCACACCACTGCCACACTGTGCGGCGAGGAGACATTCCTCGTCCGCCGTGATCGTGGACACAGCGGGTTTTATTGCGCTTTTTTCATTTGCGCAGGCTGGGGCTCAAGCGCAGCATGTCCAATCCTGTATCGACCCAACGCTCGGCCTCGGCCGCCAGCTCGAAGCTGTCGGGCGCCAGCAGCCACTGATAGAGGATGCCGTCGATGTAGGCATGCAGGCTGACCGCTGCGCGGACCGTGTCGAGGTCTTCGGGCAACTGGCCGCGATTCACCGCGTTGGTCAATGCCAGCGCGATTCGTACGTTGCAGTCGAGGCTGACCGCCCGCCGCTGTTGGCGCAGATCACACATTTCATCGGTGAATTCGCACTTATGAAACAAAATCTCATTGATGCGTCGGGTCTTCGGATCGAGCGCAACTTGCTGAAACAAATGAATCAGCAGCTTGCGCATCCAGCCCAGCGGATCGAGTTCGTCCTCGCTTTCACTGGCTCGGGCCATTTCATCCAGCGGCTCCTGCAAGGTATTGAGCATGGCCTGCACCAGGTCGGCCTTGTTGCTGAAATGCCAATAGATGGCCCCGCGCGTCACGCCGGCCAGCGAGGCAATGTCGGCCAGCGTCGTGCGCGCCACGCCCCTTTCAAAAAAGGCTTTCTCGGCCGCTTCGAGTATCTGGCTCCGGGTTTCCTGAGCTTCCTCTTTGGTACGACGAACCATGGCAGTACAACCTCAATCAGGATGCCTCAGCGATGCCTGAACATGCGCTGAATAAAAGTGGGGCAAGCGCTCTTGGGCGTCGTCCCCGGCCTACAATTTCAACCCTTGAACGGCTTTTGTAGCGATGAGGATACGCAGCCAGGGTGTTTACAAACAACCATGAACGTAAGTATATTGCTTAGCAAGCTACTTATCCACTCAGCGCACATTTTTTACCCTTCCACATTTCTGGTGCGTGTCTTGCGCGCCTGACCCGAGGATCTTCATGCAATTCAAGCCAGCTGTTACCGCTCTGGTCACTGCCGTCGCCCTGGCATCGCTGCTCAGCGGATGTAAAAAGGAAGAGGCACCTCCTGCCGCTCCCGCCCCTCAGGTCGGCGTCGTCACCTTGAAAGCTCAAGCCTTTACCCTGACTTCGGAACTTCCGGGCCGCACCAGCGCGTACCGCGTTGCCGAAGTTCGTCCACAGGTCAATGGCATTATTCTCAAACGTCTGTTCAAGGAAGGTGCGGACGTCAAGGCCGGCCAGCAGCTGTATCAGATCGATCCAGCGGTCTATGAAGCTACGCTGAAAAGCGCCCAGGCCAATCTGCAGCAGACCAAATCGATCTCCGACCGCTATCAGCAGTTGGTGAAAGAGCAAGCGGTCAGCCGTCAGGAATTCGACACCGCCCAGTCCAATCGCCTGCAGTCGGAAGCGACCCTGCAATCGGCGCAGATCAACGTGCGCTACACCAAGGTTTACGCGCCGATCTCCGGGCGTATCGGCCGCTCTTCGGTGACCGAAGGCGCGCTGGTGACCAACGGCCAGGCCGATGCAATGGCGGTGATCCAGCAACTCGATCCGATCTACGTCGACGTCACCCAGTCGTCGGTCGAGCTGCTTGAGCTGCGCCGCGAACTGGAAAGCGGTCGCCTGCAAAAGTCGGGTGACAACTCGGCAGCGGTCAAACTGACCCTGGAAGACGGCAGCGAATATTCGCAGCCGGGCAAACTCGAGTTCTCCGAAGTCTCGGTTGATCAGACCACCGGTTCCGTGACCTTGCGTGCAGTGTTCCCGAACCCGGATCACACGCTGCTGCCAGGCATGTTCGTGCACGCCCAGTTGCAGGCCGGCGTCAACGCCGCAGCGATTCTGGCGCCACAGCAAGGCGTGACCCGCGACCTCAAAGGCACGCCGACCGCGATGGTCGTCGGTGCCGACAACAAGGTCGAACTGCGCCAGCTCAAGGCCAGCCGCACCGTAGGCACCCAGTGGCTGATCGAAGATGGCCTCAAGGAAGGCGATCGACTGATTACCGAAGGGCTGCAATACGTCAAACCTGGCGTCGAAGTTAAAGTCAGTGAAGCGACTAACGTTGGCGCGAAGAACCCGGCCCCCGCACAGGCAGCTGATAAGGCTTCCAGCGGCAAAGGGGAGTAAACCATGTCGAAATTTTTTATCGACCGTCCAATTTTCGCCTGGGTAATTGCCCTGGTGATCATGTTGGTCGGGGCACTCTCGATCCTCAAACTGCCGATCAACCAATACCCGAGCATTGCGCCTCCGGCCATTGCAATCCAGGTGACCTACCCAGGCGCGTCCGCACAAACCGTGCAGGACACCGTGGTGCAGGTCATCGAGCAACAGCTCAACGGTATCGATAACCTGCGTTATGTCGCCTCGGAAAGTAACTCCGACGGCAGCATGACCATTACCGCGACCTTCGAGCAGGGCACCAACTCCGATACCGCGCAGGTTCAGGTCCAGAACAAACTGAACCTGGCCACCCCGCTGCTGCCGCAAGAAGTGCAGCAACAGGGGATCCGCGTCACCAAGGCAGTGAAGAACTTCCTGATGGTGATCGGCGTGGTCTCGCGCGACGGCAGCATGACCAAGGACGACTTGTCCAACTACATCGTGTCGAACATGCAGGACCCGATCTCGCGGACCGCCGGTGTCGGTGACTTCCAGGTCTTCGGTGCCCAGTACGCGATGCGCATCTGGCTCGACCCGGCCAAGTTGAACAACTACAACCTGACCCCGGTGGACGTGAAAACCGCGATCGCCGCGCAGAACGTTCAGGTTTCTTCCGGTCAACTCGGTGGCTTGCCTGCCGTTCAAGGTCAGCAACTCAACGCAACGATCATCGGCAAGACGCGCCTGCAAACTGCCGAGCAGTTCAAGGCGATCCTGCTGAAGGTCAACAAGGACGGCTCGCAAGTACGCGTCGGTGATGTTGCCGATGTTGCGCTGGGTGGTGAAAACTACTCGATCAGCGCCCAGTTCAACGGCAGCCCGGCATCCGGTCTGGCGGTCAAACTGGCCAACGGCGCGAACGCCCTCGACACCGCCAAAGCCCTGCGCAACACCATCGAAACCCTCAAGCCATTCTTCCCGCAAGGGATGGAAGTGGTGTTCCCGTACGACACCACCCCGGTGGTGACCGAGTCGATCAAGGGCGTTGTTGAAACCCTGGTCGAAGCGATCGTGCTGGTGTTCCTGGTGATGTTCCTGTTCCTGCAAAACTTCCGCGCCACCGTCATCACCACGATGACTGTGCCGGTGGTATTGCTGGGTACGTTCGGGATCCTCGCGGCATTCGGTTTCAGCATTAACACCCTGACCATGTTCGGCATGGTGCTGGCCATCGGCTTGCTGGTGGACGATGCGATTGTGGTGGTGGAAAACGTCGAACGGGTGATGAGCGAGGAAGGCCTCTCGCCCAAGGAAGCGACGAAGAAATCCATGGGCCAGATCCAGGGCGCGCTGGTCGGTATTGCGCTGGTGCTTTCGGCGGTACTGCTGCCGATGGCGTTCTTCAGCGGCTCGACTGGTGTGATCTACAAACAGTTCTCGATCACTATCGTTTCGGCGATGGCGTTGTCGGTACTGGTTGCCCTGATCTTCACCCCGGCACTCTGCGCGACCATGCTTAAGGCGATTCCGAAAGGCGAGCACGGCACACCGAAGCGCGGCTTCTTTGGCTGGTTCAACCGCAGTTTCGACCGTGGCGTCAAAAGCTACGAGCGCGGCGTTGGCAGCATGCTCACGCACAAAGCGCCGTACCTGTTGGCCTACCTGATTATCGTGGTCGGCATGATCTGGCTGTTCACGCGCATTCCAACGGCGTTCCTGCCCGAAGAAGACCAGGGCGTACTGTTCGCCCAAGTGCAAACGCCGGCCGGTTCCAGCGCCCAGCGTACGCAAGTGGTCGTCGATGAAATGCGTGAATTCCTCCTGCGTCCGACCAAGGACGGCGGTGAAGGCGATGCCGTGGCCTCGGTGTTTACCGTCAACGGCTTCAACTTCGCTGGTCGTGGTCAGAGCTCCGGCATGGCGTTCATCATGCTCAAGCCGTGGGAGGACCGTAACGCTGACAACAGCGTGTTCAAACTGGCGGAGCGCGCGCAGCAGCACTTCTTCACGTTCCGTGACGCCATGGTGTTTGCCTTCGCGCCACCGGCGGTACTCGAATTGGGTAACGCCACCGGTTTCGACGTGTTCCTGCAGGACCGCGCCGGTATCGGTCACGACAAGTTGATGGCCGCGCGTAACCAGTTCCTCGGGATGGCGGCGCAGAGCAAAGTCCTCTCGCAAGTACGTCCGAACGGGCTGAACGACGAGCCGCAATACCAGCTCGACATCGATGACGAGAAGGCCAGCGCGCTGGGCATCACGCTCACCGACATCAACAACACCTTGTCGATTGCCTTGGGCAGTAGCTACGTCAACGACTTCATCGACCGTGGTCGGGTGAAGAAGGTTTACGTGCAAGGTCAACCGGGTTCGCGGATGAGTCCGGAAGATGTGAAGAAGTGGTACGTGCGCAACGCCGAAGGGACCATGGTGCCGTTCTCCGCGTTCGCCAAAGGTGAGTGGATTTACGGTGCGCCGAAGCTCTCGCGTTACAACGGCGTAGAAGCGATGGAAATCCTCGGGGCTCCGGCGCCGGGTTATTCCACCGGTGAAGCGATGGCCGAAGTCGAAGCGATTGCGAAGAAACTGCCGGCGGGCGTGGGTATTTCCTGGACCGGTCTGTCGTATGAAGAACGCTTGTCCGGCTCGCAGGCTCCCGCGTTGTACGCCCTGTCTCTGCTGATGGTGTTCCTGTGTCTGGCGGCGTTGTATGAAAGTTGGTCGATCCCGATCGCGGTCATGCTCGTGGTGCCGCTGGGGATCATCGGTGCGCTGATGGCCACCAGCCTGCGCGGTTTGTCCAATGACGTGTACTTCCAGGTGGGGCTGTTGACGACTATTGGTCTGGCGGCGAAAAACGCTATTCTGATCGTCGAATTCGCCAAGGAGCTGCATGAGCAGGGCCGAAGCCTGCGCGATGCGGCGATCGAAGCCTGCCGGATGCGTCTGCGACCGATCATCATGACCTCGCTCGCCTTCGTCCTCGGCGTGGTGCCGCTGGCGATTTCCACGGGCGCAGGTTCGGGTAGCCAGCATGCGATCGGTACCGGGGTAATTGGCGGTATGCTCACGGCCACGATCCTGGCGATCTTCTGGGTCCCACTGTTCTTCGTTACGGTGTCGTCCATTGGCCAGCGCAAAAACGCTGATCAGGATGACGCACCTGAAACTCCTAAAGAGGCTGGCCAATGAGCAAGTCGCTACTCTCCCTAGCTGTTGCCGCGTTCGTGCTCGGTGGCTGCTCGCTGATTCCTGACTATCAGCAGCCTGCCGCCCCGGTGGCAGGCCAGTATCCGCAAGGGCCGGCGTATTCGCCGGCCAAGGCGCCTGGCCAGGCTGCGGCGGAACAGGGCTGGAAGCAGTTTTTCCATGACCCGGCCCTGCAGCAGATGATCCAGGTTGCCCTGGAAAACAACCGCGACCTGCGTGTCGCGGCGCTGAACATCGACGCATACGCGGCCCAGTACCGCATCCAGCGCGCCGATTTGTATCCGGCAGTTTCGGCCAATGGCAGCGGCAGCCGTCAGCGGCTTCCGGCCCGCGCCTCGCAAACCGGCGAAGCGGGTATTTCCAGTTCCTACTCGGCGACCGTGGGCATCAGCGCTTATGAGCTCGACCTGTTCGGTCGCGTTCGCAGCCTCAGCGAAGAAGCCTTGCAACAATACTTCGCCACCGAAGAAGCGCGCCGCAGTACGCAGATCAGCTTGGTGGCCAACGTTGCCAACGCTTATCTGACCTGGCAGGCCGACAAGGAACTGCTGAAGCTGACCCAGGACACCCTCGGCGCGTTCGAGGAAAGCTTCAAGCTGACCTCGCGCAGCAACGAAGTGGGGGTAGCCTCGGCCCTGGACCTGGCGCAGGCACGCACTTCGGTGGAAAACGCCCGGGCGCAACTGGCCAAGTACACCCGCCAAGTGGCCCAGGACGAGAACAGCCTGGTGCTGCTGCTCGGCACTGGCCTGCCAGCGAATCTGCCGGGTTCCAAGCCGTTGTCGGACGATCTGCTCAGCGAAGTCCCGGCCGGCTTGCCGTCGGACTTGCTGCAACGCCGTCCGGACATCCTGCAAGCCGAATACAACCTGAAAGCGGCTAACGCCAACATCGGCGCGGCGCGTGCAGCGTTCTTCCCGAGCATCAGCCTGACCGCCAATGCCGGGACCCTGAGCCCGGACTTGTCCGGTCTGTTCAAGGGTGGTTCGGGGACGTGGTTGTTCTCGCCGCAGATCAACCTGCCGATCTTCAACGCCGGCAGTCTGCGCGCCAGCCTGGATTATTCGAAAATTCAGAAAGACATCGGCGTGGCGAACTATGAGAAGTCCATTCAAACGGCCTTCCAGGAAGTCGCCGACGGCCTGGCCGCGCGCCAGACCTACACCGATCAGTTGCAGGCGCAGCGTGATTTCGTCACCGCCAACCAGGACTACTACCGTCTGGCCGAGCGTCGTTATCGCATTGGTGTCGACAGTAACCTGACCTTCCTCGACGCCCAGCGTCAGTTGTTCAGCGCACAACAAGTGCTGATCACCGATCGTCTGTCGCAGCTGGTCAGCGCGGTCAATCTGTACAAGGCACTGGGTGGTGGCTGGAATGAGCAAACCGCCAGGACCGAGCCGTTGAAAGAAGAAGCGCCGAAGTTGAAATTGTTCTGATAGCGCTTTGAACACAAGAAGCCCACCGATTGGTGGGCTTTTTGTTGGCTGCGGGAAAATGTGGTGTGGCGGCTGGCGCCATCGCGAGCAGGCTCACTCCCATAGTTGACCGAGTTTATTCAGGATGAACCGACCATCTGCAGGAGCGAGCCTGCTCGCGATGAGGCCAGCTTGTTCACCGCAAAACCCCCGACCAATCTATGTTCGGTAACCGCCCAAAACCTGCCCCGCCCGATTGAATCCCCCCGCCGATCCCCCGCACCATTCGCCCCACAAAACCAATAACAACAGGTTCGACACCATGCCCCCGCGCCCTGCCCTGTCCGGCTGATCCTGCTCGTTTTTCCCCTCGTTCAAACGCTTGTGTCCGCACCTTTTGGTGGCGGCAGCGTGCCGTTGCATCCCTGATAATCAGAGAGACCCCGAGCCCATGAAGCCTTCTCCTGCGCCGTACCTGTTTCCCAGCCTTATTGCCGTCGCACTGGCCGCCAGCGCCCTGCCCGGCCTGTCCGTCGCTGCCGGGGAATCGGGTTTTATCGACGACGCCAAGGTCAACCTGAACCTGCGCAATTTCTACATCAATCGCAACTTCACCAACCCGACCAAGGCCCAGGGCAAGGCTGAGGAATGGACGCAGAACTTCATCCTCGACGCCAAATCGGGCTTCACCCAAGGCACTCTGGGTTTTGGCATGGACGTGCTGGGGCTGTATTCGGTGAAGCTCGATGGCGGCCAAGGCACCGGCGGCACACAGCTGTTGCCGCTGGATCGCGACGGTCGCCCGGCGGATAATTTTGGCCGCACCAACGTCGCGTTCAAGGCCCGGTTATCGCAGACCGAAGTGAAGGTCGGCGAATGGATGCCGGTGCTGCCGATCCTGCGTTCGGACGACGGGCGTTCGCTGCCGCAAACGTTCCGTGGCGGTCAGATCACCTCGAAGGAAATCGATGGTCTGACGCTCTACGGCGGCCAGTTCCGCGCCAACAGTCCACGCGACGACAGCAGCATGACCGACATGTCGATGGTCGGCAGAGCGGCGATCACCTCTGACCGTTTCAACTTTCAGGGCGGCGAATACAGCTTCAACGACAAGCGCACGCAGATTGGTCTGTGGAACGCTGAACTCAAGGACATCTACAGTCAGCAATATGTGAATCTGATCCACGCGCAGCCTGTCGGCGACTGGACGCTCGGCGCCAATCTCGGGTTCTTTTACGGCAAGGATGACGGCAGCGCGCGGGCCGGCGAGTTGGACAACAAGACGTGGTCGGGGCTGTTTTCCGCGCGGTATGGCGGCCACACATTCTATGTCGGCCTGCAGAAACTCAGCGGCGACAGCGCCTGGATGCGCGTCAACGGCACCAGCGGCGGCACCCTCGCCAACGACAGTTACAACGCCAGCTACGACAACGCGCAGGAGCGCTCTTGGCAACTGCGCCACGACTACAACTTCGTCGCCCTCGGCATCCCCGGCCTGACCGTGATGAACCGCTACATCAGCGGCAGCAATGTGCACACCGGCACCATCACCGATGGCAAGGAATGGGGCCGCGAGAGCGAACTGGCCTACACCGTGCAGAGCGGCACGCTTAAAGACCTCAACGTGAAATGGCGCAACTCGACCATGCGCCGCGACTTCAGCAACAACGAATTCGACGAAAACCGCCTGATCGTCAGCTACCCGATCAGCTTGCTGTAAGGCTGAAAATGCCTTCGCGGGCAAGCCTCGCTCCTACAGGAAATGTCCTGCGCTCACCACTCAAAACGTAGGAGCGAGGCTTGCCCGCGAAGGGGTCGTCACATTCAACATCAACGCTGAATGACACACCGTAATCGCGAGCAGGCTCACTCCTACAGGGGACGTCTGGTGTTCAGACCCAATCAAAACTGTAGGAGTGAGCCTGCTCGCGATGGCGTCGGTGCAGGCGCTGCAAATCCCGGGATTCACTCCCGCGATTCAACCCCCAGTTCATCCCATACCGATTCGGCGAGGTGGAAGGTGGCATTCGCCGCGGGGATGCCGCAGTAGATGGCGCTCTGCATGATCACTTCTTTGATCTCGCCGCGGGTCACGCCGTTGTTGGCGGCGGCGCGCAGGTGCAGTTTGAGTTCTTCGTTGCGGTTCATGCCGATGAGCATGGCGATGGTGATCAGGCTGCGGGTATGGCGCGGCAGGCCCGGGCGGGTCCAGATGTCACCCCAGGCGTGGCGGGTGATCATTTCCTGGAATTCCGAGTTGAACTCGGTCAGCGCATTCAAACTGCGATCGACATGCGCATCGCCGAGCACGGCGCGGCGTACCTGCAAACCTTCGTCGTAACGTTGTTTCTCGTCCACAACCATCCCCTCAATGCTCGGTCAAAAACGCCAATACCCGCTCGCTGAACGCAGCGCCGGCCTGAACGTTGGACAGGTGCGCGGCGTAGAATTCGGCGTACTCGGCGCCCTGCACGTGCTGTTGGATAAAGTGCCCACCGGCCGGCGGCGTCACCGCATCTTCAGTCCCGGCGATCACCAGCAGCGGCACCGTGATCGCGGCCAATTGTTCACGGAAATCGGCATCA
This sequence comes from Pseudomonas sp. SJZ131, assembly GCF_007828705.1. Taxonomy (NCBI): domain Bacteria; kingdom Pseudomonadati; phylum Pseudomonadota; class Gammaproteobacteria; order Pseudomonadales; family Pseudomonadaceae; genus Pseudomonas; species Pseudomonas sp. SJZ131. The sequence continues at coordinate 713,609 of NZ_VIVC01000002.1, read as the reverse complement.
CGCACCGCTGCGCAATTGGCCGCATAACCCTCGGGCGAAGTCGCCGCGAGCATGTCGGTAATCTTCTTCGCCGCCGCAGGATTCGATTCAGCAAAGTCCGCGGTAAACCACCGTGCAATCGACGCATCCCGCAACGCGACCATCGCCGCCGAACCGTCACGCAGCACCGTTTCAATCCGTGGATTCCACACCGACGGATCGCCGATCTTCGCTGCGGTATTGCACACGATCAACTTGTTCAGACGCTGCCCGGCATTGATCCCCAGCCACTGCCCGATCAACCCGCCCATCGACAAACCACAGAAATGTGCGCGCTCGATGTGCAGCGCATCGAGCAGCGCCAACACGTCGCGGCCCAGTTGCTCGATGCTGTACGGACCCGGCGTCACCAGCGATTTGCCGTGACCACGCGTGTCAAAACGCAGCACCCGAAAGTGCTCGGTAAACGCTGGCATTTGCGCGTCCCACATGTGCAAATCGGTGCCCAGCGAGTTGGACAAAACCAGCACCGGCGCGTCGCCAAGCCCGTCAATCTGAGCCCCTTCAATCTGATAGTGCAGTTCGCCCTCGGCGAGTTGTACGAAAGCCACAGCAATCTCCTTCAGGCAGTCCAAGCAAAATGTTCAGCCAGCGCACGCTCGACCCAGGCTTGTGCCTGACCGAGGTAATGCGCGGGGTCCAGCAGTCGATCCAGTTCCGCGTCCGACAACTGCGCCGTCACTTGCGGCTCATCGCCGAGCACCGCGCGCAGATGCCGATGTTCGGCGACCGCGCGTTTGCAGCACTGCTCAAGCAAATGGTGCGCGGCGTCGCGGCCAACCTTTTGCGCGAGGACGATGCTCACCGCTTCTGCGAGCACCAGCCCCTGAGTCAAATCGAGGTTGCGCGCCATGCGCTCGGCGTCCACTTCCAGCCCTTCGGCGACCAACAGCGCCTGCTTCAGGCTGCCCGACACCAGGCAACAAATCTCCGGCAGGGTTTCCCATTCGGCATGCCACAAACCGAGGCTGCGCTCGTGTTCCTGCGGCATCGCGCTGAACAGTGTCGACAGCAGACCCGGCACCCGCGTCGCCGCGCCGATCAACACCGCCGCGCCGACCGGATTGCGTTTGTGCGGCATGGTCGACGAACCGCCCTTGCCCGGCGCCGCCGGCTCGAACACTTCGCCCGCCTCGGTCTGCATTAACAGACTGATGTCGCGACCGAGTTTGCCGAGGCTGCCGGCGATCAACCCGAGCACCGCGCCAAACTCCACCAGCCGATCGCGCTGGGTGTGCCAAGGCTGTTCCGGCAGTGCCAAACGCAGCTCCTCGGCCAAGGCTTGGGCAATCGACAACGCCTGATCGCCGAGCGCCGCAAGGGTCCCGGACGCGCCGCCAAATTGCAGCACCAGCAAGCGTGGCTTGAGTTCTTGCAGACGCTGACGACTGCGAGTCACGGCGCCGAGCCAACCGGCGATCTTCATTCCCAGCGTCACCGGCGTCGCGTGTTGCAGCCAGGTGCGTCCGGCCAGCGGCGTGGCGGCGTAGCGTTTAGCCTGAGCCGCGAGGATCGCCGCGAGTTGCGCCAGATCGCTTTCGATCAGCTCCAGCGCTTTGCGCAATTGCAGGACCAGGCCGGAGTCCATCACGTCCTGACTGGTCGCGCCCAAATGCACGTAACGCTCGGCTTCGGCGTGGTTGTCGGCGATCTGTTTGCCCAGCGCCTTGACCAGCGGAATCGCCGAATTGCCCGCCGTGGCGATCGCCTCGCCGAGCGCGGCAAAATCGTACAACCCGGCCTGACACGCCGCTTCGATAGGCGCGACCGCAGTCTGCGGAATCAACCCGACCCGCGCTTCGGCCCGCGCCAGCGCGGCTTCGAAATCGAGCATGGCTTGCACGCGGCCCTGATCGCAGAACACTTCGCGCATATCGCGGGCAGTGAAATAGGCATCGAACAATTGATTGTTCGCTCGCTCAGTCATAAACAATCCCTGGAGGCGTGGGCCGGCGCGGCCCACGGATGAAGATCAAAGGTCGTGGTGCAGGTATTTCGCCTGTTTCGGCAAACGCAGACTGAACAGGAACGCCACCGCCATCATCACCGTGACATACCAGTAGAACGAGTTTTCCATACCCGCAGCCTTGAGACTCAGCGCGACGTATTCCGCCGAACCGCCAAAGATTGCGTTGGCCACCGCATACGCCAGGCCGACGCCGAGTGCGCGCACTTCCGGCGGGAACATTTCGGCTTTTACCAGACCGCTGATCGAGGTGTAGAAACTGACAATTGCCAGCGCCACGGTGATCAGCACAAATGCCAGGAACGGACTGCTGACGCTTTTCAGGCTGAGCAGGATTGGCACCGTGCACAGCGTGCCGAGGGCGCCGAACCAGAGCATCGAATTACGCCGGCCGATCTTGTCCGCGAGCATGCCGAACAACGGCTGCATGCACATATAAAGGAACAGCGCGCCGGTCATGATGTAACTGGCGGTTTTGGCGTGCATGCCGGCGGTGTTCACCAGGTATTTCTGCATGTACGTGGTGAAGGTGTAGAAAATCAGCGAACCGCCAGCGGTGTAGCCGAGCACGGTGATGAACGCGGCTTTGTGGTCGCGGAACAGCGCCATGATGCTGCCGGCGTCCTTGTTTTCGCGCATTTCCTTGCTGGTGGTTTCTTTCAGCGAACGCCGCAGGAACAGCGAAATCAACGCCGCCACCGCACCAACCACAAACGGAATCCGCCAGCCGTAGGCGCGCAGGTCATCCTCGGTGAGAAATTGTTGCAGGACCACCACCAGCGACACCGCCAACAGTTGTCCGCCGATCAGCGTCACGTATTGGAACGAGGCGAAAAAGCCGCGCTGGCCCCTGAGCGCCACTTCGCTCATGTAGGTCGCGGTGGTGCCGTACTCGCCGCCCACCGACAAGCCCTGCAGCAGGCGGGCGAACAGCAACATGATTGGCGCCCAGACGCCGATGTCTTTGTAGGTAGGCAGACACGCGATCAGCAACGAGCCGAAACACATCATCAGAATCGAAATCAGCATCGATTTCTTGCGCCCGTGCTTGTCCGCCACGCGACCGAAAATCCAGCCGCCGATGGGACGCATCAGGAACCCGGCGGCGAACACGCCAGCGGTGTTGACCAACTGCACCGTGGGGTTGTCGGAGGGGAAAAATGCCGGGGCGAAATAGATCGCGCAGAACGCGTAGACGTAAAAGTCGAACCACTCCACCAGGTTGCCGGACGAGGCGCCGACAATCGCGAAGATGCGCTTTTTGCGCTCTTCGCCGGTGTAGTGCTCAGTTGATGCGGCAGTCGTTGTCATTGTTTTTCACTCAATGGGGACAGTGAGAGTCTAGACATACTTTGCAACAGTCCCGTTCCGCAGTCACATCAGCAAAGCAAAACCCTTGTGGGAGCAAGCTCACTCCCACAGGGTTACTCAATAATCGAAGAACACCGTTTCCGCATCGGTGCCTTGCAGGATCACGTTCCACTGGTAAACGCCCGACGCATCGGCCTTGGCCAGCAACGTGCTGCGGCGCTCTGCCGGCACGCATTCGAGCAACGGATCGGCGACATTCGCCGGTTCGCCGTCAAAGTAGATCCGCGTCAGCAAGTGCTTGACCAACCCTCTTGCAAACACCAGCACCACCAAGTGCGGCGCCTGCGTCGTGCCGCTCAAGCCCTGCACGGTGCCCGGTTTGATCGTGGTGAAACGAAAGCGCCCTTCGGCATCCACCGGCACCCTGCCGAAGCCCTCGAAATTGGGGTCCAGCGGTTTGTCCTGATCGTCTTCGGGATGGTCGTATTTGCCGGCGGCGTTGGCCTGCCAGACTTCGAGCATCGCGTCGTTGACGATATCGCCGTTGCCATCAACGACTTGCCCCGTGATCGCCACGCGCTGGCCCAGGGTTTGTTCGACGGTCAGGTCTTCGCGGTTCAGCCAGGTCAGGCCGATGTGGTAGTACGGCCCGACGGTGTGGGACGTGGTCGCGTTCAGCGTCATGTTATTTCTCCATCGGCGTGGCTTCGCGGCCGCGCAAAACGATGTCCCAGCGATAACCGAGGGCATAGGAAGGGATGGTTTTTTCCAGGTCGAAACTGGCGATCAGGCGCTCTTTGGCGCTGGTGTCGGGCACGCAGTTGTAGATCGGGTCATAGGCCAGCAGCGGGTCGCCGGGGAAATACATTTGCGTGACCAGCCGCGTGAGAATGCTCGGGCCGAACAGCGAAAAGTGGATGTGCGCCGGGCGCCAGGCGTTGTGGTGGTTGCCCCACGGATACGCGCCGGGCTTGATGGTCTGGAATTGATACCAGCCATCGGCGTCGGTCACGGTGCGCCCGGTGCCGCTGAAGTTCGGGTCCAGCGGCGCGTCGTGCAGGTCGCGGGCATGGTGGTAGCGACCGGCGGCGTTGGCCTGCCAGATCTCCACCAGAATCCCCGGCACCGGCAGCCCGTCTTCATCCAGCACACGGCCGTGGATGATGATGCGCTCGCCCAACGGTTCGCCGCTGTGCTGCGCGGTCAGGTCGTTGTCCTGTTCGTTGATACGTTCGGCGCCGATGCTCGGGCCGGTGATTTCCGACAATGAATGCGGCAGAAACACCAACGGCTTCGACGGCGCGCGCAAATTGGTCGATTGATAAGTCGGGTGCAAGTACTCCGGCTGGGTGCCTTCTTTCGGGCGACGGTAACCAGGCTTGTCAGTCATTTCGCTTTTCCTCTGTTCTTATGTAGTCGGCGGCGGTCAGACGCATTCGATCGCGAGTGCCAGACCTTGGCCGACGCCGACGCACATGGTCGCCAGACCTTTGCGCCCGCCGGTTTTTTCCAGTTGATGCAACGCGGTCAACACCAGCCGCGCGCCGCTCATGCCCAGCGGATGACCCAAGGCAATCGCGCCACCGTTCGGGTTGACCTGAGCCGCGTCGTCCGCCAGGCCCAACTCGCGCAACACCGCCAAACCCTGGCTGGCGAAGGCTTCATTGAGTTCGATGACGTCGAAATCGCTGACGGCCAGACCAAGACGTTCAGTCAGTTTGCGCACCGCCGGCACCGGGCCGATGCCCATGACGCGTGGCGCGACCCCGGCGCTGGCCATGCCGAGGACTTTGGCGCGGGCGGTCAAACCGTGTTTTTTCACCGCTTCGGCAGACGCGAGAATCAACGCTGCGGCGCCGTCATTGACGCCCGACGCGTTGCCGGCAGTGACGGTTTTGTCGGCACCGTTGACTGGTTTCAGTTTGGCCAGGGTTTCAAGGGTGGTGTCGGCGCGCGGATGTTCGTCCTGCGTGACCACGGTTTCACCCTTCTTGTGGGCAATCCGCACTTCGACGATTTCTTCAGCGAAGAACCCGGCGGCCTGCGCGGCGGCGGTGCGTTGCTGACTGCGCAGGGCAAAAGCGTCCTGATCCTCGCGCGACACTTGATAGTCGTCGGCGACGTTGTCGGCGGTTTGCGGCATTGCATCGACGCCGTACTGGGCTTTCATCAACGGGTTGATAAAACGCCAGCCGATGGTGGTGTCTTCAAGTTTCATGTTGCGCGAGAACGCCGCGTCAGCCTTGCCCATGACAAAAGGCGCGCGCGACATCGACTCGACGCCGCCGGCGATTGCCAGCTCCATCTCGCCGCTGGCAATCGCGCGGAATGCCGTGCCGATCGCGTCCATGCCCGAGGCGCAGAGGCGATTAAGGGTGACGCCGGGAATGCTTTCCGGCAGCCCCGCCAGCAACAACGCCATGCGCGCGACGTTGCGGTTGTCTTCGCCGGCCTGGTTGGCGCAACCGAGGAACACCTCATCCACCGCGCTCCAGTCCACCGACGGGTTGCGCGTCATCAATGCCTTGATCGGCACGGCGGCCAGGTCGTCGGCGCGGACTGCCGACAAACCACCGCCGAAACGGCCGATGGGGGTGCGAATCGCGTCGCAGATATACACGTCACGCATCACGCTTCTCCGGGGGCTTGGCCATGGGCGGCAGCGGTTCGGGCTTCCAGATCCCTTAGTGCTTTGAGTTCGATTTCGCTGGGTTCGGCAGTGTTTTCCACGTGATCGGCAAAACGAATCGCCCAACCAGTGGCCGCCACCACTTGCTCGCGGGTCACGCCCGGATGCAGCGCGGTCACCACGAATTCATGGGTGTCGGCTTCCGGCTCCATGATGCACAGGTCGGTAATGATGCCGACCGGCCCGGCGCCCGGCAGGCCCAGACGTTTGCGCGAATCGCCGCCCTCGCCGTGGCCGACCGAGGTGATGAAGTCGAGTTTGTCGACGAACGAACGCGCCGACTGCTTGAGGATGATCAACACGCTTTTCGCCGAACCGGCGATTTCCGGCGCGCCACCGGCACCCGGCAGCCGGACTTTCGGTTGGTGATAATCGCCGACGACCGTGGTGTTGATGTTGCCGAAGCGATCAACCTGCGCCGCGCCGAGAAAACCGACGTCGATGCGTCCGCCCTGCAGCCAATAGCGAAAAATCTCACCGGTCGGGACGACGGTGTCAGCGGTTTCCGCCAGTTCACCGTCGCCAATCGACAACGGCAACACGCTCGGCTTGGCGCCAATCGGGCCCGACTCGTAGATCAGCACGACATCCGGCGACGAGGTCAGCCGCGCCAGATTGGCGGCTTTCGACGGCAGGCCGATCCCGACGAAGCACACCGAACCGTTTTTCAAGCGACGCGCGGCGGCCACGGTCATCATTTCGTTGGTGGTGTAAGTCATTACTTGGCCTCCGAAGCAGCGGCCAGCTTGGCCTGGAACTCGCTGAAGTCAGCGCAGCCGTGGATGTATTCGTTGATCCACGCGGTGAAGGTTTCGCGGTCGCGGGCAATCGGGTCCCAGGCCTGGTAGAAACGGTTGTCGCGCTCGTTGTAACCGTGGGCGTAGGACGGATGCGCGCCGCCGGGCACATGGCAAACCGCGCTCAGGGCCCAGGTTGGCAACACGCAGGCGTTTATCGGTGCATTCAGGTCGTCGACGATTTCTTCGACGGTGACGATGCAGCGCTTGGCGGCCAGTGCGGCTTCTTTTTGCACGCCAAGAATGCCCCACAGCAGCACGTTGCCCTTGCGGTCAGCCTTCTGCGCGTGGATCACGGTGATGTCCGGGCGCACCGAAGGCACGGCGGCCAATACTTCGCCGGTGAATGGGCAGGTCACGGTTTTGATCAGCGGGTTGACCTTCGGCAGATCGGAACCGGCGTAGGCCCGCAGCACCGCGAACGGTAGGCCGGAAGCGCCGGCGACGTAGGCATTCGCCAGGTCGGCGTGGCTGTGTTCTTCGATTTCCAGCGGATGCGGCCACTGCTTCTCGACGGCATCACGCAAACGGTGCAGCGAACCGACGCCAGGGTTGCCGCCCCAGGAGAAAATCAACTTGCGCGCACACCCGGCACCGATCAACTGGTCGTAGATCAGGTCAGGCGTCATGCGCACCAGCGTCAGATCTTTCTTGCCCTGGCGAATGATTTCATGACCCGCCGCCGTAGGAATCAGGTGAGTGAAGCCTTCGAGCGCGACGGTATCGCCGTCGTTGACGAATTGCTTCACCGCGTCGTGCAGCGAAAGGATTTCAGCCATGGGGCAGGCTCCCGTTTTGTTATGAACCGCAGTGAAAGAAAAAGGCGCGAGGTTCAGCGCCGGAGTCACTGCAGAGTAAGCGGCTGAAAATGGCCAAACAATCCGATAATCGACTGAGTGTTCGTTTATCGAACAGATTGTTGTCGGGCTATCGACCTTTAGGAGCTTCGCGGGCAAGTCGAATCGTCGCACCGCTCGCTCCTACAGGAATACACGTACCCCTGTAGGAGCGAGGCTTGCCCGCGAAGAGGCCCGCACGGTCAATGAAGATTCACGGAATCAGGTCGCATCCGCATGGCTGACGATGCCTTTGATCACCACCGCCGTAGTCGCCAATGCCGCCGGAATCACCAGCGCCGTCAGCACCTGCTCGAAATTCCAGCCGAGGCCCAGCAACGTCGCGCCCATCCACGCGCCGAGGATCGCGCCGAAACGGCCGATCCCGAGCATCCACGACACCCCGGTCGCCCTGCCCTGCGTCGGGTAAAACCGCGCCGCCAGCGACGGCATCGCCGATTGCGCGCCGTTCACGCACATCCCGGCCACCAGCACCAAGGTCGCCAGCAGCGTGATGTGCCCCAGGCTCTGCCCGACCGCGTAGGCAAACACCCCCGCCAGCAAGTAGAAAGTGCCGATGACCTTGTGCGGATTAAAGCGGTCCATCGCCCATCCCACACCGACCGCGCTTAGCACGCCGCCGAACTGGAACAGCGCGCCGATAAACGCGGCTTGCTCCATGCTCGCGCCGCTGTCGCGCATCAGCGTCGGCAGCCAACTGGTCAGCAGGTAAACAATCACCAGCCCCATGAAGTAGGTCAGCCACAGCAGCAAAGTGCCGGCGCTGTAGGTCCCGGAGAAAATCACCGCAAACACGTTGCGCGCCTTGACGATTTTCTGTTCCGGGACGCTGAAGCTTGACGCCTGAGCGACGGTTTTCGGGTCGATCGGCGCCAGGGTTTTGCGCACTTTGTCGGTGCCGCGGTTTCGGACTACAAGGTAACGCGCCGATTCCGGCAGCCAGAACAGCAAAACCACCGCAAGGATCAACGGCAGAATCCCACCGATCAGCAACAGGCTGTGCCAGCCATACGCCGGGATCAGGCTCGCTGAAATAAACCCGCCGCCGGCCATGCCGAGGTTGAAACCGCAGAACATGCTGGTCACCAGCAGCGACTTTTTGCGCTCCGGGGTGTATTCCGACAGCAGCGTGGTGGCGTTCGGCATCCCGGCGCCGAGGCCGAGTCCGGTGAGAAAACGCAGCACCAGCAACTGGTCGACGTTGGTGCTGTAAGCCGAGGCCAGACTGAAGATGCCGAACAGAAACACCGCGCCCACCAGCACAATTTTGCGCCCGAAGCGGTCAGCCAGCGGCCCGGAACCGAGTGCGCCGAAAACCATGCCGATCAGCGCGGCACTCATCACCGGGCCGAGGCTGGCGCGGTCGATGCCCCAATCCTGCGACAGCGCGGGCGCAATGAAACCCATCGCCGCGGTGTCGAGGCCATCGAGGAAAACGATCAGGAAACACAGGATCACCACGCGCCACTGATAACGCGAAATGGGCTGGGCATTGATGAAGGACTGCACGTCGAGGCAATTGCCTACAGCAGATTGAGGCTGGTTCATTATTTTTGTCCCACGCCGGGAGCGCGTGGCCTCTGCTCATTATTATTGGGGGCGTCGTCCGGTGCTCTGGCCGAGGGCCAACGGCGCCGGATGACGCTGCCGCGACATTAATGATCGGAGGGAAACAGCGTCAATTCGATAAACGCAACTCTGTGCGTTTATCGAACAGCTTAGTCAGGTCAATTGTCAGGCAAACAGCTGGGCGCTGAGGTCGCGGCTGGCGCTGAGCAGTCCCGGGAGGAAACGCTGCTCCAGTTCGTTGCGGCTGACGCGCCCGGCGTGAGTGCTGACGTTGAGCGCCGCGACCACCTGACCCGAGGCGTCATACACCGGCACGGCAATCGAGCGCAGGCCTTGCTCCAATTCCTGATCGACGATGCACCAGCCCTGCTGCCGCACTTCTTGCAGGCATTCGAGCAGCGCCTGCGGTGTGTGCAGCGTGCGGCTGGTTTTCGCCTGAAATTCCGCATGGTCGAGGTACTCGCCCAGGGTGGTGTCGTCGAGCGCGGCCAACAGAATGCGCCCCATCGACGTGCAATAGGCCGGCAAGCGGCCGCCAACCGACAAATCCACCGAAATCAGGCGTTGCGTGGTCGCCGAGCGCGCGATGTACAGAATGTCATCGCCCTCCAGCGTGGCCATGTTGCAAGCCTCGTGCAGTTGTTCGCTCATGCGGTCCAGATACGGTTGCGCCGACACCGCCAGCGGCGTCGAAGACACGTAGGCATGGCCCAGCGTCAGGACTTTGGGCAGCAGCGAATAGGTCCGCCCGTCCGTGGTGGCGTAGCCGAGTTTGATCAGGGTGTGTAGGCAACGTCGCACAGCGGCGCGGGGAATTTCCGTGCGATGGCTGATCTGCGCGATGGTCAGGTGCCGCTTGCGCTCCTGAAAGGCCTGCACCACGGCCAGGCCTCGGGCCAGCGAAGTCATGAAATCCGGGTCGCCGGTCATGGCTTGAATGCGCTTGGCCGGCGAAGCGACGATCGGCGGCGCCACTGAGGCGAAGGAGTTGCGCAGTTGATCGTTCATATCAGGTCCTTTTTCCTGCACGGAGCGATGGCTATTACAAGCGGCTCCTTGCCAGCAACACAAGTCGCCGACGACGAGACTGGGCGATTATCGAACCGTCGCCCGATAATCGCAATCGCCCGCCCGGCGAGCTTGCTCGGACGGAAAGCACATCAGCGATGTTCCAGAATGTTTTTAGTGTTGCGCGATCTGTGCACTAAGGTGCCAATGTAAGGACGCGAACTTGTTCGACTTGTTGGCGTCAGAAACAGATCGCGAAATAGTGCTCGCCGGCAGTTCGCTAATTACCGGTAAAAGTTGCGAGTAACAAAATCATCACACACCACGAACCACTTTTAACTCTCGGGAGATAGTGTTCTTCGAATCGATGGCTATAATGCACCTCAGTGGCAGCGCGGCGTCTTAATTGCCAAGCCCGCCACCCGGAGCGCGATGTCCCATCGCCGCCGCCCGCAGCCAGCGCCGGAAACAACCTTGCAGGTTTATCCCACGCGTTCGCTGAAACAGGACTCTGAAGCTACGTCAGCTGTTTTTTATCTGGTGCCGTGGCCGCCTGCAACATGGAACTGTTGATCATTGTGTCGTGCACAAGCCGATGCCTTTTCGGGCATTGTCCTTTCGCCGAACATGGTCAATTAATTTGATGCAGTGCGTTTCACCAGAATTTATCTCAACTCAAACAGGTAGCACTGTGACGAAAGACGAACTGCGCGCGGAACTTGAGCGCCAGGAACAACGTTACAAGGAAGTTTACGGCGGGGAAGTCACCACCTACGCCGCACAGCCCGAACCGGAACGCAAACCCTGGCGTAAACGCGCCACCGTTCAGGATCAGGCTTTTTCCCAGGAACTGCAGAAGATGGAAAAGGAACTCAAAGCCGAGGAGCCGTGACCGGCCCGGCCTGAATCCTCCAAGGGTCTGCGTCTGCATCGGTTAAAAGCGCGGTGTTGCGACGATGCCTCACGCGCCCGTTACCCACGGGCAGCGGCCACCTCACCCAGCGGATGAGGCAAATGGCGCATGTGCGACCCTCTTCGCAGATATTTCATACATCTATTTCAGCGCCTCGCATTCGCGCGCCGTACGCCCGCGCCTGCAACATTTTTCAATAAAATCAAAGCATTGCAAAACCCAGCAGAAACCTGGGGATAAGGCCGTTGCCAGCGTCTAATTCGTTGAAGAATGTTACCGACGAGCAGCTAGTGCATCGATTTCCACACTTTTCTGGCATAATCGCGCCCCCTTACGACCGGGTCAGAAAACCTTCATGATCGATTTATTCAGCGGACTGGATGCTTGGGTGCTTGTGAGCCTCTTGCTCGCCCTGGCCTTTGTCCTCGCCTTCGAGTTCATCAACGGCTTTCATGACACTGCTAACGCGGTGGCCACCGTTATCTACACCAAAGCCATGCCGCCTCATCTGGCGGTGTTCTTTTCCGGTGTGTTCAACTTCCTCGGCGTTTTGCTGGGCGGTGTTGGCGTGGCGTATGCCATCGTCCACTTGCTGCCGGTAGAGCTGCTGATCAATGTGAACACCGGACATGGACTGGCCATGGTCTTCTCGTTGCTCGCCGCCGCGATCACCTGGAACCTGGGCACTTGGTACTTCGGGATCCCGGCTTCGAGCTCGCACACCTTGATCGGTTCGATCCTTGGTGTCGGCCTGGCGAACGCATTGATCAACGACATTCCGTTGGCCGATGGCGTGAACTGGCAGAAAGCGATCGATATCGGCGCCTCGTTGGTGTTCTCGCCAATGGCCGGCTTCCTCGTTGCCGCGCTGGTGTTGATCGGCCTTAAATGGTGGCGTCCGCTGTCGAAGATGCACAAGACCCCGGACCAGCGCCGCAAGCTCGACGACAAGAAGCACCCGCCATTCTGGAATCGCCTGGTTCTGGTGATTTCGGCAATGGCCGTGAGCTTCGTGCACGGCTCCAACGATGGCCAGAAAGGCATCGGCCTGATCATGTTGGTACTGATCGGTATCGTGCCGGCGCAGTTCGTTCTCGACCTCGGCAGCACTACCTACCAGATCGAGCGGACTCGCGACGCAACGCTGCACTTGAGCCAGTTCTACAAGCGCAATGCCGACACCCTGGGCGAGTTCCTGGCGCTGGGCAAAAGTGTTGAAGGCGATCTGCCGGAGAAATTCCGTTGCAACCCGCAACAGACCGAACCGACCATCAGCGCCCTGCTCGACACCCTTAAAGGTGTTGCCGATTACCACTCGCTGACCGCAGAAAGCCGCATCGAAGTGCGTCGCTACCTGCTCTGCCTGGATGACACGGCCCGTAAAGTCGCCAAGCTGCCGGGCCTGCAATCGCGTGAAAAGGCTGACCTCGACAAGCTCCGCAAAGACCTGACCACCACCACTGAATACGCGCCGTTCTGGGTGATTCTGGCGGTTGCCCTGGCGCTGGGCCTGGGCACCATGGTTGGCTGGAAACGCGTAGTGCTGACCATCGGCGAGAAGATCGGCAAGCAAGGCATGACGTACGCTCAAGGCATGTCGGCGCAGATCACCACAGCGTGCATGATTGGCTTGGCCAACATCTTCAGCCTGCCGGTTTCCACCACCCACGTATTGTCGTCGGGTGTGGCCGGGACCATGGTCGCGAACAAAAGCGGCCTGCAGGGCGGCACCGTGAAAACTATCCTGCTGGCGTGGGTCCTGACCCTGCCGGCCACCGTCGCACTGTCGGCCGGCCTGTTCTGGCTGGCGTCGAAGGCGCTGGGTAGCTGATCGATCGCTCTATCGAAAAAGGCGCGTTCCGCAAGGTTCGCGCCTTTTTCATGTCTGCTGCTTTTCGCGAATGCCCAACTGGTGTTTTTTCAGGCAAAAAAAAAGGGCAACCGAAGTTGCCCAAAATGCCTTGCGTGCTCATTGCTCTGGAAAGAACTACGGTTTGCGCTTGTGCGAATCCTTCCAGATGAAATATCCAAACCCTGCAAAAAACAGAACCATGAGGCCGACTGTCAGCACTCCGGCGATCACCACGTTGTCGAAAAACATGACTGGCCTCCTGCACTTGCCCTGTTGCGATAGGGCTAAGTTAACCAATAAGGCAGGAGAGAAAATTGACCGGGATCAATGTCGCCCGAGACTGGGCGTAAAGGAGGGGAAATAACTGACCTGCATCAATCGATGCAGGGTGCTTCAACGCTTTTTCGGTTTGTTTTTCGACTTTTTCTCGGTTTTGCCCGACTTCTTGGCTTTGCCTAGCGGCATGGCCTGCTCGAATGCCTGGCGGACTTCATTCAAGCGCTTGTCGTTGAGGTCGTGCACACGCTTGGCGCGTTCGGCGCCGAGGTCGATCAGTTTGTCTTCTTGGCTCATGGTTCAGTGCATCGCTGGAAAGGGTTCAGTCGGATTGCGCCAATAATGCGGTCTGGCGAGCGCGCTGACCAGTCAGCCGTCAATTTCCGCCGGGGCACTTCCCAAAGACAGCTCTCAAAGACGGTTCTCAAAGACATTTCTCAAAGACAGCCCTCAAACCGGCTGACCAACCTCAGATCTGAATATCGACCCAAAGCCCCTGGCGCGGCTCGTCTTCGACCAGTGCGACGACTGGTACGGTGTTGTCGGCGTTGAGCACGTCACCGGGAACCGCCAGATGCACTTGCGGATCTTCATCGGCTTCCTGACGGCGGCGATCCTGTTCCTGGCGGCGACGCTGTTCTTCGCGCAGCAGCAGGGCGGCCTCTTCCGGGTCACGGCTTTGCAGGTCGATTGTGCTTTCGCTGGAGCTTTCCTGCACCGGCACAACCGGCGGAATGTCCGGGCGCTGGCGGATCGGGTCCAGTTGCGCGGTGACCGGCACGGCACTCAAGGGGAGCATGGGTTGCAGCATAGTTATTAGTCTCCTGTCTTCAGGCTGTCGGCGGCGCGGCGGGCGACTTGAGCCATCGGTCGCCAAGTTGTGAACCAGCGCACACACGTAACGCGATGTTTTATCCGACAACGTAGAACTCAAGCGTTCCCAAAGATCGAAAAATCAGTGCCCTCGCCCGCGCCGATGTCAGTAATCCTTTGGCCCTGAAGGCTCATTCCGTTAAGATAGCCCGCTTTTTCAAGGTGGGAGTCAGGCAGCATGGCGCAGCAGTATCAACCGGGGCAACGCTGGATTAGTGACAGCGAAGCCGAGCTGGGTTTGGGCACCGTTCTGGCACAGGACGGCCGCTTGTTGACCGTGCTCTATCCGGCCACTGGCGACACTCGTCAGTACGCGCTACGGAATGCGCCCCTCACACGTGTGCGGTTTTCCCCGGGTGACTCGATCACTCACTTCGAAGGCTGGAAACTGACCGTACAGCAAGTCGACGATGTCGATGGCCTGCTGGTCTACCACGGCCTCAACGCGCAGAACGAAGTGGTCACGCTGCCGGAAACCCAACTGTCGAACTTCATTCAGTTCCGTCTGGCCAGCGACCGCCTGTTCGCCGGGCAGATCGACCCGCTGGCCTGGTTCTCCCTGCGTTATCACACGCTGGAACACACCAGCCGCCAATTGCAGTCGTCCCTTTGGGGCCTGGGCGGCGTGCGGGCGCAGCCGATCGCGCACCAGTTGCACATTGCCCGTGAAGTCGCTGACCGTATCGCGCCACGGGTTTTGCTGGCAGACGAAGTGGGCCTGGGTAAAACCATCGAAGCCGGTCTGGTGATCCACCGCCAACTGCTCTCGGGCCGCGCCAACCGCGTGCTGATCCTGGTGCCGGAAAACCTGCAGCATCAGTGGCTGGTCGAGATGCGCCGCCGCTTCAACCTGCAAGTCGCGCTGTTCGACGAAGAACGCTTTATCGAAAGCGATGCCGCCAACCCGTTCGAAGACACCCAGCTTGCACTGGTTGCGCTCGAATGGCTCGTGGACGACGAGAAGGCCCAGGACGCGCTGTTTGCTGCCGGTTGGGACCTGCTGGTGGTCGATGAAGCGCACCACTTGGTCTGGCATGAAGAGAAAGCCAGCCAGGAATACACCTTGGTCGAGCAACTGGCCGAAGTCATTCCCGGCGTGCTGTTGCTGACCGCGACCCCGGAACAACTGGGTCAGGACAGCCACTTCGCGCGTCTGCGCCTGCTCGATCCGAACCGTTTTCACGACCTGCACGCCTTCCGCGCCGAGAGCGAAAACTATCGCCCGGTGGCCGAAGCGGTGCAGGAGCTGCTGGACAAGGGTCGCTTGTCGCCAGAAGCGCACAAGACCATTCACGGTTTCCTCGGCAACGAGGGCGAAGCGCTGCTGACGGCGGTCAACGATGGCGACGTCGAAGCCAGCGCCCGTCTGGTCCGCGAACTGCTCGACCGCCACGGCACCGGCCGCGTGCTGTTCCGCAACACCCGCGCCGCCGTGCAGGGTTTCCCGGAGCGCAAACTGCACCCGTACCCGCTGCCATGCCCTGACGAATACCTCGAATTGCCGCTG
Organism: Pseudomonas sp. SJZ131; assembly: GCF_007828705.1. NCBI lineage: Bacteria > Pseudomonadati > Pseudomonadota > Gammaproteobacteria > Pseudomonadales > Pseudomonadaceae > Pseudomonas > Pseudomonas sp. SJZ131. Next base: position 697,952 of record NZ_VIVC01000002.1, on the reverse strand, counting down.
GGCGAGCACGCCGAGTTGTACCCGGAAGTCAGCTTCCAGGCGCAGCCGGATGCCAACGAGGAAGAACGCTGGTGGAAATTCGACCCACGCGTCGAATGGCTGATCGACACGCTGAAGATGCTCAAGCGCACCAAAGTGCTGGTGATCTGCGCCCACGCCGAAACCGCCATGGACCTGGAAGACGCGCTGCGCGTGCGCTCCGGCATCCCGGCGACGGTGTTCCACGAAGGCATGAACATCCTTGAGCGTGACCGCGCCGCCGCTTACTTCGCCGACGAAGAGTTTGGCGCGCAAGTTTTGATCTGCTCGGAAATCGGCAGTGAAGGTCGCAACTTCCAGTTCTCGCACCACTTGGTGTTGTTCGATCTGCCGTCGCACCCGGATTTGCTCGAGCAGCGCATCGGTCGTCTCGACCGGATCGGCCAGAAACACATCATTGAATTGCACGTGCCGTACCTGGAAACCAGCCCGCAAGAGCGGCTGTTCCAGTGGTATCACGAGGCGCTCAACGCGTTCCTTAACACTTGCCCAACCGGCAACGCCTTGCAGCATCAGTTCGGCGCGCGCCTGCTGCCGCTGCTGGAAAACGCCGACGATGGCGAGTGGCAAGCGCTGATCGACGAGGCCCGCGCCGAGCGTGAACGCCTCGAAGCCGAGCTGCACACTGGCCGCGACCGCTTGCTGGAACTCAATTCCGGCGGTTCGGGTGAAGGCGATCAACTGGTCGAGGACATCCTTGAGCAAGACGATCAGTTTGCCCTGCCGATTTACATGGAAACCCTGTTCGACGCGTTCGGCATCGACAGCGAAGACCATTCGGAAAACGCGCTGATCCTCAAACCGAGCGAAAAAATGCTCGACGCCAGTTTCCCGCTCGGCGACGACGAAGGCGTGACCATCACCTACGACCGCAACCAGGCGCTGTCGCGTGAAGACATGCAGTTCATCACCTGGGAACACCCGATGGTGCAGGGCGGCATGGACTTGGTGTTGTCCGGTTCGATGGGCAACACCGCCGTCGCGCTGATCAAGAACAAGGCGCTGAAACCGGGCACCGTGTTGCTCGAACTGCTCTACGTCAGCGAAGTGGTGGCGCCGCGTTCGCTGCAACTGGGCCGTTACCTGCCGCCGGCGGCGTTGCGTTGCTTGCTGGACGCCAATGGCAATGATTTGTCCGGGCGTGTGTCGTTTGAAACGCTGAACGATCAACTGGAAAGCGTGCCACGCGCCAGCGCCAACAAGTTTATCCAGGCGCAACGCGATCAATTGACGCCGCGAATCAATGCCGGCGAAGAGAAGATTGCCCCGCGTCACGCTGAACGAGTGGCTGAGGCGCAGCGCCGATTGGCTGCGGACACGGATGAAGAACTGGCGCGCCTGACCGCGTTGCAAGCGGTCAACCCGACCGTGCGCGATAGCGAACTGGTGGCCCTGCGCAATCAGCGCGAGCAAGGCCTGGCGATGCTCGACAAGGCTGCGCTGCGCCTGGAAGCGATTCGGGTGCTGGTCGCGGGCTAAGTCCCCTGCTCCACCGCGCAAAATCAAAAGGCCCGCAGCGATGCGGGCCTTTTTTTATCCACCGATCATCCCCTGTGGAAGCGAGCTTGCTCGCGATGGCGATCAGGCCGTCACTGCAGCAACTTTCGGCTCAACAACAGCCACCAATCCATCCTTCATCCGCTGCGCATCGCGCACAAAACAGCGCGACGCCATGAACAGAAACACCATGGTGAAAAACAGCGCCACCGGGATCAGGTACATCGCGTCGTGCAGGCCGACAGCCTTGAACGCTTCGGTCATCTGCTCGGCGCCCGCCGCCAACATCGCTGTATGCGCGAAGTGATCGGACAATCCGCCGACTACCACGGGCCCCAAACCGCCGCCAAGCAAATACAGACCGGCAAAAAACAGTGCCATCGCCGTCGCCCGCAAGCGCGGTTCGACCACGTCCTGGATCGCCGTGTAAACGCAGGTGTAGAAGTTGTAGGCAAACAACCAGCCCAAACTGAACACCGCGACGAACATCCCAATTTCAATCCGCCCCGCGTGCAGCGCCCACGCCGTGCACACCGTCGAGATGATCAGGCTGAACGCGGCAAACAGCAGCCGCCCATTCGCGACCCGCTGGTGAATCTTGTCGGCGACAAACCCGCCCAAGGTCAGACCGAACAACCCGGTCACCCCGACAATCACCCCGGTCGCCACCGCCGCCTCGTGCAAAGGCATCAAAAAGTAGCGCTGCAACATCGGCACCAGAAACGAGTTGCACGCATAGGTCGCGAAGTTGAAGCACAGCCCGGCCAGCACCAGCCACAGGAAGGTCGGCACCGCCAGCACGCGGCGAATCGGCCGATCTACGCGTTCCTGCGAAACCTGCACGCTTTCGGCCGCGCCGCGCTTCGGTTCCTTGATGAAAAACATGAACACCGCAAGCACCAAGCCCGGCACCGCCGCGATGAAAAACGGCGCGCGCCAACTGTCGAAGGTCTTGACCATCCAGCCGATGGTGAAAAACGCCAGCAGCAGCCCCAATGGCAAACCAAGCATGAAAATCCCCATCGCCCGCGCACGACGGTGGGCGGGGAACAGATCGCCGATCAGCGAATTGGCGGCTGGCGCGTAGCTGGCTTCGCCGATGCCGATGCCCATGCGCACCAGCAAAAACGTCCAGAAACTGCCGACCAGACCGTTAACCGCCGTCAGCCCGCTCCACGCCGCCAGGCCCCAGCCCATCAGTTTGGCGCGCGAGCCGGTGTCGGCCATGCGCCCTAGCGGCAGGCCGGCGATTGCGTAAACGATGGTGAATGCAGTGCCGATGATCCCCAGTTGGAAGTCGCTGAGGTGCCATTCCATGCGGATTGGCTCGATGATGATCGCCGGAATGGTCCGATCAAAGAAGTTGAACAGGTTGGCCAGGAACAGCAAAAACAGAATGCGCCAGGCATTCGCCGCTTGGGTCGAGTTCTGCATGGGGTCCGTCTCTTTTATTGTTATGAAGGCGTGGCTGCCCCCGGAGTCTGCAATCTAGTCAGGCGCGCTCGGCGTGTCTGTCATCATTCGCCAGCCTGATATCGAACCATGCCACACCGCCCCCCTCACCCACCTACACCGCCCCGCACCTGTGGGAGCCGAGCTTGCTCGCGATTGCGATCTGTCAGTCGCCACGCACGTTGACTGGCCTACCGCTTTCGCGAGCAAGCTCAGCTCCTACAAGTCGGTGCCGATAGCGCAGATCGCTATTAATCCCATATCGAAATCATTGACCTCACCGTGCCACTACGGCTTGAACTCTATGCATGGCCTCTATACTCCAATGCATTCGCCGACGTTTATGACGCTGGCCGGGATGACGGGTGAATGGGGCGCGCTATGGAGTGGCTTGGTTTGCAGTTCCTTACCGAGCTGCCGGAAAGTGGGCAGGTGATTCTCGACTGCACGCACAACCCGTTTCTGGTGTTGCTCGCCTATGTAGTGGCCTGCGCAGCCGGTTTCGCCACGCTGGACATGACCGAGCGTGTTGGCCATGTCGAAAAACCCGGCTCGCAACGACTTTGGCGCTGGGTCGGTGCCGGGTGCCTGGCGGGCGGCATCTGGGCCATGCATTTCATCAGCATGCTCGCGTTCCAGATACCGATTGAAGTCAATTACCAACTGCCGATCACCCTGCTCTCGCTGGTCTTCGCGCTGACGGCGTCGTGGCTGGCGATGCACACGCTCAGCCATCCTCACGTGACATTCTGGCAACTGCTGCGCGCGGCGGTGTGCATCGGCCTCGGCATCGCGACCATGCATTACGTCGGCATGGCCGCGATGCGCTCGGCGGCCACTACTTATTACGACCCGACGCTGTTCGTGCTGTCGATTGTCATCGCCATCGGCGCCAGCCTCGCCGCACTGCTGATTTCCAGCCATCTGCGCGACGGCAACGGAATGTTTCACCAGGTGCTCAAATACACCGCCAGCCTGGTGCTCGGCGCCGGCATCGTCAGCATGCACTTCACCGGCATGGCGGCACTGACCCTGGTGCTGCCCGTTGGCAGCCTGCCGACGCTGCCCGGCGAGAACAATCACCTGCAACTCGGGCTGACCGTGGCGATCATCACGTTGCTGATCATCGGCAGTTGCATCAGCGCGGCGCTGGCCGACAAGAAACTGCAAAACAAGGAATTCGACCTGCGCCGGGTCAACGCCCTGCTCAGCCAACTCGATCAGGCGCGCGTGTCGTTGCAACAAGTAGCCAATTACGACGCCCTGACCAACCTGCTCAACCGTCGCGGCTTCAACCACATCTTTGCCGAGAAACTCAACGAGAAAACCCAGAACGGCGGCTTGCTCGCGGTGATTTTCCTCGACATCGACCACTTCAAACGCATCAACGACAGCCTCGGCCACGACGCCGGTGACGAGCTGCTCAAAGTCCTTGCCCAGCACATCAAGGGCTCGGTTCGCGGGCATGACGACGTGGTTGCGCGGTTTGGTGGCGACGAATTCTGCCTGCTCATCAGCCTGCGCGATCGCGAGGAAGCGCGGCACATGGCCCAGCGCATCATGCTGAAAATGAAGGAGCCGATCGAGCTGTCCGGGCGGCGCATGGTCATGACCACCAGCATTGGTATCAGCTTGTTTCCCGAGGACGGCAAGACCTGCGAAGAACTGCTGAAAAACGCCGATCTGGCGCTCTACCAATCCAAGGGCAGCGGTCGCAACAGCCTGCATTTCTTCAGCCCCAACCTGCGGACCCGGGCAACGATGGAGCTGCAACTGGAAGAGGAATTGCGCCACGCCCTGCGCGAAGATTCTGGGTTGCTGCTGTATTACCAACCGATCTACGACCTGAAAAACGCCAAGGTCACCAAACTGGAAGCGCTGGTGCGCTGGCAACATCCGATTCACGGACTGTTGGCGCCGGATCGTTTTATCGCCATCGCCGAGGCCAATGGCTTGATCGCCGAACTGGACAATTGGGTGCTGCGCCGGGCCTGCGCGGACTTGGGCGAATTGTCCCGGCATGGCTGCGAGGAATTGAAGATCGCGGTCAACTGCTCACCGCTGAACCTGACGCGCGAAGAGCTGGCCAATGAAATCGAACAGATCCTCCACGTCACTGGCGTGGCCCCTGAGCGCCTTGAACTGGAGGTCACGGAAAATGCGCTGATGGGCAATATTGCCAACAGCCTGGTGCTGCTGCGGCAGATTCGTGCGCTCGGCGTTTCGTTGTCGATCGACGACTTCGGCACTGGTTATTCATCGCTGGCCTACCTCAAGCGCCTGCCGCTGAACACGCTGAAAATCGACCGCTCGTTTATTCAGGACATTCCCAAGGCGACTCAGGACATGGAGATCGTCCAGGCGATCATCGTCATGGCGCACACCCTGCACTTGCAGGTGGTCACCGAAGGCGTCGAGACGCTGGAGCAATACCAGTTTCTCGAACGCCACGGCTGCGACTTCGTTCAGGGTTACCTGCTGAGTCGCCCGGTACCGCTGGATGAAATCCGTGCGGTGCTCGACGAAATCAACCGGCGCCAGCACGCGCACATGGTCACTGCGCTGAATCTGGCGCGCGGTACAACTGCACTAGCGTCGACGGATCCTTTTCCAAAAAGCCCTGGCCCCCATGCAGGCGCATCAGTTGTGCGGCCAATCCGCTGATCGGCGTGGCCGAGCCTTGCTCGCGAGAAAACTTAACCGCTGTGTCGAGATCCTTGAGCAAGGTGCGCACGTGCCATTTCACCGGTTCGAAACGGCTCTCGGCCATTTGCGGCGCGAGGATCTGCAGCGGTCGGGAATCGGCAAAGCCACCGGCCAAGGCTTCGGCGATCAGGCTGGCATCGACGCCCGAACGCTCGGCCAGCGCCACTACTTCGGCGATCACCAGCGCATTGCAGGCAACGATCATCTGATTGCAGGCCTTGGTCACCTGACCGGCGCCGACGTCGCCCATGTGCGTGACGCGTTGGCCGAGGGTGAGTAATACCGGCCTGACCCGTTCAAGGTCCGCCGCCGCGCCGCCGACCATGATCGCCAGGCTGCCCGCCTCGGCGCCGACCACGCCGCCGGATACCGGCGCGTCGAGCCAGCGCATGCCGGTCTGGCTGAACAGCGCAGCGGCCATTTCCCGGGTGGCGGTTGGTTCGAGGCTGGAAAAATCCACCACTAACTGAGGACTTTTCCCACCTGCAGCGATGCCGTTCGGGCCGAACACCACTTCGCGCACCACCGCCGTGTCCGCCAGGCACAGCATCACCACGTCGGCGTGTGTGCGCAGCTCAGCCGGTGTCGCGGCTTGCCGTGCGCCCGCAGCCACCAGCGCCGCGCATTTGTCCGGGTTGCGATTCCACACCGTCAGCGGATAGCCCGCCGCCAGTAAACGCTGGCACATCGGCAAACCCATCAAGCCGATTCCGGCGAACCCGAGCGAAGGTAAAGTGGCAACCATCTGTGGCTCCTTTTTTATTGTTTTGCCCAACATTCAGAAACAATTAATCAGCCGTTAGCAGGCTCACTAAACTGTTCCCGTTACGTTTACGTCACCCTCGCCAAGAACCTTCTGTGGCCTTTCTCCACGGCAAGGTGCCATCACGCTACTCGGCTACACACTTTTAGTCGGCAGATAGGCGCACTGGTTTGGTGCGAGCGTTCAACCGTTCGCCCTTTCCTGGATCAGAATCCACGGCGAAACCACCACTGCCCACAGCTCCGGATCGCGCTCGAAAAGATCCAGCGCCCGCGTTTCAGAGAGCTTGGCGAGGCTGTCGTCAGCCAGCCAGGCAGCGACTTTCTCGCCTTCATCGGTGGCCACGGCCTCGGCGGCAGCGATCAAATCCAGGCTCGGGTCGACCCACAATAGGGCACCCTTGGCGAAGAACGGTTCGAGTTCTTTCCACGTAATAGATGCGGTCTCACCAAGCAGCTTGGCATAGAGGGTGCTAGGTTCTTCAGTCATGGGCTCTGTCCGGAAAAGAAATCGACGCGAATAATAACGTCGGTGGTCCGGCAGACAAACCCGGATGCAATTGATTGACCGAATGAAAAGTGCAGGAGAGCCAAGGATTGCTGGATATCAGCCTGAACCCCCGCCGCGATTCTGTATTTTTCTTTCAAAAAAGCGACACCCTCAGGATTTGCCCCATGGCGCCAGCTTCCCAGGCTGACAATCGGCGCTCTACACTGTACCGGTACAGTTGCCGGGGGCATTTTCCGGAGGATATCGAAGATATCTGACCCGGTTCTGCTGCTACGGCGCCAGGACTATAAAAACTACAACAGTAAGAGTGGAGCACTATGACTAAGGCTACTAAGCAGATTTCCAAACTGTTTGCCGCTATGGTTCTGGCCGGGGTTGCCAGCCATTCGTTCGCAGCTGACACCATCAAAATCGGTATTGCCGGCCCTAAAACCGGCCCTGTAGCCCAATACGGCGACATGCAGTTCAGTGGCGCAAGAATGGCCATCGAGCAGATCAACGCCAAGGGCGGCGTCGACGGCAAGAAGCTCGAAGCTGTTGAATACGACGATGCCTGTGATCCGAAACAAGCGGTAGCGGTCGCCAACAAAGTCGTCAACGACGGCGTCAAGTTCGTGGTCGGTCACCTGTGCTCCAGCTCCACTCAACCGGCTTCGGACATCTACGAAGACGAAGGCGTGATCATGATCACCCCGGCTGCCACCAGCCCGGACATCACTTCCCGTGGTTACAAAATGATCTTCCGTACTATCGGTCTGGACAGCGCCCAGGGCCCTGCCGCCGGTAACTACATCGCTGATCACGTCAAACCGAAAATCGTTGCTGTGCTGCACGACAAACAGCAATACGGTGAAGGCATCGCTACCGCGGTCAAACAGACTCTCGAGAAGAAAGGCACCAAGGTTGCCGTGTTCGAAGGCATCAATGCCGGCGACAAGGACTTCTCCTCGATGATCGCCAAACTCAAGCAAGCCAACGTCGACTTCGTTTACTACGGCGGCTACCACCCGGAACTGGGCCTGATCCTGCGTCAAGCACAGGAAAAAGGCCTCAAAGCCAAGTTCATGGGTCCGGAAGGCGTGGGTAACGACTCGATTTCGCAGATCGCCAAAGACGCTTCCGAAGGTCTGCTGGTAACCCTGCCGAAATCCTTCGACCAGGATCCGGCCAACATTGCCCTGGCTGATGCGTTCAAAGCGAAGAAAGAAGACCCAAGCGGTCCGTTCGTGTTCCCGTCCTACTCGGCTGTTGAAGTCATCGCCGGCGCCATCACTGCCGCCAAAAGCGAAGACACCGCGAAAGTGGCTGAAGCTATCCACGCCGGTACCTTCAAGACCCCGACTGGCGACCTGAGCTTCGACGCGAAAGGCGACCTGAAGGACTTCAAATTTGTGGTTTACGAGTGGCACTTCGGCAAACCAAAAACTGAAGCTTCGCCTCAGTAAGGCCTTGCCTGACTGACTGCCCACAAAGCCCACGGCGTGCCGTGGGCTTTGTTTTACGAACGTATTGGGCCGCGCTGGCGTGATCCGCCAGTCTCCCCACCTGAAAATCTCAAAACCGTCATCAGCGGTTCGCTGGCAAACCTCGATTTCGAAGTGGATGCAGATCCACGGGGCTCGAGCGGGAAAATGACTCCACCAGTGAAATGCGTATCAGGTTTTTAGGAGCGCTGTAATGCCTGACATCTATCACTTCTTCCAGCAGCTGGTTAACGGCCTGACCGTTGGCAGCACGTATGCCTTGATCGCCATCGGCTATACGATGGTTTACGGCATCATTGGAATGATCAACTTCGCCCACGGCGAGGTGTACATGATCGGTTCCTACGTGGCGTTCATCGCCATCGCCGGGCTGGCCATGATGGGACTCGACAGTGTCCCGCTCTTGATGACCGCAGGTTTTATCGCGAGCATCGTCGTCTGCAGTGCCTACGGCTACAGCATCGAACGGGTTGCCTATCGCCCCTTGCGTGGCAGCAACCGTCTGATTCCGCTGATTTCGGCCATCGGCATGTCGATCTTCCTGCAGAACACCGTTCTGCTGGCGCAAGACTCCAAGGACAAATCCATCCCCAACCTGATCCCCGGCAATCTCTCGTTCGGGCCAGGTGGCGCACATGAAGTGCTGATTTCCTACATGCAAATCGTGGTGTTTGTGGTGACCCTGGTCGCCATGCTCGGCCTGACGCTGTTCATCTCCCGCTCTCGCCTGGGTCGCGCCTGCCGTGCCTGTGCCGAAGACATCAAGATGGCCAACCTGCTGGGCATCAACACCAACAACATCATCGCCCTGACCTTCGTCATCGGTGCTGCGCTGGCGGCCGTTGCGGCCGTGCTGCTGAGCATGCAATACGGCGTGATCAACCCGAACGCCGGTTTCCTCGTCGGCCTCAAAGCCTTCACCGCTGCGGTACTCGGCGGCATCGGCAGCATCCCCGGCGCGATGCTCGGCGGGTTGGTGCTCGGGGTGGCGGAAGCCTTTGGCGCCGATATCTTCGGCGACCAATACAAGGACGTCGTGGCATTCGGCTTGTTGGTTCTGGTTCTGTTGTTCCGGCCGACCGGCATTCTGGGCCGTCCGGAGGTTGAAAAAGTATGACTAGGAATCTCAAACAGGCGCTGTTCAGCGCCCTGCTGGTCTGGGCTGTCGCCTACCCGGTACTCGGCTTGAAACTGACCATCGTCGGCATCAACCTGGAAGTTCACGGCACCAGCAACATGACACTGGCGATCATCGCCATCTGTTCGGTCCTGATGTTCTTGCGGGTGCTTTTCGACGACCCGATCAGCAAGGCGTGGAAATCCTCGCCGTCGATGCCGCTGATTCCGGCCAAGGCCAGCAACTTCCTGACCCTGCCGACCACCCAGCGCTGGATCATCATTGCGCTGATCATCGGCGCTCTGGTGTGGCCGTTCTTCGGTTCGCGCGGCGCGGTGGACATCGCGACGCTGATCCTGATCTACGTGATGCTCGGCCTCGGCCTGAACATCGTCGTCGGTCTGGCCGGCCTGCTCGACCTCGGTTATGTCGGTTTCTACGCCGTCGGCGCCTACAGCTATGCGCTGTTGTCGCACTATCTGGGTTGGAGTTTCTGGGTGTGCCTGCCGGTGGCCGGTTTGATGGCGGCGACGTTTGGCTTCCTGCTCGGCTTCCCAGTGCTGCGTTTGCGCGGTGACTATCTGGCGATCGTGACGCTGGGCTTCGGTGAAATCATCCGTCTGTTCCTGCGTAACCTCACCGACATCACCGGTGGCCCGAACGGCATCAGCAACATCGAGAAACCAACGTTCTTCGGCCTGACCTTCGAGCGCAAAGCGGCTGAGGGCATGCAGACGTTCCACGAGTATTTCGGCCTGCAATACAACTCGATCAACAAGGTGATTTTCCTTTACCTGGTCGCGTTGCTGCTGGCGTTGGCGGCGTTGTTCGTGATCAACCGTTTGCTGCGCATGCCGATCGGCCGCGCGTGGGAAGCGCTGCGCGAAGACGAAATTGCCTGCCGTGCACTGGGCCTCAATCCTACGGTGATCAAGCTGTCGGCCTTCACCCTCGGCGCGAGTTTCGCCGGTTTTGCCGGCAGTTTCTTCGCTGCCCGTCAGGGTCTGGTGACGCCGGAGTCCTTCACCTTCATCGAGTCGGCGATCATTCTCGCCATCGTCGTGTTGGGCGGCATGGGCTCGCAACTGGGCGTGATCCTCGCGGCCGTGGTGATGATCCTGTTGCCGGAAATGATGCGTGAGTTCAGTGAATACCGCATGTTGATGTTCGGCGCCTTGATGGTGCTGATGATGATTTGGCGTCCTCAGGGTCTGCTGCCCATGCAACGTCCACACATGGAGCTGCGCAAATGAGCCGCGAGATCCTTAAAGTCGAAAATCTGAGCATGCGCTTCGGCGGCTTGCTGGCGGTCAACGGCGTGGCCCTGACCGTGCACGAAAAACAGGTTGTGGCGCTGATCGGCCCGAACGGCGCCGGCAAGACCACGGTGTTCAACTGCCTGACCGGTTTCTACAAACCGAGCGGCGGCAGCATCCTGCTCGACGGTCAGGCGATTGAAGGCCTGCCCGGCCACGAGATCGCCCGCAAAGGCGTGGTACGGACCTTCCAAAACGTGCGGCTGTTCAAGGACATGACGGCGGTCGAGAACCTCTTGATCGCGCAGCACCGTCACTTGAATACCAACTTCCTCGCGGGCCTGTTCAAGACCCCGGCGTTTCGCAAAAGCGAGCGCGAAGCGATGGAATTTGCCGAGTTCTGGCTGGACAAGGTCAACCTCACGGCATTCGCCAACCGTCCTGCCGGCACCTTGGCTTACGGTCAGCAACGTCGTCTGGAAATCGCCCGTTGCATGATGACCCGTCCGCGGATCCTCATGCTCGACGAACCGGCCGCTGGTCTGAACCCGAAGGAAACCGAAGACCTCAAAGCGCTGATCAGCATGTTGCGCGAGGAGCACAACGTCACCGTGCTGCTGATCGAGCACGACATGAAACTGGTCATGAGCATTTCCGACCACATCGTTGTGATCAACCAGGGCACGCCTCTGGCCGACGGCACGCCGGCGCAGATCCGCGACAATCCTGAAGTGATCAAAGCCTACCTGGGGGAAGCGTAAATGCTGCAATTCGAAAACGTTTCCACCTTCTACGGCAAGATCCAGGCGCTGCACAGCGTCAACGTGGAAATCCGCCAAGGCGAAATCGTCACCCTGATCGGTGCCAACGGCGCGGGTAAATCGACCTTGCTGATGACCCTCTGCGGTTCGCCGCAAGCGCACAGCGGCAGCATCAAATACATGGGCGAAGAACTCGTCGGCCAGAGCTCCGCGCAGATCATGCGCAAGAGCATTGCCGTGGTGCCGGAAGGTCGTCGGGTGTTTGCCCGTCTGACCGTTGAAGAAAACCTCGCGATGGGCGGATTTTTCACCGACAAGGGCGACTATCAGGAACAGATGGACAAGGTTCTCGGACTTTTCCCACGCCTGAAAGAGCGTTTCGCCCAACGCGGCGGCACCATGTCCGGCGGCGAACAGCAAATGCTCGCCATCGGCCGTGCGCTGATGAGCAAACCCAAGCTACTGCTGCTCGATGAGCCGTCGCTCGGCCTGGCACCGATCATCATCCAGCAGATCTTCGACATCATCGAACAACTGCGCAAGGACGGTGTGACGGTGTTCCTCGTCGAACAAAACGCCAACCAGGCACTGAAAATTGCTGACCGCGCCTATGTTCTGGAGAACGGCCGCGTGGTGATGCAAGGGACCGGCGAAGCACTGCTCACCGATCCGAAAGTGCGTGAAGCGTATTTGGGCGGTTGAGGTTTAGCGTTGAATAAAAAAACGGCCTTCGGGCCGTTTTTTTATGCCTGCTCCACTCCCACAAACTCCCACAAGGTTGTGTTGGGGCGCAGATTATCGCTGGAGTCGGTCGAGGGCTTCGCCGCTGCGTTTGAACCAGCCGATCAGATAATCCGCCAGCACTTGCGTGCGTTTCGGCAGGCCGCCCTGATACGGGTGAACCAGGTACATCGGCATCCGACGCGTCTGATAATCGCGCAGGAGCCAGCGCAATCGGCCGTCAGCCAATTCCGCTTGCAGCAAGTACGACGGCAAGCGCGCAATGCCGGCGCCGGCCAGCGCGGCTTTTTTCAGCAGGCTGTAATGGTTGCTGGCGAACGGCCCCGAGACGCGCACCCGGAGCAATTCATGTTGCTGGTGGTAGAGCCATTCTTCGCGGCCGCTGTAATGACTGTTGAGCAGGCAATGATGCTCGGCCAGATCCTGCGGCGTCAGCGGTTCGCCGTATCGCTCAAGGTAGGCCGGGCTGGCGCAGGTCATTTCATTCCAGGCCAATAACGGCCGCGCGACCAGGCGTTCGTCATTGCCGACTTCGGAACGCACCGCGAGGTCAAAACCGTCGCGAGACAGATCGCGGAAGTTGTTGCTCAAATCGAGTTCGATCTGCACGTCGGGGTACTTGCCGGAGAATTCCAGCAGCAAACCATCAAAGAAGGTTTCCCCGAGCGAAACCGGAACCGTCATACGCACCGGTCCGGCCATGTCGTCCTTCAAACGCGCCAATGCCTGACGCGCCCTTTCCACTTGGACTACAAGCGCCTGCGCTTGCGGCAACAGCGCAGCGCCTGCCGCGGTCAAACTCAAACGCCGCGTGGTGCGTTGCAGCAAAACCACGGAAAACCGCGATTCCAGCAGGCTGATGCGTTTCGATAGCTGACCCTTGCTGCAGCCCAATTGCTGGGCCGCGAGGGTAAAACTGCCGGCTTCGATCAGCACGGCGAACGCCGCCAAGTCATCCATTTCGCTCATGGATTGTTTCCAATTGAAAACCAAAGGTTGCCCATTAGTGCGCTTATCCGCAGAAAAAACCACCCTAGACTGAGCCCTCGTTCAACTACTTCGAGGAACAGCACGATGAAAATTCTTTTGATTGGCGCAGGCGGTACGATTGGTTCGGCGGTCGACAAGGAGCTTTCGCAGCGCCATGAAGTGATTCGGATCGGGCGTAACAGCGGTGACTTCAACGTGGATATCAGCGACAGCGGGTCGATCCGCAAGCTGTTTGCGCAAACCGGCAAGTTCGATGCGCTGGTCTGCGCCGCCGGTAACGTAACCTTTGCGCCCCTGGGCGAAATGACTGCTGAGAGTTTTGCGCTGGGCCTCAACGACAAACTGATGGGCCAGGTCAATTTGCTGCTGATCGGCCGCGAGTTTGCCAATGATGGCGCCTCGTTCACCTTCACCACTGGCGTGCTCAGCCATGACCCGATTCGCAGCGGCGCCTCTGCAGCGCTGGTGAATGGCGCGCTCGACAGTTTCGTGCGTGCCGCCGCTATCGAGTTGCCGCGCGGTCTGCGGATCAACTCGATCAGCCCGACGGTGCTGCTGGAAGCGATGGGCAGTTATGCACCGTACTTCCGGGGGTACAAGCCGGTTCCCGCCGCCGATGTGGCGTTGGCCTACGCGAAAAGTGTCGAAGGCCTGCAAACCGGTCAGACCTTTCACGTAGGTTAAGGCGCCGCGAACCGTAGGAGCATGGCTTGCCCGCGATGGCGTTCTCGAGATTGTCATCGCGAGCAAGCATTGCTCCTACAAGGTTTGTCGTATTCGGCGGGGTTGTGATGAACGGTCAGGCTGCGTAACGTGGCGGCACTTGTCTGGAGAACCAAAGATGCGTGTTGCCCGTTCCCTCGTCCTGATCGCCCTGCTTCCGTTATTCGCCGCGTGCCAGTTGCTCGATGGCCCGCGCCAAAGTGCCGCGCATGTCGGCCAGACCCGCATGCAGGGCCAGTTGACCGCAGCCGACGGCAAACTGATGTTTCAGCCGTGCAATGAACAGCGCAGTTTCGAGGTCAATGACACGGGCGGCACCAGCGTCCTGCAGGAGGCTGCGACCCTCGCCGATGACCAGGGCAAGCTGTTTGCAGATGTGAATGGGCGCCTCGTCGAAAGCCGTCTCGATCTGCAGCAGTTGTACCGCGTCGAACGCTCCGGCGTGGCGTGCGATGACCCCAATTTCAAGATGCTGATCCTGCGCGCTGCCGGCCACGGGCCTGAGTGGAACGTCAAAGTCAGCGGCAAAGGCATGGTCATCGACCGCGCCGGCCAGCCACCATTGGCCGTGCCTTATGTGGAAGAGCAACTCGGCGATGGCCGCTTCAATCTCAGCACCGAGGCCAATAACCAGCGCATCGAACTCTGGGTGGCGCCGCAACGTTGCGTCGACAGCAGCACCGGCAGCGTCCAGCATATGAGCGCCGAACTGCGGATCGACGGCCAGGTGCAGCGCGGTTGCGGGTATTTCGGCGGGGCGCGTAACGACTGATCGTTTTTGCCTCACGGGACCGGCGTTTGGGGCTTATAATCGCCGCCTTCAAACGCCTTGGCGCAGTTGTGCGCCCCGCGAACCCGGATCCTGTCATGTTACGAATCACCGAACTCAAGCTGCCGATCGACCATCCCGAAGAAGACCTGCGCCCTGCCATCGTCCAGCGCCTGGGCATCGCCAGTGATGAACTGCTCGATTTCACCTTGTTCAAGCGCAGCTACGATGCGCGCAAGAAGTCTTCCGAATTGTGCTTCATCTATACGATCGACCTCAGCGCCAAGGATGAGGCGGCGTTGCTGCACAAATTCGCCGATGACCGTAACGTCAACGTCGCGCCGGATGTCAGCTACAAAGTCGTCGGCCAGGCGCCAGCCGATCTGCAGCAACGGCCGATCGTCGTCGGTTTTGGCCCGTGCGGGATTTTCGCCGGGCTGTTGCTGGCGCAAATGGGCTTCAAGCCGATCATTCTCGAACGCGGCACCGAAGTCCGTCAGCGCACCAAAGACACTTGGGGCCTGTGGCGCAAAAGCGTGCTCAACCCGGAATCCAACGTGCAGTTTGGTGAGGGCGGCGCGGGGACTTTCTCCGACGGCAAGCTTTACAGCCAAATCAAGGACCCTAAGTTCATCGGCCGCAAAGTCCTGCATGAGTTCGTCAAGGCCGGTGCGCCGGAAGAGATTCTCTACGTCAGCAAACCGCACATCGGTACGTTCCGACTGACCGGCGTGGTGGAAAACATGCGCGAGCAGATTCGTGCGCTGGGCGGCGAAGTGCGCTTTCAGCAGCGGGTCACCGACGTGTTGATCGAGGACGGCCAATTGCTCGGCGTGGAGCTGGATGGCGGCGAACAGATTCATTCAAAACACGTGATTCTGGCCCTCGGCCACAGCGCCCGCGACACCTTCCGCATGCTTCACGGCCGTGGCGTGTTCATGGAAGCCAAGCCGTTCTCGGTGGGTTTCCGCATTGAACACCCGCAGTCGCTGATCGACCGCGCACGGCTGGGCAAATACGCTGGCCACCCGAAACTCGGGGCCGCCGACTACAAACTGGTGCACCACGCCAAGAATGGCCGTTCGGTTTACAGCTTCTGCATGTGCCCGGGCGGTACGGTGGTCGCGGCCACATCCGAGCCGGGCCGCGTGGTCACCAACGGCATGAGCCAGTATTCGCGCAACGAGCGAAATGCCAACTCCGGCATCGTTGTCGGCATTACCCCGGAAGTCGATTATCCGGGCGGTCCACTGGCCGGCATCGAGTTGCAGGAACGCCTGGAATCCCACGCTTTTGTGCTCGGTGGCAGCAACTACGAAGCGCCAGCGCAACTGGTCGGCGACTTTATCGCGGGCAAGCCGTCGACCGAGTTGGGCAGTGTCGAGCCCTCTTACAAGCCGGGCGTGGCACTGGGTGATCTGGCGTTGGCTTTGCCAGCATTTGCGATTGAAGCGATCCGTGAAGCGTTGCCAGCGTTTGAAAAGCAGATTCGCGGTTACTCGCTGCATGACGCGGTGTTGACCGGCATCGAGACACGCACGTCGTCGCCGCTGCGGATTACCCGCAACGAGTCGATGCAAAGCATGAACGTCAAAGGCCTGTTCCCGGCCGGTGAAGGCGCAGGTTACGCGGGCGGCATTCTGTCAGCGGGCGTCGACGGCATCCGCATCGCCGAAGCCGTCGCGCGCGACATCCTCGGCCTGCCAGCCTGACCTTGAAATCGGCAAACACTGCAAAACCCTGTGGGAGCGAGCTTGCTCGCGATAGCGGAAGTCCAGTCAACTAATCTGTTGAATGTTCAGCCCTCATCGCGAGCAAGCTCGCTCCCACATTGGTTCGCACGACAAAAATCCTCTGTAGGAGCGAGGCTTGCCCGCGAAGACGGTTTCCGATTCAGCGCATCTGTTGAATGTTCAGCCCTCATCGCGAGCAAGCTCGCTCCCACATTGGTTCGCCTTGCTCATGCAACAGCAGTTTTGCTTCAGATGTTGGCGCGCAGGACGCTGTCGGGTAGCGGCTCGCCGCGCTCGGCACTGGCGGCGACCGCTTCGATCAATCCGCTCAACTCGTAGCCTTGGCCCTTGAGCCAATCCTCGTCGTAGTAGGTCGCGGCATAACGTTCGCCGCCATCGCACAAGATCGCCACGATGGACCCCGACTGCCCCGCCGCGACCATTTCCCGGCCCGCGATCAATGCGCCAATCAGGTTAGTCCCGCTCGACCCACCCACTCGCCGGCCCAGGCGCTGCGCCAGGTAATGCATGGCCGCCAACGACAAAGCGTCCGGCACCTTGACCATCGCATCGATCACCTTCGGCAAGAACGACGCTTCCACCCGAGGTCGGCCAATGCCTTCGATTCGCGAACCGTATTCCAGCCGCAAACTTGCATCGCCCGTCTGGTAATAGTCAAAAAACACCGAACGCTCGGCATCGGCGCACAGCACGCGGGTGCAATGCTGGCGATAGCGCACGTAACGACCCAACGTCGCGGTAGTGCCGCCGGTGCCGGGGCTGGAAATCAGCCAGCTCGGCTCCGGATGCTGCTCGAAGCGCATCTGTTGGAAGATCGACTCGGCAATGTTGTTGTTCGCGCGCCAGTCGGTCGCGCGCTCGGCATAGGTGAACTGGTCGATAAAGTGGCCATCATGCTCGCGCGCCAGGCGCTCAGACTCGGCGTAGATCTGCGTCGGGTCCTCCACCAGATGGCTGTTGCCACCATAAAAAGCGATCTGCGCAATCTTCTCTTTCGACGTCGTCGCGGGCATCACCGCAATAAACGGCAAGCCCAACATCCGCGCGAAATACGCCTCGGAAATCGCCGTCGAACCGCTCGACGCCTCGATTACCGGCGCGCCGGGCTTGAGCCAGCCGTTGCACAACGCATACAGGAACAGTGAACGGGCCAGCCGATGTTTGAGGCTGCCAGTGGGATGGCTCGATTCATCCTTGAAGTACAACTCGACGCCGGGCAAACCCGGGAGCGGCAAGGGGATCAGGTGGGTGTCGGCGCTGCGCTGGAAGTCGGCTTCAATGATCTGGATCGCTTCGCGGGCCCACTGTCGGGTGTCGCTCATGGTGGTTATCTCAATGAATCAAGCAAGAGTCGTCCTTGTTTCAAGGCTCAACGCACAAGCTTAGGAGAATTCCTACAGCACGCACAGATACAGCCTAGGCCCAATAACACCGGGAACTGCTAGGCTCTTTGCGCATTGCTCTGCACAGCCATCAACCCGGTAAAGGCATATAACAAAAAAGAATATAACTTTTGTTTTAACAACTAACGGTACAGGTTAGGGTGTGCCACCTTTTGAATCATCGATGGAGAGCGACCTTGCCTCTGCGTAGCACGTTCACACGTTTCTTCCAGCTGGAAGCCGCCAGCGGTCTGCTACTGATCGCCGCCGCCGCTTTGGCTTTAATCATCAACAATTCCTCGTTGTCGTGGCTGTATAACGGCCTGCTCGACACCCCCGTGGTGGCGCAGATTGGCGCGTTGAAAATCGCCAAACCGTTGCTGCTGTGGATCAACGACGGGCTGATGGCGCTGTTCTTTCTGCTGATCGGTCTGGAAGTGAAACGCGAGGTCCTCGACGGCCAATTGTCGAAACCCTCGCAGATCGTCCTGCCCGGCGCGGCGGCGATTGGCGGCATGGTCGTGCCGGCGTTGATCTACTGGTTCATCAACCGCCACGACCCGGCAGCGCTGGGCGGCTGGGCCATTCCAATGGCCACCGATATCGCGTTCGCCCTCGGCGTGCTGGCCCTGCTCGGCAAACGTGTGCCGGTGTCGCTGAAATTGTTCCTGATGACCTTGGCGATCATCGACGATCTCGGCGCCATCATCGTCATCGCGATTTTCTATTCCGGCACCCTCTCGACCCTGTCGCTGGCCTTGGCTGGCGCCTGCATCGTCGCGCTGATTGCGATGAACCGGCTCGGCGTGGTCAAGCTCGGGCCGTACTTGATCATCGGCATGATCCTGTGGGTGTGTGTGCTCAAAAGCGGTGTCCACGCGACACTGGCCGGCGTGACGCTGGCGTTTTGCATCCCGCTGCGCACCAAAAATGCCGAACCCTCGCCGCTGATGACCCTGGAGCACGCGCTGCATCCGTGGGTGGCTTACGGGATTTTGCCGCTGTTCGCTTTCGCCAACGCCGGCCTGTCCCTGAGCGGCGTCACCGTCGACAGCTTCACCCATCACGTGCCGATGGGCATCGCCATCGGCCTGCTACTGGGCAAAACCTTGGGCGTGTTCGGCCTGACTTGGCTCTCGGTCAAAACCGGCATCGCCGCCCTGCCCCAGGGCGCCAATTGGGGTCAGGTGCTGGGCGTCGCCATCCTCTGCGGCATCGGTTTCACCATGAGTCTGTTTGTCGGCTCGCTGGCGTTCGTGCCAGGCGCCAGTGATTACGCGGGAATGGACCGAATGGGCATCCTGACCGGCTCGATCATGGCCGCGTTGATTGGTTATGCGGTGACGGCGGCAGCAAGTCGCAAACGCGGTATAGCGGTCAATTAGAGAACACTCCCAGCCACATTAAGGAACCGTCCTACAGTCACGCTCAGTGACCTTCGTTAACGTCGCGTAGCCCCTTTATTCGGGGCTGCCGATGGACGAATGAAAGGACGAGCAGTGGCTGGCAACAAGGATATTCCAAGGATTAAAAACCCTCCCGCGGGTGACGGTCATCACGTCACCCACCGCTTGATGAGCGCCACCGAGCTGGCCGACCGAGACGCCCGGCAAAATGCCTACGACGCCATGCTCGCCCGGCAGGAAGCCTTCGAACGCACGCTGGCGCTCTCCCCCACAAAAAAACAACAAGCCATCCGCGCCGGATGTGTCTTCGCCAAGTCCTGCAAATTGCCGGACGCCATCATCGATTACTCCAACCCTTCGGGCATGGTGCCCACCGATAGCCTCAAGGACTACGGGGAAATCGCGTGGCTCGGTGCTCGCGGAGCGGGCGATGCAGGCTTGCTGGATCTTCAAACGATCAGTGGCTCGACCGTCTCATTAGGCATTGGCCGACTGGCGCTTCAAATTCCCGCTCTCACAGCCCCCGCGGCCATCACCGCAGCAGGAGCTGCCACGCTGGCCGGGGTGGTCGCGCTCTTCTGGACACCAAGCCTGGGCGATAGCGCGCTGTACACCGAAGAGCAACTGCGGGCGCTGAAACAGGCTCGCATTCGGGTTCGCCTCAGGGTTGAGCAGCAGGTTGACGGCAGCTTGAAAGGTTACGGCTTTTACACCGGCAAGCACCGCGAATGGGAAATGGTCGATGTTGTGAAGTTCAACGTGCGCGGTAGTCAGCAAATAGCTGATCTGGGCGATGGGATAGAGCTGATCTGGACACCAGCGGTGGATGGATCTGACATTCTCGGCATCCCCAAACTGGAAGCCGCCCCGCAAGCACCGCACATCTGGGTGTACCCACCGACCGAGGCCGCCGCTGGCATCATCGTGAACCCGGTTTATCCGCCGGATTACAAGGATTTCATCCTGGTGTTTCCGGCAGGGTCGGGGGTGAAGCCGGTTTATATTGTGGTGAGTGTTCCTACTCACAAATATCACCCGGCGCCGACAGATCTCACTGCGTTTCCTGATGCAGTGAAGGCAAACCGGAAAACTACCGTCAAGGGCGGCGGAGGTCTGCGAAAACGATGGAAAACTTCGACAGGGGTCATTTTCGAATGGGACTCACAGCACGCAACCGTCGAAATGTACGACAGACGTGGTCGTCACCTCGGTGAATTTAATCCAGAGACTGGCGAACAGACCAAACCTGCAGATAAGACAAGGAAAGTAGAACCGTGATTTTCTATCTGATTGAAGCTTTCGACAAAGAAACCGAGCTACTCGCGTTCGAGGAACAAGTACCCAACGGATTCGATGAGCAGGTGAAAAAAATCATGGGATGGACCGCAGACCAACAGGGATGGGAGGGATACGACCTCACACGGACGCAGCTCTCTGCGCTAGAAGAAATAATGGAGAAGAACATTTACGACCCGGCGTACATCTTTCAACTCAGCTGCAATGCTTAGGTCGCACAAACAAAAAACCCCGACCAGTCACCTGATCGGGGTTTTTCCTTACCCTACGCTCGCTTAGTGCGAAACGCGGCTCGTGCCATCAACTGTCGAGATCCGCACGCGCTCGCCGACGCGGAACACCTCGTTCTCCTGCACTTGCTGCACATAGGCGCGCATGCTGCCGTCGTCTTCACGGACGGTGATTTCGACGCCTTGGGCGCGGGTCAGGCCTTCTTCGGTGGCCGAACCGATCAGGCCGCCGGCAACGGCGCCGATGACTGCCGCGACGATACTGCCGCGACCGCCGCCGATGGCGCTGCCGCCGACACCGCCGACCGCTGCACCGGCGATGCCGCCGATCGGGGTCTTGGTGCCTTCGATTTTCACCGGACGCAGGGATTCGATGGTGCCCATGCGAATCGTCTGCACACGACGCGCTTCGTCACGGGAATAGGAGTCACCGGTCAGGCTGGACTGGCAGCCGGTGAGCAACATCACCATCGTGGAAAAGGAAGCAACCAGCAGGACAGACTTACGCATAGCATCAACTCCAAAGGACAGGTATTCATTAAACTCCGCAGCTTGACGCCTGTCACGGCATCGCCCGGATAAAATTGGTTTCATTCAGGCCCGGTACAGGCGCCTCTGAACTCACCACACAGTAGCGTCAAATCCACCAGACTGCGCCGTTGACCCAAGGATTTTTCATGGACTACTTCATCATTGTCGTCACGACTGCGGCCGGTTTGTACTTCCACTGGTGGCTGTACGTCCGTATCAAACGCTGGATGGACCGCGACTTGGCGTTAGCTCTAGCCGGAAAAGACGAGGACAAAAAAGCCTTCATGCTTCAGCAACTGGCAAACGCGCAAGCGCAAAAGATCAAGCGTCGGGACTTGCCGCAATGGCTGGAGGCCGCTGCTGCAAGCTATCCCGGTCGGTAGACTGCTCAGGGTGCCAGACGTTCAAGAATCCAGTTGGCGTCCTGCAGGCGATAGTTGAGGCGATCGTGCAGGCGGCTCGAACGGCCTTGCCAGAACTCGATGCGCTCGGGGAGCAAACGGTAACCGCCCCAGTGTTCCGGGCAGTGCGGCTGAGTGTCAGTGAAGCGCTGCTCGGTAATCTTCAGTAACTCTTCAAGCTCGCCACGATCAGCGATCACCCGGCTCTGCGGGGATGCCCAGGCGCCGAGGCGACTGCCCAGCGGCCGGACCTGAAAGTAAGCGTCAGACTCTTCGGGCGACACCTTGACCACCCGCCCTTCGATGCGCACCTGACGCTCCAGGGTCGGCCAGAAAAACGTCATGGCGGCGAACGGATTCACCGCCAGATGCTGGCCCTTGGCGCTGTCATAGTTGGTGAAGAAGGTAAAACCCTGAGCGTCCAGGCCCTTGAGCAGCAGAATGCGGCAATGCGGCCGGCCGTCGAGATCGACGGTGGCCAGGGTCATCGCGTTGGCCTCGACCGGCACCTGCTCGGTTTTCACCGCATCGGCGAACCACTGATGGAACAGCGCGAACGGCTCGGCCGGGGCTTGCGCCTCGGTCAGCCCGTCTCGGGTGTAGTCGCGACGCATATCAGCCAGGGCCTGGGTCATGGCGCTTTCCTTGTGGTTAACGATCAGTTCTTCGCAGCATCCGCAGCGGCGACTTTCTTGTCAGTGGAGGCTTTGGACGGTGCGGCTTTTTTCGCTGGAGTTGTGGCTTTGGCCGGGGCTTTTTTCGCCGGAGCCTTGGCAGCAGTTTTCGTTGGCGCCTTGGCGGCAGCTTTTTTCACCGGGGCTTTTTTCGCGGCAGGGGCAGCGGCTTTCTTCGCGACTGGCGCCGGCGTGACTGGCTTGACCACCGGTTTCGCTTCTTGCTTGGCCACCATCGTGACGGGCGCCGGCGCTGGCATGTTGTACTTGCTGAGCAGCGCGACCATGGTGTTTTGCGGAGTCACCAGCAATTCGACACGACGGTTCAACGCACGACCTTCAACGCTGTCGTTGGCCGCACGCGGCGCTTCGCCACCCATGCCGCGCAACATCAGGCGATCACGCTGCAGACCGCTGAGACGGAAGATTGCCGCTACCGATTGGGCGCGTTCCTGGCTCAGCTTGACGTTGGCCGGTGCGGCGCCCGAAGTGTCGCTGTGGCCGAGAACCAAAACTGCGGTTTTCGGATCGAGTTCGAGAATCTTTGCGACGCGGCTGAATGGGCCGAGGGTCACCGGCAGCAGCATGGCCGGGCGATCCGGGTTGAACGAGCCTTCAACCGGCGCAGTAACTACCAAGACGTTTTCACGGCGTTCGAGTTGCAGGTTGCTGTCCTTGATCGCGGCGCGCAGGCGCGGTTCGTAATCGTCGAGCCAGGCCTGGGTGACTTTCGGATCCGGCATCGGCACGGCTTTGGCAGTAGGCTGCTGTTTGCCGCCGAACGGCCACCACCATTTGCCACCCGCCTCGGCGTCAGCCTTGGCGACAGCGTCCTGTTTGGCTTCGGTTTTGGCTTCCGGCTTGGCCGCAGCAGTATCGGCGCCATCATCGGAACCAAACGGCCAGTACCAACGGCTGCTGCTCTCAGCTTTGACCACCGGTGCGGTGATCGCTTGTTTGATTGGATCAGGTTTCGCCGCCAGGGCTGGCGCCGGGGCCGCCGCAGCAGGTTCATTGGCGGCGACTTTGTCGGAGGAACCGAATTGCCACCAGTGGCTGCCGCCCTCGGCGTCATTTTGTGGAGTTTGTGCGCAACCGGTGATCGCGAAGCACAGCGCCAAAGCTAGGGTTTTATTGGATGACATTGGATATCCACAAAATGAAGTAATAAAAAATCAAAAGGCCACATCGACCACATAAACAGACGCTTTGAATCGAAAAAGGTAACGAGGTTCCCGGCGCAGACGCGTTCAGCGGCGTTTTACAGACAAGTGGCAAGTACCTTTGCCAGCTTCTGCGCGCGAGGATCCATCAAAACATACGGTCCCAGGGTATTTGTCACAAAACCGAAAGCCACATCGTGCTCCGGGTCAGCAAAACCGATTGAACCGCCAGCGCCGGGATGGCCAAACGCCCGTGGGCCGAGACCATACGTGGCGTTCGGCACATCCGGCTGATCGAGCATGCAACCCAGACCGAATCGGGTCCGGGTCAACAGAGTCTTGTCTTCGCCGAGGCTGTGTTCGCGGGTCAGCTCGTCGAGCATTTCGCCTTCCAGCAGGCTGCCGTCGAGCAGCCCGGCGTAAAAACCCGCGAGGCTGCGCGCGTTGCCGTGGCCATTGGCGGCAGGCTGCTGCATGCGTCGCCATTCCGGTTTGTTGGTGCTGGTCATGATCGACGGCGGATTGGTGAAGGCTCGGGTGGACATCGCGGTCGGCTCGCGCATCGTCACTTGCAGCAGGCGCTGGGCCGCAGCGTCGCCGCTGTTGCCCTTGCCACGGGCGATGTGCGCGACGCGGTGAAACTCTTCGTCAGCCAGACCGACATGGAAGTCCAGGCCCAACGGCTTGGCGACCCGCGCGACGATCGATTCGCCCGGCCCACGCCCGTCGGCACGGCGCAACAACTCGCCGACCAGCCAGCCGTAGGTGATCGCGGCGTAACCGTGGCCCTGACCCGGCGTCCACCACGGTGCTTCGGCGGCAAGCGCGTCGGTCATGGTGTGCCAGTCATACAAGGCTTCGGGGGCGAGCAATTCGCGCAGGGCTGGCAGACCGGCCTGGTGGCAGAGCAAGTGGCGCAGGGTGACGGATTCTTTGCCGGCGGCGGCAAATTCGGGCCAGTAACGAGCAACCGGGGCGTCCAATTGCAGCTTGCCCTCGGCGACCAATTGCAACGCGGTGACGGCGGTGAAGGTCTTGGTGCAGGAAAACAGATTGGCGATGGTGTCGCTGTGCCAGGCTTCGGCGCCATCCTTGTCGGCGGTACCGGCCCAAAGATCGATGACGGTTTCACCGCCGACCTGAATGCACAACGCCGCGCCACGTTCCTGGGGATCGTCGAACAATGCCGCGAAAGCTTCGCGCACCGTTTCGAACTTAAGCTCGTAATGACCTTGAATCTGCACCCACAACTCCCCGCCTAAACGCTCACAAAGTGGTTCGCATTGTTCCAGCCCTGAAGGGTTTTGGGAACAGGTGCGGGCTGGGCGGTCGGTTAACGGAGGGATTGTTCGGGAATAGTGAGTTAAATCAGAACGCCTTCGCGGGCAAGCCTCGCTCCTACAGGTTTTGCGCAGAACCTATAGGAGCGAGGCTTGCCCGCGAAGAAGGCCACTCGGTCTCAGGTATTAATGCCCGTTCGCAGAATGTCCGCCGGTGTGCCCTTCGCCCTTGCCCGGGCCTTTGCCGGCGTCGCCCTGACGGCCGCCCTCGCCTTCGTGGCTGGCCTTGTCCGCTTCAGCTCGAGCCTTTTCGGCCTCTTTGCCGAGTTGCTCAACCGTCAGCAGATTGCTTTTGCGCACGCTGTCGACAAAGCCCTGAAACGGCAGATCGGTGATGCCGACCAGGCCAAAGTGGCCGTTTTCGCCATCCAGCAAACGCCCGCTGACGGGCTGATCCAGATACTGGAACCAATGCACGCCGACAATCGACGGTTCGCTGATCGCCTGCTTGAGGAAGTTGGCGTAAGCCGGGCCGCGATCTTCTTCCTTGGCCAGTTGCGTCACGCCGCCCCAGAACGGGCCGCGATCCGCCGAGCCGAAGTTGAATTCGGTGATCAGCACCGGTTTGTCGAGGCTGCGCAACGCCGCGAAGTCGTAACCGTCCTGCGGCTGCAAGGTGTACATGTTGAAACTCAGCACATCGCAATACTGCGCGCAGGACTGCACCGCTTCCGGGGTGCTGATGGCGAAACGGCCGCCGAGCAGCAACTGGTTCGGCGCGTGCCATTTCAGCGAGTCGGAAATGGTCTTGAAATAAGTGTCGGCGAAGACTTTCTGGAAGTATTTGAAATCAGCTTCGATCTCCGGATGTTCGGCGCTTGGCAGCGGCGGCACGAAACCCGGATCTTCCATCAATTCCCACGCCGGCAGCTCAATGCCCCAGGCTTTCGACAAACCGGCCTGATTGCGATATTTATCGCGCAATTGCTTGAGGAACGCGCGTTTGGCTGGCACATCAGTAGTCATTTTCAGCGTGCCGTAAGCCAAGGCGTAACGGGCTTTCGGATCATTGCCGGGACCGGCCCAAGCCAGTTCGTTATCGGCGAAATAGCCGATCAACCATGGGTCGTCACGATGATCGCGCGCCGCAATGGCCACTGCACGCTCGGTGGCCATGGCAAAACGCGGGTCAAACGGATCGGGCATGCCGCCCCACCAGTCGGTGCCGGTGCTGATGCTCGCGTAATCACCGACGATGGACAGCGGCAAGGTGTACGGCACGCGATCGGCGTTGGCCAGCACCGGCGCGCTCCAGTTGCCGACGGTGTTGAAACCCCAGGCTTGCAAGCGATCCAGCGTGTGACTGGCCCAGCGCTGTTCGTCGACCACGGCTTTGCACGGTTCAGCGGGAGCTTGCTCGACTTTGGCCGCTTCGACCGCGTGGCTCTGCGCCGCTTCGGCGATTCCGGCCTCTGCGGTGGCAGGCTTGACCGCTGGCTCGGCGGATTTTTCAGCGGTTGCCGCGACGGCGTCAGCCTTGGCGGCTTCAGCGACGCCAGCCTTGGTTTCGCTGGCGACGGCGCACGGTTGGCCGTACAAGCGTTGCAGGTTGGCGCCATAAAAGTCGAACCAGCGGCCAGTGTTGAAGGCGCGGCCCTGATCGGCGCCGTTGCCGCCACGGTTGTCGCCGTCGCCGTAATGAATGGCCAGCGGCTCGGCGGCTTGCGGCAGTGCTTCAAACATCCACTCGCGACCGGCGACGTAGGTTCGAGCGACGTCCGGCGCGACGGTGTTCACCCCGATCGAATAGAACGGATGCCCTTCCGGCGTCACCAGATACCAACGGCCGTCGCGCTTTTCAGTGCGGAAGAAGCCGCTGGACTTGAACACCGGGCCTTTGTTCAAACCACCGAATTTATCCAGCGGCGACTTTGCACGCTCGGCCAGCCAGGTTTTCAGTTGTTGCTGTTCTTTGCCGGCGGCGGCTTTCAGTTGTTCGTCGTTGCTGACTTTCTCGGGCCATTTCGCGCGGGTCGATTGCCCGTACGCGTCAACCACACCGCCGTAAGCGGCTTTGGTCACCGCTTCGCCGTCCTGCACGCCGAAGCGTTCGAGCAGGATGCTTTGCGCGACTTTCGGCTGATCCATCGACAAACTCACCGACACCACTTGACTGCGATCCAGTTCACCAGTGCTGCTGGCCAGCAACACGCGCTGACCGTCAAACGTGATCGGCATCGGCGGGCCGGCCTTCATGCCCTGACTCAGCGGCGTGCTGGCCACCAATGGCACCAGCAACGTTTGCACCGGGCCGGGCGGCAGATCGACGCGGCTGATCAGCGTCTTGCCGTCGTTGCTCTGGATTTTTACGTAGAGGGTCACGGCCCAGCTCATCGCGCTCTGGATCCGCAGGCTCATGACGCCCGATTGCGACCAGTCCCACGCGCCGCTTTGCGGGCTCAGGCGCAAGGTCGGTTGCGCAGTCGGGTTAAACGTCACCCGGCGCAGCACTTCGCCTTCGGCCGTTTGTTCGGCGTTGGATTGCGGCAGGCTGGCGTCCTGCGTCGCCACCTGGACCACATCGGCGGGGCGCACAAAGTTGAACAGCGTCTGCTGGCCAGCGGGGGCGGCCAACAACGGCGTTGCGAACAACAGGGCAAATACAGCAGGCAACGAACGACGAATCATGAGAACGAAATTCTCCCTGACGACCAACAATGGCCAGTGGAAAAGCGGTGATTGAGGGATAGACAACACGGTAGGCCAAAAGGCCCACGCGTGTATCAGGAAATTTCACGACGGAACGGCGGCAATGCGTTGAGGATCGCTTTGCCGTAACGCTGGGTCACCAGACGCCGATCAAGCAAGGTGATCGTGCCGCGATCCTCTTCGGTTCGCAGCAAACGACCACAGGCCTGAACCAGTTTCAGCGAAGCATCCGGCACCGAGATTTCCATGAACGGATTGCCGCCGCGTGCTTCGATCCACTCGGCCAGTGCCGCTTCCACCGGATCATCGGGCACCGAGAACGGAATCTTCGCGATCACCACGTGCTCGCAATATGCGCCCGGCAAATCGACGCCTTCGGCAAAACTCGCAAGGCCGAACAGCACGCTGGAATCCCCGCCATCGACCCGCGCCTTGTGCTTGTTCAGGGTTTCCTGTTTCGACAGGTTGCCTTGAATGAACACTTGCTTGCGCCAGTCGCGGTCGAGGCCGTCGAACACGTCCTGCATCTGTTTGCGTGAGGAAAACAGCACCAACGTGCCGCGCGAACCTTCGACCAGTTCCGGCAAATCACGAATGATCGCCGCGGTATGCGCCGGCGCATCACGCGGATCGGCTTTCAGGTCCGGCACCCGCAAGACGCCAGCATCGGCGTGATGGAACGGGCTCGGCACCACGGCGGTCACGGCTTTTTTCGGCAGGCCGGCGCGCATGCGGAAGCGGTCGAACGTGCCGAGCGCCGTCAGCGTCGCCGAAGTCACCAGCGCGCCGTAAGCGACGTTCCACAGATTGCGCCGGAGCATTTCGGCGGCGAGGATCGGGCTGGCGTTGACCTCGATGTCGAACAGCGAACCGCTTTCGGCCAGGGTCAGCCAACGGGCCATTGGCGGACTGTCTTCCGGGTCTTCGGCGGTGAACGCGGTCCACAATTCCCAGTTGCCGGATGAACGCGACAACAGGCTGCCGAACAGCGGATACCATTCTTCGGCCTGGTTGCTGGCGATGCCGATGTTGACCTCGCCGTCCATGCCTTCCTTGAGCAGTTCGGTGAGGCGGGTGAACAGGTCGGTCAGGCGCGCGAAGGCTTTTTTCAGCTCGATGCCCATCTCGCGCATGTGCTCGGGGATCACCCCGGCGACGAAACGGTGCCGCGGTCGTTCGCGCCCTTCGACGTCTTCGCCGGGTTTGAAATCGGCGACCTGCTCGCACGCGGTGAACATGAATTGCTGCTGGGTCTTGATCTCACGCGCCAGCTCCGGCACCTGCTCGATCAACTTGCCGAGGTCGCCCGGCAGCGGATGCTGGGCGAGCAATTTGGTCAGGTTCTTGGCCGTGGTTTCCAGCCAGTCGGCGGTGGAACGCAGGCGCGTGTAATGGGCGAAATGACCGATTGCCTTGTCCGGCAAGTGGTGGCCTTCGTCGAACACGTAAATGGTATCGCGCGGGTCCGGCAACACCGCACCGCCGCCGAGGGCGAGGTCGGCGAGCACCATGTCGTGGTTGGTGACAATCACGTCAACCTTGCCCATGCCTTCGCGCGCCTTGTAGAAGGCGCACTGGCCGAAGTTCGGACAATGGCGGTTGGTGCACTGGCTGTGATCGGTTGTCAGGCGCGCCCAATCGGCGTCTTCGAGGGCGGTGGACCAACTGTCGCGGTCGCCGTCCCACTTATTGCCGGCCAGCTTCTCGATCATGCTGGTGAAGAGTTTCTGACTGGCCTCATCGACCTCGATCTTGAAGCCATCTTCTTCGAACAGTTGCGCAGTGGCGGTTTGCGCGTGACCTTCCTGCAGCAGCATGTCGAGCTTGGACAGGCACATATAGCGCCCGCGACCCTTGGCCAACGCGAAGCTGAAATTCAGCCCGCTGTTGCGCATCAGGTCGGGCAGGTCCTTGTAGACGATCTGCTCTTGCAGGGCGACGGTGGCCGTGGCGATCACCAGGCGCTTGCCCGCCGCTTTCGCCGTGGGAATCGCCGCCAGGCTGTAAGCCACGGTTTTACCGGTGCCGGTGCCGGCTTCCACCGCGACAATCGCGGGGTCGCCACTGCGCCGGCCTTCGTCGTCGGTGTCGATGTCACCGAGGACTTTGGCGATTTCGGCGATCATCAGGCGTTGGCCATAACGCGGCTTGAGGCTCTTGGCTTCAAGAAAACGCGAGTAGGCGCCCTGGATCGTGGTTTTGAGTTCGGTGCTGATCATGGATTGTCGGGCGCAAAAAACGCTGGATAAATTTTCAGTGGTTTCGGATGGCGGCTATCATACCGCGCTAATTAATCCCGCGCAGAACGGAGTACCTCAATGACCGCTTTTAGCCTCGTTTATACCCTGCATGTACTGTCCGCCCTGGTGTGGGTCGGCGGCATGTTTTTCGCCTGGATGGTCCTGCGCCCGGCGGCGATGAAGGCCCTGGAGGGCCCCGGCCGGTTGAAGCTGTGGGTAGAAGTGTTTCAAGGTTTTTTCCGCTGGGTCTGGGTCGCGGTAGTGGTTTTGCCGATCAGCGGCGTGGGCATGATTCATTTGCAATACGCCGGTTTTGAAACCGCGCCGCGTTACGTGCAAGTGATGATGGGTTTGTACGTGGTGATGACGGCGCTGTTTATCCGCATTCAGGCATTGTTGCTGCCGGAGTTGCGCACTGCGGTAGACGCGCAGGATTGGCCGACGGGTGCAGCGGCGCTGGGGAAAATTCGCCGATTGGTGGGGATCAATCTGATTGTCGGGTTGCTGCTGGTGGCGATAGCTTCGGCTCGGCCGATGTTTTAGAAGCTTCGCGGGCAAGCCTCGCTCCTACAGGATTGATCGTTCCCACTGCGTGGGAACAATCGGTTACTCGGCAGTTTTATAACCGCTGAATCGTCACCGCGCCCGCCGCGCCGGCAGGTCCCGGTTGGCCGTCGAGGCCCGGACGTCCGCTCTTGCCGCCGTCCGCCTCATACACCAGGCAGCCCTTGGCTTTGCCGCCCTTGCCCGGTTTGCCGCCCGGCCCGGCCAAACCGCCGGCACCGCCCGCAACCTGAACCTTGATCTGCTCCAGCGGATAACTGCGCGGCACTTCCAGACGCACCAACGCGCCAGCCGCGCCCGGTTGGCCATCGCTGCCATCGCTGCCGTTGAATCCGCGACCGGCTTGGCCCCACGTGCAACCCGGGTCCTCACCGTAAGCGCCATCCAGCCCGACAAAACCCGGCGCGCCCGCTCCGCCGCGTGCGTCGACGCTCAACATCGGTGCATCCAGTGCCTTGATCTGCAGATTCAGATTACGTCCCGAACGAGCGGCTTTCTGATACGTCCCCGGCGCCCCGCGCGAGGTGATCGAGCTGCCTTCGGACAATTCGGCGCGGCTGACTTTCAGCTCCAGCGCCTGTTCGCCCGGAACGATGGCAATTCGCGCGTCACGCCCGAGGTGCAATTCGCCGACCGTCACTTCCGTGACGTTGGACGGAATCAGCAACGTGCCGTAATCGGCAACGTCCAGGCGTTCGAGCTGCAACGTGCTGGTGTTATTCGGCAAGCGCATCAGGGAATTGCTTTCAACGCTCACGACCTGGGCACAGGCCAACGGGCTGATGAACGCGGCAAGCAGACAAAGTTTACGCATGGGTAGCCCCTTGTACGGCCGGGGCCGGAATGGTTTGCAAATGGAAAACGCCAAAAGACAGGATCTTCAAACGATCACGCCACGGATGGGCGCGACCTCTGAGGCTGCGAAAACACAGCAGCGCCTCAAGAAAATGGATAACCGCCAACAGAGCGCCGGCCACATTGACCAGCAGGTGCAGCGGATTGATAAACGGCATCAGCAAGTTGACCAGCACCACCAACCAGAACAGCAGGGTCAACAGCTTCCCCAGCCCCCAGAACACCTTCATACGCTCCCCCGTTGAGAATTATTCTTTGGGCGCACAGTAACGGCTTCCACGCGGGATGCGCCAGTGGGCAACGGAAAATTCATCCAGAAGGCCGCCGGTTTCACCGTTTTACCGGCCCGGCGGCTCTAGATCGAGGCTTTTGATCGACGCCCGCGTTAGGCATCAGCGATTGATGTGCAACTCGACGCGACGGTTCTGCGCCCGCCCTTCCTCCGTTTCATTGTCGGCAACCGGCTGACTTTCACCCTTGCCTTCGCTGGTGAGTTTGTTTGGCGCCAGGCCCTGGCTCAGTAGATAAGCGGCGACGCTGCTCGCGCGGCGCTCCGACAATGCCTGGTTGTAGGCGTCCGAACCGGTGCTGTCGGTATGGCCGATGACTTTGATGCTGACCACATCGGCGTTCTGCAACTTGGCCATCAGCGCATCAAGCTCGCTGCGAGCGGCAGGCGTGAGGTCGGATTTGTCGAAGTCAAACAGCACGTTGCCGGCATCGCTCAGCGTGATGACTTCTGTCGCCGGCGGCGCTGGCTCGACCGGTTTGACGCTGACCGGGTACACCGGCCGCGGGCAGCCGCGATGATCGACAACGGTGTTTTCAGGGGTGTCGGGGCAACGATCACGCCGGTCGAACACGCCGTCGCTGTCTTCGTCGCCGTCCTGCGCATAGCAGATCAAACCACCCGTAACGATCCCGAGCGCTGCTCCGCCGCCCGCCCATGCGCTACTTTGCAGAGCACCGAGGCCGCCGCCGACCAGGCCGCCGATGACGCTGCAGATCGGCCAGGTACGTTGATTGAGCGGGGCAGTGCCATCGCTGTGAGTGGCGCAACCGGTCAACAAGCTGCCAAGCAGCAGAACCGGCAAGACGGTGCGTATGAGAACGCTCATTTGTGAATGCTCCTGTGTTACCGGCCCATACCGGTTACACAGGAGTAAAGACCCGCAACCGCGACTGCACAAGCCGCGGCGCGGAAGGGGCTTTAACGCTCGATTTTGATTTCGGTGCGGCGGTTCTGCGCGCGGCCATCAGCCGTCTTGTTATCAGCCACTGGCTGGCTCTCGCCGAGGCCGGTCACGGAAACAAAACTGCTGCGCGGCACGCCGCCCTGGATCAGGTATTCCACCACCGAATGCGCACGTTTATCCGAGAGCTTCTGGTTATAGGCATCGCTGCCGACGCTGTCAGTGTGGCCGCTGACGGTCAGGCGCGCGGTCGCCGCTTCCTGTTTCAGGCGCGTCGCGACTTTGTCGAGGACCAGTTTGTCGGACGGGGTCAGCGTGGCTTTGTCGAACTGGAAGTGCACGTCGCGGATGACAATGGTTTCTTCCTTGACGACCACTACTTCCTCTACCACTGGCGCCGGCGCTGGTGGTGGGCAGCCGTCAGCATCCACCTGAACCCCGCGCGGTGTGCCCGGGCACTTGTCGCGGCTGTCCGGCACGCCATCACCGTCCTCGTCGCCGTCACCGTGAACCCAGCAATACGCCGCCGCCATGCCGCCGACAAACAGCGCACCGCCGCCGGCCCATGCGGTGCTTTCGGTCGCACCCAGCCCTGCACCGACGACACCACCGACCGCCGCACAGGTCGGCCAGTCGGTTTTCTGCAAACCTGCGCAACCAGTCAACACACTGGTTAGCAGCACCAAGGGTAATGCTGTCCGAACTATGCTCATCTAGTTTTCTCCTGAGGGATCGGCTTGAAACCGATTCAGGGAGTAAAGACCGCAGTTTTAATCTCCGCCAGCAATAGGCCATCGCTGTTTTAGCCCGTGTTCACGGGACATCGGCACTTTTGCCGGACAATGGCTCTAGGCCCGGAGGTTGCGGCAGGCTAGTCTTGGCGCTCTGATTGAGGATCTTCGATGATTGCAGGTATTTCTTCGCGCACGCCGCAGCAGGCCTTGGCCGCTTTGCTTGACCTTTACGCACCGGCGCGGCTGTTGCTGATTGGCGCCAGCGAATTCCCCGCCGTGGCGGCGTTCAAGCTCGCGCACCCGGACAGTTGCGTCGCCCACGCGGCGCCCGGGCCGTTGCCGCCAGAGCTGGCGGCGCGGCGTTTTGATCTGGCGCTGGTGGTTGATTGTCTGGAACATCTGCCCAAGCGCGATGGCCTGAATCTGCTCGGCGGGATTCGCAACCTCAACGCCAGCCGCATCGCGGTACTGGCCGACCTGCCAGCCAGCCAATGGCAGGAAACCGACTTTTTCTCCCTGGCGCTGCAGGCCAGCGAACGTTTCCAGCGCGACGATCAGGTGCTGACGCTGTTCACCTATGATCTGCTTGACTATAAACAGGTGCCCGACTGGCTCAACGCGCGGTTCTGGGCCAATCCGGAAAACTTCGGGAAATACTGGTGGTAACGCAATGAGTACATCCATTTGCCCTTGCGGCAGCGGCACCCTGCTCGACGCCTGCTGCGGCCATTACCATGCCGGCCACCCGGCCCCGTGCGCCGAGGCCTTGATGCGTTCGCGCTACAGCGCCTATGTGCTGGGGCTGGTCGATTATCTGGTGGCGACCACCCTGCCCGCGCAACAGGCCGGGCTGGATCGGCAGTCGATGAGCGACTGGAGCGCGCAAAGCACTTGGCTGGGGCTTGAGGTGGAAAGTTCGGAAGTGCTGGGCGGGCAACCGGAACACGCTTTCGTCACTTTCACCGCGCGCTGGCACGATGGCAGCGGCGAACACAGTCACCGTGAGCGTTCATCGTTTGTGCAGAACGACCGGCGCTGGTACTTCATCGACCCGACCGTGGCGCTCAAGGCTGGGCGCAATGACGCTTGCCCGTGCGCGAGCGGGCAGAAATTCAAGAAGTGTTGTGCCGGTTATTTCGGCAATTGAGATGATGGTCACCCTGTAGCAGCTGCCGAAGGCTGCGTTCGACTGCGCAGCAGTCGTGAGATCAGGCGCCGCGGTGTGCCGGTTAGACCGAGTTGCCAGGATGGCGACTGCTTCGCAGCCGAACGCAGGCTTCGCCAGCTGCTACAAGTGAGAACCACCACCATGATCCGTCAACGCCACGCCTTACATCTGCTCACCTTGTTCATTCTTCTGAGCCTGGGCGGTTGCGCCTCCTGGTTCAGCAGTGACGAGCCCGAGCCGCAGGTGCATCTGGTCAAGGTCGAGGTGGTGCGCGCGAAGCTGCTGGAGCAGAAATTCCTCCTGCACTTTCGCATCGACAATCCCAACAATGACGACTTGACCGTGCGCGGTCTGGAATACCGCATTCATCTGGGCGACATGCTGCTGACCGAGGGCGAGCATGAGCACTGGTTCAACGTCGGGCCCAAGCGCAGCGCTTATTTCAAAGTGCCGATCCGCACCAACCTGTGGCCGAAGGTGCGCGACCTGGTGAAAATGCTGAAAAGTCCCAAGCAGCCCATTCCCTATCGTCTGGAAGGTGAACTGGAAACCGGTTTATTCATCGCGCACTACGTGCACCTGGCGCGGAATGGCGTGATAATCCCCGCCGATTTAATTCCGGAGTAAACCCGATGACCCAGCAACCCCACGTCCATGGCCCAGACTGCAATCACGACCATGACGCTCATGCCCACGATCACCACGATCACGACCATGGCCACGTTCACGGCCCGAACTGCGGCCACGCCCATCAGGAACCAGTGCGCAACGCCCTGAAAGATGTCGGTCGCAACGACCCTTGCCCTTGCGGCAACGGCAAGAAATTCAAGAAGTGCCACGGCGCTTGATGCTTCGGGCGGACACCTGCTTCGCCCGCTGAACCGCCATCGCGAGCAGGCTCACTCCCACAGTTTTACCGGTGCCAGACACGACTTTTGTGTCCGCCGCAAATCCCTGTGGGAGCGAGCTTGCTCGCGATGGCGGCGTGTCATTCAACATTTTTGCCGGATGTGAAATCGCTTTCGCGGGCAAGCCTTGCTCCTACATTTGAAATTGGGTGATACCCCTTTTTGCGGTCACCCTGCGTCCCCTGTGGGAGCGAGGCTTGCCCGCGATGGCGGCGTGTCATTCAACATTTTTGCCGGATGTGAAATCGCTTTCGCGGGCAAGCCTTGCTCCTACATTTGAAACGGGGTGACATCCCTTTTTGCGGTCACCCTGCGTCCCCGGTGGGAGCGAGGCTTGCCCGCGATGGCGGCGTGTCATTCAACATTTTTGCCGGATGTGAAATCGCTTTCGCGGGCAAGCCTTGCTCCTACAGGATTTGTTCGCTGTTGATGACCGTCGCGTACTCGCCATGCAGATTGCCCAGCGACATCGCATGCACCTCCTCGGCGGAATGCGGGTTGCCGAAAAAATCAGCTTTGTCGAAGGTAAAACACGCATCCTCGACCACCCACGCTTCAAACCCCAGATTCCCCGCCGTGCGCGCTGTCGATTCCACGGAATTATTGGTCGCCACCCCAACGATCACCAATTGCTCAATCCCCACCTCACGCAACTGCGCCTCCAGCCCCGTCGCACAAAACGCGTCCGGCACTTGCTTCTGGATCAGTCGCTCCCCCGTCATCGGCTGAAACCGATCCTGGAACTCGACGCCCGATTGCTGCGGCCAGAACACCGAATCCGCTGAGCGCGACAAATGCTGCACGTGAATCACCGGCCGCGCGGTGCGGCGCCAATACCCCAGCAATTCAACGATGCGCTCTTCAGCCTGCGGATTGTTTCGACGTCCCAAGCGGGGATGCAGGATGCCTTTCTGTTGATCGATGATGATCAGCGCCGCGTTGGTCTTGAGCTCCATGCTGACTTTTCTCACGTCGGGTCATTGAATTTCCCGCACTTCAGCATCACCTCTTCCTACAGGCAAGCTCTGCGGTGCAATCAGGACGACCTAATGCGAGCGCTGGCTGTCCGTACTTAACGACGTCTATTTTCTGGAGTACTCCATGATCGACCTGTATTACTGGACCACCCCGAACGGCCACAAAATCTCGATTTTCCTCGAAGAGGCCGGCCTCAAGTACGACGTGCACCCGATCAACATCAGCCAGAACGACCAGTTCAAGCCTGTCTTCCTGAAGATCTCGCCGAACAACAAAATCCCGGCAATCGTCGATCACGAGCCGGCCGACGGCGGTGAGCCGCTGTCGTTGTTCGAGTCCGGCGCGATCCTGCTGTACCTCGCCGAGAAGACCGGCAAGTTCCTGCCCAAAGACCTGCGCGGACGCCAACAGGCGCTGCAATGGTTGTTCTGGCAGATGGGCGGTCTGGGGCCGATGGCCGGGCAGAATCACCATTTCAGCCAGTTCGCCCCGGAGAAAATCCCCTACGCGATCAAGCGCTACATCGACGAAACCGCGCGCCTCTACGGCGTGCTCGACAAGCAACTGGCGGATAACGAATTCGTCGCCGGCAGCGAATACAGCATTGCCGACATGGCGATCTACCCGTGGATCGTCTCGCACAAATGGCAGAGCCAGAAACTCGAGGACTTCCCCAATGTGCTGCGCTGGTTCACCCACATCCAGAATCGCCCGGCGACGGTGAAGGCTTATGCACTGGCGGCGAAGGTCAACCCACCTAAGTCTTGAGATCAAAGCGATCCTTGTGGCGAGGGGGATCAGGGTCTGCGGATCGGCGGTTTATCGGACAAATCCGCAAATAACCCTGCGCCCCGCTTGCGCGGCTACCTCCTGCTCACTAACGTAGCGGCTTTATTGCGTTACTACCCCCGCAGGAGCTTTGCCATGGCCTCGCCAGCCCTCACACATTTTCTTCCCCGGTTCGGCGTTGCCGCAGCAGTGGCCGGTGTTTTGAGCCTGACCGGTTGTCAGACCTGGGACACTCAGGACACCCTCCCCCCAGCCTCCGGCGTGCAGCCGCTCAAGGGTTTGGCGCAGAACGTTTCGGTGCGGCGCAATGCCATGGGCATGCCGCTGATCGAAAGCAACAGCTTCCACGACGCGCTATTCGCCCTCGGTTACGTGCACGCCAGCGACCGCATCACGCAAATGGTCACCATGCGCCTCTTGGCCGAAGGCCGTTTGGCAGAAATGTCCGGCGCCGACCTGCTCGACGCCGACCGCTACATGCGCGCCGTCAACCTGAAGAAAAGCGCCGGCGAGCTGTATAAAGCTTCGTCGCCACGCCTCAAGCGCTTCTTCGAAGTCTATGCGCGCGGCGTCAACGCCTACCTGTTCCGCTACCGCGACAAGCTGCCGGCCGACCTCGCCGCCAGCGGCTACAAACCTGAATACTGGAAACCTGAAGATTCGGCGCTGATTTTCTGCCTGCTCAACTTCAGCCAATCGGCCAACCTGCCGGAAGAAATTTCCGCGCTGGTGCTCGCGCAAACCGTCACCACCGACAAACTGCCGTGGCTGACGCCGTCCGCGCCCGACGAAAAACTGCCGGTGGCCGAAGCGGACAAACTGCAAGGCATCAAGCTCAACGGCGCGATTCCCGGTCTGGCCGAAATCAGCAAAGCCACCGCGCAACTGGCGGATTTGAACATGCTCGGCGCCACCTCCTCGAACAACTGGGCGATCGGCCCGCAACGCAGCCGCAGCGGCAAAAGCCTGCTGGCCAGCGACAGTCACGGGCCGCTGGGCGTGCCGTCGCTGTACAGCTACGTGCAGATCCGCGCGCCGAAATATCAGGCGGCGGGCGTCAGCGTCGCCGGCCTGCCGATGGTGCTCGGCGGTTTCAACGGCAAAGTGGCGTGGAGCATGACCGCGGTCATGGGCGACAACCAGGACCTGTTCCTGGAAAAAATCCGCCGCCAGGGCAATGGCCTCGCTTACGACGTCGGCGACAAATGGCAGCCGGTGGCCGTGCGCAACGAAACCTTCTTTGTCAAAGGCCAGCGCTCGATTCGCGAACCGGTGTACGAAACCCGCCACGGCGCGCTGCTCAACAGTGCGCAGGGCCTGAACATGGCCAATGGTTTTGGCGTCGCGTTGCAGACCCCAAGCTTCACTGACGACAAAACTCTGGACGCTTTTTTCGACCTGTCCCGCGCACAAACCGTCGAGAAAGCCTCGGACGCCAGCCGCGAGATCCGCGCCATCGCCCTCAATCTGGTGTTCGCCGACGCCAGCAACATTGGCTGGCAAGTCACCGGCCGTTACCCGAATCGCCGCGAAGGCGAAGGCCTGCTGCCATCGCCGGGCTGGGAAGGTCGCTACGACTGGGACGGTTACGCCGACCCGATGCTCCATCCTTACGACCAGGACCCGGCGCAAGGCTGGCTCGGCACCGCCAACCAAAGGGTGATTCCGCATGGTTACGGCATGCAATTGTCGAATTCCTGGTCTGCCCCGGAACGCGGCGAGCGCATGGCCCAACTGGCCGGCGCGGGCAAGCACGAAACGCGCAGCCTGATCGCCATGCAGTACGACCAGACCACCACGTTCGCCGCCAAACTGAAAAGCATGTTTGAAGCGCCGGGCATGCCGCAGCCGCTGAAACAGGCAATCGACAAGTTGCCGGAAGCGGATCGCAGCAAGGCTCGCGAAGCGTTGACGCGCTTGATGGCGTTCGACGGCAAGCTCAGCCCGACCTCTGCCGACGCAGCGATCTACGAGTTGTTCCTGCAGGAAAGCGCCAAGCAGATTTTCCTCGACGAACTTGGCCCGGAAAGCAGCCCGGCGTGGCAAGCCTTTACCGCCAACGGCGAGTTGTCCTACGCGGCGCAGGCCGATCACCTGCTCGCTCGCGAAGACAGTCCATTTTGGGACGACGCGCGCACCCCGCAGAAAGAAGACAAACCGGCGATTCTCGCGCGCAGTCTGGCGGCGGCGATCAGTGCTGGCGACAGCCAAATGGGCGGCGATCACAAGGCCTGGCAGTGGGGCAAATTGCACCGCTACGAATGGAAAAATGCCAATGGCCAGACCGTTCGCGGGCCGATGGCGGCCGGCGGCGATCACACCACGTTGAACACCGCAGCGTTCGCCTGGGGCGAGAACTTCAATACAACGCGAGTACCGGCGATGCGTTTTATCGTCGACTTCGGCCAGGCTGAACCGCTGATGGGGCAGAACGGCACCGGGCAGTCGGGCAATCCGGCGAGCCCGAATTATCTGAACAGCATCGACCCATGGCTGAAAGGCCAATACATGAGCCTGCCGCTGCAGCCGCAGAACTTCGACAAGGTGTACGGCAAGGCGCGTTTGACCCTGACACCGGGGAAATAAGCAACAATCCTGCCCCCCGTGGGACCGAGCTTGCTCGCGATGAGGCCTTTACAGTCAACGATGAGGCTGACTGAAATTCCGCCATCGCGAGCAAGCTCGCTACCACAGGAATCGCGCTGAACTCCGATAGAACTTCCCCCCTCACGCAAGCCTCATACCTAACAAGTCCCCCGAATTTGGCAACAAATATGGATCTTGTTATCGCGCGCCCGGAAGGTTTGTACTGTCCCGCCGGGGATTTTTACATCGACCCGTGGCGCCCGGTGGAACGTGCGGTGATCACCCACGCTCACGGCGATCACGCGCATCGCGGCAATCAGCATTACCTCGCAGCGACGCCCGGCGAAGGGATTCTGCGCTCGCGTCTGGGCCAGGACATCAACCTGCAAACCCTGCCCTACGGCGAGCGTTTGCTGCACCACGGCGTAACCCTGAGCTTTCATCCGGCCGGCCATGTGCTTGGTTCGGCGCAAGTGCGTCTCGAATACGGCGGTGAAGTCTGGGTCGCCTCGGGGGATTACAAAATCGAGCCCGACGGCACCTGCGCGCCGTTCGAACCGGTGCGCTGCCACACCTTCATCACTGAATCGACCTTCGGTCTGCCGATCTACCGCTGGCAGCCGCAAGCGCAGATTTTCGCCGAGATCAACCAATGGTGGCGGGCCAATATCGCCGCGCAAAAGGCCAGCGTGCTGCTCTGCTATTCCTTCGGCAAGGCGCAGCGGATTCTGCACGGCATCGACGCCAGCATCGGCCCGATTCTCTCGCACGGCGCCGTCGAACCACTGAACCGCGTCTATCGCGACGCGGGGATTTATCTGCCGCCGACGATTTACGCCGGCGACATCAAAAAAAGCGACCCGATCATGCGCCAAGCTTTGGTCATCGCCCCGCCCTCCGCCGGCGCGAGCACCTGGATGCGCCGCTTCGGCGACTACAGCGACGGTTTCGCCAGCGGCTGGATGCGGTTGCGCGGCCCACGGCGGCGGCGCGGGGTTGATCGCGGGTTTGTGCTTTCGGACCACGCCGATTGGCCGGGCCTGCTGTGGGCCATCGAGCAGACCGGCGCCGAACGAGTGATGGTCACTCACGGCTCGATTGGTGTGCTGGTCCAGCATCTGCGCGAGAAAGGCCTCGACGCCCAAGGTTTCAGCACTGAATACGGCGATGACGAAGAAGAAAACAGCGCCGCGCCCGCCGAACTTGCCGAGGGGCAACGATGAAAGCCTTCGCCGAGCTGTACGCCGAACTCGACGCCACCACCTCAAGCAACGCCAAACTGGCGGCCATGCAAGCCTACTTTGCACAAGCCGCGCCGGAAGATGCGGCATGGGCGGTGTACTTTTTGTCTGGCGGGCGGCCTCGGCAATTGGTGCCGGTGCGCGCACTGCGGGAATTGGCGGTGAGCATTTCCGGACTTTCGCCGTGGTTGTTCGAGGAAAGTTACCAGGCTGTCGGCGATCTGGCGGAAACCATTTCACTGGTATTGCCGGAAAGCGATCACAGCTCAACCGACGGCCTCGCGGTATGGATCGAAGAAAAACTGCTGCCGCTGCGCGGTGAAACGCCGGAATTTCTCGCCCGACATTTGCCGTCGCTGTGGGCACAACTCGACAGCGCGAGCCTGATGCTGTGCATCAAATTGATCACCGGCAGCTTTCGCGTCGGCGTCTCGAAGTTGCTGGTCACTCGCGCATTGGCGGCGATGGCCGATCTCGACAGCAAACGTGTGGCCCAGCGTCTGGTGGGTTACACCGACCTGTCCAACCGCCCGACCGCTGCGAGTTACCTGAAACTGATCGCGCCGCAATCCGATGAAGAACACGCGCAACGCGGCGGTCAGCCTTACCCGTTTTTTCTCGCGCATGCCTTGGCGCAACCGGTCGAGCAGTTTGAAGCGCTGCTCGGCCCGGCCAGCCAATGGCAAGTGGAATGGAAGTGGGACGGCATCCGCGCGCAAGTAGTGAAGCGCGAGGGACGGTTGTGGATCTGGTCGCGCGGCGAGGAATTGGTCAGTGAGCGCTTCCCCGAATTGCATGCGCTGACCCACGGTTTGCCGGACGGCACGGTGATCGATGGTGAAATTGTGGTGTGGAAATCCTCGCAACCGGACACCGAGGACGCCTTCGATCCGCAATCCACCGCGCCGCCATCCGTGCAGCCGTTTGCCTTGCTGCAACAACGCATCGGGCGCAAAACCCTCGGCAAGAAAATCCTCGAAGACGTGCCGGTGGTGGTGCTCGCCTACGATTTGCTGGAATGGCAGGGCGAAGATTGGCGCAACCACACGCAGGCTGAGCGCCGCGCGCAATTGGAGCAGGTGATCGCGACGTGCAACAGCCCGGTGCTGCTGGCCTCGCCGCTGCTCACCGGCAAAGACTGGTTCGACCTCGCCGAACAGCGCGAAGCGTCGCGGCGCCTCGGCGTCGAAGGGATGATGCTCAAGGCGCGGGACGCGATGTATGGCGTCGGCCGGACCAAGGACATGGGCGTCTGGTGGAAATGGAAAGTCGAGCCGTTCAGCGTTGACGCGGTGTTGATCTACGCGCAACGCGGGCATGGCCGGCGCGCGAGTCTTTATAGCGACTACACGTTCGCGGTGTGGGACGGCCCGCCGGACGCCAGCGAGCGTACGCTGGTGCCGTTTGCCAAGGCGTATTCGGGGCTGACCGATGAGGAAATGCGCAAGGTTGACGGCATCGTGCGCAAAACCACGGTGGAGAAGTTCGGGCCGGTGAGCAGTGTGACGCCGAGTCTGGTGTTTGAGCTGGGCTTCGAAGGCATCGCGCTGTCGAAACGGCACAAAAGCGGAATCGCCGTGCGCTTCCCAAGAATGCTGCGCTGGCGCCAGGACAAAACCGTCGAAGAAGCCGACAGCCTCGCAACCCTGCAAGACCTCCTGAGCTAACCGATTGCCCCTGTAGGAGCGAGGCTTGCCCGCGAAAGCGGAGTGTCAGTCAAAGAGATTTCGCTGAACCACCGCTATCGCGAGCAAGCTCGCTCCCACAGGGGTTCAGCGGTGTCCACAGAAGCCGTGTACGGAACCGAATCAAATGTGGGAGTGAGCCTGCTCGCGATGACGGCGTGTCAGTTGAAAGAGATTTCGCTGACCCACCGCTATCGCGAGCAGGCTCACTCCCACAGGGGTTCAGCGGTGTTCATAGAAACCGTGTACGGAACCGGATCAAATGTGGGAGCGAGCTTGCTCGCGATGACGGCGTGTCAGTTGAAAGAGATTCCGCTGACCCACCGCTATCGCGAGCAGGCTCGCTCCCACAGGGGTTCAGCGGTGTTGATAGAAACCATATACGGAACCGGATCAAATGTGGGAGCGAGCTTGCTCGCGATGACGGCGTGTCAGTTGAAAGAGATTCCGCCGACCCACCGCCATCGCGAGCAAGCTCGCTCCCACACGGGATTGGTGGTGTTCACGGATATTCTGTTCTGCGCGAACCTTGTAGGAGTGAGCCTGCTCGCGATGGCGCAGGGTCAGTCAAAGCAAATACCAACTGACTCCGCGCTTTCCCAAAACAACCCTCATCCAGCCTTTCCCCGGATCTGAACTATATTGGTGCAGCAATTTCCGCACGCCCATTTGCGTGCACAAATCCTGTTCAGGCATTTGTTGAATCACCTTTTAAAACGCTTGTTCGGGACTCTGGTTCGGAAATTGCTACTTTCATTAGGTCTTACGCTTTCCAGTAACAATAATTCTGCGCCACAAGCGCTCATATTGGTTTTTAGGGATTGAATAATGAAAAAAGCATTGCTGACCCTTTCTGCACTGGCGTTGTGCATGGCTGCCGGCTCCGCGCTGGCCAAGGAATATAAAGAGCTGCGTTTTGGCGTTGACCCTTCCTACGCACCGTTCGAGTCGAAAGCGGCCGATGGCAGCCTGGTAGGCTTCGATATCGACCTGGGCAACGCGATCTGCGCCGAGCTGAAGGTCAAGTGCAAATGGGTCGAAAGCGATTTCGACGGCATGATTCCGGGCCTCAAGGCCAATAAATTCGACGGCGTGATCTCTTCGATGACCGTCACCCCGGCTCGCGAAAAAGTCATCGACTTCTCCAACGAACTGTTCTCCGGCCCAACCGCTTACGTGTTCAAGAAGGGTTCCGGCCTGAGCGAAGACGTCGCTTCGCTGAAGGGCAAGACCGTCGGTTACGAGCAAGGCACCATTCAGGAAGCCTACGCCAAAGCCGTGCTGGACAAGGCCGGGGTGAAAACCCAGGCCTACCAGAACCAGGATCAGGTGTATTCGGACCTGACGTCGGGTCGCCTCGATGCCGCCATTCAGGACATGTTGCAAGCCGAACTGGGCTTCCTGAAGTCGCCAAAAGGTGAAGGCTACGAGATCAGCAAGCCGGTCGACAGCGAATTGCTGCCAGCCAAAACAGCTATCGGTATCTCTAAAGGTAACAAAGACCTCAAGGCACTTTTGGATAAAGGTATCAAAGCGTTACACGACGATGGCACCTACGCCACCATTCAGAAGAAACACTTTGGCGATCTGAATCTGTACAGCGGCAAATAATGCCCGGCGCCCATCTCACGATGGGCGCTTTTTTTACTCGATCAGGTTGCTGATTTATGTTCGAAAACCTCTTACAAAATCTGGGGCTCTCTGCCTTCAGCCTTCAGGGCTTCGGTCCGTTGCTGATGCAAGGCACCTGGATGACCATCAAATTATCGGTGTTGTCGCTCTTAGTCGCCGTGCTCCTCGGCTTGCTGGGCGCCAGTGCCAAACTGT
The DNA here is from genome assembly GCF_007828705.1 of Pseudomonas sp. SJZ131. Lineage (NCBI taxonomy): Bacteria > Pseudomonadati > Pseudomonadota > Gammaproteobacteria > Pseudomonadales > Pseudomonadaceae > Pseudomonas > Pseudomonas sp. SJZ131. The sequence continues at coordinate 653,550 of NZ_VIVC01000002.1, read as the reverse complement.
CAAAACTCAAACTGGTGCGCGTGCCGGCGCAGCTCTACACCACGCTGATTCGCGGGGTGCCGGACCTGGTGCTGATGCTGCTGATTTTCTACAGCCTGCAAACCTGGCTGACGTCGTTCACCGATTTGATGGAATGGGAATACATCGAAATCAATCCGTTCAGCGCCGGGGTCATCACCCTGGGCTTCATTTACGGCGCGTATTTCACCGAAACCTTCCGTGGCGCCATTCTCGCGGTGCCGCGCGGCCAGGTTGAGGCCGCCACCGCGTATGGCCTCAAACGCGGGCAGCGCTTTCGGCTGGTGGTGTTCCCGCAGATGATGCGTTTCGCCCTGCCGGGCATCGGCAATAACTGGATGGTGATGCTCAAGGCCACCGCGCTGGTGTCGATCATCGGCCTTGCCGATCTGGTCAAGGCTGCGCAGGACGCCGGTAAAAGCACCTATCAACTGTTTTACTTTCTGGTGCTCGCCGCGCTGATTTATCTGGTGATCACCAGCATTTCCAACTTCGTCCTGCGCTGGCTCGAACGCCGCTACGCCGCCGGCTCCCGGGAGGCCGTACGATGATCGAACTCTTGCAGGAATACTGGAAACCCTTCCTTTATACCGACGGCTACAACATCACCGGTCTGGCGATGACCATGTGGCTGCTCAGCGCCTCGATCTGCATTGGTTTTGTGGTGTCGATCCCACTGTCGATTGCGCGGGTGTCGCCGCACTTCTACATTCGCTGGCCGGTGCAGTTTTACACCTACCTGTTCCGTGGCACGCCGTTGTATATCCAGTTGCTGATTTGCTACACCGGCATCTACAGCCTCGCGGCGATCCGGGAACAACCGGTGCTCGACGCGTTCTTTCGGGATGCGATGAACTGCACCATCCTCGCTTTCGCCCTGAACACTTGCGCCTACACCACGGAGATTTTCGCCGGGGCGATTCGCAGCATGGCGCACGGTGAAGTCGAAGCGGCCAAGGCCTACGGTCTGACCGGCTGGAAGCTCTATGCCTACGTGATCATGCCGTCCGCCCTGCGTCGCTCGTTGCCGTATTACAGCAACGAAGTGATCCTGATGCTGCACTCGACCACCGTGGCATTCACCGCGACCATCCCGGACATTCTGAAAGTGGCGCGGGACGCCAACTCGGCGACGTTCCTGACGTTTCAGTCGTTCGGCATCGCCGCGTTGATCTACCTGACCATAACCTTTGCGCTGGTTGGCCTGTTTCGACTTGCCGAACGCCGCTGGCTAGCCTTCCTCGGGCCGACCCACTAGGCCTTTTACTGTTTCAGGAAACGCACGATGCGCCACCAGATCCATGACTTGCTGGCCCCGCTGCCGGGGACTGCGCGACACATCCACAGTTTTCATTTCGGCCCCGCGTCGGCCACAGGCAAGATCTACATCCAGGCGTCCCTGCACGCCGACGAATTGCCCGGCATGCTCGTCGCGTGGCACCTCAAGCAACGCCTGGCCGAGCTGGAAGCGGCCGGGCGTTTGCGCAGCGAAATTGTCCTGGTGCCGATTGCCAACCCGGTCGGCCTCGAACAAGTGCTGATGGACGTGCCGCTGGGCCGTTACGAGCTGGAGAGCGGGCAGAATTTCAACCGCTGGTTCGTCGATTTGAGCGAAGAAGTCGGCAACGATATCGAAGGCCAGCTCGGCGACGATCCGCAGCACAATCTCCAATTGATCCGCAGCAGCCTGCGCAACGCCCTCGCCCGCCAGACCGCCAGCACGCAGTTGCAATCCCAGCGCCTGACCCTGCAACGGCTGGCCTGCGACGCCGACATCGTGCTCGACCTGCATTGCGATTTCGAAGCCGTCGCGCACCTTTACACCACGCCCGAGGCCTGGCCGCAGGTCGAGCCGCTGGCGCGCTACATCGGCGCCGAGGCCAGCCTGCTCGCCACCGATTCCGGCGGTCAGTCGTTTGATGAGTGTTTTACCTTGCTTTGGTGGCAGTTGCAGGAACGCTTCGGCGAGCACTTCAATATTCCGCTGGGGAGTTTTTCGGTCACCGTCGAATTGCGCGGTCAGGGTGACGTCAATCACCCGTTGGCCAGCGTCGATTGCCAGGCGTTGCTCGACTATCTGATCCACGTCGGCGCCATCGCTGGCGAAGCGGCGCCTCTGCCCGATCTGCCTTATCCCGCCACGCCGCTGGCCGGCGTCGAACCGGTGGCCACGCCGGTCGGCGGTTTGCTGGTGTTCTGCGCGCAACCGGGGCAATACCTGCAAGCAGGGCAACTGATCGCCGAAGTCATCGACCCGATCCTCGATCGCGTCACCCCAATCCACTGCACCGCCGCCGGGTTGATGTACGCCCGCTCGCTGCGGCGCATGGCCACTGCCGGCATGGTGATCGCCCACGTCGCGGGCACCGAAGCCTATCGCAGCGGCTACCTACTTTCGCCTTGAGGATGCATGCCCCATGTACAAACTGACCATCGAAGGCCTGCATAAGAGTTACGGCGACCATCATGTGCTCAAAGGTGTTTCGCTCAAGGCCAACACCGGCGACGTGATCAGCCTGATCGGCGCCAGCGGCTCGGGCAAAAGCACGTTCCTGCGTTGCATCAATTTCCTTGAGCAACCCAACGACGGCGCAATGAGCCTCGACGGCAAAGACGTGCGCATGGTCAAGGACCGCCACGGCATGCACGTCGCCGACCCTGATGAACTGCAACGGATCCGCACGCGGCTGGCCATGGTGTTCCAGCATTTCAACTTGTGGAGCCACATGACGGTGCTGGAAAACATCACCATGGCGCCGCGCCGCGTGCTCGGTTGCAGCAAAGAAGAAGCCGAGGACCGCGCGCGGCGTTATCTGGACAAAGTCGGTTTGGCCGCGCGAGTGGCCGATCAATACCCGGCGTTCCTCTCCGGCGGCCAGCAGCAACGGGTAGCGATTGCCCGCGCACTGGCGATGGAGCCGGAGGTGATGCTGTTCGATGAACCGACCTCGGCGCTCGACCCGGAACTGGTAGGCGAAGTGCTGCGGGTGATTCAGGGGCTGGCCGAAGAGGGCCGGACGATGATCATGGTCACCCACGAAATGAGCTTCGCGCGCAAAGTGTCGAGCCAAGTGTTGTTCCTGCATCAGGGTCTGGTGGAAGAAGAAGGCGCGCCGGAAGAGGTGCTGGGCAACCCGAAGAGCGAGCGGCTGAAGCAGTTTCTCAGCGGTAATCTCAAATAACCGCCACCCAACAACACCGCTCACCCTGTAGGAGCGAAGCTTGCTTGCGAAGGCGTCCTATCAGCCAACGATTATGTTGACTGATACGACGCCTTCGCGAGCAAGCTCTGCTCCTACAGGTCCGTGTGTGGTCATCAATGTCAGTACATCATCTTTAAACCTTTCGCCCGCCGCCGTGGTCACTGAAAGAAGACTTTCAGAGCGCACACGGCCGGCATGGGCAACTCCCCCGACTACGCAAAAAAATGGTTCACCGCTCGCGGCTGGAAGCCATTCGCCTTTCAGAAACAGCTGTGGACGGCAGTCAAAAACGGCGAATCCGGGATGCTGCACGCCAGCACCGGCGCCGGTAAAACCTACGCGGTGTGGTTCGGCGCGCTCAATCGCTTTGCTTCTACCGTCACGCCCGTTGAGAAACCGAAAAAGCGCAAACCGCCCGCCGAGCCGATCACCGTGCTGTGGATCACGCCGATGCGCGCCTTGGCCGCCGACACCGCGCGCGCGCTCGAAGCGCCGTTGCAGGATTTGCAGATTGGCTGGAGCGTTGGCCTGCGCACCGGCGACACCAGCAGCAGCGAACGTGCACGCCAGAGCCGGCGCTTGCCGACAACGCTGATCACCACCCCGGAAAGCCTGACCCTGATGCTCGCCCGCGCCGATGCGCAAACGGCGTTGTCGACGTTGCGCATGGTGGTGGTGGATGAATGGCACGAATTGATCGGCAACAAACGCGGCGTGCAGTTGCAACTGGCCCTCGCGCGGTTGCGCCACTGGCATCCGGAGTTGATCGTCTGGGGCGTTTCCGCGACGTTGGGTAATCAGGACCACGCGCAGCAGGTATTAATCCCACAAGACAACGGCGTCAGCGTGCAGGGCGAAAACGGCAAAGACCTACGCGTCGACACCCTGCTGCCTCCCGCCATCGAACGTTTTCCGTGGGCCGGGCACATCGGTTTGAAGATGTTGCCGCAAGTGGTCGCCGAACTCGATTCCAGCCCCAGCACGCTGGTGTTCACCAACACCCGCGCGCAATCGGAGATCTGGTATCAGGCCTTGCTGGAAGCGCGCCCGGACTGGGCCGGGCTGATTGCCTTGCATCACAGTTCACTGTCGCGCGACACCCGCGATTGGGTGGAGCGCGCGCTCAAGGACGGTCAACTGAAAGCGGTGGTCTGCACCTCCAGCCTCGACTTGGGCGTGGACTTTTTGCCGGTCGAACGCGTGCTGCAGATCGGCTCGGCGAAAGGCGTGGCGCGGCTGATGCAGCGTGCCGGTCGCTCCGGTCACGCGCCGGGGCGGGTGTCACGCGTGACGTTGGTGCCGACCCATAGCCTCGAACTGGTCGAAGCTGCCGCCGCGCAAGACGCCGTGGCGCAACGGCGCATCGAACCGCGCCAATCGCCGCACAAACCGCTGGATGTGCTGGTGCAGCATCTGGTCAGCATGGCGCTCGGCGGTGGCTTTATTCCTGAAGAGTTGTACGAAGAAGTCTGCGGCGCCTGGGCTTATCGCGATCTGACCCTGGCGGATTGGGCGTGGGCGCTGGCTTTCGTACGTCACGGCGGACTTTCTCTGACGGCGTATCCGGATTATCGCCGGGTCGAACCGGACGAACACGGCGTGTGGCGCGTACCCGATGCGCGACTGGCGCGACGGCATCGCATGAGCATTGGCACGATTGTCAGCGACGCGAGCATCCAGCTGAAGTTCTGGAGCAAGGGCGGTGGCGGCAAAACGCTGGGCAGTGTCGAGGAAGGGTTTATCGCCCGCCTCAAGCCTGGCGATGGATTCCTGTTTGCCGGGCGATTGCTGGAACTGATTCGCGTCGAAAACATGACCGCGTATGTACGCCGCAGCACGGTCAAACGCGCCGCGGTGCCGCGTTGGAATGGCGGGCGCATGCCGCTTTCCAACGAATTGGCGCGGGCGGTGGTCGCACGTTTCAGCAGCGCCGCCGAGGGCACATTTGTCGGCCCGGAAATGAAAGCGCTGCGCCCGCTGCTGGAAGTGCAGCAACGCTGGTCCGGCCTGCCGACTGAAAACAGCTTGTTGGCCGAAGCGCTGAAGTCGCGCGAAGGCTGGCATTTGTTCCTGTATCCGTTCGCCGGGCGCCAAGTGCATTTGGGCCTGGCGAGCCTGTTGGCGTGGCGGATCAGTCAACGCCAAGCGGTGACGTTCTCGATTGCGGTCAACGATTACGGGCTCGAATTGCTCAGCGCCACCTATGTCGATTGGTCCGAACACCTGGATCCGGCATTGCTCAGCGCCGACAATCTGCTCGCCGACGTGCTCGCCAGCCTGAATGCCGGGGAACTGGCACTGCGACGCTTTCGCGAGATCGCCCGGATTGCCGGGCTGGTGTTCGCCGGTTACCCCGGCGCGCCGAAAAGTACGCGGCAGGTGCAGGCATCGAGCGGTTTGTTTTTCGAGGTGTTCAAACAGTACGACGCCGACAACCTGTTGTTGGCCCAGGCTGGGGAAGAAGTCCTACGGGAAGAATTGGATATTCGGCGACTGGAGGAAACGTTGGCCCACATCAATAGTTTGAGATTCGACTTGCATCAGATCAAACGTCCTACGCCACTGGGCTTTCCGCTGTTGGTGGAAAGAATGCGCGAGAGCATGAGCTCGGAAAAACTCGCTGATCGCATCCGCCGAATGGTCGGTGATCTGGAAAAAACCGCTGAAACCGGGAAAAACTGATGGGCGCGCCTTTTCCCGTGCGCCTGGCTGGCGAAGAGCTGTGGTTGTTGCCCGAGAAAGCGATTTATTGGCCGGCGCAACAGGCTTTGCTGATCGCCGACGTGCATTTCGGCAAGGCTGCGGCGTATCGCAGCCTCGGGCAACCGGTGCCGCGCGGCACCACCTCGCAAAACATCGCGGTGCTGGATGGCTTGCTGGCGGCCCTGCCCTGCCGTCAGTTGATATTTCTTGGCGACTTTCTGCATGGGCCGGGTTCGCACGCGACCGAGACCTTGAACGCCTTGGCGACTTGGCGCGAGCGCCATAAAGAGCTGCCGATGACGCTGATTCGCGGCAATCACGACAAACGTGCGGGCTATCCGCCGGACTCGCTGAATATCCGCGTGGTCCCGGAACCGCTGCTGCTGGGGCCGTTTGCGTTGCAGCACGAACCGGATCCGCACCCGAGCCGCCACGTACTGGCGGGCCACGTGCACCCGGTTTATCGGTTGCATGGCAAGGGTCGGCAAAGTTTGCGTCTGGCGTGTTTCAGATTGGGCGAGCAGATCAGCCTGATGCCTGCGTTCGGCGCGTTTACCGGCGGGTATCAGGTGGATCGGGATGAGAGCTGTCGGGTGTTCGTCATCGGCGATGGCGAGATTTGGCCAGTTTGAATTGTGGGAGCAAAGCTTGCTCGCGATGGCGTTTAATCAGGCAAATATTCGTTGACCGATGCACCGCCATCGCGAGCAAGCTTTGCTCCTACGGGTAACGCGTTATCGAATAGGGGTAAGGCGTTATCAATCCCGCGTCATGCGACGAGCGCGGGATCAATATCAGCGATATCAGGCGACAGGCGCCGGAGGTGGCTCATCTGGCAGGGTTGGCACACCGGGTTCGGTGGGCTCTTCGTTAGGGGTGTCTGGGTCGGGTTGGCCGGGGATGCCCCCTGCCAGCATTGGCGGATGCGCCAACAAGGACCAGGCCAGGACACCGACTTGATTGGGCTCGAGCCTGGCCAGTTCGGCGCTTATTTGCGGATCGATCTTCATGGAGCACTCCTGAGCAGTGGCCCGGTCCGCTGTAAGCAAACCGGGCAGTACACCCAATAGAGTGTTTAGCCGCCAAAGAATTCCCCGAACCTGTCAGATGGACGACTCAGGTGCGTGGCAATGTGACGCCGCGCTGGCCCTGATACTTGCCGCCACGGTCCTTGTAGGACACTTCGCACTCTTCGTCGGATTCGAAAAACAGCATCTGCGCCACGCCTTCATTGGCGTAGATTTTCGCCGGCAGGGTCGTGGTGTTGGAGAATTCCAGGGTGACGTGACCTTCCCATTCAGGCTCAAGCGGCGTCACGTTGACGATAATGCCGCAACGCGCGTAGGTGCTTTTACCCAGGCAGATGGTCAGCACGTTGCGCGGGATGCGGAAGAATTCCACGGTGCGCGCCAGTGCAAAGGAGTTCGGCGGGATGATGCAGACGTCGCTGGTGACATCAACGAAGCTCTTCTCGTCGAAGTTCTTAGGGTCGACGATGGCCGAGTTGATGTTGGTGAACACCTTGAATTCACCGGCGCAGCGTACATCGTAGCCATAGCTCGAGACGCCATAGGAGATCAGCCGCTCGGCACCTTCACCGCGCATCTGGCGCTCGACGAACGGTTCGATCATGCCGTGCTCTTGCGCCATGCGGCGAATCCACTTGTCCGATTTGATGCTCATGGCGGGGTGTCCTGAATAGCGAGGTGGAAAAATTCTGTCCGGCATCTTACTAGGCGCACGCTCCGGGTTCAAAGTGCGAGAAATAATTCTCGGCGATCCCCCGTGATTGCCGGGCCTTGGCGTCGATCCGATGCACCGTCAGTCACGAAATCAGAGAAACATTCGCAAGAAGCATTGGCACGTTCTGCAAAAAGGGTTAAGGTGGCGCCACTGTGCTGCTTGTGTCACTGAGAATCTCTACACGATATGTTGAATTTCGATCCAACCATCTACAAGAATTTTTCCTGCTCTTTGCACTCAGTCTCGGCCAGGGTTCTTCCTGCGTCGCAGTTATCTTTGTTCAAGGAGTTACACCATGTCTAATCGCCAAACCGGTACCGTTAAGTGGTTCAACGATGAAAAAGGCTTCGGCTTCATCACTCCACAATCCGGTGACGACCTGTTCGTTCACTTCAAAGCTATCCAATCCGACGGCTTCAAAAGCCTGAAAGAAGGCCAACAGGTTTCTTTCATCGCTACCCGCGGTCAGAAAGGCATGCAAGCTGAAGAAGTTCAAGTTATCTAACTTGTACTTGCTTTAGTAAAAAGCCCCGCCCTTAAAAGCGGGGCTTTTTTGTGGGCGAGTATTTTTGCCTTATGCCAGAGCGCCCTCCTTCTATATGATTCGCCACCTGGAAAATCACATGGAAGCAGCAGGATGCCGTTCAACCAATGGAAAACCCTGGGCGCAGCACTGATCGCCCTCTCATTGCCCTTCTCGATTCACGCCGATCCCCGCCCCGACCACCCGACCATCATCGTCGGCATGAACACCCACGCAACCTATCTCGCCAAAGGCCCTGACGCACAAGGCGCCTCGCAGTTACAGCTGCGCGCGGCGGTATTACTGCAGCTGTCGACCGAACACGCTTGCGGCAGCAACGAGGTTTACCTCACGCCGGAATCGGTGGGTGTGCCCAACGAATCGTTCGGCCGACTGATCGACGAAGTGCAGCAACTGATCGACGATGAAACCCCGTTGCTGATAACGCTCTCGGAATGCGAAGGCAAACGCGCATTTTTCGAGAAAGTCCGCGCCTGCACGCCGGAAGAATGCACGCAACTGACCACATCGCTGGTGGACGGCAAGTTGTATCTGGACGAGGAATACGCGCCGACCAGCAAAGGTCAGGCGACGTTCTACCTGCCGATGCCACTGACCTACGATAAAAAGCGCAAAGCCTGGCACGCGAAGATCCATTACGTGGAAAACCGCGCCGTACGCCGCGACTATTTCGTCGACGCCGAGGACTTTGTCTCGGGCAAACCGGTGCTCGAATCAAAAACCTATTACTCAAACGGAAAAATCGGCCAGACCCTGAACTACGACTTGCAGGGCAACCCGCAAGGTGAAGTGCTCAGCTATTCCGACAGCGGCGCGCTCACCAAGCGCTCTCATTACCTGGACGGTCAACTGGAAGGCTGGGAAACCACTTATCACGACAACGGCAAAGAGGCAGAAGCCTATAACTGGCATCAGGGCAAACGCGTCGACGGCGAATACCTGGAACATGACGAAAACGGCGCAGTGATTGGCCGAATCAGTTATCGCAACGACGTTCCGGACGGCCCGGCCCTGAGCTATTACCCCAACGGCAAACTCAAGGACAGCAGCACTTTCGTCGCAGGCCTGTCACAGGGCGCCAGCACGTCCTACTTCGAAGACGGCGCGGTGCGCAGCACGCGCAACAACGTCGACAGCAGCCCGGACGGCTGGGTCATCAGCTACTACGCCGACGGCAAAGTCGAAGAAAAAAACTATTTCGAGAAACAGGTACAACGCAGCTACGCCACGTGGAATGCGCAAGGCGTGCAAACCGTGCAGTGGCAATGGGACGAAAAGCATCGCGAACAGGGCGATTTCAAGGAGTGGTATCAGAACGGCCAGTTGAAGGACCACCGCATCTACAAGGACGGCAAACTGCAGGGCCCGGCCATCACCTGGTTCGAAAACGGCCAGATGAGCTCATCGGTCGATTACGTCGAGGGCCGCGAGCAAGGCGTGATGCGTATGTGGAAGCAGGACGGCACGCCGAATGGCGAATGCCGCTACGAGGCCGGCGTGCGTCAGGGTGAATGCACGTAAGCCGCGGTTGCTCCCCTAAAAAAAATCAAAAAAAATCGCAGCCTCAGTGGCTGCGATTTTTTTGATTCTGTCAGCTGTTTACCAAGCCACGCCAAACCCTGCGGTGTAGCGCGTCTTGTTCAAATCCGCGTCACTGGTGCCGCTGATGACATCGCGCTCGGCTTTGAGGTTAAGCGAAGCCCACTCGGTGACCTTGTAGCGCAAGCCCAATTCGGCATCCAGCGAGTAATCGGCCACGCCGGAAAGCGGCTTGCCCAGTTCGCCATTGGTGAAGAACTCGACTTTCTTGCCAATCAGGTAACGGTTGTAATCCCACTTCATCGCGACCGAATAGAAGTTGTCCTTGCCGCCATCGCTGTATTCGTAATCGGTACGGTTGAGCAGCGAACCCAGCGAGAACGCGCCCAGTTCGTTGTCCCAGAATTGATAACCCGGACCGGTACCGACGACGCGCTGACGAGACAGCTCTTCGACCTTGTCGCGTTTGTAGTTCAAGCGACCCTGCCAGTACCAGTGATCCGTCAGGAAGCGGTCGAGGGAGTATTCGGCGCGCCAGTTATCGGTGGTGACCACGTCGTCCTGAAATTCGCGGTTGTACTCGCCTTCGGCAATGTGCCGCCAGCGACCATGACGCGCGGATGTCTTGAAGCCGACGTCGTAATCATCGGTGTCCTTCTCGGCGCGCTGATAATCCAGGGCCATGTCGACGTTGCCCTTCCACACCAGATCTTCGACCACCGGTTTAGGCTTGAGAATCTGCTGGATACTCGTCAACTCGACGGTTTTCGGCGCTTCGCCGTTGGCCAGGGTGACTTTGCCATCCTCGGCCGCGTGCAGCGATTTGGCCTTCTCGCCGTTGTAAGCGTCTTGTTTGACCAGCAGCTCCTGATCGCTCTCCAGGGTTTTGACCTGTTTCCAGTCAATCGGGATAGCGCCGGCGTACGCGGTCTGGATCAGCAGTTTGCCGCCATCGAACACAGTGATCTTGCCGCTTAACTTGTCACCGTTTTTCAACCATACGGTGTCGGCGAGCAAAGGCGTGGAAGCACTGAAGACAGCGAGGCACAACAAGGTTCTGGACAACATAAGCGGATCGAAGGCTCTGGTTTGCGAAAAAAAGTCGGCATTATCCCTGGGAATAACGCGCTAGCAAGGACAGACCCGACTATTTCAATTGAGTTCATTTCTCAATTGTCACTTCAGGATCTAATCTGCCGGCGACAGAAACCAATTTCCCCCAGGTATTGCGGACGTGAACGACGTAACCAGCGAACCCGAAAGCCCGGCGCAAATCCGACGCACGGCACTCTATTTGACCTTGGCCCAAGTGCCCGAAGGCAAAGTCGTCAGTTATGGGCAATTGGCCCAACTGGCCGGGCTCGGCCGCGCCGCGCGCTGGGTCGGGCGCACCTTGAGCCAATTGCCCAGTGACACCACGCTGCCATGGCATCGCGTGCTCGGTGCCGGTGGGCGAATCAGCTTGCCGGTGGGCAGCGCTTCGGGCGATGAACAACGCGCGCGTTTGCGCACCGAAGGCGTCAGTGTCCTGAACAATCGTGTTGATATTCAGCGTCATGGCTGGCGCCCGGTAGAGCACAGCGGTTAGAGTGCGCGCTTTGTTTCCGTAATCTTGAGGCAGACTCCAGCCCATGCCCCGTAAAACCTGGCGCGCCGCGCTCGCCGCCTATGCCAGCCCTTCAACACTTGTGCTGTTGTTGCTTGGTTTCGCCGCCGGCCTGCCCTACATGCTGGTGTTTTCGACGTTGTCAGTCTGGTTGCGTGAAGCCGGTGTTGCTCGCGAAACCATCGGTTATGCAAGCCTCATCGGTTTGGCCTACGCCTTTAAATGGGTGTGGTCGCCGCTGCTCGATCAATGGCGCCTGCCGTTACTCGGCAAACTCGGCCGCCGCCGCTCGTGGCTGGTGCTTTCGCAATCATTGGTGATCCTCGGCCTGATCGGCATGGGTTTCTGCGATCCGCAGAAGCACTTGTCATGGCTGATCGCGATTGCCGTGGTCGTCGCATTCGCCTCCGCCACGCAAGACATCGCGGTCGATGCCTACCGTCTGGAAATCGCCGACGACAGCCGCCAGGCCGCCCTAGCTGCCAGCTACATGTCCGGTTATCGCATTGCTGCGTTGCTGGCGACCGCTGGTGCGCTGTTCTTCGCCGAGGGTTTTGGCTCCACCGGTTTCAACTATCAGCACTCGGCGTGGGCCGGCACTTATGTGCTGTTCGGCGCGCTGATGATTCCTGCGCTGCTGACCACGCTGTTCATGCGCGAACCGCCGGTGCCGCTGCGCACTCAATTGCAGGCCGGGCGCTACAGTTTTGTCCATCAACTGGCGTCGGTGTTTGTCCTGATCGTGCTGCTGGTGTCGGTGCCGGCCATGTTCACCCAGCTCTACAACACTGATTTCGCCAGCGTGCTGTTCGGCAACGACAGCCTGCTCGACCTGCTGCTCGAAGACCGCGCGTTCCTGCGCGCGATCCTCTATATCACGCTGACCGCCATGTGCCTGTCAGCCATGGGCCGCCGCGGTCTGGCGCCGGTGCTGACGCCGATCAACGACTTCATTCTGCGTTACCGCTGGCAGGCCTTCCTGCTGCTCGGGCTGATCGCGACGTATCGGATGTCCGACACGGTGATGGGCGTGATGGCCAACGTCTTTTACATCGACCAGGGTTTCACCAAGGACCAGATTGCCAGCGTCAGCAAAATCTTCGGTCTGATCATGACGCTGGTCGGCGCCGGCATGGGCGGTTTGCTGATCGTGCGATTCGGCATTCTGCCGATCCTGTTGATCGGCGGCATCACGTCGGCGGGCACCAACCTGCTGTTCCTGATGCTGGCGGACATGGGTCCGGACCTGAACATGCTGATCCTGACCATTTCCCTCGACAACTTCAGCTCGGGCCTGGCGACTTCAGCGTTCGTCGCGTACCTGTCGAGCCTGACCAATCTAAAGTTCTCCGCCACTCAATACGCCCTGCTCAGCTCGATCATGCTCTTGTTGCCGCGCCTGATCGGCGGCTATTCCGGGGTCATGGTGGAGAAATTCGGCTATCACAACTTCTTCCTGATCACCGCGCTGCTTGGCGTGCCGACGCTGCTGCTGATCGCCCTGCACTGGTTCCAGGAGAGCCGCCGGGCCGGCCCAAAGCCGACACCTGAACCGGCACAAACGCCGGTCGCGGATCAGCCGTAGGAAAGTTCTTCGATGGCGCGAGGAATCGCGCCATCGAGCCACACCGCCGGCCGCACTTCTGTACGTCAGCAGATCTCGCCCGTACAATGCTCCGTCATTTCTCGTCATCAGCAACCGACAACGGCCAACCATGCGCACCAGTCAATTTTTGCTCGCCACACAGAAAGAAACGCCTTCCGACGCGGTCGTGATCAGCCACCAGCTGATGCTGCGCGCCGGCATGATCCGCAAACTCGCCTCGGGCCTGTACACCTGGCTGCCGATGGGCTTGCGAGTCATGCGCAAGGTCGAAGCCGTCGTTCGTGAAGAAATGAACGCCGCCGGCTCGCTCGAAGTGTTGATGCCGAGCACTCAGCCGGCTGAACTGTGGCAGGAATCCGGTCGCTGGGAAGAGTACGGTCCTGAGCTGCTGCGCTTCAAGGATCGTCACGGTCGCGATTTCTGCGCCGGCCCGACCCACGAAGAAGTGATCACCGACCTGATGCGCAACGAGTTGAGCAGCTACAAACAGCTGCCAATCAACGTGTTCCAGATCCAGACCAAATTCCGTGACGAAATCCGTCCACGGTTCGGTTTGATGCGCGGCCGCGAATTCATCATGAAGGACGCCTACTCCTTCCACGCCGACCAGCCATCGTTGCAGGTCACTTACGATCGGATGCACCAGGCCTACTGCAATATCTTCACGCGCCTGGGCCTGAAGTTCCGTCCTGTCGAAGCTGACAACGGCTCGATCGGCGGTGCCGGCTCCCACGAGTTCCACGTACTGGCTGAATCCGGCGAAGACGATATCGTCTTCAGCAACGGTTCCGAGTACGCGGCGAACATCGAGAAGGCCGAAGCCGTACCGCGCGAAACGTCCCGCGCCGCGCCTGCCGAAGAGCTGCGTCTGGTCGACACACCGAACGCCAAGACCATTGCGCAACTGGTCGAAGGTTTCGGTCTGCCGATCGAAAAAACCATCAAGACCCTCGTGGTTCACGCCGAAGAAGCGGGCAAGCTGATTGCCCTGATCATCCGTGGCGACCATGAGCTGAACGAAATCAAGGCCTCCCAGCAGCCAGGCGTTGCCAGCCCGCTGGTGATGGCGTCCGAGAGTGAACTGCGCGACGCGATTGGCGCCGGTGCCGGTTCCCTCGGTCCGTTGAACCTGCCGCTGCCAATCATCATCGACCGCTCGGTTGAACTGATGAGCGACTTTGGCATTGGCGCCAACATCGACGACAAGCACTACTTCGGCGTGAACTGGGAGCGCGATCTGCCGGTTCCAACCGTGGCCGACCTGCGTAACGTTGTCGCTGGCGACCCGAGCCCGGACGGCAAAGGCACCCTCGAAATCAAGCGCGGCATCGAAGTCGGGCACATCTTCCAGCTGGGCAACAAGTACAGCAAAGCGATGAAGTGCGAAGTGCTGGGCGAGAACGGCAAGCCGGTGACCCTGGAAATGGGTTGCTACGGCATCGGCGTTTCGCGCGTGGTGGCTGCGGCCATCGAGCAGAACAGCGACGACAAAGGGATTATCTGGAGCGACACCCTCGCGCCATTCCAGATCGCTTTGGTGCCACTGCGCTACGACAACGAACAGGTTCGCGAAGCCACCGACACGCTGTACGCGCAATTGACCGCGGCCGGTTTCGAAGTGCTGCTGGACGATCGTGACAAGAAAACCAGCCCGGGCATCAAGTTCGCGGACATGGAGCTGATCGGCATTCCGCACCGGATCGTGGTCAGTGACCGCGGCCTCGCCGAAGGCAACCTGGAATACAAGAGCCGCACCGAGGCCGAAGCGCAAGCGCTGCCGGTCGCTGACGTGCTGTCCTTCCTCCAGGCGCGTATCCGCCGCTGACACCAGATAGAGAAGTCATGTTCAAGCGAAACACCTTAGGCCTCGGTGGTGCCGCCCTGTGCGGCACCCTGCTGGTCAGCGGTTGTGCCAATCAAATGTCGCAACGCAGCGAGCACGAGGAACGTGTCGAGCGCAAATTGCTCGATCACAGCCTGCAGATCGATGTCGGTGAGCCCAAGGTGCTTGAGCTGCCGCAACGACGAGTGAAAATCCACGAGCAGAAATCCTTCGAAGTCACCGAGTTCGAGGTCACGCGGCATTACGACCGCTATACACCTTACCAACCTTGGCGGGAGGTCTACGAGATCCCGCTGGGGATGGTCGCGGTGGTGGCCGGTGTTGGCGCGAACGTGGTCAACGTGTTCGCCCTCGGCAACCTGCCGGACAGCGTGACCAAGGATTGGCTGAGCTACGGTTTCGCCGGGATCAACCCGTTCATGAACGTGCAGTCTCACGGCCGCGCCCAGCAAAACCTCGCCGGCATCGACGAAGTTCAGCTGGACAAGCGCACCGAATATTCGAGCCTGCCGTGGAGCGAACGCCCGGTACAGGTCAAGGCTGGCAAGGAAACCTTCGAACTGAACACCGACAAGAACGGCGTGTTGCGCCTGAACCTGTTGGACAGCCCGTTCGCTGAACATGACATCAACCATCTGAGCCGGCTGCTGATTACCGTCGCCGACGCCCAGGACGACGTGCACACTGACTCGTCCCTGGCGGTCAGCAGCGGGTTGCGCGGCAAACTGCTCGAAGCGCATGGCTTGATTTACGACGATCTTGAAGACGACGAAGTGAGCCAGTGGGTACACCGGGTCAAACGTCTGTCGGAATTGGGTCTGGAAGAAGAAGCCAGTGAGCTGGAGCAAAGCCTGATCGAGCTGACGCGCAACGATCCGGAGCTGCAGACCGAATTCCTCAAGTCATTGACCAAGGATGCCGGGCGACTGGTGGCGGATCCGAATCCGAATTAATGGCAAAAGCTTCGCGGGCAAGCCTCGCTCCTACGGGTATCGTGTTTTTCTGTAGGAACGAGGCTCGCCCGCGAAAGCGTCCTCACATTCACCGCATCAAAACCTGTCGCTACCGCTCAAACAACTCCATCTGCTCAAACCCTCCGCGCAAATCCTCCAACCGCACCCCGACCCCTAACAACCGCACCGGTTTACCGCCGCGATTGAACGCCTGGGTCAATAACAACTGATAACTGCCCAGATCCCGCCCTGCCCCGGCCTGTTCCAGCGTGGTTTGCGTGAAGTCATGGAATTTCACTTTGACGAACGGTTTGCCCGGCCGATAGCTGCTGTCGATCCGCGCCATGCGTCCGGACAGGGTTTCGAGCAATTCAGGGAGTTTATCCAGACAACTGCGCAGATCCGGCAGATCGACATCGTAGGTATTTTCGACGCTGATGGACTGCCGACGGTTGTCGTTATGCACCAGCCGCTCATCTATCCCACGCGCCAGGCTCCAAAGTCGCTCACCGAAACTGCCGAATTCGCGCACCAGCGCCAATTTGTTCCACTCGCGCAAATGCGCGCAATCGACGATGCCGAGCCGGCCGAGCTTGTCGGCGGTGACCTTGCCTACGCCGTGCAGTTTGCTCACTGGCAATCCGCTGACGAAATCCTCGACCTGATCCGGCGTAATCACGAACAAACCGTTGGGCTTTTTCCAGTCACTGGCGATCTTCGCCAGAAACTTGTTCGGCGCCACGCCAGCAGACACGGTGATGTGCAGTTGATTGGAGACGCGACGACGGATGTCCTGAGCAATGCGCGTGGCGCTGCCGCCGAAATGCGCGCTGTCGGACACGTCGAGGTAAGCCTCGTCGAGGGAAAGCGGTTCGATCAGGTCGGTGTAATCGGTGAAGATCGTGTGAATTTCCTTCGATGCTTCTCTATAGGCGTCCATTCGCGGCTTGACGATGGTCAAGTCCGGGCACAGCTTCAAGGCATGCCCCGACGACATCGCCGACCGCACGCCATAGGCCCGCGCTTCGTAGTTACAGGTCGCAATCACGCCGCGCCGGTCCGCCGAACCGCCCACCGCCAGAGGCTTGCCGGCCAGGCGCGGGTCGTCACGCATCTCGATGGCGGCGTAGAAACAGTCACAGTCGACGTGGATGATTTTGCGTTGAGTCATATAAAAGCGGTGTTCATGGCAAATAAATACGGCGTTAACGAGCCGGGCCGGCAGTATCTCACTGACACCTGTATATAGCACCAGTACTCTGAATCTTCTTTATTACGTGTAGGAAAAGGCGCGATGAATTTGTTTTCTCAATCGAACGAACCCTCCCAATAGAGCTGCAGCCCTTGCCATGCCTGCCTTGTAGCGCTTTCACCCACCCCTTTCCAAGGCTAAGCGATTGAACAACAAGCGTTTTTCTTCACATTGAAGGTTGACACACTCGCGCTGCGCTGTAGAATGCCGACACACAGACGCGGGATGGAGCAGTCTGGTAGCTCGTCGGGCTCATAACCCGAAGGTCGTCGGTTCAAATCCGGCTCCCGCAACCAAACATCAAGAAAGGCTACTCGAAAGAGTGGCCTTTTTTGTGCGCGTCTATTTTGTCTGATTCGGCACTTGGCCGCGCACTGGCGATAAAGCAGAAATCGTTCTGATTCCGATGCTTACCTGTCACTCGTCACCATCGGACGCTAATTCACGCTTATTTGACCTAATTCAAAGTTAACCGTTGACACCCCGGCGTTCCTCTGTAGAATGCCGCCACACAGACGCGGGATGGAGCAGTCTGGTAGCTCGTCGGGCTCATAACCCGAAGGTCGTCGGTTCAAATCCGGCTCCCGCAACCAAACATCAAGAAAGGCTACTCGAAAGAGTGGCCTTTTTTGTATCTGTCGAAAAAGTCCTTTCGCAACAATGATCTGTCATCGTGCAGTGAACCGTACCAGACCCGCCCTCGCCTTCAGGCCAGTCTATGCTGAGTCCTTGGCTGGCTGTGTACGACCGATGACGCACGATCACCGAACAGCGGTGAGAGGCGTTACAATTTGTGATTATTTTTTTCTACAGGGATTGGTAACTTGGCTCGATACCTCCATCCTGTCGCGCACAATCCAAGAGGTGATTGATGCGCGCCAATTCGTCTGATTCACAAGACCCCGTCACCGCGACACAACCGATCAAAGCCGAGCGTTTGCGCCTGCTTGATCGAGTCAGCAAGTACCGCCAGCCGATTGGTCTGGCGGTCACCCTGCTGTTGTTCGCCATTGCGCTGATTGCCTGTCGCCATCTATTAAGCGAACTTGATCTGTACGCACTCCACGACTCGATCCTGGAAGTGCCGAAACCGGCATTGATCGGTGCGCTGGCCGCGACTGTTGTTGGCTTCATTATTTTGCTCGGCTACGAATGGTCGGCCAGCCGTTATGCCGGCGTCACGCTGGCGCCGCGAACGTTGGCGCTGGGCGGTTTTACCGCGTTCGCCATCGGTAACGCGATCGGCCTGTCGATGCTCTCGGGCGGCTCGGTTCGCTACCGTTTATATGCACGGCATGGTCTGGGCGCTGCCGACGTCGCGCACATGACGCTGTTTGCCAGCCTCTCACTCGGTTGCGCGCTACCACCGCTGGCAGCGCTCGCGACCTTGAGCAACCTGCCCGCCGCCTCTGCCGCGCTGGGACTTTCCGAAATATTGCTCGGCGTGATTGCCGCTGCGGTGCTGCTGCTGACTGCGGTGCTGGCGATCGGTATTTATCGTCGGCGTTTGCCCGAACAGCCCTACCCCGACAACTTGCTGGTCAAGGCCGGCCGCCGCACGCTGCGCCTGCCGGGCCGGCGCCTGACTTTTCTGCAACTGGTGATCACCGCGCTGGACGTCGCCGCGGCCGCCACAGTGTTGTATCTGTTGCTGCCGGAAGCGCCGCCCTTCGGTGCGTTCCTGCTGGTTTACCTGTTGGCGCTGGCCGCCGGCGTGCTCAGCCATGTACCCGGCGGCGTCGGCGTGTTCGAAGCGATTCTGCTTGCCGCGTTTGCCGACACGCTCGGCGCTGCGCCACTCGCCGCTGCGCTGCTGCTTTATCGTCTGATTTACGTGGTGCTGCCGCTGCTGGTCGCGTGCATCTTCCTGCTGATCAATGAAGGCCAACGCCTGTTCCAATCGCGCCAGTCGCTGCGCGCGGCGTCCGGTCTGGCGGCGCCGATTCTGGCGTTGCTGGTGTTCCTGTCCGGCGTGGTGCTGCTGTTTTCCGGCGCGACTCCGGAGATCGACACCCGCCTGGAACACATCGGTTTTCTGATCCCGCATCGCCTGGTCGACGCCTCGCACTTTGGCGCCAGCCTGATCGGCGTGCTGTGTTTGCTGCTGGCTCAAGGCCTGCGCCGCCGACTCTCGGCGGCGTGGATGCTCACCACCATTCTGTTGCTGGTCGGCGCCCTGCTCTCGCTGCTCAAGGGTTTCGACTGGGAAGAAGCCTGCCTGATGACCCTCACCGCGAGCCTGCTCGGGGTGTTTCGCAGTTCGTTCTATCGCGCCAGCCGCCTGACTGAACTGCCGTTCTCGCCGCTGTATCTGGTGGCCAGCCTGTGCGTTCTCGCGGCGTCGATGTGGCTGCTGCTGTTTGCGTATCAGGATGTGCCTTACAGCCATCAGCTCTGGTGGCAGTTCACCCTCGACGCCGATGCGCCGCGTGGCTTGCGCTCGCTGCTGGGCGCCGCCGTGCTGCTGGTGGTGGTTTCGCTGACCTGGTTGCTGCGCACGGCGCGTCCGGTGATTCATTTGCCGACCACGGAAGAGCTGGACCGCGCGGTGAAAATCCTCATGGCGTCATCGCAACCCGACGGCGGCCTCGCGCTCACCGGCGACAAGGCGTTGCTGTTTCATCCCAACGACCAGGCGTTCCTGATGTACGCGCGCCGTGGCCGCAGCCTGGTGGCGTTGTACGACCCGATCGGTCCGAGCCAGCAACGTGCGGAAATGATCTGGCAGTTCCGTGACCTCTGCGATATCCATCACGCCCGCCCGGTGTTCTATCAGGTGCGCGCCGAGAACCTGCCGTACTACATGGACATCGGCCTGACCGCGATCAAGCTCGGCGAAGAAGCGCGGGTCGATCTGCATCGCTTTGATCTCGAAGCCAAGGGCAAAGAGATGAAAGACCTGCGCTACACCTGGAACCGTGGCACCCGCGACGGCTTGTCGCTGGAAATCCACGAACCGGGCCACGCGCCGATGGACGAGCTGCGGGTGATTTCCGATGCCTGGCTGACCGGCAAGAACGTGCGCGAGAAAGGCTTCTCGCTCGGCCGTTTCAGCGATGAATACCTCAAGCATTTCCGCGTCGCGGTGATTCGTTTCGAAGGGCGCCCGGTGGCATTCGCCAACCTGCTCGAGACTTACAGCCATGACTTGGCCAGCCTCGACCTGATGCGCGCGCACCCGGAAGCGCCGAAGCTGACCATGGAATTCATGATGGTCGGCCTGATTCAACATTATAAAAACCATGGATACGCGCGTTTCAGCCTGGGCATGGTGCCGCTCTCGGGGCTACAACCCCGGCGTGGCGCACCGCTGACCCAGCGTCTGGGCTCGATGGTATTCCGCCGTGGTGAGCAGCTGTACAACTTCCAAGGCTTGCGCCGCTTCAAAGACAAATTCCAGCCTGACTGGGAACCCCGTTATATGGCCGTGCCCGCCGGACTCGATCCGCTGGTGGCGCTGGCCGATACTGCCGCCCTGATTGCAGGCGGCTTGACTGGATTGGTGAAACGCTGATGATTCAACGCTCCTTGCGGTACGTACTGGCGGCACTGGTAATGCTGGCCCTGATTGCCGGTGGCGGTTACTGGTACATGAAACGCCCGGCACCGGAACCGACGCTCGAACAACTGCCGCCAGCCGATGGCGTGGCCATGACACGCGTGATCCCCGGCACCACGCCGAAGGCTCAGGTGTTGGTGGCAGTGCCCGACGAACAGAAACTCAACGACCAGCAACTCAAGACCCTGAGCCGCAGCGGTTCGGCGCAGATCGTCCAGGTGATCCTGCCCAAGGACTGCCTGCTGCAAAGCCGCGCGCTGCAATCGGGTTTGCGCCAACTGCAAGGCCCGGCAACGCTGGTCAGCGGCATCGGCCCCGGCGCTGTGCTGGCGTGGCGCTGGTTGGCCGAGCAGAAGGACGACAAGGCGCAAGCCGTTTCCGTCGACCTCGCGCTGGAAAAACCCGGCTGCACGCACCTGCTGCCAAAAACTGCGACCCACGGCCACTGGCTGGCGGCCTGGAACGACAACCCGGACGACACCAGCGCCGGTTTTGTGCGCGATCAACCCAACGCCGAAACCAGCATCAGCGACTACGACATCAACCTGCCGCAAGTGCTGAACAACGAACTGCGCAAGATTCTCGTCGGCGGCGATAAAGCCGCAGGCGGCCTGCAGATTCCGGTCGTCGAAGTCCCGGCTGGCCAGGCCAAGGACACCGTCACCCTGTTCCTCTCCGGTGACGGCGGCTGGCGCGACCTCGACCGCGATGTGGCGGGCGAGATGGCCAAAATCGGTTATCCGGTGGTCGGTATCGATACCCTGCGCTACTACTGGCAGCACAAGAGCCCCGAGCAAAGCGCCCTCGACCTCGCCGAACTGATGCAGCACTACCGGCAGAAATGGGGCACCAAACGCTTCATCCTCACCGGCTACTCGTTCGGCGCCGACGTGTTGCCAGCGATCTACAACCGCTTGGAACCCGCCGAGCAGCAACGCGTCGACGCGATCATTCTGCTGGCGTTCGCCCGCACCGGCAGCTTCGAAATCGAAGTCGAAGGCTGGCTCGGCAACGCCGGTAAAGAAGCCGCCACTGGCCCGGAAATGGCCAAACTGCCCGCCGACAAAGTGGTGTGCATCTACGGCGAAGAAGAAGTCGACGAGAGCGGCTGTACTGACAAGAGCGCCGTAGGCGAAGCGCTGAAACTGCCGGGAGGGCATCACTTCGATGAAAACTACCCGGCGCTGGCAAAGCGGCTGGTGGACATCATCGAGAAGCGTCAGGCCAAGGAAGAAGCAGCGCAGGAGTGATGTAAGCCTCGCTGAATAAAAAAGCCCCCGCAGCCTAAGGTTGCGGGGGCTTTTTCATTGCAGCAGACACCCTGCTTTCCTGTAGGAGTGAGCCTGCTCGCGATGGCGTAGGCTCAGGCAGCATCGATAGCGAATGATCCACCGCTATCGCGAGCAGGCTCGCTCCTACAGGGGATTTTTGTTCCTTCGAAATATCCACCAGACACAAAAAAGCCCCCGCTACCTCAACGGCAACGGGGGCTTTTAAACACGGCGTTCCGCGGCATCGTATACCTCTGCGTCGCGCCGGGCGCCCACCGCGATGATCAATACCTCAATCGCTTTCCCGTTAACCCGGTAAACAATGCGCGTGTCGCCTGCTCGAATCCGTCTGCAGCCTGCAAGGCTGGCCCTGAGCGGTTTACCGCTCTTGTCCGGCTCGCCGTTGATTATTCGCTCTTCGATCACATCAAGAATACGGTTAGCAGAAACAGCTCCGAGCAGATCCAGATCCTTCTGGACTTCCGGATGATAGATAACGCCCCAAATCATCCACAGCTCCCTTAGTCCTTTTTGGCGTAGCGGGCCCGCATATTGTCGTGGCTGACCGCCGTGGCCTGATCAAAACCGATCAATCGCTCGCGAGCTGCGGCCTCGATGCGAAGGTCCTCAAGCTCATCGAGCATTTCCTGATACGCATCGACGTTGATAATGACCGCCGCTGGCTGATTGTCTTTAAAGATCACCAGACGCTCAGTGGCGCGGCTGGATATTTCCTTAAGCCTTGCACTGAAGCCCCTTACCATTGCAGTCACAGAGATTGCCTGGTCAGCACGCTCTAGCAATGCAGTCATACACACCTCCTGCCTCTTTATATGTCTTAACCCTGCATACGTTTGTGCGCAGAGTGTTGCGTTTAATTCTGCATAGATCAAGCGGAAAAAATTGATTGGCTTGAGCCAGAGGCGATACCACCACACACAAAAAAGCCCCCGCTACCTCAACGGCAGCGGGGGCTTTTCTCCAAAGGCTTACATCTCCACCTGTGTCCCCAGCTCAATCACCCGGTTCAGCGGCAGATTAAAAAACCGCAAATTGCCGTTGGCGTTCTGCAACATGAACGCAAACAGTGCTTCGCGCCAGCGCGCCATGCCTTCGAGTTTCGAGGCGATGACCGTTTCGCGGCTGAGGAAGTAGGTGGTGCGCATCGGGCTGAAGTCGAGTTCGGCGAGGTGGCACAGTTTCAGCGCTTGCGGCACGTCGGGTTCGTCGACGAAGCCGAAGTGCAGGATGACCCGGAAGAAGCCTTGGCCGTACGCATCGACTTCAAAACGGCGTGACGCCGGCACGCGCGGGATGTCTTCGTAAACCACCGTCAGCAGCACCACTTGCTCATGCAGCACCTGATTGTGCAGCAAATTGTGCAACAGCGCGTGGGGCACGGCATCGGGGCGCGCGGTGAGGAACACGGCGGTGCCCTGGACGCGATGCGGCGGTTGCACGGCGATGCTGCTGATGAAGATCGGCAGTGGCAGGCCGCCCTCGTCGAGACGTTCGACCAGCAGTTGTTTGCCGCGTTTCCAGGTGGTCATCAGCACGAACAGGACGATACCGGCGATCACCGGGAACGCGCCGCCCTGGACGATTTTCGGTACGTTGGCGGCGAAGTACAGGCCATCGACGACGAGGAAACCGATCGACAACGGTACTGCGAGGATCGGTGGCCACTTCCACAGCAGCAACATCACCGCCGATACCAGCACGGTGGTCATCAGCATGGTGCCGGTCACCGCAACGCCGTACGCCGAGGCCAGCGCGCCGGAGGATTCGAAGCCGAGCACCAGCAGGATCACGCCAACCATCAGCGACCAGTTCACCGCGCCGATGTAGATCTGGCCCTGTTCGGCGCTGGAGGTGTGCTGGATGTGCATGCGCGGAATGTAGCCGAGCTGGATCGCCTGACGGGTCAGCGAGAACGCGCCGGAAATCACCGCTTGCGAGGCGATCACAGTGGCCAGTGTCGAGAGACCGACCAGCGGGATCAGCGCCCAGCTCGGCGCCAACAGATAGAACGGGTTGCGCGCCGCTTCCGGATCACCGAGCAGCAACGCGCCCTGGCCGAAATAGTTGAGCACCAGCGCCGGCAACACGAGGATGAACCACGCGCGGGCAATCGGCTTGCGGCCGAAGTGACCCATGTCGGCGTACAGCGCTTCGGCGCCGGTCAGTGCCAGCACCACCGCGCCGAGAATCGCCACGCCCATGCCCGGATGGACAATAAAGAAGCGCACGGCCCACACCGGGTTCATCGCCTGAAGCACTTCCGGGTGTTGCAGAATTCCGTAAACGCCAAGGGCGCCAAGCACGACAAACCAGGTGACCATGATCGGCCCGAATAGAATGCCGATGCGCGCGGTGCCGTGGCGCTGAATCAAAAACAGCGCCACCAGCACCACCAGCGACAGCGGCACGACCCAATGGTCGATGCCATCGAATGCCAGCCCGAGGCCTTCGACCGCCGAAAGTACCGAGATCGCCGGGGTGATCATGCTGTCGCCGTAGAACAGCGCCGCGCCGATCAGCCCGCACACCACCAGCAAAGTGCGCAGTTTCGGATGCCCGGCGGCGGCGCGACGGGCCAGCGCGGTCAGGGCCATGATCCCGCCCTCGCCCTGGTTGTCGGCGCGCAGCACGAACATCATGTATTTGAACGAGACCACCCAGATCAGCGACCAGAAGATCAGCGCCAGGATGCCCAACACACCGTCATGGTTGACCGGCACGCCATAGGCCCCGGAAAAAACTTCCTTGAGCGTATACAACGGGCTGGTGCCGATATCGCCGTAAACCACCCCGACCGCCGCGACCAGCATGCCGATCGGTTTTGCTGCCGAATGCTCGCTGCCCGCCGTCTGACTACTTGCCTGACCCATCCACCACTCCTACCACTCAGACCCGGACTTCATATAAGAAGCACTATGCTTTGCCGTGCAGCATGCGCCGTTTTACTTACTGTTACAGACGTTTTATTGACTATGAAAAACCGATAAAGCTCAACGGCGCGAAGCATAGCGCAGCACTCGTCGCATTTCCCTCATAAAGCTGGTCAAGTGCCTCGCCCATCGCTAGAATTGCGCACTTTTTGATCAGAGGCACACCAAGTGCCCGTCAGTCGCCTTGCCGTTCCCGGCTGGAGGCGTCAACAAATACCGAGGTTAGACATGTCCACCACTCCCGCCACGGCCAATCCAAAGGTTGGCTTCGTATCTCTGGGCTGCCCAAAAGCCCTGGTCGACTCCGAGCGCATCCTTACCCAGCTGCGTATGGAAGGCTATGACGTTGTGTCCACGTACGAAGACGCCGATGTGGTGGTGGTCAACACCTGCGGCTTCATCGACTCGGCCAAGGCTGAATCGCTGGAAGTGATTGGCGAAGCGATCAAGGAAAACGGCAAGGTCATCGTCACCGGGTGCATGGGTGTCGAGGAAGGCAATATTCGCAAGGTCCACCCGAGCGTGCTCGCCGTGACCGGTCCGCAGCAATACGAGCAAGTGGTCAACGCCGTGCACGACGCCGTGCCGCCGCGTCAGGATCACAACCCGCTGATCGACCTGGTGCCGCCGCAAGGCGTGAAACTGACGCCGCGCCACTACGCGTACCTGAAGATTTCCGAAGGCTGCAACCATAGCTGCAGCTTCTGCATCATCCCGTCGATGCGCGGCAAACTGGTCAGCCGTCCGGTCGGCGACGTCCTCGACGAAGCGCAGCGTCTGGTCAAGGCCGGCGTCAAAGAGCTGCTGGTGATTTCGCAAGACACCAGCGCCTACGGCGTCGACGTCAAGTACCGCACCGGTTTCTGGAACGGCGCGCCGGTGAAAACCCGCATGACCGAACTCTGCGAAGCCCTGAGCTCGCTCGGTGTCTGGGTGCGCCTGCACTACGTTTACCCGTACCCGCACGTTGACGAACTGATCCCGCTGATGGCCGCCGGGAAAATCCTGCCGTACCTGGACATCCCGTTCCAGCACGCCAGCCCGAAAGTCCTCAAAGCGATGAAACGCCCGGCGTTCGAAGACAAGACCCTGGCGCGGATCAAGAACTGGCGCGAGATCTGCCCGGACCTGATCATCCGTTCGACCTTCATCGTCGGTTTCCCCGGCGAAACCGAAGAAGACTTCCAGTACCTGCTGAATTGGCTGACCGAAGCGCAACTTGATCGCGTCGGTTGCTTCCAGTACTCGCCGGTCGAAGGCGCCCCGGCCAACCTGCTGGACGCGGCCATCGTCCCGGACGACGTCAAGCAAGACCGTTGGGATCGCTTCATGGCGCACCAGCAAGCGATCAGCTCGGCGCGCCTGCAACTGCGCGTCGGCCGTGAAATCGAAGTGCTGGTCGATGAAGTCGACGAGCAAGGCGCGGTCGGCCGCTGCTTCTTCGATGCCCCGGAAATCGACGGCAACGTATTTATCGACAACGGCAGCAACCTGAAGCCGGGCGACAAAGTCTGGTGCAAAGTCACCGACGCCGACGAATACGACTTGTGGGCTGAACAGATCTAAACGCAAAAAATCCGAAAGCCCCGCTCTCTAGACGAGATGCGGGGCTTTTTTACGTCTATCGTTTCTGAAGAAAGGATTCTTATCACTACCCAACGGAGGCAGGCGGGCATGCGCCAGCACTCGGTCATTCATACGCCGAAACAAAGCGATTACGCAGAACTCACACGGGTCTGGGAGGCATCGGTGCGCGCCACCCATGACTTTCTGCCGGACAGTTACATCGAACTGCTGAAGAACCTGGTGCTGACCCGTTACCTCGATGCCGTGATGTTGATCTGCACCAAAGACTCGCGCCAGCGCATCACCGGTTTTGCCGGGATCGCGGCGGGCAAGATTGAAATGCTCTTCATCGACCCGGCGCATCGCGGTCAGGGTTTGGGCAAACAGTTGCTGCGTTATGCGCTGGAACATTTGAACGCTTACGAACTGGACGTCAACGAGCAGAACCCGCAAGCGCTGGGGTTTTACTTCAAGCAGGGTTTTGAGGTGATTGGCCGCACCGAACATGACGGCATGGGCCAACCCTACCCGCTGCTGCACATGCGTTTGCGCCAGAACCAGCAACGTTCCAACCATGGCTGACACAAAACAAATCAAGTGCAGGAGTGAGCCTGCTCGCGATTGCGGTATGTCATTCAACAGCTAAATTGACTGAACCACCGCTATCGCGAGCAGGCTCACTCCCACAAAAAGCCGAACCTCGCAAATGGAGCCGGGATTAACCGGCGCCCAGCAGGTACAATGCCCACCCCTTTTTTGTTACGGCCCTGTCATGACTGACCCGATTCGTCTCTCCAAACGCCTCATCGAACTCGTCGGCTGTTCCCGTCGGGAGGCTGAGCTGTTCATCGAGGGCGGCTGGGTCACCGTTGACGGCGAAGTCATCGACGAGCCGCAATTCAAGGTCGACCAGCAGAAAGTCGAGCTTGATCCAGAAGCCAAGGCCACTGCGCCAGAGCCGGTGACCATCCTGCTCAACGTGCCCGTGGGCATGGACGCAGACACCGCGCTGGCAACCCTCAGCCCCGAGACCCTGAGCGAAGAACACCGCTTCAGCAAGCGACCGCTCAAGGGCCACTTCCTGCGCCTGACCGCCAGCACCGACCTGCAGGCCAACGCCAGCGGTCTGCTGGTGTTCACCCAGGACTGGAAGATCCTGCGAAAACTCACGGCGGATGCGGCGAAAATCGAGCAGGAATACGTGGTCGAGGTCGAAGGCGACATGGTGGCTCACGGCCTCAATCGCCTGAATCACGGTCTCACCTACAAAGGCAAGGAGCTGCCGGCGGTCAAGGCCAGTTGGCAGAACGAGAACCGTCTGCGCTTCGCCATGAAAAACCCGCAACCGGGCGTAATCGCCCTGTTCTGCCAGGCCGTTGGCCTCAAGGTTGTCGCCATCCGTCGCATTCGCATCGGCGGCGTGTCCATCGGCAAAGTGCCGTTGGGCCAATGGCGCTACCTGTCCGGCAAAGAGAAGTTCTAAGACTTTTCACGCCGCCCTACATCTCGGCGCCGCTTTTTATGCGGCGCCCACTGCCGATATCAGGATTGCACACCATGATTCATAACGACGTACTGCGCAGCGTGCGCTACATGCTCGACATCAGCGACAAGAAACTCATCGAGATCATCAAGATCGGCGGCATGGACGTGTCCATGGAAGACCTGCTGACTTACCTCGATAAGAAAGAAGAGGACGAAGAAGGCTTCGTGCGCTGCCCGGACGAAGTCATGGCGCACTTCCTCGATGGCCTGGTGATCTTCAAGCGCGGCAAGGACGAAAGCCGTCCGCCGCAGCCAATCGAAACGCCGGTGACCAATAACATCATCCTGAAGAAACTGCGCGTCGCTTTCGAACTGAAAGAAGACGACATGCACGCGATCCTCAAGGCTTCCGAGTTCCCGGTGTCCAAGCCTGAGCTGAGCGCACTGTTCCGCAAGTTCGGCCACACCAACTACCGCACCTGCGGCGACCAGTTGCTGCGTAACTTCCTCAAAGGCCTGACCCTGCGCGTTCGCCCGCAGTAATCGCCTGCCCCCTCTTGTAGGAGCGAGGCTTGCCCGCGAAGGCGATCTCAAAAACGCCGTCGCGAGCAAGCGTTGCTCCTACAGGGGAGCGACATAGCGCTTCATTCCTCGCAAAAATAGTGGCTCCGCTTCTGGCGGCTGACGACTAGGGTGTATTGACCCTCAGCTCTCAGTCGAAGGAAGTGCCATGCACCCCTACTTTTCCCTGCAAGGCCGCACCGCTCTGGTGACCGGCGGCACCCGTGGTATCGGCAAAATGATCGCCAGGGCCTACGTCGAGGCCGGCGCCACGGTGTTCGTCTGCGCGCGCGACGCCGAGGCTTGCCAGCAAACCGCCGAAGAATTGAGCGCGCTGGGCCGCTGTCAGGCAATGGCGGCGAATCTGGCCACCGAGGAAGGCGTACTGCAACTGGCCACGCGCCTCGGCGAGCAGGTCGATCAACTGGATATTCTGGTGAACAACGCCGGCACCACTTGGGGCGCGCCACTGGAGAGCTACCCGGTGAAGGGCTGGGAAAAGGTCATGCAGTTGAACGTGACCTCGGTGTTCAATTGCATCCAGCAGTTTCTGCCGTTGTTGCGCAAGGCCGGTTCGGCAGCCAATCCGGCGCGGATCATCAACATCGGCTCGGTCGCGGGGATTTCTTCGTTTGGCGAACAGGCGTATGCCTACGGGCCGAGCAAGGCTGCGCTGCATCAATTGTCGCGGATTCTGGCGCGCGAACTGGTCAGCCAGCACATCAATGTCAACGTGATCGCGCCGGGTCGGTTCCCAAGCAAAATGACCCAGCATATTGGCAACGATGAGCAGGCACTTGCGGAAGATACGGCGCTGATCCCGATGAAACGCTGGGGCCGCGAGGAAGAAATGGCCGCGCTGGCGATCAGTCTGGCGAGTACGGCTGGGGCTTACATGACGGGGAATATTATTCCGTTGGATGGTGGGTTCAGCCTTTAAATCGGCAGCGCGGCCATCGCGAGCAGGCTCACTCCTGCATTTGATCTATGCCGCACGCGAGATCAGTGTGGGAGCGAGCTTGCTCGATGGCGGACTGACAGGCACCACCGATGTAACGGTCGATCGGGTTATCATGCCCGCCTCCATTCCCGCCTCGACCCAAACCATGACCTACAGCGTTTCCCCCATCGGCTTCGTGCGCTCCTGCTTCAAGGAGAAATTCGCCATCCCCCGTCAACCGCAACTGGCCCCGGCCGCGCGCGGCGTGTTGGAACTGGTGGCGCCGTTCGATCAGGGTGACGCGGTGCAGGGCCTGGAGCAGGTCAGCCATGTCTGGTTGCTGTTCCTGTTTCACCAGGCCCTCGAAGAAAAGCCGCGCCTGAAGGTCCGCCCGCCGCGTCTGGGCGGCAACAAGTCCATGGGCGTGTTTGCCACCCGCGCGACACATCGGCCCAATGGCATCGGCCAATCGGTGGTGAAACTGGACAAGGTCGAAGCCAATCGGCTGTTCATCTCCGGGATCGACCTGCTCGACGGCACGCCGATTCTCGACATCAAACCCTACGTGCCTTACGCCGACATCATCGACGAAGCCTCCAACAGCATTGCCAGTGCCGCGCCGCAGCTGATTCCCGTGCAGTGGACGGATTCGGCATTGCAGCAGGCGCATGGCCATGCTCAGCGTCTGGATGAGCCGTTGGTGGCGCTGATCGAGCAGTGTCTGGCGCAAGACCCTCGCCCGGCGTATCAGATTCCTGCACCCGAAAGAGAATACGGCGCGCAGTTCTGGGACCTGGATGTGCGTTGGCATTACCCCGAGGCTGGTTTGATTCGCGTCCTCGAAGTTATCCCCGCGAAGGACTGAGCACCAGAAACAACTGTGGGAGCGAGCCTGCTCGCGATGGCGGTGTGACAGTCAACATTGATGTCGACTGACATTCCCCCATCGCGAGCAGGCTCGCTCCCACAGGTAAAACAGCGGTGTGCTTACTTCTCGACGAACGCTCGCTCGATCAGGTAGTCACCCGGCTCGCGCATCCGAGGCGAAACTTTCAGGCCGAAGCTGTTCAGCACTTCGCTGGTTTCGTCGAGCATGCTCGGGCTGCCGCACAGCATGGCGCGGTCGTCCTGCGGGTTGATCGGTGGCAGGCCGATGTCGCTGAACAGCTTGCCGCTGCGCATCAGATCGGTCAGACGACCTTCGTTCTCGAACGGCTCGCGGGTCACGGTCGGGTAGTAGATCAACTTGTCACGCAGGGCCTCGCCGAAGAACTCGTTCTGCGGCAGGTGCTCGGTAATGAACTCGCGGTAGGCGACTTCGTTGACGTAACGCACGCCGTGGCACAGGATCACTTTTTCAAAACGCTCGTAGGTTTCCGGGTCCTGGATGACGCTCATGAACGGCGCCAGACCGGTACCGGTGCTGAGCAGGTACAAATGTTTGCCAGGCTTCAAGTCATCCAGCACCAGCGTGCCGGTAGGCTTCTTGCTGATGATGATCTCGTCGCCTTCCTTCAGATGCTGCAACTGAGAAGTCAGCGGGCCATCAGGCACTTTGATGCTGAAGAACTCCAGATGCTCTTCCCAGTTCGGGCTGGCAATCGAGTAAGCGCGCATAAGCGGGCGGCCATTGGGCTGTTGCAGGCCGATCATCACGAACTGACCGTTCTCGAAGCGCAGGCCCGGATCACGGGTGCACTTGAAGCTGAACAGAGTGTCGTTCCAGTGGTGAACACTGAGGACACGCTCGTGGTTCATGTTGCTCATGTACGTGGGACTCCTGGAGATTGGTCTGCGCTGGCTGCGTGAAAAATGAACCGATGTGCGCAATTGCATCGCATTCTAATGGCAGCCACAATATCTGTTAACTGGATTATTAAGATAAGGGTTATCGGTTATATAGATATGCGATTTACTCTACGTCAACTTCAAGTCTTCGTCGCCGTTGCTCAGCAGGAAAGCGTATCCCGTGCTGCGGGTCTGCTCAACCTCTCGCAATCAGCGGCCAGCACCTCGATCACCGAGCTGGAGCGCCAGTCCAGTTGCCAACTGTTCGACCGCGCCGGCAAACGCCTGAGCCTTAATGCCCTCGGCAAACAACTGTTGCCGCAAGCGGTGGCGCTGCTCGACCAGTCCAAAGAGATCGAAGACTTGCTTAACGGCAAATCCGGTTTCGGCTCGTTGGCCGTCGGCGCGACCCTGACCATCGGCAATTACCTGGCGACGTTGCTGATCGGCAGCTTCATGCAGCGCCACCCGGAAAGCCAGGTGAAACTGCACGTGCAGAACACTGCCAACATCGTGCAACAAGTCGCTCACTACGAAATTGATCTGGGTCTGATAGAAGGTGATTGCAGCCATCCGGATATCGAAGTGCAGAGCTGGGTCGAGGATGAACTGGTGGTGTTCTGCGCGCCGCAACATCCGCTGGCGAAACGCGGCATCGCGAGCATGGAAGAATTGAGCCACGAAGCATGGATTTTGCGTGAACAAGGATCCGGCACGCGCCTGACCTTCGATCAAGCCATGCGTCACCATCGCAGCGCGTTGAATATTCGCCTCGAGCTGGAACACACCGAAGCGATCAAACGCGCGGTGGAATCAGGCTTGGGGATTGGCTGCATTTCACGCCTGGCGCTGCGCGATGCATTCCGCCGCGGCAGTCTGGTGGCGGTCGAGACGCCAGATCTG
Source organism: Pseudomonas sp. SJZ131 (assembly GCF_007828705.1). Classification (NCBI taxonomy): domain Bacteria; kingdom Pseudomonadati; phylum Pseudomonadota; class Gammaproteobacteria; order Pseudomonadales; family Pseudomonadaceae; genus Pseudomonas; species Pseudomonas sp. SJZ131. The sequence continues at coordinate 621,516 of NZ_VIVC01000002.1, read as the reverse complement.
GACCTGGCGCGGCAGTTCTATTTCATCTGGCACAAACAGAAATTTCAGACACCGGCGATGCGCGAATTCCTCGACTTGTGCCGCGCTTTCACCGCTGGGGTTCAGCGCAGCGACGAGATCGTCCTGCCGAGCATCGCTTAAAGCAGGATCACCGCCCACACCAGCGCAATCATGGTCAACGCCACGAACTGAGCGGCGCTGCCCATGTCTTTGGCGTTCTTCGACAGCGGGTGCAATTCAAGGGAAATGCGGTCGATGGCCGCTTCTACCGCCGAATTCAGCAACTCGACAATCAGCGCCAACAGGCACACGGCAATCAACAACGCTTGCTCGACGCGGCTGACGTTCAGGAAGAACGAAAGCGGAATCAGCACGACGTTGAGCAACACCAGTTGCCGAAAAGCCGCCTCGCCGGTGAAGGCTGCGCGCAGACCGTCCAGTGAATAACCGGAGGCGTTGAGGATGCGTTTGAGGCCGGTCTGGCCTTTAAAAGGTGACATAGAGTGGGCAACTGACCAGAAAGGAGTGGGAAAGCTAGAGTAATCAAAGTCAAAAAAGCGTGAATAAGCGGCGCTTAATTATTCGAAATTGACTCAAGTTGTTGCAAGAGCAAAGCAGCTTGGGTTCGGGTCCGCACATTCAGCTTGCGGAAAATCGCCGTGACATGCGCCTTGATCGTCGCTTCGGACACGCTCAGCTCATAGGCGATCTGCTTGTTCAGCAAACCCTCGCAGACCATCGTCAATACGCGAAACTGCTGCGGCGTCAGGCTCGCAAGCCCTTCACTGGCAGCCTTGGCCTCGGCGGACACACTCACCGCTTCAAACGCCTGCGGCGGCCAGTACACATCGCCATCCAGCACCGCACGCACGGCTTTTTGAATAACCCCGAGGTCGCTCGACTTCGGAATAAAACCACTGGCGCCGAATTCACGGGACTTGACCATGATCGTCGCTTCTTCCTGCGCCGAAACCATCACCACCGGGATCTGCGGGTATTGCCCGCGCAACAGCACCAGCCCGGAAAAACCGTAAGCGCCGGGCATGTTCAGGTCCAGCAGCACCAGATCCCAATCGGCCTTTTCGTCGAGACGGGTTTCCAGCTCGGCAATACTTGCCACTTCCACCAGACGCACGTCGGGGCCCAGGCCCAGGGTCAGCGCCTGATGCAGCGCACTACGAAAAAGGGGATGGTCATCGGCAATCAGGATTTCGTATGTGGCCATTTTTCAAATGATCCTGTTTTTCATGGGACGCCTGATGCATTCAGGCCTCGCCAAAACAACTCTGGGTGCAGCCACGGAGCTGCACCAACAGGGCACGTTCAACGCCAATTACGCGGGCTGAGCAAGCAGCTCCCGGACGTAAGAAGTCGGCGTATCAAACTTTGGCCGCACCCCAATCGGCGCCAAGCATGCCCAGCCAAACAAGGGTGGTCAAGGTGCGTTGCCGGGACAGTTCTTTGCAGTATGGGCGACAATCAGCCGATCACCGGCGCCGTGTTCTGCACGAATGGCTTCAGCTCGGCGTGCGCGGGTGTTTCCACGTTCATTTCCAGCTGTTGCTTGGCGTCCAGATAATGTTGGCTGAAGACGTCGAAGTAGGCGTCCAGCGCCGAGGCCGCGGCGCTGTCGCCCGCCAGATCCAGACACAATGCGGCCACTTCCGCAGTGCACAAATGCTCGCTGCGGGTCGAGCGGCGCAATCGGTAACGCGAGAGCTTTTCCGGCAACAGGCTGAGGATCGGCAGGCGATCGAAATAAGGGCTTTTGCGGAAAATCTTCCGCGCCTCGGTCCACGTGGCGTCGAGCAAAATGAACAGCGGCCGCTTGCTGCTATCGACGTCGACGGTATTGGTCACCCGTTCGGGCTCGACATATTCGCCGGGAAACACCAGATACGGCTGCCATTGCGGATCGGCCAGCAAGTCCAGCAACTGCTGATCGGTCTCGGTGCGCGACCATATAAAGGCATGGTTATCGCGCACCACGTCGGCAATCAGCCAACCGGTATTGCTCGGTTTGAACACTTCTTTATTGGTCATGATCAGGCACACGCCAGAGCGCGTTTCCACCTGCGGACGCCACGCGCACAGGCAATGGCTCTCGATCACGCGGCAGGCGCGGCACCGCGTTGCCCGCCAGCCACGGGCCTGAATCGGCTTGATACCTTCCTCTTCGCGCTGATCGCGCAAACGGGCCACGGCGTTTATCGCAAACTTGGCAGGCACGGGATTCATCGCAGGCAACGCCGACAGGCAAGGTAAATCGACACAAAAAGGCACTCGGCAACGGGGAAAGTGCCGCAGTTTATCAGAGCGGCCGGCGCAAGCCTGTACCGTCCGGGCCCGCTCCCCTATAATTCGCCGCCACTGAACGCACAGTCATGTGGCTGGTCGAAATCACCAGTCACTGAACCAGGAGAGTTTCATGCTGCGCCTTATCGTTCCCACCGCTGCCGTTTTGCTGGCGTCGTCCTTCACCGCTCAAGCCGCTTCCTTGAGTGAGCAAAATCTCAGCAGAGAACTGCGCAACGTCGCCGCACAGAGCAGCGTCGGCACGCCTCGGGCAATCAACGAAGACATTCTTGATCAGGGCTACACCGTTGAAGGCACTACGCTGATCAACCACCTGAGCGTGCAAAGCAGCCATGCCGACAAAATGCGCGCTGACCCCAAAGCCGTGTATTTCCAGCTGGGCGCGTCGGTTTGCAACAATCCATCGTTCCGCAAACTGATGGCCAAAGGCGCGGTGATGCGCTACGACTTCACCGAAGTGAAGACCAACCGCAACGTCGGCTCTGCCAGCTATCAGGAATCCGATTGCCCGAAAGCCGGTCCGGCGAAGAAGAAGTAATTATCGGAAGAAGCAGTTATCGAGAATTGGCGCGCCGCTGTTCATCCTCGGCGCGCAATTCTGCCAACAATGCCTGCAAATAGCGCGACCGGCGTTCGCCGCCGCCCAGACGCCGACAGCACTCCTCTTCAAGACTCAAATGATTGGTCTCGGCTGCCGATTTCAATAATCGATACAGTTGCGCATCGATCTCCAGAATCAATCTGGCCATGGCTTCCCGCCTCCCTGCACACCCTCTGATCCCTGAATCGCGTGAACCTTGCGTGTTGTCGTTGACGCAAAGTTGTCGTGTCACATCTGTAACTTAGTAAATCAGAGCCACAGCCACCGGGACCACGTTCAGACGAGCGGCGAAACCACCTCGGGAATCGTTAATAAGCGGTTGCCAGGAAAGACTTTGCGGCGCAATGATCAACCCGGCGCAATTGCCCTCGAGGGACTAGATTTAATCTATTCACACTGTATTGAAGGCCGAAAAGGAGCGGCCCGTTGTGTATTTGTTGCGAAGGTTTTTTCCATGCACTGGGAAAACCACAGCCTGCATGCAAGGAGAAGTTGAATGCCTTACCTACCGAATGACCTCCTCAGCCGTCATTTTGAAGAAAGCGGCCACGACCTCATCAGCAAGGTCGAAGAGCAACTCAAGCTGGTTTCACCGAACAGCCCCAATATTCCGATTTACCGCGACATGATCCTGACTGTGCTGCGCATGGCCCAGGAAGATCACAACCGCTGGAACGCCAAGATCACCCTGCAAGCCCTGCGCGAACTGGAGCACGCCTTTCGTGTGCTGGAACAGTTCAAGGGACGTCGCAAAGTCACGGTTTTCGGCTCGGCGCGCACGCCGATTGAACATCCGCTGTATGGCATGGCCCGCGAACTCGGCGCTGCAATTGCACGCTCGGACCTGATGGTGATCACCGGTGCCGGCGGCGGGATCATGGCCGCCGCCCATGAAGGCGCCGGTCGGGAGCACAGCCTGGGTTTCAATATCACCCTGCCCTTCGAGCAACATGCCAACCCGACGGTGCAAGGCACGACCAATCTGCTGTCCTTCCACTTCTTTTTCACGCGCAAGCTGTTCTTCGTCAAAGAGGCCGATGCACTGGTTTTGTGCCCCGGCGGTTTTGGCACACTGGACGAAGCGCTGGAAGTGCTGACGTTGATCCAGACGGGCAAAAGCCCCTTGGTGCCAGTGGTGTTGCTGGATGTGCCGGGTGGCACGTTCTGGCAAGGCGCGCTGGATTTTATCCAACATCAACTGGCGGACAACCGCTACATCCTGCCCACAGATTTAAAGCTGGTCAGCCTGGTCCACAGCGCCGAAGAGGCGGTGGCTGAGATCAACCAGTTCTACAGCAACTTCCACTCCAGCCGCTGGCTCAAAAAGCAGTTTGTGATCCGCATGAATCATCAACTCAGCGAAGATGCGCTTGAAGAGATGCAAACGGCTTTCGCCGATTTGTGCCTGAGCGATCATTTCCATCAGCACGTTTATGCCGGCGAAGAGCACGATGATCCGCAGTTCAGCCATCTGGCGCGACTGGCTTTCACCTTCAATGCCCGTGACCATGGGCGCCTGCGCGAACTGGTGGATTACATCAACCTGCCGGAAAACTGGGAGCAGCCCCAACCCCAAGCGCAACAGCGTTCACGGGAACCGTCGAACGTGAGCTAAACGACAGGCAAAAAAAACGGCCCGCTATCGAAATAGCGGGCCGTTTTCATTTAATCGTCGACTCCTCGACCGCTGAACAAGCGACTGATCATCTCCATGGAAAACCCCCGATAACTGAGAAAACGCCCTTGCTTGGCGCGTTCACGCATGTCGATCGGCAGGTGCCCGGCAAACTTGCGACGCCAGGTTTCTTCCAGTTGTTCCTGCCAATTGATACCGCTCTCGCGTAACGCGAGTTCGATGTCGGGACGCTGCAGACCACGCTGGCTGAGTTCTTCGCGGATCCGCAAAGGCCCATAGCCGGAACGGGCGCGGTAGGAGACAAAACTTTCGAGGTAACGGGATTCGGAGAGCAAGCCCTCTTCCGTCAACCGGTCGAGCGCGGTGTCGATCATTTCAGGGAGAGCGCCGCGCTGACGCAGTTTACGCGTCAGCTCGACTCGACCGTGCTCGCGTCGGGCGAGCAGGTCCATGGCGGTTCGCCGCACCGCGACGAGTGTATCGAGTACGGCGGTCATCGGATCAATCAGATATCAGCGTCAGCCAGGTCATCAGCAGTCGCTTTGGCTGGCGACGCCTTGACGTCCGGTGCCGGGCTCAGCAGCTTGTCGCGCAGTTGCTTCTCGAGCGTTGCGGCGATGTCCGGGTTTTCTGCCAGGTACTTGGCCGAGTTGGCCTTGCCCTGACCGATCTTGGTGCCGTTGTAGGCATACCAGGCACCGGACTTCTCGACGAAACCGTGCAGCACACCGAGGTCGATCATCTCACCGTTGAGGTAGATGCCTTTGCCGTAAAGAATCTGGAACTCGGCCTGACGGAACGGCGAAGCAACCTTGTTCTTCACAACCTTGACGCGGGTTTCGCTACCAACAACCTCGTCACCTTCTTTCACCGCGCCAGTACGGCGGATGTCCAGACGAACCGAGGCGTAGAACTTCAGCGCGTTACCACCGGTGGTGGTTTCCGGGCTGCCGAACATCACGCCGATTTTCATCCGGATCTGGTTGATGAAAATAACCAGGCAGTTGGCGTTCTTGATGTTACCGGTGATTTTACGCAGCGCCTGGGACATCAGACGGGCTTGCAGGCCCACGTGCATGTCACCCATTTCGCCTTCGATTTCAGCCTTCGGCACCAGTGCAGCAACGGAGTCGACGATGATCACGTCAACTGCGTTGGAACGCACCAGCATGTCGGTGATTTCCAGGGCCTGCTCGCCGGTGTCCGGCTGGGAAACCAGCAGGTCGTCGACGTTGACGCCCAGTTTGCCAGCGTACTCAGGGTCGAGTGCGTGTTCGGCGTCGACGAATGCGCAGGTCGCGCCGGCTTTTTGAGCCTGGGCGATCACGGACAGCGTCAGTGTGGTTTTACCGGAGGATTCAGGACCGTAGATCTCGACGATACGACCTTTTGGCAGGCCGCCAATGCCGAGCGCGATGTCCAGACCCAGAGAGCCAGTGGAAATAGCCGGGATCGCCTGACGGTCTTGATCGCCCATACGCATCACGGCACCCTTGCCGAATTGACGTTCGATCTGACCCAGGGCCGCAGCCAAGGCTTTCTTCTTGTTGTCGTCCATTAAAGTCCTCACGTAATCAATAAGGCCTGACGGCCAACACCTGTATAAGTAGCCAGTATTATTCCACAGCGTTTGAGGATCGCCTACCCCTGATTTGAGATTTCTCCGGCGGCGTGGCGCAGCAGCCCCTCTAGCGCGGCCTTCACCGTTTGTCGGCGGACCTCGTCGCGGTTGCCGGCAAAGTGCTGGACCTCACTGAAAACCGCGTCGCCGACACCCCAGGCCAGCCAGACCGTGCCCACCGGCTTGCTCGCCGAGCCGCCATCCGGCCCCGCGACACCGCTGACCGCCACGGCAAAATGCGCATGACTTTTGTCCTGCGCGCCAATCACCATGGCCTCGACCACCTCGCGACTGACTGCCCCCACCGATTCAAACAACGCCTCGGGAACATTCAATTGCGCGGTTTTCTGCCGGTTGGAGTACGTCACGTAGCCAGCCTCAAACCAGGCCGAGCTCCCGGGAATACGCGTGATCGCCTCGGCAATCCCGCCACCGGTACACGACTCGGCAGTGGTGACATGAGCATTGAGAACCTGCAGGCGTCTGCCAAGTTCAGCGGCCAGCTGGGTGATTTCTTTCACAGTCCTCTCCTGATCGAGCGCAATGGAACCACCGTACACGAGCAAATGCCGCTTGCAAGCCGCAGCATGGGTCCAAATGTTAGCGAGCCAGGGCTTTCACATACGCCTGACACGCCTGCAAGGCAATCAATCCGCGGTCGCCGGCGTCGGTGATGGCGATAATTCGTTGAGCATGCGCCGGGTCAAGTCGGGCGCGTGCGGCGCCATGATCCACGCCGCCGGCGCCGGTGGCGGCGGGCAATGCGCAATTGGCGGCGAGGTCGCTGGCGTCGAGAAGGACTGACAGGCGCACATCAGCAGTAGCAAGACGATCGCGCAAGCGATCCTGATCACGTTGGGCATCGCTTAGCACTCGATAATGGGTTTGCTCACTGGCCGACAAACGTTGCTCCAGAGCCTGGCGTCTAGCCTGCTCGGCCCGTTGCTGGGTCGCCGTTGCTTCGCTCAATTGACTCAGCGTTTGCGCATGCAATCTGGCCTGCTCCGCCAGTTGCCGGCCAAGCCGCCAACCCTGAACCTGCCAGGCCAGCGCCGCCGCAACACCCGCCAACACGGCTACCAACAGCACGACGCCAATCACCCGCCAGGACATCAGGCTGAAGGCTGGCATAACAGCGCCCTCGCCCGCGCCCACAATTGCAGGCGATCCTCGAGCCCGTTGAGACCACCGTTGATCCGCCGCGTGATGCTGTTGAACTGGTCGCGATCAGCCAGTTCGTTCAAACCTTTCTGCTCCCAGAACCACGCGGCGGATTCGGCGGCCCATTGCGGTTTTTCCAGCAGTTCGGGGATAAACAGCAAACGATCATCACCGAACAAGCCAAGACTGCAGGTTCGGTAGTTATCGCGTCCGGTGATCTGAATCAGCCCACGGCCGCGGTACTTCTGACCGTCGCCATCCGCCTGCGGGGTATTGCCCAAACGCGCGGCGAGGCTGCCGGTGTCGTACTTGCTCAGGTATTGGTCGCTGCCCAACTCCCGCACGTACTGCAACTGCCCCGACTCGTGGCCGACCTGCGCGAGGAACGCGGCGATGCGTTTCGGCGTGTTGATGTTGCGGTGGGTCATGGCGGTGTTGAGGGCGGAAATGAAAACGCCCGCTTGGGTGCGGGCGTTGGGGAACAGTTGCTGCAATTGTGCCGACGTAAGGGGCAGCGGCGCGAGGATCGGATTGATCGTCATGAAAGCGCTCCAGAATCAAAAGAATAGCGACGAGTTTTTACTGCGAAGGATCGAGGCAGTTCGCGACAAGGGTGCATTGATAGCTTTCTGCACGGCTGCCACTGGCGGTCAGCGTGTTGACGGACCATCGGCCCTGCATGATTTTCGGCCAAGTGGCGTCGAGGTGGATCACCCCTTCCGCCGCCAGGTCCGGATGCCCCGGGCAGGTAATGGTCAGCGTGAAAGCCTCGCGCTCCAGCCTGCGCAATTCGCCCTCGGCTGCAGCCCTGGCCTGATCTTCGTTCTGGCAACGCCGTGGCAGGGTTTTGAACGGCGCGACGCCCAACTGAAACGTACGCTGCTTGCCCGCCGCTGCATCCCACCAGGTCGTCACACAGCCCTGGTATTTCGATTGGGCCTTCTCATCGAGCACCGCGCTGATAAAAGCCGGGTCGCCCGGGCGATTGTCCTTTGTCACGGAGAGCAACACTTCGGTGACCGGTTTGCCCGAAATCGATGTCAGTTGCCCGCGCAACGCCAACACATAAAGCCCTTTGATCGGCTTGGTCACGGCGAAATAAATAGCCGCGACACGCGTCAGAAAACCCATGTCCGTTTCGTTGCTCTGGTCGATGTGATCGATTTTTTTCGACTCCAGCTCCGGCGCCACACGCGGTGAAAAACCGTGCTTCATGGTCAACTGGCGGAACAGCGCGCCGAGGGTGATGGGACCATAACTGGCAGATCGACGCTGCCTGAAGCCGGTCTCATCACCGACACTCAACGGCGCCGACATCGCCGTCAGCGATAACTGCAGCGGGTACAGAGACGGCTTGCGCTGAGTGATCACAAACACGCCTTTGTCGACCAGCCCGGTCTCTTGGTAACCCACCCGAAAACCGATTCTGCCGCCAAGGCTGGGCAGTCCTTCGAGCCCGTCGATATCGATGATGAGTTGGATCTTGTCAGACTCGATCCCCGACGCATCGGTGTGCACCCAACTGACCAGCCGCTCGTTGAGCAGCGTGGCATTGGCGCCGTAAATCTCCACGGCCGGTGTAAATCCAAGCGTCATGTAACCTCCTTAATCCCACGCCGAAACGGGCGCTGCGGCCAACATCTGCGGCAACACTTCGGGCAACACCACCGACACTCCGGCCGGCAGCACCGGGCCGTGTTCGGCGAGGCTTGGATTCAAGCGCCACAGCGCTTCTTCGATCGCATCATCGATGCGGCCGAGTTCGCGATAGAGCAACAGATTGACTGAATCGCCGGCGATACTTCTGACCCTACGCATTGACGAACTCCGACAATTGGATGGTCCAGCTATTCAGCATCGCGGTGCCGTCATCGATGATGTCGGACTGGGTCTCCGACACACTGTCAATGCGCCACAACCCCCAGTTGCGGCCGATGCCGTCGACCAATGGCAGCGGCACGCGCAACGCCTGCAACGCACGCAACTCGTCGAGGCGCTGCATGGCTACCGCGTACATCGATCTGCCGGAAATGCTCAGCGTTTCCAGACCTTGGCCGGTCTGGCTGGATTTCGGCTTGCTGGTGAGAATGTTCAGGTCAACCCAACCGCCACTCGACGAGCGAACCAGGCCGCTGTAGGCGAAGTCTCTGGACAGCCCGAAAATGAAGCTGCCCAAGGCCATTTGTTGTCGCATCAAACACCTCCATCGGTGAGCGCCGCGTCGCGTCGCGCGGCGAGTGGATTGCCCATCATCAGCGGCATGAATTGCGCGTGGAGCGTCTGCTGCACAAGTTTGGCAATTTGCCGTGCCTGCGTCGGGTCCTGGCCGCTGATGTTGATCACGGGCGCAAAGGTGATGTGGCGGTTATTCGCCTGCGCGCCGGCGAGGTCCTTGCTCATCTGCTCGGGAGGTGCGAGGCGATTGACCGGGCTGACGAGTTTGTCGCCCAGCCACGAACCGACCTGCCTGCCGCCAACGCTGCCGCCGAGCCCGCCCAGCACCCCGCCGACCAAACCGCCGACGGCAGTCATCGGGCCGGGGAAAATGAACGTGCCAATCGCGGCGCCGGTAGCGGCTCCGGCGTAGAAACCTGCAAGCCCACCGACCGCCGAACCGACGCCCGCGCCGACCAGACTGGCGTCCTTGTTGCGCACGCCCTTGGCCACGTCGATACCCGAATCCACCAGCATCAGCGGGGTCGCCAGCGGACCAGCGACGCGACCGATGCGGCTCGATTGACTGATCAAGCTTCGACCGGCACTGGACGTCATGCCCGCGTAACGGCTGCTGACCACGGATTTGAATTGCTCGGCGGTTGCCGTCGCCCGGGAAACGCTCGAGTTGTACGCGCTGCTGATTTTTTCAGTAACGAAACTGCTCATCGAGGAGACGCGGGTCATCAGCCTGCTGCCGAGGCCGGGTGGTTTTTTGCCTTGAGCCTTGCCAGCACCGTCGTCGGCGCCCAACCAGCCCTTGACCGTGTCGAGCATTTTCGCGGTCTTGAAACTTGCGGCGCCGACGACCAGTGCCCCAGTCACCACCGGAAACATCTCGGCGAAACTACTCAGGCTATTGGTGGCCGCGCCGATGGGTAGCAGCAGGCCATTGAACAGCGGCAATACGCTGTCGCCGACCGAGATTTTCAGTCGTTGCAATTGCGCGTTGAAACCGTCCCAGTGCGCTTGCGAACTCTCGGCCCGGATCTGCGCCGCTTGTTGCACCGCGCTGTTATCGACGCCTTCAGAGGTCGCGTAAGTATTCTTTTTGGCGACCAACGTGAAGGCGCGCTCGACTTCGCTGACGTTCTGCAGCAATTGCACAATCGGCTTGTCGACGGAAAACAACTGCGTGGCGAGCCCGGAGCGTTCGGCGGCGGGTTGTGCCTTCAATGCCTGGAGCACGGAAATGATGGTCTGCGGCGCACGTTCTTGCATGCCGCTGGCAAGCAAACCTGGATCAAGCCCCAGTTGCGTCCACGCCGCTTGCTGGCCTGGGGTCTTCGGCTCACCCGACGCCAAGGTCGTGGTGATTTTCTCCAACGCGACTCCCGCATCAGTCGTTTTCACCCCGGCATTGAGCAACGCTGCCGAGAGCGCCGCAGCCTGTTCGGGCGTCATGCCGGCATTGGTTGCAGCCGCTCCGTAATGACTGAGGATCGAGCCGATATCGGCCTCCGATGCGCTCATGTTTCTGCCGAGCACACTCGTCGCGTCGGCAAGGTCTTGCGTTTGCGGGCGATCGAGATTCATCGAGGTGCGCCAGCCGATCAACAGCTCCGAGGCATCCTGCACATTCAGCTTGAATGCCGACGCAGTAATCGCCGCGTCGCGGGTGAACTCGACAATTTTGTCCTGTCGCTTCAGCGTATCGACGTTTCCGTAGGCGTCGCGCTGGTCGTTACCCACACCAGCCTTGGCCGCCGCGATCTCGACATTGGTCAGATCCACCGCGCTCGCTTTGCTCGGGGCGACCAATCGCTCACTGGCCATTTTCTCGTTGGTGATCGCCAGTTCCCGACGCTGATCACCTTCAAACTTGATCACCAACGCCAGATCGGCCATGGCCGCGTCGAGATTGATCGCGGGCCGCAACGGCGCATAAGGTTGATTGTCACTGGCCGCGCTTTTGCTGCTCAGGTCAGCGCCAGCGCTCGAACCGTCCATAGGCCCAGGCTTGTCGTTCATCCCTTGCAACAACGAACGTTGCGAGGTGAGCGTGGTATTGAGGGATTCCAGCACCGCGCGCAGCTGTCCCTGCTCTTTGGTCAGCGCGTTGATTTCCTGACTCGCCCCGGCCAGCGCCAGACTCAGCCCGGCGAACCCCTGCTGCGCATCCGGGGCGACCGTGCCCGAAGTATCGGGCGGCGCCAGATCGGCGTTTTTGCCAGCGCCATTCAACGCCCAGGCGTCTTGATCGACTGCGCTGAACTTGAGCGAATAAGTGTCTTCCGCCATCTCGCTCTACTCCTGTTTGAGGCCAAGGCGAGTGACCGCGATGTCGTAGCGGCGCAATGCCTTGCCAGCGTCCCACTCCAGAATCTGCGCTTCACTTACCGGGTAAATGAGCGGCACCACATCGAGGATTACTTCGATGTCGCGCTCTGAAAGAAGGCCGCCGGTTTGTTTAAAAAATCGTCTATGCGCACCTGCAACTGGGTCCAGTCGGGCACGGTCAACAGGTCCAGATCGGGCAGCATCAGGCCGGTGCAATGCGCGGTAATGAATTCGGCGCGCTCCTTGGCGGTCTTGAGTTTTTTCATCGCTTTGGTTGCACGCAGCACCGGCATTTCCAGGCTCAGCGTGGTCATGCTGCGACCGCCCGCATTGAGTGGTTGCAGCAATTGCACTTGATCGGGATCAGGCGATTGCGCGAGGGCTGATTTGTCCTCGGCTGCGCTGGCCTGCTGCAGGAAATGCGAGGCCGGACGCGTCGACATTTCGTGCACGTACTGGGCGATGCTCACGTAGTCCGGGCGTTTGAGCTGATCGAGTTCCTTGACCGACAAACCGCTGGCCAATTTCGCCAGTTCGAAAAACTGATCGTCCTCATCGTCACCGGCGCGGGCCAGAGCTTCTTTTTGCGCGGCATAAAACAACGGTTTGAGTTGGATCTGGGTGATCTGCGATTCGTCGTCAGCGGTAATCGGCGACAGCAGCACATGCGTGGGAGGTATCCAGGACATGAAGGGATTCCTTGGTGGTTCGTGGAGGGGATCGCGCCATACCGCTCAATCAAAGTGCGCTTATGGAAGCGAGCATGCTCGCGAAGGCTTGGCCTCATCCGGCAGCAATGTGTCGGGCACGGCGCTACCGCGAGCAGGCTCGCTGCCACAGGTTTTGCGTTTAACCGGCGGTGGTGGCGCGGATCAGGTCAGCAGCACCGCGCGGCGGGCGTCGCCGAGAATGTCGACGCCGTTGAGCATGAACTTTTGCGTGCGCGCGTCGATGTCGATCACCGGGATGCCGTTCTCGATACGGTTATAGGTGCGGCAACTGAGGGCCAGCGCGAAGGTCTGCTTGTCAGTCATGCTGATGGTCGATTCGGTCATCGATTTCAGCTTGCCGCCGACAGTGTGGTAGATAAACCAGGTTTTGCCATCCTGGTCGGTGCCGGCTTCACGCACGCTCAGCAGGATCTCCTCGCCGAGTTTCACACCGAGCGCCAACATGATTTCCGGACCCGCGCCTTGCAGCGTCAACGTGGCGGTCAGCGCGGTGGCGCTCTTGATCATGTCCTCGGGGATAAAGCGTCCGGACGCCATCGGTTCCATGATGAAGTCGACCTTCGGCGGGATAAAACTTTCCACCGTCGTCGACAACGGCAGGCCCTGCAGGGTGGCCGCAATGGCCTGTCTTACACGGTTGGTAAACATTAGAGAACATCCTCCAGGAACTGCTCGATGATTTCATCGCGGGCGTTGAGTTGATAAACCATGTGTTCGTTCGGCGCGAAGCGACCGTAGTCGATGACGATGAACCAGGTGCCGTTCTTGTACTTCTCGACGCTGTTCAATTCCGGGTGCAGGTACACGCTGCCGCCGGGAATGGTTTCGTCAGCGACCAGGGTTTGCAGCCAGTCGTTGATGCGCTTGACCTCTTGATCCATGAAGGATTTGGTCAGGTTCTTGGCCATGGCTTTCTGTCCGGCCTTGACCAATTTGTGGCTGATCGCATCTTCGAGGCCGACGTAGCTGATGAACTTGCCGGTGATCGAACGGTTACCCAACAGCGAGAAGCCGCCGAGGATGGTCCGGGCGTAATAGCTGATGCCGTAGCGGTTAAGCAGGTCGCCCTCGGTGGAGGTGTCGAGAATGTTGTATTCGACCACCCGCGAAACGTCCTCGGCGTAGGTCACCTGGTTGCCCGGGCTCTCCCATTGCTTGACCTTCGCCAGCGCGGCGATGGCCAGGCTCGATGGCGCGAGGAACGCGTTTTTCTTCGCGGCTTTGGAGTACACCGCCGGCATGTTGTGCACCAGCAGGCAGCGGTCGAAACCTAGGTCCGCACCGCCCAGTTCCTGGCTGTAAGTCACTTGATCAGCGACCGCGGCATCCTTGCCGTCGAGCACTACACGCGCCTTGATGCGCTTGCCGAACGAAGCGAATTCGCTGGCCACTGCTTTGGTCCCGGTGAAGCCTGGCGCACCGATGATGGTCAGGTCTTCCGGCACACCGCCCAACGCAGCCAGGCCCAGTTTGCGTCCGGTCACCGGCTCGACACCGCCGATCACGTTGTTGACGGTGTCCGCCGCGGCGTCGCCCGCTTCGACGATGACCACATAGACCGGCACTTTCACCACTTTGAGAATCTGGTACACCGCGTGAAACAGCGTGCCCGACTCGGCGCCCGTCGGATCGAGCAGCCCTTGGGTGGTGAAGCTGTTGATGCGAAACGGCGAGTTGCGCGGGATCAGCGGATCGGCGTTGGGCGCCGTGCCGACCAGGCCGATGACGTTGTCGCCCAGGCCACCCATGGCCTCGGGCGATTCAGTGGCATTGACGGTAATGCCGTTGTGCTCGAAGTTCAAAACCTCAGCCATGGTTATTCAGCCTTCTTGGCAGCGGCCTTATCGGCCTGGGTGGTAGGAGTTTTCAGCTCAAGACGACCGGCACTCAGCAGTGCGTTGGCTTCGACGTCGAGCAAGTCGAGGTCCTCGCCAGCGGTCGACCAGTGGCCACGCCCGACGGGGAACGGGACGAGGACGGTGTAAGTTTGGCGTTGTGCCATTTGGGTTTCTCCAGATACGGAAAAGCCCCGTCAAAGGGGCTTTGTGCGGGCGAAAAAAAACCGCTCTCGCGGTGTGGGTTACTTGACGAAGGCGGGCAACGACGGCCAGACCACTTTGTCAGGATGTTCGGCTTTTTCCGGTACATCGCGCAGCGCCTTGCGGTACGCGGTGACTTCGGCCAATTGGGCAGCGGTCGCCGGGTAATCCGGCAATTGGGTGAAATCCGTGGCGAACAAAAGTTGATCGCGCCGCGTGCGCACCGCCGCCCATTCGATTTCCGGCATCGGGACCGCGAGGGGAAAGTCGTTGCGCAGGTTTACAGAGGTATCAGACATGTCAGTTCCTTAACTAAATTCGACGGTTTCAGCGAGCGACAACTTGGTTTTCAGATCACCAAGGTTGAACAACCGACCATTACCTACGCGCATGGTGTCGATGCGCACAGTGGTGAAATAAATGTTGGGGACGAGAATACGCATCACGATATTGCCGGCGGTATCCACGTAGCAGGACGGGGTCATGTTGCCGAAGGTGGATACGTTTTGCAGGGTGCGCGTGGGTTGGTAGCAGTAACCGACCAGCGTTTCTTCGATAATCTTCGCCGTGCCGTAGCTGTATCCCTTGATGTTGAACCAGAACATTTCCGAATTGACGTTGATGTTCAAAGGGATCTTGAAATGAATATAAACGTTGGTGGAGACACCCAGGTCGGTGGTCACAAAATCGCCCTGCGCGCCAACCCCCTGTACACCGCCGGTGCCGGTTACAAAGCCTTGCAGCAAGTTGCGGCGAATGGTGCCAAGCGCAGCCGGATCGCCTTCAACGTCCTTCAGATTTCGCCATTCATTAAATTGGGCCACCGCAGTAGCCATGGTGCTGTTGATCGTGCCAATTTTGCCGTTGACCACTGCGGTCAGGTTATTGGCCGCCGTCACCAGCGATGCGACAGTAGTTTCTAGACTCACGCTTCAGATTCCTATGCTGTTGAACAGGTTGGCGCCGTGTCCAGACATGGGCACTCGCCGTACACAAAGGTTGATTGATTTATTGGCTTTGCAGCGTCATTACCCGCAGCAACAGCTCGACATGACGCGTCATGTTGTCGATGTCGGCGCAGGCCAGCGCAGTGAACTCCTCGCTCATCAGGATGTTGAGATTCTCCGAGCCGACTACGACGGTCACGCTGTTGGCCGGCAGCGGAGAAATATCCAGCGTGAACTTTTGCAGGACCCGCGCGGCAGCAGCCTTGTACGTCAGCAACTTGCCAGCGACCGAATACACCGCCAGCAATGTGCCGCTGGCGAGGAAGAAACCGAACTCACCGATTTCATATTCATCCGCGCCATCGAACAGCGCGGCCATCCTCAGTTGCCCATTGCCCAAGTCGTCATAATCGACGATGGCCGCGCGCTGACGCTCGTCGCGCAGGGCGGTTTCCGAGCCATCCGGGTCATACCGTGCGGTCCCGGCACCGATGTGAGTAATCTCACCTTTCAAGCCTTGGTTCTTTGCCTGCAACACTTCACCCAGACCGGCGGAAGTGAAACGAACCAGGCGCGTAATCTCATCTGTCATAGCTGCGCTCTCAGGTCATAGTCATTAATGGTGTAGCGCTGGGAAACCCCAACACTGGTAAGCCCCGCCCGCAACGCCAACTCGGGCAACGCCGCGCTCAACGTCAATTCGCTGTCCGACAACGGCGTGTGCATGCCACCGCCCAGCGCTATCGAGCATCCCAGCGATACCGAGGGCAGCGCGCCGGGTTGGCTGTCATCGCCGATGCTCAAGCCACGGTCCGCCACGGCAGCCAGCCGTAGTCCGCCAGTGGTCTCGTGCACGATGGTGATGGTGGCTTCGTCGCGCTCGCTCTTGGCCGCATTGATTCGATGGATCAAGCGACTGTGATCACCACTCGACCAACTGGAGCCGATGATTGCCTGCACGTCGAAGGTGTACGGATTGCCCTGAGGCTGCTGCTGGTACCAAGCCGAAATGTTCGGCGTGAAACCCAACGATTCCACAGCGTAACTCAGCGCTTTATGGGTGCCTGCCTGGCGTTGTATCTGCCAGGACAACGAAACCGTCAGGCGTTTCTCGGCCTCACTGGCATCAGCATCCCATTCACTGACACCACGATCCGAAGCGAGATAGGGAAGAAACGCCGCCGGTGTTTCAGCCGGATTCATCAACTGCGGAAACGGCGGTTGAATGCGCTCCAGCAATCTGCCGAAACCAATATCCAGCGCCCTTTCCAGCGCTGAGCTGTTGGCCGGCAGCAGGCTCGGACGCGGTTGGTGATCACTCATAGCGTGTCCACCTCAACCTCGACGCCCGTGCAGTACGGGGCCTGGAATGCGCTTGTGACAATCGGCGCCAGCGGTTCGAGGATTTGCAGTTGAACCGCGCCGGCGCTGTGCAGCGTGTAGTCGATCCAGCTCGGGTCGACGCGTCCTTCGAGGCGATGACACGCATCGGCATAGGCTTGCAACTGCTGCTGCGCGGCGACTTTGGTCAACCCGGAATCCGGGCCGGCGTTGATCTTCGCGACGACGCGGATTTTGTAGTTTTTGATTTGCGCGCCTTGCACAGTCACGAGGTCCGTTTCCGGGCGCACGTCGGGCCGGGCAAAGTGCTGGCGCACGCCTTGCAACAGTTCAGCGGACGGCGTGCCATCGCCCTCTCGGGCAAGCACCGTGACCCGCACTTCGCCAGGCGCAGTGCGGCGGCCGTTGCCATCCTTGACCTGTGCGGCGAAACCGTCCGGGCTGAAGGTGTAAGTGACGGTCAGCACCCCGGCAGAGGCGCTGTCGACTTTCACTGCGGGCCTTTCGCCGAGGGTGAAAACTTCCCGCCGATACTGCATCCGCGACCCCGCCGCCGGTGCATGCGGCGCCAGGTAATAACGCAACCGGGCGTCATCGTCGCTTTCGTAAACCGGCGGCACGGGCGGGAATGCCGCCGGGTCGCCGGGGTCCAGCAATTGACGCTCAAGGCCCATGTCCGCGAGGCGTGCATCGAGGTTGCTGCCAGTCGCCCACCACGCCAGCATCTGCTTGATCCGGGCGTTGTATTTACGCTCGTGGATTTGCAAACGCACGCAAAAGGCTTCGAGCGCCAGGGTCAGCAATTCGCTTTCGTTGTCCAGGCTGACCAGCAGTTTTGCCGCGCTTTCGGGTGAACGGGCGCCGACGTATTCCACGACGAAGGTCTTGAACTCGGCGAGCAAGTCTTCAAAGACCTCGACCGTGACGATGGCCGGCTCGGCCAATTGGTTTTGGCCGGGGATCAACATACTCATGTCACCACCTCGAAGGTCTGTTGACGGTTTTTCCAGGTCCCGGCGAAGCGCAGCAGCAATCCCGCGCCCTGCCGACTGGCGACGATGACTTGCGGCTCGAAATCACCGATGCCGTTTTGCGCGTTGTAAAAGGCTTGCGCAGCGTGGCTCTGGGCGAGGATCAGCACATCGTCGCCAAGGTTTTGCCCGAGTAGTTCGGGCAGAGTGCTGCCATACAAAGGGCGTTTCTGACGAGTGCCCAAAGGCGTGGTCAACGCCCGAGTGGCGCGCTGCACAAACTGCGGCCAATCGTCGACGCTGGCGCCGGTGTTTCTATCGATTCCGATCATGGGGAAGACTCTTTATGCGGTACTGATGACGCGGCCCTGGTGATCCACCAATGGGCCGCTCAGGTGCACGCCGCCGGCGTCGATCAGCAGGCCGACCGCGCCGAGCTGCAAGGTAATTGCCTGCGGCGTCATCGCCAGTCGGGCCGGGCCGATGTTCAGTTCCAGAGACTCGCGAGAGCCGGTAAACGCGGCCGGGCCGTTTTTCCAGTGGAAGACATGAGCGGCGTGGTCGTAACCATTTTCGCTGCCGTCCTGATAGAGGCGACGCGTCAACGAAGCCTGCGTCGAGGTCGGCGGATACTGGTCACCGTTAAGCCCGAACAGCGCAACGGACTGGCCGCCGCCCTCGCCCCCGCCATGGTTGAGCAGCAGGCATTGCTCGCCGACAGAGGGAATGCGCGATTCGCTCTGGGCGCCGGCACTCGGGTTGAAAAAGCGAATCGCCGGTGTCAGCAAATCACCGTGGCTGACGCGGCAGGTATTGCTCGCCGCATCGACCTGCTGACATACGCCAATCCGACAAAAACTGTCGGCGCGCCGGTACACGTCATCGAGCTCGGTGTCGATTTGCGCCAATCGTTCGATGATCGGCCCCAGTTGCATCGTTAGCAGCGCTTCCAACATGCGCTAGTCCTCCAGTGCGGTGTATTGAGCCGGGTCGTCGATGTCCGACACTTCCCAGGTGCGGGCAAATTTCGCCACGCCGATCGGGTCCTCGAGCAACAGCGGGCCGAGGTAAAGCGTCTGGGTGAAAGAAACCGTCCAGGCTTGGTATTGCCGTGTAGCGCTGAGGAACACTGATGGCAGGCCATCGATATTCAGCGGCACGTCGCATTGATCACCGGGAAGTTTCCAGCGGTTATCGATGATCAGGTGTTTCAACTCGCAGGCCAGATCCCAACCCGGTTGCGCGGTCGGCAGGACGATTTGCAGCGACACCGTCAGGGCATGCGCAATACGTCCGTTATTGGCGCGGTCGCCGGGTTGGTCATGGTCGATCGCGATCAAAATCCAGGCGGATTCGTCGTCGCTGGCAAAGTCTTGGTGAAGCCCGGTCTTCAGGCCGGGAAAGGCAATCCGCAGCGTTTCGGCGATGGCCGCAACAAGCTGCGAAGGTTTTTCCAGTACGACGGTCATTGATGCCTCCAGGGCTGCGGCTTATGGCTGATCAGAACGAGAATCACGCGGCGGCACATCGCAGACACCAATGCGCTTCGCCGCCCAACGCTCGTAAAGCCCGATGGCCACGTCCGCCCCGGCCATCGCCGTCAGGCAACCGAATGCGCAAGCCGCCCAGATCGACACCCCGGCGGCGTACAGCAACATGATTGCCGAGACCCCGCAGATCACGCACGCCCCGGAGCGCAATGCCAGGCGCCGGATCAACGCCCAGCCTCGGGCGCCCTCCTTGTCGGCGCGCCACATTTCGCCAGACACCCCGCCCACCAGGGCGAGGACGATGACAAGCCAGATCGGCATGTCCAGCAACGCTTGTTGCTCGTTTGTCATGTCACACCTCCTGGTGTAATTGATGAGGATCAGTTGTTTGTGTTTGTGTGTGGATAGAGGGATGGCCAGGTGTTTCAAACCTTGTCTCTCGACGTGCCTGACATCAGGTAGGCATTCCAAAAAGCCCGGCAGCACGCCGGGCTTTTCAGTAATGCGGTCCTGCGCTGATCGTTCGGCGCTACTGGCGCGGTACGGATCGATTCAAATTGTTTTTCCGACCGCGGTCCCTGCCCGCCGGATAACTGCTTTTGGTGCTTTACGCTGCACACCCGGGTCAGTTGCCAACCCTCTGAACCGTTGAGGCCGGTTCATCGCTGCCTTTGTCGTGGAACTAAAGAGCCTGGTTTCGAGCTGCTTTGTTGAGCCGCTTGAGACAAAGAATATGCATGGATGCATATACAGTCAATGCATAAATGCATTTATTTGTGCGGGAGAAATGCACAGGCGCATGAAACCCCCGTGAATGCGGGTGTTAGCGGTTTTCTGCAGACGAAAAAAAACCCGCCGGGCGGCGGGTTTGATGGCGGGTGGTGACGTCAGCGAGCGTACATGCCCCACCAGAAGACGTGACCGAGGATGACGATTTGCTCTTCCTGGATTTCCTGGAAGGTGTAGTCCTCGTCCGGGTGTTCGTCACGATTGAAGCTGCGCAGCATCGGCCAATAACTTTATTGGATACTGGGTTTTGCTGAGCCCGAAGCCAGTTTTAGCGCAAGGGATAATACTCGACCTTTCTCATAGCCCCCTATTACAGAGTGCAAAAGGGCGAGGTGTGAGATTGAAAATCTACCGCTGTTCATTATTTTTTATAAAAAACACCGGTGTTGAGCCGGCGTAAGAGAACGAATAAAAGCATAGCTCTACTATGGCGACACGGAATTTAAGTCAAACCTGACGAGCTTTAATTTTTTGTCTACCACGTAGGATCCAACATTATGAAAATCATAGATAGCATCAAACACTTGAAGCTTTACCCTATTATTGACAACCTGACCAACAGCGCCGGAGGTCTTAGTAACAAGAAACGGCTGTAGATCTTTAAGTCTCGCCAGATCATCGCCCCGATCATCTCTCGGGCCTACAACAAAATACCGATAAACAAATGGTACTGTTGCGCCACCTGAATCGTAAAGAACTTCAAATATCGATGCTCCATCATTTAGGGCCGTGTTTGAAACCACGCGCGTGGGCTCAGGCGATACGGGCATAGAGATGAAAATGTAAGACGCTTGGACCAAACAGACTACAAACAAAATCAAAAACAGTCTTTTATAATATTTTACTTTTCGCATAATCGATTCCTGCCTGGATCCATACTTGGTCGACCGGATCATCACCATATGGTGATCCAAGCCACCACTCACTGAAATCACCCGATGAGGTTCCAGCCAGGATCTGCGCTGCTCCCGCGGCCCTCAACAATACTGCATCTGGAATGCCTGCAGCCGCTCCAGTTGCTCCGTAATTAAAATTCCCAAACTCTTCATATTGACGGCCGCGCTGTTTGTAATCCCAGTCGCCACGATTTTTCACTTTAAGATAAAACCAGTGATAAATAAAACCGATACCGGTGACACCGTAGAAATCCTTTTGCCCTTTAGCAAATTCCAGATTTGCATCCAGCGATACGCCTGGAGGCGAGGTCGGAGGTTCATTCAGACTTGCGCGTGATTCGGCGTCTGCTAGTGCGATACTTGCTTCAGCTGTACGCAAGGTCGGCAGCCTAGCCGACAAATCCCGGAGTTCGTGTAACAGAACATCTTCACGAAAGGCCATGCTGATTAAATTAACTTCTCGTTCAAAAGAATCGTCTGCATCGAGTCCACCATCTCGTGCGCGCTCCAGAAAACCTTTAAGCTCACTCTTCGTGAAATCAATGTTCGGAAATTTGCTTAAAGCAGCACGATACTCTTTCAACTTGGCGAGTCTACGATCCTGCAGCATCGCTACCAAGGCGAGGGCGCGAGCAACCCAGCTCTCAGGCGTCTGATTCGTTAGAGGTCCTAGCAACGCATTTTCAACGTCTAGATCAGACTGGACGTTGCTGACCAAATTGGCGAGATCCTGATGATACTGAGTTACGATCGGATCGCGCCGAGCATTAAGCTTGTCCGCCCATGTACGGATCTCCGCCCAAATTTTGCTCTGCTCGTTCGCTTCTGCCTGCTCTTTTTGTTGTAACGCATTCAGAAAACTAACCACCGACGCGTACTGAACGTTAAGCATATTGATATGGGCAATATTAAGCTTCGCGGAATACGCAGCTTGGTGGGATTGCTCCCATGCCTTCAAAGACGCATCAAAAGACGTCTTTCTCTTGCGTAGTTCTTCGTATAACCGAAAAGCAATATCGGATTCTGTACGACTCAGAGGGTCCCCACCAAAAAAACTATTTGCAATCAGACTGTCAGCCTGAAATTCCGCAACTTTCTGCGCTAACAAAACATCTCTGACTTTCAGTTCCCGCCTTACAGCTTCAACTGGCGCCAAGGACTCACTACCGAATTGCCTGCGCGTCTCCACCAGCTGATCCTCGATCGACTGAGAAACTGTTTGGGAAGCGTTATTGTAGTTATCCTCTAAAGTTTTTTTCACGGTAGGGACATGAGCATCTGCGTAGGCGATTGCCGCGTTTAGCCGGCCAAGCAGATTGCTCATTTGCTGCGAAGAGAACACGGGCATTCCAAACGAATTGCCCATAACGAAATTGTAGCCACCTCCGGCATGAATACCGGGGATGATGGGCATCGCGGGCTCACGATCGCGAATTATAGTAGCCGACAGATTCAACACATTCCCTGGACCAGATCTCATCTCATTTATCCTTAATTATTATAGGAGCACCTATTTCATTAGAAAGAGGCGCAGCGCTCTCCGGCGCTATTCGAGACTCATCGGCCTTCATGTGATTCAAGGTTCCACAGCGTGAACACTTGATTTGAATATCGCTGAATTCACCCACTCGTGCGAGAAGCTTATTGCACTTTCCGCATCTGCAATCCTTCAACATCTGCAAATCCTTTTGCTTTAGCCCAAGCTTATTCGCCTCCGCCGTCGAAGCCTATAGCCTCCAAAAGTTAAAATCGGGAGGATCGCATAATACTCTCGCGGGTCATGTACCCGCCTTCATGGTTATATAACGCCTTCGCCAAGATTGTGTAATTGGATGTATTTCAAACCTTGTCTCAACCCTAATCCTTCGGTCGTATCGATGGCTAAAAACGACTGTCATGCTACAAATTATCGAGAATTTTCATAACTACCCACGTGCGCGTATAAACAGAACACGTGATTGCATTTGACCACCAAGGCCAATACACAAACCCTTTTCAAAGATTCGCGATGGCGGTTTTCTGCAGGCGAAAAAAAACCCGCCGGGCGGCGGGTTTGATGGCGGGTGGTCACGTCAGCGAGCGTACATGCCCCACCAGAAGACGTGACCGAGGATGACGATTTGCTCTTCCTGGATTTCCTGGAAGGTGTAGTCCTCGTCCGGGTGTTCGTCGCGATTGAAGCTGCGCAGGCGAATCCCGGTCGGCAAGCGGTAAAGCTGTTTCACCCGCAACTGGCCGTTGTGGTTGATCGCATAAAGGTCGCCGTCGACGATGTCGCCGATCCCGCATTTGCCGGCATTGACCCCGACGGTCGCGCCATCGCGCAGCACCGGCAACATGCTGTTGCCGCGTACCGTCACGCATTTGGCTTGATCGAACTGCACCCCGTTGTGCCGCAGACTGCGTTTGCCGAAGCGCAAGCTTGAGCGCTCGCTCTCTTCAATCACGAATCTTCCTGATCCTGCCGCCAATTCAACCTCGCGAAGAAAGGGCACGGACACCTCGTCGTCATCGACTGGGGTGTCGTCGTCCCACAAACTTATGTCCTTGAGTTCGGAATGTAGATGATCGCGGCCACCGCCAGCGGCGGGCGCAAGGTCCATGCGCCCGCGCAACTGGTCGGTGCTGACGGCGAAGTATTCGGCGATCTTCGAAATGTGCTTATCCGAAGGATCGACGATCTTCCCGCTGAGAATCCGCGAGAGAGTGGATTGCGGCACACCCGTGCGACGGTGAAGCTCCGTGGGGGAGATCCCGTGCTGATCGAGCAATGCTCTTAAGACTGAGGAAACGTTGCGTTTTTGCATAACGCGAATAATGCTTGATGTTTTTCAGGAAAACAAATGCAGATATGCATAAACCTGAAAAAAGAAGTCTCGCGCGGGTTTTTGAGAGGCTTCGCTGACCCCGCCCTGTAACGGAGGCACACACCTCTTGTTTCACTTGCTACCACTTCAACCTTGCCTGACCGGGCTAAGCTTCGCAGCGCCGGAGATTGCGACTAACAAAAAGGAGTTTGCTCGTGGTGAATGAGACGATACCTGCAAGGCATCAAATGACGCCTGGAGAGATAAAGGTATCTGCCCAAGCGGTGAGCTTCGCTCGTGCAAACAAGAAGACAATCGGAACGCGTCGGACGAACCAAGCAATTTATCCCCCGGAAGAAGCACCGGTGTCGGTGTTCATGGCGGGCTCCCCTGGGGCTGGTAAAACTGAAGCATCAATCGCCCTTTTGAATCTTTTCGCCGACACGAAAATCTTGCGGATCGATCCGGACGAGCTTCGGAACGAGTTTTCGGAATACACCGGTGCGAATTCTTGGCTTTTTCAGGGCGGCGTTTCGATCCTCGTAGAAAAAATACTCGACTTCGCTCTCGACCAGAGACAATCTTTTCTACTCGACGGCACGTTTTCAAACATTGATGTCGCCAGAAAAAATGTCGAGAGATCCTTGAAAAAGGGACGGTTTGTACAAATCCTGTACGTCTATCAAAATCCGCAACTTGCCTGGGGCTTTGTCAAAGCCCGAGAGGAAGCGGAGGGCAGAAGAATTCGCAAAGCGCACTTCATCGATCAGTATTTCGCGGCGCGTGACGTTGTAAACGCACTTAAGCTAGAGTACGGCAGCGATATACATGTGGATTTGCTGCTCAAACATATCGATAACTCGGGACGTCTGTACAAAGCCGGCGTCGATAAGATTGACTACCATATACCTGAGCGCCATACGCGGGCCGATCTAGAGGCCACGCTCGAATTATCATCAGGAGCGAAATCATGATTTCGATCAAGCCAGGCAATAACAAGGGCGCCAAAAGCCTTTTTGCCGACTTTATCCGTAACGCTAAATCGGAGCAAAAAAAACGCGTTTACAGTGAGGTTTTGATCGAGGCGACCAAGCAGCAGAATCTTGTGATGATGCAAGTCGAGACCAAACAAGGCTGACAGCACTTCGCAGATCATCGAAAAGCCCGGCCAAATGCCGGGCTTTTTTTGTTTCACGGTCATGGTCCGAAGCGCCATCGGGCTCAGATGCCTGCGCCCCACAGACCACCCATGTTAACCTTGCGCCCATCGCGGAAAAGCCGGGCCGATGCCCCTCCTTTGCCCTACATCTTTCAACGAGTTTTCCTGATTTCCGATGAATAAAGCACTCTCCGATCTGTCCTCCCACACGCCGATTGTGCTGCAGTATTTCGGTCGCTAAGCCCCGACGCCATGTGTTTATGGGGCCTCAGCGCACATCACCACTGCACGTAGACACGCATGATTGGCGTTGAATGGCATGGATTGGCGTACGGTTTGCCCCATTTTTGCCCCACTCTCGCCTTAGTTCACAGCGACACCAGGTAACCCTTCGATTGCCAATACAACTTTGCATAGCAAGGTGCTTTCAGCCAGCCAACATCCTGATACCCTCACCTCTTCACGGAGGAACACAATGCCGAACTCAGATCTACTCCCTTCCATACTGTTCAAACTCAACGAAAATCAACTCGCTCTGGAAGCGGCCATTATGGAGCTTTCCAATTGGGTCGAAGCGCGGGGCGCTGCCGATGTTGCCGACAACATTCGCGGAGCTCTGGAAACCATCGACAAGAATGAAGAATTCATCAAGTTGACGCTGGCAGTGCTGATGGCGCCGGAGTGACTGCTATCGCTGCTATGCATAGACTTTCTTGATTAGAGTTCAAAGGTGCCAACGGACCCTGGACCAAAAAGGTCCCCACACTCGGCTGAAGTGTAGGGGCCTTTTGAACGTAAACGGCGTTATTGGTAACGCGGCATCCCCCTGTCGCGCCTTCTTCCCAAGGCATCCGCTCACCTCCGCGCGCACGCATCCAATTGCGGATCAAGGATTCACTGGCGGAATACAGGGTACGGAATTTCTCTGAGCGGCCCATGAAAAATGGCCGACCATTCCGTCAATTCTCTGTTCAGGTTATTTAGTTGACGAAAATTTAATTCCTTCTTTCGCATCTTATCTTCACAAACCTTACACCTTGGATCAATTAGAGAAGATGATTGACGGCATTCTTTTACGTCACGATCTAAAACTTCAAAGCTAACTGCAACACACGGTCCGACCTCAAAGCCTTCACTGGACGCCCGTTACCGGCAAAGCGCCAACGTCCCTAGATACAGGCCACCTTCCATAACTGGTCCAGCTTCGTCGTGTAGCTTTGGCTCATCATCTCCCGACGCATGCCCCAATCAGGGTTTGAAGGCACGCTGGCGGCGCGCAGCGTCCCCCTACCCCAGCGCCCGTTTACCTGATCCAGCACCGCCATGACCCGAGTTGCCTCAACCGGCTGCGATACAGCAAACAGGTCGTCGGTGTATTCGCCCGGCTGGCAGAGATTCAGCAGCATCACCTCCGCCTTGCTGTAGTTGAAGCCTTGACGGAATACCCGATCAAGCGCGTTGACCGCCGCCTTGGTCAACAGTCGAACATCGTCCGTCGGGTAGGGAAGATCGATCAGCACACCATTTGCATACTTGGCTTCCTCCGGATTGAACATGCCAGTGCGGATACTGACGCGGATCTTCTTGCATAGAGATTTCTGGGCTCGGAGCTTTTCCGATGCCCTCATCATGTAGGTGGCGACTGCCTCCTTGATCGGCGGTAACTCTTTCAGCCTTTTGCCGAACATGCGGCTGCAGCAGATCTCTTGCTTCGGCGGATCGGGCTCATCCAATTCAAGGCACGGTGTTCCGGCCAATTCACGCGCGGTTTTCTCGATCACGACGCTGAAGTTCTTGCGCAAGGTCCATGCATCGGACTTAGCCAAGTCCATGGCGGTTTTAATCCCCATCGCGTTCAGGTGCACCTTCATGCGTCGGCCCACGCCCCACACCTCAGCCACATCGGTGTTGCGAAGCACCCAGTCACGTTTCACTTGGTCGCAGATGTTCACGACACCGCCTGTTTGGGCCTGCAACCGTTTTGCCGTGTGGTTGGCTAGCTTGGCCAAGGTCTTGGTGGGAGCGATGCCAACACCAACAGGGATGCCAGTGCTACGCAGCACCTGGCTGCGGATCTGCCGACCAAGCGCGTCAAGGCCGTCGATGCCAGTTAGATCAGCGAACGCCTCATCGATGCTGTACACCTCCACTGCCGGCACCATTGACTCAATTAAGGACATGACGCGCTCACTCATGTCGCCGTATAGGGCGTAATTGGATGAGAACGCGACGATGCCAAGCTGCCGCAGCTTGTGTTTAATCTGGAAATACGGCTCGCCCATTTTCACGAAGGGCTTGGCGTCGTAGCTGCGGGCAATGACGCAGCCGTCGTTGTTCGACAGGACCACGATTGGAACCTTGGCCAGATCTGGTCGGAACACGCGCTCACAACTGGCGTAAAAACTGTTGCAGTCGATCAAGCCAAAGACGGGGGGTGAATTAGACATGGCTGCGCACGCTGCCGGTGATCACACCCCAGATGGAAAGCTCATCGCTCTCGAGCACGTACCGCGGCGGATATTTGGGGTTTTCAGAGAGAAGGATCACATCTTTGCCGCGTATGCAAAGCCGTTTGCACACCGGGTCGTTATTCAGCAATGCGACGACGATATGGCCGTGGACCGGCTCGAGCGACCGATCTACTATCGCTAGATCACCTTCGAAGATACCGGCGCCCTGCATGCTCTCCCCAGTTATCGACACCAGATAGACATGCGGCGCGCGGATATTCATTACTTCATCGAGCGATATTTGCGCCTCGATATGATCTGCTGCGGGAGACGGAAACCCAGCGGGAACCTGAAACAGGCACAGTGGCAATTTCAGGCCGCCTTCGGCGATTAGGCCTAGATTCAAAAAGCTCATGACGTGCGACTTCCAATACTGTACGAATGTACAGTTAACTTTCAGAACGCCATTCGGTCAATTTTTGTAGGAACTATCAGATAAGCGGGATACCCATGTGTAGGCGACTTCGCAATACAACAGTACCCACAACTTCGTTGCAGCGCTGAGCATGCCCAATGCAATGGTCAATAACACTCGCGATCAGTCTCTGGCGTGTTACAAAAACGGCCCCCACCCACCACACGGTCGGCTCTTTTTTTCAAGAAGGTAAGTGCCTGCACGCTGACATAATTCGATAGGGATGGCGTCCGCATTGGGCCATGGTCCGTGTAGTGCCGATTAATGCGCGAGTCGAGAAAGTCGCCAACGGCCCTTTCCTTCGCTCAAGCCGGCCGCATCGGGCAATCATCGCGAACAACAGGGTCGATGAAGGCGGGCCGAAGAAGCAGCCCTACCTCACCCGTCGACGGGACCTAACATCGAGCCTGTGCGCCGCGATCCGCCAATATCACAATGCAGGCTTGCGCCCAGCGAGCACGACGGCTTTTTCATCATCACCGTCGACAGCGCTGGCCGCAGGGAATCGGCGCCAGTCATAGATCCGCCACTCGCTTTATCCCTGCATTTGGGACCACATCGTCTGCAGCCCTAACCTTCTAACAGATCTAATGCGTTACCAAAAGCTCAGCTATCACCCAACGGAGGGTGAGTAAAAAACAAGGTTGGCATCGAACTATTCGCCACGGCCGAGCAAAGCCAATTGTCCAAAATTGCGAATATTGTTAAGCACGCCCAAGATCTAGCTGGTTGAGTAAAAAAGCCCGCACTCGGCGGGCTCAATCTACGAGTTAAGCTTTCGTTCATATATTACTTAGTCGCTGCGCCATCTAATGATTTTTCATTTTTCACCAGAAGCGAACTAGTAACGATAGGCAGAAGATCCTTCGCCATAAGTTCGGACCCGCTAATAGATAAATGATCATCATCCCGATAAAGAATTTTGTTGTCGATCATAGCCCAACACCAGTTGGAGTCACAAAGGACTGCTTGCGCATCGAAAAGCTTCACGAGCGGAAAATCTTTCAAAACTCTAAATACAACTTTTCTGTATTCACTATTTCGCGCATCTACTTCTGAACGAGCTACAGCACAAGGCTCCTTTATTTTACTAGTCAGGCGCAATGGGCGACTGTCAACGCATGACCTTGGAGAAAAACCGAGCTCTGGAACATCCAAGACAAAAACTACTTTCTTACCCGCTTCGGCGAGTACTTTCAAAGTACTCCTCATTCCAGTTTCAAATACAGCATTATAATCCTTCACATCAGGATTGCCTATGAGCTCCAGAACTCTGTTATGGTGAATAAGATCCTCTCCCTCTTCATACCCTTCACCAGTAAGATACATTGGCCCCCTGGACGATAGAACCACGGTTTTCACGGACTCGGCATTAGCGGCCAGTTCTAGTGCCTTATTAATATAAATAGAACACCAATCCTGAACACCTTTTGGGTGGGAAGCGACATCATAAAAAGGTGTGCAGCCGGAGACACCAAGATTCAAAAGATTCTCACCAGTTTTAGCCAATGCTTCAGACAAACCTAGCCGGATGTGATCACTGTGGGAGTCACCAATCAACATCACTGAAGGAGCTCCCTCACGTGTCATTGTGCAATGGTCAATTGCCCAGAATGCTGGGTAGGCTTTTTTACAATTTTCGTTCGTGAGAGCGCCCCAACCGAACTGACTGTTACTGCTGTCGAGCTCCCGAACTCTAAATGCAAAGCCGTCCTGATCATGAGTTGCGTATCCGACCCCCCCAATACAAAGCATCACCGCCCATAGAAAGACCGGCTTATGTACTGTTTTGGCTTGAAATCTGATTGGCATTTCGACAAAACGATAAGTCAACCAAGCGAGCAGAATGCTTAGCAATACCGCCGCGATCTGAATCTCCCATATAGGAACGGCAGACTCCATGATTCTAGCATATGACAGTATCGGCCAGTGCCAGAGGTACAGTGGATAACTGATAACTCCCACGAAAAGCATGAACCGATTGCTCAGAATGGTCCTATTTACCAATGCACCAGGCCCAGCCAAAATCAGCATACCTGTTCCCATAACAGGCAGCAAAGCCCACCAGCCGGGGAACACGTTCCCGCTATCTATGAAGACTACTGCAAAAACAATGAAAACTAATCCCAAGAGGGACATTGCGTTGCTCAACGTGCTACTAAAAAATTTTGACACTTGGTATTTTGAACCCTCTTTAGCGCGAGAGTAGTAGAAATATGCCAAGATCGCGCCCACTAACAATTCCCAAAACCGTGTATGAGGCGCGAAGAACGTGTTTACAGGATCAGAACCCACTCCATATATATTGAGACAAAAGGATAGAAAACATAGAGAAGTGATCGTGAAGATTACATTCAAACCTATGCGCCACGCGCCCCAAATAATTAGTGGATATATCAGATAAAACTGCTCTTCAATCGCTAACGACCAAAGGTGCATTAAGGGCTTCAGCTCTGATGATGTATCGAAATATCCTGACTCCCCCAACAGATTGAAGTTCTGGAAAAACAAAGTTCCCGCAGCGACGTGCTTTCCGAGCTGCTTAAATTCATCAGGCAGGAGCGCAAACCATCCGAATACATAGGTCGACAGTAGCACTACAACTAAAGCCGGGAATATTCTTTTGGCCCTCCGGGAATAAAAATCCACAAAACTAAAAGTACCGAGATGCAGGCTCCTGAATATAATGCTAGAAATCAAGAAACCGGATATTACAAAAAACACGTCAACCCCAGCAAAACCGCCCGAAAGCATACTGGGAAATGCGTGAAATATGACTACAGCAATAATAGCAATCGCCCTGAGACCATCGATATCAGGGCGATATTTTAAATGTTCGCGATTTTCCGTATGAGGAACCTTTGACGACTCTTTTACATCCTTGAGACTCGGCGTCTTCAAATTCATTGCGGTGCAGTTCCACTGGGTGATGGTTCGCTGCAGCCAGATCACATATCGGCATAAAGCAAACCTAGAGTTCAGTTGATTTAAGGCTGCCAAACAGGCCGCGCATAGTACTGCTGGCATGTGGCCCACTGCAACCTTCACTTGGAATGTTCCAAGCATTTGACGCAAAGCGCCGGTTACTCGCTCCTAAGCATCCGAAACCGGCTCTGCACTACCACATTTGCCACTGGGCTGCCAGTACTGCTAGTCGTTAATTTTTGGGCGTCCGTATATCTCTTCTTTAATTAATTAAACATCTAGGTTTTACTCAACTCGCTTAATAGCGTTCATTCAGTGTGGTCTCAACATGGGAGATCAATCGAAAGCTAGCTCACGAACCAATTCGGATGATCCTTGTCGCAATCCTATAAGGTTTATCTGCAGTTCCTTTTTTCGAAAGGTAATTCTCTGCATTGTTTTAGCGATATTTAGAACAATCCTCCCAACAGTTGAGGATCCCAATTCAAAACCACCAATTCCCCGCTAGCGGCTGCCTTGTTGAGGCGCTGATTACTGTTGCTGTATTGAATCTCAAGATACTCAATATGAAATCCATCAAATATCTTACGGATATCAGGATGATCGTTAATGCTGACCATCACCTTGCCTTTGCAGCGCCGCATGAAGTCGGCCATCCGTTCATAGTTTTCGAACGGAAAGTCCACGCCGTAACCGGCGGTCTGCCAGTAAGGTGGGTCCATGTAGTGAAAGGTATGGGCACGATCATAGCGTTCCGCGCATTCGAGCCAGGGTAGGTGTTCGACGTAGGTGCCGGACAAGCGCTGCCAGGCGGCCGAGAGATTCTCCTCGATCCGCAACAGGTTGATGGCCGGGCCGGTGGTGGCCGTCCCGAACGTCTGCCCGGTGACCTTGCCTGCGAAGGCATGGTGCTGCAGGTAGAAAAATCGGGCGGCGCGCTGGATGTCGGTGAGGGTTTCGGGGCGGGTCATTTTCTGCCACTCGAATACCTGGCGCGAACTCAGCGCCCATTTGAATTGGCGCACAAATTCTTCCAAGTGGTTCTGCACTACACGGTACAGCGTGACCAGGTCGCCGTTAATGTCGTTGAGAACTTCAACCGGCGCGGCCTGGGGCCGCATGAAGTACAGCGCGGCACCGCCAGCAAAGACTTCAACGTAGCATTCGTGCGGTGGGAAGAGAGGAATGAGGCGGTCGGCCAGGCGGCGTTTGCCGCCCATCCAAGGGATGATGGGTGTAGACATGAGAGCAAGACCTTTACTGTATGGATAAACAGGTGCTAGGCTCGCCGCGCTTCGTGCACGGAGTAAGAGCCTTGGCTGGACTTGCAGGGCCAATCTGCAGGGACGGCGGTTGGGTAGGATGTTGACGCATCCACCCCGGCCGCTCTTTTTCACTTCGGTGTTGAGACTTCTTTGGCGTAGGCCTGACAGGCCGCCAGGGCGATCAGTCCTTGGTCGCCGGCATCGGTGATGCCGATAATTCGTTGAGCATGCGCTGGGTCAAGTTGGGCTCTTGTGGCGCCATGAACCACGCCGCCGGTGGCGGTGGTGGCTGGCACTGAGTCGCCGCCGGCGACTGCGCCGGTGTCGAGTAGGACTGACAGGCGCAGATCAGCAGTGGCAAGACGGTCGCGCAGGCGACCTTGATCACGTTGGGCATCGCTCAAAACTCGGTAATGGGTTTGTTCGCTGGCAGAAAGCCGTTGCTCCAGGGCCAGACGTTTGTCCTGCTCGGCTTGCTGTTGCGTCGCGGCCGCTTGGGTTTGCTGATTCATCGTCTCGGCCTGCAGGCGGGCTAGCTCCGCCAACTGCTGGCCGTAACGCCAATCCTGAACCTGCCACGCCAGCGTGGCCGAACCGCCGGCCACTACAACCAGCAGTCCACCGATGGCCAGCAGCCGATACGGTGCTGGAATCAGGTCGACGAGACGCATAGCACCGCCCTCGCCCGCTTCCACAGCTCACACCGATCCGCTAATCCGTTAAGTCCACCATTGATCTTGCGGGTGATCGCGTCGAAGTCGTCCCGATCGGCCAGCGCATTCAGCTCGCGCACCCACCAGAACCATGCCGCGGACTCGGCGGCCCATTGCGGCAGCTCGAGCAGCTCAGGGGTGCGCAGCAATCGCTCATCACCGAACAAGGCCAGGCTGCAGCGCAGGTAGTTGTTGCGGCCGGTGATTTGGATCAGGCCGCGACCGCGATAGCATTGGCCGTCTCCGTCCGCGTCTGGTGTGTTGCCCAGGTTCGCGGCCAGATTGCCGGTGTCGTATTTGCTCAGGTACTGGTCGCCGCCCAGCTCGCGGACGTACTGCAGCTGGCCCGACTCATGTCCGAGCTGGGCCAAGAATGCAGCCTGACGCTTCGGCGTATTGATTTGCCGATGCGCCATCGCCGCGTTTAGGGCGGATACAAAAACGCCCGCTTGGCGGCGGGCGTTCGGCATGATGCGTTGCAGCTGTTGTTTCGTAACGGACATAAAAAATCTCCAGACATAAAAAACCGCACACAGGCGGCCATGGGATGCGTTTACGGTGCGACGCTCACCACCTTGAGCGGTGGTTTCGCGGCTTTCTTTTTCGTGCCTTTGGATTTTCCTTTCTTGCCGGCATTGCATTCGACGGTGGTCGACCAACCGGACTGGGTGAATACCTGCTCCACCGAATCAGCCAGATATTCGCCATCAAGGCCTTCCTTGAAACCCTGGGCAATAATGGGACGCTCGGCAAAGATGTCTGTCCGACCGTCCATTTCGAAACGCACGTCAGCGGTCGAGCGATTGAACGCCGCTAAGCGCGCCTTGGCCGCCGACTCGGCGGCCGTCTTGTTCGGGTAGATATGTCGATCGGTATGCACTGCCGGCAACCCTTCCGGGGCGTCCTCGTTGTCGATCGTGACCACCTCTAACTTGCCGCTCTTTTTATCTTGATGCTTGGTCGCCACGGCCTTGTGCGAGTTGCGATCGCCGAGGCTGAATTGCCAGCGGCTGAGGTCGCTTTTCGTCAGGGTGATCCCCCCGAACGACTTGCCGCTGGCCGTCTGGCCACCTTGGCGCGGCATAACCATCAATTTGCCGTCGACCACTTTGGCCGTGCAGTCGTATTGCTTGGCCAGGCGCGTGATGAAATTGAAATCCGACTCTCCGAGCTGGTCCACGCGAGCGACTTTCGTGGTCACCGGACACGCCGGCTCCCAGCCGTTACGCGCCGCGACATCGGCCACGATCTTCGACAGCGGCACGCCCTCCCAACTGCCGCTGCGGATGGTCTTACCGCTGCCGCGCATGTCGCTGGCCTTGCCTTTGATCACGATCGTATCCGGCGGGCCGGACACCTCGACCGTGTCCACCGCATAACGCCCCAGGCGCACCAGGGACGTCTCGACATAGCCCAAATAGATCTCGATAGAACTGCCGCGCCGAGGTAGCACCACCTGGCCGTCTCGGTCATCGATACGCAACTCAAACTCGTCGGAGTCCATCCCCGGCTTGTCCGAGGTGCGCAGCAACAACAACCGATCATTGATCTTGGCCGTCACATCGGCGCCGTCAGCAACGATTCGAAAAGTCGGGGTCATGAATTTCATCCAAAACAAACCCGCACAAGGCGGGCAAGAAAACAAAGGACCGTTACGCGTAACGCAACGCGTCGCCGGCGACGATCGAGATCAATCCCACAAGCTGACAACCTCGGCGGTCGGGCTGGGCAGATCCGGCAGAACAATGACCACGCCAGTGCGGTACGGCTGTGACTCATCGGCCAAGCCTTGATTGGCATCAAGCACGGCCTCGGTGCTGCCGTTCAAATGCCCGTAATAGTTATGGCAAATGACATCGAGCATGTCCCCATCAGACGTTCTGCATGTCGTCGCCATAGCGCACAAACTCCAAAGTGAACCCCTGTTTACGCGGAATCCCGCCGTGCAAAAACGCGCCCTGCTCGTCGCTGATCGTCTTCAGGCACCAGGTGCCAATCACTTCGCCATAACCCGTGGTCATAGTCAGCGGCTGAAGCCTGGCGCCGATCGAGCGCAGCGTATCGAGCTGCTTGAGGCCGCCCTTGAAACCCGGGTAGATCGTGCCCTTTAGCGTCATTTTCTCATCGCCTTGGCCGACCGCCTGCTGTGCCGGGCGGCGCGAGAGTCGTTCCTGGGACGCCCAACGGAATTCAGTCGAACGGCTCAGCTCGTCAAACGCCGCCGTGTCCAGATTGAAGTAATACGGCTCCAGCTTCGGGTCGCGCGGCTGAATGATCATCAGGTGCGGGAACGGCTTCACCGCCTCCGGCGCCGGCGTCGCATCACCGGCAAAGGCGCTGGTGGGCACGATGTTGGCCAACGCCGGACTGACCTTGCCGGCGATGTTATTGATCGCCGTCGCCGCCTTGCCAGCCTGTTCCTTGAGCACCCCTAATCGCTCCTGCACTTCGGCCGCCGCCCGGGTCGCGCGGCCATAGACCGCGACGACCTGGCCGACCTTGGCCTGTGCCGCGTTAACCCCGCGCATGACCCGCTGAAGCTTGGCGCCGATCGCCGGCCCCACGAACGGGATGTTTTCCAGCTCGGACGCCGCGCCAGTAATTTCACTGATCGCGCCGTTGACCGGGCCGAGCATGCCGTCGGCACTGCGCCGGCCGGCCTCCCCCGCGTCCACCAGATACTTGAGGCCCGATTGCAACTGTTCCATATACGCCATGCGGCCTCCTTAAAGGTGCGGTTCGTCGTAGAGCTTGGCGGCGTTCTGTTTCGCCGCATCCGCCATCATCAGCCGCATGTGCGGCATCAAGTCTTGGGCCAAGCGTTGCGGGTCTTTGACATCCCCCTGGACCGTAACCGGCATGTTCAGCGAATACTGAAACTGCTGATCCACTTTCGCCGGCACAGGCTTCTCGGGCTCCTTGGGCTTAATGGCCACGGCCGCCGGCTTGGCCTGCGCCTGCACGGCCAAGGCGCGGGCCACGTCGCCCAGCGCCGGCTCTTGCGGCGCCGGGGCCGAAGCCATCAGCAACGCACCGGAACCGTACGCCTGGTCGCCCGGAACGGCCGCGCCATTAACCGGCCGGGTCAGAGTGGCCAAGCTGGGAACCGCTGGCCCCGGACGCGGCGCCAGTAGTAACGGCGTGATCGGTGCGGCGGGCTTCTCGGGCGGTTTGTCCTCGGGCTTTTCATCCTCGCCCCCAAACAGCGACTTGCCCACAGCACCGCCGAGGACTTGGCCGCCTTGGCTGCCCAGGTACGCGCCAATCAAGCCACCAATGGCCGTACCGATGATCGGCACCACCGAACCAATGGCCGCGCCTGCTGCTGCGCCCGCCATGGTGCCCGCCAGCGAACCGGCGGCGGCGCCATAGCCTTCGGCCTTCTCGTCCTTGGTCTTGGCGTTTTCATAGGTATCGAACGCCATGGCGCCGGCTTCCATCAGCGAACCGCCGGGAATCATCTTCGCGGCTTTGCCAATCTTGCCAACCGCCTGCACCACCCCGCCCAGCTTGGCCATCGCACCGGCCGGAACCGGCACCGGTGGAATCGGCGGCACGGGTGGACGCGGCAGCGGAATGGGCGGACGCGGAACGGGTGGACGTGGTCCCGGAACAGGCGAACCCGGCACCGGTGGACGTGGCCCCGGAATCGGCGAGCGCACTACCGGAGGACGTGCCCCCGGCACTGGCGGACGCGGTCCCGGGATCGGCGATCGCACCACCGGCGGACGTGGCCCAGGGATGCGCGATCGCGAGCCACCACCGACCCGGGACGATCCGCCCAAACGCCGTGCAGCGCCGCGACGCCCACCACGACCGCGCCGGCGTTTTTCTCCCGGGCCGTCACCGCCGCCACCCATGGCATTCGCGTTAACCACGAACACCTTTTTGACGCCGTCGTCATCAGAGCCCGAAGCGCCGCCCTTGTCGTCATCGTCACCGCCGGAAACCGCCTCCTTGGCGATCGACACCACTTTGAGGCCGGTCGATATCAGGTCGAACTTGCCGGCCTTCTCGCCCTTGCCGTCCGCGTCGTCGCCATCCTCGTCGCCATCGACCGCTTTACCCGTGAGGGCTGCCACCGCCTTCAGACCGGTTTCCACCAGTGACAACGCTTTGCCGGCTTTGCCCTTGGGCGCATCGTCCTTGCCATCGCCATCGCTGTCGCCGTCCTGGGCGTTGGTGACAAAAACCTTTTGGATTTCGCCGGCCTTGCCCTTGCCGCCCAACGTACCGCGCGCCAGGTTGAACAGCCCTTTCCCCATCTTGAAGGAACTGAACAGCCCCGACAGAGTGACCAGTGCGCCACCGACCAGGGCAACGCCCGACACCACCCCGGGCGTGCTGTCAGACAGCGCCGTGATGCCCCGGGTTACTTTGGTCAACGTTTCGGCCACAGCGTCCGTGACCGGGCGCAGCGCGTCCCCCACGCTGCGCATGGCGTCATCCATCGACTGGGCCATTTCGGCCCACTTCTGTGAGGACGCTTCGCGCCGCTCACTGAGGTTTTTGTCCAGGATGCCCGTTGCGTCGCGCGAGTCGTTTTTAAGCTGGCTGTACAGCGCCTTGTTCTGCATATACGCCGACAGCGCGGCCTTGACCTGCATATCAGCAAACAGGTCGCCCGTGCGCAGGGACGCTTCCAGAGAGGCCATCATGGCCTTGGCTTTCTCCGGGTCCGCTTGCTGACTGATATCCGCCGTCGCCTTGGCCATCTCGGCCGCGCGCTTGGGATCAGTCGCCTGAATGTACTTCTGCGCCAACGCCATGCTGGTTTCGAGCGTGGACATACCGTTTTGCAAACCGGTCTGCATCGAGCCCTTGTAGTCGATGCCGGCCTTTTCATACGCCTTGACGGTATCGGTCGAGCCGATTTTGCCCATCCAGTTTTTCAGGTTGTTGGCCGCCTCATCAGCGCCGCCGGCAGACTTCATCTGCACCTGCAGCATGGCGCCCAATTGCGTCACCGCATCCATGCCGGTGATACCCAGGCCGCTCATGTTGGCCAGCAGTTCAGGGAACCATTTGGCCATGTCGGCCGCTTCGAAGCTGCCCGCCTGCCCCTGAAAGGCGATCGCCTCAAGGGCCTGCTGCATCTGCTTCGGGTCGGTGATCTTTGCGTTCTGCCCGAGGGCATTGATCATTTTCGCCGTATCGACGCCGCTGGACCCTTGCCCAACGACGAATTTGGCCGCGACCGGCGCATACTCCAGCGCCTTGCTTAAATCCATACCGGCGCCAACCAGCTGGTTGACCACGTCGGCCACGTCGTTACGTGCCATCCCCGTTTCACGCGAGGTATCAATGATCTTGCGCGATACCTCCTTTTCTTGAGGCTTGTTGGCAATGCCGGCCTTGATCGCGATGTCACGAACGATCGCGCCGAAGTCCGCACTGACCTTCGTCGGCACGGCCATAGCACCGATACCCACGACAGCGGCCCCGACCGTCTTTTTCAAGCCGTCAGAACCGTCCTTGATTTGTTGGTGCCCCCGGGCTTTCAACTCAGCTTTGTTGGCCGCTTGCCCCATGGCCCGATAGGACTTCTCCAGACGCCCGACTTCAACGCCCTGTTTTTTCAAGCTGTCGAGGTTGGAGTTCAACCGGTTGAGCAATTTGGACGCGCCGGCGGCGCCGCTGTCGTGGGCTTTTTTCCACTCCTCACGCAAGCGGATAGTGTCGCCAATTGTGCGTTGCAATACGCGCGCTTTGGCGCCTTCCGCCTCAAGGCGCTTGATCCGCCCTGTCACATCCTTGAATGCAGCGCCGACCGAAGAACTGACGGCACCACCAATCACCAGCCCGA
Source organism: Pseudomonas sp. SJZ131 (assembly GCF_007828705.1). Lineage (NCBI taxonomy): Bacteria > Pseudomonadati > Pseudomonadota > Gammaproteobacteria > Pseudomonadales > Pseudomonadaceae > Pseudomonas > Pseudomonas sp. SJZ131. The sequence continues at coordinate 582,883 of NZ_VIVC01000002.1, read as the reverse complement.
GGGCGATTTTGTTCGCCATGTCATGGCCCCTATTTGCACAGCCTTACCGAAGGCGGCTCAGTCCGTGAGCCACCACACCATTTCCGCAAACGGCATTGACTGAATCTCGGCGGCGGAAAATCCGGTTTCCGCCGCCAGACGTTTCGCGGCCATTTTTATGACGCTGGGATCAAACCCCATCGTCGCGCACCAGGCGAAAATAGCCGGCCTGCAAACGGTAGTAATCCACCAACTTCAGGCCCTCCAGCTCGCCGACATTGACGCCGGTCAAATTGGCGAACAGCACCACTTCGCGGCGCACTTCATCACCACCCGACTCACGATTAGCCGCCCGAACATCGAGCACAGTCGGGGAACGCATGACCAACTTATCGACCATGACTCCGTTGATTTCGACGGGACATAACAGCGTCACCAGCGCGTTATCCGGCGTGACGGAGAGCCAGGCGGCTTGCTCTTTGGCGTCCGAGAATTGCGGCACCAGTTGCTCGTAACCGGCCTGCAAGCGGTGGTAGTCGACCAGCTTCAGGCCTTCGATATCTTTGATACCCATTTCCGCGAGCCCGGCGAACAGCAGCAACTCGCGCTGCTCTGCATCACCCTGCACGGCCGCATCAGCCGCCAGTTCCTGGCGCAACGTCGGTGCGCGCAGGGTGACCTTCTCGACCTTCACCCCGTTGGCTTCGCTGGGACGCGACAGGGTCACGACAGCGTGCTCACCGGTGAGCACCAGCCAATCCGGCATTTTCTTAATTGCTTGAGTCATCTGGATCTATTCCCTCAGAGGCCGAGTGCGGTGCGCACTTCCGCGAGCTGGTCTTTGCCGTCGATGACCTGAATACCGGCGACCATGTCGATTTCGTACATCAGGCGACCGTCGATTTCGAGTTTGTAGTAATTGACGGCGATCGCGTGCTTGATCTCCGCAGGGTCGCCGGCCTTCCAGTCGCCCAGATCGACCTCTTTGAGCCGGCCGCGCAGGGTAGCCACGACAGCGGTCACCGTGCCCTTCTGCCCCTTGAAGGCACCACGGAACGACGCGTTGAACGCCGTGCCGTCGGCCAGACCGAAGAACTTCAGCGACTCACGGCGAATGCCCTTGGTGACAAAGGACGCCTCCATTTTTTCCAGGCCCTGATCCATTTCAATCTCGCCGGCCATGCCGCCAGCGCGATACGCATCAGTCTTGGTGGTCAGCTTGGGCAGCGTCAGGCTCGGCACGTCGCCGGTGAAGTTCACGCCATCGACGAACAGGTTGGTGTTGAACAAAGTTTGAGGAATCATTTACGTGGCCCCTTAGGCTGCTTCAAGAACTTCGGTCATCCACTGATCGGTGACTTCGAAAAGGAAATTCGGGTTTTCTGCCGGCGGCACGTCGGTGAAGCGGATGCGCCAGTAAACTTTGCCCTGGGCAATCTGGCTGGCCGTGTTCAGCTCCAGATCCGGGAACACTTCAAAGTTGATGATTGCGCCCTGGGCTTTCAGGTCGCGCATGAATGCGTCCAGCCCGTCGGTGACGTCCTTGACGTAAGTTTTCGTGATCGAGCGGTCAACCGCCCACTTGTGCCCGGCCTGTACCGCATCCATCAGGATGAACAGCGTGCGAACGCGGGTAACGAACGCCCATTTCGGATCGCTCGACAGCGTGCGGTTGCCCCAGAGGCGGTAACCGTCGTCACGGATGATCGTTGCGATATTGGCGTTGTTCAGCAGGTTGGCTCGGCACGTCTCGTCGCCGTCCAGGTATTCGACTGCGCGAGTGGTGCCGGTGATGCCGGTTAACTCCTTGTTCGACGGCGACCCCCAGAAGCCGTATTCCGCATCCGTCCAGGCGAACAAGCCCGCTACCCAGGCCGAGCCCGGCGCATCCACCGTCTTGCTGAGGGTGGTGTCCCAGTACTGCACACCCGGATCGACCATGAACAGGTTGCGACTGCCGAAGTTATCGGCGTAAGCCATGGCGGCCTCATCCGTAGTACCTGGGCCGTCGAGAATGCCGATCGCGCGCAGCTTCTGCGCCAGGCTATCGAGCGCGGTGGCCACCGCTTGCGTGGCGGTGTGGCCCGGGGCAATCAAGAGCCGCGGCTGGGCGTTGAACAGGCTTTTACCATCGAGCAACGCTTGCAGGCCGGTACGCTGACCCGAGGCTAGAACGCCGCCAATGATCGCCGAGGTTTGCAGCGCCGCGTCTTCCATCTTGGGCACGCCGATGGCGACGATCACCGCCTTGGCCTTGGTGTAGATCGCCTGGCAGGCTTTCGTGATAGCCGAGTCCGCGCCGAAGGCGGCAATGGCTTCGCGCTCGGTGGTGATCAGCTTCAGTTCGCCAGCCTTGGCCGTACCGCCGCCGAGGACGCCCGGGGTAAAGGTGGCGCAAAGCCCGATGATAGAAGACGACGGCAGCGAAATGGTGCGCGCACCGGTATCGACCGAAGTGGTGGTAACGCCGTGAAAGAAACTCATAAAGCTCGATCTCCAGAAACGAAAAAGCCCCGCATAAGCGAGGCTGCTAGGGTTGTTCGTGTTACGCGTAACGGAAAAGAAAACGCCCCGTCAGTGCGGGGCGTTTATTCGGCGATCGATTCAGGATCAAGCGCTGTCTTAGGCGGCGAATCCGGCCAACCGAGTGCCAACATATCTCCCCGAAACTCTCCGATCTTGACTGAGTTCAACAAATCACGCTCGCGATCGAAACAGGCCTGAACATGCTCCCGAACGGCTGTCGCGATCGTCACTAACTGAGCCGCATTACGCTCGATAAAGCCGGCGCCGGTCTTCCAGCTACAGGAGTAAGCCGGATCAAGGATCGCCGACACCGCAGCACCGGCGATCAGGGCCTGGCCGTCTCGGGTCGTATCTATTAAAAAGCCATCAACGGTAATGCCTACGCCTTCGCGCTTGTACCGTTCAGCTGCGATCAAGGCCGGATAATCCACCTCGGCAGGCGGCCCCGCCGCCAGCGCCAAAGCTTCAGCAGCTCCGATCGGGGATAGACCTTTAGGCGCATCCTTTTCTTTATCAAAAGCAAAAACTTTTTTGCCACCATCCACGAAGTAATGCATTACGAAACCTCATACCAGGTCTGAAGCGTGTAGGAGCCGGGCGGAACCGAGTAGGTCGCACCGGCGGGAACCACAAAAGTCCCGGCAATGCTAAAACCAGCAGAGGGAAAAGACCCTCCGAACATCGTGGCTCCGTTGACGACAAGCGCGCAGGTCTGATTCACCGCCGTTGTTACCAATGCCACGTTAACGATCATCGATCGGCCAGTAGTGTTTGTATAGGTGACGTTCAATGCACGGCTTGCAACAACGTTATTAACCGACTTGAACCATGCCCCCATCCGAACTTTCAGCGTCGCAGGCGTGACCGCCGCAGCCATTTCCGTGCCTGCATCCACTTGCGCCTGAGTCGCCACACGAATTAGGCCAAGCACGTCAGCCGTAGTCGCTGGAATGGCGCCAATGGCGGCACCCAACCGCGCCGCCAGCGTTGCCGGCGTGACAGCTCGCGTCGTATCAATACCCGTATCAACTTGTTCTTGAGTCGCTAGCCGAATCAATCCAAGCGCCTCCGTAGCGGCCGCTGGGATTGCGCCAATAGCCGCAGACAATCGGGCCTTGAGCGTCGCCGGCGTCACCGCCGTAACCGAATTCGCACCAGTATCAACTTGCTCCTGAGTCGACAAACGAACAAGGCCATACACGGCGGTAGCTGCCGCTGGAATAGCGCCAATGGCCGCAGACAATCGCGAAGCCAGCGTTGCCGGCGTAACAGCTCTTGCTGTATCCGTTCCCGCATCAACGTGCTCCTGATTTGCCAGCCGCATCAAGCCAAAAAAAGCAACGGTAGCCGCCGGGATAGATGTGAGGGCCGTGGCTAAACGCACCGCTAACGTAAGCGGGGTAACAGCCGACGATTTGTCATCACCAGCGTCAACGGCCTCCTGAGTAGCCAACCGCACCAAGCCAAACTTGGTGGTTGAGGCGGCCGGAATATCAATTATTTTCTTATCAACGTAGTCGCGGGTGGCCAGCACCACCGACGGGTCAATCTTGAGCGTGATGTTGCCGGTGCTGGAAACGATGAAATTCATCCGCACCACTTGGGTGCGGCCGGAGCCCTGCGACAGCATCGGCTTAAAGCTCGGCGCGCAGTTGGCCACCGCCACCAGATCCCCGTCAGCGTCATACAGACCGATTTCGCGAATCCAGCGCCCGCCCTCATCGGCCGGGATAATTTGCTCGGCGATGATCACCGCCGTGTTGGCCGGGTCAATGCGCAGCTGATTCAGCGGACGGCGCCGCCACTCGTTAATCAGCCGCGTTTGCGCCTCGCTTGGGATCGGGTCGGTGTCATTGGCATCACCCACGCCCATTTCGGTGATTTTCCAGGGAATACCGAGTGCGTCGGCATTCGCCTGTTTGGCTCTCCCCACTTTCGTGAGGATGGCGAAAAACTGGGAATTCGCATCAATCATAATAAACGTCCAGGGTGTCTATGGAGTGTTCGCGGCCAACCACACCGAAGCTGCCAGTGACCTCAATGTCACGCATGACCGGCGGGTAAACGTCGATTTCGTCGCCCTCATAGAGGGACACCGCAATGTTCAAATTGCCTTGAGTTTCGAGGCTGATCGCCAGACCCGTCAGGTGCCGGCTGACCGGCTTGGCGTCGTCAATCAGCCGCTCAAGCTCCTGATACATTTCCTCGGTGATGCCGGTGTCGAGAACCCCGACCTTTAGCGCGAACGTGCCCGGGATGCCCTCCGGCACCATCTTGAACCACTCGATAATCTCGATCAGGTAGCCCAGGGGCTCAACTACCCGGCGCAGCGCGCCGATGGTCCCCTTGTGAGCGTGGATGTAGTAAGAGGCCTTAATGGCCGCGCGCTTGGTCGCCTCGCTCCACCGGTAATCCCAGCGGTCCACCGACCACGCCCACGCCAAGTGCGGCAGCAAATGCACCGGACAGGTATCGGCGTTGTACAGATCGCGCAGCGGGACAATGGTCTTTTCGAAAAACGCGGCCTCCATGGCCCGTTCCAGTTGCGTGCTATTAAGCGGCAGTAGACTTTTCATATCAGCCCGCCAACTTGACGGTGTAGCCCGTACAGAACGCCGCCTGCGCCTTGGTCGGTGCCAAGTCCTGCCATCCGACCAGCTCGACCCGGGAAACGCCGGCAACGTGCAACTGGGCGTCTACGCCAGACCGCGCCACCTCAACGCCCAACCGCTTGCGCGGGTTGATCCACGCCGCCAACCGGCTTATCGCTTCGGCCAAACTGGCATCCGCTTCAGGGCCAGCGCCAGCCATGTGCAAAATCGCCTCGATCTTGTAGGGAATCACCTGGGCGCTCTGCACCGTGACCCGATCGCACACCGGCCGCACATTGTCGTCATTGAGCGCGGCGGCCACCGCAGCCAGCAGCTCAGGCGGGGCCACGCCCTGCCCTTCCAAACCCAGCACCGTTACCGTAACGAAACACGGCGCCGGGCTTTCGGCCGTGGCGTCCGCCACCAATCCCGAGGCGTTACGGGCGTGCAGGATGTAGCTGTTACGCGGGCCAGCCGTGGTCAGGCCCTCATAGGCCAACTGGATACGCTCGCGGAACGGGTCGTCTTCTTCCTTGACCTCCGGCACCGGCGGCACGGCCAGCAGATCCTCGGCTTGGACAACCAGGCGCTTCAAATTGACGTTCGCGCCCAGGTGATCGAGGTCGCCGTCGATGGCGTGCGCGAGCAAAACGGCCTTGCCGGCATCGTTAACACGGGCACGGTTGCCGACCTTGATATAAGCGGCCACCTCCAGCACCTTGACCACCGGATCACTCTCCAGCTTGGCCGTCCAGTTGCCGCCCATGTAGCCGCGAAACACGCCTATTTTTTCTTCGTAAACCTCTTCGAAGTCCAGCGGTTCCAGCACGGTAGGCGCCGGCAATGACGACAGATCCACGATACTCATACGGCCACCTCCAGCGTGACGCCGTCGCCCAGGTAAACGCCGGCGATCTTCAGATTGACTCGCCCACCTAACACCGACAGAACACGCACCTGATCCAGTTTCAAACGCGGCTCCCAGCGCCCCAGGGAGCGAGCGACTTCAGCCTGTACCGCGCTTTTCCAGCCTTCGTTCACAGGCAAGTCTATAAACCGCCGTAACTTGCTGCCGTAGTCCATCCGATGCCGGCGGCTGCCTAACGGCGTGCCCAAAATGTCAGCAATGGACTGCCGCAAATGGTCGATGCCGGAAATGGGTTGGCCTGTCTGGCGATCCATTCCGATCATCTACATCACTCCTTCAGAGGCTCGAATTCCGCGCTGGCCTTGAGGTAAGCCAACGCCTCGGCATCGGCCGGCGCTACCTCGACCTGTGCCTTCGCCACCAACAACGTGCGGTTACTTGGCGGGATGATCAGGGTGCGCGAGGTGTAAACCTTGTCGCGAAACTTCAAAAACTGAGTGGTCGGTGCTGCCAGCGTCAGCGGGCGTTCTGCCACGTCGAGCTGCGATTGAACTTCACTGACAGGCGTGTTGAGGTTCTTGGACATGTGCTTCTCCAGGCATGAAAAAACCCGCGCTTGGCGGGCTGTCGTGGTTGAAATTAATGCTTGTGGTGGTTGCTGTTCCCCGTCGTGTCGAGGATCGCCATGTCGCCGGTGATGTTCTGTGTAACGTGCAGCGGACCGTCGATATTCACCGCCCCTTTCAGGTTGATGGTCCCGGACGTTACGGTAACGGCGCTATCAGTTACGACCGCTTGCGTCCCGCCGACCCTGATGGTCATCGTGCCGCTCGGCAGCGTGATGGTGTAGCTCTTGGCCTGCCAGTCATAGACCAGCGAGCCGCCGTCATCAAACCGCCAGACTTCCACATGGTCGCGGTTATCCGGCGGCGGGCCAGCATTCCCGTACAGACCGGGAATGAAGGTTCCTTGCCCCAATTCACCGCTGGCACTGATCAACGCTCCCTGCTCGCCGAGGGACGGCGCCCGCCAGTGCCGCGCCTTGCCGGCGGCGATGCTGTGCCAGCGCACCCAAGCGCTGGTCCACTCGCCATCCGAGACGCGGCACACCGGTGGCGATGCCGCCAGATCAACCGCCACCACGTAACACGCCTTGACCACCCCGGCCAGCATGCGATCGTGCTGGGCGCTTGCGTAGCTCACATTTCCCCCGAGGGGACGAAGTTCTCTTTAACATCCTCGTTAAAGCCGAACAGCAGTGAGCCCGGTGGCTGGTCAGGCCACGGCCATTCTTGCGGACCGAGGTAGACTTGCTGCGTCCACTCCACCAGCCAGACGGTGTAGCCATCCAGCGCTGGTTGCGTCCAGTCCTGCAGGGCCTGCACAAACTCCGCCGGCTCGACCTCCAATCCCCACGTCTGCGCGCGCAGTATCACGGCAAGCTGGGTCGCCAATTGCACGGCCTGCTGCTGATGATGCGGCCGGATCGGGTCCACGATGATGCGCGCCTCGAATTTGCAGACCAACGTGGTTTCACCGGTGCCTATGTCGACACCTGGCTCAATCTCAGCCAGTTCCAAGAACACCGCCGGCAACGCGATACGGTCTTGGATGTTCGGCCAGGCACTCACGGTCAGAACCCCCGGCAGATTGGCCTTCAAGTGGTGTTCCACCGCGTGATACAGCAGCTCCAGATTAAAGGGCTCGTCGGGCATTACGCGATCCTCTTGAGGTACTTCTGCAGCTCGAAGTTGAGCTCCTGTTTCAGGATTTCCAACAGGCGCTCATCGGCTTTTCGCACCCAGCTTTCGAAGTGCGGTCGGGCTTGCTCCAGCGAGACTTTGGCTTTCGCCAGCGGAAAGCGGCTGCCGTTTTCAGCAACCCAACCGGAACTCGCCCCGTGCCCAGGTGATACCGTGCTGTCGGGGTAATCGTCGCCATTGAAATGCTTGCTCGCCGTGCGGATCCAGATGTCCGGTTTGTTGCCATAGACCTTCTTGAGAAACGCGCCTTGATAGCGCCGACCTGCCACTGACACCCCACTGCCAGCCTGCCGCGCTCGGCCGATCCGGCTGGACTCAATGGCGTTCAAACCAAACCAGAGCTTGCCGCTCGAAGCGCCACCTGACACCGGGTAACTGCGCAACCGCTGACGCACCGCCGCAACGGCGATGCGCTCTTGTCGACTGACGGCTCGGGCAATGTGCGTACGCAACCATCCCAACGTCTTGTTGATCGCGCGCCGGTGCGCCGTCGCGGCGGCTTTGGGCACCAGCTTGGCGAAGTCCTGAAACGCTAGAAGATCGGCCGCCGAAGACTGGATAGAAATCATCCCACCGCCGGCCGAGGGTTTGAAATGGCTACCGACACTCATGGGCGCATCCTCAGGATCAAGGCGACTAAGCCGTCGCCGCTGGGCTCCAGTTGCACCAGGTCGTAATCGCCGCCGCCATCCAAAGCAGGCAAATCGATGCTGACCATTTGACCACGCTCAAGCCCCACCGAATCGCTGACGCGGATTTCGAAACGAGGTTCACGTAAACCGGTGTTGAGCTTGCCGAGTTTGGGCTGCAACCAAGGCGCGGCGAACATGCCGAACACTGGTTGTTCGCGACCCTCGATCCGTGCGGTATCGCCCAGCGTCTCGAAAACCACCGCATCGACCTCGGCGACCAGGTCGCGAAAGCTCACGCTCAGAGCTCCAGCAGGATCTGTGCGCGAGGCCGAGTGCACAGGTGCAGCGGGTTGGACTGCGCTTCACCGGCCATGCCTTTGTTGAATGGCAGCGGCTCGATCATGCTGTAGTACGGAATGCCCTGCGTGTTGACCGTTTCCATGTAGTCAGCCGGCGCAAACACCGAGAGGTACAAATCCGGAACGCCCTCAGGAATCAGCAGCGCCTTGTCGTCATGAACAAAAGACACACCGGCAACCTTGCCACGGTAACGCTCCCAGATAATGCCGCCGAACTCGAAACTCTCCCGCGCGTCGCCACGCAGGGCGGCTGCTTGTTGGCTATTGAGATAGGTTTCTTTGACCGACTTGTGCACGATCAACTTGTTCCAGAAATTCTTACCGCAGAAGGCGCGAGAACCGGTGCTGGTCACGCTGCCGAGCGCATCTTCCTGCATGTCCAACGCTTCACCGCTTTTGACCCGCAGCTCAGTGCTCGGATCGGCCAGGCCCATGGACAACTTCTGACGCGACACACCGAAGCGGTCATACAGATCCAGCAGCACCGTCTTGCCATCGGCATCGAGAATCAGGCCGTTGAGCGCGCCCATGCGCTGGAATTCGTGGGTCGCGTCCAACTGACGGCGTGCTTTGGCCAAACGGGCATTGACCACGTCCTGCACCGCCTGCAACTCGGTGCGAGTACCGAAGGCGCGAATGCCTTGGATTTCGTCGGCTTTGATGGTGAAGCGCTCCGGCAGGTGCACGGTGTTGAACGGGATCAGGTTGCGCTTGCTGGCTGCGACTACCAGGCCGGAGCTGCCTCGCTCACCGGCAGGGACCAAGGCCAGCGTGTCGCCGTCCTTTTCGATCTGCACGGTCAGGGTGGTGATCCCTTCCTCGCGAAACAGGCCCAAGGCACTGATGCGCCCCGGCAGGTAGGGTTGATCATTGAGTGCGGCAGTCAGCGCAGTCACGGTAAACGCTTCGTCGTCAAAAATGGCGATGTCGGCCATGGGTACTCTCCAGAAATGAAAAACCCGCTCAAGGCGGGTTGGGTGAACAGGGCTGAGGGGGCTTAACGAACGATCAAAGAATGAGTGGCCAGATCCTTCTCGGCCTCCGGATCCAGCCCGGTCAGGTGCACTTCGCTGACCTCCGCCATCCGCACCACGGCGCGTCCCCGACGCACGATGTCCGACTCGCCCAATGGACCGTAGAGAATCGCAACAGCCGCCTGCGAACCATCCTCAGCGGCCGGGTCATACGGTGCGAATTCGCCGGAGGCGGTCACCAGCCCAAGGACTTGACCCGGGTTCAGCGCAGGGCCTGCGGCGACGTTGATCGTTTCTCGCGAAATGTTCCCCGCGCCTTCGGACAGGAGAAACTCACCCGCGTGGATCGGCTCTTTTTTAATCGTCATGCTCTTGCTCCTTTCGCGCGGTGCGCGGTTCCAGTTTGAGCCGCTTGTCGCGAAGCCCAGATCGAAGTGGGATCAGGTTGTTTGGCCAGCACCTTCGGTGCTGGGTCATTGTCCAGCGGCAGGCTGTTGTCGATTTCAAAGCCCTTACCGCTGGTGACAATCTTGTCGAACAGGCGCGCGCGCACCGCCGCAGCATCCAGGCCCGCCGCGACGTATTCGGCGCTGAACTCCGGCAAGCGGGCGGCCACGCAGAGGTCATTCACCGCTTTGGCGCGGGTCAAGCCGGCCAAGACGATCTCTTCGCTTTCGAGCTGGGTCGAATTGAGCAACGGCTCGATCAGGTTGCTGATGCCTGCCGCCGCGCAACGCTGGGTGATCATCAACGCCAATTTGGCCGAGTCGACCACGATCGGAACCAGTGGCGGCTCGATCGGCTCAGGATCCGTTTCGGGATCCTCTTCAGGCGGTTCGTCGAGCTGGGCCAGCAACTCTGCCGGCGCGTGCTGAAACCGCTGCAACACCGCGCCCTGTCCGATGCAGGCCTTGACCTTGACCCCGTCGCCGACCTCATCGGCGAGGCCCAGGGCTACCGCTTCATTGGCGGTGAGCCAAGTTTCCGCAGCAACCAGGCGCCGCAGTTCGACCTCATCAACGTCGGGCGCCTTGGCCTTGTACGCCGCGATGATCGCCTCCATCGTCTGGTCAAGCACGTCGGCCACTTTGCGGAAGTTGTCAGCGTCCCCGGCCGCGTAGGTCCAAGGGTTGTGAATCATCAGCATGGCGTTGGCCGCGATCACGACCTTGTGTGCGCCACACACCGCCACGCTGGCAGCACTGGCGGCCAACGCGTCGATCCGGCCGGTGCAGCGCTCGCCCAGACGCGACAGTGCGTTATGCATTGCCAACCCGTCGAACAGATCCCCGCCGATGCTGTTGAACGCCGCGACCACCGGCGACACGCCGTCGTCCATGGCGCGCAGGTCCTGCACGAACTGATTGGCGGTGATGCCCCAGGTGCCGATTTCCCCATAGACAAAGACTTCGATAACGCGCGAGGTGGCCTCGCCGCTGGCCTGAACCGCGTACCAGGTTTTGTCTTCGACCTGCACCTGCTTGCCCGCCCGGTTGTAGATGCGCGGTCGCGCTTTCTTGCTCATCATTGCTCCTTGTCGTCGTTGGTTTCGACGGGATCGAGGGTGTTGTAGTTGAGGCCCAGTGCCGTGGCACGGGCCAGGTCAGCGGCGTTTTCCGCGTCGACGGTTTCGGCGTCGTAGCCGGTGCGCAGGACCATCTCGCTACGCGAAGCGAAGCCGGCCTGCACTTCCATGCGTCGTGCCTGCACGTCCTGCACCGGCTGGATGTAAGCCCAGCCCTGCGGTACCCAACGAGTACGCAGGTAGTCGCGGCGCTTCTGCGCGTAAGCAGGCAGTTGCAAGACACCCGACAGCACCGCCATGTCCATCCAGGCAGCCCGAACCGGGCGGCACAGTTGGTGGACGTAAACGCTGAATTGCAGTTGTTCCAGGCGGCGTCGAAATTCGGTCAGTACCACCCGCAATGCTCGGTCGTTAATCCCGCGCATGTCACCGGTGAGAATTTCATAAGGCGTACCAGAACCGGCGGCGGCCGCCATCAGTTGCTGTCGCATGAAGTCGGGGTAGTTGTTGCCCGCATCCGGCGGCTTGGAGAACTCGACTTCCTCACCTGGTCCTAGCTCCTGCATCGTGCCGGGCTCCAGCGCCACCATCGGGGTGAAGCCGTCTCGATCCAGATCCAGCAACTGGCCGGTAACCGGATCGCGTGGCGTTTGCCCAGAGTCCGGCGCAGGGCGACTGATGAAGCCAGCAAACAAGTTCGCCACTTCCTGCCGGAACAACACCGCATCGTCGTAGTTGTCGAGGCTGCGCAGGCGTTTGAGCACCGGCGACAAACGCGGCACCCCTCGCAACTGACCGGGCTCGACCGGCTCGAAGATGTGCAGCACCTGGGCGGCCGGGACGCGCACCAGTTGGTTGTAACCGGCGTTCAGTGATGCCGCATCGCGCGGATGTGCCAGGTACATCCAGTACGCCACCCGTTTCCCGCCGGGCGTGAACTCGATTCCGGCGCGGATAACGTTGCCGTTTTTGGTGGATTCAAACTTGTCGTGCGGCACAAACTCCGGCGCCAGGATCTGCAACTGCAGCGGCACGGCCAGACCTTCGTTCTGACTGCGCGGTCGCAACCGCACGAAGCATTCGCCCGAGGTTTCCACCGTGCGCGCGACCAAGGCTTGCTGGCCGTAGAAATCGGTGCGCTCATCGGCGTCTGATTCATCGACCCAATCGCCCCACAACTCCTGCAGCAGCTTGCGTAAAGCATCATCATCGGTCGTCGGCCGTGGCGTAATGCCCGTGCCGATCAAGTTGCTGACACGCTTGTCGATTACGTTGAAGGCATACGGGTCGTTGCGAACCGCCGCCCGTGAACGCGAGCGCAAATTGCGCAGTGCCGGGGTGTTGATGCTGTTGATTCCGTTGTCCGGAGCATCCCAGCCAGCGGATCGGCGCCCTTCCCCGGCGCCCTCATAGCTGGCCTTGATGTTCGACGGCAACACGAATCCGTTACGGGTCAGCGTCGGATAGCGAGCCATTAGAGTCCTTTGCCTCCGTGGTATAGCCGCACGACACGCGAGCGCGCTCCAGCGGCATTGACCAGCGAGGAGCGAATCTCTTCACGAGCCCTCAGCAGCTCGTCGACGGTGCGGTACTCCACGGTTCGGTCGGTGTAGCGCACGGTTTTCTCGCCGCGAGCGATGGCCGCCTCAACCGCGTCGAGGTGCTTCTGGGTAAATGACATATCAGCGTCTCTTCAGGTAACCGCTGGTAGAGCTGCGGCGTTGAGGTGGTTGTGCATCGGGTCGCGTCGGTGCGACTGGCACGACGGGCGTAGCCGCGACTTGGCGCGCGACGTGCGTCGTGGGTGCCGGAGTGTTGAGCCGCTCCCCCTGAACGGGCGTGATGCCCAAGGCATCATCAAAAAGCCCTGACTGCGCGAGCGACTGCCGCACGCGTTCCCAGTCGTGTTCTTTGTAGCGGTTCAGACCCAGGTAATGCGCCATGGCCAGGCAATACACCATCAAGTCGAGCGCTTCGTTGCGCTCGGCTTTGCCCTTCACCCATTCGATCCGCTTGTGACCACGGATGTAGCGGGCCACTTTGCGTTCGGCGACGCACTGATCAAAGAAATCATCCGGCAGGTCATTAGCAAAGTGCAGCGCACCTGGCCCGGGAGGGAACGAATAACGGTTGTAGATCCAGTCCTTCGCGGTGTCGGTACCGACAAACCACAGCTCGGCGCCGTTGCGTTCGGTCTGACCTTTCCACGTCACGTCAACCATGGATGGGCGTTGAGCAATGACCGGCTTGCCGGGTTTGCTTGCACCCTTGATGGCGAACACATTGCGCCAGCGGCGAACGCGACAGAACTGGTACACCTCATCGGTGTGGTGACCGCCGGAGTCAACGGCAACCGCGAGAATGCCGAGACCAACGCCGCAGGGATGGCGATATTTGGCTTTGAGTAATTCGTCCAGTGCTGCCCAGGTGCGCTCGTCTGCGGGATCACCTGCAACAATTTGATAGTCGATGACCCAGCGTTCCATTCCCGTGCCCCAGCCCATGGCCATGAACTCCAGGCGATTGGCCTGTACGTCGACAGCTCCGGTGATCATCATCACCGCCGCCGGCATCGAGCCGAGGGTGTAGCCTTCCAAACGGGCGCGCTGCCTGAGCTCGTCCGCTTTGGTTTGCTCCTGGGCGCTGTCCCACACCTTTGCCAATCGGGTGTTGTAGAACACCTGCATAGGCTCAAGATCGCCTTTGGCCTGCGCCTTTTTTGCCTTCTCAAATTGCTTGGCCAGCGACTTCCAGTCCATCCAGCCCAGCGGCGAATACAGCGCGTTGAGGTGAAAGCCGACCGTCTCGCCATCGCCTTCGGCATGGGCGCGCCACTCGCCTTTCGCGAGCATTTCACCCTTATGGTATTCGTCGATCAGGACGTCACACTCAGACCCGGCGCACTGGTAATGCACTACGGTGAAGTCTTTCGAGTAGTGCAGGCGCTCCCACTCCAGGACTTGCATGTGCCCGCAGGTCGGGCATGGCACGTAGTAATAACGCTGGTCGCTGCCCTCGAACAGGTCAGAGATTCGCGACGCGCCCTTAATCGTCGGCGAGCTGGAGAAATAGAACTTGGCGTTGCGGCCGAAGGTACTTCCCCGAGTTTCTGCCAGCTCGATCGGGTCGCCCTCCTCGCCGATGTCGACTTCCCAACGGTCGATCTCGTCGCCGTAAACGTAACGCGCCGAGAGCTCCGACAGGTTGGCTGCTGAGCCTGCGGTGGTGACGTACAGCGAGCCGCCTTCGAACTCCTTGGTGTCCATGGTGTTGCGTGCGTCGCGCGACCGGCTCGACGCCACGCGTTCGCGCAGCACCGGCGTCGCCTTGATCGTTTTGGCGATCCGCGAGGACACCCGTTTCGCCAGGCCGAGGCTGGGCAACAACGTCAGGATGTTCGACGGCGCCATGTGGATGAGGCCGCCGATCCAGTTCAAGGCGATCTGCGTTTTCATAAGTTGGGAGGCCACCATAGTGACCACGCGTTTGCACCGATGCGACGGCGACAAACACTGCATCGGCTCGCGAGCATAAGGTGTGCGCGAAGTACGATATTGACCAGGTTCGGCAGCGCCGGTGTCACGCGGGATCCGCATGTACTCATCGGCCCACTCATCAACCCAAAGCGCTGGCTCTGGACGCAGCCCACGGTAATACGCCTCGCGGTACACCTCTGCACCGTTTGCGTATTCGGCGGGCATAGGTCTAGCTCGTAGAAGTTAAAGCGTGAATAAAGTCCTCCGTGGAAATGCGCTCGGCATCCTCAAGGACCCCACGGAGTTCTTTCATCAGGTGTTTTTCGATATCCCAAGGATCATTCATTGCCGACAGTTCTGGGGCGAGCTTGGGCGGCAGCGCTAAGATCAGATCGCGAACCATTCGACCCGATGCGAAAGCAGCCTCATCGACAACGACTCGCTCCACCAACTCCCCGTTCGCTTTGAGCACTTCGCCCTCGGCCTTTTCAGCTTGCGCCAGTGCAAGCCGAGTGCGTGCTTTTTGGTAGTCCGGCGCAGCCATGGGAGTCGCGTCCAGAGATGCAGGCGGAAATACGGGGTCTCGCTCTTGGCTGGCGATGACCAGCGGAGTGTTGCCAAGGGAATTACTTCGAGAAGGATCGCTGGTCATCGCGAGATATTGATCGCTCGCCTCAACATCCACCTTTCCATCCATCGTCAACACGAGACGGCCAAGCTGGGCCAATTTGCCAACGTACTGACGGGACCAGCCCTTACTTACCGCATATTCGGTGCGGGTCAAAATGGTCATGTAAACCTCCTGTCAACTTGGGACTGTCAACCACTGTCAACCTCTGTCAACCTCTGTCAACCAACGTGGAAAACTTAGCCGCTAACGCTTTCCCGCGGGTTTCCGACCCCGTACCCCCCGAATAACCCCAGGGTCCCCGGCGGTTTTCGGCGCCCCGCCGCCTTTCCTCACCCCTGCTCGCCACTGACAGGTGGCACATCGGAGACGCCCAGCCGCTTGGCGGCCCAGCGTTCGTAAAGACCGATGGCGACATCGGCACCGGCCATCGCGGTCAGACAACCTAAGCTGCCAGCCGTCCAGATCGTCATGCCCGCGCCGATCATCAGCATCATCGCGGACACCCCGCAGACAATGCAGGCACCGGACCGAAGCGCAAGGCGCCGCATCAATGCCCAACCTCGCGCGCCATCCTTGTCGGCTCGCCACATTTCACCGGATACGCCGCCGACCAGGGCCAGAACGATCACTAACCAGATCGGCATCTCTGCCAGGGCTTGCTGCTCATTTGTCATGTTGTGCCTCAAGTGAAAGAGCGCGCCAAACACAAAAAGAAAACCCCGCCGGAGGGCAGGGTTTTCAGTGTCGTGGCGCTTGCCAGGACGGTGCACAGCACGTGCTCGGGGAAAGCGCCGAGGCGCAGAATTCATATCGTGGTGACTTTTTACCCCCTAAGTACGGAACCGAAAAGAGCGCATTTTCGGTTATCCCGCTCTACGCAACTTTGACGCAACTTTGAGGAGACTTTGAGGTAAAACGCCCCGACCAGCGGTTAGCCACTTACGTGCATCTTTGCGTTCAGCCAGCACCTCAAAGAGCCGCAAATGAAGACTGTGCACAAGGTCGTAATAGGTTTGCTTCGCCTTGGACACATAACCCAGTTCATGCATTTGCGAAGCCCAGGTCGGTGCAGGGTCGTAGCCGTAGCGCAAGACCGCCAACTGTTGCAGCCTTTCTCCCCGCCCATCCTGTCGAGCGATCTCGGAAAGAGCCGAACCGATTTCCTGAGCAACTGCATCAGGTCCGGCACCAGCCCCCATAATGATCCGCGATCCGGGAGTGCCGCGTGGCGCACATCCGCCCCACTCCATGATCGTTGCCATCGGGCTACCCATCCCTCCCACCTCGCCATTACTCCGAAGTTGCTCGCCCCAATGCTTCAGCAGCACTTCCATTGCCTCGATCATCGCCCTACCCCCCGAAAAACCGAACCCCACACAGAAAACCGGTTACCCAGCACAAACCCAACACAAATAAATCCCTTTAAAATCAATACTCTTATTAGCTTTGAGTTGAGTGTGTTGGGTTTGTTGAGTTTTTCTGTCCTCGCATAAGAAAAAATTCTTACCGTTGTCTTCAGTGCAAATAACGTCACGCATGCGCGCCCGCGACGCCAAACCCAACACACCCAACACAACAGCCGGAAGCCCTCGCAAACAAAGGACTGAAACTGTGTTGGGTAGCCAAAACCAACCCGACACACACCCGACACACCCAACACACTTTTAAGCGTAATCATGCGGCAGCCGCCTTAATGTGGTCCCAGCTGTCCACATTCCACCCTGCCAGCTTCGCGTTTGCCCGCCAGTCGACAACCACCGCGCCAAGCACGGCCGACTTCAGTGATGGGGGCGGGGAAGCATCCTGGTCAACCGGAAAGAAGAACGCACCAAACTTGCGATTATTCCCATCGGTCCAAGGTATTGATCGCGTTTTTTCCACTTCGGAATTGATGAACAGCGAAAACTTTGTCTGACTCATTACGTGTTCTTTGTTGCGCTGACACCACTCCAGGAACAACGAGTAAAGGTCAGTGGAAAGACACGGCCCCCAGAGTCCTTGACCCAGCTCGCTGTATTTCCACAGGTGTAGAAACGTCTGCCAGCCGGCCCGACTCAAAGCCACCAGGCGTTCACGGGCGTCAGTGGATGGCGGACGCGTTCGCTGATTGAAGTCGCCTAAATCAACCGACAACAGCCAGCCATAAAGAGCTGCGACACCGCCTTGCTCCAGCTCCCGGCCAATGGCTTTTTGGCGCGCCACCGGCAAGGTGTCCAAGGGCCACACAACCAGCATTCGGCGATCGCTGTCACTGATCGGCCATGGCATGATCTCGTTACTCAAGAACACCGCGTTCATATGGTTGGATTCCTCCCAGCCATTGATGAACTTGGATTCCATCCGCACCGTTTTGCCCGTCACCAGGTGTTTAATTTTGCCCACCTGGTTGTAACGCTGATCGCGGCTGACCACCTCTTCGAAAACAGCCCAAAGCTTCCGGCTTTGCCAGGCGTTGAAATTGCTTTCCAACTGAGTCTGTCCGACTGTCGCGGCGTACTGGCCGTACAACTTGCCCATCGTATCGGCGAAAAACAGACTCTTACCCGAGCCCTCCATACTGGAGTGCATCAGCACAGCGGTATCCATCTTCGCGCCCAGGTGCTGCAGCGGAAACGCCAGCCAGCGAGTCAACCAGAGCGCCGCATTTTCATCGTGATTACATAGGAACGAGATCAACCACCGCAAGTTGGCACATGCGGCATCGTCCCTTAGCGGCTCCAGCGGCAAGCCATCAAAGGTATTGATGTAGATGCTCGGGTCCTTGGTCATCGTCGGGTCAAAAACAATGTGGTCAACGTCTACCACCCGCCGCTCGCTGCTGTTCAGCCACAATGGGTACGTGTCACCGAGGGCCATTTTCACTGCACCCTCGGCAACACGGCGTTTCTTCTCACGATCCCAGACGTCCTTGGTGCCATCGATGTACACGTAACGCTCGGTTGGCGGCATCCCGAAGGCACCGCCCTTCTTGCCCGCCATCCGCCGCGACTGCTCGATGTCGCGCACATGGTCATCGGATATCAGCTTGCGGTGCTCGGTGTCTTCCGCCCATTGTTTCGCCAACGGCTTGCCGACACGCGCTTCGAACGCCGACTTCTTCATCACCCGCGACTGGTCGAAGTCCCACACGTGAGTGGTGCCTTCCACCAGGGCATACCGCCGAAGGATCTGTTCAAGCGTGAGCGCCTCCCCCGCCCCCCCGTCAGAAGCCGGAGCGGCCTCGCCGCCTTCGTCCGGCGTACAGCTCGGCTCGCTCGGATCACCTGATGGGGTCGGGGGAAGATCACGCGGGTCCGGTCGCGAAGAATGCTGCATACCGAGCAATCGTGCGGCGTCCTTGACGGCCCGAGACTGGTCGCCACCATGCTGCAACAAACAGAACACCTCAAACGCGTCGTTCTGGTGCCCGTTCGCGAGCGGATCAGCGCCGTGGTGCGAATAGACCTTGCCATCATCACTGACCGTCACACCCGGCAGCCCGGTGCTGCTGTGTGGATACAGCCACTTACTGCCGCGCTTAATGTAGTCGTGGGCACGCAGCAGCTCTTCAACGTCGTGACTGCGATTGAACTCGTCGATCACCGAGGGTTTACCGGCTGCCGGTGGCGCACGCTTGATGACCTTGGCCGGCGGTTTTTTCGGCTTTGGCGCCCATGGACACGCCGCCTCAGCATCGCGCTTGAATATGTCCCAGTTGTTCCAGATGGACAGCAACTCCGGAGTCAGCATCGGCAAGCCATCACTCACACTCGGCGGCGTGCGCCAGGTGTAAGGTTTACCCGTGCCAGGGTGAATCGATGGTGGCAATACATCCTGCACCAACCCACCGCGCAGCTCGAACACCGTAATGCGCTGGTATTCGTCCGCCTCAGCTCGCGCCTCGGCTTCACCCGCCGCATCACCGGCTTCCTTCGCAGCTTTTGCCTTGGCGATCAGCGCCTTGTGTATCGATCCGTCAGGGTCTTTCTCGTTGGGCCACGCCAGCGAATGACGGCTTAGTTCAAGACCGTCAGGGACGCGGAACATAATGCGAAAGCGTGCTGGGTTGCCCACCACCGTCGGAAACACCAACGCCATCGCATCAAGATCAATTTCCAGCTGGTCATAGAGAACATGCCGCGTCCACTGCACGTCATCGACGTCCAGGGAACAGATACGGCTGGGACCAAGCACAACACCAAGGTTGTGCTCAGGCTTCTTTGTCCAGAATGCTGCAGCCTTCGCCGAATCGGTGAAGTACCCACCCGGCTTGTTCCAACCCATCCCCTTCGGGCCTTTCTGACCTGGCTCAATCGGAACCAGCGCCAAACCAAACGTCTCAACGTAAAACTGAGCCCAATCAGCAGTAGGCAAACGGTTGTCGTGCTCAGTCATCTGCGCCGCTCCCGCAACCCCTGGCAACTGACACAGGTCTGGCAACCCTGAATCGTCTGCTGTCGAAGCAACGGAATCGGCTCATCGCAGTCTTCGCAGAATTGAGCGCTGACGCGATTTGAAGGGATACGGCGACTTCGGTGAAGAGCAACGTCGAGCAGATATTGAGCTTGGTCGTTAGCGCGATCGATATCGTCAGCCATCTTTGCGATCCTCCATCGCCTGACGGGCACCCGCCATGATGCCGAGAATTCCACGGATCACATCAGCTCCGTGCTTCTCCAACGCGAGGACCTCATGAAGCTCCCAGACGTTGTCCCGGGCAGCTTCATGCATGCTCGATACGAACTCTGCAGTCTCACCCAAAACATTACCAACAGCTTTCAGCGCTTCCGAAGTTGCAGGTACTGGAACTGGTTTGTACCAAACCACACCGGCAGGACGCATCAGCGCGTCCAGCAGCAACGGACTGGCCGTCAGCCGGATAACCTCTTCCAACTCGTCCGGCGTCAGCCAACGGCGCTCTTCGTCGAGCTTCAGTTTTTTCTGAAGCGAGTCGTTATCCATGACCATGTCGAAAGCCAGGGCCGTGATGCCGCCCCGATAATCACGCCCAGCGCGATAAAGCGCATGACGCAGAGAAAGGACCGGACCAGCGTCCGGCAAAAGATCTGTGCGACTCATAACCGTAAATCCCCTGTTTACGGTGTGGCCGTAGAGCAAAACACGCTCTATCCTACGACCACGACCGATGTGCTGTGCGAATCGTGCTGTGCAGCACGGCTCATCGTTCCAGTCGGCCCAGGGGATTCTTATGGTGAGAGGTCCTGGGCCGACGCGCTATGTAGCGATTTGCATGTACCTTGCGTAGCTCGTTGCTTCTGGCCTGTAGTTTCTTTGGTGAGAGATTTCAGGCCGGTGTTTCAAGTGGCGGTACGGTATGTGCTGCGTATCGCCACCGCTGGGCTGGGGGATTCTTATGGTGAGAGGCCCCAGCTCAGCACCCTTCTAAGCTGCTGACTTCAGGCCAGCTTCCGCTTTTACTTGCATGTAAAGGCCCTCAATGGCCTTTCCTGTTACGTACCGAACATCAGCACCTTTAGCAGCACGATTGATAGTCGGCTGCGTTGTTCCCACACGCTCTGCGATAACACGTTGGGATAAACCCGACCGCAGTAACTCCGCGAGCATTTCTTGGATAGTCATATCGTTCACCGATGCGCTTTCGCATTGAACGACACAATACACAAACGTATTGATCTATTCAATACAATCGCCGATACGTTTTTGAATCAAGGCAGAAAAAAGTGATTGCCGATCGCATTGCTCAACGCATGCAAGAACTGAGTCTTTCTGAAGGCGAGCTTGGTCGCCGTTCTGGCGTCCCCCAGCCAACGATTCATAGAATCGTGACGAATGCGGTTGCCAGCCCTCGCCACGAAAACATTGAAAAAATTGCCAAAGCCTTAAAAGTCAGCAGCAACTGGCTGTGGAAAGGAGGCGAACACAAGGCCCCAGGCGTTGAGATCAGCCCCTCATCTTCATCTGAGACTAACGTTGAGCCAGGCCCGGCGATCAAAGGATATGTACCCTTGATTTCTTGGGTACAGGCAGGCGCCTGGTGTGAGATTGAAGATGTGCGAACCATTGATGATGCAGAGATCTGGCTACCATGCGCCGCGTCCCATAGCAGCCAAAGCTACGCTCTCAGGGTGCGCGGACTTTCGATGTTTAACCAGCATGAACGACGATCCTTCAGAGATGGCGATATCATTTTTGTTGACCCCGCGAAGGATGCCGAGAACGGCTCACTTGTTATCGCTAAATTGGTTGATCGCCAAGAAGCAACGTTTAAACAGTTGGTTATGGAAGGGAAGCGTCGATTTCTAAAGCCGCTGAATCCTGCTTGGCCTGAACCGATCATCGAACTGGGAGACGACGCCATGATTTGTGGCGTCGTCTTCTCGAAGCTAGAAATTTTCTGATACATCGCCGCACCAGATGGAGCCCGCTTCTTGCGGGCTTTTTTATGCTTCTTGAAAAATCAATTCGAATACGTATTGACTAGATCAATACGTATTTGTATCGTTTGCATCGTATACCTCTCACCAAAGAGTACGAGCCATGCAAACCACACAGCACAGCAACACCCGCTGCCCGGTCTACCTCCACCCAGCAGCATGCAGCAGCCGCGCAGCAGTAGAAGCCATCCAGCGCCGCACCGGCCTACTGGTGATCACCGCCCCCAAAGGTCGCACCAAGGCCATCCAGGCTCTCAACAATGCCACCGCTGATGAAAGCCACTCGCCGTTTGGGGGCGACGCAGCATGACGACACTTCTAATCGGCCTTGCTGGTCGGGCTCGCTCGGGCAAAGACACCGCAGCACAACACCTGGTGAACAATCACGGATTCCAGTCCTACGCGTTCGCTGATCCGTTGCGTGACGGCCTTATGCACATCCTCAACCTGAGCCCCTGCGACTTCGAAGGCGAGCAAAAGGAACAAGCGTTGCCATGGTTGGGACGCTCACCCCGCGAGCTGATGCAGTCCCTAGGCACTGAGTGGGGCCGTAACAGCGTGCACCCTGAACTGTGGCTGCTACTGGCTGCGCAAAACCTTGACCTACTGGCACGCACCCACGACACCGCACGCGGCTTCGTCGTCAGCGACGTTCGGTTCAACAACGAAGCTGACTTCATCCGTAAGCGCGGCGGCGTCGTAGTTCACATGGATCGTGTGGTGGCAACACCCGTAAAACAGCACAGCAGCGAAAACGGAATCCGCTTTGCTCTTGGCGACTTGTGGCTGACGAACAATGGCCCGTTCGAGGAATTGTTCACGAACGTCAACCACATCGTGGACACGCTGCACACCCGTGCAGCAGTCGACTGAGGACTGCGCCATGAACCGCACCCTGGACGAAACCGCCGCAGTGCTCGGCCTCAAACCCCGAAAATTCCGTGAGCAACTGCGTGCGCTTCGCGTGCTAACGCAAAGCGGCGACCTGGCCAGCCACCACCGTGGCGGCGGCAATCTGTTTTCAGACCCGCGTAGCGTTCAGATCGGGACCACCACCCGTTACAAGCATTACGCCGTGGTGATGGTCACCGAGGCTGGCGTGCAATGGCTGGCCAAGAAGCTGGATATCACCATCACGCACAAGGACGCCGCAGCATGAAAACCAACTATTTCAATGCCTACACCCAAGCGCTCGGCGCCCTGAGACTGATCCCCATCTACCTGGACAGCCCTGGCGTAGTCAGCCGCGCCACCCTGATTGGCGCCGCGAGCGAAGCGATTGACCTGCTAGACAGCATGCCTTGCCGAACAGTGGAACTGGCTGAGGTCTTTCGCTGTGTCAACAACGTGATTCAAGAAGGCCAAGTGGCCTATGTCACCCCGACCAACTCGCCCGAGTATCCATTCGGCGCCGTTGTCGCTGATGCAAAAGGCAACGTCTGCGCCGCCGGAATGGGCAAAAGCAAAGAAAGCCTCGCCGAACTGATCCGCCTCAAATTGGTGCCCCCTGCGGAGGGGTTCGGGGAGGTTGCTGCATGAGCAATACCCTCGACCAGCTTCGCAAGCAGTTCGCCACGCCTTGCCCGTCTCTGACCACAGTGCGGGAACAGTACTTCTCGCACATCCGCACGGACCGCTACCTGCTAAGTGAGATCAAGGCTGGCCGCATTGCTTTGGTCGTGACGCACCTGCACAGGTCAGTCCGGACTAAACCGGTGGTGTACCTGCATCACCTGGCCGCCTTCCTCGACGCCCAAGGGGAGGAGGAAGCAGCCTGATTCAACGGTGCCCCTGCCGTCCAGGGGCAAACAACACCCACTTAATGAGGCACAGCACATGAGCAAAGCTCGCCCCTTCATCGACACGTTACGGGACATCGAGGCCGGAGGCTTACTGGATGAACTCAGCGAAACCCAACATAGCCTGATCGATGCCATCCGCCAGACCGGCAAGGGCGGTGAACTGACCATCAAGCTTACCTACAAGCCTGACGGCAGTGGCCAGATGACGATCAAGGCCGACGTTAAAGCGAAAGAACCGATCTTATCTCGCGGCACATCGCTGTTCTTCCTGACCCCCGAGGGCAACTTGACCCGCCGCGACCCACGGCAACAGGACCTGCCATTGCGCACAGTCAGCGAAGACCCGGCACCGGAAAAATTGCGCCACGTAAGTCCGTAACGCCTGACTCCGAAAACCTCTCACCACAGCATCACCCAATGGAGCACGCCCAATGCAACAAGCCATTCAACAACTTGTCACCCTCGCACAGGCGATCGGCAAACCGATCGATCATCAAGGGCTGGCCGCACCCATTTCTCTGCTTCCTGACGGAGTGGGTGTCCACTCCCTTGAGCACCTGCTACCGAACCCAACGCGCGCGCGCCAGAAACTCACCGTGCTTGATGCCGAGTCCTTCATTGCATACGTGAACCGCTTCGCCGATGCCGCTACCGCAGTGTTCTGCAATGGCCCCGAAGGCCGAACCTTCCTTGCAGTTATCGACTACCACCAGCCAACCGCTCCCGCCTGGCGCGACCACGTGGCCACGTACCGTTGCCCTACCAGCATCGAGTGGGGTCGTTGGAAAGAGAACGACCGCAAGCGCATGAATCAAGAAACGTTCGCCGAGTTCATCGAAGAGAATGTCAGGGACATCACCCAGCGCCTTAACGAAACGAACGACCCCAGCCCTGCCGACATGCTGGAAATCAGCCGCACCCTGGAAGCCAAGAAAAACATCACCTTCCGCCAAGGCACCCGCCTCGATAACGGCCAGGTTCAACTGACCTACAACGAAGAAATCGACGGTCGCGCCGGCGAAGCGGGCCAGTTGCGCATTCCCGAACAGTTCTTCATCGCGGTGAAACCATTCCTCGGCGGTGACGCCTTCTGCGTTCCAGCCCGCTTCCGCTATCGCATCGTAGAAGGTCGCCTGCAAATGTGGTTCGAATTGGTGCGCCCGGACAAAGTGCTTGAAGAGGCCTACAACGCCGTTCGCCAGAAGATCCAGAGCGCAATCGGCGAAGTACCGCTGTACGAAGCCACCCTGTAACTCCCCCCAACTAATAGCCCGCCGCCAGCCTCTCACCAAAAATCCTGACGGCGGGCTCTACCTAGGAACACAGCACATGACAGCAATTCAGATTTGCGCACTGATCGCTCTAATCGCACTTGTTGGCCTTATATATTGGGCAGGCTATTGCGGAGGCCTAAACGATGGCCGCATCAAAGGTATTGACGAAGGTAAAGCAGTTCAGCAATCGGATAACTCAAGCACGATCCACAACCTGAAGCGATCGCTTGATCAGGCGCAGGACCACCGCAAGCAACTGTACTCCCACTATGAGCGCGCGTTGGCCGCCTCAAAACTAGGGGAATCAGAACGACAAACTCTGCTGGCCATCGCCGAACAACTGCGAATTGCGGCAGAGACATTCAGCGCATTTCCCACAGGCAAGAAACTCGAACGAGACACCCTTGCGCTCCGCGACCAGGCTCTCGCCATGGCAAGCATTCTGGAACCGGTAACGCAGGAAATTGCAGCATGACTGCCCTTCGCCGAACAGTCCGAATACGGAGCGGCCAGATGCCACCTCTCGACCTCGATGTCATCTGTGACAAATGTGACAAGTCGCGGGCACACGGCAACCATCAAAAATGCAGCAAACAGCGCCAGGCTGAAGGCATCGCACGGCGCGCAGAGGAGCGAGAGCAATGAGCCTTCCACGCTGGGTAATGATTAACCGCGCCTCAGAACTTACGGGCTACAGCGAAGACGCCATTCGCCACAAAGTGAAAAACGGCAGCTGGGCTCAAGGGCGGATCTGGCGTAAGACACCCGATGGCCGCATTGCAATCAACATGACGGAGTATGACAAGTGGGCCGAGAGCGCACCGCAGCAAGCAGCTTAGAGGCGGAACTGGCCAAGCACAAAGGGATTGAAATACACGGCGGCAACATTCGCGTCGTGTTCATGTGGCGGCGAGTCCGCTGCCGTGAATCTCTCGGCCTTCCGGTCACCAAAGCCAACATCAAACATGCCGCCCTACTAAGGGCGGCGATTATTCACGAGATCAAGACAGGGCACTTTGATTACGGCCGGCACTTCCCCAATTCGAAACACTCGACCACCTACACCAACGTAAAAGACGAACGCGTAGCAGCGCTTATGGACCGCTACAAACCTCTGAAAGCCGTTGATATAACTCCAATGACCGAAGAAAAATACGGTTATGCGCTGGATATCTGTACTGAACTGCTTGGGCCTGACCGATTAGCGGGCATTCTAATACCCGAAGACATCCAGCTACTCAGGACCCAGCTGATCGCCACAAGGGCGCCTTCGACGGCGAATCATTATTTAGCTACGTTTGCCGGATTCTTGGAGTGGTGTGAAAACAACAGTTACTGTCGCAAGGGCCTGTCCGCCGCCTGCATTCGGTTCGCGATGGTCGGACGCGAACCCGATCCGCTGACCAAAAGTGAGTTCGATCAGTTGCTTACCGAAGGCTGCTTGCACCCACAGGACTCGGCCGCAATCACTCTCGCCGTTTACACGGGCCTTCGCCCGGGCGAGATGTGCGCGCTAGCAGTCGAAGACATTGACCTAATTGCCGGACAGCTCTACATCACCAGGGCAATCACAGCAGACGGAACATTCAAAGTCCCCAAGACTGGAAAACCGCGAACTGTGCTATTGATGCCGCCAGCAGTCGAAGCATGCAAAATCCTGATGGAGTTGGTAGCTGATCACGAACCGCAAACTATAAATGTGTATATGAATCGCCACGAGAGCCGCATGGTAAAAGCAACTCCACTGCTATCCCCAGCAACGCAGGCTCGAAAAAAAGTAATCAGCCAATGGTTTATTCCAACTTCTTGGAATACAAAATGGGCTGCGATTCAAAGGCGCTCAGGGATACGCCCACGCCGCCCGTATCAGACTCGACATACGTACGCCTGTTGGTGCCTAACAGCCCGCGGCAATTTGGCTTTTATTGCCAAACAGATGGGCCATATAGATTTCACAATGCTTGTCCAAGTCTATGCAAAATGGATGGAGGACGAGTCGTCCATGGAGCTCTCACGCATATGGAGCATGCTGGATCAGGGCCGTACAAAGTAAATAAATTCGAATCTTATGACTTGCCTGACTCCTAACTCAACGCGGGCTGTAGTCTGTCTTTATCCTATTCACTGTACGCTCAAAAAATGGAACAGGCGGGGTGGCGGCGTAGAAACCATACTTCAAAGCCCCCCCAAATTCCGCCCACTCATTCCGCACAGCATTCATCATATCCCTCGCACCGTTGTGCAATTGTGCCACAAGAGAAACTTCATCCCGCTTCAGTTTTTTATTAACCGTCTCAAAAACTCGGACAAATGAATTAAATAAATCATGACCGCGAACAAAAAGATAAGCATTGGCCTCATTAACTAGTTCATCAGAGACGGAAACCATAAAATTAGAATATTGCTGCTCAGCCCCACAGTTATAAATATTAAGTACAAGCTCTCTATTGATCTCTGCCAGAGCAGCTTTAAAACCCAAAAACACCACTGAATCATCTATATCAGTTTCCAAATCCATCGCCCCCACATTTGCAATGGCAGCCAGAAAATCCCTCTTAAACTTGCCAACTAAACTATAGTCAAAACTGTTCAGGCTAAATGCCAGCAACAGCACAGTATTGTATACAGCAGCACTCACCTTATTCAAAAACTGAGAAGGGCAATAGTGCAGCTCACGAATCGAGCAAGCGGTGACTGCTTCAAATACTCGATCTGCATGTGCTCCGTGAAGAATTGCATTCTCAATCGAATACACGTTTGTATAATAAATATGTGCTTCTGTGGAAACTCCTCCAGCCCGATAAAGTTCTGAAAGAAAGCGCTCGTCACTATCTAAGCAAAATATGAGATTATGGCCCGGTATCAGGTCACCAATGGCCCTGAGGGCTAATAAACGAGTACATCCATTGGCTTTTTTCTCATCAGATGCCGTAGCCTGGCTCGCAATTTTCAGATCAAAGTGTACCCCTTCAATCTTCGGAAGGCATGCCCGCCAGAACCTCTTATCCTCTCGAGATTCGACCCACACTAAAACAGTGACTCTATCAGAACCATCGATGTTAAACATGCTTGCTTTCTGGATGTCATCAGAGCTAATCACAAAGCCATATTCAGAGTCTGACAACATCTTAAATCGCCTCCGAAACCAATTTCGCCATGTTTACAATTTGTTCAGACCCAGTATTCATAACCAAAAAAGGCGAGTGAGTTGCAACGATAAATTGGCAGACTGGCGCCAATTTTAGCAATGCCGGCAAAATCATCTTTTGCCACTCCATATGCAGCGAGAGATCAGGCTCATCCAGAACGAATAGAGCACCATCACGATTCAAAAAAACGATTAGAAAGAGCGCTAGAAGCGTTTTCTCCCCCTCGAAAGCTCAAGCCACCCAATCACCTTACCGCCTTTCAGCTCAATAGATAGCGAACCGTGCACATAAACAAGCTTGCGAGAAGTCAGGGAAAATATCTTATTGATTTCCACAAACATTGCATGCTGAGAAAAGACACTCGAATCCTCTTCAACCAAGCTCCGATTTTTTAGCTTTTCCGAAACGAACGCCTTGACATTCTTCATGTCGCTTTCTGACGGCTTTTTAATTTTCTGAGCAGCCAGATACTCAAAAACATATTTTCCGATTTCCTCCTCAACCCCAGCTTTCACCGCCTGACTGGAAACAAACTCCTTGATCAAGACATAAAGTGTTTTATTTAAATCACCTTCCAGTACATCCTTGTCAAATACAGCTTCATCTTCGGGCCTATCAGCCCCCAATATCACCTTATCATTGATAAAACCAACAACTTTTACCGACTCAACAAAGCCAAGCTGATCCCCACCTGGGGGATCATTCAAGTGCAACGCACAAAAAGAACGCAAGTCATCATCGCTACTTTTGGAGGCATACGTACCCGCCTTACGATCTGTAAAAGTAGCTTTAACAATTTGCTCGTACGACTCTTTTAATGACTGTTCAACCTCTAGCAACTTCTCGACTTTAGCTTCGTAGTCTTTTTTTCTGGAACGCCCTTGGGTATCTATTTTACAACCACGAAACTTGTACCCGCCATCAAAGTCGAGCTGCATCACCCAATTATTTGACATGTCATTATAATTAACGTCCCGAGCTAGAGACAGCATCTCAACTAAAGCGCTCAAAACTCGCGACTTACCGACGCCATTATATCCAGTGAATACAAGAATATTGCACTCATCTTTCAATGGAATGACAATTTCTCGCGCTGCACTTGGCATATTAAATAACGAGATTTTTTGCAGACGGTTCAATTATCACCCCTATTTTCGTCACGCAACCAAAAGCTACAGAGCAGTCGACGTTTAACACATTAATTGGAAAATATATCACCTAGCCGAAAAATACGTAAGCGTCCATCATTTTTTTTGCCCCTACTCATACTGAAATCGAACCTTAAGCTCTTGAATCCACAGCACCACTCCGATCATAAGGGAGATAGCGTAAATGGTGCGTTACCTGACCTAGGTTAGGACTAAAAGCCCGTCATTAAGTACAAACACTAGCCAGATGATGCCGAGGTACGGGCTGCCGTGCTCGCATGAGCAACATTGGCAATCATGGTAGGCTTATCTAGCATTATGATGCTGATGATGGTGTCGCCAGAATCTATTCACGTAAGGAGGATGAAAACACCTACTCGCCTGTTTCTGCAAAAGCAACCATCCTCAGCGCGGAATGCCCCATTTTTGCCCCACATTTTTGAGCCAATATCGCTAAGTCACTGATGAATAAAGCCATTTTAGATTTATCCAGCCACACGCCGATGATGCAGCAATACTGGCGGCTGAAGAATCAGCACCCCGACCAGTTGATGTTCTACCGCATGGGCGACTTCTACGAGATCTTCTATGAAGACGCGAAGAAGGCCGCCAAGTTGCTGGACATTACCCTGACGGCCCGGGGGCAATCGGCGGGGCAGGCGATTCCGATGTGTGGAATTCCTTACCACGCCGCCGAGGGTTATCTGGCGAAGCTGGTGAAACTCGGCGAGTCGGTGGTGATCTGTGAGCAGGTCGGCGATCCGGCGACCAGCAAAGGCCCGGTTGATCGTCAGGTGGTGCGGATTATTACGCCGGGCACGGTCAGTGATGAAGCGTTGCTCGATGAGCGTCGCGACAACTTGATCGCTGCGGTGCTGGGCGATGAGCGCCTGTTCGGTCTGGCAGTGCTCGACATCACCAGCGGCAACTTCACCGTGTTGGAAATCAAGGGTTGGGAAAATCTGCTGGCGGAACTGGAGCGGGTCAATCCGGTGGAACTGATGATCCCGGATGACTGGCCGAAGGACCTGCCGGCGGAGAAACGTCGTGGGGTTCGTCGCCGTGCGCCGTGGGATTTTGAGCGCGACTCGGCGTTGAAAAGTCTCTGTCAGCAGTTTTCCACGCAAGACCTCAAAGGCTTCGGGTGCGAAAACCTGACGCTGGCCATCGGCGCCGCCGGTTGCCTGCTCAGCTACGCCAAGGAAACGCAACGCACCGCCCTGCCGCACTTGCGCAGTTTGCGTCATGAGCGCCTGGACGACACCGTGGTGCTCGACGGCGCGAGCCGTCGTAACCTCGAGCTCGACACCAATCTGGCCGGCGGGCGCGACAACACCCTGCAATCGGTGGTCGATCGCTGCCAGACCGCCATGGGCAGCCGCTTGCTGACCCGCTGGCTCAACCGTCCACTGCGCGACTTGACTGTATTGCTGGCGCGTCAGACCTCGATCACCAATCTGCTCGACAATTACCGTTTCGAAAAGCTGCAACCGCAGCTCAAGGAAATCGGCGACATCGAGCGGATACTGGCGCGGATTGGTCTGCGTAACGCCCGCCCTCGCGACCTCGCTCGCCTGCGTGATGCCCTCGGCGCGCTGCCCGAGTTGCAAGTGGCGATGCGCGAGCTCGAAGCCCCGCACATCATTCAACTGGCCGCGACCACCAGCACCTACCCGGAACTGGCGGCGCTGCTGGAAAAAGCCATCATCGACAACCCGCCAGCGGTCATCCGTGACGGCGGCGTGTTGAAAACCGGTTACGACGCCGAACTCGACGACTTGCAATCGCTCAGCGAAAACGCCGGGCAGTTTCTCATCGATCTCGAAGCGCGCGAAAAGGCCCGCACCGGCCTCTCGCACCTGAAAGTCGGCTACAACCGCATCCACGGTTACTTCATCGAGTTGCCGAGCAAACAAGCTGAGTCAGCGCCCGCCGACTACATCCGGCGCCAGACGCTTAAAGGTGCCGAGCGCTTCATTACGCCGGAACTCAAAGCGTTCGAAGACAAGGCGTTGTCGGCCAAGAGCCGTGCCTTGGCGCGCGAGAAGATGCTCTATGAAGCGCTGCTCGAAAGCCTGATTGCGCAACTGCCGCCGCTGCAAGACACCGCCGCCGCACTCGCCGAGCTGGACGTGCTGAGCAACCTCGCCGAACGTGCGCTGAACCTCGATCTGAACTGCCCGCGTTTCGTCGACGAGCCGTGCATGCGCATCAGCCAGGGTCGTCACCCGGTGGTCGAGCAAGTGCTGAGCACGCCGTTTGTGGCCAACGACCTGAGCCTCGACGACAACACGCGCATGCTGGTAATCACTGGCCCGAACATGGGCGGTAAATCCACTTATATGCGCCAGACCGCGCTGATCGTGTTGCTCGCGCACATCGGCAGTTTCGTCCCGGCGGCCAGTTGCGAACTGTCGCTGGTGGACCGGATCTTCACCCGTATCGGCTCCAGCGATGACTTGGCCGGCGGGCGATCGACGTTCATGGTCGAAATGAGCGAAACCGCGAACATCCTGCACAACGCCACCGAGCGCAGCCTGGTGTTGATGGACGAAGTCGGTCGCGGCACCAGCACCTTCGACGGCCTGTCGCTGGCGTGGGCGGCGGCCGAGCGCTTGGCCTATCTGCGCGCCTACACGCTGTTCGCCACGCACTACTTTGAACTGACCGTTTTGCCGGAAGCGCAGCCGCTGGTGGCCAACGTGCACCTGAATGCCACCGAGCACAACGAACGCATCGTCTTCCTCCACCACGTACTGCCCGGCCCGGCGAGCCAGAGCTACGGCTTGGCGGTCGCGCAACTGGCCGGTGTGCCGAGCGAAGTGATCGTGCGTGCTCGCGAGCATCTGGGTCGCCTCGAGGCCACCGCCCTGCCCCACGAAGTACCGAAACCGGTCAAGGGCAAACCGGCCGCGCCGCTGCAGAGCGACATGTTCGCCAGCCTGCCGCATCCGGTGCTCGACGAACTGGCTAAACTCGACCTGGATGATCTGAGTCCGCGTCGTGCATTAGAAATGCTCTATGCACTAAAGACACGGATCTAACGCACTTGCCTGCAAGCTGTTAGAATCTCGCGCGGTTTGGGATGCTGCAGGCGTTTAGCCGGCCTGCAGACTATCGCTCCCAAACCTGGCGACCCCAACGTGAAGGGGCTCCGCTGCCGCCGCCTGAGGAGAAAATTAGAAATGACCTTCGTCGTCACCGACAACTGCATCAAGTGCAAGTACACCGACTGCGTAGAAGTCTGTCCGGTGGACTGCTTTTACGAAGGCCCGAACTTCCTGGTGATTCACCCGGATGAGTGCATCGACTGCGCACTGTGCGAACCGGAATGCCCGGCCGTGGCCATCTTCTCTGAAGATGAAGTCCCGGAAGACATGCAGGAATTTATTCAGCTGAACGTTGATCTGGCCGAGATCTGGCCAAACATCACCGAGAAGAAAGAATCGTTGCCCGATGCCGAAGAGTGGGATGGCGTCAAAGGCAAGATCAAGGATCTCGAACGCTGATTGCCCCGCGTTCTCGAAAAAGGCCCCTTGCGGGCCTTTTTTGTTTTTGCAGAATCAAACAACTTTTCTGCAGGCAAAAAAAAGGGGCGGTTTGACCCGCCCACATTTCGTCCTTATTCCCTTTAATCCTTTTCATCGTCCTGATGAATTGCGTCCTGCAATGTCCTTCCCCTCATCCTTGAAGGGTGTGTCTGTCCGTCGACACAGTTCAGATACTAAAGAGATCCCCGACATCGGCAACCGGCCTGCACAGCTGGCTAGGGCTGTCATATGAGCTTAATAAAAAGAAATATCCTTTATTTACAGTTAGTTAAAGACAAGCACCCAACAAAAGCGCCAACCGCCAACCTGTAAAAATAACGAACACTTACGAGAGAGTAAGCGAAGTCTTACAGCACGAGTCTACGATCCAGAGTTTTCTGGCGGGCAACAAAAAGCCCCGAACCAGTCGAGGCTTGTTGTTGCCAGTGAGTGAACGCTTTATTGGAACAGCGACTCACTCGACAGGCCGTTCTTCTCGAGAATCTCGCGAAGTCGCTTGAGGCCCTCGACCTGAATTTGCCTGACCCGCTCCCGGGTGAGGCCGATTTCCAGGCCTACATCTTCAAGCGTGCTGCTCTCGTGACCGCGCAGGCCGAAGCGGCGAATGACCACCTCGCGTTGCTTGTCGGTCAGCTCCGAAAGCCACTGATCAATGCTCTGGGACAGGTCATCGTCCTGCAGCAGTTCGCATGGATCGGTCGGGCGATCGTCGGTAAGGGTGTCCAGCAGGGTTTTATCCGAATCCGGACCCAGCGAGACGTCGACCGAAGAAACCCGCTCGTTCAAGCCCAGCATGCGCTTGACCTCGCCCACTGGTTTCTCCAGCAGGTTGGCGATTTCTTCGGGTGAAGGTTCGTGATCGAGCTTTTGCGTCAGCTCGCGTGCAGCCCGCAGGTACACGTTGAGTTCCTTGACCACATGAATCGGCAGCCGGATGGTCCGGGTCTGATTCATGATCGCGCGCTCGATGGTTTGACGAATCCACCAGGTTGCGTAGGTCGAGAAGCGGAAGCCGCGTTCAGGGTCGAACTTCTCCACCGCGCGGATCAGACCGAGGTTGCCCTCTTCGATCAGGTCCAGCAGCGACAAGCCACGATTGACGTAGCGTCGGGCGATTTTCACCACCAGGCGCAAGTTGCTCTCAATCATGCGTTTGCGCCCAGCCGGATCGCCACTCTGCGACAAACGCGCAAAATGCACTTCTTCTTCCGGGGAGAGCAGAGGGGAAAAGCCGATTTCATTGAGATACAGCTGCGTGGCATCGAGTGCCCGCGTGTAATCAATGTACTTATGCTGCTTTAGCGAAGCGGAGTGTTTGGATTTAGTACGAACGGAAGGTGGAGCTGCCCCTTCATCATCCGACATCGATTCCGTGGCGATGCCGGTCTCCATAAGGAGAACCTCATCGTCGATGTCAAACTCCGGCACTTCTTTACTGAGAGCCATTGTTATAGTCCTTTGGTGAGTTCGACCTCAAGCTCAAGCGGCGCCTTTATCCTTGGCAGCGCTGAAGCCTGTCCCCTCTACGTGACGGAACAGGCTGACAACAAATCAACGACGCGGCAGGAATTGCAGCGGATCTACAGGTTTACCTTGGCGGCGAATCTCAAAATGCAGTTTCACCCGGTCTGTGCCCGTCGACCCCATTTCGGCAATTGTCTGCCCGACTTTGACCTGCTGCCCCTCCCGAACCAAAAGCCTGCGGTTATGTCCGTAGGCACTGACGTAGGTATCGCTGTGTTTGATGATGACTAATTCGCCGTAGCCCCTTAAGCCACTCCCGGCGTATACCACCGTCCCATCAGACGCAGCTAAAACAGGCTGTCCCAAATCCCCGGCGATATCAATTCCTTTATTCAAACTACCGTTTGAAGAGAATTTACCAATTAATATGCCATTAGATGGCCATCCCCAGCCGGTCGGGGCTGGGCCCGCTGGAGGCAGTGGAGCAAGCGGAACCTTGCTCGCGACGGACGGTGCAACCACCGCAGTACTGGTCGTTGCGCCATTTGACTGGCGGCGGATTACCGTGGTTTTCAACGTCGAAGAAGGCGTTGAAGTGGACGAACTCGATACCGTCGGCGGCGTTGAACCGGTGCGACCGTCAAAGCGAATTGTCTGACCCGGATGGATCGTATACGGCGTAGGAATATTGTTCCGTGCGGCGAGGGCTTTGTAGTCCCAGCCGTAGCGAAAAGCGATCGAGAACAAGGTGTCTTTTGGTCGAACGACATATTGCCCGGTGGTCACTGCCGGACGCTGGTTGACCGATTTGTTGCGATCGACCACGCCCACGGTGCTCGACTTGGTGCTGGAGCAACCGACCAGCAACGTGCTCAAGACAAGGCCAGTCACCAGGCGCTGAAAGCTTGCTGTACCCATACGCTGCGCAATGACTGTGAGACTCACCCGCCGCTCCCTTTGTGGTGGCTGAAAATATGGATTGCCGTGTTTCGGCACGAAATGTCGCAAGTATAACGGGCGCTGCAGGCTTTACCTTTAATGAAGCGAATTCACTGCTCGCACACGTTTGCTGCCCGCCGATGAATCCCGTTTAAACAAACGTCGCCGCTGTAAGACACGGCCGATCTGTGAGAATTCAGCGCGGCGTAACAAATGCTCAGGCCAGCGGCCCGTTGAGCAGTGGAACGAAGCGCACCGCGCCCAGCACACGCCTGGAAAAGCCCTGCTCTTCACGGATGATCAGCATCAATTGCTGGACCTCGCCGGACCCCACCGGGATCACCAGACGCCCGCCCGGAGCCAATTGATCAAGCAACGCTTGCGGCACATCAGTGGCGACGGCGGTGACGATAATGCCGTTGTACGGCGCCAGTGCCGGCCAGCCTTCCCAACCATCGCCCCAGCGGAACACCACGTTGCGCAGGTTGAGTTCAACCAGACGTTCCTTGGCCCGATCCTGCAAAACCTTGATGCGCTCCACCGAGAACACCCGCTCAACCAGTTGCGATAACACAGCAGTCTGATAACCCGAGCCGGTGCCGATCTCCATGACCTTGTCCAGCGGACCGGCCTCCAACAGCAGCTCGCTCATGCGCGCCACCATATAAGGCTGGGAAATGGTCTGGTTGTTGCCGATCGGCAGCGCGGTGTCTTCGTAGGCGCGGTGCGCCAAGGCTTCGTC
Organism: Pseudomonas sp. SJZ131; assembly: GCF_007828705.1. NCBI lineage: Bacteria > Pseudomonadati > Pseudomonadota > Gammaproteobacteria > Pseudomonadales > Pseudomonadaceae > Pseudomonas > Pseudomonas sp. SJZ131. The sequence goes on along the minus strand of NZ_VIVC01000002.1, from coordinate 547,095 downwards.
AACGAACAGATGACGAGGCGTGCGGCGGATGACTTCCAGCACCTTGGCGTTGCAAATGCCCTCTTCGTACAACCGCTGAATCAAGCGCTCGCGGGTACGTTGCGAGGTCATGCCGATGCCGCGACGGAGCATATCGTCTTGTTCACGACCCATTAGTGCAGCCCCTCCAGCCAGCCATCGAGACTTCTGAAGGCATCATTGAAGGTGCGATCCAGTTGTAGTGGAGTGATTGAAACATAGCCCTGCACCACCGCATGAAAGTCGGTGCCCGGGCCGCCATCCTCGGCGTCCCCGACAGCGGCAATCCAGTAACCGGACTTGCCACGCGGGTCGACCACTTTCATCGGCGCCGCAGCGCGAGCGCGATGCCCGAGTCGGGTCAACTTGATACCGCGGATCTGGTCCAGCGGCAGGTTCGGAATGTTCACGTTGAGTACCGTGCGCGGTGGCAATTGGAGGTCGGCGTGAGCCTCGACCAGTTTGCGCGCAAAGTAAGCGGCTGTGGGAAGGTTCTCCACTTGCCGTGAGACCAGCGAAAAGGCAAACGCAGGACGTTCGAGGAAGCGCCCTTCGAGGGCCGCCGCCACCGTGCCGGAATACAACACGTCGTCACCGAGGTTGGCGCCGAGGTTGATCCCCGAAACCACCATGTCCGGCCCACGCTCAAGCAAGCCATTGAGGCCCAGGTGCACGCAATCGGTCGGTGTGCCATTGAGGCTGATAAAGCCATTGGCGAGGGTTTGCGGGTGCAACGGACGGTCGAGCGTCAGCGAACTGCTGGCGCCGCTTTTGTCCTGGTCCGGGGCGATAACCACGCACTCGGTGAAATCCGCCAGCGCAGCATAAAGCGCGGCGAGACCGGGTGCGGTTACCCCATCGTCGTTAGAAATCAGAATACGCATGGGCTGTCCGTCTGCCCCACCGGCACCAGATCGACGAGTTCACGCACCAATACGGTGGCGAAGCATCCGGCCGGCAGGACGAATTCCAGTTGCAGAATGTCAGGCTCGGGATAATGCCACGTCAACCCGGCAATGGGCAGCCGCAGGATGCGGCGTTCGTGACTCATACCGGCGTTAATCAACCAGTCGCGCAAGTCTGCTTCGCGGCTGGCGATTGCCTGCTCCAGTTCATGGACAGCGCCCGTCGTCGGCGAGTCACCTTCGCCCCACTGCGGGCCGGTCGGGTGCAGGTCAAGAATCGCCAGGCGCGGATCGCTGCATTCAGCCTCACCCGCCGGAAAGAAACTGCGGCTGTCGGTGAACGCCAGCAAATCGCCGACCTGCGCACGCTGCCAGCTACCGTCGGCTACTCGCGCCGCCAACACTTGGTTGAAGAGAAAACTGCGAGCCGTGGACAACAGACGCGAACGCACATTGCGCTGTTCCGGCAACGCTTTGCGCGCCGCCCAGGCGCGCGCATCGACGACATTGCCGCCGTCAAAACCAAAGCGCTGGGTGCCGAAATAATTGGGGATGCCTTGTTTGGCGATCAATTGCAGACGCTCTTCAATCGCCGCTTTGTCGCCGGCAAATTGGGTCAGGCGCAACGTGAAACCGTTCGCGGAATGGGCACCGCGTTGCAGTTTGCGTTTATGCCGGCCGGTCTTGAGAATCTTCAACGTGTCGTTTTCAGCCGCCGACAGATCCGGGTCAGCCTTGCCCGGCAGTTGCACGCTGAACCATTGGCGCGTCAACGCCTGACGGTCCTTGAGCCCTGCGTAACTGACGGTGCGCAACGGCACGCCGGCAGCCTTGGCAATTCGCCGGGCCGCTTCTTCGGTGTTCAAACCGCGTTTTTCCACCCAGATCCACAGGTGTTCGCCGTCGCCACTCAGGGGAATATTGAGGACTTCATCGACCTGGAAATCTTCTGCCGTCGCTTTCAGCACGGCGCTGCCGAGGGCATCACCATACGCACGCGGGCCAAGCAATTGCGCTTCGTTCATGCGCGCAGCAACAAGGCAACGGAATGCACGGCGATGCCTTCTTCGCGACCGACGAAGCCGAGCTTCTCGGTGGTGGTAGCTTTCACGTTCACTTGATCCAACTCAACTTGAAGATCCGCGGCAATCAGCGCGCGCATCGATTCGATATGCGGGGCCATTTTCGGCGCCTGGGCAACGATGGTGTTATCGACGTTGCCGATTTTCCAGCCCTTGGCGTGGATCAGCGCGACCACGTGACGCAACAGCGCGCGGCTGTCGGCGCCCTTGAAGGTCGGGTCGGTGTCCGGGAAATGTTTGCCGATATCGCCCAACGCAGCCGCGCCGAGCAAGGCATCGCTCAAGGCGTGCAGCAGGACGTCACCGTCGGAATGAGCGAGCAGCCCGAAGCTGTGTGCAATGCGCACGCCGCCCAGAGTAATGAAATCGCCTTCAGCGAAACGGTGCACATCATAGCCGTGGCCAATACGCATAAAAAAACGCCCCGATTTTTGTCAGGGCGTGATTCTACCCGCATTACTCGGCTAGAGCGCGTGCGTGATGCTGCAAGTGGTCGTCAATGAAGCTGGCGATGAAGAAATAGCTGTGGTCGTAACCCGGTTGCAGGCGCAACGTCAGCGGGTGGCCGGCAAGTTTTGCGGCGTGCTGCAAGGCTTCGGGCTTGAGTTGAGTGGCGAGGAAATCGTCGCGATCACCCTGATCGACCAGCAACGGCAGCTTCTCGTCGGCCTCGGCGATCAGCGCGCAGGCATCCCATTCACGCCACTTCGAACGGTCCTCGCCCAAGTAACGGGAGAAGGCTTTTTGACCCCACGGGCAATCCATCGGGTTGTTGATCGGCGAAAATGCCGACACCGATTGATAACGCCCCGGATTGCGCAACGCACAGACCAGCGCACCGTGGCCGCCCATGGAATGGCCGCTGATGCCGCGTTTGATCGATGCCGGGAAATGCGCTTCGACCAGCGCGGGCAATTCCTGCACCACGTAGTCATGCATCCGATAGTGCCGCGACCAGGGTTCCTGCGTGGCATTCAGGTAAAAACCGGCACCGAGGCCGAAATCCCAGGCACCCTCCGGATCGCCCGGCACATCGGCGCCGCGCGGGCTGGTGTCCGGCGCAACAATGATCAGCCCGAGCTCGGCGGCCATGCGCATCGCGCCAGCCTTGTGCATGAAGTTTTCGTCGGTGCAGGTCAAACCGGACAACCAGTACAGCACCGGCAACTTGCCGCCCTGCTCCGCTTGCGGCGGCAGGTACACGGCAAACACCATGTCACAACCGAGCACATCGGAACGGTGCCGATAACGCTTGTGCCAGCCGCCGAAGCTTTTCTGGCAAGAGATGTTTTCCAGGCTCACGGGAATCCTCCCAGCGGTAAGCCACAAGCTTGAAGCTGCAAGTCGAGGCGCGCTCGCTTGCAGCTTATGGCTTGCGGCTTACCGCTGCTTTTTAGAAATGGATGACGGTACGGATGCTCTTGCCTTCGTGCATTAAGTCGAACGCCTTGTTGATATCTTCCAGACCCATGGTGTGGGTGATGAAAGTGTCCAGAGGAATCTCGCCGGTTTCGGCCATTTCGACATAGCTCGGCAACTCGGTACGACCGCGCACGCCACCAAACGCCGACCCGCGCCAGACGCGCCCGGTCACGAGTTGGAATGGACGCGTGGCGATTTCCTGGCCAGCACCGGCGACACCGATGATCACCGATTCGCCCCAACCCTTGTGGCAGCACTCAAGGGCTGCGCGCATCAGTTGCACGTTGCCGATGCATTCGAAGGAGAAGTCGACGCCGCCATCGGTCATGTCGACGATGACTTCCTGGATCGGACGATCGAAGTCTTTCGGGTTGACGCAATCGGTTGCACCCAATTGCTTGGCGATCTCGAATTTCTCCGGGTTGATGTCGATCGCGATGATGCGCCCAGCCTTGGCTTTGGCAGCGCCGATCACTGCCGACAGGCCAATCCCGCCCAGACCAAAAATAGCCACGGTGTCACCCGGTTTGACCTTGGCAGTATTCAGCACGGCGCCGATGCCGGTGGTGACGCCGCAGCCGAGCAGGCAGACTTTTTCCAGTGGCGCTTCTTTCGGAATCTTCGCAACGGAGATTTCCGGGAGCACGGTGTACTCGGAGAAAGTCGAGGTGCCCATATAGTGGAAAATCGGCTGACTCTTGTAGGAAAAGCGCGTAGTGCCGTCCGGCATCAGGCCTTTGCCTTGGGTCGAACGAATCGCCTGGCACAGGTTGGTTTTGCCCGACAGGCAGTATTTGCACTGGCGGCATTCCGGGGTGTAAAGCGGAATCACGTGATCGCCGACCGCAACCGAGGTCACGCCTTCGCCGATGGCTTCAACCACGGCGCCACCTTCGTGGCCGAGGATCGACGGGAAGATGCCTTCCGGGTCGGCGCCGGACAAGGTGTAAGCGTCGGTGTGGCAGACCCCGGAGGCCACGACGCGAAGCAGAACTTCACCGGCCTTCGGCATGGCGACATCGACTTCAACGATCTCAAGGGGTTTCTTCGCCTCGAAGGCTACGGCGGCGCGCGACTTGATCATGCTGACTCTCCAGTGAATCGAATGAATATAAAAACAAGAACAGGAGTGTAATACATGGCCGAACGATGAATAATCGGGCCAAACGCAAAATATTATTGCTGTACAGGGATAATCCGCGATGTCTGAAAACCGTTGGGAAGGGATCGACGAATTTGTCGCCGTCGCCGAATGCAGCCAGTTCACCGCTGCGGCGGAACATCTTGGGGTTTCTTCCTCGCATGTCAGTCGACAAATCGTACGTCTGGAAGAACGACTTCAGACGCGCTTGCTGTATCGCAGCACGCGCCGAGTGACGCTGACTGAAGCCGGGCAAACCTTCCTGCAACATTGCCAGCGTTTGCAGGATGGCCGCGAAGAAGCGCTGCGTGCGGTCGGCGATCTGACCAGCGAACCCAAAGGCATGCTGCGCATGACCTGCGCGGTGGCCTACGGCGAGCGCTTTATCGTGCCGCTGGTGACCCGGTTCATGGCGCTGTATCCGCAACTGCGGGTCGACATCGAGCTGAGCAATCGCCAGCTCGATCTGGTGCATGAAGGCCTCGATCTGGCGATCCGCCTCGGTCGCTTGCAGGACTCGCGACTGGTGGCCGCACGCCTGGCGCCGCGCCGCATGTACCTGTGCGCGTCACCGTCCTACGTGGAACGGTATGGCCGCCCACACAGTTTGTCGGAATTGAGTCGGCACAATTGCCTGATCGGCAGTTCGGATCTGTGGCAACTGGAACAGAACGGCCGCGAATTTTCCCAGCGTGTGCAGGGCAACTGGCGTTGCAACAGTGGGCAAGCGGTGTTGGATGCGGCGCTGTTAGGCGTGGGGTTGTGTCAGTTGCCGGATTATTACGTGCTGGAGCATCTGAAGAGCGGCGAATTGATTTCGTTACTGGAAGCGCATCAACCGCCGAATACCGCCGTGTGGGCGCTGTATCCGCAGCAACGGCATCTGTCGCCGAAGGTGAGAAAGTTGGTGGATTATTTGAAGGAAGGGTTGGCTGAGCGGCCGGAGTATCGGGTCTGAGTGATGGGTTGACCGAACCACCGCCATCGCGAGCAAGCTCGCTCCTACACTGGATTTGTATTCAACGCATAACCTTGTAGGAGTGAGCCTGCTCGCGATAGCCATTCGCCAAACGCCACAAAACTCAGCGGCGATTAGCCCAACGCAACCGCAACCATTCCAGATCTTCCGGCCGCGTAACCTTGAGGTTATCCGAGCGCCCTTCAATCAAGCGTGGCGCCAGCCCCGCCCACTCCATCGCCGACGCTTCGTCAGTGATAACGGCATCCGCCACCAGACTGTCAGCCAATGCCCGATGCAGCGCACCGAGGCGAAACATCTGCGGCGTGTACGCTTGCCAGATCACGCTGCGATCCACGGTTTCAACTACACGCCCGTGCTTGTCGACGCGCTTCAGCGTGTCCCGCGCCGGCACTGCGAGCAAACCACCGACCGCATCATCGGCCAGTTCACCAAGCAATTTGTCCAGGTCATCGCGCGCCAGATTGGGCCGCGCGGCGTCGTGCACCAACACCCAGTCTTCTTCGTCGGCACCCAATGCGTGCAAATGCAGCAAGGCATTAAGCACCGAAGCGGAACGCTCGGCGCCGCCGTCGACGCGCTGAATCCGCGCATCGCCAGCACAGGCCAGGTTTGGCCAATAAGGATCATCAACAGCAAGACTGACCACCAGGCCTTTCAGGCAAGGATGGTCAAGGAAACAGCCGAGGCTGTGTTCGAGAATTGTTCGGCCGCCCAGTTGCAGGTATTGCTTGGGACGGTCCGCAGCCATTCGGGCACCGACGCCCGCGGCAGGAATCACGGCCCAGAAGGCCGGTAACGACTGGATCATTGAGCCAACTGGTAAAGGGTTTCACCGTCCTTGACCATACCCAGCTCATGACGAGCCCGCTCTTCAACGGTCTCCATGCCTTTCTTCAACTCACTGACTTCGGCGTCCATCACCCGATTGCGCTCCAGCAAGCCTTCGTTCTCAGCGTGTTGATCTGCGATCTGCTGAGTCAGCTCGGCCACTTGCGCCAGGCTGCCATTTCCCACCCACAGGCGGTATTGCAGGCCAGCCAGCAGCAGGAGCAAAACGAGGAACAACCAATTGGGACTGCGCATCGAATATCAGGTATCCAGTGAAAAAAGACAGCCATGCCAAAACTATGAAGCTTCTGATAGCACGAAGCCTGGAAGACCCAGGCTTGTGCTCTCAAGGCATCAGATTAGTGGCAAATCCATCGCTGTCGCGACTTATTTCGACACAATCCGATACCTTTTTTTCTGTGTAGCGCTTTTTACCACGTCCAGCTTAACCGCGGAATTCGCTGCGACCGTTGTACTTGGCTTTGCCATTCAACTGCTCTTCGATACGCAGCAGTTGGTTGTACTTGGACACGCGATCGGAACGGCACAGCGAACCGGTCTTGATCTGGCCAGCCGCAGTGCCCACGGCCAGGTCGGCAATGGTCGAATCTTCGGTTTCGCCGGAGCGGTGCGAGATTACGGCGGTGTAACCGGCAGCCTTGGCCATCTGGATGGCCTCCAGGGTTTCGGTCAGGGTGCCGATCTGGTTGAACTTGATCAGGATCGAGTTGGCGATCTTTTTATCGATGCCTTCTTTCAGGATCTCGGTGTTGGTTACGAACAGGTCGTCGCCTACCAGTTGGGTCTTCTCGCCGATCTTGTCGGTTAGGATCTTCCAGCCAGCCCAGTCGGACTCGTCCAGGCCATCTTCGATCGAGATGATCGGATAACGTTCGGTCAGGCCTTTCAGGTAATCAGCGAAACCTTCAGCGGTGAACACCTGGCCTTCGCCAGACAGGTTGTATTTGCCGTCTTCGTAGAATTCGCTGGCCGCGCAGTCCAGTGCCAGAGTCACGTCAGTGCCCAAGGTGTAACCGGCGTTGGCCACGGCTTCGGAGATCACTTTCAAGGCGTCTTCGTTGGACGCCAGGTTAGGCGCGAAACCACCTTCATCGCCGACTGCAGTGCTCAGGCCACGGGCCTTCAGCACAGCTTTCAAGTGATGGAAAATCTCGGTGCCCATGCGCAGACCTTCCGAGAAAGACTTGGCGCCAACCGGCTGCACCATGAATTCCTGGATGTCGACGTTGTTATCGGCGTGTTCGCCACCGTTGATGATGTTCATCATCGGCACCGGCATCGAGTAAACACCCGGCGTGCCGTTGAGGTTGGCGATGTGCGCGTACAGCGGCAGGTCCTGGTCCTGTGCTGCGGCCTTGGCTGCGGCCAAGGAAACGGCGAGGATCGCGTTGGCGCCCAGCGAACCTTTGTTTTCCGTACCGTCGAGCTTGATCATCGCGTGATCGAGGGCTTTCTGGTCGCTTGGATCGGTACCCAACAGCAGGTCGCGAATCGGACCGTTGATGTTGGCTACAGCTTTGAGTACACCTTTGCCCAGGTAACGGCTTTTGTCGCCATCACGCAGCTCGAGCGCTTCACGCGAGCCAGTGGAAGCACCGGACGGCGCGCAAGCGCTACCGATGATGCCGTTATCGAGAAGCACGTCCGCTTCGACGGTGGGATTGCCACGGGAGTCGAGAACTTCACGACCTTTGATGTCGACGATTTTTGCCATTGTTGTAAACACTCCAAAGTTGACGAAACGCTCGTACAGATCGATTTATAACTTGTGGGCCGCATTGTTACACAAGACTGACTCGCTGACGGCGCTCTCTCGGGCGCCATCGCGAGCAAGCTCTGCTCCTACAGGGAGCAATGAGGTTTACGCGGTTTCTACCGTCGGAAAACTCTTGACCAGTTCGTCCAGAGCTTTGAGCTGGGCCAGGAATGGCTCCAGTTTGTCCAGGCGCAAGGCACAAGGGCCGTCGCATTTGGCGTTGTCCGGGTCCGGGTGTGCTTCGAGGAACAGACCGGCCAGCGACTGGCTGATGCCGGCCTTGGCCAGATCGGTGACCTGGGCGCGACGCCCGCCGGCGGAATCGGAACGACCACCAGGCATTTGCAGCGCGTGAGTCACGTCGAAGAACACCGGGTATTCGAACTGCTTCATGATGCCGAAGCCGAGCATGTCGACGACCAGATTGTTGTAGCCGAAGCTCGAACCACGCTCGCAGAGGATCAACTGATCATTACCCGCTTCCACGCATTTGCTCAGGATGTGTTTCATCTCGTGCGGCGCAAGGAATTGGGCTTTCTTGATGTTGATCACCGCGCCAGTCTTGGCCATCGCGACCACGAGGTCGGTCTGGCGCGACAGGAAGGCCGGCAACTGAATGATGTCGCAGACTTCAGCGACGACCGCAGCCTGATCAGGCTCGTGGACGTCGGTGATGATCGGCACGCCGAAGGCTTGCTTGATGTCCTGGAAAATACGCATGCCCTCTTCCAGGCCGGGGCCACGGTAAGAGGTCACGGAGGAACGGTTAGCCTTGTCGAAACTGGCCTTGAACACGTAAGGGATACCGAGTTTCTCGGTAACCTTTACGTACTCTTCGCAGACCTGCATCGCCATGTCGCGGCTTTCCAGCACGTTCATGCCACCGAAAAGCACCATTGGCTTGTCGTTGGCAATCTCGATATCGCCTACACGGATGATCTTCTGCGCCATTGGAATCAAGCCTTCTTCTGGTGTTGAGTCAACGCTGCTTTGACGAAACCGGTGAACAACGGGTGACCGTCGCGCGGTGTCGAGGTGAACTCCGGGTGGAACTGGCAAGCGACGAACCAAGGATGATCCGGTGCTTCGACCACTTCGACCAACGCGCCATCACCGGAACGACCGGAGATTTTCAGGCCGGCTTCCATGATTTGCGGCAGCAGGTTGTTGTTCACTTCGTAACGATGACGGTGACGTTCGACGATCACGTCTTTGGCGTAGCAATCGTGAACCAGCGAACCCGGCTCCAGCAGGCAATCCTGTGCGCCGAGACGCATGGTGCCGCCCAGATCGGACGCTTCGGTACGGGTTTCGACCGCGCCGGTGGCATCTTCCCACTCGGTGATCAGGCCCACGACCGGGTGACCGCTGGCGCGATCGAACTCGGTGGAGTTGGCGTCTTTCCAGCCCAGCACGTTACGGGCGAACTCGATGACCGCCACTTGCATGCCGAGGCAGATGCCGAGGTACGGAACCTTGTTTTCGCGAGCGTATTGCACGGCGGTGATCTTGCCTTCCACGCCGCGCAGACCGAAGCCGCCCGGAACGAGGATCGCGTCGACACCTTCGAGCAGCGCGGTGCCCTGGTTTTCGATGTCTTCGGAATCGATGTAGCGCAGGTTGACCTTGGTGCGGTTGCTGATGCCGGCGTGACTCATCGCTTCGATCAGCGACTTGTAGGCGTCCAGCAGTTCCATGTACTTGCCGACCATGGCGATGGTGACTTCATGCTCAGGGTTGAGCTTGGCGTCGACCACGGCTTCCCACTCGGACAGATCGGCGCCGCCACATTGCAGGCCGAAACGCTCGACAACAAAATCGTCCAGGCCTTGCGAGTGCAGGATGCCCGGGATCTTGTAGATGGTGTCGGCGTCTTCCAGCGCAATCACCGCACGTTCTTCAACGTTGGTGAACTGGGCGATCTTGCGACGCGACGAGATGTCGATCGGGTGATCGGAGCGGCACACCAGCACGTCAGGCTGCAGGCCGATGGAACGCAGTTCCTTGACCGAGTGCTGGGTTGGTTTGGTTTTGGTTTCGCCGGCAGTGGCGATGTACGGCACCAGCGTCAGGTGCATCAGCATCGCGCGCTTGGCGCCGACTTCGAAACGCAATTGACGAATGGCTTCGAGGAACGGTTGCGACTCGATGTCACCGACGGTGCCACCGATCTCGACCATCGCCACGTCAGCGTCGCCGGCACCCTTGATGATGCGGCGCTTGATTTCGTCGGTGATGTGCGGGATCACCTGAATGGTCGCGCCCAGGTAATCACCACGGCGCTCTTTGCGCAGCACGTGTTCGTAGACACGGCCAGTGGTGAAGTTGTTGTTCTGGGTCATGGTCGTGCGGATGAACCGCTCGTAGTGGCCCAGGTCCAGGTCGGTCTCGGCGCCGTCGTGGGTGACGAACACTTCACCGTGCTGGAACGGGCTCATGGTGCCCGGGTCAACGTTGATGTACGGGTCCAGCTTCAGCATGGTGACCTTAAGTCCCCGCGCCTCCAGGATGGCCGCCAATGAAGCCGAGGCAATGCCTTTCCCCAATGAAGAAACAACACCGCCCGTGACGAATATGTAGCGCGTCATGAAAAACCCTAGAAGTCTGCGTTAAAGCGGTCCGAGCCGCCGGGGAAAGCGAAGGAAGGCCGAAGCCCCCGATCACCTGCATTAATCACAGTGCACCTTTCAAAAAAACCGCCGCGTTGTGACAGACCGGGAGATGAAACTCCGGTGCGTTGCTCGCTACACATTTTTTGGAATCGCCCAGCAAAGACTGCTTGGTAATCGGCAACTCCTGCAATTCAGGCGAATCCACAGAAGTTGTATCAAGAAGGGAGCGTAGTCTACCGGAAAGCCCCTATCAGCTCAAACCTTGATCTTCGCTCGGCGGCTGCCAATGTAAATTCCAGCCTTCGCCCGCCTCCCCGTTCAACCCCCGCAACCCCGCCACTGCAAGCAGTTGGTCGGCGCGATAGAGCAGCGGCAATCTGCCACGCACGAATGACGGTACGCCCCTTTCGTTAAGCAAACGCTTCAGGTCGCGATGGCCGCGCTCGGGCAGATGCATGACTTCGCCGCCCTGACGATAGCGGATCAGCAGCGGCCCATCGGGGAGCCGCCCGCTCAAAGTCAGCAGGCCGTTATCCGGCAACATCAAAGATGATTCGGGATTTGACCAGCTCAAAACCATCGACGGCGTGCGCAGCCATGGACCGGATAACCACCAGATGCGCCCAACGCTGCGATGCAATTCACCGTCGGCCAAGCGCCAGATCGGACGCGCATCGCCGGTGGCGTCGCGAAGATTCTCCCATCCCGACCAATGGTCGCTGTCGGGCATCCGCGTGCGCTGGTTCAGCCAATTGCTCAAGGCATTACGTTGACGGGCCGCGGAAAGCTTTTGCAGCGACGCCAAGTCCAGCGACGGCAACCCCAGCCACGCAAAATCATTGCTGCCAGCGGCTGCGGCGAGATCAATCTGCGCCAACTCGTCGAGCAGTTGCTGGGCCTCGCGCAGATGTGCGGCACTGCGCGCGATGGTCGCTGGGGCTTGCGGCCAGCGTTCGGTGAGGATCGGCAACACTTGGTGGCGCAGGTAATTGCGCGAGAACTGGCGATCCTGATTCGACGGGTCGTCGATCCAGCGCAATTGATGCGCGCGGGCATAGGTTTCGAGTTCGGCGCGGCTGATGTTGAGCAGCGGCCGAAACAGGTGCCCGTGACCCAGCGCTCGCTGGCTCGGCATTGCCGACAGCCCTCTCACACCGGCACCACGCAACAGGCGAAACAGCAAGGTTTCAGCCTGATCGTCACGGTGCTGGGCGGTCAGCAGCACCTCGCTGCACTGCGTCGCCTCAATGAAAGCGCCATAACGCGCCTCCCGCGCGGCACGTTCCAGGCTGGCGCCGGGCTGAACCTGCACGCGCACGATTTTCAGCGGCACGCCCAAGCCATCGCAGATGGCCTGACAATGCGCCGGCCACGCATCCGCCGCCGGTTGCAAACCGTGGTGGACATGCAGGGCGCTGAGCGCCGGCAGGGAGTGGGATTTTGCGAGATTGGCCAGAAGGTGCAGCAGGACGGTGGAATCGAGTCCGCCGGAGAACGCGATGCGCCAAGTTGCGGCGTTGCGCCACGGGGCAAGCTGCCCTAGAAGTACTGCGCCAAGTGTCATGAGTACACCAAAACCTGTAGGAGCCGAGCTTGCTCGCGATGAACGATAACGCGGTCGGTCATTAAAACCGAGGCGCCCCCTTCGCGGGCAAGCCTTGCTCCTACAAGAGCAAGTGCTCGGCTTAGAGGCCGTAGCTCATCAAGCGCTCATAACGGCGGGTCAGCAGCGCTTCGGTGTCGAAGCCCTTCAACATCGCCAGTTGCGAGCTCAGCTCGGCACGGATCGAAGCCGCAGCAGCCGCTGGATCGCGATGCGCGCCGCCCAGTGGTTCGCCGATGACCTTATCCACGATACCCAGGCCTTTCAGACGCTCGGCAGTAATGCCCATCGCTTCAGCAGCATCCGGTGCCTTTTCTGCGGTTTTCCACAGAATCGATGCGCAACCTTCCGGCGAAATCACCGCGTAGGTCGAGTACTGCAGCATGTTCAGTTGATCGCAAACGCCGATTGCCAAAGCACCGCCGGAACCACCTTCACCGATGACGGTGGCGATGATCGGCGTCTTCAGACGCGCCATGACACGCAGGTTCCAGGCAATCGCTTCGCTCTGGTTGCGCTCTTCGGCGTCGATGCCAGGGTAGGCGCCCGGGGTATCAATGAAGGTCAGGATCGGCATTTTGAAACGTTCGGCCATTTCCATCAGGCGGCACGCTTTGCGATAGCCTTCCGGACGTGGCATGCCGAAATTGCGGCGAACTTTCTCGCGCACTTCGCGGCCCTTCTGGTGACCGATGATCATCACCGGCTCATCATTCAGACGCGCGATACCGCCAACAATGGCGGCGTCGTCGGAGAAGTGACGGTCGCCGTGTAACTCATCGAACTCAGTGAAGATGTGCTCGATGTAGTCCAAGGTGTACGGACGTTTCGGGTGACGCGCCAGGCGCGCGATCTGCCAGCTGGTCAGCTTGCCGAAGATGTCTTCGGTCAAGGTGCTGCTCTTGTCCTGCAGGCGGGAGATCTCATCGCCGATATTCAGCGAATTGTCATTACCGACCAAGCGCAACTCTTCGATCTTGGCTTGCAGGTCGGCGATCGGCTGTTCGAAATCTAGAAAATTCGGGTTCATAGGCGTCCGTCTTGGGTCGACTTCCAAGAGAGCTTGGGCCGGCCGGTTGTCTATTCGCGCCCTACCTTAAGGGAGAGGCGCGTTCAGGTCGAGATTAAAAATTCAGGTCGAGATCAGGCGTTGGTAATCGAGCCTGACCGTCAACGGTATTGGAGGAAGACGTTGTCTCGCCCGAACTGGTCACGCAAGGCTTGAATCAACGCATCCGCCGGGTCGATCCGCCAGGTCTCGCCGAACTGCAGCAAGGCCTTCGCATCGGGGCTGGTGTATTCCATGGTGATCGGGCACGCGCCGCGGTGACGCTTGAACAATTCACCCAACCAGCGTAGCTGATCGCCTTTCAAATCCTTGGTGTGCAGCTTCAGGCGCAGGCTTTCAGCGAGGTTGGTCCGCGCATCTTCCATGCTCATCACGCGTTTGACCCGCAAGCGCAAACCGCCGGAGAAGTCATCGTTGCTGACTTCGCCTTCGACCACCACCATCGCGTCGGTCTGCAACAGCGACTGCGCGGAATGGAACGCTTCGGCAAACAGCGACGCTTCGATCCGGCCGGAGCGGTCGTCGAGGGTGATGAAACCCATCTTGTCGCCCTTTTTGTTCTTCATCACTCGCAGTGCGATGATCATGCCGGCGACGGTCTGGGTATCGCGCGCCGGTTTCAGGTCGATGATGCGCTGGCGGGCAAAACGGCGAATCTCGCCTTCGTATTCGTCAATCGGGTGACCGGTCAGGTACAGGCCCAAGGTGTCTTTCTCACCTTTCAGGCGTTCCTTCAGAGTCAGCTCCTTGGCCTTGCGGTGGTTGGCATAAACGTCGGCGTCTTCTTCGACGAACAACCCGCCAAACAGGTCGGCGTGGCCGCTGTCGTGGGTGCGCGCGGTCTGCTCGGCGGCTTTGATCGCGCCTTCCATTGCGTTCAGCAACACCGCGCGGTTGCGGTCGATATTGGCCTGATAGGCTTTGGTTTCGTCATGGAAGTACGGCCCCAGACGATCCAGCGCACCGCTGCGGATCAGACCGTCGAGGGTACGTTTGTTAATGCGTTTGAGGTCGACCCGCGCGCAGAAGTCGAACAGGTCCTTGAACGGCCCGTCCTGACGCGCTTCGGTAATCGCTTCCACCGGACCTTCGCCGACACCCTTGATCGCGCCGAGGCCATAGATGATCCGGCCCTCGTCGTTCACCGTGAACTTGAATTCCGAAGTATTCACATCCGGCGCGTCGAGACGCAGCTTCATGGTGCGAATTTCTTCGATCAAGGTCACGACCTTGTCGGTGTTGTGCATGTCCGCCGACAGTACCGCAGCCATGAACGGCGCCGGGTAATGGGTTTTCAGCCATGCAGTCTGGTACGACACCAGACCATAAGCGGCGGAGTGAGACTTGTTGAAACCGTAACCGGCGAATTTTTCCACCAGGTCGAAAATGTTACCGGCAAGGTCGGCTTCGATATTGTTGGTCTTGCAACCTTCAATAAAACCGCCGCGCTGCTTGGCCATTTCTTCGGGTTTTTTCTTACCCATGGCGCGACGCAGCATGTCCGCACCGCCGAGGGTGTAACCGGCCATTACCTGGGCGATCTGCATCACCTGTTCTTGATACAGGATGATGCCGTAAGTCGGCGCCAATACTGGCTTGAGGCCTTCGTATTGATAATCCGAGTGCGGATACGCCAGCTCGGCGCGACCGTGCTTACGGTTGATAAAGTCGTCAACCATGCCCGATTGCAGCGGGCCCGGACGGAACAGAGCGACCAGTGCGATCAAGTCTTCCAGGCAGTCGGGCTTGAGCTTTTTGATCAGCTCTTTCATGCCGCGCGACTCGAGCTGGAACACCGCAGTTGTTTCAGCCTTTTGCAGCAACTGGTAAGTCGGCTTGTCATCCAGCGGAATGAACGCAATGTCCAGCGGCGGCTGATCGACTTTGGCGCGGTCGCGGTTGATGGTTTTCAGCGCCCAGTCGATCACCGTCAGCGTTCGCAGACCGAGGAAGTCGAACTTCACCAGGCCGGCCGCCTCGACGTCATCCTTGTCGAACTGGGTTACCAGACCGTCGCCGGCTTCGTCGCAATAGATCGGCGAGAAGTCAGTCAGTTTGGTCGGCGCGATCACCACACCACCGGCGTGTTTACCGACGTTACGCACAACGCCTTCGAGCTTGCGTGCCATGTCCCAGATTTCCGCGGCTTCTTCATCGACCTTGATGAAGTCGCGGAGGATTTCTTCCTGCTCGTAGGCTTTTTCCAGGGTCATGCCGACTTCGAACGGAATCATCTTCGACAGGCGATCCGCCAAGCCGTAGGACTTGCCCTGCACCCGCGCCACGTCACGGACCACAGCCTTGGCCGCCATCGAACCGAAGGTGATGATCTGGCTGACCGCGTTGCGACCGTATTTTTCGGCCACGTATTCGATCACGCGGTCCCGGCCATCCATGCAGAAGTCGACGTCGAAGTCGGGCATCGAGACCCGTTCCGGGTTAAGGAAACGTTCGAACAGCAGGTCATATTCCAGCGGGTCGAGGTCGGTAATCTTCTGCACATAGGCCACCAGCGACCCGGCACCCGATCCACGCCCCGGTCCTACTGGCACGCCGTTGCTTTTGGCCCACTGGATAAAGTCCATAACGATCAGGAAGTAACCGGGGAAGCCCATCTGGATGATGATATCCAGCTCGAAATTCAGCCGGTCGACGTAGACCTGACGCTTGGTTTCGTAGTCTTCGGTGGTGTCCTTGGGCAGCAGCACGCTAAGGCGATCTTCCAGGCCATCGAACGACACCTTGCGGAAATACTCGTCGATGGTCATGCCATCGGGGATCGGGAAGTTGGGCAGGAAGTGCTTGCCGAGCTTCACTTCGATGTTGCAGCGCTTCGCGATCTCGACCGTGTTGGCCAGCGCCTCGGGAATATCGCTGAACAGCTCAGCCATTTCCTCGGCACTTTTCAGGTATTGCTGATCGCTGTAATTCTTCGAACGCCGCGGATCGTCGAGGGCGCGGCCCTCACCGATGCAGACGCGGGTTTCGTGCGCCTCGAAATCTTCCTGCTTGATGAAGCGCACATCGTTGGTCGCCACCAGCGGCGCGCCGATTTTCTCGGCCAGGGCCACGGCGCCGTGCAATTGTTCTTCGTCATTGGGGCGGCTGGTGCGCTGGATTTCCAGGTAAAAACGGTCCGGGAACACCGCCATCCATTCCCGCGCGAGTTTTTCCGCTTCGGCCGGGTTGCCGCCGAGCATGGCCAGGCCGATCTCGCCCTCCTTGGCCGCCGACAGCATGATCAAGCCTTGGCTCGCTTCGGCCACCCACTCGCGCTCGATGATGATCGAGCCATTACGCTGACCGTCGATAAACCCGCGCGAGATCAGTTCAGTGAGGTTGCGATAACCGACGCCGTTCATCGCCAGCAGGCTGATCCGGCTCAGCGCGTTGTCCGGATCCTTGTTCGACAGCCACAGGTCGGCGCCGCAGATAGGCTTGATGCCTGCGCCCATGGCAGCTTTATAGAATTTGACCAGCGAACACATGTTGTTCTGGTCGGTGACCGCAACGGCAGGCATGTTCATGCCGACCAAGGTCTTGACCAGCGGTTTGATCCGCACCAGACCGTCGACCAGGGAATATTCAGTGTGCAGGCGTAGGTGAACGAATGAAGCCGGCATGGTGATCCTGCGTTATGTCATGAAAACAACAAGGCCCGGATTGTACCGGGCCTTGGAAAAAACATCAGCCTTGCGACTAAATCACAATCAGGTTTTCCCGCGCCTCGTACGCCAAACGCACCGGGGCGAACGAGCGTCGGTGAATCGGCGTCGGTCCGAGACGGGCCAGCGCTTCCAGATGAACGGGCGTCGGGTAGCCTTTGTGGCCGCCCATTCCGTAACCCGGATAGATCAATTCGAACGCGGCCATCTCGCGGTCGCGGCTGACCTTGGCCAGAATCGATGCCGCAGCAATCGCCGGGACCTTGCCGTCGCCCTGCACCACCGCTTCGGCGCGCATCGACAATTTGGGGCAGCGGTTGCCGTCGATCATCGCCAGTTTCGGCTGAATGTGCAGGCCTTCGATAGCGCGTTGCATGGCCAGCATGGTGGCGTGGAGGATGTTCAGTTCGTCGATTTCTTCGACTTCAGCGCGAGCGATGCACCAGCTCAGCGCCTTCTCGCAGATTTCGTCGTAGAGCTTTTCGCGGCGCGCTTCGGTGAGCTTCTTCGAATCATTGAGGCCGATGATCGGTCGCATCGGATCAAGGATCACCGCAGCGGTGACCACGGCGCCGCACAGCGGACCGCGACCGACTTCGTCAACTCCGGCAACCAAATCCACGGCTTCTGCAACCAAAGTGAAATCCAGCCCCATTTGCATGCTTGTCTTACTCATTGTATTTCGCCGATCAGTTTTAGCACGGCGTCCGCCGCCTGGTTGGAGGCGTCCAGACGAAGGGTGCGGTGAATCTCGTCGAAACCGCGAGTCTGCTCCTCGCCGCCCTCGATCAATGGCGACAAGGTCTGGGCCAGCGCTTCGACCGTCGCATCGTCCTGTAACAACTCCGGGACCAACAGGCGCTGGGCTAGCAAGTTGGGCAGCGAGACGTAAGGACTTTTGACCATGCGCTTGAGAATCCAGAACGTCAGCGGCGCCAAGCGATACGCAACGACCATCGGCCGTTTGTACAGCAACGCTTCAAGCGTCGCCGTGCCGGAAGCGATCAACACCGCGTCGCAGGCCGCCAGCGCCAGATGGGATTTGCCGTCGAGCAATGTCAGCGGCAGATCGCGCCCGGCCAGCAGTTCTTCGAGTTGCGCGCGGCGTTCGGGGTTGGCGCACGGCACCACAAAACGCACACCGGGGCGCAATGCGCGCAAACGCTGGGCGGTATCGAGGAACAGCGCACCGAGACGCCCGACTTCACCGCCGCGACTGCCCGGCATCAGCGCCACTAACGGCCCGTCCGGCAAACCGAGTTCGGCGCGCGCGGCGGCGCGGTCGGCTTGCAGCGGAATCGCATCGGCCAGCGAGTGCCCGACGAAACGCACCGGCACGCCCTTCTCTTCGTAGAATTTGGCTTCGAACGGAAACAGCGTCAGCATCAAGTCGCAGCCTTCGCGAATCTTCAACACGCGCTTCTGCCGCCATGCCCACACCGACGGGCTGACGTAATGCACGGTTTTGATCCCGGCCTGACGCAGCTTCAGTTCGATGTTGAGGTTGAAGTCCGGCGCATCGATGCCGATGAACACGTCCGGCTTCTCAGCGATCAGGTCGGCGACCAGTTTCTTGCGCCGCGCGAGCAACTCGCGCAAGCGGCCGAGCACTTCCACCAGGCCCATGACCGACAGCCGTTCCATCGGGAAGTACGAGGTCAGGCCTTCAGCCTGCATCAACGGGCCACCGACGCCGATGAACTCCACCGCCGGGTGCTGTGCCTTGAGAGCACGCATCAAACCGGCGCCCAGAATGTCACCGGAAGCCTCACCCGCTACCAGCGCAATACGCAAATTAGCCATGATTAACGAGTGATGCCGCGAGTCGAAGACTGGATGGAATCACGGAATACCGCGACTTCCGGGAACTGTGCCGAAGGTTCGGACAGTTCGGCGAGCGCCTGGTCAACCGTCAGGCCCTGGCGGTAAACCACCTTGTAGGCGCGACGCAAGGCGTGGATGGCGTCCTCGCTGAAACCGCGACGGCGCATGCCTTCGAAGTTCATGCTGCGGGCTTCGGCAGGGTTGCCGAACACCGTGACATACGCGGGAACGTCTTTGCCGATGGCGGTGCCCATACCGGAAAAGCTGTGGGCGCCGATGTGGCAATACTGGTGAACCAGGGTGAAACCGGAAAGGATCGCCCAGTCGTCAACGTGCACATGGCCAGCCAGCGCGGTGTTGTTGACCAGAATGCAGTGGTTGCCGATCACGCTGTCGTGGCCGATGTGCGCATAGGCCATCACCAGGTTGTGATCACCGAGGGTGGTTTCGGCGCGGTCCTGCACAGTGCCACGGTGAATCGTCACGCCTTCACGGATGACGTTGTGGTCACCGATGACCAGGCGGGTTTCTTCACCCTTGTATTTCAGATCGGGCGTGTCCTCACCTACCGAGGAAAACTGGTAAATGCGGTTGTGCTTGCCGATGCGGGTCGGGCCTTTAAGAATTACATGCGGCCCGATCACTGTCCCCTCGCCGATTTCCACACCTGCGCCGACGATCGACCATGGGCCGACCTCGACACCCTCAGCCAGTACGGCTGTCGGATCGATGATTGCGCGAGGGTCAATCAAACTCATAGTTTGCGTTCCGCGCAGATGATTTCAGCGGAGCAGACTGGTTTGCCGTCGACCGAAGCCTGGCACTCGAACTTCCAGATCTGGCGCTTGCAGCTGATGAAACGGGCTTCGAGGATCAACTGATCGCCGGGGGTGACAGGCTGGCGAAAACGCAGCTTGTCGGAGCCGACGAAGTAGTAAAGCGTGCCGTCAGCTGGCTTCACGTCGAGCATTTTGAAGCCAAGGATACCGGCAGCCTGAGCCATTGCTTCGATGATCAGTACGCCCGGCATGATTGGATGCGCAGGGAAGTGACCATTGAAGAACGGCTCGTTGATGCTGACATTCTTGTAGGCGCGAATGCGCTTGCCTTCCACATCCAGTTCCACGACCCGGTCCACCAACAGGAACGGGTAACGGTGAGGCAGGTATTCGCGAATCTCGTTGATGTCCATCATTTCGGGGGGAAGCCTATGTAAAGATTGGGAGCGCGCGACTGACGCGCACCCCTCTAGCAAATCAAGGAGGCAGTCTAGCGGCTGTGCACACTTGATATGGAAATGGTATCAGCCATCTGATGAAGCATTATCGCCAGGGGTCACGTCCCCTACTCGCTTTTCCAACTGTCGCAGACGCCGCGCGATGTCATCGAGCTGACGGATGCGTGCCGCGCTTTTGCGCCACTCGGCAGCCGGCTGCATGGCTGTCCCGGAAGAATAGGAACCCGGCTCGGTAATCGAGTGGGTCACCATGGTCATCCCGGTCAGGAAAACGTTGTCGCAAATCTCGATATGCCCCACCAGCCCGACACCGCCGGCGAGCATGCAATGCTTGCCGATCTTGGTGCTGCCGGAGATGCCCACGCACGCCGCCATGGCGGTGTGATCACCGACCTGGACGTTGTGCGCGATCTGGATCTGGTTGTCGAGCTTCACACCATTGCCCAGCACGGTATCGGCCAGCGCCCCGCGATCGATAGCGGTGTTGACGCCAATCTCGACGTCGTCACCGACAAGCACGCCGCCAATCTGCGCGATCTTCTGCCACACGCCTTTCTCGTTGGCGAAACCGAAACCTTCGCCACCGAGCACGGCGCCCGACTGAATCACCACGCGTTTGCCAATGCGCACGTCGTGGTACAGCGTGACCCGCGGAGCCAGCCAACCGCCCTCGCCAATCTCGCAGCGCGCGCCGATGAAGCAATGCGCGCCAACGGTGACACCCGCCGCAATCCGAGCGCCGCTTTCGATCACCGCAAACGCACCGATGCTCGCCGCCGGGTCAACCACCGCGTCCGCCGCAATCACTGCCGTCGGATGAACACCGGCAGCCGCTTTGGGTTTGGGGTCGAACAGATGGGAGATGCGCGCGTACGCCAGATACGGGTCAGGCACGATCAGCACGTTACCGGCAAAACCTTCGGCATCAGCAGCCTTCAGCAACAGTGCTGCAGCCTTGCTGTCCGCGAGGTATTTACGGTATTGAGGATTTGCCAGAAAGCTCAACTGAGCTGGGCCAGCCTCTTGCAAAGTGGCTAGCCCAGTAATTTCCTTCTCCGCGTCGCCACTCAGGGTGGCGCCGAGGAACTCGGCCAATTGGCCGAGCTTTATAGTCGCTGTCATGGATTACTTCAGCTGATTCATGCGCTCGATAACCTGGCGAGTGATGTCGTACTGAGGTTTGACATCAATCACTGCGCCACGCTCGAAGACCAGGTCAAAAGCACCTTTCTTGATGACTTCTTCCACAGCACTGTCCAGTTTTGGCTTCAGCTGCTTCAGCATTTCACGGTCAGCAACGGCTTTGGCTTCGTTCAGTTCCTTGGACTGGAACTGGAAGTCGCGGGCCTTTTGCTTGAATTCAAGCTCCAGACGCTCACGCTCGCCTTGCTGCATCTTGTCGCCACCGGCAACCAGACGGTCCTGAATACCTTTGGCACTGCTTTCCAGGGTTTTCAGTTTGCTCAGCTGTGGGCCGAACTTCTTCTCGGCGTCGACGGCGTATTTTTTCGCCGCGTCGGATTCGAGCAGAGCCATCTGATAATTCAGAACGGCGATTTTCATGTCGGCAAAAGCCGGGCCTGCAACCAGTACGGTCGCCAGGAGAACCAATTGAGTCAACTTACGCACGATGCACTCCTACAAAATCCATTGTCGTTATCTTGGGTCAGACGCTTAGAACGTCTGGCCGAGGGAGAATTGGAACACTTGAGTTTCAGCGTCATCCGGTTTCTTGATCGGCATGGCCAACGCGAAGCTCAGAGGACCCAGTGCGGTGACCCAGGTCACGCCGACACCGACGGAGCTGGCGACGTTGCTCAGGCTGATGTCGTTGCACTCGGTTTGAGCGCTGGTGCCGACATTGGCGTTGGTCGTCTTGTCGCACTTGGAATCGAATACGTTACCCACGTCCCAGAAGACCGAAGTCCGCAGGGAACGCTGATCCTTGACGAATGGCAGCGGGAACAACACCTCGACACCACCCTGGATGAGGACGTTGCCACCGAACGGCAGTGGATCCTGATCCGGGTCGCGCAGAGTGCCAGTGTTACCAGTCACGCCAGCACCACGGCTCGGCGTACTGCGCGGGCCAAGAGTACTGTCCTTGAAACCACGAACCGAGTTGAAACCACCAGCATAGTAGTTTTCATAGAACGGCAAGCCATCGGTCGAACCGTAGCCGTCGCCGTAACCCAATTCAGTGTGCAGACGCACGGTGTAGTTTTCAGTGATCGGCTGGAACAGCTGACCGCGGTAATCAAGTTTGAAGAACGACAGGTCGCTGCCCGGCGTGGTGGTTTCCAGAGTCAGGCTCTGGGAATGGCCACGGGTTGCCAGCACACCTTTGTTCAACGTCGATTCGGACCAGCCGGCAGACGCCTTGAAGTTGAGGTAGTTATCGCCTTCCTGGTTCACGAAGTCGAAGATCTCATCAACGGTGTATTGACCGGTCTTGATCTTGTCCTGTTGCGCAGTCAGGCCGAAGGTCAGGCGCGACGTTTCGCTGATCGGGTAGCCGACGCTGACGCCAGCACCCAGGCTGTCTACCGCATAGCTTGCTACATCGACGTCGAGGTCTTTGTAGTCAGTGGTGCGATAGAAAGCGTTGTAACCCAGGCTCACACCATCAGCAGTCCAGTACGGATCGACATAGCTGAAGTTGTAACGGCTCTGGTATTCGCTGCGGGTCAGACCGACGCTGACCTTGTTACCCGAACCGAGGAAGTTGTTCTGGGTGATCGAACCACCGAGGATCAGACCGGCACTCTGGGCGAAACCGACACTGGCGGTAATCGAACCGGAAGCCTGCTCTTCCACGCTGTAGTTCACGTCAACCTGGTCATCCACGCCCGGTACGGCCGGCGTTTCGACGTTGACTTCTTTAAAGAAGCCCAGACGCTCAAGACGGGTTTTCGATTGGTCGATCAGGTAGGTCGAAGCCCAGCCGCCTTCCATCTGACGCATTTCACGACGCAGCACTTCGTCTTCGGACTTGGTGTTGCCACGGAAGTTGATGCGGTTCACGTAGGCACGCTTGCCTGGATCAACGGCGAAGGTGATGTCTACGGTGTTGTCTTCTTCGTGCGGCTGAGGCACGCCGTTGACGTTGGCGAAGGTGTAACCCTCGTTACCGAGACGACGGGTGATCAGTTCGGAAGTGGTGGTCATCAGCTTGCGCGAGAACACCTGGCCTTTCTGCACCAGCAGCAGGGACTTGACCTGATCTTCAGGCACTTTCAGGTCACCGCTCAGTTTCACGTCGCGAACGGTGTACTTCTCGCCTTCGCTGACGTTAACGGTGATGTAGACATGTTTCTTGTCCGGGGTGATGGACACCTGGGTCGAAGCGATATCCATGTTGATATAGCCGCGGTCCAGGTAGTAGGAGCGCAGACGCTCCAGGTCACCGGAGAGTTTTTCACGAGCGTACTTGTCATCGTTCTTGAAGAACGACAGCCAGTTGGTGGTCTTGAGTTCGAACAGGTCGATCAGGTCGTCGTCGGCGAATACCGTGTTACCCACCACGTTGATGTGCTGGATGGCGGCAACGGTGCCTTCGTTGATGTTGACCTTCAACGCGACGCGGTTACGCGGCTGCGCCACCACTTCGGTGTCGACAGTGGCCGAGTAACGACCCTGGGCAACGTACTGACGTTGCAGTTCGTTACGCACACCTTCGAGGGTGGCACGCTGGAAGATCTCGCCTTCGGAGAGGCCGGATTGTTTCAGGCCCTTCATCAGGTCTTCAGTGGAGATGGCCTTGTTACCCTCGATCTCGATACTGGCGACCGACGGACGCTCGACTACCGTGATAACGAGGACATTGCCTTCGCGACCCAGCTGGATATCTTGAAAGAACCCGGTTTTGAACAACGCACGAGTGGATTCCACCAGGCGACGATCGTCCGCCTGCTCACCGACGTTCAACGGCAAGGCACCAAAGACACTACCCGCGGAGACCCGCTGGAGGCCATTGACGCGAATATCAGAGATAGTGAAGGACTCGGCGTGAACTTCGGCGATCATCAATACGGTGAGAACCGCAGTTAGCAGCAGACGTTTCATGAAGTCCTTTCTTATTCCAACTGGCAATAAACAAACTGCCGCAAAATGCGGCAGATTCGCAATTCAGCGAAGCGTTACAGTCGACCCAGATCATTGACCAGAGCAAGCAACATCACCCCGACCACCAAACTGATACCGATCTGTATCCCCCAACCCTGCACCCGATCCGACAGGGGGCGACCACGCACCCACTCGATCAGATAAAACAACAAATGTCCCCCATCCAGTACAGGAATGGGCAACAAATTCAGAACCCCCAGGCTAATACTCAGATAAGCAAGGAAATTCAGGAAATCAGCGACACCCGACTGGGCAGAAGCGCCCGCCACTTTAGCAATGGTTATCGGTCCACTCAAGTTTTTTACCGAGAGCTCGCCGAACAACATTTTCTTCAGCGAATCGAGGGTCAGTACGCTCATGGTCCAAGTGCGTCGAGCACCCTCGCCAATTGCTGCCACGGGACCGTAACTGACCTCGCGAATCATCTCTGGTGGCCAATCGACTGCTTTTACCCCGGCGCCCAGATAACCCGTGGCTGCCTTGCTGCTGCCGCGTGCCGCGAGCGTCACAGGGACGTCGATTTGAGCACCATCGCGCTCGACGCGCAGCATGATTTTGGTATCAGGATGAATACGTACCGTGTCGACCACCTGTTGCCAGTCGTCCAGCGGTTTGCCATCGAGCGCCAGCAGACGGTCGCCGGTTTTCAGACCTGCGGCTTGCGCCGGGCCTTTCGAATCGAGTTCGGCAAGGATCGGTGGAATCGCCGGACGCCATGGACGAATGCCCAGCGAGCGAATCGGATCAGGCTCATCTGCGCCTTTCAGCCACTGTTCCAGCACCAGCTCACGCGGCGTATCAGCGGTAGAACCCTGCTCGCGCACCAGCAACTGCAAGGTGCCACTCTCGCCGAGGCGACGCACCAGTTGCAAATTGACCGCACCCCAACCGGAGGTCGGTTCGCCGTCGATGGCGACGATTTCCTGGTTCGGGCCGAGGCCGGCCTTGGCAGCGATGCTGCCCGACTCGACCGCGCCGATGACCGGCCGGATCTGCTCGCTGCCGAGCATGGCCAGCAACCAGAAGAACACCATTGCCAGGAGAAAGTTGGCGATCGGCCCCGCAGAAACGATGGCGATACGCTGACGCACGGATTTGCGGTTGAACGATTGATCGATCTGATCGAGCGGCACTTCGCCTTCACGCTCGTCGAGCATCTTCACGTAGCCGCCGAGCGGAATGGCAGCGAGGACAAATTCGGTGCCTTGCTTGTCGTGCCAGCGCAGCAACGGCATGCCGAAGCCGACGGAGAAGCGCAGCACTTTGACCCCACAGCGACGCGCGACCCAGAAGTGGCCGAATTCGTGGAAGGTGACCAGCACGCCCAGGGCTACCAGGGTGCCGACAATCATATAGAGCGCGCTCATCTACTTTCTCCGCAATCCTATCCAGTGCTGCATTGGGCCAACGTCCTGCAACACTTATCGCCCGTGACGACTCAACCACTGCTCGGCCAGCAAACGCGCCTTGGCGTCTGCGGTGAATACCGTCTCAAGATCATTCACCGCAACCACAGGCTCCAGATTCAAGACGTCCTCGATGATACTCGCGATTTCCGGGTAACGAACCCGTCCGTCGAGAAACGCCGCGACCGCCACTTCATTCGCCGCATTCAGCATCGCCGGCGCGCTATCGCCCGACTCCGCCGCCAGCCGTGCCAGACGCAGGCACGGGAAGCGCTCTTCGTCGGGGGCCTGAAAATCCAGGCGGGCGATGGCAAACAGATCCAGCGGGGCAACGCCTGAATCAATCCTTTCCGGCCACGCCAAGGCGTTGGCAATCGGTGTGCGCATGTCCGGATTACCCAACTGCGCCAGCACCGAACCATCGACATAATCGACCAGCGAATGGATCACGCTCTGCGGATGAATCACCACTTCGACCTGCGATGGCTTGGCATCGAACAACCAGCAGGCTTCGATCAATTCGAGGCCTTTGTTCATCATGCTGGCCGAATCGACCGAAATCTTGCGCCCCATAGACCAGTTCGGGTGCGCGCACGCCTGATCAGGGGACACATGCTCCAACTCTGCCATCGGCGTCTGTCGGAACGGTCCGCCAGAGGCTGTAAGTAAAATCCGACGCACGCCGACCGCACCCAGACCGCGGGCGAAATCATTCGGCATGCACTGGAAAATCGCATTGTGCTCGCTGTCGATTGGCAACAGCACCGAGCCGCTTTTGCGCACAGCCTGCATGAACAAGGCGCCGGACATCACCAGCGCTTCCTTGTTGG
Source organism: Pseudomonas sp. SJZ131 (assembly GCF_007828705.1). Classification (NCBI taxonomy): domain Bacteria; kingdom Pseudomonadati; phylum Pseudomonadota; class Gammaproteobacteria; order Pseudomonadales; family Pseudomonadaceae; genus Pseudomonas; species Pseudomonas sp. SJZ131. The sequence goes on along the minus strand of NZ_VIVC01000002.1, from coordinate 520,569 downwards.
CCAGCAGAATCTTCTTGCCGGCCTCGACCGCCGCCAGGGTCGGACGCAAGCCCGCCGCACCGACGATGGCCGCCATTACCGCGTCGACTTCAGGGTCGGCGGCGACCTGACACAGGCCCTCCTCCCCCACCAGCACACGCGTCGGCAACCCGGCCGCGCGCAAGTCGTCTTGCAAACCACGCGCGGCCGCCAGTTGCGGGACCACGGCAAAACGCGGCGTGTGCCGCACGCACAACGCCAGTAACTCACTGATGCGCGAGAAGCCGCTCAAGGCAAAAACCTGATAACGCTCGGGATGACGCGCAATCACGTCCAGGGTGCTCAGGCCAATCGAGCCAGTCGCGCCGAGGACGGTAATCTGCTGCGGACGGCTCACGGTGCCGCCATCCACAACAGCACCGCGAACACTGGAACGGCTGCGGTCAAGCTGTCGATACGATCAAGCACACCGCCGTGACCTGGCAGCAAATTACTGCTGTCCTTGATCCCGGACTGACGCTTGAACATGCTTTCGGTGAGGTCGCCCACGACCGAAATGAACACGATCAACGCCGCGCCAAGCAGGCCTTTAAGCAGTTCCGCCACGGTCCAGTCGCGCACCAGGCCGACCACCAGCGTAATCACCAGGCTCAGCGCGAGGCCGCCATAGACGCCTTCCCAGCTTTTGCCCGGGCTGACTTGCGGCGCCAGTTTGCGTTTACCGAACTTGCGCCCGGAAAAGTAAGCACCAATGTCAGCGCCCCAGACCAGCACCATCACCGCCATGATCAGCCAGTTGCCCAACGGGTACTGTTTGATCTGGACCAGACCTTGCCAGGCTGGCAACAGGATCAACAGGCCGATGACCAGTTTGCACGCGGCGCTGGACCAATGGCCGGTGGTGCTCGGGTAAGTCAGCACCAGATAGGTTGCCACCGCCCACCACAGCACCGCGGCGCCCAGCACCCAAGGGGCGAGGCCGGGCACCAGGTGCATGATCAGCAGCATCAGCGCGACGACTGCCGCATAACCGACGCGAACCGATTGTTCCGCGAAACCTGCCAGACGCGCCCACTCCCAGGCACCAAGGGTCACGACCAGCCCGATGAACAGGGCAAAACCGGAACCTTCGAGCAGGAAAAACCCGCACAGGGCAATCGGCAGCAGGATCAGCGCAGTGATGATTCGTTGTTTAAGCATTAAACCCGGGCTCCAGACTCGACCTGCTCGCTCGTTTTACCGAAGCGACGCTGACGAGAAGCGAAATCGGCCAGCGCAGTGCGCATGGCGTCGTGTTTGAAGTCCGGCCAGAACAGGTCGGAGAAGTACAACTCGGCGTAAGCCAGTTGCCATAGCAGGAAGTTGCTGATGCGGTGTTCACCGCCGGTACGAATGCACAAGTCCGGCAATGGCAGGTCGCCAGTCGCCAGACAGGTTTGCAGCAGTTCCGGGGTAATGTCTTCCGGGCGCAGATGCCCGGCCTGAACTTCCCGCGCCAGACGCTGCGCGGCTTGCGCGATATCCCACTGACCGCCGTAGTTGGCGGCGATCTGCAGAATAAAGCGGTTGGAGCCGGCAGTAATGGCCTCGGCTTCACGCATGGCAGCTTGCAGCTCGGGATGGAAACGCGAACGGTCGCCGATGATCCGCAGGCATATGTTGTTGTCGTTGAGGCGCTTGGCCTCACGACGCAACGCCTTGAAGAACAGGTCCATCAAGGCGCTGACCTCATCGGCAGGGCGCTGCCAGTTTTCACTGGAGAAGGCGAACAGGGTCAGCACTTCGACCTTGGCCTCGGCGCACACCTCGATCACCGCCCGTACCGCATCCACACCCGCTTTATGCCCGGCGACACCCGGCATAAAGCGTTTCTTCGCCCAGCGATTGTTACCATCCATGATGATCGCGACATGGCGCGGCACCGCGGACGGCGCAGTCTGCTTGGTCTTATCCATGAAAACGCGACCCTTATACGGCCATCAGGTCCGCTTCTTTTTGCTTGGTCGCCGCGTCGATGTCGGCCTCAGCCTTGTCGGTGAGCTTCTGGATATCGGAAGCGGCACGACGTTCTTCGTCTTCGCTGATTTCCTTGTCCTTGACCAGTTTCTTCAGCTCGCCCAACGCATCGCGACGGATGTTGCGCACGGCAACGCGCGCGTCTTCCGCTGCGCTGCGAGCCTGCTTGGTGAAGCCCTTGCGGGTTTCTTCGGTCAGGGCTGGCATGGAGATCAGCAGCAACTCGCCCAGGTTGGTCGGGTTGAGGTTCAAACCGGCGCTCTGGATCGCTTTGTCGACAGCGGCGAGCATGTTGCGCTCGAATGCCACGACTTGCAGGGTACGGGAGTCTTTTACGGTGATGTTGGCCACTTGAGTGATGGAAGTGTCTGTGCCGTAGTACGGCACCATCACGCTGCCCAGAATGCTTGGGTGAGCCTTGCCGGTACGGATCTGGCCGAACGCGTGCGCCAGAGAGTCCAGGGATTTTTGCATGCGCTCTTGAGCGTCTTTCTTGATTTCGTTGATCATTGTTGGCCTTCCTCGATCAGGGTCCCTTCAGCGCCGCCGTGCACAATGTTCAGCAGGGCGCCGGGCTTGTTCATGTTAAATACGCGCAACGGCATCTTGTGGTCGCGGCACAGGCAAATAGCGGTCAGGTCCATCACGCCCAGCTTGCGATCCAGTACTTCATCGTAAGTCAGATGATCGAACTTCTCGGCATGCGGGTCTTTGAATGGGTCAGCGGTGTAGACGCCATCGACCTTGGTCGCCTTGAGCACGACATCGGCATCGATTTCGATTGCACGCAGGCACGCTGCCGAATCCGTGGTGAAGAACGGATTGCCTGTACCGGCCGCGAAAATAACCACTTCCTTGGCGTTCAGGTGACGCATGGCCTTGCGGCGATCGTAGTGATCGGTCACGCCAACCATGGAAATGGCCGACATCACGATAGCCGAGATATTGGCACGTTCCAGCGCATCGCGCATGGCCAGGGCGTTCATCACAGTGGCCAGCATGCCCATGTGGTCGCCGGTTACCCGATCCATGCCGGCCGCGCTCAGCGCTGCCCCGCGAAACAGGTTGCCGCCGCCGATCACCAGACCGACCTGCACACCGATGCCGACCAATTGGCCCACTTCCAGCGCCATGCGATCCAGAACTTTCGGGTCAATCCCGAACTCTTCCGAGCCCATCAGGGCCTCGCCGCTAAGCTTGAGTAGAATGCGTTTATAGCGAGCCTGATAACCACTGCCCTGCTGAGCCATTGCGAATCTCTCCTGCGGCGTATTTTAAAAATTCTTTGCGAGCTGTTTACAGCTGGCGTTCACTCTAGCTTGGCGCTGCTTCAGCGCCATCGGAACATGGCTTTGTAAGCCAGTTCCAACGGGAAACCAATCAAAAATTGGCAGCCCATCTGAAAAGAGGCTGCGCGCGTTAGCGGGCAGCCTCTTCAGGGCGACAGTTATGAAAACCGTCTTATTGCTTGGCGGCAGCCAGCTGGGCAGCAACTTCTTCAGCGAAGTTGTCGACCGGCTTCTCGATGCCTTCGCCTACTTTGAAGTAAGTGAAGGAAACGATTTCAGCGCCAGCCTTCTTGGCCAGTTCGCCAACCTTGATTTCAGGGTTCTTGACGAACGCCTGCTCAACCAGGGAAGCCTCGGCCAGGAACTTGCTGATACGGCCCTTGACCATGTTTTCAACAATGTTCTCCGGCTTGCCGGCGATCTTGTCAGCGTTCAGAGTCAGGAATACACCCTTCTCACGCTCTACCGCTTCATCGGAAACTTCCGACGGCAGCAGGAATTCAGGGTTGGTCGCCGCCACGTGCATGGCGATGTCCTTGGCCAGCTCAACAGTGCCGCCTTTCAGGACAACTGCAACGCCGATCTTGTTACCGTGCAGGTAACCGCCAACAACGTCACCTTCAACGCGCGCCAGACGACGGATGTTGACGTTTTCGCCAACCTTGCCGACCAGTACCAGGCGAGCAGCTTCTTGAGCTTCGATCAGCGGAGCGACGTCAGTCAGTTTGTCGGCGAACGCTTTTTCAACGCTTGCAGCAACAAATGCCTTGAAGTCGTCCTGCAGAGCCAGGAAGTCGGTCTGCGAGTTCACTTCCAGCAGAACGGCGGACTTGCCGTCTTCTTTCAGAGCGATAGCGCCTTCAGCGGCAACGTTGCCCGCTTTCTTGGCAGCCTTGATGGCGCCCGAAGCGCGCATGTCATCAATGGCTTTTTCGATGTCGCCGCCAGCCTTGGTCAAGGCTTTCTTGCAGTCCATCATGCCTTCGCCAGTACGCTCGCGCAGTTCTTTGACCAACGCTGCAGTAATCTCTGCCATTTCAAAAATCCTCTTGGATAGGTTTTCAACCATTCCACCCGATCGAACGGGCGATCAATTCTTCCCGAAACACCCTTGCAGGTCGCTGCACGTTACAGAAGCTGTAGCTGCGCTACCGACAAATGGTTTTCGAGGTGGCAAAAAGGGGGCCAAGCCCCCTTTTTGCTTACTGAGTCAACGCCAAAGCGTCAATTACTCAGCTGCTGCTACCGGAGCTTCTTCAACGAACTGCTCGGTGCCGCCAGCAACGTGGTTGCGACCACGAATTACTGCGTCAGCCATCGAACCCATGTACAGCTGGATAGCGCGGATTGCGTCATCGTTGCCTGGGATGATGTAGTCAACGCCTTCCGGGCTGCTGTTGGTATCGACTACGCCGATAACCGGGATGCCCAGCTTGTTGGCTTCGGTGATCGCGATGCGCTCGTGATCAACGTCGATAACGAACAGTGCGTCTGGCAGACCGCCCATGTCCTTGATACCACCCAGGGAACGATCGAGCTTCTCAAGATCGCGAGTGCGCATCAGCGCTTCTTTCTTGGTCAGCTTGGCGAAAGTACCGTCTTCGGCTTGCACTTCAAGGTCACGCAGACGCTTGATGGAAGCACGGATGGTTTTGAAGTTGGTCAGCATGCCGCCCAACCAGCGGTGATCGACGTACGGCGAACCGCAACGTGCTGCTTCTTCAGCAACGATCTTGCCAGCGGAACGCTTGGTGCCGACGAACAGAATCTTGTTTTTGCCCTGGGCCAGGCGCTCTACGAAAGTCAGAGCTTCGTTGAACATTGGCAGGGTTTTTTCAAGGTTGATGATGTGAATCTTGTTACGCGCGCCGAAAATGTATTTACCCATTTTCGGGTTCCAGTAACGGGTTTGGTGACCGAAGTGCACACCGGCCTTCAGCATATCGCGCATGTTGACTTGGGACATGATAGTTCCTTAATAAGTCGGGTTTGGCCTCCACGTATCCCAATGACCAACCAGCAGCATCAGCTGAAGGCACCCAGGTCATCGTGTCGACACGTGTGTGGATTTAAGCCTTTCGGGGTATCCCCGGAAAGCGGCGCATTTTATATCACAGGGCAGAAAAAAACGGAACCAGGATTCTCGATTCCTCGCGCGCGCCTTTATTTGCACCCTTGGAATCGCCCGCCCATGCACCTATCTATAGAGGGAAGCGACTTACATCCATAGACACAGAAGCTCAGATTTGCCGTGATCGTCTGTTAGAATCGCGTTTTTCAGGGCCGCGACCACTGATCGCGAAAAAGCCCCCTTTGTATTCAGAAAGCGCCATCGAGCGCAGAGAGAGCCTGTATGACCGTCACCCTCAAGACTCCCGAGGACATCGCCAAAATGCGTATCGCCGGCAAACTGGCCGCCGATGTGCTGGAAATGATTGCCGAACATGTCAAACCGGGTGTCACCACCGAAGAACTCGATCGCCTCTGCCACGACTACATCGTCAACGAGCAGAAAGCCATTCCCGCCCCGCTCAACTACAAAGGCTTCCCGAAGTCGATCTGCACCTCGATCAACCACGTGGTCTGCCACGGCATCCCGAACGAGAAGCCGCTGAAGAATGGCGACACCGTGAACATCGACGTCACCGTGATCAAGGACGGCTACCACGGCGACACCAGCCGCATGTTCCACGTCGGCACCGTGCCGGTCTGGGCCGAGCGCCTGTCGCAGGTCACCCAGGAATGCATGTACAAGGCGATTGAAATCGTCAAACCCGGCTGCCGCCTCGGCGATATCGGTGAAGTGATCCAGAAACACGCGGAAAAGAACGGCTTTTCGGTCGTTCGCGAATTCTGCGGCCACGGCATCGGCAAAGTGTTTCACGAGGAGCCGCAAATCCTCCACTACGGCCGCGCGGGCACCGGCATGGAACTGCAAGCCGGCATGACCTTCACCATCGAGCCGATGATCAACCAGGGCAAGGCTGACACCAAAGTGCTCGGCGATGGCTGGACCGCTATCACCAAGGACCGCAAACTCTCGGCGCAGTGGGAACACACGCTGCTGGTCACCGAAACCGGATACGAGATCTTCACCCTGCGCGCCGATGACACCATCCCGCGCGTTTCGGCCTGATCGACCCGTTCTGCCCCTAGCCTTATAGAAAGGAAAGCCAATCGATGCCGCAGGTGGATCCCGAACTCTTCGACCGTGGCCAGTTCCAGGCTGAACTGGCCCTGAAAGCCAGCCCCATCGCGGCTTTCAAGAAGGCGATTCGCCAGGCCCGCGAGGTGCTCGACGGGCGTTTTCGCAGCGGCCGCGACATTCGCCGGCTGATCGAGGATCGCGCCTGGTTCGTCGATAACATCCTGCAAAAGGCTTGGGAGCAGTTCAACTGGAGCGAAGACGCCGACATCGCGCTGATCGCGGTCGGCGGCTACGGGCGCGGCGAGTTGCACCCGTATTCCGACATCGATCTGCTGATCCTGCTGGACAGCGCCGACCACGAGATTTTCCGCGATTCCATCGAGCGTTTTCTGACGCTGCTGTGGGACATCGGCCTTGAGGTCGGTCAGAGCGTTCGCTCGGTGGACGAATGCGCGGTCGAGGCGCGTGCCGACCTGACGGTGGTCACCAACCTGATGGAAAGCCGCACCATCTGCGGCCCCGAGCGCCTGCGCCAGCGCATGCTCGACGTCACCAGCACCGCGCACATGTGGCCGAGCAAAGAGTTTTTCCTGGCCAAGCGCGCCGAGCAAAAGGCCCGCCACCACAAATACAACGACACCGAATACAACCTCGAACCCAACGTCAAAGGCTCGCCCGGTGGTCTGCGCGATATCCAGACGATTCTGTGGGTGGCCCGTCGTCAGTACGGCACGCTGAACCTGCGCGCCCTCGCCGGCGAAGGCTTTCTGGTCGAGAGTGAAAACGCCCTGCTCGCCTCCTCCCAGGAGTTTTTGTGGAAGGTCCGCTACGCCCTGCACATGCTGGCCGGACGTTCCGAAGACCGCTTGTTGTTCGACCACCAGCGCTCGATCGCCGCGCTGCTCGGTTTCGAAGGGGACGACACCAAGCACACCATCGAAAACTTCATGCAACAGTATTACCGCGTGGTCATGAGCATCGCCCAGCTCAGCGACTTGATCATCCAGCACTTCGAAGAAGTCATCCTCGCGCCGGAGGACGAAGCGCCGCCGCAGCCGATCAATTCGCGGTTCCAGTTGCACGATGGCTACATCGAAGCGCGCAACGACAATGTGTTCCGCCGCACGCCGTTCGCCATGCTCGAAATCTTCGTGCTGATGGCTCAGCAGCCGGAAATCAAAGGCGTGCGCGCCGACACCATTCGTCTGCTGCGAGAAAACCGCCATCTGATCGACGACGATTTCCGCAACGATATTCGCAACACCAGCCTGTTTATCGAACTGTTCAAATGCAAGATCGGCATTCACCGCAACCTGCGGCGGATGAACCGTTACGGCATCCTCGGGCGCTATCTGCCGGAGTTCGGTTTTATCGTCGGGCAGATGCAACATGACCTGTTCCACATCTATACCGTCGACGCGCACACGCTGAATCTGATCAAGCATTTGCGTAAGTTGCAGTACACGCAGGTGTCGGAAAAATTCCCGCTGGCCAGCAAGCTCATGGCCAAGCTGCCGAAACCGGAATTGATCTACCTCGCGGGGCTTTACCACGACATCGGCAAGGGCCGGCATGGCGACCATTCGGACATCGGCGCGGTGGATGCCGAGGCGTTCTGCCAGCGTCATCAGTTGCCGACGTGGGACAGCCGCCTGATCGTCTGGCTGGTGCAAAACCACTTGGTGATGTCGACCACCGCGCAGCGCAAGGACTTGTCCGACCCGCAGGTGATCCACGATTTCGCGCAGATCGTCGGCGATGAAACGCACCTCGATTACCTCTACGTGCTGACCGTCGCCGACATCAACGCGACCAACCCGACCTTGTGGAATTCCTGGCGCGCCAGTCTGTTGCGCCAGCTCTACACCGAGACCAAGCGTGCGTTGCGTCGCGGCCTGGAAAACCCGGTCGATCGCGAAGAACAGATCCGCCAGACCCAAAGCGCAGCGCTGGATATTCTGGTGCGCGGCGGCACCGACCCGGACGACGTCGAGCAATTGTGGGCGCAACTGGGCGATGACTATTTCCTGCGCCACACCGCCGGCGATGTCGCCTGGCACAGTGACGCGATCCTGCAGCAGCCGGCCGATGGCGGGCCGCTGGTGTTGATCAAGGAAACCACGCAACGCGAGTTCGAGGGCGGCACGCAGATCTTCATTTATGCGCCGGACCAGCATGACTTCTTCGCGGTAACCGTGGCGGCGATGGACCAGCTCAACCTGAACATTCACGACGCGCGGGTCATCACCTCCAGCAGCCAGTTCACCCTCGACACCTACATCGTGCTCGACACCGAGGGCGAATCGATCGGCGATAACCCGGCGCGGGTGAAAAAGATCCGCGAAGGCCTGACCGAAGCGCTGCGCAACCCTGACGATTACCCGACGATCATTCAGCGCCGGGTGCCGCGCCAGTTGAAGCATTTCACCTTTGCCCCGCAAGTGACGATTCACAACGACGCGCAGCGCCCGGTGACCGTTCTGGAACTCAGCGCGCCGGATCGGCCAGGGCTGTTGGCGCGGATCGGCAATATCTTTCTCGAATTCGACCTGTCGTTGCAGAACGCGAAGATTGCGACCCTTGGCGAACGCGTGGAAGACGTGTTCTTCATCACCGACGCCAACAATCAACCGCTGTCCGACCCGTTGCTGTGCAGCCGTTTGCAGGATGCAATCGTCGAACAGCTGACCGTCAGCCAGGAACCCGAGATCAACTTGTCGCGTATCAGTATTTGAATTAACAAATTTCCCCTGTGGGATGGGCAAACCCAAAGATGTTCAGTCAAGCAGAACCCTTGTGGGAGCGAGCTTGCTCGCGATAGCGGTGGATCAGCACACATTGATGTTGAAAGTCCCGCCGTCATCGCGAGCAAACTCGCTCCCACAGGTTTTGTGCCCTGGCTGAGATTGGGAGCCTTCCCACATTCAAAGAGACCCCGCACCGATGAACAACGCTCTGAACCAGTTGCAGCCGTACCCTTTCGAGAAGCTCCGCGCGCTGCTCGGCAGCGTCACGCCAAACCCCGACAAGCGCCCGATTGCGCTGTCGATTGGCGAGCCGAAGCACCGTTCGCCGAGTTTTGTCGCCGAAGCGCTGGCGAGCAATCTGGATCAGATGGCCGTGTACCCGACCACCCTCGGCATCCCGGCGCTGCGTGAAACCATCGCCGCATGGTGCGAGCGGCGCTTCAACGTGCCGACCGGCTGGCTCGACCCGTCGCGCAACGTGCTGCCGGTCAATGGCACCCGCGAAGCGCTGTTTGCCTTCACGCAAACCGTGGTCAACCGTGGCGACGATGCGCTGGTGGTCAGCCCGAATCCGTTCTATCAGATCTACGAAGGCGCGGCGTTCCTCGCCGGCGCCAAGCCGCATTACCTGCCGTGCCTGGATGAAAACGGCTTCAACCCGGATTTCGACGCGGTCTCCCCGGACATCTGGAAACGCTGCCAGATTCTGTTCCTGTGTTCGCCGGGCAACCCGACTGGCGCGTTGATTCCGGTCGACACCCTGAAAAAACTGATCGCCCTCGCCGACCAATACGATTTCGTGATCGCCGCCGACGAGTGCTACAGCGAGCTCTACTTCGACGAACAAACGCCGCCGCCGGGTCTGCTCAGCGCTTGCGTGGAACTGGGCCGCAACGATTTCAAACGTTGCGTGGTGTTTCACAGCCTGTCGAAACGCTCCAACCTGCCGGGCCTGCGCTCGGGTTTTGTCGCCGGTGACGCCGACATCCTCAAAGGTTTCCTGCTCTATCGCACTTACCACGGCTGCGCGATGCCGGTGCAAACGCAACTGGCCAGCGTCGCCGCGTGGAACGACGAAGTGCACGTGCGCGCCAACCGTGCGTTGTATCGCGAGAAGTACGACGCAGTGTTGGAAATCCTCAGCCCGGTCATGGACGTGCAGCGCCCGGACGGCGGTTTTTACTTGTGGCCAAACATTGATGGCGATGACGAAGCATTCTGCCGCGACTTGTTCGTCAAAGAACATGTAACTGTGGTGCCGGGCTCTTACTTGTCCCGCGATGTCGACGGCTTCAATCCTGGCGCCGGACGCATTCGCATGGCGCTGGTTGCACCGCTGGCGGAATGTGTTGAAGCGGCGGAACGTATTCGCGCGTTTATTACCAACAAATAACAAGCCCCTAATACTCCGCACGGCGCAATGCCGTGCGGCGTTAAAACATCAAGTAACAGCGTCAATCGAATTACAACTTAACAAATCTCACCAACTCGCTTAGCCTTCCAATGCACGCATAATTTCGTTTGCTCACATGGAAGTCGACAATGAACACCCATCCTTGCAAGGTCATAAGTCCAGATAATCTTCTGGCGTCCTTTGAAGTTGCCATTAAGGAAAATCCAGCCAATGAATTAACACTAACTTCGGGTGGACGACATAAACGTTCAGTAGGCCAATGGAGTAAATTCTGGGGCAATGGACGCAGTTTGAATATTACGTTTGTCAATGCCGAGCCTGAGACGCTAAGAAAACAAATCGAAGGCATCATCAGACAATGGGAACCGTCTACCAACCTGACGTTTACCTTTGACCAGGCATTAAGCGGTGATATCCGTATAAAGACCGGCGCACAAACCAATGAGTCTTATGTGGGCACGGACGCGACACTGGCTCCAACGGACCAGCCGACACTGAGCCTGTTCGTCGACCCGCAGGACAACGATTTCGAATGGACCATACTGCATGAGTTCGGCCACGCGCTGGGCCTGCAGCACGAACACCTGCACCCCAAGGCGAACATCCCGTGGGACAAACCTAAAGTCTATGACTACTACAAAGCTCACTATCAATGGACCAAAGAACAAGTCGATTACAATTTGTTCACGTTATTGCCGACAGTCGACTTCATGCAAGGCCCTTATGACAAGGAGTCAATCATGCATTACGTCGTCACTAATGAACTGACAATCGGTGATTGGGAAGTTCCGCGCAATATGCGCATCAGCAAACTCGACAGGCGCAATATGCGCAAAGCTTACCCGAAGGCCAACACCACCCCCTGATTTAAAACCCGCTAAACATGGAAGTTCAAACATGCATGATTCAACACCTTGCGAAATTATAAACGTCGATGACTTGAGCGCCTCTTACGAGGTTGCCATTAATGAAAACCCCGCCAATCGAATTGCCTCTTCGGGCGGTCGTGGTAAACGTGCCGTGGCCAAACATACCAGGTTCTGGGCACCCGGCCGCACGCTGCATATTGCCTTCCTCGATGGTGATGACGACTTCATTCAGGCAACTATGGAAGCCGCCAATAATTGGCTGCCGCATATCAACCTTGAGTTTCTTTTCATCGAAGGCGATCAGGGCGATATCCGCATTACCCAGACACCGGGCACCTATTGGTCGCTGATCGGCACCGACGCGCTGTTACGCACAGAAGGCGCAACTATGGGATTGTCCCCGGACATGCGTATGCCGGGATTTTTTGCCGCCAATGTGATGCACGAGTTTGGCCATGTATTGGGCGCCCTGCATGAACACCAACACCCTGAAGTGAACATTCCATGGGACTTGCGCGCACTTTACGCGGCGCATGGCGCTGATCAGTTTGCCGATGAAGACCACTACGCGCGCACCGTCGTGGACGAACGTTATCTCACTCGATTCGATGGCAATGAAGTGCGTTACTCCGACTATGATCCGAAATCGATCATGCACTACGCGATCCGCGAGGATTGGACCGAAGGCGATTTCAAGATTGACCTCAACTTGGTGCTTAGCGACAAGGACAAAGCCTTCATGGCGGCAGCGTATCCCTACCCTGCCGCGCCAGATGAATAAGTTGTCTATTTGACCTGTCCGAGGTTCGCCTCGCTCATGTCCAGCTCGCCCAATACTTCGCGCAACACGTCATCACCGATCTGGTGATGACGACTCAACTTGTACAACTCCAGGCGTTGCGCGCGCAGTGCCTTCAAACGCAAGCGCCGCTCCAGCAGATCCATTTCGAACGCCAGCGCCTGCGCCTCGGCAGAATCGTTGAACACCTCAAGTTGATGGCGATATTCGGACATGAGCCGCGCCTTCAGTTCCGCCGCCAGCGCTGCTTGCGCCGCGTCGGCAGGTTTGGCCTCCTCGACTTCCAGCGCATGAATTGCCGCTTCAGCGGTTTTGCGCCACGCGTCGCGTACTTCATTACGGCGTTTATCGTCGGGGCTTTTCTCGATGCCGCGCAGCAACAAAGGCAAGGCAATGCACGCCGCGACCAACGACAGCAGGATCACCCCGGCGGCGATGAAAATCAGCAAATCGCGCTCGGGAAACGCGTCGCCGCCCATCAACAATGGCACCGATAGCACGCCGGCCAGGGTCACCGCGCCGCGCACGCCGCCGACCGTCAACAACCAGCAGGAGCGCGCCGTCGGCACCGGCGTCAGCTCGCCCTCACCACGCCAGCGCCGCAGCAGCCCGGACAGCCGCCAGATGCTTTGCACCCAGATGAAGCGCAACACCAGCAACACCATGAAGATCGCCACCACGTCGAGGCAGCGGTAGAACAAGGTCGGCCACAACGAGGTTTCGTGGCTGGCCACCGCTTTGATGATGTCCGGCAGTTGCAGGCCCAGCAGCAGGAAGATCAGGCCGTTGAAGGCAAATTCCAGCAACGACCAGACGCTGCGATTGAGCAACCGGGTACTGGTCTGGCGCGGCAGCAGATCGAGCCAGCTCTGCATCATCCCGGCGGCGACCGCCGACAGAATCCCTGAAGCGCCGAGGCGTTCGGCCAGCACATACGCGGCGAACGGCAGCAGCAACATGAACACCACGTGGGTCGCCGGATCGTCCCAGCCTCGGGCGACCATCCACGAGCGCAAACGCCCGACCAGCCAGCTCAGCGCCACGCCGATGGCCAGCCCGCCGACCGCGACCAGCACGAACGTCAGGCTCGCATTGGCCAGCGAGAACACGCCCGTGACCGCTGCGGCCAAAGCAAATTTGAAGGTCACCAGGCCCGAGGCATCGTTCATCAGCGCTTCGCCCTGCAACATGTGCATCAGCGGCGTCGGCAGGCGGTTCTGGGAAATCGCCGAGACTGCCACGGCGTCGGTCGGCGACAGTACGGCCGCCAAGGCAAAAGCCACCGGCAAAGGAATTGTCGGAATCAGCCAATGAATGAAGTACCCGGCGCCGACCACTGTGAACAGCACCAAGCCTACGGCGAGGGTCAGAATCGGCCCGCGCAGGCGCCACAATTCTCGTTTGGGCATGCGCCAGCCGTCGGAAAACAGCAGCGGTGGCAGGAACAGAAACAGGAACAGCTCGGGGTCCAGCGCTACGTGCAACCCCAGCGTCGGCCAGGCCAGCAAGGCGCCAGCGGCAATTTGCACCAGCGGCAGCGGCAGGGGGATCACCCGCCCGATCAGGCGCGAAACGCCGACCAGCATTAACAGGATCAGGACGGTGTAGGCAGTTTGCATAAAGCGTTTTCCCAGGTATTCGACAGCATTGAAGTGCCATATTAGCCGCTTAGACTTGTCGTTGTGGGAGCTGAGCTGGCTGGCGATGGCGGTGTAACAGTCACGCTTGAGGCGGATTGATCCACCGCTATCGCGAGCAAGCTCGGCTCCCACAGGTTTTGCGTTTGCGGGTTTTGCGTGGAAACCGCCCGGTCATGGCATAATCCGTCACCATTTTTTTCCAGCACCTGTAAAGGGGGCAATTCCTTGACCGTTTCAAGTAAAACGTTGCACCTTTTCGGCATCAAAGCCTGCGACACCATGAAAAAGGCGCGCACCTGGCTCGATGAACACGCTGTCAGCTATGACTTCCATGATTACAAAACGGCCGGAATCGACCGTGAACATCTGACCCAATGGTGCGACGAGCACGGTTGGCAAGTGGTGTTGAACCGTGCAGGCACGACCTTTCGCAAACTCGACGACGAACGCAAAGCCGATCTCGACCAAGCCAAAGCCATCGAACTGATGCTCGCACAACCCTCGATGATCAAGCGCCCGGTGCTTGATCTCGGTGACCGAACCCTGATTGGCTTCAAGCCAGATATCTACGCGGCCGCCCTCAAGTAAGCAGCCCGTTCTTTTTTGTTAGAGGTCCCAACATGTCCAATACTCTGTTCAGCCTGGCCTTCGGTGTCGGCACGCAAAACCGTCAAGGCACCTGGCTGGAAGTGTTCTACGCCCAGCCGCTGCTCAATCCTTCGGCCGAACTGGTTGCCGCGATTGCGCCGGTACTCGGTTACAGCGAAGGCAACCAGGCCATCACGTTCACCACCGCTCAGGCTGCGCAATTGGCCGAAGCGCTGAAAAGCGTCGACGCTGCCCAGGCTGCCTTGCTGACCCGTCTGGCCGAAAGCCACAAGCCGCTGGTCGCGACCATTCTGGCTGAAGACGCACAACTGACTTCGACGCCTGAGGCCTACCTCAAGCTGCACCTGCTGTCGCACCGTCTGGTCAAGCCGCATGGTTTGAATCTGGCCGGAGTGTTCCCGCTGCTGCCGAACGTGGCGTGGACCAGCCAAGGCGCAATCGACCTCGCCGAACTGGCCGAGCATCAACTCGAAGCGCGTCTGCGTGGCGAGTTGCTGGAAGTGTTCTCGGTGGACAAATTCCCGAAAATGACCGACTACGTGGTCCCGGCCGGCGTGCGTATTGCTGACGCGGCGCGTATTCGTCTGGGCGCTTACGTCGGCGAAGGCACCACGGTGATGCACGAAGGTTTCGTCAACTTCAACGCGGGCACCGAAGGCCCGGGCATGATCGAAGGTCGTGTCTCGGCCGGCGTATTCGTCGGCAAGGGTTCGGACCTGGGCGGCGGTTGCTCGACCATGGGCACCCTGTCGGGCGGCGGCAACATTGTGATCAAGGTGGGCGAAGGCTGCCTGATCGGCGCGAACGCCGGTATCGGCATTCCGTTGGGCGACCGCAACACCGTCGAATCGGGCCTGTACGTGACCGCCGGGACCAAAGTGGCGCTGCTGGACGAGCACAACAAACTGGTGAAAGTGGTCAAGGCTCGCGAACTGGCCGGTCAACCTGACCTGTTGTTCCGGCGCAATTCGGAGACCGGCGCGGTGGAATGCAAAACCCACAAATCGGCCATCGAACTGAACGAAGCGCTGCACGCTCACAACTAAGCAAAACGTTCGACGATACCTGCGCCCTGCCCTTGTAGGAGCGAGGCTTGCCCGCGAAGAGGCTTTTGAAACTGCCAAAAGCTTCGCGAGCAAGCTTTGCTCCCACAGGATCTATGTAGGAGCAAGGCTTGCCCGCGAAGAGGCCTTTGAAACTGCCAAAAACTTCGCGAGCAAGCTTTGCTCCTACAGGATCTATGTAGGAGCGAGGCTTGCCCGCGAAGAGGCCTTTGAAACCGCCAAAAGCTTCGCGAGCAAGCTTTGCTCCACAGGATCTATGTAGGAGCGAGGCTTGCCCGCGAAGAGGCCTTTGAAACTGCCAAAAGCTTCGCGAGCAAGCTTTGCTCCTACAAGGTCAAAATCAACGTCACGGGCAAGGTCAGGCGTTCCCCCAGCCCATGTTCAACAGGGCCCGATTGCATGATGATTCCGTCTCCCTGGCGCGCCGATTTCCCGGCCATCGCCGCGCTGCAACGGCAAGACCAGACCTATCTGGACAACGCCGCCACCACGCAAAAACCGCAAGCCCTGCTGGATGCCCTGGCGCATTACTACGCCAATGGCGCGGCCAACGTGCATCGGGCGCAACACCTGCCCGGCGCCCACGCGACCCAGGCGTTCGAGGACAGCCGCAGCAAAGTCGCGCAATGGCTCAATACGGGCGATTGCGGGCAGATCATCTTCACCCACGGCGCCACCAGCGCGCTGAACCTCCTGGCCTATGGGCTGGAACACTTATTCAATCCGGGCGATGAAATTGTCATCAGCGCTCTGGAACATCACGCCAACCTGCTGCCGTGGCAGCAACTGGCGCTGCGTCGCGAGCTGAAACTGGTGGTTTTGCCACTGGATGGCGACGGCGTGATCGACCTCGCCGCCGCCGCGCAATTGATCGGCCCGCGCACCCGTTTGCTGGCGGTCAGTCAGCTGTCGAATGTGCTCGGCGTCTGGCAACCGCTGCCCGAGTTGCTGGCCATGGCCAAGGCGCACAACGCGCTGACCGTGGTCGATGGCGCGCAAGGCGTGGTCCACGGCCGGCACGACGTGCAGGCGCTGGGTTGCGACTTCTACGTGTTTTCCAGTCACAAACTCTACGGGCCCGATGGCCTCGGCGTGTTGTTCGGCCGTCACGCGGCGCTGGAGCAGCTGCGGCCGTGGCAATTCGGCGGCGAAATGGTCCTCGATGCCAATTACCACGACGCGCGATTCCGCCCCGCGCCGCTAGGTTTCGAGGCCGGTACGCCGCCGATTGCCAGCGTGATCGGCCTCGGCGCCACGCTGGATTACCTCGCCGGGCTGGATCAGGACGCGGTGTCGGCCCACGAAGCCGCGCTGCATGCGTATTTGCTCAAAGGCTTGCAGGCGCGCAATGGCATTCGGCTGCTGGGCAAACCGCAGCTCGCGTTGGCCAGTTTTGTCGTTGAGGGTGTGCATAACTCGGATCTGGCGCATTTGCTGACTGAACAGGGCATCGCCGTGCGCGCCGGCCATCACTGCGCCATGCCGTTGCTCAAAAGCTTCGAACTGGCCGGGGCGATCCGGGTGTCGCTGGCGCTGTACAACGACTCGGAGGATCTGGAACGCTTTTTTGAAGCACTGGATCAAGCCCTGGAGTTGCTGCGATGAGCTTGCCTGACGACGCCGCCGTCGCCCTCGAAACCTTTCACAATGCCGCGAGTTGGGAGCAACGCGCCCGTTTGCTGATGCAGTGGGGCGAGCGCCTGCCGGCGTTGAGTGATGCGGATAAAGTCGACGCCAACCGTGTGCATGGCTGTGAAAGCCAGGTGTGGCTGGTCGGTGCGTTGCGCGATGGCCATTGGCAGTTCGCCGCGAGCAGCGATGCACGATTGATTCGCGGGTTGGTCGCGTTGCTGCTGGCGCGGGTCAACGGGTTGTCGGCAGATGAACTGCGCCAAGTGGATTTGCCGCAGTGGTTTAACCAGCTTGGACTGAGCAGACAGTTATCCCCGTCGCGCAGTAATGGCCTCAATGCCGTGTTACAGCGAATGAATGAGTTGGCTGGTTAATCGCCATCAGCCACACCGCTTAAACCCCAAGCTCGCTCCCACCCTGGAATGCGTTCCCCTGTGGGAGCGAGCTTGCTCGCGATGAGGCCATCAGCCACACCGCTCAAACCGCTGGTTTAATCCGATCCGCCGGGCGCCGCACGCCCGCGACGATCTTGTCCACAGCCTTGGTCGCCGCGACCATGCCGAACGTCGCCGTGACCATCATCACCGCGCCAAACCCGCCGGCGCAGTCGAGCTTGACGCCGTCGCCGACAAAACTCTTCTGCAAGCAAATGCTCCCGTCCGGTTTCGGATAGCGCAGTTGCTCGGTGGAAAACACGCACGGCACGCTGTAATGACGAGTCACGGTGCGCGAGAAGTTGTAGTCGCGGCGCAGGGTCGAGCGCACTTTCGAGGCCAACGGGTCATTGAAGGTGCGGTTCAAGTCGCAGACCTGAATCAGCGTCGGGTCAATCTGCCCGCCCGCGCCGCCGGTGGTGATGATCTGGATCTTGCGGCGCTTGCACCAGGCAATCAGCGCAGCCTTGGCATTCACGCTGTCGATGCAGTCGATCACGCAATCGATATTCGGCGTGATGTACTCGGCCATGGTCTCGCGCGTCACAAAATCCGCCACCGCGTGCACCGTGCAGTCCGGGTTGATCCCGCGCAGACGCTCGGCCATCACCTCGACCTTGGGTTTGCCGACGGTGCTGTCCAGCGCGTGCAACTGGCGGTTGGCGTTGCTCACGCAAACGTCATCGAGGTCGAACAGCGAAATCTCGCCGACGCCACAACGCGCCACGGCTTCCGCCGCCCAGGAACCGACGCCACCGACGCCGACAATCGCCACATGGGCCGCGCGCAAACGCTCCAGGCCTTCAATGCCATACAACCGAGCGATGCCGGCAAACCGCGGATCTTCTGTACTCATGACCATTACCCCAAAAACCGGCGCGCATTATAGGGCTACGCGGCCACAAGTTCTAAGCGACAAGCGACAAGTGTAAGAACTTATGTGAAACCGGATTGCCAAATGTGAGGCTTTTCGCTATCGCCTGTACGGTAAGCGGAAGCACGGTGTAGGATGCGCGCCCCTTGGCAACCGCCGACCGTTCCTTCGTTCCACAGCCTCTGGAACCTGAAAAAGCTATGTCATCGCGTAAATTTGGACTCAACCTGGTTGTGGTGCTCGCCATCGCCGCTTTGTTTACCGGCTTCTGGGCGCTGATCAATCGCCCGGTCACCGCCCCCAACTGGCCTGAACAAATCTCCGGTTTTTCTTACTCGCCGTTTCAACAAGGCCAGTACCCGCAGAGAGACCAGTACCCGTCCGACGACGAAATGCGTCGCGACCTGGAGATCATGAGCAAGCTGACGGACAACATCCGCACTTACTCGGTCGACGGCAGCCTGCAAGACATCCCGAAACTCGCCGAAGAGTTCGGCTTGCGCGTGACGCTGGGGATCTGGATCAGCCCGGACCAGGAGCGCAACGAACGCGAGATCCTGCGCGCCATTGAATTGGCCAACACCTCGCGCAGCGTGGTTCGCGTGGTTGTAGGCAACGAGGCAATCTTCCGTAAGGAAATTACCGCCGCCGAACTCAGCGTGATCCTCGACCGCGTGCGCGCGGCGGTGAAAGTGCCGGTGACCACGTCCGAGCAATGGCACGTCTGGGAAGAACACCCGGAACTGGCCAAGCACGTCGACCTGATCGCCGCGCACGTTCTGCCGTACTGGGAATTTGTCCCGGTGGACAAGGCTGGCCAGTTCGTTCTCGACCGCGCTCGCGACCTGAAAAAGATGTTCCCGAAAAAACCGCTGCTGCTCTCGGAGGTTGGCTGGCCGAGCAACGGCCGCATGCGCGGCGGCACCGATGCGAGCCCCGCCGACCAGGCGATTTACCTGCGCACATTGGTCAACAAACTCAACCGCCAAGGCTTCAACTACTTCGTGATCGAAGCGTTTGACCAGCCGTGGAAGGCCAGCGACGAAGGTTCGGTGGGCGCGTATTGGGGCGTGTTCAATGCCGCGCGCCAGCAGAAATTCAACTTCGAAGGCCCGGTCGTGGCGATCCCGCAATGGCGCGTGCTGGCCATCGGCTCGGCGGTGTTGGCGCTGCTGTCGCTGACCTTGCTGATGATCGACGGCTCGGCCCTGCGCCAACGTGGCCGCACGTTCCTGACGTTTATTGCGTTTTTGTGCGGTTCGGTTCTGGTGTGGATCGGCTACGACTACAGCCAGCAATACAGCACCTGGTTCAGCCTGACCGTGGGGTTCCTCCTCGCGCTCGGTGCGCTCGGGGTGTTTATCGTGTTGCTGACCGAGGCGCATGAATTGGCCGAAGCGGTCTGGACCCACAAGCGCCGGCGAGAATTCCTGCCGGTCGTGGGGGATTCGGACTACCGACCAAAAGTCTCGATTCACGTACCGTGCTACAACGAGCCGCCGGAGATGGTCAAACAGACCCTCAACGCCCTGGCCAACCTCGACTATCCGGATTTCGAAGTCCTGATCATCGACAACAACACCAAAGACCCGGCGGTCTGGGAACCGGTGCGCGATTACTGCGCAACCCTCGGCCCGCGCTTCAAGTTTTTCCACGTCGCGCCGCTGGCCGGCTTCAAGGGTGGCGCGCTGAATTACCTGATCCCGCACACCGCCAAGGACGCCGAAGTGATTGCGGTGATCGACTCCGATTACTGCGTCGAGCCGAACTGGCTGAAGCACATGGTGCCGCACTTTGCCGATCCGAAAATCGCCGTGGTGCAGTCGCCGCAGGATTATCGCGATCAGAACGAAAGCACCTTCAAGAAGCTCTGCTACGCCGAATACAAAGGTTTCTTCCATATCGGTATGGTCACCCGCAACGACCGTGACGCGATCATCCAGCACGGCACCATGACCATGACCCGGCGCTCGGTGCTCGAGGAACTCGGCTGGGCCGACTGGTGCATCTGTGAAGACGCCGAGTTGGGCTTGCGTGTATTCGAGAAAGGTTTGTCGGCGGCGTACTACCACACGAGCTACGGCAAGGGGCTGATGCCGGATACGTTTATCGACTTCAAGAAACAGCGTTTCCGCTGGGCTTATGGCGCGATTCAGATCATCAAGCGGCACACCGCCAGCCTGCTGCGCGGCAAGGGTAGCGAGTTGACCCGTGGCCAGCGTTACCACTTCCTCGCGGGCTGGTTGCCGTGGGTCGCGGACGGCATGAATATCTTCTTCACCGTCGGCGCGCTGTTGTGGTCGGCGGCGATGATCATCGTGCCGCAACGGGTCGATCCGCCGCTGCTGATTTTCGCGATCCCGCCACTGGCGCTGTTTGTGTTCAAGGTCGGCAAGATCATCTTCCTCTACCGCCGTGCGGTCGGGGTCAACCTGAAGGATGCATTCTGCGCGGCGCTGGCCGGGCTGGCGTTGTCGCACACCATTGCCAAAGCGGTGCTGTACGGTTTCTTCACCACCAGCATTCCGTTCTTCCGCACCCCGAAAAACGCTGATAACCATGGTTTCTGGGTGGCGATTTCGGAAGCGCGTGAAGAGGTGTTCATCATGTTGCTGCTGTGGGGCGCGGCGCTGGGTATCTTCCTGGTCAACGGCCTGCCGAGCAACGACATGCGCTTCTGGGTGATCATGCTGCTGGTGCAATCGCTGCCGTACCTGGCGGCGCTGATCATGGCGTTCCTGTCTTCGCTGCCTAAACCGGCGGCGGAGCCTGCGCCGGCACCGGCCGTCTAAATCAGTCGGGATGCACTAAACGGCGGCCAATGGCCGCCGTTTTGCTTTAAGATAACCGCCATTTTGCGCGCCACGCCCCAATCCTGTAGGAGCGAGGCTTGCCCGCGAACGAAGCGACGCGGTGTAACAGATACACCTCATCATCGTTCTTCGCGGGCAAGCCTCGCTCCTACAGATAAATAAAGCTCCGGAGTTTTCCATGACGGCCCACGCCGACCTTTCGCCGACCCTTCAACTCGCCATCGACCTGATCCGCCGTCCGTCCGTGACGCCGGTCGACGCCGATTGCCAGAAGCAGATGATGCAGCGCCTGGGCGATGCCGGTTTCCAACTCGAGCCAATGCGCATCGAGGATGTGGATAACTTCTGGGCCACCCACGGCAAACACGACGGCCCGGTCCTGTGCTTCGCCGGTCACACCGACGTGGTCCCGACCGGTCCGGTGACGGCGTGGCAGATTGACCCGTTCAACGCGCTGATCGACGAACACGGCATGCTCTGCGGGCGTGGCGCAGCGGACATGAAAGGCAGCTTGGCGTCGATGACCGTGGCCGCCGAGCGCTTCGTCGCGGACTATCCGGACCACAAGGGCAAAGTGGCTTTCCTGATCACCAGCGATGAAGAAGGCCCGGCGCACCACGGCACCAAAGCCGTGATCGAACGCCTCGCTGCGCGCAAGGAACGTCTGGACTGGTGCATCGTCGGCGAACCGTCGAGCACCACGCTGGTCGGCGACGTGGTCAAGAATGGCCGTCGCGGCTCGCTCGGCGCCAAGCTCACCGTGCGCGGGATTCAGGGACACGTGGCGTATCCGCATCTGGCGAAAAACCCGATCCACCTCGCCGCCCCTGCGCTGGCCGAACTGGCCGCCGAGCATTGGGACCACGGCAACGATTTCTTCCCGCCGACCAGTTTTCAGATTTCCAACGTCAACTCCGGCACCGGCGCGACCAACGTGATTCCGGGTGATTTGGTGGCGGTGTTCAACTTCCGTTTCTCCACCGAATCCACCGTCGAAGGCCTGCAAAAACGCGTCGCCGACATCCTCGACAAACATGGCCTCGATTGGTACATCGATTGGGCGCTGTCGGGCCTGCCGTTCCTCACCGAGCCGGGCGCATTGCTCGACGCAGTGGCATCGAGCATCAAGGACATCACCGGGCGCGAGACCAAGGCCTCCACCAGTGGTGGCACCTCCGACGGGCGCTTCATTGCGACCATGGGCACGCAAGTGGTTGAGCTGGGGCCGGTCAACGCGACCATTCATCAGGTCAACGAACGCGTGCTCGCCGCAGACCTCGATGTGCTGACCGAAATCTATTACCAGACCCTGATCAAGTTGCTCGCCTGATGCTTGCCTGCCCGATCTGCAGCGAACCGCTGAACGCGGTGGACAATGGCGTTGCCTGCCCCGCCGGGCACCGTTTCGACCGCGCGCGCCAGGGTTACCTGAACCTGTTGCCGGTGCAGCACAAGAACAGCCGCGACCCTGGGGATAACCTGGCAATGGTCGAGGCCCGTCGCGACTTCTTGAACGCCGGCCATTACGCGCCAGTGGCCAAGCGCCTGGCCGAGCTGGCCGGGCAATACGCGCCGCAGCGCTGGCTCGACATCGGTTGTGGCGAAGGTTATTACACCGCGCAAATCGCCGAAGCGTTGCCCAATGCTGACGGCTACGCCCTGGACATTTCTCGCGAAGCGGTCAAACGCGCCTGCAAACGCAACCCGCACCTGACCTGGTTGATCGCCAGCATGGCGCGCGTGCCGTTGGCGTCCGGCAGTTGTCAGTTTCTGGCGAGCGTGTTCAGTCCGCTGGACTGGGAAGAGGCCAAGCGCCTGCTCAGCCCCGGCGGCGGCTTGATGAAAGTCGGGCCGACCAGCGGCCATCTGATGGAATTGCGCGAACGCCTGTACGACGAGGTGCGTGAATACACCGACGACAAGCATTTGGCTCTGGTGCCGGAAGGCATGGCGCTGGCGCACAGCGAAACCCTGGAATTCAAACTGACGCTGGAAAAGGGTCAGGATCGCGCCAATCTGCTGGCCATGACGCCGCACGGCTGGCGCGCCAGTGCCGAACGCCGCGCGGCCGTGATCGAGCAGGCCGAGCCGTTCGAAGTCACCGTTTCGATGCGTTACGATTACTTCGTACTTCAATAATTTTTGGTCTTGAGCAACAGCTTGAGGCCGGCTAAATCCGCGAATGGATTTTTCAAGACCGCAGTGAGGACATCCATGC
The DNA here is from genome assembly GCF_007828705.1 of Pseudomonas sp. SJZ131. Taxonomy (NCBI): domain Bacteria; kingdom Pseudomonadati; phylum Pseudomonadota; class Gammaproteobacteria; order Pseudomonadales; family Pseudomonadaceae; genus Pseudomonas; species Pseudomonas sp. SJZ131. The sequence continues at coordinate 497,024 of NZ_VIVC01000002.1, read as the reverse complement.
GCCAACCCGATATCGAGATTTACCTGAAAGACGCCGACGTCGACTACAAAGCCGTCGCCGATTGGCTCAGCGCCGCGCTGGGTCCATGCAGTGAGTGGGTAAAAAAAGGTCAGACCTACAAGTGCACCGCCGGTAACGTACCGGTCACCTGGCTGCCGAAAGCCGTGGGCAAGTGGAACAGCCTGTACCTGGAAAGCGACCAGACGCCGTGGGACGACGACATCGCCTGCGCCCGCGCCGCGTTCGCCGCGCTGAACGTCGAAGTGCGTTGCGCGCCGGGCACGTGGGTCGAGGAAGAAGGTGAAGAGACCGCCGATCGCTGGATGCGCATCAGCGCCGATGGCGAAGAAGAGATCACCTGGAAGACCGCGTAACCAGCCACACCACAAACCCGTAGGAGCAAGGCTTGCCCGCGAAGCTTTTAGCGCCAGTGATGACGCCTTCGCGGGCAAGCCTCGCTCCTACGGGTCATGCGTGATCCGGGGATCGGGTTACAGACCTATAACATCCTCAGCCTGCAAACCCTTCTCGCCGGTCACCACGGCGTATTCAACCTGCTGACCTTCGGCCAGCGAACGGTGCCCTTCGCCGCGAATCGCGCGGTAATGCACGAACACGTCCACCCCGTCCTCGCGCTGAATAAAGCCGTAACCCTTGGCGTCGTTGAACCACTTCACACTGCCGGTTTCGCGCGTTGCCATGTGTCTTTACCTCTTTGTTTTTATTTTGAGCGGTCGAGTATATGACAGCCGCGAAAATGCTCAACTACAGAATGGTTGAGCGCTTTTTTGCCGATTTTCGGCGAATACGGCACACTGTCCGCCCCCGAGCAAACGCTCGGTTTCACTCACTCACGCAGAAGCCGTATGACCCGTTCCCCGTTCCGCCGTCTGGTGTTTGGCACCCTGCGCCGATTGTTGTACCTCTGGGTTCGCTCGGAGACGATCAATCAGTCGTCCCTTACCCTCAACCTCGACCGCAGCCGTCCGGTGTTTTACGTCCTGCAAAACCCTTCGCTGACCGACCTTGCCGTGGTCGACACCGAGTGCACCAAGGCCGGTCTGCCGCGCCCGGTGCTGCCGGTGTCGGTGGGCAATCTGCTGGAACCGGCGGCGTTCTTTTACCTGACGCCGGAGCCTGACTGGCTCGGCCGCCAGGACAAACGCGGCGCGCCGCCGGCCCTGACCCGACTGGTCAGCGCCCTGAGCCAGAACGCCGCCGAAGACGCGCAGATCATTCCGGTCAGCGTGTTCTGGGGGCAGTCGCCGGACAGCGAGTCGAGCCCGTGGAAGCTGTTGTTTGCCGACAGTTGGGCGGTCACCGGGCGTTTGCGCCGTTTGCTCAGCATCATGATTCTGGGGCGCAAGACCCGTGTGCAGTTCTCGGCACCGATTCACCTGCGCGAACTGATCGAGCACAACAAGGGCCACGAACGCACCGTGCGCATGGCCCAGCGCATTCTGCGGGTGCACTTTCGCAACCTCAAAGCGGCCGTCATCGGCCCGGACATTTCCCACCGACGCAATCTGGTCAAGGGTTTGCTCAACCAGCCGCTGGTCAAGCAAGCGATTCTGGATGAGGCCGAGCGCGAAAAAATCTCCCCGGAAAAAGCCAAGGCCCAGGCGCTGCGTTACGGCAACGAGATTGCTTCGGACTACACCTACACCGCGATCCGTTTTCTCGAAGTGGTGCTGAGCTGGTTCTGGAACAAGATCTACGACGGGATCAAGGTCAATCACATCGAAGGCGTGCAGAAAGTCGCTCAGGGTCACGAAGTGATCTACGTGCCGTGCCACCGCAGCCACATCGATTACCTGCTGCTTTCGTACTTGCTGTTTCGCAACGGCCTGACCCCGCCGCACATCGCCGCCGGGATCAACTTGAACATGCCGGTGATCGGCAGCCTGCTGCGCCGCGGCGGCGCGTTTTTCATGCGCCGGACGTTCAAGGGCAATCCGCTGTACACCTCGGTATTCAATGAATACCTGCACACTTTGTTTACCAAAGGTTTCCCGGTCGAGTATTTCGTCGAGGGCGGCCGTTCGCGCACCGGGCGCATGCTGCAACCGAAAACCGGGATGCTCGCCATCACCCTGCGCAGCTTCCTGCGTTCGTCGCGCATGCCGATCGTGTTTGTGCCGGTGTACATCGGTTATGAGCGCGTGCTCGAAGGCCGGACCTACCTCGGCGAATTGCGTGGCGCGAGCAAGAAGAAGGAATCGATCTTCGACATCTTCAAAGTCATCGGCGCGCTCAAGCAGCGCTTCGGCCAGGTGGCGGTGAACTTCGGCGAACCGATCAAACTCGCCGAGTTCCTCGACAGCGAACAGCCGGACTGGCGCTCGCAGGAACTCGGCCCGCAGTTCAAACCGGCGTGGCTCAACGAAACCACCAACCGTCTCGGCGAGAAAGTCGCGCAGCATCTGAACGAAGCGGCGGCGATCAACCCGGTCAATCTGGTGGCGCTGGCGCTGCTGTCCACCAGCCGTCTGGCGTTGGACGATCGGGCGATGGCGCGAGTGCTGGATCTGTATCTGGCGCTGCTGCGCAAGGTTCCTTACTCGCCGCACACCACGTTGCCGGAAGGTGATGGCCGCGCGTTGATCGAGCACGTGAAAGACATGGATTTGCTTTCCGAACAGAGCGATGCCCTGGGCAAGATTCTGTATCTGGATGAGCAGAATGCGGTGCTGATGACCTATTACCGCAACAACGTGTTGCACATCTTCGCGCTGCCGGCGCTGCTGGCGAGTTTCTTCCAGAGCACCTCGCGCATGAGCCGCGAGCAGATCCTGCGTTACACCCGCGCGCTGTATCCGTACCTGCAATCGGAGCTGTTCATCCGCTGGACGATGGAAGAGCTGGACGCGGTGGTTGATCAATGGCTTGAGGCCTTCGTCGAGCAAGGCCTGCTGCGCTTCGAGAACAATGTGTACCTGCGTCCCGCGCCGAGTTCGCGCCATTTCGTGTTGCTGACGCTGCTGTCGAAAAGCATCGCGCAGACGCTGCAACGTTTCTACATGACCGTTTCACTGCTGCTCAACAGCGGCCAGCACAGCATCAGCGCCGAAGAACTGGAAGACTTGTGCACGGTCATGGCCCAACGCCTGTCGATCCTGCATGGCTTGAACGCCCCGGAATTCTTCGACAAGAGCCTGTTCCGCCACTTCATCCAGACCATGCTCGACCTCGATGTGCTGCGTCGCGACGAGTCCGGCAAGTTGAGCTATCACGAATTGCTCGGCGAACTGGCCGAAGGCGCGGCGAAACGTGTGTTGCCGGCGGAGATTCGCTTGTCGATCCGCCAGGTGGCGCTGCATCGCAGTGAAGATGCGGCGGATCAGGTCGCCGTGAAACCTGAGGCCTGAAGCCATAAAACCTGTAGGAGCGAGCCGCTCGCGAACGCGCTGTATCAGTCGGAAACAGTTTGGCTGACCCAGCGCTATCGCGAGCAGGCTCACTCCCACCCTTTCTCCCATTCGCAAAAAGGAAGCCGCCATGCTCCGCCCTACCCTTCGCTTCGCCGGCCTCTGTGCAGGTTTGATGATTTCCGCCAGCGCGCTGGCGTTGTCGCTCAGTGATCTGTCGCAACAGGACGCTACCGGCGGCTTGAAAGACGCTCTGACCCAGGGCGCGCAACTCGCAGTCAAGCAACTCGGCACGCCGGGCGGCTTCAGCAATAACCCTGAGGTGAAGATCGAGCTGCCGGGCAAACTCGGTAAAGTCGCGAGCAAAATGAAGGCTTTCGGCATGGGCGCGCAGGTCGAGCAACTGGAAACCAGCATGAACAAAGCGGCGGAAACTGCCGTGACCCAGGCTCAGCCGATCCTCGTGGATGCGGTGAAGAAAATGAGCGTGGCCGACGCCAAGGGCATTCTCAGCGGCGGCAAGGATTCGGCGACGCAATACCTCGACAAGTCGAGCCGCGAACAGATCCGCGCGAAGTTCATGCCGATCGTCAAACAAGCCACCGACCAGGTCGGCCTGGCCAAACAATACAATTCCTTCGCCGGCCAAGCCGCGACGCTGGGTGTGCTCGACGCGAAGAGCGCCAACATCGAAAGCTACGTGACCGAACAGGCGTTGAACGGTTTGTTCGAGATGATCGGCAAACAGGAAGAAACCATCCGCCAGAACCCGGCCGCCGCCGCCACCAGCCTCGCCAAAAAAGTCTTCGGCACGCTGTAAGCGCAATGCCAAACCCCGTAGGAGCGAGGCTTGCCCGCGAAGGGGTCGTGTCAGTCGATATCGCAGTCGCCTGATATGACGCCATCGCGAGCAGGCTCACTCCTACAGGGGGATATGCGTTATGCCCAGATATCGCAGCCACCGCCGATTTACTGTAGGAGCGAGGCTTGCCCGCGAAGGGGTCGTGGCAGTCGATATTGCAGTCGCCTGACACAACGCTATCGCGAGCAGGCTCACTCCTACAGGGGATATGCGTTCTACCCGGATACGGCAGCCACCACAGTTCTACTGTAGGAGTGAGCCTGCTCGCGATAGCATTTGACCCGTCACCCCGCCCTAGCCAACAGACTCGCCTCCATAAACGCCCCGGTAAACCCACTGACCGCCCTCGCAATGATCGAGCATTGAAAATCGATGAAGTACGTCAGGTCCAGTCCATCCGCCTCGCTGTTCAAATAAGAGCGCCCATATTTCACCGGCGCATTACGCAGCAGCGTGCTGATGGTGATGTAACGGAAACCCGAATAGTCATGCTTGAACATCACCCAATAAAACAACGCTCGCGCGACCCGACCGTTGCCGTCGCGAAAAGGGTGTTCATAACCCACCGCAAAATGCAGGGCGATGGCTTGGATCAGCGGATGCAGATAATCAGCCTGATCCGGGTTGCATTGCGCTTGATTGATCCACTTTGCCAGCGCCTGCAAGCGCACTGACAACCCCTCTGCAGGCGGCGGGGTATGAACCGTGTTGCCCTCGCCATCCTGCACCACCACTTCATCGTTGAACCTGAAAATCCCCGGCGAATATTGCTCGTCATCAATCCCCTCGACACCCACGCGATGCATCGCCGCGATCAGTTCAACGCTTAGCGGTTCGTTGCGTTTCTCCCAGGCGAAACTCATCATTTTGTAATTGCCGATCACCATGCGCTCGTCGGGCGTGCGCGGCAGGCGTTGGCGTCTGAGCATGTCCTTGGCCACCGGCGTGGTGGTCGCTGCACCTTCCAGTTGGCTACTGCTGATCGCCTCATCCTCGATCAGATCAGCGAGCAGATAACTCAAATGCGCGTGCTCGCCGATCTGCTTCGCCATGTATTTCAGCGCCGCCGTAGTGGCGTGCCGATCAACCGCACAAATCGCTTTTTGCGCCGTCGGCGTCATCACAAAGTTAGCCAACTGCGCTGGTTCACCCAATGCCAGCAGGCGGACGAACTGCGCCGCCCGCGCCTTCTTCACCAGCGCCCAACAGAGGTGAGCGTCCAATCCGGGCGCCCAGCGATAGCGCAACTCGGCAAATGGCAGGTAGCGCCCGCGATCATCCAGAGGCTTGAGCAGCGCCAGGTAATCCGCCAGGCGCGCCTTGTGCGGCGCTTGCGCCAGCAAGTCAAACACCGGGCCAGTGCGGCCCTTGAGAGCGGGTGGCTTTTTCATCACGACTGTCTCGGCGGCTCTTGAAAAACGAGCCTCGAGTACACCATCGAGCCGGGGCCGACTCAATATCGGAGCATTCTGAAAAAGCTGTAGGAACAAAACCCTGTGGGAGTGAGCCTGCTCGCGATAGCGGTTAACCAGTCAGAGACGTACCGACTGACACACCGTCATCGCGAGCAGGCTCACTCCTACAGGGGGTTGGTGGATTACCCGAATCTCGCAGCCACCACCGCTCTACTGTAGGAGCGAGGCTTGCCCGCGAAGGGGCCGTGTCAGTCGATATTGCATTCGCCTGACACACCGCCATCGCGAGCAGGCTCGCTCCTACAGGGGATTTTGTAATCCCTGTGGGATTCGTCGCGTGCTTATGTGGGATCTTTCTTGATGCGGAACCACGCCGCGTACAGTGCCGGCAGGAACAGCAAGGTCAGCGCCGTCGCGACGATCAACCCGCCCATGATCGCCACCGCCATTGGCCCGAAGAATACGCTGCGCGACAGCGGGATCATCGCCAGTACCGCCGCGAGTGCGGTCAGGACAATTGGCCGGAAACGTCGCACCGTCGCTTCGATGATCGCTTGCCAGGGTTTCAGTCCGGCGGCGATGTCTTGCTCGATCTGGTCGACGAGGATCACCGAGTTGCGCATGATCATCCCCGACAGCGCGATGGTTCCGAGCATGGCGACGAAACCGAACGGCTGGCGGAACACCATCAGGAACAGTGTCACGCCGATCAGTCCCAGTGGTGCTGTGAGAAACACCATCACCGTGCGTGAGAAACTTCGCAGCTGCAGCATCAGCAACGTCAGCACCACCACGATGAAGAGCGGCACGCCGGCCTTCACCGAATTCTGCCCGCGCGCCGAGTCTTCAACGGTGCCGCCGACTTCCAGCAAATAACCATCCGGCAGTTCGGCGCGGATCGGCTCGAGGGTCGGCAGAATCTGCTGCACCAGCGTCGCCGGTTGTTCCTTGCCATAGATGTCGGCGCGAATGGTCACGTTGGGCAGGCGATTGCGGTGCCAGATAATGCCTTCTTCAAAACCATATTCGAGTGTGGCGATCTGCGACAGCGCGACGCTTTTACCGTTATCGGTCGGCACCGCCAGGCTTGGCAGCAACGACAGTTCGGTGCGCTCATGCACGGTGCCGCGCAGGAGGATTTCGATCAATTCGTTGTCCTCGCGGTACTGGCTGACGCTGGACCCGGTCAGCGAACTTTGCAAAAACTTCGACAGGTTGGCGGTGCTGACGCCCAACGCGCGAGCGCGGTCCTGATCGACGTTCAGGTACACCACTTTGCTCGGCTCTTCCCAGTCCAGATGGACGTTGACCACGTGGGAATTTTCGCGAACCTTGGTCGCCACTTTCCGCGCCAGCGCCCGGACCTCCTCGATGTGCTCGCCGGTGATGCGGAACTGCACCGGGTAACCCACCGGAGGGCCGTTTTCCAGACGGGTAACGCGCGAACGCAGGGCCGGAAATTGTTCGTTGAGGGTTTCGATCAGCCAAGTGCGCAGGGTTTCGCGCTCCTCGATGGTTTTCGCCAGGACTACAAACTGGGCGAAGCTCGCTGCAGGCAATTGCTGATCCAGCGGTAGGTAAAATCGCGGAGAACCGGTGCCGACGTACGCGACGTAATTGTCGATGCCGGCGTGATCCTTCAACAAAGCTTCGAGGCGTTTAACCTCTTCAGCGGTATTGCTCAGCGATGCGCCTTCGGCCAGTTTCAAATCGACCATCAACTCCAGACGACCCGAGGCCGGGAAGAATTGTTGCGGGACAAAACGGAACAACACGATGGACGCGATAAACAGCACCACTGTCAGCGTGATCACCGTTTTGCGCCAGCGCACGCACCATTCCACCAGGCGTCGGACGCGCTGATAAAACGGCGTGGCGTACGGATCCGGTTGCCCGGCGCCGTGTTTGGCGGCATGAATCTTCGCCAGATCCGGTAGGAGTTTTTCCCCCAGATACGGCACGAACACCACGGCGGCAATCCATGACGCCAACAGCGCGATGGTCACCACCTGAAAGATTGATCGGGTGTATTCACCGGTGCCCGATTGCGCGGTGGCGATCGGCAGGAACCCGGCAGCGGTGATCAGCGTGCCGGTGAGCATCGGGAACGCGGTGCTGGTCCAGGCATAACTGGCGGCTTTGATCCGGTCGAAACCCTGCTCCATTTTGATCGCCATCATTTCCACGGCGATGATCGCGTCGTCCACCAGCAACCCCAGCGCCAACACCAGCGCGCCGAGGGAAATCTTGTGCAGGCCGATGCCAAGGTAATACATGCAGGCGAACGTCATCGCCAACACCAGCGGAATCGCCAGCGCGACGACCATGCCGGTGCGCACGCCGAGCGAGAAAAAGCTCACCAGCAACACAATGGCCAGCGCTTCCACCAGGACCTGAACAAACTCGCCGACACCGGTTTTCACCGCCGCCGGCTGGTCGGAGACCTTGCGCAATTGCATGCCGGCCGGGAGGTTTTTCTGGATGCGGTCGAACTCGATTTCCAGCGCTTTGCCGAGCACCAGAATATCGCCACCGTCCTTCATCGCCACAGCCAGACCGATCGCGTCTTCGGCCATGAAACGCATACGTGGCGCCGGCGGATCGTTGAAACCGCGGCGCACGTTGGCGACATCGGAGATGCGGAACGTACGATCCCCAACCCGAATCGGGAAGTTTTCTATCTGCTCGACTGTCTGAAAATTCCCCGTGACGCGTAGCTGCAATCGCTCGCTGCTGGTTTCGAAAAACCCGGCAGTCGATACCGTGTTCTGTTGTTCCAGCGCTTGCTGCACGGCGGCCAACGGCAAACCGAGGGTGGCGAGTTTGACGTTGGACAGTTCGATCCAGATCTTCTCGTCCTGCAAACCCAGCAGGTCGACTTTGCCGACATCCTTGACCCGTTGCAGCTGAATCTGGATGCGGTCGGCGTAATCCTTGAGCACCGCGTAATCAAAACCGTCGCCAGTCAGGGCGTAGATATTGCCGAACGTGGTGCCGAATTCATCGTTGAAAAACGGCCCCTGAATGCCCGGCGGCAAGGTTTGGCGAATGTCGCTGATCTTCTTGCGCACCTGATACCAGAGCTCCGGAATCTGCGCTGAATGCATCGAATCGCGGGCGACGAAAGTCACTTGGGATTCCCCCGGGCGCGAGAACGAAACGATGCGCTCGTACTCGCCGGTTTCCATCAGCTTCTTTTCAATGCGCTCGGTGACCTGGCGCGAGACTTCCTGCGCCGTCGCGCCCGGCCAGTTGGTGCGGATAACCATGGCTTTGAAGGTGAACGGCGGATCTTCGCTTTGTCCGAGTTTGGTGTAGGAAAGCGCGCCGACGATGGCCAGCAAAAGCATCAGGAACAGTACGATCTGGCGATTACGCAGCGCCCATTCGGAAAGATTGAAACCCATCGGGAATTACTCCTTTTCCGCTAGATCGACGACCCGGTTGGAGCGATCCACCGGGCGCACTTGCTGCCCGTCGTGAAGCACATGCACCCCGGCGGCCACCACCCAATCGCTGGCACTGAGGCCTTCGAGCACCGGCACGCTTTTCTCGCCGAACGCGCCGACGCGCACCGGGACTTTTTTCAGGGTGTTGTTGGCGCCGACCACCCACACATAAGTCGCGCCGTTTTCCGCAGTGACCGCCGACAACGGCACCGACAGCGAAACCACCGCGGCGGATTGGATAAACACCCGGGCGCTCTGGCCCAGTTCGGCCGGGACTTTGCCGGCGGTGAAGGCAATACGCGCGGCGAAAGTGCGCGATTTTGGATCGGCCGCTGGCGACAGTTCACGGATGCGCCCGGTGAAACGCTGATCGGGTTGCGTCCACAATTCCACGGACACCGGTTGATCGACCTTGAAGCGGCCGAAGTTCTGTTCCGGCAAGCTGATCAACACTTCGCGCTCGCCATCGGTGGCGAGGGTGAACACGGTCTGCCCGGCCGCCACGACTTGCCCGACTTCGACCGAACGCTTGGCGACCACGCCATCCTGTGGCGCGCGCAACACCGCGTAACTCGCCTGATTGGTCGAGACGCTGAATTCGGCTTTGATTTGTTTGAGGCGCGCTTCACCGGATCGGTAAAGGTTTTCGGAATTGTCGTACGCGGATTTACTGACCATCTGACGGTCCATCAGCGTTTTGTAGCGATCACGCTCGGCGCGCACCAGGCTCAGATTGGCCTCGGCGGCGGCCACTTGGGCGCGCGTGGCTTCCAGTTGCAGGCGCACATCTTGCGGATCAAGTTCCGCGAGGGGCTGATCAGCCTTGACCCGCTGGCCCTCCTCGACCAGTCGTCGGCTGACTTTGCCGCCAATGCGGAAGGCCAATTCCGGTTCATAACGGGCGCGAACCTCGCCGGGATAACTTTCCATGGCCTGAGCCGAAGGCTGCGGTTGCACCACCATGGCCGGTCGCACGCTGACTTGCGGCACCTCCTCGTGGCCGCACGCCGACAATAAAAAAGCCAGGCTGACTGGCAACGCGAGTGGCAAGGCATAGCGCAACATGGCAAACGACCTTTCGCTAATGGTGCTTGGAATAATTATACTGGCCGGTATGTTATTAATAGCAAACTCACCAGTCCAGTATTAAAAGCGAAGAATGTCGAACAATCTTTCAGCCTCAAATGGTCCGGGTCGCCCCAAGGATCTGGCCAAGCGCCAGGCCATCCTCGATGCGGCGAAAATTCTGTTTGTAAGTAACGGCTATGCCAACACCAGCATGGACGCGGTAGCGGCCGAGGCCGGGGTGTCCAAACTCACGGTCTACAGCCACTTCAACGACAAGGAAACGCTGTTTTCCGCAGCTGTCGCCGCCAAGTGCGAAGAGCAATTGCCTACGCTGTTCTTCGAATTGCCTGACGGCGTTTCGGTAGAAACGGTGCTGTTGAATATCGCGCGCGGCTTTCATCAACTGATCAACAGCGATGAATCGGTAAACCTGCATCGGTTGATGATCAGCCTCGGCAGCCAGGACCCGAAACTGTCGCTGATCTTCTTCGAGGCCGGCCCGAATCGCATGCTCAACGGAATGGAGCGCTTGCTGGGCAGGATCAATCAGAACGGCGCGCTGAGCATCGACAAACCACGTAATGCGGCTGAGCACTTTTTCTGTCTGCTCAAGGGAGCGGGGAATTTTCGTTTGTTGTACGGCTGCGGCGAGCCGCTGGTTGGCGACGCGGCAGAGAGTCACGTGCGCGAAGTGGTGGGGTTGTTTATGCGGGCGTACCGGCCTGAGATTGTTGGCGCCTAGTCGGGCGCCTTCGCGGGCAAGCCTCGCTCCTACAAGGTTCGCGCAGATCCTGTAGGAGCGAGGCTTGCCCGCGAATGGAGCGACTCGGTATCAGGGCTTGAGCGCTTTCTTCGGATAAATGTCGTAACGACTGGATTTGCCATCCAGCGCATGACTAGGCTTGGGCCCGGCGATGCACGGCGCCTTGCGCGGTCGCTTGACCACCACCCGATGGCTGGCCAGCGCCAGCGCCGCTTCGAGCAATGCCGGTGCATCCGGGTCATCGCCGACCAGCGGGCGGAACAGGCGCATTTCCTTCTTCACCAGCGCGGTTTTCTCACGGTGCGGGAACATCGGGTCGAGGTAAATCACCTGCGGCGGTTCGCCTTCCCAGTTACGCATCACCTCGATCGAATTGCCCTTGAGCAAACGCATCCGCGCAACGATTGGCGCCACGTCGAAATCTTCTGCAGCACGCGCCAGACCATCCTCCAGCAAAGCACCGATCAGCGGCTGACGCTCGATCAGGCTCATCTCGCAACCGAGACTCGCCAGCACAAACGCATCCTTGCCCAGCCCCGCCGTAGCGTCCAACACCCGTGGGCGTACGCCTTGGGCGATGCCGACAGCCTTGGCAATCATTTGCCCGGTGCCGCCGCCGAACAAGCGGCGATGCGCCGCGCCACCTTCAACGAAGTCGACTCGCACCGGCCCCGGCGCGTCCGGCCCCAGTTGTTGCAACTGCAAACCCTGCTCGCCCACTTGCAAGGCAAACTCGCCGTCAGCCACCTGCATCGGCAAACCCAGGCGTTCGGCCCATTGCTCGGCTTGTGGCTGAAACGCCGGGGCCGAGGCCTCGACATGGATGCGGCAGGCCGCAGGTTGTTCAATCATGGGGAAAAGTGCTCAAAAAATTAATGATCGGCAAAAAACGTCCGATAACAAAACTATCGAGCATTTTGCCAGAGCTGAGCGTCGACCGAGAAAAATGTCAGACATTCAAACCACATCCGTAGGCTACATATCGCGTCATGGCGATTATGCACTGCGAAATTCCCAGGCACTGAGCGGCGTCAGTCACCTATGGCAAGATTTCTTTGCGCAGGCGCTGGCCGAACAGTCGAGCGGTGTGGTGCCTGCCTGCGGGACTTTTCCCCCGGTTGATCTGCAAAGCCCAGTCGAGCCAACGGTCGGCAGCGAGCTCTACGCGCACATCGTTTCCCAGCGCGAATGCGATGTGACGGAAACCCAGGTCAAACCGCCAGAGCCGCTGTTCCTGCCGATTGCCGAGTTCGAAATGGACCTGGCCGACAAACCGTTCCCACCGTTTCCGCCGGAAGAAATCGCCGCGCAGCAGCAACAGCAGAACTTCGAAAGTGGCTGGGTGCGCCCTATCGTGCTCACCGCTGGCCAGCCTGTGCCAACCGCCGGCCCGGCGCCACAACCGCGTCCGCTGCACTTGCCGATTGCCGAATTCGAACTGCACCTGCTGGACAAACCGTTCCCGCCGTTCTCGCCGCAAGAGCTGCTCGAACAACAGAAACAACTCGATTTCGATAACGGCTGGGCGCGCCCGATCGTCCTGCAAAACCTGCGCATCGCCGCCTAAACGCCTCGCAACACATCCGCTAGCGACAGACCGACCAACCCCCGACATCGACATGAAAGTGATTACGATGCGCCGCGTTGTAGTCCGGGCTCAGCACCACACTGAACATCTCGCAGGCGCCATCGCGGACCTGACGTAGAAACTGCGCGTCCTTATTGTCCTTCGGCCAGTCCTTGAGCACGTTGACCGAGCGCCCGTCCGCCAGGCGAAAACCGGCGATATCCAGGGCATTGGCGCTGGCATGCTGGCTGCGCGCGCCGTTCTCGCGGTTGTACATGTTGCGGCAGGCAAAACTGCCGAGGTGATCGACCCGCGTCACGGCTTGGCCGTAAACCGCCTGTGACGCCGGTTGCAGGGCGTGGCGCTCGAACAGGGCAAACGCCACCGCCAACGGACAACTGGCGAGGAAACTGCTGCTCAAGCCCACCTCCCCGCCCTGCACGCGCAGGGTGTTGGTCAGCGGGCAGGTCGCGTTGGGACTGTCGGCCTGACGGCTGGTGCGCAACCCGGAGCTGCTCAGCGCCTGATCGCACAATTGCGCATCGCTGCGCAGGCGCATCAGCTTGTAGCGGGTGAGAAAATTCGGCGCAGCTTTGACGTCCAGCGGCGCCCACGGATTCCACTGCGCCGGCACCGCCACCCAGCCACGCCAGACGCTCACGCCCGCCGCGCCGACGAGCAACAACAGCAACAACCACGACAACCGCACCAACCGCCACCCACTCAAACGCATGGTCAACCTTTGAATAATTGATTGGCCTGCGCGTAAGGCATCGAGCGCGAGGTGAAATCGAACGTGCCGCAAGTCTTGATCTCTTCGGCGGCGCGGAAGAACTCGCCGTACGCCGCCAGGGCCAACGCCGAACCGACGCTGATGCGCTTGACGCCCATTTCGCTGAGTTGCGCGACGGTCAATTGGAGCCCGCCGGACATCAACACATTCACCGGTTTCGGCGCCACCGCGCGGACCACCGCCAACACGTCTTCGGCGCTGCGCAGGCCCGGCGCATACAGCACGTCGGCGCCGGCCTCGGCGAAGGCTTGCAAGCGGCGAAGGGTGTCGTCGAGATCAGGATTGCCGTGCAAAAAGTTTTCGGCGCGCGCCGTCAGGGTAAACGGGAAAGGCAAACTGCGCGCCGCCGCCACCGCCGCTTTGACCCGCGCCACGGCATTGTCGAAACCGTAGATCGGCGCTTCCGCCCGGCCGGTGGCGTCTTCAATCGAGCCGCCGACCGCGCCCGCCTCCGCCGCGCGCAAAATGCTCTGCGCGCATTCCGCTGGATCATCAGCGAAGCCGTTTTCCAGATCGACCGCGACCGGCAGATCGCTGGCCGCGACAATCGCGCGGACGTTGGCCAAGGTGTCGTCCAGGGTCAACGCGCCATCCGGGCGTGCATTGGAAAAAGCGTAACCGGCGCTGGTCGTGGCCAGCGCCTCGAAGCCCAGGCTGGCGAGCATTTTCGCCGAGCCGGCGTCCCACGGGTTGGGAATGACGAAGGCCTCTGCGCGTTCATGCAGTGCTTTGAACGCCTGGGCTCGAAGGGTTTGCGCATCCATTGGCAGCTCCTGAGAAGAGGAAAATCCGCTTCAGAGCAGGCCAAGTTGCTCGGCGGCGGGCTCTCTATATAGCTCAGGCAGCGGCGGCAAGCCAGGCAAACGCGTCATCAGTTTTGCGTGAAAGCGTTGCGCCAGTTTTGCCGCCAGCAGATTGTCGGCGGTGTGCAGGAAGATATACGGCGTGCGCCCCTCTTCGATCCACGCAGCGATTTTCTCAACCCACGGCACCAGGAACGGATCGTTGGCCTCCAGTTGCGGATGGCCGATAAAACGCACCTGCGGAAACTGCGTGAACGCTGCCGGGCGCGTCGGCACGTTGGGCTTTTTTGCCTGCGCTTCGAGCACCGAAGGCGCGGTCGAGGTGCAACTGAACAGCGCGCGCGGGTCGAGGCAAATGCGCTCGACACCGCGCTCGAGCAGCATCCGGTTGAGCATGCGTTCAGCGTCGCCCTTGGCGAAGAATTCGCGATGACGCACTTCAATCGCCAACGGTCGGTCGACGGCGTCAATAAACCCGGCCAGCTCCGCGAGGCGTTGCGGCGTGAAGCTTTTCGACAGTTGCAGCCAGATCGGCGAAACCCGCTCGCCCAACGGGCTGAGCAGTTGCAGGAAAGTCTCGACCGCGGTCAGTTGCTCGCGCAGGTCGCCGCTGTGGCTGATGTCGCCGGGGAATTTGGCGGTGAAGCGAAAGTGTTCAGGCATGGTTTCGGCCCAGCGCTGCACCGTGCTGGCAGCCGGGCTGGCGTAGAAGGTCGTATTGCCTTCGACGGCGTTGAACACTTGAGAATAAAGACTGAGGAATTCGCCGGGTTTTGCGTCTTGCGGGTAGAGGTAATCGCGCCAGGCGTTTTCACTCCAGGACGGGCAACCGAGGTAGTAAGGCAGCAGCATCAGATGTAGAGGTCGAGGCCCAACACATCGGCATCCCAATCAACAAAACCGGCGGTGCTCAGGTAGCTGGCGAGGGCCATCGCGACGCTTTTACTCATGGCGCGGTGGTAAAGCATGTCTTGCTGACGGGCGGGGAGATTGCTCAGACGTTGCGCGGAGGCTTTGGCGGCGCGGGCGGCCATTTGCTCTTCGGACGGAAATTCCAGCTCGCCGTCGATGTCATCGACAGATTCTTCCACCACGACATTGCCTTTGCGAGGCTTGCGCTTGATGGGGTAGGACTGAGAGGAAAGGCCGTCTATACGCATAAGTACATGCTCGGTATCGATGATGGCAGTTTAGTGGCGCGCGGACCACTTCGCAAACGGCCGAGTGATAACTAGAACACATAAAAGCAAAAAGGTTTAAAGCGAAGGGGTACAAACTGACGATTGGGCATATCTGCCAGATAGCTTTCGCGGGCAAGCCTCGCTCCTACAGGGGTCGCGCAGATCCGGTGGGAGCAAGGCTTGCCCGCGATGAACTCAACTCGGTCTCACGGATTACCGCGCTTTCGGCGTCGCAACCTTGTCGCGCAGATAAACCGGCTGCGCCTCGTCCGCGACGATGGCCTCGCCGCGCTCCCAGGCAAATCGCGCCAGGGTCAGCAGGTCTTCGGCGTGCGGCAACATCGCTGCGTCCTGCCCGCTCAGGCTGACGCCAATTCGCTCGGCATAACCCCAACCAGTGCCAGCGCCGAACCATTCGCCACTGGCATCCGCCGGCAACGCCGCCACTTCCGGCGGCAACACGGCTTCGTTGCCGACCAGCCGCATCTCCCCCGCCGTCTCGCGGTAGCAGCCCCAATACACTTCATCCATGCGCGCATCGATGGCCGCCGCGACCTGACTCACGCCGTGTTCGCGATACGCACGCTGAGCCAGCACGGCCAGGTTCGACACCGGCAACACCGGGCGCTCCAGCGCAAATGCCAGCCCCTGCACCACACCAATGGCAATGCGCACACCGGTAAACGCGCCCGGCCCTCGGCCAAACGCGATGGCGTCGACCGCTTGCAGCGTGGTGCCGGCGTCGGCGAGCAGTTGCTGAATCATCGGCAACAGCTTCTGCGCGTGCAGGCGCGGGATCACCTCGTAATGGCTCGTAACCTTGCCGTCATGCAGCAAGGCAACGGAGCAAGCTTCGGTCGCGGTGTCCAGGGCCAGCAAGGTGCTCATCGATGTTTCCGTAAGAGAGGTCAGAAAAGGGGCGCCAGTATAAACAACTACGGCCCGCAAGCGGGCCGTAGAAGATGAAGCGTTTCAGACTTTTCAGCTCAGCGCTTCAAGCACCTTGCCAGTGATCGCTTCAACCGAGCCAACACCTTCGACGTGGCTGTACTTCGGTTTGCCTTGAGCGGTCGACAGCTCTTGGTAGAACTTCACCAGTGGCTCGGTCTGCGCGTGGTAGACCGAGAGGCGATGACGTACGGTTTCTTCGGTATCGTCTTTGCGCTGCACCAGTTCGTCGCCAGTGATGTCGTCTTTACCGGCAATTTTCGGCGGGTTGTAGACGATGTGGTAAACGCGGCCGGAAGCCTCGTGAACACGACGACCGGCGATACGTTGCACGATGTCTTCGTCCTTGACGTCGATTTCCAGCACGTGGTCCAGCTCAACGCCAGCCTTCACCAGCGCTTCAGCCTGAGGAATGGTGCGCGGGAAACCGTCAAACAGGAAACCGTTGGCGCAATCCGCCTGGCTGATGCGTTCCTTGACCAGATTGATGATCAGGTCATCGGAGACCAGACCACCGCTGTCCATGACGCTTTTGGCGACCAGGCCCAGCTCGGTGCCGGCCTTGACCGCTGCACGCAGCATGTCGCCAGTGGAGATTTGCGGAATGCCGAATTTCTCGGTGATGAACTTTGCCTGAGTACCTTTACCGGCCCCCGGAGCTCCCAGCAGAATGACGCGCATCGATGTGCTCCTCAAATTTTTATATGGATAACGTCAGATTCGCCTCTTTGGGCCAATCTCAAAAATAGGGTCGTGTGGCCGCCCAAACGGCCAAAGGCTGATCAAGATACACAGCAGGCCTTGCCCACACAAGCCGCCGAAAGTCGGAGAAACCCACGGCCATCGCGACCTTGCGCCGAGGTGACCCTAGTCGCAACCCCGTCATTAACTGTCGCCTGCCAGACATCTGGCGCGCTTCGCCGGCAGGCACCCGCTCCCCGCGCCAGGTGCCTGAACCCACAGCAAAAACCTCAGCCGGTATTGCGCAAACCGGCGGCAATCCCCGCCACAGACACCAGCAGCGCCTGTTCTACCGGGCTGCCCTGCGCCACTTCCTGTTGCCGCGACCGCGCCAGCAACTCCGCTTGCAATAGATGCAGCGGGTCGAGGTAGGTGTTGCGCAAACGGATGAATTCCAAGGTGTCGGGGCTATGTGCCAGCAGTTGCGACTGGCCAGTCAAGCCGAGCACCACGGCGCACGCCTGCGACAATAGGTCGCGTAAATGCGCACCCAAAGGAAGCAGATCGGGCTCCACCAGACGCGCATCGTAAGATTGCGCAATGTCGGCGTCAGCCTTGGCCAGGACCATTTCCAGCATGTCGATGCGCGTGCGGAAGAACGGCCACTGCTCGCGCATCTGCCCCAGCAACTCGCCTTCGCCGCGTTCCAGCGCCTTGCTCAGCGCCGCTTCCCAGCCAAGCCAGGCGGGCAGCATCAGCCGCGTCTGGGTCCAGCCGAAAATCCACGGAATCGCCCGCAGGCTTTCGATCCCACCGGCGCGACGTTTGGCTGGACGGCTGCCCAACGGCAAACGACCCAGCTCCTGCTCCGGCGTCGACTGCCGGAAATACTCGACGAATTGCGGATTCTCGCGCACCACGGCGCGGTAAGCGGCGACGCCATCGGCGGCCAATTCGTCCATCAAATGCCGCCACGCCGGTTCCGGCGGTGGTGGCGGCAACAAGGTCGCTTCGAGCACGGCGGCCAGGTACAGATTGAGGTTTTGCTCGGCGATGTCCGGCAGGCCGAATTTGAAACGAATCATTTCCCCCTGCTCGGTGGTGCGGAAACGCCCGGCTACCGAACCCGGTGGCTGCGACAGAATCGCCGCGTGCGCCGGACCGCCGCCACGCCCCACCGTGCCGCCGCGACCGTGGAACAACAACAGTTCCACTTGTTGTTCGCGACAGATATCGACCAGACGCTCCTGCGCCCGATACTGCGCCCACGCCGCCGCCGTGGTCCCGGCGTCCTTGGCCGAGTCGGAATAACCGATCATCACTTCCTGCGGCCCTTGCAGCCGCGCGCGATAACCCGGCAGCAGCAGAAGTTTTTCGATCACCGGCCCGGCGTTGTCGAGGTCAGCGAGGGTTTCAAACAGCGGCACCACGCGCATCGGCCGCAACACGCCAGCCTCTTTGAGCAACAGTTGCACGGCGAGCACGTCGGACGCGGCGCCAGCCATCGAGATCACGTAGGAGCCGAGGGACGCGCCCGGTGCGGCGGCGATTTCGCGGCAAGTGGCCAACACTTCGGCAGTGTCGGCGGACGGTTTGAAGTGCGCCGGCAGCAGTGGCCGACGGTTGCTCTGTTCGCGCATCAGGAACGCAATGCGCTCCTCTTCGCTCCAGTCTTCGTAGCGACCGAGGCCGAGGTAATCGGTGATTTCAGTCATGGCTGCGGTGTGCCGCGACGAGTCCTGACGCACGTCGAGGCGCACCAGGAACAAGCCGAACGTCACTGCCCGACGCAGACAATCGAGCAACGGCCCGTCGGCGATCACGCCCATGCCGCACTCGTGCAGCGAGTTGAAACACAGCTCCAGCGGTTCAAGCAGATCGCGGTTGTTTTGCAGCACATCGGCCGGTGCCGGGGTGGTTTGGCTCAGCGCTGCATGCGCCCAATTGCGCGTGGCGCGCAGGCGTTCACGCAACTGCTTGAGCACTGCGCGATACGGTTCGGCGCTGTCGCCAGCCTTGGCTTTCAGGGCGTCGCTGGCCTGCTGCATGGACAATTCGGCGGCCAGATGATCGACATCGCGCAAGTACAAATCGGCGGCCATCCAGCGCGCCAGCAGCAGCACTTCGCGGGTGACGGCGGCGGTGACATTCGGGTTGCCGTCGCGGTCGCCGCCCATCCACGAAGCGAAGCGGATCGGCGCGGCTTCCAGCGGCAGGCGCAGGCCGGTCGCGGCGTGCAGCGCCTGATCAGCCTTGCGTAAATAATTCGGAATGGCTTGCCACAGCGAATGCTCGATCACCGCGAAACCCCATTTGGCTTCGTCGACCGGCGTCGGGCGGGTGCGGCGGATTTCTTCGGTGTGCCAGGCTTCGGCAATCAGGCGCTGCAATTTTGTCTGGATCTGCTCGCGCTCGGCGCTGGTCAGGTCGCGGTGATCCTGCGCGGCCAGTTGCGCGGCGATCGCGTCGTATTTCTGGATCAGCGTGCGCCGCGCGACTTCAGTCGGGTGCGCGGTCAGGACCAGTTCGATTTCCAGTCGCCCAAGTTGTCGGGCCAGGGATTCGGCGCTGTGACCTTCGCCGCGCAAGCGCGCCAGCAGTTCCGGCAGAACCCGTGCTTCGAACGGCGCCGGTTGCGATTCTTCGCGGCGATGAATCAGCTGATATTGCTCGGCGATATTGGCCAGGTTGAGGAACTGGTTGAACGCCCGCGCCACTGGCAGCAATTCGTCTTCGCTCAACTGGTTGAGGCTGGCACTGAGTTCGGCGTCCATCGAACCACGACGGTCGGCCTTGGCGCCCTTGCGGATTTGCTCGATCTTGTCGAGAAAGCCCTCGCCGTACTGTTCACGAATGGTGTTGCCCAACAGCTCACCCAGCAGGTGAACATCCTCGCGCAAGCGTGCATCAATATCGGTCATCAGCAGTTCTCCAGCAAAAATCCGGGTGACTTCAGTGCCATGCATTGGCGTTAGTGCATTGGAGTCAAAGAGTGCCGTTGTAAAACGCTTCTTACAAGCGAACGACCAAGTGACTTTAAACCTTGCGGCCAAAAGCTAGTCTCAACAGTAAGCCGCACAACGGCTGCCGCCGCGCACGATTGCGGCATTCACCCTGCCTGCCGAACGCGGGCATGTCATGAGGTCATTATGAAAATCCGTGAACTAGCCCAGCATTGGGAAGAAAACGCCAAGGGTCGCCTGACCGACACTGGCTACACGATTCATCTGGACGTGGAAGCCGCCGCCCGCCTGGCGGCAATCACCGAAATGTACCCGAAGCGGCATCCCGAAGAGCTGCTGGGCGAGTTGATCGGCGCAGCGTTGGAAGAGCTGGAAGCGAGCTTTCCGTACGTGAAAGGTCAGACCGTGGTGGCCACCGATGAGGAAGGTGATCCGCTCTATGAGGACGTCGGTCCGACCCCACGCTTTCTGGCGTTGTCGCGTCGGCATTTGCATGACCTGGCGTCGGTTGAGGACGAGCAAAACCACTGAGTCTGCCGCAAAAACTGTAGGAGTGAGCCTGCTCGCGATAGCGTTGGATCTGTCGAAATAATCGTCGGCTGACACAGCGCTATCGCGAGCAGGCTCACTCCTGCATTGGTTTTTATATCCCTTCAAAAAGGTGGGTTGCCGGGGTTCGAAAAGCCTGGCCATACCACTGCACACCTCGAAAGTTCCCGATCTAGAGCCTTGTCCGCTCAATCAAATTTTTTTTAGGCAATGGGCCATCTTCTCTGAACTTTTGAAAAAGCGCTCGGGTCGTACCCTGTAACCACGCCTGGTACGGCCGTTTCAAATAACCTTTTGAAAGTTCGGTTACGGCTCCAAAAACCAGGATGGATTAGAAGTTTTTCAGGAGTTATCCAATGGAGTTGAAGACCATGAAGACCAGCACTGCCAAATCCTCGTTTACTAACCTGCGCGGTCTGAAACTGGCTGCACTGGCTATCGGTAGCACCTTCGTACTTGCCGGTTGCGCCGGGAACCCGCCGACCGAGCAATACGCCGTGACCCAATCTGCCGTGAACAGCGCGGTCAGCGCCGGTGGTACTGAATTCGCAGCCGTGGAAATGAAGTCCGCTCAGGACAAATTGAAGCAAGCTGAAATTGCCATGCACGACAAGAAATACGAAGAAGCCCGCACCCTGGCCGAACAAGCCGAGTGGGATGCTCGTGTAGCTGAGCGCAAAGCTCAGGCGATGAAAGCCGAGCAAGCAGTCAAGGATTCCCAGAAAGGTGTTCAGGAACTGCGTCAGGAAAGTCAGCGCACTGTGCAGTAAGCGCGCATCCGGACCACACGCCTGAAGCTCTTATCGATAGAAAGGACGAATTATTATGCGTAAACAATTGATGATCCCCGCTCTCCTGGCCGCAAGCGTTGCACTGGCAGCCTGCTCGACGCCACCGAACGCTAACCTGGAACAGGCTCGCGTCAACTATTCCGGCCTGCAAGCCAACCCGCAAGCAAGCAAAGTTGCGGCGCTGGAAACCAAAGACGCCAGCGATTACCTGGACAAGGCCGACAAGGCTTACCAGGACAAACAGGACCAGGCCAAAGTTGACCAACTGGCTTACCTGACCAACCAGCGCGTTGAAGTGGCCAAGCAGACCATCGCTCTGCGTACCGCTGAAAACAACCTGAAGAACGCCGCTGCCCAACGTGCTCAGGCCCGTCTGGACGCTCGCGATCAGCAGATCAAGCAACTGCAAGACAGCCTGAACGCCAAGCAGACCGAACGCGGTACGCTGGTGACTTTCGGTGACGTGCTGTTCGCTACCGACCGTGCTGACCTGAAATCCAGCGGTCTGGTGAACATCAACAAACTGGCGCAATTCCTTCAGGAAAACCCTGATCGCAAAGTTATCGTCGAGGGTTACACCGACAGCACCGGTACTGCGAGCCACAACCAGTCGCTGTCCGAGCGCCGTGCCGGCTCCGTGCGCACTGCTCTGGTGAAAATGGGCGTTGATCCAGCGCGCATCGTTGTTCAGGGTTATGGCAAGGAATACCCGGTTGCTGAAAACACCAGCGCCTCGGGTCGTGCGATGAACCGTCGTGTGGAAGTGACTATTTCCAATGACAACCAGCCTGTCGCGCCACGTTCGACTCTGAGCTCGAACTAAGCGTCACGCGGTAACGCAAAAGCCCCGCCTGAGCGATCAGGCGGGGCTTTTTCGTGGGTGTTTACTGCGGATCGCTGCGGCGGCCCTGTCAGATATGACAGTAGGCAAACCGGTATCACTTGGGTCATACATCGCGCAGCGCCTGTCCTCTCGGCGTAAAGGAGCGCGACCCATGAGATTCCCCCGACACGCATCAACGTTATTCTTCGCCGCCAGCCTGGTCGCGTGCAGCACGCCACCCGCAGCGCCGTCCGCCGCCACCCCGGTCGAGCCCAGCGATGCAGTGCTGACCGACCTTGCCTTGCCGAATCCGGCAATCAATCAACGTCCGATCACCGGGGTCAAAACCGCGTTGCTAGTGGCGGCGCATTGGCCAGGTGATCGTGAACTGGACATGCCCAAACTCTACGATTCGAGCTTCTCGGGGCAGCCCCTCTCGCTGAGCCATTATTTGCTCAAGGCGTCCGGCGGCAAGTTGGTGCTCAAAGGCACGACGATTTCCGCAAGATTCACCGAGCCGGTGCCGCCCGAAGGGTTCTGGGGCGAAATCAATGCCGCCAAAGCGGCGGCGCGCGCGCAAGGATACGAGCCGGATAACTACGACTACTTTTTTGTCGTCCATAAGAACGGCGTCGGTGGCGCGCAGGCCTCGATGCCGGGCAACCACATCGTGCTGCGCGATCAACCGTTCAGAGGCCACTATTTGTGGGCGCACGAGTTCGGGCACAACCTGGGGTTCAGCCATGAAAACAAATTCGGCGGGCTGTTCGACACGTACATCAACTGCCCCGGAGTCGGCGTCGACATGGACGCGCCGAGCGGCTGCGCGACCAAACGTTATGGCGATACCGGTGATCCGGTGCAGGGTTCCAATGGCGTCCAGGCGCTGTATCCGGCGCACAACCGCTGGTACGCCGGTTGGCTGGACGACACGCAAATGGCGGTTATCAACCAGACCGGCCTGTATCGGCTGGGCGTCCTCGGCGGCGTCGGACCGCAGCTGTATCTGCTGAATCGCCCGGGCAGCAGCACCATTCAGCCGTTGCAAATCGCTCTGGAATACCGCCAGCCGGGTCCGCCTTACGATAACTTCGCCGTCGATGACAACCGGGTGAATGGCGTCTGGATGCGTTACACCACGCTGACCACACGCGTCGATAACGTGCAGCTCGACGCCACCCCGGAAACGCTTGCGACGGACGATCCGGCGTTGCAGATCGGGCGAGTGGTCAACGATCCGGCGGCGAAATTGAAGGTTCGCCTGTGCTCGAATAACACCCAAGGCGCGACGATTGCGGTGGCTATGGATAATCAACCGTTGCCGACGTGTACCCCAGAGCTGCCGGGAGTTGTGGTCGCACAACCTGCGGCCAATCAGAAAACCGGCTACCGGCCTTTCGTCTCCGGAACAGGATTGCCCGGAGCGGTTGCAGTGATTGAAAAAACCCGCGAACACTACATGGTCGGGGTCGTCGGCTCGGCGATTGTCCGGGCGGACGGCAAATGGTCAGTGCAGCTCGATGAACCTCTGGCCGCAGGCAAACAACGACTGGCCGCCTACCTCGTCAACTCGGGCAGCAAAAATGGCGGAGCCAGCTACTCGCCGTCATTCACTGTGATCGAGACCCCCGATGCGGCCATCGTCCATGTGCCGGCGAACAATTCACAAACCACGCCTTACCCGACGTTCTCCGGCAGCGGTCTGGCCGGCGCGACGGTTTCCGTAGCGATGCTCGCCAACGGCCTGCCGTCGGACGTTATCGCCTCAGCGTTAGTGGATGAACAAGGCAACTGGTCGGCGCAAAGCACGACGCCGTTTTCCAATGGCAACCACAGGGTGACGTTCTATCAAAAGAACGGCGAGCGGCAATCGACGGGTAATCCGACACGGGATTTTTTTGTGAGTGAGAAGGCGCGCCGCAACCCGTAGGCGCGAGGCTTGCCCGCGAATGCGTCAGGCCAGTCAACAGTGATGTTGAGGCTGACGACCTCTTCGCGGGCAAGCCTTGCTCCTACAGATATCAGCGGTGGCTGCGGTTATTGCTCGAGTTTTTGCGGGGTTTCCTGGCCCATGCAGCGCACGGCTTTTTTCTGCGCGTTGATCAAGACGCCGGTCAGGCCTTTCTGTTCGATGTCGAACAGCACCAGCACGCCATCGACGCATTGCGCGACTTGCGGCGCCGGTTGCAGGGAGATTTTGTAGTCTTCGCCCGGCACGGTTTTGAGCATGGTGAATTCGCTGAGCAGCAAGGCATCTTCGGGTTTGGCGAAGTGCAGGTAGCCGTAATACCACAGCACGCCGACGGTGCCGATGATGGTGCCGATACCGGTGAGGATTATCGGGATCAGATTGCGTTCTTCACTCATTGCGGACTCTCTGG
This sequence comes from Pseudomonas sp. SJZ131, assembly GCF_007828705.1. Taxonomy (NCBI): domain Bacteria; kingdom Pseudomonadati; phylum Pseudomonadota; class Gammaproteobacteria; order Pseudomonadales; family Pseudomonadaceae; genus Pseudomonas; species Pseudomonas sp. SJZ131. The sequence continues at coordinate 472,619 of NZ_VIVC01000002.1, read as the reverse complement.
TGGTTCATCTTTGGAATTCAGGGGCACCGGGTAATTGGGGATTTCGCCCAGTCGGCGCAGCCCGTTGAAATGCTGCGGGTCTTCGAGGTAACGCAGCATCACCTGGCGCCAGGTCGGGTCGGCGAAGGTCTGCACATGACCGCCACGGGTCAGTTGCAGCACGCGCGGTGGCGGCGCAGCTTGATACAGACGAATGCCGTTGGAAAGGGGCACGAGCGCGTCGTCGATGCTGTGGAAGATCAGTTTCGGCACGCCGTTGAGCTGCGCCATCGAGTTGATGGCGCTGTCGCCGTCCGGCACCAGCCACGACAACGGCACCTGTAATGGCCAGGTCAGCCACGAGGTGGTCAGGGCAAATCGGCCGACATCGCGATAGCTCGCGGGGGCGCCGTCGAGGATCAACGCCTTGAGCTGAGGCTGGCGCTGCGGGTGCTGGACCAGGTAATGCACGGCCATCGCACCGCCGAGACTCTGGCCGAGAACGATCAGCGGTTTGCCTTTGACTTCGGGTGCCTGATCGAGCCAATTGAACGCAGCGTCGATGTCCTGATAGATCGCCGGCAAGCTCGGTTTGCCTTCGGACAGTCCATATCCGCGATAGTCCACCAGCAACACTTGGTAACCCTCTTTCGGCAACCACCAACTGCCGCCGAGGTGATACGAGAGGTTGCCGCCATTGCCGTGCAAGTGCAGCACCGTGCCTTTGACCTCGACGCCTTTTGCCGCCGGCAGCCACCAGCCGTGCAGCTTGAGGCCGTCGGCGGTGGTCAGGGTGACGTCGCGGAACTCGAGTTTGGCCCGGTCAGGGGTGAACGGCTGGCCCGGTTCGGGATAGAACAGCAGCGAGCTGCAGCCGGTCAGGGTCAGCGTCAGGAGAAGGCAGGCAATGCCGAGGATTCTCATCCTTTGAAACCTCGCAAAAATAGGATTCGAAATACGCCGCCAATCTGTAGGAGCAAGGCTTGCCCGCGATGAATGCGCCTCGGTCTACTTGAAGACCGCGTTATCGTTCATCGCGGGCAAGCCGTGCTCCTACAGGGGGAAGCGTCATTACAAAATATTGGAATAATCCGCTTCGATCCGGTCCAGGCTCAGGTGGTTGAGGAAGTTGGAGAAGCACATCCACGCCGACAGCGCGTTCATGTCGCGGAACTGTTCCGGCAAATACTTCGGCGCCACCACCAGGCCTTCGTCGACCAACTGACGCAACGTGCGCATGTCTTCCAGCGTGGTCTTGCCGCAGAACAGCAGCGGCACTTGCTCCAGTTTGCCTTTACGCACGGCCAACTGAATGTAGTTGTAAACCATGATAAAGCCCTTGAGGTAGGACAAGTCTTTGGTAAATGGCAGGCCATTGGGCACCGAGCCGCGGAACACCCGACTGGCGTTGCCGTAGCTTTCGCCCATTTCGAAACCTTGCTCGCGGAAGAATTCGAAAACCTGCAGGAAGTCGGCGCCCTCCTCGACCATGTGGATCGCGCGGGTGCGGTTGGTCAGTTTGCGCAAACGGCTCGGGTACGAGGCGAACGTGATGATCTCCATCAAAATCGCCAGACCTTCCTGCGTCACGGTGGACGATGGCGGCCCCTTCGACAGGAAGGTGCAGATCGGCTGATTCAAACCGTTGAGCGTGGTGCCGACGTGCACCAGACCTTCATGCACTTCCAGCGCGCGCACGTCACGGTCGTTGAACATCGCGTCGGCGCGGATCTTGATGTAGTCGGCGCCCGCCGCTGCGTCGGCGACGATGCCGTCGGATTCGAACACGCGAATGGTTTCTTCGGCCTCCCCAAACACCTTGTTCAGCCGATGTTGCAAGAGGCTGACGGCGTCCTTGGCGGTGAGGGTTTTCGGCTCATCCTTGAGGTCGCCACGGCCGTCGATGTTGTTCAGGTAATCCGAAAGCATCAGGCCCAGATCGGCAAGAGTCGGGTCGCCGGCGTGAAACGCATCGGACGCGGCGCCGTACAGTTCCTGCGAAATCAGCCCGAAATCCTCGGTGCCGCGCGCTTCGAGCATGCGCACGACCATGCGGTATTCCTTGCACATGCGCCGCATGATCTGGCCGACCGGGTTGAACTGGCCGAGCTGACGGGTGATGTCGCGCTCGATGTTCTGGAATTCCAGTTTGACCTTGCTGGAGTCGAAGGCCAGTGGGCGATTGAGGTAATAGTCGCGGTCAACGGCGGGCATTTCCTTGCCTTTGGCCTTGAGGAAACCCTTGCGGATGCTGTCGTCCCACTTGACGGCATCGAGGACGCGAATCGGCGTCTGCGCCAGCACTATTCGATCGGACAAAATGCGTATCGTCTGCTGGTAATCGTCCACCCGAAACTCCTGTAGTAAAACCGTTACGTGCTGGGGTTATTTGCTGTTTTTGGCCAGGCGCTGATAACGCACCGCTTCGATAAACACATCGGAATTGGCCGGGTCGTCGAGGTACGCGAAGACCTTGCGCAGGTCGCTGTCGATCAGCACGCCTTCGCCGTCGTCGGTCTGCAAGCCTTCGCCGCTGAGGGTCTTTTGCGCCATGGCTTGCTTGATCTGCTCGAGATCGAGGTTGTAGACCACCAATTCGTGCTTTTCGTTGAGCTCGAACCCGGCAATGGTGAAATGCCCGCCGAACTGCGCCGGCACCGGCGCTGACAGGTACCAGCGGCTGCCGTGGCGCGCCACGGTAAAGGAAAAAGCCTCGCGCTCGCGCGGTTTGGCTTTGAAATAACTGACGGCCTGGTAGCGGTTATCGCCGAGGCGAGTGAGTTCGAGGTTCATCGGCTCGCCCCAGGCGTTGGTGCTGGTCCATTTGCCGAGTAGGCCTTCGGGCGCAAGATCGCTCGCGGGCAGCGGTTCCTTGAAGGTCACCAGACAGCCACTGAGCAGCAGGAACGACAAGGCGATCACAACGACGCGCCAGGCTTTCATTCGACAACTCCCTATGAACAAACGCAGACCTCATGCGGCCACCGCCCCCCTGTAGGAGCAAGGCTTGCCCGCGAAGGCGTTGTGTCAGGCAACCTATTTGTTGACTGTCAATCCGCCTTCGCGGGCAAGCCTCGCTCCTACAGGGGATACGGGGTCAAACCGACGCCAACACCAGGTGCATGTACCGCGTCAGTATGCCGAGCATTTCGGCTTCGGCCGCAGGCTCGGCGTCGTTGAGCAGGCCCTGATATTCCATCCGGCCGATAATCGCCGTCAACACTTTGGCATCCTGTTGTGGCTCGCGCGAACCCAGCACCTCGAATAACTGGCAAGTGCCCTGCAACAGAATCTGCTGATGAGAACGCACCAACACCGCCAGGCGCGGGTTGAGCAACGCCTCTTGGCGGAAGGCTTGTTCGGCCATCAAATGCTCGCGACGATTGATCAACTGGCGATGCACGTAATCGGCCATCAACCGCGCAATGTCGTCGGCCAACTGCGAACGCGACTCCGGTGTGCCGTCACCGCTGACCACCATTTCGCGCAGCAGCCCTTCATTGCTGACCCACAACTTGCCCATGTAAGCCGCGCTGCGTTCCACGTATTGGGCGAAGGTATCGGTGAGCAAGTCATCGATATCCTTGAAATAGTAAGTGGTGGCCGACAGCGGCACGCCAGCCTCCGCCGCCACTGCACGGTGACGCACCGCACGCACGCCGTCGCGCACGACAATGCGCATGGCCGCATCGAGAATATCCTGTCGCCGCTGCTCGCTGCCCTGTCGGCTGGCCTTGCGGCCCTGGTACTGAACACTTTCAGCGACCGCAGTGGCGATACCCGCTGCACCTTCTTGAGCGATTGCACGATTCACGACAGGTAATCCTCTTACGTCAAAAGTAACCAATTGATACGTTTGTACCAGACAGGCAATAAAAAGCCGCCTGTTTTAGGCGGCTTTTTAACTGAAACGTTTACGCTTGCGGCCGCATGTGCGGGAACAGGATCACGTCTCGAATCGACGGTGAGTTGGTCAGCAACATCACCAGTCGGTCGATGCCGATGCCCTCGCCCGCCGTCGGCGGCATGCCGTACTCCAGCGCGCGAACGAAGTCGGCGTCGTAGTGCATGGCTTCGTCGTCACCGGCGTCCTTGTCGGCCACCTGCGCCATGAAGCGCTCAGCCTGGTCTTCCGCGTCGTTCAACTCGGAGTAAGCGTTGGCGATTTCGCGGCCGCCGATGAACAGTTCGAAACGGTCGGTGACGTTCGGATTGTCATCGTTGCGACGGGCCAGCGGCGACACTTCGAACGGGTATTGCGTGATGAAGTGCGGCTGTTCCAGTTTGTGCTCGACCAGCTCTTCGAAAATCATCACCTGCAACTTGCCCAGACCTTCGAAGCCGAGCACTTTGGCGCCGGCCTTCTTGGCGATGGCGCGAGCCTTGTCGATATCGTTCAGGTCGTCAGCGCTCAGCTCAGGGTTGTACTTGAGGATCGAGTCGAACACCGACAGACGCACGAACGGTTCGCCGAAGTGGAACACTTTGTCGCCGTAAGGCACGTCGGTGCTGCCCAGAACCAGCTGCGCCAATTCGCGGAACAGTTCTTCGGTCAGGTCCATGTTGTCTTCGTAATCGGCGTACGCCTGGTAGAACTCCAACATGGTGAATTCAGGGTTGTGCCGAGTCGAAACACCTTCGTTACGGAAGTTGCGGTTGATCTCGAACACTTTCTCGAAACCGCCGACGACCAAGCGCTTGAGGTACAGCTCCGGCGCGATACGCAGGAACATTTCCAGGTCCAGCGCGTTGTGGTGCGTTTCGAACGGCTTGGCCGCTGCGCCACCGGGGATGGTTTGCAGCATCGGCGTTTCGACTTCGAGGAAGTCGCGCTGCATCAGGAAGCTGCGGATGTGCGCAATCACTTGCGAACGCACGCGGAAGGTCTGACGCACGTCTTCGTTGACGATCAGGTCAACGTAGCGCTGGCGGTAGCGCTGTTCGGTGTCGGTCAGGCCGTGATGCTTGTCCGGCAACGGGCGCAGCGACTTGGTCAGCAGGCGCACTTCGGTCATTTCAACGTACAGGTCGCCTTTACCGGAACGGGCCAGGGTGCCGACGGCTGCAATGATGTCGCCCATGTCCCAGGTTTTCACTGCGGCCAGGGTTTCTTCGGACAGGGTTTTGCGGTTGACGTAGACCTGGATGCGCCCGGTCATGTCCTGAATCACCATGAACGAGCCACGGTTAAGCATGATGCGACCGGCAACCTTGACCGGGATTGCAGCCTCGGCGAGCTCTTCCTTGGTCTTGTCCGCGTACTTTTTCTGCAGATCTTCGCAGTAGTTTTCGCGGCGGAAGTCGTTCGGGAAGGCATTGCCCTTGGCGCGCTCGGCAGCCAGCTTTTCCTTGCGCAGGGCGATCAGGGAGTTTTCTTCCTGTTGCAGGGCTTGCGGGTCGAGTTCTTGGTCGCTCATGTCTTTAGATATTCCATCAGGTTCGTTGCCCCCGGCCGTGAGCCGGGGTTCGCGGGCAAGCCACGCTCCTACAGGGCCGTATTGGCCCTGTAGCGCGGGCCTTAAAGCCCTTGTTTCAGGCTTGCTACCAGGTATTCGTCGATATCGCCGTCGAGCACCTTGTCGCAGTCACTGCGTTCGATGTTAGTGCGCAGATCCTTGATCCGCGACGCATCGAGCACGTAAGAGCGAATCTGGTGACCCCAGCCGATGTCGGACTTGGTGTCTTCCAGGGCCTGCGAAGCGGCGTTGCGTTTCTGCACTTCCTGCTCGTACAAGCGCGCCCGCAACATTTTCATCGCGGTGTCTTTGTTGGCGTGCTGGGAGCGTTCGTTCTGGCAGCTGACCACGGTGTTGGACGGTACGTGAGTAATACGCACGGCCGAGTCAGTGGTGTTTACGTGCTGACCACCGGCACCCGAGGAGCGGTAGGTGTCGATGCGCAGGTCCGACGGGTTGATGTCGATTTCGATGTTGTCATCGATTTCCGGCGACACGAACACGGCGGAGAACGAGGTGTGGCGACGGTTGCCCGAGTCGTACGGGCTCTTGCGCACCAGACGGTGCACGCCGATCTCGGTACGCAGCCAGCCAAAGGCATATTCGCCCTTGATGTGGACCGTGGCGCCCTTGATCCCGGCAACTTCACCGGCGGACAGTTCCATGATGGTCGCGTCGAAACCGCGTTTGTCAGCCCAGCGCAGGTACATGCGCAGCAGGATGTTGGCCCAGTCTTGGGCCTCGGTGCCGCCGGAGCCGGCCTGGATGTCCAGGTAGGCGTTGTTGGCGTCCATCTCACCGCTGAACATGCGTCGGAATTCGAGTTTTTCCAGGGATTCGCGCAGACGCTCGACCTCGGTCGCGACGTCATCGACGGCGCCCTGGTCTTCTTCTTCGGCGGACATCAGCAGCAGTTCTTTGGCATCGGCGAGGCCGGTGTGCATTTCGTCGAGGGTGTCGACGATCTGAGCCAGCAGCGAGCGCTCGCGGCCCAGTTCCTGTGCGTACGACGGGTTGTTCCAGACTGCTGGATCTTCAAGCTCGCGATTGACTTCAGTCAGACGCTCATGCTTTTGATCGTAGTCAAAGATACCCCCGAATAGTTTCGGAGCGCTCGGACAGGTCCTTGATACTGTTAAGGATCGGGTTGATTTCCATGGCGGGCAGCACTCGTTGGCGAACTTTTGAAAGCCGGCGAGTATAACGTAATCAAGCTCTGACGGCAGCCCGCCTGGCGGACTGAATGCGCTTCAATAGCGTTTTGGCCACCTCAAATGCGGGAAACCTCCCCAGGAAAATCCCTAACTACTAAAACGACTCTTCCTACACCAGAAACAGAACTGCCCTGCATAAACCCCGCACTCACTCATCCACAGTCCCGCCCATCTAAATCAGCACTAGGGATGTGTGATGTTCGGGCCTGCCAACCAAGCCTCTTTCCTCTTGGACATCGAGGGGTCAGCCCACGATCTGCGGGTCCTCGAGTTCACCGGCAAGGAAGCCATCAGCCAACCTTTCCGCTTTGATCTCAAACTGGTCAGCGAACGTCCCGATCTGGACCTGGAAAGCCTTCTGCATCGAACCGCCTACCTCAGTTTTGACGGCCACGGCGCCGGCATTCATGGCCAGGTTTACAGCGTCGGCCAGGGCGATGCAGGCAAGCGCCTGACCCAATACCAACTCAGCCTGATGCCCAGCCTTGCCTGGCTGGGCCACCGTTTCGACCAGAAAATATTCCAGAAACTGAGCGTGCCGCAGATCATCGCCCAGGTCCTGGAAAGCCACGGCATCCTCGGCGATCGCTACCGCTTTGCCCTCGGCAGCGATTACCGACCGAGGGACTATTGCGTCCAGTACGGCGAGAGCTGCCTGAATTTTCTGCAGCGCCTGTGCGAAGAAGAAGGCTTGCATTACCACTTTGAGCACAGCCGCGAGGGGCACGTGCTGGTCTTCGGCGATGATCAAACGGTATTCCCCAGACTCCACCAACCCACCGCCTACCTGCAGGACAGCGCGATGGTCGCGGATGATCCGGTGATCAATGCCTTCACACTCGCCCTGCAAACCCGCGCCACCGGTGTGACCCGCCGCGACTACGACTTCGAGAAACCTTTACTGCAATTGGAGAGTGGCGCGAAAGATCCTTCGCTGCTGCGACTTGAAGACTACGGCTTTCCCGGCCATTTCACTGATCGCGAACAGGGCAAGCAGCGCACCCGGCGAGCACTGGAGCGGCACCGCAGCGATTATCGGCAAGCCACCGGACGCAGCGATCAGTCAATGTTGCTCAGCGGCCACTTCCTGCCCTTGATCAATCATCCGCGCGAGGAATGGAACGACTTGTGGTTGCTGACAGAAGTCATCCACACCGGGAAACAGCCGAGCGTGCTTGAAGAATCGATCACCAGCGACCCGACCGACGAATTTTCCCAAGGCTACCGCAACACCTTTCTTGCGACGCCGTGGGACACCCCTTTCAGGCCCGCGCTCGCTCATCCCAAAACCACCATCGACGGCTATCAACACGCCGTGGTCTGCGGCCCTCCCGGCGAAGAAATCCACTGCGACGAATACGGCCGCGTGCGTGTTCAGTTCCCCTGGGACCGTGACGGCGAGCACAACGAACACTCCAGTTGCTGGGTGCGCGTCGCCAGCGGCTGGGCTCACGACCGTTATGGCAGCGTGCTGATTCCCCGCGTCGGCATGGAAGTGATCGTCGGGTTTTATGAGGGCGACCTGGATAAACCGTTGATCGTCGCTTGCCTGCCGAATGGCGCCAATCGTCCCCCGCTCGACCTGCCCGCCGAGAAAACCCGCAGCACTTTCAAGACCCAAAGCAGCCCCGGCGGCGCAGGTTTCAATGAACTGCGCATCGAGGATCGCAAAGGGGCGGAGGAAATATCCGTGCGCGCCCAGCGCGACTACGTACAGCACGTGTTGCACGACGAACGGGTTCAAATCGACAACCAGCGCAGCATTGTGGTTGGTGGCACCGCCCGGCATGAACTGCACGCAGAAGAACAGCGCATCACCCACGGCAACCGCTTGACCGAAGTCCGTCAGGACGACCACCTGACCGTGCATGGCGACCGCCACATTCGCGCCACCAGCCATCGGTTGAGCGCTCGACAGCAGGTGCACGTCAGCGTCGGCCACCACGTCGTCATCGATGGCGGCGCCAGCGTCACGCTCCAGGCCGCTGGCGCGTGGCTCACGATCAATTCGGCAGGGATTTTCAGCAGCGTGCCAGTTATGACCGGCGGTGCGCCGATGCCGCCGATGGCCGCCACACCCGTGGCGCTCGATGCGAGCACGCCGGTACTCACCGAAACGGTTTCAACCGCCCTATTCAAACAACTGCTCGGCGACGAGGCCTTGATTGAACTCTGCCAGATGCCCAGCGGCGGCACGCCGCTGGACTGCCCGCTGAGCGACTGCCAATGCCGCAGAGCCCTGGGCTATGGAGCTCGCTCATGAACACATGGATTTTGCTGGAGCGCCCCGCCGCGCAACTCGAAACGCTCTATCGCCTGGCGACACATCCCGACACCCAGAAGCTGTTCGCCGGTACTTCACTCGCCGGTTTTGCCGAGCAGAGCCCACTGCTGGTCCGGCTGGACAACCAGCCAACGCTCACCCTGGCAATCGAGCAAACCCCGGCGCAATGGTCCGGCCTGCTGATCGAAAGCGCCAGCGACACGCCGTCGCTACTCGCGCATTTGCGCCAGATGCTGTTCGTCAACTTCGACCAGCAACGCAAAGGCGTGCTGCGCTACAGCAACCCGACCGTCGCCAGCTATTTTTTTGCCGCGTGCACTGTGCAAGACCTCAGCCTGTGGCTCGGGCCGATCCGCCGTCTGCGCTGGTTCGGCGCGACGTGGGCCACTCAAGCCGCAGGCGAAGCTGGCTGGCAGCGGTTGGACAATCCCCACGCGAACGACTGGCGCATTGAATGGACACGCCGGGCGATGGTGCTGAGCGTCGCCCAGGAAGACGCTTTGACGCGCCAGCGCAACGAACAGTTTCTTTATGACTGGTGGCAGCAACATCCCCAGCACTCCTTTATGCAGGCCAGCCATTTGCTGGAGCAAGCGCTGGCTCAGGGCATCGACGACAGCGAAGACATCAGCGCCTTCCTGAACGCCCACTGCACGCAGGTCCAGTCATGACGCGCCTCGGCAAGCTGACCGCAGGCCCCGGCTGCGAACGCGACAAGCTGATTGTTCAGGTCATTGGCACCGGACATTGCAAAAACCAGCGACTGCTGATCGTCGATCAGTCGGGCGTCGAACCGCTCTTGGCGCTGACCGAGGAGGCCGCGTGCGAAACCGAGCGGTTGACCAGCGTGCACAGCGAGCTGTTTGTGTGGGATTGGTCGGCACAACTCAAACACCAGTTGTGGCTGGAAATTGCCACCACCCACGGCTCGCCCATTCGCCTGCCGTTGCTGGAAGATGTGCGTGTCACCCCGCGCCAATTGGAAGCGCAGTGGAATCAGATCGTGCCGATCCTGCCCTTCGCCGCGCTGCCCGGGACTCGCAGCAAGTACGACCTCGGCACGCCGGTGCTGTGCCGCAGCGGTTATGTCTATGTGTTTTACCGTGATCGCTTGTGGCGTGAGCTCGAGGTGCGGCAGGACGACGAACTCACGACCTATCGCGATATCGATCTGCAGGCCTATCGACAGGACCAGCAACTCAGCAACGACTACCGACAGGCCAGCGGCGTCGATCTCAGCGACATCTGGCTGCCCGCGACCTGGAATCATCAACCCGCCGAAGCCGTGCAACTGTGTTTCAGCGAAATCCAGCTGAGCGCTGCACGTCTGAAACGTCTGGAGGACGATCCGCAGCTGCGCGCTCAGCGGTGTCAGAGCCCGGCGTTGCAGTGCGAGAGTCAGACCTTCGAGCGGCTTTTCGAGCAGCAGCCCGATGGGCCGGCGATGCTGGAAGCTTTCAGTGCGTTCAATGCGTGGGATGCACAAGCGTCCGATACCGCGACGAAGGCCAGCATCACCTGGCGCAACCTCTCCGCACGCGCCTTTCCCCTCAACCTGATCGCCCCGCAACGGGCTCGCCAAAGTGGTTTCGAATACGTGCTGGACCATCCGGGCCGTTACGTGTGCGACCTCTCGGGCGAATTCGCGGCGCAGCGCAAAACCGAGGCCAAGGCCTGTCTTGATCAGTGGGAGCAAGGCACCACACCTGCGTTACCTGCAACGTTTGAAAGCAGCGCCTGGGCTGATTGCCTCGCCGCATTGCTGGATCAATTGCTTGGAAAAGCCCCATCCGCCGATGAAGCGGATCTCTGGCTCGCCCAACCCACCGTCGTTGACGTGCTTGCAGCGGCCCGCGAGCGAGGCGTCTGCGGCGTGTTGCTGGAAGACCCACGCCACCGCGTGCGGCATCTGGTTTCGCAGATCCAGCAGCAACAGCAATTGCTCGCGCGGTATGCCGAGCGCGCCAGCCTGCACCCGCACCACGCCAGCGCGGTGATGGTTCAGCAACTGATCGTGCCGGCGACGATCGGCGGGCAGAAAAACCCGCTGCACGGCTGTTTCGACAAAGTGCAAGAGGCCGGCCGCCGCGACATCAACCGCTTCACCGCCACCGCTGAACGCGCCCTGCTCTGGCAACAACTGAACATGGCGCAGGCGCTGCTGGCCGAGTGTCTGCAACAACCGGTTACCCAGCAAACCCTGGCCGATCATTTGAGCCTTGAGGGTTTTGATTACCTCGCCGCACTGTTTGCCGTCAGCCAGGTTTTCGCCAGCCTCGCCACCGTGCCGGCGCAGCTGGATCCGCTGGCGCGCAATGGTGATGTCTCCGATGCGCTGACCGGGTTAAGCCTTTACAGCCCGCAGGCCAGTGTCGGCCAAACGTTGCTCAACGACATCGCCCACGACTCGGCGCACCCGCTGCACGGGATGCTTTGGCCGGCTGTCGATGACGCCGCGTTGGACACGCCTTACGTGCCGCCCACCGAGAAAACCGTCAATGAAGGTGATGGTCGGTTACGCGCTGAACACCTCGCCGAATTCGAAACCGACCCGGGGCCTTATTACCCGCAGGTCGAACACCTCGACGGGCATTTGCTGGAAGGGTTGCTGGCCAACGGCAGCCTGAACAGCACGCTGACCGGGCAATCGAAAGCGGCGGCCAGTACGTTGATCAGCATTTACGAAAATCTCGCCGGCTCTCTGGAAACCGCCAGCAGTGCGGTGATGGCCCAAGTTGCACCTGCCCCTACGAGCGCCTATCTGCATGGCCTGGGCGTGGGGCTGTTGCGCAGTTTGATGCCCAATACCTTTGGTGAAATGCACCTCATCAATCGCCGAGATGCAGATCCGCAACGCTATCACCTGTTCGGGTTGTCCGACGTGCCGAACGGGGATCAGCGGCCACGGCGGTTGATGGGGGAATATCTGGATGCGCAGGGGCGGCCGTTAACGGTGGGGAATGCCGCTGATGCTTTCGAGACGCCGAGCGCTTCACGTGTGGGAAATTACAAATTGCTGGTGATGCCAGTGGCTCATCCGACGGTGCGCAGCCTTAGTGAGCTGAATCGGCGGATTAACGCGGTGCATAAAGCAGATGTTGAAGCTCGCGGGGCAGATAACGCGAAGGTTAAAGGTGCGTTGCAGCAAGGTGTGGATGGGCATGCGGATTTGGCTAACAGCCGGGTTTATCGGGTGTTGGGCTCGTTGCCGTTTGCGGCTGGGGTTTTGATGTTGGAGGTTTGGAATGTTAGGACGGAGTTAGGGGCGGCGGAGCAAGTACAGCGGGAAAAAGGTTCATTACGCGCAGGTCTATCCTTTGTCGGAGCTGGCATTGATCTGCTTATAGCGCTGGAGATGTTGACGGTAAAACTTGCTGGTACCAAGTCCGTTTTGGCGGCGGGTCGCAAGATTCTTTTTACTATTTCAGATGAGGCCGCGAGATCCTTAAGCTCTCGAGTAGCGGAGTATTTAGCAAAGGAGTTTACCGGTCGAATCCTTGCGCAAATTGCTTCGGGGCTAGTTCTTACAGCCATAAGCTTGTACGACGCTTGGCACGCCCAAAGATGGGGTGATGATGCCATGTGGGGGTATCTGATGATGTCCATGGGGGGATCTATTAGCGCACTCAGCACCCTGATCATTCCTACCGTAACCTTTCTGGGGCTGGGCCCCGGTGGCTGGGCAGCGCTGATCTTAATCGTTATCGGTGCCGGACTGGCCTGGTGGCTCGCCGACAAGCCCATCGAGGAATGGCTGAAGAATGGCCCATTCGGCACTCAAGTTCATTCCAACAATGCGCACCTACTAGATCCGCAACGTGGTTTCTACTACCTGATCAGTTTGTTTGCCGACATTCGCATCAACATCGGCAGCAACCCTGAATTCGTCCCCAATGCCAAACATGACATTCACGGCAAGACGCCTTTTCAGATGATCTCGTCCAACACCTGCATTCGCATAGAAAGCAACTTACCGGGGTTGGTCGCCCACTTGGGCGCGATCAATATTAATGCTCGCTGTCGACTCAATACATTCGAACTTAGAGCTGGGCGCATCAAAAGTGAAACCGTGCCGTTCAAAAAACTGATCAAGAGCCAACTCGTCTCGCCCAAAGCACAACGCCTGCTACCACAAGGCCTGGACCTGTTTTTTGAAACCCCGCCAAGCTACGCCTTCGACTCGGTCACAGGTTCATCTGGCATTGCACAACAATGGCAAGTGAGAGCGCAGTGTGTACTGGAACAAAACAATCGATGCTGGCACTTTCCTGCGCCACCACCCAAGGACGGCACGCCATTCGACGTAACCTACAACAAACCCGACTTCGGCAGTGAAGGTTCGCTTTACTGGGCAGACGAAGTGACAAATAAATCGCGGAACAGCAACTAATGACCAACGAATCGTGGTACGCCGAAACTGCCTATGGGGCGAACGAGGTACCCCAGCAAGAACGTTCAACTCAACGTCCGTGGATTATGCGTTTCGCCAAGGTCAGACTGCCTTGGGGCAATGCAGAGGACATAACATCTGTAAATCTTCTCGAAAAATTCTCACCCAAAAAACTCCGTCTCCATGAAGGATTCAAGAAAGACCGCGAAGAGCAAATAGCCACAAACACCTATGCCCCGAGTCCGTTCGAACACATCGATTTTCACATCAAGGATGACCACGAACGCTTTAGATATGCCCTCCTACCCGCAAGCTCCCACTTCTGGATGTACATGTCAGGAGGAGGACGATTTATGTTTTTCCTACTTTTCATTGTCAGCATACCTGCCTATTTCGCGGTTATTTCCACAGGATACGATCCAATATGGGAGTCAACTAAAACTATCTTTATCCAACTATTTTCCTGGCTTCTCGGCCTACCTCTCTTATCCTGGACAATCGGTTCAATAGTCATAAAACACTTCCCAAAACTGTGGCTAAAACCCTCCCGAGGCCCGATCTGGGAACTCAACCGCCGCACCGGTCTAGTCACCGTCTTCGACTACAAAAACAACGGTGAATATAAAAAGAACGGCACCATCGGTGAACTCACCGCGCCGTTCTACGAATTCGACGCCTACATCGCAACTTCTCCGGACAGTCAGGGCATGCCGATGAATGTGCTCTACCTCGCCCATCGCTATCGCAACATCATGATCAACTTCGGCGCATTGCTCTGTCCCGGTCCCGAGGTGCAACCCGCTTGCGCCCTGTGGGATTTCATCCAGAACTACATGGACGTCAGCCGCCCCCTGCCGGACCTGCCGCAATACGAGGAGTACCGCCACCTCGACCCCACCACCGCCGAATACGACCGCCGCACCGGTCGCAACCCGCGTTTCTGGATCGACATGGACGATGCGACGTTCAAACAGGTGGTCAGGGAAATGCATCAACGCGTCGCCAACATCGACACGTTTCAACGGCCTAATTTGATGGCGGCCTATGTGACGTATGTCGATTGAACCAAATAGAAAACTTGCCGGGATTTGCCGCGTCGTTCTATGGCAACAATCTCGATTCCAGTAGTGAGGTGAAACTTCATTGGGCTGATGAACTTACGGATAAATCGCGGAGTGGTGACTAATGACAGATCAATCGTGGTATGCCCAGACCGCCTTCGGATGGAATGAGGTACCTCAACAAGAATGCTCGACTGAACGTCCGTGGATTATGCGATTCGCCAAGGTCAGACTGCCGTGGGGCAATACTGATGAAGTCACGGCTGCAAACCTTCTCGAAAAAATCTCTCCAGAAGAAATTCGTCTCCATGAAAAATTCAAGAAAGAGCATGAAGAGAAAATAGCCACGAACACTTATGATCCTAGCCCACACGAACTTATTGATTTCCACATAAGGGATGACCACGAACAATTCAGATACGCAAGTCTTCCAGCGAGCTCTCACTTTTGGCTGTATATAAGAGCTTTTGGAAAATGGATTTTTTACATCTCTTTTATATTCAGCATCCCAAGTCACTTCGTGATGACGTCAGCAACTACAGAACCATTCTGGGAACTGACAAAACGCTCAATATTCGAGTATTACTCTTGGTTCTTAGGCCTACCTCTCCTATCCTGGACAATCGGCTCAATAGTCATAAAACACTTCCCCAGCCTGTGGATAAAAGCCTCACGAGGCCCGATCTGGGAACTCAACCGCCGCACCGGTCTAGTCACCGTCTTCGACTACAAGAACAACGGTGAATATAAAAAGAACGGCACCATCGGTGAACTCACCGCCCCTTTCTACGAATTCGACGCTTACATCGCAACTTCTCCGGACAGTCAGGGCATGCCGATGAATGTCCTCTACCTCGCCCATCGCTACCGCAACATCATGATCAACTTCGGCGCACTTCTCTGTCCCGGCCCCGAAGTGCAACCCGCCTGCGCACTGTGGGATTTTATCCAGAACTACATGGACGTCAGCCGCCCCTTACCCGACTTGCCGCAATACGAGGAGTACCGCCACCTCGACCCCACCACTGCCGAATATGATCGCCGCACTGGTCGCAACCCGCGTTTCTGGATTGACATGGATGATGCGACATTCAAACAGGTGGTCAGGGAGATGCATCAGCGCGTCGCCAACATCGATACGTTTCAACGGCCTAATTTGATGGCGGCTTATGTGACGTATGTCGATTGAGCCAAATAAAAAGTTGCCGGGATTTGCCGCGTCGTTCTATGGCAACAATCTCGATTCCAGCAGTGAGGTGAAACTTCATTGGGCTGATGAATTTACCGACATATCGCGGAGTGGTGACTAATGACAGATCAATCGTGGTATGCCCAGACCGCCTACGGATGGAATGAGGTACCTCAACAAGAATGCTCGACTGAACGTCCGTGGATTATGCGCTTTGCTAGAGCCAGACTGCCATGGGGCAATACGGATGACGTAACGGCTGCAAATCTTCTCGAAAAATTCTCACCAAAAGAACTCCGTCTCCACGAGGGTTTCAAGAAAGAGCGTGAAGAGCAGATAGCCACAAATACGTTTGATCCTAACCCATACGGGCATATAGATTTTCATATAAGGGATGATAATGAACGGTTCAGATATGCTCTTCTGCCCGCAAGCTCCCACTTTTGGATGTATATGTCTGGAGGAGGGCGCTTCTTATTCTTTTTATTTTTAATTGCCAGTATCCTTCCATATTTTTCTGAAATCTCAAACGAAACGAAGTCTGTATGGGATTCCACTAAAAGTATTTTTATAGAGTTTTTTTCCTGGTTCCTCGGCATACCACTCCTATGCTGGGCAATAGGTTCAATAGTCATAAAACACTTCCCAAACCTCTGGCTAAAACCCTCCCGAGGCCCCATCTGGGAACTCAACCGCCGCACCGGTCTGGTCACCGTCTTCGACTACAAAAACAACGGTGAATATAAAAAGAACGGCACCATCGGTGAACTCACCGCCGCTTTCTACGAGTTTGATGCCTACATCGCCACGTCCCCGGACAGTCAGGGCATGCCGATGAATGTGCTCTACCTCGCCCATCGCTACCGCAACATCATGATCAACTTCGGCGCACTGCTCTGTCCCGGTCCCGAGGTGCAACCCGCGTGCGCACTGTGGGATTTCATCCAGAACTACATGGACGTCAGCCGCCCCCTGCCGGATCTGCCGCAATACGAGGAGTACCGCCACCTCGACCCCACCACCGCCGAATACGACCGCCGCACCGGTCGCAACCCGCGTTTCTGGATCGACATGGATGATGCGACGTTCAAACAGGTGGTCAGGGAAATGCATCAGCGCGTCGCCAACATCGATACGTTTCAACGGCCGAATTTGATGGCGGCTTATGTGACGTATGTCGATTGAGCTACTAAAGATATGCCGCGCACTGCGGCGAAACACTTTATGGGGAATGGCTATCGGGGTGGCCGTTAGCTAGCCAAGGGTGAAAGAAGCGCAGGTGTCGAGCACGAATAACCTGTGGCGAGGGAGCTTGCTCCCGTTCGGCTGAGAATTAGTCGTAGAAGGATCGAAGCGTATGGGAGGAAAAACGCCGGGGCCGCTTCGCGACCCAACGGGGGCAAGCCCCCTCGCCACAAAAGCCCCGTGCCTCGGGGCGTCTAAGCCTGGAAAATGAGCTCAGGCCACCCGCTACTCAATCCCCACCTGATTACGCCCATTGTTCTTCGCCAGATACAGCCCTTTATCCGCCGCCGAGATCAGTTGCCGGCAATCGCTGCCCTGCTGCGGGGTGATCGTTGACAGGCCGATGCTGATGGTCAGAATCGCCCCTTCTGCCGGGAACACGTGGGGGATTTTCAGCCCCGCCACAGTCTGCCGAAGTTTCTCCGCGACCAATCGCGCGCCGCCCGGCGAGGTGTTTGGCAGCACCAGCGCAAACTCTTCGCCGCCATAGCGTGCCGGCAAGTCCGAAGGTCGGGCGCTGGCGTCGCGGATCGCCGTGGCGACTTTGCGCAGGGCTTCGTCGCCCTCCAGATGGCCGAAGCTGTCGTTGTAGGATTTGAAGTAATCGACGTCGATCATCAGCAACGACAGTTGCGTCTGGTCACGCAATGAGCGGCGCCATTCGAGTTCGAGGTATTCATCAAAATGCCGTCGGTTCGACAGCCCGGTCAGGCCATCGGAGTTCATCAGGCGCTGCAACACCAGATTGGTATCGAGCAATTGCTGCTGACTGACACGCAACGCGCGGTACGCCGCATCGCGCTGCAACAACGTCATGTACGAGCGCGAGTGGTAACGAATTCGCGCCACCAGTTCGATGTTGTCCGGCAGTTTCACCAGGTAATCGTTGGCCCCGGCCGCGAACGCCGCGCTTTTGATCAGAGGGTCTTCCTTGGTCGAGAGGACGATGATCGGGATGTCCTTGGTCGCCGGATGATTGCGGTATTCGCGCACCAGCGACAGACCGTCGAGGCCGGGCATCACCAGATCCTGGAGGATCACCGTCGGTTTGATACGAACCGCTTGTGCGATGGCCTGATGCGGATCGGCGCAGAAGTGGAAATCGATGTTTTCCTGATTCGCCAGACCGCGCCGAACCGCCTCGCCGATCATCGCTTGATCGTCGACCAACAACACCATGGCGGCGTTTTCGTCGGTCTTGAAGTCGTCGAGTTGTAGGTCATTCATGTGCGGTCACCTGAATACTGCCGGGGCCAGGATTGCGGCGAAAAGTCGTCATTTCTAGAATATCTCCAGCAATCGTGGCGCTATCGTGTCCAGTGAACGGATCTCTTTGGCGGCATCGATTGCCGCCGCCGCTTTCGGCATTCCGTACACCGCACTGCTGTTCTGGTCCTGAGCGATAGTCAGGTAACCCTGTTGGCGCATGAGTTTAAGCCCCTGCGCGCCGTCGCGCCCCATGCCGGTGAGCAAAACGCCGACTGCGTCGCCATTCCAGTAACTGGCCACGCTTTCGAAAAACACATCGATCGAAGGCCGGTAAATCTCGTTGACCGGTTCGGCGGTGTAAGCCAGCGTGCCGTTCTTCAACAGACGAATATGGTGATTGGTCCCCGCCAGCAACACCGTGCCGGGTTGCGGCGGTTCACCCTCCTGAGCCAGCCGCACATTGAGGCCGCTGGCGCTGCTCAGCCATTCGGCCATGCCGGCGGCGAAAACCTGGTCGACGTGCTGCACCAGCACAATTGCGGCGGAAAAATTCTTCGGCAAGCCTTTGAGCAACACTTCGAGTGCCGCCGGCCCGCCCGCCGACGAGCCGATCGCTACCAGTTTTTGCCGCGAGCCGGAGCTGCGCAGCGGGCTCGGCGCCGTGCGCACACGATTGCCCTTGTCGCCAATCAGCCAACTGATATTGAGGATCTTGCGCAGCAACGGCGCCGCCGCTTCCGCAGGATTGCCGGCACCAATCGCCGGCGTATCGACCACGTCCAGCGCGCCATACCCCATGGCTTCGAACACCCGGTGCACGTTCTGCTGGCGGTCCACCGTGACAATCACGATGGCGCACGGCGTGTCGGCCATGATCCGCCGGGTCGCCTCGACGCCGTCCATCACCGGCATGATCAAGTCCATCAGGATCAGGTCCGGCGTCTGTTCGACGCAGCGTTGTACCGCTTCGGCGCCATTGCTCGCGACCCAGATCACCTGGTGCGCGGGCTCGAATGCGAGGGCGCGGCGCAGCGCTTCGACCGCCATGGGCATGTCATTGACGATAGCGATTTTCATGCCCGCGCTCCTCCAATGAGCTCAACCACCGCATCGAGCAGGGCGTCGTCATGAAAACTCGCCTTGGCTAGATAATAGTCGGCTCCGGCGTCCAGTCCACGGCGGCGGTCTTCTTCGCGGTCCTTGTAGGAAACCACCATCACCGGCAGCGATTGCAGGCGATTGTCCCGACGCAACAGCGACACCAGTTCGATGCCATCCATGCGCGGCATATCGATGTCAGTAATCAGCAGATCGAAATCCTCCGAACGCAACGCGTTCCAGCCATCCATGCCGTCGACCGCGACGGCCACGTCGTAACCCCGATTGAGCAGCAACTTGCGCTGCAATTCACGTACCGTCAGCGAATCGTCAACCACCAGAATGCGTTTGCGCGCCGCTTCAGCGGCCTGATTACTGTGCCGGGCGATCCGCTCCAGGCGCCCGGTATTCAGCAGTTTGTCGACCGAACGCAGCATGTCTTCGACGTCGACAATCAACACCACCGAACCGTCGTCGAGCAAGGCCCCGGCGGAAATGTCCTGAATCTTGCCCAGCCGCTCATCCAGCGGCAAGACCACCAAGGTCCGCTCGCCGACAAAACGTTCAACCGCCACGCCGTAGATCGCATCGCGCTCGCGAATCACCACGACCTTGAGCGTTTGCTGGCTGGTCTGGCTCGCCGGGCGCTGCAGCAATTGGCTGGCCGCGACCAAACCGACGTGGCGGCCTTCGTACCAGAAGTGCTGGCGCCCTTCGAGCTGGACGATGTCGTCCGCTTCGAGGTCGCACATGCGCTCGATGTGCGCCAGCGGAAAGGCATAAGCCTCGTCGCCGACTTCGACCACCAGGCTGCGCACCACCGACAGGGTCAGCGGCACTTCCAGATGAAAACGACTGCCCTCGCCCGCCGTCTGCTCCAGCACCACGGCGCCGCGCAACTGGCGGACCATGTGCTGAACCGCGTCGAGGCCAACCCCGCGCCCGGAGACTTCGGTGACCTTGTCGCGCAGGCTGAAACCCGGCAGAAACAGGAACGTCAGCAGTTCTTCTTCGCTCAACTGCGCAGCAGTTTCCGCCGGCGACAACTGCCGCTCGATGATGCTGCGGCGGACCTTTTCGAGGTCGACGCCGTTACCGTCATCGCTGAGTTCAAGGACCAGCAAACCGGCCTGATGTGAGGCGCGCAAGCGGATCAGACCTTCCGCCGGTTTACCCCCGAGCAGGCGTTGTTCCGGGGTTTCGATGCCGTGGTCGACGGCGTTGCGCAGCAGATGGGTCAGCGGCGCTTCGAGTTTTTCCAGGACGTCGCGATCAACCTGGGTTTTCTCGCCTTCGATCTCCAGCCGCACCTGTTTACCCAAGTCGCGCCCGAGGTCGCGGACCATGCGCACTTGCCCGCTCAGCACATCGGCGAACGGGCGCATGCGGCAGGCCAGCGCAGTGTCGTACAACACCTGCGCGCGTTGGCTGGCGTGCCAGGCGAACTCATCCAGTTCGGCGTTTTTTTCCACCAGCAACTGCTGGGATTCCGCCAACAACCGCCGCGCGTCATCCAGCGCTTCCTGAGCTTCGAGGCTCAGGTGCAAATCCTTGAGATGAACATTGAGGTTTTCCAGCGCGCGCAAGCCATTGCTCTGCGTGCGTTTGAGCCGCTGCATGGTCGCCAGATGCGGTTTCAGCCGCAGGGTTTCCACCAGCGATTTGCTCGACAGATCCAGCAAACTGTTCAGCCGCTCGGCGGTGACGCGCAACACGCGCTCACCGTTTTCCGTGGTGCGGCGGTTGACCCGGGGAGGCTCGCTCGCAACGGCCGGCGCCACCAGCGGTTGCTCGATCACCGGCACCGGCACTTCGACCGTTGGCGCCGGCAATTGCAGCTCGTCCATGAACGGCGCAATCGGCGTGCTGATCGGCGGCGCCAGTGCCAGCGGATCGAGCAAGCGCCCCATCAGCGCCACATAAGCCTCGACGTCCAGCGCCGACGGCGCGTGGGTTGGCGTGGCGATGCGCATCAACAGGTCGGTGCCTTGCAACAATGCGTCGATGTGTTCGGGGCGTAGATACAGCCGCGATTCCTGCGCGCTGACCAGGCAATCTTCCATCACATGCGCGACGCTGACCCCGGCATCCACCCCGACAATCCGCGCCGCACCCTTGAGCGAATGCGCCGCGCGCATGCACGATTCGAGGTGATCGGCCTGGGTCGGGTCGCGCTCCAGCGCCAGCAGTCCGGCGCTGAGCACTTGGGTCTGGGCCTCGGCTTCGAGGCTGAACAACTCCAGCAAAGAGGCGTCGCGCATTTGCTCGGGGGTCATGTGAGGCTCCGGGTCACGGCGGACAACAACTGTTCTTCATCCAGCCAGCGCAGGCTGCGACCTTTGAATTGCAACACGCCACGGGTGTATTTGGCGCTGGCCTGCGCGCCCGATTGCGAGGCGGCGTCGAGGATGCGTTGGTCGATCGCGTGAATCCCGTCGACCTCGTCCACCGGCACCACCACCGGGCCACCGCGTGCGGCGATGATCAACATGCGCGGCATCACTCGCGCGCCGGACGCGACATTGTTGCTGGTGTCGAGGCCAAGCAATTCCACCAGCGACAGGCACGCGACCAACGCGCCGCGCACATTCGCCACGCCGAGCAGGGCCCGCGAGCGCTGGTGCGGCAGCGAATGGATGGCTTGCAGCGGCGCGACTTCCACCAGGCTGCGCGTGGCCAGCCCCAGCCATTCTTCGCCGAGCCGGAACATCAGCAGCGAGCGGGTTTTGACCTCGGTTTCGAGCGCCGTCGCGACTTGCTCGTGGTGGTCCTGCTGCAACGCGTAACGGTCGAGCAACCGCGTGGCCGCCGCCGAATACACCGAGCAATTGCGGCAATGAATGTGCTCTTCCAGCAGCGGGCAGGACTTGTCGCCGTGGATGCCGATACGGTTCCAGCAGTCGTCGATGGCCTGCGCATCTTCGTGGGTGACGTGCAAAGTGTCCGCGCCGTTCATCGTTTACGCTCACTGTCAGCCGCGCGTTCGCTGCGCGCGGCGCGTTCCTGCAAGCGTCGCGCGCCCGCCGTATCGCCTTGGGATTGCAGCAACGCCGCCAAGTGCATCAAAGCATCAGGATGTTGCGGTTCGAGGTACAACGCCTTGCGATAAAAGCCCTGCGCTTCGAGCGCACGCCCGGCCACGTCGCTGAGCAATCCCAGCCAATAAAACACCTGCGCGACCGGTTCGTGGCTGCGCAGATACAGTTCACACGCCGCCCGCGCCTCGGTGCTTTTGCCTTCGTTGGCCAGCGCGGCGATGCTCGCCAGTAACGTGGCGGCGTCGGAGTTGGGCGTTTTCGTGGAGTTCGTCAATGGCACAACCGCCGCGAACGGGCGACTGCGTGGCGGCGGCGTCGCGCTGCGCAGTGGTTGGCGCGCGGGCAGCGGTGTTTGCAGCGGCGTTGGCAAAACGGTCGGTGGTAACGGTTCCGGCTCTGCCAGACTTTGCCGACTGAACGCAAACGACTGCGCAATACCGATCGAACGCATGCCCAATCGCCCGAGCAAACTGCCTTCAGCCGGGCCGATAAACAGCACCCCATCGACGTGGGTCAGGCGCTTGAGCACTTCGAACACTTGCTGCTGGGTCGGCTGATCGAAATAGATCAGCAGGTTGCGACAGAACACGAAGTCATAGGGCGGCTCGTTCGCCAGCAACGTCGGATCGAGCAGATTCGCCACTTGCAAACGCACTTGTTCCAGCACCCGTTCGCTGAGCTTGTAGCCGTCGTCTTCGGCGCTGAAATACCGCTCGCGAAACGCGATGTCCTGCCCACGAAAGGAGTTTTTGCCGTACACCGCGCGCCTGGCTTTTTCCACCGAAAGCGGGCTGACGTCCATGCCTTTGACTTTGAACTGGTGCGGTTTGAGCCCGGCGTCGAGCAACGCCATGGCAATCGAATAAGGCTCTTCGCCGGTGGAACACGGCAGGCTGAGAATGCGCAAGGCGCGCATGTGGTTGATCTCGGTCAGGCGTTTACTCGCCAGTTTCGCCAGCGTGGCGAAGGATTCCGGGTAACGGAAAAACCAGGTTTCCGGGACGATCACCGCTTCGATCAGCGCCTGCTGCTCATCCCGCGAGCCTTGCAAAGTCTGCCAATACTCATCGGCGCTCAGCGCTTTTGAGGCTGTGGTGCGCTGGCGAACCGCGCGTTCGATGATCGCCGCGCCGACCGACGCAACGTCGAGGCCGATGCGATCCTTGAGGAAATCGAAAAAGCGCTGATCGCTGCTCATGGCTGATCCTCAAGCAACGTCAGGTCCAGCGGCGATGGCGGAAACAATAGCGCGCGCACATCGTCGTCGAGCAGGTCGGCAACCCGCACCCATTGCAGCAATCCCAGCGCGTCTTTGCGCACCGGGCCGAGGTACGGCGCCTGGCGATTGTCGAGGCCATAGGGCTGAAATTCCGCCGCGTCGCAGCGCAAAGTGTCGGTGGCTTGTTCGAGGATCAACCCGAGCAATTGCGCGGGCGTGGCGGCGTCGGGGCGATAGTGCACCAGCACCAGCCGCGTACTGGTGCGCGCCTGCGCCGGTTGGCCAAATGTCAGCGCGCTCAAGTCAATCACCGGCACCACGGCGCCGCGATAGGCGAATACACCGGCGACCCACTGCGGCGCCCGCGCAATCGGTTTCAGCGGCAGGCGCGGCAACACTTCCGCGACTTCGATGGCTTGCAGCGCATAACGCTCGTCACCGATGCGAAACACCAGAAACAGCGCTTGCCTCGCCGCCGTCACGGCGTGGCGTTTGGCCGTGAGTTCGTTCATCAGACTTTGAATCGCGAGACGCCACTGCGCAGCCCGACGGCCACCTGGCTCAGTTCGTCGATGGCAAAACTGGCCTGACGCAACGACTCGACGGTCTGGCTGCTGGCATCGCCCAACTGCACCAGCGCGTGGTTGATTTGCTCGGCGCCGGTGGCCTGCGCCTGCATGCCTTCGTTAACCATCAACACCCGCGGCGCCAACGCCTGCACCTGATGAATGATCTGCGACAGCTGCTCGCCGACTTGCTGCACTTCGGACATGCCGCGCCGCACTTCTTCGGAGAATTTGTCCATGCCCATGACCCCGGCCGACACCGCCGACTGAATCTCCCGGACCATCTGTTCGATGTCGTAAGTGGCCACGGCGGTCTGGTCCGCCAAACGCCGGACTTCGGTGGCGACCACGGCAAATCCGCGGCCATATTCGCCAGCCTTTTCCGCCTCGATGGCAGCGTTCAGCGACAACAGATTGGTCTGGTCGGCAACCTTGACGATGGTCACCACCACTTGGTTGATGTTGCCGGCCTTCTCGTTGAGGATCGCCAGTTTGGCGTTGACCAGATCCGCTGCGCCCATCACCGAGTGCATGGTTTCTTCCATGCGCGCCAGCCCTTGCTGCCCGGAGCCGGCGGCCACCGAGGCCTGGTCGGCGGCGGTGGAGACTTCGGTCATGGTCCGCACCAGGTCACGCGAGGTCGCGGCAATTTCCCGCGAGGTCGCGCCGATTTCGGTGGTGGTGGCGGCGGTTTCGGTGGCGGTGGCTTGTTGTTGCTTGGACGTCGCGGCGATTTCGGTCACCGACGTGGTGACTTGCACCGACGAGCGCTGCGCCTGCGACACCAGCGAGGTGAGCTCGGCCATCATGTCGTTGAAGCCGGTTTCGACGGCGCCGAACTCGTCTTTGCGTTCCAGATTGAGGCGACCGCTGAGGTCGCCGGTGCGCATGATTTCGAGGATCTGCACGATGCGGTTCATCGGCGCCATGATCGCGCGCATCAGCAGCAAACCGCAGAAACCGGCGGCGAGCACCGCGACCAGCAGCGAGACGCCCATGCTGACTTTGGCCGCGAGCACGGCGTTGTCGATGGCGATGATGTCCTGATCGGCGACGGCTTTGTTTTCACGGAGGATGTCGTTGAGCTTCACGCGACCGGCGGTCCAGGTCGGCGTGAGTTTTTCGTTGAATAACTTGACCGCTTCGACTTCCAGATTGCGTTGATGCAAGTCGAGCACCGCGGCCAGCAGCGTTTTGTACTCTTCGTGGATCTTTTCGAAAGTGGCGAATTCGACCTTGTCTTCTTCGGTGGTGACGGTGGCGCGGTAGTTGTCGATCTGCGCCTGCAAGCGCAGTTCGAACGTCTTGAATTCGGCGGCATCTTCGGTGCTGAAGCCCTGCCCTTCCTTGAGGCCGAGCATTTCCTGAACCCGCAGGTAACTGTCGGACCAGGCGCCCCGGATCATCGAGCTGTAATAGACGCCGGGCAACGCGTCTTCACGGACGCTGGCTTCGCTTTCTTCGATTTTCAACAGCCGCGAATACGAGACGACGACCATCAGCAACATGATGGCGATAATCACCGCAAAGCTCGCCAAGATCCGTTGGCGCAACGTCCAGTTCTTCACAGTAAGTCCTCGGGCCATTTTCAAATTCTGCGGAGTATAGCTGAGCGCAGTGTTTCATTTATAAGACGGATGCGCGTTGCCGCAATTTGCGCGCGCAGATCGCCGGGCAGGCTCTGGGATGGGACTTTCCGCTAGATCGGGGGGTGTTTGCCAGAGGGGGATTGGCAGAAGTGGGCCGTGGATTGGCCAGCAGACATGGTGCGCGGCTGAAGACGCTTTCGCGGGCAAGCCTCGCTCCCACAGAATCGCTGTCGTGTGCGAGCGACCGACCAACGCTAACTGTGTAGGAGCGAGGCTTGCCCGCGAGGGCAATTTCAGGTTTTACACCGAAGCGGCGCGTACCTGTTTTTCCAGTTCGAGCTTCAACCCCGGCTCAAGCTTCAACTGCCGCGCGAGTTCGTCGAGGTAGGATTTCTCCATGAAATTCTCTTCGTCCACCAGCATCACGCTGGCGATGTACATTTCGGCGGCGATTTCCGGGGTGCTGGCGGCGCGGGCGACGTCGGTCGGGTCCAGCGGTTTGTTCAGCTCGGCGTGCAGCCAGTGCTGCAGTTCCTGATCGTTATCGAGCTTGGTGAATTCGCCCTCGATCAACGCACGTTCGCGCTCATCGACATGACCATCAGCCTTGGCTGCCGCGACCAGTGCTTTGAGAATCGCCTGGCTGTGTTGCTCGACCTGCGCGGGCGGCACCCGGTCGACGGTTTGCGGTTCGACCTTCGCTGCGGTGCCCTGCTGCGCCTGCCAGTTGCCGTAAGCCTTGTAGGCAATCACGCCCAACGCCGCGAGGCCGCCGTAGAGCGCGACTTTGCCGCCAGCATTACGGACCTTTTTGTTGCCCATCAACAGCCCCATCGCGCCCGCTGCCAATGCGCCGCCGCCCGCGCCCGAGAGCAAACCGCCGAGGCCGCCCGAGCCACCACTGCCGCCGAGCAAACCGCCCAGCGCGCCGCCGACAGAACCGCCAACCGAGCCGCCAGAAGACTTCTGCGAGTGACCGCCAGCCTTTTTCTGCAACAAGTCCTGGCCGGATTTGAGTAGCTGATCGAGCAATCCACGGGTGTTCATTTGTTGCCTCCACGAATTCGGGGTAACCGGATCAATAAGGCAACCAGCCTAGGGCGAAAGTGCCCAACGCCCGGCGGCGAGAGTGCTTCCAGATGTTGCTTGGCCAATTAATCCTGTCCCGCAAGCTTTCATGATTGGAAACTGGTCATTCGAAAAAACAGACATACACTCGAACACATCGATAAAAACCGCCCACCGGGTATTTTCCAATGATGACCCTGCGTCAAATCCGTCACTTCATTGCCGTGGCCGAGACCGGCTCCATTTCCTCTGCTGCGCAAACCGCATTCATTTCGCAATCGACCCTGACGCTGGCGATCCAGCAACTGGAGCAGGAAATCGGCGTCAGCCTGTTTAACCGGCACGCCAAAGGCATGACGCTGACGCACCAGGGGCATCAATTTCTGCGCCAGGCGCACCTGATTCTGGCCACGGTCGACAACGCCAAACGCAGCCTGCAACAAAGCACCGATCAGGTTGCCGGGCAATTGATCATCGGCGTGACCAGCCTCGTCGCCGGTTATTACCTCGCCGATCTGCTCACCCGATTCCAGCGCGCTTACCCCAACGTCGAGATCCGCGTGATGGAAGACGAGCGCCCGTACATCGAGCATTTGCTGGTCAGCGGCGAAATCGATGTCGGCGTGTTGATCCTCTCCAACCTCGAAGATCGCCACGCCTTGCAGACTGAAGTGCTCACGCATTCGCCGCACCGTTTGTGGCTGCCGGCACAACATCCGCTGCTGGAACACGACAGCATCAACCTCGCCGACGTGACCCGCGAGCCGCTGATCCAGCTCAACGTCGATGAAATGGACCGCAACGCCCAGCGCATGTGGTCGGCCGCGTCCCTGCAACCGCGCATCACCCTCAAAACTGCGTCGACGGAAGCCGTGCGAAGTCTGGTGGCGGCGGGTCTGGGCGTGTCAATCCAGCCTGACATGACCTACCGGCCGTGGTCGCTGGAGGGCGACATCATTGAGGCGCGGCCGATCGCCGACCTCAGCCAGACCCTCGACGTCGGCCTCGCCTGGCGCCGGGGCACGGCACGTCCGGCGCTGGTCGACCCGTTCCTGACCGTCGCTCGCGAACAACCGCACGGCGGGCGCAAGCCATCTATTTAATCGAACGCCACCTTCAGTATTTAGAATTTGTCGACCTCGGGCCCGCGCACTAGTCTTGTCACATCTTTATAAGACGGCCGGGCTCCAGTCACTGGGAGCACCATGGCTACACAAGAAAAGAGAACCCGAAAAATGCCCGGCGCGCAGACCCCTTTGTTCACCGCACTGTTGATCGATGGCGAACTGGTCGCGGGTCAGGGTTTTGTCGAGCCGATCCTCAATCCGGCCACCGGGGAAGTGCTGACGCACATTGCCGAGGCCAGCACCGAGCAAGTCGAAGCCGCGATCCTCGCCGCCCACCGTGCGTTCGCCAGTTGGTCGCGGACCACCCCGCAGCAGCGCTCGAACCTGTTGCTGGATATCGCCAACGCCATCGAAAAAAACGCCGACCTGCTCGCCCGCCTCGAATCGCTGAATTGCGGCAAGCCGTTGCACTTGGCGCGTCAGGATGATTTGAGCGCGACGGTTGATGTCTTCCGTTTTTTTGCCGGCGCCGTGCGTTGCCAGACTGGCCAGCTCAGCGGCGAATACCTGCCGGGCTACACCAGCATGGTGCGGCGCGATCCGATTGGCGTGGTCGCATCGATTGCGCCATGGAATTACCCGATCATGATGGCCGCGTGGAAAATCGCCCCGGCCCTCGCTGCCGGCAACACGCTGGTGTTCAAGCCGTCCGAACACACGCCGCTGTCGATCCTCGCACTGGCGCCAGCGCTGGCCGAGATTCTCCCGCGCGGGGTGATCAACATTATTTGTGGCGGCGGCGAAGGGGTCGGCAGCCATTTGGTCAGCCACCCGAAAGTGCGCATGGTTTCGCTGACCGGCGATATCGTCACCGGGCAGAAGATCCTGCAAGCGGCGGCGAAAACCCTCAAACGCACGCATCTCGAACTCGGCGGCAAAGCGCCGGTGATCGTCTGCAACGACGCGGATATTCAAGCGGTGGTCGAAGGCGTGCGCACTTACGGCTATTACAACGCCGGCCAGGATTGCACCGCCGCGTGCCGGATTTACGCGCAGGCCGGGATTCATGATCGGTTGGTCGCAGAGCTTGGCGCGGCGGTCAGCAGCCTGCGTTTCGCCGGCAAACGCGATGCCGACAATGAAATCGGTCCGCTGATCAGCACCCGCCAGCGCGACCGCGTCGCCAGTTTTGTCGAGCGCGCTCTCGGTCAGCCGCACATCGAACGCGTCACCGGTGCGGCGGTGCATTCCGGCGCCGGTTTCTTCTATCAGCCGACCTTGCTCGCCGGTTGCAAGCAAAGCGATGAAATCGTCCAGCGCGAAGTATTCGCGCCCGGTGGTGACCGTCACCCGTTTCGATGAACTCGCGCAAGCGGTGGACTGGGCCAACGACTCCGAATACGGGCTCGCCTCGTCGATCTGGACGCAGAACCTCGACAAAGCCATGCAAGTCGCGGCGCGTTTGCAATACGGCTGCACCTGGATCAACAGCCATTTCATGCTGGTCAGCGAAATGCCGCACGGCGGGCTCAAGCGTTCGGGCTACGGCAAAGATTTGTCCAGCGATTCGCTGCAGGACTACAGCGTGGTGCGGCACATCATGGCCCGGCACGGCCAGCATCTCTGACTACGCTAATAACAAGACCGATAACGGCCTGATAAAAACCAGCCGCCAACGGCATGCTTCACCACGTTCACAACTGCCCCGACCATAATTAAAGAAGAGGGAAACCCCATGTTCGTGCACAAGACCGCATTGCTCAGCGCAATCACTACGGCACTGCTCGCCAGTGCCAGTATCCAGGCCGCCGAACCGCTGAAAACTGTCGGTGCCGGCGAAGGTCAGTTGGATATCGTCGCCTGGCCGGGTTACATCGAACGTGGCGAGAGCGACAAGGCCTACGACTGGGTGACGGGTTTCGAGAAGGAAACCGGCTGCAAGGTCAACGTGAAAACGGCGGCGACCTCTGACGAAATGGTCAGCCTGATGGCCAAGGGCGGTTATGACCTGGTGACCGCGTCGGGCGATGCCTCGTTGCGCTTGATCGGCGGCAAGCGTGTGCAGCCGATCAACACCGCGTTGATCCCGAACTGGAAAGGTCTCGACCCGCGCCTCAAGGATGCGCCGTGGTACGTGGTCAACAACCAGACTTACGGCACCCCGTACCAGTGGGGGCCGAACGTGTTGATGTACAACACCAACGTATTCAAAACCGCGCCGACCAGTTGGAACGTGTTGTTCAACGCGCAGAACCTGCCCGACGGCAAGCCGAACAAGGGGCGCGTGCAGGCTTACGACGGCCCGATCTACATCGCCGACGCGGCGCTGTATCTGAAGAGCACCAAACCCGAGCTGGGCATCAAAGACCCGTATCAACTCAGCGAAGATCAGTACAAGGCTGTGCTCGATCTGTTGCGCGCACAGCAGCCGCTGATCCACCGCTACTGGCACGACACCACCGTACAGATGAGCGATTTCAAGAACGAAGGCGTGGTGGCATCCAGTGCCTGGCCGTATCAGGTCAATGGTTTGATGAACGAGAAGCAGCCGATTGCCTCGACGATCCCCAAAGAAGGCGCGACCGGCTGGGCTGACACGACGATGTTGCACGCCGAGGCCAAGCACCCGAACTGCGCTTACAAATGGATGGACTGGTCGCTGCAACCGAAAGTCCAGGGCGATGTGGCGGCGTGGTTTGGCTCGTTGCCAGCGGTGCCGGCAGCGTGCACCGGCAGCGAATTGCTCGGCGCCGAGGGTTGCAAAACCAACGGTTTCGACCAGTTCGAGAAGATCGCCTTCTGGAAAACCCCGCAGGCCGAGGGCGGCAAATTCGTCCCTTACAGCCGCTGGACTCAGGATTACATCGCGATCATGGGCGGCAGATAGCTCTCGGACACAACTCGGTCGGCTCCCTTTCCCCCTCTCCCCTCTGGGGGAGAGGGCTGGGGTGAGGGGGTAGCGTTTGATCTTGCCTCGAAATTTTGGGTAAGGGCTGATAAAGCCGCCCTCACCCCCCGCCCTCTCCCGGAGGGAGAGGGAGCTGAAAGCGGATCGCATTCACCTTCAGATGTTTCAGATTTTTCAGAAGTCCAGGCAGGGCCGCTGTGACGGCCCGCGCTTTTTCGGAGCACCGCACCATGACGCTTGCAGTCCAGTTCACCAATGTTTCCCGGCAGTTCGGCGAGGTGAAGGCCGTTGACCGGGTTTCCATCGACATCGAGGACGGCGAGTTCTTTTCCATGCTCGGCCCGTCCGGCTCGGGCAAAACCACCTGCCTGCGGCTGATTGCCGGGTTCGAACAACCGAGCGCCGGTTCGATCCGCATTCACGGCGAAGAAGCCGCCGGATTGCCGCCCTATCAACGCGACGTCAACACCGTGTTCCAGGACTACGCACTGTTCCCGCACATGAACGTTCGCGACAACGTCGCCTACGGCTTGAAAGTCAAAGGCGTGGGCAAAACCGAACGCCACAAACGCGCCGAAGAAGCCCTCGACATGGTCGCCCTCGGCGGCTACGGCGAGCGCAAACCGGTGCAACTCTCCGGCGGTCAGCGCCAGCGTGTCGCCCTCGCCCGCGCGCTGGTCAATCGTCCGCGCGTGTTGCTGCTCGACGAACCGCTCGGCGCGCTCGACCTCAAACTGCGCGAACAAATGCAAAGCGAACTGAAGAAACTGCAACGCCAACTCGGCATCACGTTCATCTTCGTCACCCACGATCAAACCGAAGCGCTGTCGATGTCCGACCGCGTCGCCGTATTCAATAAAGGACGCATCGAGCAAGTCGACACGCCGCGCAACCTCTACATGAAACCGGCCACCACCTTCGTCGCAGAATTCGTCGGCACCTCCAACGTGATTCGCGGCGAGCTGGCCAGACAATTGAGCGGCAATCCGCAAGCGTTTTCGATTCGTCCGGAACACGTGCGTTTCGCTGAAGGCCCGCTGGCCAGCCATGAAATAGAAGTCAGCGGTTTGCTTCACGACATCCAATATCAGGGCAGCGCCACGCGCTACGAAGTGAAACTGGAAAACGGCCAGACGCTGAACATCAGCCAGGCAAACAACCAGTGGCTGGACACCAGCGCCCGCCATCAAACCGGCCAACGCATCAGCGCACGTTGGGCTCGCGAAGCGATGATCCCGTTACATGACCACGTCGTTGGCGGAGCTTGAGATGAGCACTTTGGCGCTCTCTCAATCGGCGGCCAGCCGTTCGCCGTTGCGGCGGTTTTCCAACCTGCTGTATCGCCGACCGAACTTCTACCTGACGTTGCTGCTGGTACCGCCGCTGCTGTGGTTCGGCGCGATTTACCTTGGCTCGCTGCTGATGCTGTTGTGGCAGGGTTTCTACACCTTCGACGACTTCACCATGGCGGTCACGCCGGACCTGACGCTGGCGAATTTTGCCGCGCTGTTCCAGCCGTCGAACTTCGACATCATCCTGCGCACGCTGAGCATGGCCATCGTCGTCTCGATCGCCAGCGCCATCGTCGCGTTCCCGATTGCCTACTACATGGCGCGTTACACCAGCGGCAAAACCAAGGCGTTTTTCTACATCGCGGTGATGCTGCCGATGTGGGCCAGTTACATCGTCAAGGCCTACGCCTGGACCTTGCTTCTGGCCAAGGGCGGCGTCGCCCAGTGGTTCGTTCAGCACTTGGGCCTGGAGCCGGTCTTGCAGTTTGTGCTGGGCATTCCGGGGGTGGGCGGCAGCACGTTGTCGACCTCGCATTTGGGGCGTTTCATGGTGTTCGTCTATATCTGGCTGCCGTTCATGATCCTGCCGATCCAGGCTTCGCTCGAACGCTTGCCGCCGTCCCTGCTGCAAGCCTCGGCGGACCTTGGCGCCAAGCCGCGCCAGACCTTTATGCAGGTGATTTTGCCGCTGTCGATTCCGGGCATTGCCGCCGGTTCGATCTTCACTTTTTCGCTGACGCTGGGCGACTTTATCGTGCCGCAACTGGTCGGGCCGCCGGGCTACTTCGTCGGCAGCATGGTCTACGCGCAGCAAGGCGCGATCGGCAACATGCCGATGGCCGCCGCGTTCACGCTGGTGCCGATTGTGTTGATCGCCGTTTACCTGACCATCGTCAAACGACTGGGGGCCTTCGATGCACTCTGAGCGCGCTTCACTGGGTTTACGCGTCGCCGCGTGGGGCGGGTTGGTGTTCCTGCACTTCCCGATCCTGATCATCTTTCTCTACGCCTTCAACACCGAAGACGCGGCGTTCAGTTTTCCGCCCAAGGGCTTCACGTTGAAGTGGTTCAGCGTGGCGTTTTCGCGGCCCGACGTGCTCGAAGCGATCAAGCTTTCGGCGCAAATCGCCGCCATCGCCACGCTGATCGCGATGGTCCTCGGCACCCTCGCTTCAGCGGCGCTGTACCGGCGCGATTTTTTCGGCAAGCAAGGCATTTCGCTGATGCTGATCCTGCCGATTGCGCTGCCGGGGATCATTACCGGGATCGCGCTGCTGGCAACCTTCAAGACACTGGGGATCGAGCCTGGGATGTTCACCATCATCGTCGGCCACGCGACCTTCTGTGTGGTCATCGTTTACAACAACGTCATCGCCCGTTTGCGCCGCACTTCGCACAGCTTGATCGAGGCCTCGATGGACCTCGGCGCCGATGGCTGGCAGACCTTTCGCTACATCGTTTTGCCCAATCTCGGCTCGGCGCTGTTGGCCGGCGGCATGCTCGCGTTTGCCTTGTCGTTCGACGAAATCATCGTCACCACCTTCACCGCCGGGCATGAACGCACGCTGCCGCTGTGGCTGCTCAACCAGCTCAGCCGCCCACGCGATGTGCCGGTGACCAACGTCGTCGCGATGCTGGTGATGATGGTGACGATGTTGCCGATTCTCGGCGCGTATTACCTGACCCGGGGCGGTGAAAGCGTGGCGGGTAGTGGCGGGAAATAAACCAACGTGCAAACCGAATCCTGTAGGAGCGAGGCTTGCCCGCGAAGCTTTTGGCGGCCTCGAAGACGCCTTCGCGGGCAAGCCTCGCTCCTACAAGGGATCGGGATTGTGCAGAAAAATAACAATTGCTTTGACGAGGACAAGACCATGCAAACCAGACTCTTGATCAACGGCCAACTGATCGACGGCGAAGGCCCCGCCCAACCGGTGTTCAACCCGGCGCTTGGCCGTGTGCTGGTGGAAATCAACGAAGCCAGCGAAGCCCAGGTCGATGCCGCCGTGCGCGCCGCCGACAATGCCTTCGACGCCTGGTCGCAAACTCCGCCGAAAGAGCGTTCGCTGCTGCTGCTCAAACTCGCCGACGCCATCGAAGCCCACAGCGAAGAACTGGCCAAACTGGAATCGGACAACTGCGGCAAACCCTACAGCGCAGCGCTCAACGACGAGATCCCGGCGATTGCCGACGTGTTCCGCTTCTTCGCCGGTGCCAGCCGTTGCATGAGCGGTTCGGCGGGCGGCGAATACCTGCCCGGCCACACCTCGATGATCCGCCGCGACCCGGTCGGCGTGGTCGCGTCCATCGCGCCGTGGAATTACCCGTTGATGATGGTTGCCTGGAAAATCGCCCCGGCGCTCGCCGCTGGTAATACCGTGGTGCTCAAACCGTCGGAACAAACCCCGCTGACCGCGCTGCGTCTGGTCGAACTGGCGTCAGAGATTTTCCCCGCCGGCGTACTCAATCTGGTGTTTGGTCGGGGTCCTACCGTCGGCCAGCCACTGGTCACGCATCCAAAAGTGCGCATGGTCTCGCTGACCGGCTCCATCGCCACGGGCTCGAACATCATTTCCAGCACGGCCGACAGCGTCAAACGCACGCACATGGAGCTGGGTGGCAAAGCCCCGGTGATCATTTTCGACGACGCCGATATCGACGCTGCCGTCGAAGGCATTCGCACCTTCGGTTTTTACAACGCCGGCCAGGATTGCACCGCCGCGTGCCGCATCTACGCGCAGAAGGGCATTTACGAAAAGTTTGTCGAGAAGCTTGGCGCGGCGGTCAGCAGCATCAAGTACGGCGTGCAGGATGACCCGGCGACCGAGCTGGGTCCGTTGATCACCGCGCAACATCGCGACCGCGTGGCCGGGTTCGTCGAACGCGCCGTGGCGCAATCGCACATTCGTTTGATCACCGGCGGTAAAGCGGTGGAGGGCAACGGATTTTTCTTCGAACCAACGGTGTTGGCGGACGCGCAACAGGACGATGAAATTGTCCGGCGCGAAGTGTTCGGGCCGGTGGTGTCGGTGACGCAGTTTGTCGATGAAGCGCAGGTGCTGGGCTGGGCCAACGACTCGGATTACGGCTTGGCGTCTTCGGTGTGGACCGCCGATGTCGGTCGCGCTCATCGCCTCGCGGCGCGTTTGCAATACGGCTGCACGTGGGTGAATACGCACTTCATGCTCGTCAGCGAAATGCCCCACGGCGGTCAGAAATTGTCCGGCTACGGGAAGGACATGTCGATGTATGGGCTGGAGGACTACACCGTGGTTCGGCATGTGATGTTCAAACACTAAAAGCATCGCGAGTGATCTCGCTCCCACAGGTTCAGCGCGATCCAAGTGGGAGCGAGCCTGCTCGCGATGGCCTCACCGCAACACAAAACAATAACCACCGATCCGGGCTGCGCCGCCAAGGCCCCGCCACGGTTTCGGACATCCGAAATCTGCCGATTTTCCGGAGCTCGATGACCATGAACGCATCACCCGACCTCAATCCAAACGTCCACGACAGCGACGCCGAGCAACTGCGCAAGCTGGGTTACACCTCAAACTTCAACCGCAGCATGAGCCTGTGGGAAAACTTCGCGCTGGGCTTCACTTATCTCTCGCCGGTCGTAGGGGTTTATACCCTCTTCGGCCTGTGCCTCGCGGCGGGCGGGCCACCGATGTTCTGGGCCTATTTGCTGGTCGGTTGCGGCCAGTTGCTGGTGTGCCTGATCTTCGGCGAAGTGGTCTCGCAGTTCCCGATTTCCGGTGGCGTCTACCCATGGGCGCGCCGCTTGGTCGGCAAGCGCTGGGCGTGGATGGTCGGCTGGATCTACTCCATTGCCCTGTGCGTGACCATCGCTGCCGTTGCGGTTGGCGCCGGCCCGTACCTGGCGGCGATGCTGGGTTTTGAACCGAGCAACAACACCAATATCGTTATCGCGCTGGTCCTCACGTTGTTCGCCACGCTGGTCAATCTCAGCGGCACCAAAGTGCTCGCACGAATCGCCATGTTCGGCTTTCTCTGCGAGTTGATTGGCGCGGTGATCGTCGGCGTCTACTTGCTGATCTTCGAGCGCCACCAACCGATCAGCGTGTTGTTCAACACCTTCGACATCAGCATCGATGGCTCGTACCTGCCGGCCTTCCTCACCGCATCGCTGGCCGGGATGTTCCTCTACTACGGCTTCGAGGCCTGCGGTGACGTCGCCGAAGAAACCCCGAACCCGAGCAAACAAATCCCGATTGCCATGCGCATGACCATCTACATCGGCGGCATCTCGGCGATGTTCGCCTGCCTGGCACTGATCCTCGCCGTGCCGGACATGCAAGCCGTGATCAACGGCACCGACAAAGACCCGGTCGCCACCATCCTCAACAACGCATTCGGCGCCGTCGGTTCGAAAGTAGTGATGGGCGTGGTGATGATTTCCTTCATCTCCTGCGTCATCAGCCTGCAAGCAGCGGCGAGTCGTCTGCTGTATTCCTACGCCCGTGACGAAATGGTCATCGGCAGCGCCCTGCTGAAAAAGATTTCTCCTACAACACAAGTGCCGGTTGCGGCGCTGTTCGTGTCAGGCGTCCTGCCGGCCCTGATCATCGCGCTCGGCTTCTTCCTGCAGGACGCGGTAGCCACCATCGTCAGCTTCGCGGCCATCGGGATTTACCTGGCATTCCAGATGATCGTGCTGGCAGCGCTGTACGCACGGACCAAAGGCTGGAAACCCAACGGCAAATTCACCCTCGGCGCGTGGGGCTGGCCGGTGAACATCGGCGCGCTGGTGTATGGCGTCGGCGCAATCATCAACATGGCATGGCCGCGTACGCCGGATGCGCCTTGGTACATCAACTACGCGATGGTGCTGAGCACAGCGATCGTGATTGGGTTGGGGCTGGTTTATATGTGGTTGGGCAAGCCGTATGACCATGGGACTGCGCCTGCGGGGGATGCCTGGAAGGTGGGGCGGTAGGGAAATTTGCTCAGTCCGCAGCAATGCGGACTGAGTTGTCAGAGGAGCAGAGGCTTGGAAAGCATCTCGAATTCATCCATCAGCAAATGTATTTCGGTACTAGGGTTGGGTTCCCCGCTGGCCGCAACGTCTTCGATAATCCTCGGAGCCAAAGCTCTGGCCATCTGGAATGGCTCACCCAATAGTTGCGCGAAATAATTGGTGTCCTCGCCTTTCTGGTAGTTATCCATGTTGGGCTTTTCCCTTAGGCTTTTAGTGACCAGATTACCGGGCGAATACTTTCCGACCGCCCGGAAAGGTTTTCGATTAAAACCGAAGTGCAAAAGCAGCCAAAACTCGAAACAGGGATAAGAGGCGATAATTGTGATTTTCGGATGCGCCTCCGCAAGATCTATCGCTCTCTCGAAACACAGATGCGTATCGCGATCCAACGCACAAAAAACTTTGTCAAAGCCGTTCTGACGGATGATCGCTTTTTCGACAATGCCACTTGGATGCGTAACGCCGCAATGGACGATTTCCACTTGAGCGTTGGCACGAAAATGAATGGCGGCTTCCTCCAGATATCGTTTTCCAGACTTGCTGTCTTCGCAGAGGATCAGCACTTTAGGTTGAGGTTTGAACTTCGGCGCCTTTCGATCAAATCGCCGCAGAGAACGCGCCACAGTCAACCCCGCCTTATTAACGGCAAGCCGCGATAGCGCCCATCAAAGTAGCGCTGCTCAATATCCTCGCCCTCGCAACCTTCAAAGTCATGGACAGAAAACAGGCAGGTGGCGCCGTTTGCATCGCGTTCGGTAATCCAGAACTGATCGCGCCGCAGCGTTGTGGCGTTCATGAGATGGGTGTCGTGAGTTGTGAAGATAAGTTGGGTATCCAGGCCGCTCTCGAGGTGTTTTTCAATCAGGTCATCGACTATTGGCGGATGAAGGCTGCTGTCCAGCTCATCAACTGAAAGAATTCCGCTGCCATCGGCGTGATTGATCATGAACCAGGGCAACCAGAATCCGATCAGGTTTTTTGTACCCCCGGACTCCTCCGAAAAATCGAATTCTGCTTTGCCCAGGAGACTGCTATGGGTCAGGGTCACCTTGTCTTTTTGGGCGGCGGCAAAGAACTCTTTCAACGTAAGTTTTCTAGTGCTCTGGACCGCCACGTCCTCAATATTGAGCTGGATGGCTGAGACGGGAATATCCACATCTCTCAGAAAATCTCGCAGATCTTTGGTGGAGTCCGAGGCCATCCGCAAAAATCTGATAGACGCTGCTGACAGCCCCATCATGTTGTTCTGCTCGATAACCAGTAGCCCGGTCTGGAACCAACTAAAGGGCCCGCGCAGCTGCGTGAGTTCTTCGCTGCTATTGGCGACCGCTTGCGCTATAAACAGCGTTTTTGGATTTGTCAGGCGCCGCCACGCGCTATGAACATCGCTACCACCTTCAAGGCTTTCTCCGAACACGTAACGTTCGCCCTCCTCTGCAAACTTTCGCTGATACAGCAATGCTTCCTTGCCATTGGGGTAGGCAATCAAGTGTTCCTCGATAATTCGCAGCGCAGTCATTCGCAGCACAAATTGATAGCGAATACCGCGCTGGATGAAGTTGTATTCGAAACAACTGGGCGCGTTAAGAAGCTGCGGATCAAACCGGAAAGGCGATACAGGCAATGGTTGATCGTTCAGGGAGGGCGGTGCGGCGATCATTTGGCCCATGATGCCCATGGCCCTGATGAGCGACGATTTACCCGACGCGTTCGGCCCGTAAATTGCCGCGATTTTCAGTAAATCCGGCAGTTTTTCGCCATTAACGGGCGGCGCGATGAGGTTTCGCTTTTTGATCAGGCGCGGCGTCGCCGCCATCGACAGGGTTTGCCTGTCACGGAAGGAGCGGTAATTGGAAACGGAAAACTCGATCAACATCTGGCAAACCCGTAGTTCGTTCCTGAGGGTGCAAAACCTATAGGAAAAAACAGCGTTCAAACGTTCCTAGACGTGGGCACATGCAAAATCAGGAATTTCCTACAGATCCAGCCTTCAGCCAAAGACCCCGATTCCTACAACCCGCGGCGCCAGAGTAGACTAGCCGCCGCGAGCGCCTGGACGATAGGCTTTACCTCGTCGCTGCCAAATCAGCGGCTTGGTGTCGAAGCCGGAAAAAATCAAAACGGTGCTTGCGTGCCCCCATTGCAACTGAAGCTGTTCAATGCCTTCAGTGCTGCTTTATGGCGGGCCGTGTGGTGCGGGCCTTTTGGCTTGCGTTTTGACTGGAAGTGTCCCGACTTCGAACGCCACTCGGTCCGCCACCCAATCTGTCGAAGGGTTGATGGCGACTTTCTCAATTCAAAACGGAAGTTACCTACATGTTCAGGCACGCTCGAAAATCGTTCGAAAAAGCTTCAAGCCTCCCATTCGGGAGCAAGCCATGACTCAGTCTTACTTCACCCCAACTATCTTCACCCGCCATAACCGCTTCCTTCACACGCTCCTGCAAGATGACCAAGCGTGGTTCTGCGTACAGGACCTCGGGCGCCTGATGTGCCGGCCGATGGCCGAACGCCTGACGCTGAAGCTGGACCCAGACCAGCGCCGCAACGTCTGGCTGCTCAGGAGCGGAGCGAGCGTCGAAACGCTGATGATCAGCGAATCCGGGGTATATGCCCTGCTGATCCACCATTTCATCCCAGAAAATCGAAACCTGCGCCACTGGCTGAGC
Source organism: Pseudomonas sp. SJZ131 (assembly GCF_007828705.1). NCBI lineage: Bacteria > Pseudomonadati > Pseudomonadota > Gammaproteobacteria > Pseudomonadales > Pseudomonadaceae > Pseudomonas > Pseudomonas sp. SJZ131. The sequence continues at coordinate 433,079 of NZ_VIVC01000002.1, read as the reverse complement.
AATGAAGTCGTCCCCATGTTGCGCAACTCCAGCGCGTCACCCATGGATAACAGACCACGCATGAGCTCGCTGCAATGGGCCGGCATATCGGTGCCGCTGCTGCACTGGCAGCATCAAGCATGGATCAACTGGCGCGATATGCCCGACCTGCTGCAGGTACAGCGTCCCTTCAAGATCATGGGCACTTGCAGTTGAAGGCAGGGTAAAAATGAAAAGGGGCCGACCTTACGGTCCGCCCCTTTGGTTAGTCGAAACACCCTCCTTGTAGCAGCTGGCGAAGCCTGCGTTCGGCTGCGGAGCAGTCGTAAACCCTGAACGCACGGTCTTCCTGAAGCACCGCACAGTCTGATTTCACGACTGCTTCGCAGCCGAACGCAGGCTTCGCCAGCTGCTACATGATCGCCTTTCGGCCGCAACACCCTGTCACGGCCAGAATCCCCCTCCTCAAAACCGCGAAACACTCCTCATCGCATCCACCAGATACCTCATCGCAATCCGATCGCTCTCGGACAACTCCCGATAACGCTCCACCAGTTTCATTTCCTCCGAATTGAGTCGACGCCTGCGCCGGCCGGTGGCCAGGCAAGGGAAGATTCCTAACAGTTCGGTGATGCCTTGTACTTTCGACATGGACGATGTCCTTTTAATACGTCAAAGAAAACTTCAGAAAACCGCATCGCCCTACCACTTTCAGCAGTCACTGGGTGCGCGCTGAACCCACCGGCCTTCAGGGCCGCAACCGGTCATGTCCATAGAATAGGAATTAAATCGGCGCTGAAAAGGGGTTTTTAGAGTAATTAGTCGAAAAAAGCAGATATGCCCTCTAAATCAGAAAGTGCTGTGGGAAATGTTCACTGACATGTCTTGTTTCATTGCCACACTGACATGCTGTAACCAATCATTTTTTCTGGGTGACCGAACGGTTTAAGCTATTTGGCATCTGTTTAAAGTCCGTTGCGTTTGGCCGAAGGCATGTCCGAACCCCTTTTTTTGATCCAGCAGTGCCAGGAATGGCGCGGGATTGTTCACGACAGGTTGTACTTATGCACCGCAGGAATTTGCTCAAAGCGTCCATGGCTATCGCTGCCTACACCGGTCTTTCGGCCACTGGCCTGCTCGCCGCACGCGCGTGGGCCGGCAATGGCGCGAATGGTGGCGCCGCTGATGGCGACGCTCAGGCGTTTGACTTCGAAGCGCTGAAAATCCAGGCCAAGCAGCTTGCCACCAGTCGTTATCAGGACACCAAGCAGGTGCTGCCGCCGACGCTGGCGACGATGACACCGCAGAATTTCAACGCGATTCAGTACGACGGCAAGCACTCACTGTGGAACGACGTCAACGGTCAACTGGACGTGCAGTTCTTCCATGTCGGCATGGGTTTCAAGCAACCGGTGCGCATGTACAGCGTCGATCCGAAGACGCGTCAGGCGCGTGAAGTGCATTTCCGCCCGTCGCTGTTCAACTACGAAAAAACCACGGTCGACACCAAGCAACTGGGCGCCGACCTGGGTTTTTCCGGGTTCAAACTGTTCAAGGCACCTGAGCTGGACAAGCACGACGTGTTGTCTTTCCTCGGCGCCAGCTACTTCCGCGCGGTCGATGCCTCTGGCCAATATGGCCTCTCGGCGCGCGGCTTGGCGATCGACACTTACGCGAAGAAACGCGAAGAATTCCCCGACTTCACCAAGTTCTGGTTCGAAACGCCGGACAAGAACAGCACACGGTTTGTGGTCTACGCCCTGCTCGACTCGCCGAGCGCTACCGGCGCCTACCGTTTTGATATCGACTGCCAGGCCAGCCAAGTGGTCATGGCCATCGACGCGCACATCAATGCGCGCACCGCCATCGAACAATTGGGCATCGCACCGATGACCAGCATGTTCAGCTGCGGCACCCACGAGCGGCGCATGTGCGACACCATTCACCCGCAAATCCACGACTCCGATCGCCTGGCAATGTGGCGCGGCAACGGCGAGTGGATCTGCCGACCGCTGAACAACCCGGCGACCCTGCAATTCAATGCGTTCGCCGACACTGACCCGAAAGGTTTCGGCCTGGTGCAGACCGATCACGAGTTCGCCAGTTATCAGGACACCGTCGATTGGTACAGCAAACGTCCGAGCCTGTGGGTAGAACCTACAACCGCGTGGGGCGAAGGCTCTATCGATTTGTTGGAAATTCCTACAACCGGCGAGACCCTGGATAACATCGTCGCTTTCTGGACGCCGAAGAAACCGGTGGCTGCCGGTGACTCGCTGAATTACGGCTACAAGCTCTACTGGAGCGCGCTGCCGCCGGTCAGCACCCCGCTGGCGCGGGTCAACGCGACCCGTTCGGGCATGGGCGGTTTTGTTGAAGGCTGGGCGCCGGGCGAGCATTACCCGGAAGTCTGGGCGCGGCGTTTTGCCGTGGACTTCACCGGCGGCGGGCTTGATCGCTTGCCGGCCGGTGCGGGCATTGAGCCGGTAGTGACCTGCTCGAACGGCGAGGTGAAGGATTTCAACGTGCTGGTGCTGGACGACATCAAAGGTTACCGAATTACCTTTGACTGGTACCCGACCAATGACAGCGTCGCGCCGGTGGAGCTGCGGTTGTTTATCCGCACCAATGACCGGACGTTGAGCGAGACCTGGTTGTACCAATACTTCCCGCCGGCGCCTGAGAAGCGTAAGTACATCTGAGGTTGAAGGGTCGCTTTCGCGGGCGTCTTCGCGGGCAAGCCTCGCTCCTACGGGATTTGTGTCGTCCGCATCATTGGCACACACCGCAAACCCTGTAGGAGCGAGGCTTGCCCGCGAAGAGGACGGTAAAGGCAACAGAAATCCCGACTCAGAAACGCAAAAGCCCCGACCACAATTGGCCGGGGCTTTTTGTTTTCAGCGCCTCAATCAGTCACGCAAATCGGACTCATGAATCGGCTGATCGCGATGCGTAGCGCGCTGATATTGCGCCGGCCACACCGCTTTGCGCCCACCCAGATCATCATCGGCATGCAGCGCCCAGTACGGATCGCGCAGCAATTCGCGGGCGAGGAAGATGATGTCGGCCTGACAGGTGCGCAGAATGTGCTCAGCCTGCGCCGGCTCGGTAATCATTCCTACGGTGCCCGTGGCGATGCCTGACTCCTTGCGCACCCGCTCAGCGAAGCGCGTCTGATAACCCGGGCCTGTCGGAATTTCCGCATTCGCTGCGGTGCCGCCGGACGAAACGTCGATCAGGTCCACGCCAAGGTCTTTCAAGCGTCGCGCCAGTTCCACGGTTTCATCCGGGTTCCAGCCGTCTTCCACCCAATCGGTGGCCGACACGCGGACGAACAATAGCAGCTCTTCAGGCCAGACTGCACGCACTGCTTCGGTGACTTGCAGGACCAGCCGAATGCGATTTTCGAACGAGCCGCCGTACTGGTCGCGCCGTTGATTGCTCAGGGGCGAAAGGAATTGATGCAGCAGGTAACCGTGAGCGGCGTGGATCTCGACCACTTTGAAACCGGCGGTCAAAGCACGTTTGGCCGCAGCGACAAAGGCCTGAATGACCTCGGCGATCTGCCCTTCATCGAGTTGGGTCGGGTGTGTGTGCTGCGGGTCGAAAGCAATCGGCGAAGGCCCGACCGGGGTCCAGCCACCGTCCTCCGGTTTGACGCTGCCATGCTTGCCGATCCACGGCCGATGGGTGCTGGCCTTGCGCCCGGCGTGCGCCAGTTGAATGCCGGCAATCGCGCCCTGGGCGGCGATGAAGCGGGTGATGCGCTGCAGCGGTTCGATCTGTTCGTCGTTCCACAAACCGAGGTCTTCGGCGGTGATGCGACCATCGGCAGTGACCGCCGTGGCTTCGGTGAAAATCAGCCCGGCGCCGCCAACGGCACGGCTGCCGAGGTGGACCAGGTGCCAGTCATTGGCCAGGCCATCGACGCTCGAGTATTGGCACATCGGCGACACCGCGATGCGGTTATTAAGGGTCAATTGGCGAAGGGTATAGGGTTCAAGCAGCAGACTCATGGGGCACCTCTCGAATCAGTGGTCAGGCTCCAGGGTTCTGTTTGAAAAGTCGACGAGTGACAGAAAAAGGGTGCAGCACCCGCCCCCGCGGGTAAAAAATTCGACAAAAAGTCACAAGGCCAATCAAGCAGTGCTTAGAGCCTAGTCGACAACGCGGGATGAGCGAGGGTTCCGGGATATTTGGCGCCGGGAGACGCCATCGCGAGCAAGCTCGCTCCCACCGGGGCTTTGCAGTGTTCACAAAACCAATGTGGCAGCGAGCTTGCTCGCGATAGGATCAGCGCGGTTCGATGTGGGCAATCATCAACTGCACGGTCTCATTGCCGCGAAACTCGTTGAGGTCGAGTTTGTAGGCCAATTCCACCCATTTGATCGTCGGGTTCGGCCAGATCTCGCGATCGATCCCGAAGGCAATCCCGTCGAGTTTCACCGAACCGCATTCACTTTTCAGCACCACCTTCAGGTGCCGCTCGCCGACCACGCGCTGCTCGACCAACTGGAACACCCCGTGAAACAGCGGCTCCGGAAAGTGCTGGCCCCAAGGGCCGGCATGCCGCAGGGCGCGGGCCAGTTCCAAATGAAACTCTTCGACCGCCAATGTGCCGTCCGACAACAACCGCCCAGTCAGGTCTTCTTCGCGCAATTGCCTACGCACTTCAGCGTCGAATGCCTCGGCAAACAGCGGAAAATTCACTTCCGGCAGGGTCAAACCGGCCGCCATCGCGTGGCCGCCGTACTTGCTGATCAACGTCGGATGTTGCGCCGCGACCACGCTCAGGGCGTCGCGAATATGAAAGCCCTGCACCGAACGTCCCGAGCCCTTGAGCAAACCGTCGCCGGCATCGGCAAAAGCAAACGTCGGGCGGAAATAGCGTTCTTTCATTCGCGACGCGAGGATGCCGATAACCCCCTGATGCCACTCGGGATCGAACAGGCACAAGCCGAACGGCATCGATTCCACCGGCAAATCCTTGAGCTGCGCCAGCGCTTCACGCTGCATGCCTTGCTCGATGGATTTGCGGTCCTGGTTCATGCTGTCGAGCTGCACCGCCATTTCCCGCGCACTTTGCGCGTTGTCGGTGAGCAGGCATTCGATGCCCAGGCTCATGTCGTCCAGGCGCCCCGCCGCGTTCAGGCGTGGGCCGACGATAAAACCGAGGTCGGTAGAGGTGATGCGCGCGTGGTCACGTTTGGCCACTTCAAGGATTGCCTTGACCCCCGGACGCGCGCGGCCGGCGCGAATCCGCTCCAGGCCTTGATGCACGAGGATGCGGTTGTTAGCGTCGAGCGGCACCACGTCGGCGACGCTGCCCAGCGCTACCAGATCCAGCAGTTCGCCGATGTTCGGCTGCGGTTGGCTTGCATACCAGCCGAGGTTGCGCAGGCGCGCGCGCAACGCCATCAACACATAGAAAATCACCCCGACCCCGGCCAACGCCTTGCTCGGAAACTCGCAACCTGGCTGGTTCGGATTGACGATGGCGTCGGCCAGCGGCAGTTCGTCGCCGGGCAAATGGTGGTCGGTGACCAGCACTTTGAGCCCGGCCTTCTTCGCCGCTGCCACGCCTTCGACGCTGGAGATGCCGTTGTCCACGGTGATCAGCAATTGCGGGGTGCGGGTCAGTGCGACATCAACGATTTCCGGGGTCAGCCCGTAGCCATATTCGAAGCGGTTCGGCACCAGATAATCGACGTGCGCCGCGCCCAGAAGCCTTAGGCCCAGCACGCCAACGGTGCTGGCGGTGGCGCCATCGGCGTCGAAGTCGCCGACGATCAGAATCCGCTGGCGTTGCTCCAGCGCGGTCACCAGCAAATCCACTGCGGCATCGATGCCTTTGAGCTGCTGATACGGAATCAGCCGCGCGAGGCTCTTGTCCAGTTCAGCCTCATTGAGCACGCCGCGCGCCGCGTACAAGCGGGTCAACAGCGGCGGCAGGTCACCGAGGAATGGCAGGGTGTCGGGCAACAGGCGAGGTTCGATGCGCATGGGGTGACAGGTGCTTCTCTTGAATACGTAGGATAAAACCGGATGACGCGTGCGAACGCTGAATGATCAGCCGCGTTCGCCGCTCAACCACTGCAACTGGACTTCGTGCTGACCACGGTCGTCGGTGACGAAAATCGTCCCTTCGCTGATCATCACGTCCCACTTGATGACGCGGGGCATGTCTTTGGCCAGGGTTTCGAGGATTTCTTGCGGCACCGCAGCGATGTGCACGTTTTTCAGGTTTTTGATCGCCGGGATCACTTTGGTTTCCCAGACGCGCAGGCTGCCGTAGGCCAGCAGGCTGGTGCGCTCGGTGCGACGCGAGCACCACGTGAGGCGATCGGCGTCTGGCTGGCCGACTTCGATCCAGTGCAGCACGCGGTCATCCAGGCTCTTTTCCCACAGGGCAGGTTCATCCACGTCTGACAGACCGCGACCAAACGACAGCTGCTCGTTGTACCAGAAGGCGTAGGCCAGCAACCGCACGGTCATGCGTTCTTCGGTTTCCGAAGGGTGACGGGCGATGGTCTGCTTAACGCTCTCGTAAACGCTGCGGTCGAGGTCGGTGAGGTTCAGTTCAAACTTGTAGGTCGTGGACGGCTGGGCCATGAACGGGCTTCTTGATACGGGGAAAGGCGCCAAGTCTAACCGATGCAGTAGGCAATCAACGAATTGACCGCCATCAACTTCGCGCGACTGACACGCGGCTATGTTAAAACGCTCTATCGTTCGCACTTTGTCCTACAGGATCCCGTATGCCGCTCACCGGAAAACCGCTCTCAGGTCTGAAAGTCATCGAATTGGGCACGTTGATCGCCGGGCCGTTTGCCTCGCGGATTTGCGGCGAATTCGGCGCCGAAGTGATCAAGATCGAATCGCCGGACGGCGGTGATCCGTTGCGCAAATGGCGCAAGTTGTACGAAGGCACCTCGCTGTGGTGGTTTGTCCAGGCACGCAACAAGAAGTCCCTGACGCTCAACCTCAAACACCCGGACGGCTTGGCGATCCTGAAAAAACTGCTCAGCGAAGCAGACATCCTGATCGAGAATTTTCGCCCCGGCGTGTTGGAAAAGCTCGGTTTGGGGTGGGAAGTTTTACACGCGCTGAATCCGAAACTGGTGATGGTGCGGCTCTCCGGTTTCGGCCAGACCGGGCCGATGAAAGATCAGCCGGGTTTTGGTGCAGTCGGCGAATCGATGGGCGGTCTGCGCTACATCACCGGTTTCGAGGATCGACCGCCAGTGCGCACCGGGATTTCCATTGGCGATTCGATTGCCGCGCTCTGGGGCGTGATCGGCGCGCTGATGGCGTTGCGTCATCGCGAGGTGAATGGCGGTCTCGGGCAAGTGGTCGATGTGGCGCTGTACGAAGCCATCTTCGCCATGATGGAAAGCATGGTCCCGGAATTCGACGCGTTCGGTTTCATCCGCGAACGCACCGGCAACATCATGCCGGGCATCACGCCCTCCTCGATTCACACCAGCGCCGACGGCAAACACGTGCAGATCGGCGCCAATGGCGATGCGATTTTCAAGCGCTTCATGCACCTGATCGGCCGCGAAGATCTGGCCAACGATCCCTTGCTGGCCAGCAACGATGGGCGCGACAGCCGTCGCGACGAGATTTATGGGGTGATCGATCGCTGGGTCAATTCGCTGCCGCTCGACAGCGTGATCGCGCAGTTGAATCAGGCCGAGGTCCCGGCCAGCCGGATCTTCAGCGCCGAAGACATGTTCAGCGATCCGCAATATCTGGCCCGGGAAATGTTCCTCCACGCCAAATTGCCCGACGGCAAAGACTTCAAGATGCCGGGGATCGTGCCGAAACTCTCTGACACACCTGGCACGTCTGAATGGGTCGGACCGCAGTTGGGTGAGCACAATGCGCAGGTATTGCACGAACTTGGCTACGACGAGGGACAGATTGCACGGTTGCGTGAAGACGGAGCCATTTAAGCTGAAGCGCCTGCGTTCAGTGTTCGGCCAACGCGCCAGCGGCCGCTACGTGCTGGCGATGTTGGTGCTGTTGGTGCTGCAAAGCGGCTCGGCGCCCGCCGATGCGCAACCGAAAGAAACGCTGATCTGGCTGTTGCGCGACTTGCCGCCGTTGACCATTTTCGAAGGTCCGGAGAAGGGCAAGGGCGTTATTGATCAACTGATCCCGTCGTTGATCGCGGGCATGCCGCAATACAATCACACACTGATGCGAGTCAATCGTGCGCGCAGCCTGCAGATGCTGCGCGAGGAATCCTTCACCTGCGATCCGTCGCTGGTCTGGAGCAAGGAGCGCGAAGCATGGATGGTGTTTTCGACTCCAGTGTTCCGCATCGTCAGCAACGGAATCACGGTGCGCCAGGATGCCAAACGCCAACTCGAACCTTATCTGGTAAACGGCGAAGTCAACGTGGCGGCGTTACTCGCCAGCGGCACACAAAAAGTCGGCGCGGTGGCCGGACGCAGTTATGGCCAGTTGCTCGATGCGCAATTGACCGAGGCGCCGGCCGATACGGTGATTGAGCATTACGGCAATGACGCACTCGGCAGTCTGCTGCAGATGCAGCGGCTGGGGCGCTTGATCGGGGTAATGGGTTACTGGCCGGAGATTCGATATCTGGCGCAACAGGAACAGATTGCGGCTGACGAACTGACGTTTTACCCGGCCAGAGGCACGGATAAATACATTACGACTTATATCGCCTGTTCGAACACGGCTCAGGGGCGTCGGGCGATCAGCGAGATCAACCAGGTGCTGCGTACCCTGCCCCATGATCATTTGGTGGAGGCCTACGCAAAATGGCTGGACCCGGAGCGACGCGTGGAATACCTGGAAGAAACCCGGGCGTTTTTCCAACAGCGCGCAGGCCCATGACGAAATTCGGGCAAAAAGAAACCCCGAGGAGTGGGGAGACAACTCGGGGTTAAACGTGGTCTACATAAAGACCCGTAGCAGCAAGCTACAAGCACCGGAGCACAATGCTTGATCCTGCTGTTACATGCTCTGACTGACCTTGGCGCAGGAAGGTTCCCACAAAAAACAATTCAATTACGATTGGCCAGGATCTTGTCCTGAGCGGCGTTGCGCAACGCCGCGATCACGCAGGGCTCCAGGCGACCTTCGGCAATCAGCACATCGCGGTGCAAGCCGTCGACGACATCAGTCAGTTGCCACTTGTCGGTCAACTGCGCCTGATTGAACGAGCGTTCCACCACAATCGCCCCAACGGCATTCTTCAGCGTCACCAAGCATTCGCCGTGGACGCCCGAAGGAGTCAATGTCACTTGATACGGGCTCAAAGCCTCGCCGAGCAATAGACTGATACTTTCCATCTGGCAATCACCACTCAATAGTCCGAAACAAAGTGCCTGGGAGGGCGTGTCTACATAAATGACCCCTGGCCCGAGTAGAAAGTTCTGAATACCGAACGCGCTCGATGGCGGTGCCCGGTCGATTGAGCATGCACGGCAAAGATGACAAGTAAAAAACACGCCTGTTCAGGCCTGCGCTTTCAACATCGATTCCATCAGATAAATGTCCAGCAGCCGGCGCATCAGCACGGCGGACACCGGCGTGTGCAGGTGCCCGAGCAGTTGCACTTCGCGTTCGGCCAGCAGCGCCGTCACGGCCGGCATGACGCTGGAGGCGACATTGCCGAGCAGCACCAGCGATTGCGCCTCGCGCTGTTCGACCAGATGACGGATCAACGCCAGCCCCTCGCCGCCGCGCAATTGCGGATTGCAGAAGGCAATATCGACCGTGCCCCGGCGCGCCAGCGAACGCTGCGCCACCCGCAGCGACGGCGCCGCCAGCACGTCATAGACGCCGATGGCGTTGAGCATCTGGTGCAACGCCATCATCTGGAAAGGATTGTGTTCAAGAATCAGGATTTTGAGCGTGCGCATAGCGACCTCTGGAACGACACTCGCGGGCTCGGACCGCAGTTGTCGACCACTCTAGGCCAGCCTTCTTCAGCGGCCCATCGGAAAAGTAGCCACGTCGTATAGGACAATTCCGAAACTCAGCGTGCGCATTGGCACCGCCCTTCACTCTTGCGCAGCTCAATATCCGTCCAGCCGCCCAGCAACCCGCGAACATGCCCGTCCGCCCCGTAGAACGGCACCGTCCATTGATCGATGTCCCTGACACCGTTGTTGAATAGCAGCAGACGCCGGGTGAAACGCGGCTTGCGGGTTTCGATCTGCACGATGAATTCGGCATGCAGCATTTCTGCGGTTTCCCTCGGCAAGATGTTCCCTTCAATCAAGCGAAGCCCCTGAACCTGATCGAAACGCTTCGATAAAGCCTCTTCATAGCTTTTGTTGCACTTGATCAAACGCCCCTGCAGATCACGCACAAACATCGGATCAGGCATGGCATCAAACAGCGCTTGCTGAAAGGCAAGTTGATCGCCGAGGTCTTTCTCGACGTCTCGATGTCGCTTGATCAACACCGCGAGCCGACGGTTCCAGAGCAACGACAGCAGGGCGAACAGGCTGACGAAAAACATGCCCCAGCAACCCCATCGCGATAGCTGCTGCCAGAACGAAAGTGCCGGCCGTGGGGCAATGCCGTCGAGCCACTTCAGGCGCATCGCGCGCAATTCTGCCGGAGGAAATGCTTCAAGCGCCTTGTTGAGGATGCTCAACAATTGCGGCTGGCCTTTGCGCACGGCTAAACGGTCGGCTTCCCACGAACCTTCTACCGTATGTCCTACTTTCAGTTGCCCGATCGGATAAAGCTGCGAGCCGGTTTCGTTCTCGATGGTCGCGTCCGCCTCACCGCTTTCGACCAGTGCCCGCGCCTCGGCGTAGGTCTTGACCGTGAGCAATGTGATGCGCGGATGGTCGCGGCGAATGGTTTCTTCCATGGCATGCCGGGCGGGTAACACCAGGACTTTTTCTGACAACTGTTCCAGCGACTGCAACTCCGGCGCCCCGGCGCGCCCGACCATAATCCACGCCGAACCGCCGAAGGCATGGCTGAAATCGAGAAAATCCCGGCGTTCGTCACTCATCGCCAGCGTGGTGCTCATGTCCGCCCCACCCTGCTCCAGACGCCCAAGCAACTGACCGGTGGAAAACGATTCTTCATGGACAAAATTCAGGCCGGTCATCGCACTGATGCGGTTGAGCATGTCGTTGTTCAAACCGCTCCAGTGACCATGCTCGTCCTTGAACAGATACAACGGAAACTGCGCCGAAGCGACGATGACCTTCGGGTTCGCCCGAATCCATTGGCGCTCCTCGGCACTGAGCTTGATGGCGTTGACGGCCACTGGCTTGGCGCCCTCATAAGCCACCAACTGCGCGGCGAAACCAGGTTGCGCGAGTGCCAGCGTACTCAGCAAAAAAATCCAGCAGATGGCTGGAATCAAACTTCTGAAAAACAACATTGCCGCTTCCTTCGTGATCAACTCGCCCTTCCCTCAGGGGCGAAAACACGGCAAGTGTGCACGCAGAAATGAAAAAGCCCGTCAGGAGACGGGCTTCAAAATGTGACAGTTTTTCGCGCTTACAACGGCTTGCCGCGGTTGCCATGCTGGCTGACAAAGGCCTGCACGGCTTTCAGGTCGTTCGGCAACACGGTGCAGCGCTCTTCTCTCTCAAACAAATCAGAAAGATGTGTAGGTAGTTCGAGCGCTTTTCCTACACCGGCTTTCTCCACCGCGTCCGGAAATTTGACCGGATGGGCGGTGCCGAGGATCACCATCGGGATGTCCAGGCTACGGCGGCACTCGCGCGCAGCCTTGACGCCGATGGCGGTGTGCGGGTCCAGCACCTCGCCGGTCTGGGCGTAGACTTCGGCGATGGTTTCGCAGGTCTGCGCATCGTCGACGGCCAGCGAATCGAACAGTTTGCGCGCTTCGGTCCAGCGTTCCTGTTCGACGCTGAAGCCGCCACCCTGCTTGAAGTTGTCCATCAGCCCGGCGATTGCGGCACCGTTGCGACCGTGCAGGTCGAACAGCAGACGTTCGAAGTTCGACGAAACCATGATGTCCATCGACGGCGACAGCGTGGCGTGCAGGGTTTCCTTGACGTACTGATTGCCGCTCATGAAGCGGTGCAGGATGTCGTTGCGGTTGGTAGCGACGATCAACTGGTTGATCGGCAGGCCCATGTTGCGCGCCAGGTAACCGGCGAAGATGTCGCCGAAGTTGCCGGTCGGCACCGAGAACGACACCGAGCGCGCCGGCCCGCCCAATTGCAGCGATGCGTGGAAGTAGTAAACGATCTGGGCCATGATCCGCGCCCAGTTGATCGAGTTCACGGCTACCAGGCGCGTGCCTTTGAGGAAGCTCTGGTCGGCGAAGCTGTTCTTGACCATTTCCTGGCAGTCATCGAAGTTGCCTTCGATGGCGAGGTTGTGGATGTTCTCGCCGTAAATGGCGGTCATCTGCCGACGCTGCACTTCGGACACGCGCTGGTGCGGGTGCAGGATGAAGATGTCGACGTTTTCGCAGTGCTTGCAGCCTTCGATGGCGGCCGAGCCGGTATCACCGGAGGTCGCACCGATGATGACCACGCGCTCGCCGCGTTTTTCCAGCACGTAATCGAGCAGGCGACCGAGCAGTTGCAGAGCGAAATCCTTGAACGCCAGGGTCGGGCCGTGGAACAGCTCCAGGACCCATTCGTTGCCGTTCAACTGACGCAACGGGGCGATGGCGCTGTGCGAGAACACGCCTTGCTCGGAAGAAGAGTAGGTCTCTTCCAGAATCTTTTTGAAATCGGCGTCCGGGATGCTGCCGGTGACGAATGGGCGCATCACGCGGAAGGCCAATTCGTGATACGGCAGGCCGGCCCACGAAGCGATTTCTTCCTGGGTGAAACGTGGCAGGCATTCAGGCACGTACAGGCCGCCGTCAGTGGCGAGGCCGGCGAGCAGAACGTCTTCGAAATTCAGGGCCGGTGCCTGGCCGCGGGTACTGATATAGCGCATAGGGGCAAACCTTCGGTTTGAGCTACAAGTTGCAGGCTACAAGCGGCAAGACAAAAGCACATCGGCTTTTACTTGCAGCTTGAAGCTTGCCGCTTGCCGCTGTTTCAATTCAAGTGTTCGACGCGGATCCGCACCACCGGGCCAACGACGCCGGCCAACGCTTCAAGCGCGGCGATGGCATCGTTCATGTGCTGTTCCAGCACGCGATGGGTCAGCAGGATCATCGGCACCAGGCCGTCGTGTTCTTCGACTTCTTTCTGCATGATCGATTCGATGTTGATGCCGCGCTCCGAAAGGATGCTCGCCACTTGGGCCAACACGCCCGGATGGTCTTTTGCCTGGATGCGCAGGTAATAGGAGCTTTCGCAGGCCTCGATCGGCAGGATCGGGTGCGCCGACAGCGAATCCGGCTGGAACGCCAGGTGCGGCACACGGTTTTCCGGGTCGGAGGTCATGGCGCGAACCACGTCCACCAGATCGGCGATCACCGACGAAGCGGTTGGCTCCATGCCGGCGCCGGCGCCGTAGAACAAGGTCGAACCGGCCGCGTCACCGTTGACCATCACGGCGTTCATCACGCCGTTGACGTTGGCGATCAGGCGATCGGCCGGGATCAGCGTCGGGTGTACCCGCAACTCGATGCCGGCCGCGGTGCTGCGCGCCACGCCCAGGTGCTTGATGCGGTAGCCCAGCGCTTCGGCGTAATTGACGTCGGCGGTGGTCAGTTTGGTGATGCCTTCGGTGTAGGCCTTGTCGAACTGCAGCGGAATGCCGAACGCGATGGACGCCAGGATCGTCAGTTTGTGCGCGGCGTCGATGCCTTCAACGTCAAACGTTGGATCGGCCTCGGCGTAGCCCAGCGCCTGCGCTTCGGCGAGGACGTCTTCGAAGGTGCGGCCCTTCTCACGCATTTCGGTGAGGATGAAGTTGCCGGTGCCGTTGATGATGCCCGCGACCCAGTTGATGCGGTTGGCGGACAGGCCTTCGCGGATGGCCTTGATCACCGGGATGCCACCGGCCACAGCCGCTTCGAACGCGACGATCACGCCTTTCTCGCGTGCCTTGGCGAAAATCTCATTACCGTGAACGGCGATCAGTGCCTTGTTCGCGGTGACCACATGCTTGCCATTCTCGATGGCCTTGAGTACCAGCTCGCGGGCAACGGTGTAGCCGCCCATCAGCTCTATGACGATGTCGATCTCAGGGTTCGTGGCCACTTCGAAGACATCGTTGGTAATCGCAATACCGGTCGTTTGGAACTGAGGCTTTGGCGTGCGCATGGCAATTTGTGCCACTTCGATTCCACGCCCGGCACGACGAGCAATTTCCTCGGCGTTGCGCTGAAGTACGTTGAAGGTACCGCCACCGACGGTCCCTAACCCACAGATGCCTACTTTGACCGGTTTCACTGTGAACTCCCCATAAAACGGCCGACGCAAGGTCGGCCGTGAAAACAACCGCATACTCGCGGTTCTCTATTAATGGCTCGGCAAACGCTGCCGCCGAACCATGATCGTCAAAGGCTGACCGTGACGATGCGAATTATTTCGCGCCCAGCGCCAGTTTGGCGACTTGTGGCGCAGGCTGGTAGCCCGGAATGACCTGACCGTCAGCCAAAACGATGGCCGGCGTGCCGTTCACGCCAATCGACTGACCCAACGCAAATTGCTTGGCAACCGGGTTGTCGCACTTGGCGGCCTTGATTTCCTTGCCATCGACCATTTTGTCCATGGCGGCTTTTTTGTCTTTCGAGCACCAGACCGCTTGCAGTTGTTCGTCACCCGGCGAGCCGAGGCCCTGACGCGGGAATGCGACGTAACGCACTTCGATGCCGCGCTTGTTCAGCTCAGGCACTTCGGCGTGCAGCTTGTGGCAATACGGGCAGGTGGTGTCGGTGAACACGGTGATGTGCGATTTGGTTTCGCCGATCGCCGGGTAGACCACGGTTTCGGCTACCGGGATTTCATTGACCAGTTTGGACACGCCGAGGCGCTCGGTTTTTTCGGTCAGGTTGACCGGTTTGCCGTCCTTGAGCTGGAACATGTAGCCCTGCATCACGTACTGGCCATCGGCGCTGGCGTAGAGCACGCGGCTGCCTTTGAGTTTGACTTCGTAGAGGCCGGCCAGTGGGCTGGCGCTGATGGCTTCGATGGGTGTTTCGAGCTGGAGGCTTTCGAGGCTGTGACGAATGGCTTTGTCGGCCGCGTCATCGGCGACGGCAAAGGTGCTGACCAACGCAATAGCTGCGGCGGCGAAAATCTGGGTCAGACGCATGAGAACTCCTGAGGGCGGACAAATGGGACGATCAGAACGCCCGTGCCGAAACACCGGGTCATAATCGCCCATCGTGCAAACCGGCAAAGCCTATCACATAAGGGCTGCGTGGCCGAATGCGGGTGATGCAACACCTCCCGCTCACGGCGCACGACGCTTTGATGTCGTGGGCACCCGCGTGGCAAGGGTCGTGGGTGGCCGCGCGACAGGTTTTGGTTAGCCGCGCGGATGGTGTTTGGCGTGCAGGTCTTGCAGGCGGGCGCGGGCGACGTGGGTGTAGATCTGAGTGGTCGAGAGGTCGCTGTGGCCGAGGAGCATTTGCACCACGCGCAGGTCGGCGCCATGGTTGAGCAGGTGCGTGGCGAAAGCGTGACGCAATGTGTGCGGCGACAGCGATTTGCCGATCCCGGCGACTTTGGCCTGATGCTTGATGCGGTGCCAGAAGGTCTGGCGGGTCATCTGCTCGCCGCGCTGGCTCGGGAACATCACATCGCTCGGGCGTCCGCCGAGTAGCTCGCCCCGACCGTCGCGCAGGTAACGTTCGACCCAGACAATCGCCTCCTCGCCCATCGGCACCAGCCGTTCCTTGCTGCCCTTGCCCATCACGCGCAACACGCCCTGACGCAGGTTGACCTGTTCCAGTGTCAGACTGATCAGCTCGGTCACACGCAAGCCGCAGGCGTAAAGCACTTCGAGCATGGCGCGGTCACGCTGGCCGATTGGTTCGCTCAGGTCTGGCGCATTCAGCAACGCCTCGACGTCGGCTTCGGAGAGGGATTTGGGCAACGGCCTGCCGAGTTGCGGCATATCGACGCGCAAGGTCGGATCGACCGCAATCAGCTTTTCCCGCAGCAGATAACGATAAAAGCCACGCACGCCGGAGAGAAATCTCGCCGTGGAACGGGGTTTGTAGTTTTGCTCGAGGCGCCAGGCCAGGTGATCGAGGATCAACTCGCGGCCGGCGTTGATCAGTTCCAGCCCCTTCTCCTGCAGCCAGCCGTTGAACAGGGCCAAGTCGCTGCGATAGGCATCTCGGGTGTTATCGGAGAGGCCTTTTTCCAGCCACAGCGCGTCGAGGAATTGGTCTATCAGGGGATGGTCGATGGCGGGCATAAAGGCTCAGGCAAGACTGACATTACAGTCAGGGAAGATAAATCGCAGGCAACAAAAAAGCAGCCCGTAGGCTGCTTTTTTCTGCATCGGGAAGCTGGACTTAAGCCAGTTTTTCCTTGATGCGAGCTGCTTTACCGGACAGGTCACGCAGGTAGTACAGCTTGGCTTTACGTACGTCACCGCGACGTTTAACGGCCATGCTGTCGATTTGCGGGCTGTAGGTCTGGAAAGTACGCTCTACGCCAACACCGTTGGAGATTTTACGAACGGTGAAAGCACTGTTTACGCCGCGGTTACGCTTGGCGATAACAACACCTTCGAACGCTTGCAGACGCGAACGGTCGCCTTCCTTTACTTTCACCTGAACGACAACAGTGTCGCCCGGGGCAAAGGTAGGGATCTCTTTGGTCATCTGCTCTGCTTCGAGTGCAAGGATGATTTTGTTAGTCATGCTGTGCTCCTAAGGTAAATCGTCGGATTTACCATCGATACGTTGTTAACTATCGTCCCGCTCGCGGATGTATTCCTCGAGCAGCTTCTTCTCTTCTCCAGAAAGCGAGCGGCTTTCCAGAAGATCGGCGCGTCGTTCAAAGGTCCTACCAAGGGACTGCTGTAAACGCCAACGCCGGATATGCGCGTGATTGCCACTTAGCAATACGTCGGGAACACGCTGATCCGCATACACCTCCGGTCGGGTGTAGTGCGGGCAATCCAGCAAACCATCCGTAAAGGAATCTTCCTCGGCGGAGTCCGCATGCCCTAAAGCTCCAGGCAGCAGTCGTGTAACCGCATCGATCAGGACCATCGCCGGCAGCTCGCCGCCAGACAGTACATAGTCGCCAATCGACCACTCTTCATCGACATGAGCTTCAATAAAACGCTCGTCAATGCCTTCATAACGGCCGGCAATCAGGATCAATGCATCCAGATTCGCCAACTCGCGTACCGCCGACTGATTCAGTTGACGGCCTTGGGGGGACAGGTAAATCACCTTCGCCGCCTCCCCGGCTGCTGCCTTGGCCTGAACCAGAGCATCTTCCAGGGGTTTGATCTTCATCACCATGCCCGGGCCACCGCCAAATGGGCGATCGTCCACAGTGTGATGTCGATCCGTCGTGTAGTCTCGCGGATTCCAACAGGTGAGCTGCAACAGCCCCTGTTTCACCGCACGACTGGTGATGCCGTACTCGCTGATGGCGGAGAACATCTCGGGAAACAAACTGATCACTTCCACGCGCAAATTAGCCACGCTTAGAAGTCCGCATCCCATTCCACCTTCATCTCGCCTGCGGCAAGGTCGACGGCCAACACGCATTGCTCCGTATAGGGCAACAGGCGCTCGCGATCATCCAGGCTGCCTGCGCAAGGCTTGACCACCATTACATCATTGGCGCCGGTTTCCAGAAGATGATCGATCTTCCCGAGCAATTGCCCGAGTTGGTCAATGACCTTCAGACCTTCGAGCTGGTACCAGTAGTACTCGCCGTCGGTCAATTCAGGGAACAGGTTGCGCGGCACGCAGATCTCATAACCGGCCAGAAGACGAGCTTCTTCACGATCATCGAGACCCTTGAGCTTTGCGACCAGGAACTTGTCGTTCCCGCGTCCACTGACCAGCTCAACCTGTTTCACATTGCCTTCGCGCTTGAGCGTCCAGGTTTTGTACTGCAACAGGTTTTCAGTCGGATCAGTAAAGGAATACACCTTCACTTCGCCGCGAACGCCATGAACAGAGTAGATTTTGCCGATAACGATCAAATCATCAGCAACAGCAGGCGTCGCGTTCATATTGCTCAGGCCGCAGCCTTAGCCGAGTCCTTCAACAACTGAGCAACACGCTCAGAAGGTTGTGCACCAACGCTCAGCCAGTAGGCTACGCGCTCTTGGTTCACGGACAGACGGACTTCTTGACCACGAGCAACAGGGTTGAAGAAACCAACCTGTTCCTTGTGCGAACCGTCGCGCGGGTTGCGGCTGTCGGTTACGGTCAAGTGGTAAAACGGGCGCTTTTTGGAGCCGCCAAGGGCAAGACGGATTGTTAGCATGTGAACATCGTTCCTGTAGTCGGTGCTGCAAATCTAAAGGCACAGCGGGCATAGGTGCCCGAAAGGCCGCATATTCTAAGGAATATCCGGACTTTTGCAAATGACTTTTTCCGGCGGCCTTTCAGTCGCCATCAAGATTTGCTATAGAGCCGTCGTTGAAAACGGCGAGTCAGCTCCCGCCAATGGCGGGTTTACTGGAGATCCCACATCCCTGTGGGTCGGAGCCAAGGCAAGCCCAGGCTCGAATTCTTTACATTTTCGGCATGCCGCCGCCGGGCAGCATACCGCCCATGCCGCGCATCATTTTGGCCATTCCGCCTTTCGCGGAAAATTTCTTCATCATCTTCTGCATCTGCTTGTGTTGCTTGATCAAGCGACCGATGTCCTGCACCTGGGTGCCGGAACCCATGGCGATCCGGCGTTTGCGCGAACCGCTGATCAGCTCAGGGTCGCGGCGCTCGGCCGGGGTCATGGAATTGATGATGGCTTCCATCTGCTTGAATTGCTTCTCCGCCGCGCCTTGGGCATTGCCCATTTGCGACAGGTTGACGCCGCCGATGTTCGGCAGTTTGTCCATGAGCCCGCCGAGGCCGCCCATGTTCTTCATTTGTTGCAGCTGATCGCGGAAGTCTTCGAGGTCGAAGCCCTTGCCCTTCTTCAGCTTCTTGGCCAGTTTGTCGGCCTTGTCCTTGTCGAGCGTCTGTTCGGCCTGCTCGATCAGGCTGAGCACGTCGCCCATGCCGAGGATGCGCGAAGCAATACGCTCGGGGTGGAACGGTTCGAGCGCTTCGCTCTTTTCGCCCATACCGATGAACTTGATCGGCTTGCCGGTGATGGCGCGGACCGACAGCGCGGCACCGCCACGGGCATCACCGTCGACCTTGGTCAGGATCACGCCAGTCAGCGGCAATGCGTCGCCAAAGGCCTTGGCCGTGTTGGCGGCGTCCTGGCCGGTCATGGCATCGACCACGAACAGCGTTTCGACCGGGTTGATCGCGGCGTGCAATGCCTTGATCTCGCCCATCATCTCTTCGTCGATGTGCAGACGACCGGCGGTATCGACGATGACCACGTCGATGAATTTCAGCTTTGCTTCTTTAATAGCGGCTTGCGCGATCTCGACCGGCTTCTGGCTCAGGTCGGATGGGAAGAAGGTAACGCCGACTTCCCCGGCAAGCATTTCCAGCTGTTTGATCGCCGCCGGACGGTAAACGTCAGCGGACACGACCATGACGGTCTTCTTCTTGCGCTCTTTGAGGAAGCGCGCGAGTTTGCCGGCGGTGGTGGTTTTACCCGCGCCCTGCAAACCGGCCATCAACACGACGGCAGGTGGAACGGCGCTCAGGTTCAGGTCTTCGTTGGCCGCGCCCATCAGGCTTTCGAGTTCGGCCTGGACGATTTTCACGAAGGCCTGGCCCGGCGTCAGGCTGCGCGACACTTCGGTGCCGACGGCGCGTTCCTTGACCGAATTGACGAAGTCCTTGACCACCGGCAGGGCGACGTCGGCTTCGAGCAACGCCATGCGCACTTCACGCAGGGTGTCTTTGATGTTGTCTTCAGTCAGCTTGGCCTTGCCGGTGACATGGCGCAGCGTCTGCGAGAGACGGTCGGTTAAGTTTTCAAACATTGCGCGATCCTTTCAGGCCCTGTACAGACCGGGATAATGGCGGCCCAGACCGGAGTAAACATGTGCTCGGCGAGCCTGCGGCGTGGGCAGGTCGCGGATTATAGCGAAGACTGCGTCTGGCGGACACCTCGCTGTCAGCTTGTATGGTCTTTCGTGTGAAGTGGGTTCTATGCCAAACTCAGCGCCTTTCGGGCTTGCCTAACAGGATTTATGCTCCCCTTGTCACCCAGTTTGCTCACCACCCTCGCCGCCGCCTGCTTATATGCCGCTGCGACTCTCTATCAGGGCACTCGTCTGGCCACTGGCGCCAAGGCGAACAAACGCCTGCTGGTCACGCTTGGCGTGCTCGCGGTGCTGGCTCATAGCGCCAGCCTGCTGACCCATTTGCTGACGCCGATCGGCCTGGGCCTGGACTTTTTCAGCGCCGCCAGTCTGATCGCCGCAGCGGTGATCGCCCTGACGCTGCTGGCCTGCTCGCGAATTCCGGTGGAAAACCTCTTGGTGCTGCTGTTTCCGTTGGGGATGGCCACTGTGCTGCTGGCGCAATTCGCCCCCGCCGGCACCGTGCAGGTGATCGACGAAGAGCCCGGCATCCTCGCGCACATTCTGTTGTCGATCCTCGCCTACGGCATGTTCACCATCGCGGTGTTCCAAGCGTTGCTGCTGCTGGTGCAAGATCACCAACTCAAGCACAAGCATCCGTCCGGGCTGATCAAGAATTTCCCACCGCTGCAAACCATGGAAAGCCTGCTGTTCGGCTTCCTCTGGGCCGGTTGGACCCTGCTGTCGCTGTCGCTGATTTCCGGTTGGCTGTTCGTCGAGAACCTGTTCGCCCAACACCTAGTGCACAAAACCCTGCTGGCCTGTCTGGCGTGGATTGTGTTCAGCGTGTTGCTGTGGGGGCGTAACCGCCTCGGCTGGCGCGGGCACAAGGCGATCCGCTGGACCCTCGCCGGTTTTTGCCTGCTGATGCTGGCCTATTTCGGCAGCAAGCTGGTTCGTGAATACATTCTGCACATCTGACGGGCGGCAATAATGGACGACTTGCCCATAGGGCCGATGCTGGCGGTGATTGCCCTGCTGATTTTGTGGTCGGGGCTGTTTACCGCCATCGAAGTCGCGCAACAGCATTTGCTGGCGCAGCGCGTGGCGTCGCGCTCCAGAGACAAACCGGTGGCGAAGCTGAGCTTCGCGCTCAACAGCCTGATCTTCTGCAACACCTTGTGCCGCGTGCTGGCCATCATCATCAGCACTTTGCTGGCGATTTTCACTTTCGCCGAAAACGGTCCGTGGGCCGCTTGCCTCGGCGTTTGCGTGCTGTTGCTGGTGTTCGCCGAATACCTGCCGCGCAACTTGGCCGTGCGTTACCCGGACGCGATCCTCTCACTGGGCAATACGTTGCTCGGCACCCCGCTGAAACTGGTCTACCCCGCCGCGTGGCTGCTCAACGCCTTCAGTCAATTGCTGACGCGCCCGTTCGCCCGCAAAGCGAAAGTGGTGCAAAAAAGCGAAGACGAGGCGCCGACCGATCGCCACGAAGAACACGAACACGCTTCGACCCGCCCGCATCCGTTGTCGGGTATTCATGCGCTGGACAACATCACGGTCAACGACATTCTGGTGCCGCGCAGTGACGTCGACGGGATCAACCTCGACGACTCGCTCGAAGAAATCATCGAGCAACTGCGCAGCAACCGGCGCACGCGTTTGCCGGTATTCCACAGCGACATCAACCAGGTCGAAGCGGTGCTCAATACTCGGCAGATCCGCCATTTGCTGGCGGATGCGAGCCTGACCCTGGAAGCCTTGCAGGCAGCCTGCCACGAACCGTATTTCGTCCCGGAAAGCACGCCGCTGCAATTGCAGTTGCTGAACTTTCACAAGCAGCAGCGACGCCTGGGCATGGTGGTCGACGAGTATGGCGAAGTGCTTGGCATCGTGACGCTGGAAGACATTCTCGAAGAAATCGTCGGCGAGTTCGAAAGCGAGCACAGCCTCGACAACCCGCACATTCATCCACAGGCCGACGGCTGTTTGATGATTGATGGCGCAGCGTCGATTCGTGATCTGAATAAAAGCCTCGGTTGGCACCTGCCCAGCGACGGGCCGAAAACCCTTAACGGCTTGGTCACCGAGGCGCTGGAGACGATTCCGGACTGCGCGGTGTGCCTGAAGATCGGCCGTTATCGGCTGGAAATTCTCGAGACCGAAGACAACCGCGTCAGCCGCGTGCTGATCTGGCACACCAGCTCGGCCCCAGCGCTGGCCAAGAACTGACAGACGCAGCACCTGTGGGAGCGAGCTTGCTCGCGATGGCAATCTTTCAGTCAACATAGCCGTTGAATGTCAGACCGCTATCGCGAGCAAACTCGCTCCCACAGGGTCCTCTGTACTCCTGCGCATTCACCTCTCCAATCCAAGCCTCTTGTTCGATCATTAGCCACCTTCCTATAATCGAATCCGCTTACCCAAGCCCCGCCCTACCCTGTGCTACCCGCACCCTGCTGCAAACCCACATCCCTGGGTGTTCGACCATAATAATTCGCTCCACTGGAGCATGACTGTCAGGGATCACCGCATGACCACCAGCACCGCTTATAGCGACACCACGCCTGCCCCGCCGACAAACTCCGCCACCCGCGTGGCCACTGCGAGTTTCATCGGCACCGCCATCGAGTTCTACGACTTCTACGTCTACGCTACCGCCGCCGCGCTGGTGATCGGGCCGGTGTTCTTTCCGCAGACCTCCGGCACCGCGCAAATGCTTTCGGCGTTTCTCACCTTCGGCATCGCGTTTCTCGCGCGACCGCTGGGCTCGGCGCTGTTCGGCCATTTCGGTGATCGCATCGGGCGCAAATCGACGCTGGTCGCCTCGCTGCTGTTGATGGGCGTGTGTACGACGCTGATCGGCGTGTTGCCGGGTTACGACAGCATTGGCGCCTGGGCGCCGATCCTGTTGTGTGTGCTGCGCTTCGGCCAAGGCCTGGGTTTGGGCGGTGAATGGGGCGGCGCGGCGTTGCTGGCGACCGAGAATGCGCCGAAAGGCAAACGCGCCTGGTTCGGCATGTTTCCGCAGCTTGGGCCGTCGATTGGTTTCCTTGCGGCCAACGGCCTGTTCCTGACGCTGGCCATGACCCTCAGCGACGAGCAGTTCCGCGCGTGGGGCTGGCGCATTCCGTTTCTGCTGAGCGCGGCGCTGGTGATGGTCGGCCTGTACGTGCGCCTGAAACTCCACGAAACCCCAGTGTTCGCCAACGCCATGGCGCGTCAGGAGAGGGTGAAGATTCCGCTGGTCGAGCTGTTCAGCCAGTACTGGGCGCCGATGTTGCTGGGTGCCGGATCGATGGTGGTGTGCTACGCGCTGTTTTATATCTCGACGGTGTTTTCGCTGAGTTACGGCGTATCGACCCTCGGCTACACCCGCGAAACCTTCCTCGCGCTGCTGTGTTTTGCGGTGCTGTTCATGGCCGCCGCAACGCCGTTGTCAGCGCTGGCCAGTGACCGTTATGGGCGCAAACCGGTGTTGATCATCGGCGGCGTGCTGGCGGTTTTGTCGGGTTTCCTGATGGAGCCGTTGCTGACGCAGGGTTCGACCTGGGGCGTGGCGCTGTTCTTGTGCATCGAACTGTTTCTGATGGGCGTAACGTTTGCGCCGATGGGTGCGCTGCTGCCGGAGCTGTTTCCAACGCATGTGCGTTATACCGGGGCGTCAGCGGCCTACAACCTCGGCGGTATTGTCGGGGCCTCGGCGGCGCCGTTCTTTGCGCAGAAACTGGTGGCGATGGGCGGTTTGAGCTACGTCGGCGGGTATGTGTCGGGGGCGGCGGTGCTGAGTTTGATTGCGGTGCTGTGCTTGAAAGAGACGCGTAATAACGATTTGAATCGGGTGGCTTAAAAAGCAAGAGCATCGCGAGCAGGCTCACTCCCACAAGGGGACCGCGTTCTGTCAGAAAGAACGCGATTCAATGTGGGAGTGAGCCTGCTCGCGATAGCCGAGCCTCGGTTACAGCTCTACCACAACAGCCTTCGAAGCACGGGTCGCTTTGGCGCGAGCCGCTTCAATCGACTCATCGCGCGCCAACGCCACGCCCATCCGGCGCTGGCCATTGACTTCAGGCTTGCCGAACAAACGCAACGCCGTGTCCGGCTCGCTGAGTGCCGCGCCCAGATTGCTGAAAGCGGTCTGGGTCGACTGCCCTTCCACCAGAATCACCGCCGAAGCCGATGGCCCGAACTGACGAATCAACGGAATCGGCAAGCCCAGAATCGCCCGTGCGTGCAGCGCGAACTGCGACAGGTCCTGAGAAATCAATGTCACCAGACCGGTGTCATGCGGACGCGGCGAAACTTCGCTGAACCACACCTGATCCCCCTTGATGAACAACTCGACGCCAAACAGACCCCGGCCACCCAAGGCCTCGGTCACGGCTTTGGCAACGCGCTCGGATTCTGCCAGGGCAATCGGGCTCATGGCTTGCGGCTGCCAGGATTCCTGGTAATCGCCCTTTTCCTGACGGTGACCGACCGGCGCGCAGAACGTGGTGCCGCCAATGTGGCGCACGGTGAGCAAGGTGATTTCGTAGTCGAAATCGATAAACCCTTCGACGATCACCCGACCTTTACCGGCGCGCCCGCCTTCCTGGGCGTAATCCCACGCGGTTTTCACATCATCGGCGCTGCGCAACAGACTCTGGCCCTTGCCCGATGAACTCATCACCGGTTTGACCACACACGGGAAACCGAGGTCTTGGACAGCCTTGCTGTAGTCCTCGAATGTGTCGGCGAAATGGTACGGCGAGGTCGGCAGGTCCAGCTCTTCGGCGGCCAAGCGACGGATGCCTTCGCGGTTCATGGTCAGCGAGGTGGCGCGCGCGGTCGGGATCACGGTGAAGCCTTCGGCTTCCAGTTCGACCAGGGTAGCGGTAGCGATGGCTTCGATTTCCGGCACGATGAAGTGCGGTTTCTCGGCTTCGATCACCGCACGCAGGGCGGCGCCGTCGAGCATGTTGATCACGTGGCTGCGATGCGCGACTTGCATGGCCGGCGCGTCGGCGTAGCGATCGACGGCAATCACCTCAACGCCCAGGCGTTGCAGCTCGATCACCACTTCCTTGCCCAACTCGCCACAGCCACAGAGCATTACGCGGGTCGCGGTTGGCGACAATGGAGTTCCGATACGGGTCATCTCAGGTCCTCAAAGAAGCGGATCATCGAGGGTCGCGACGCCGGGCGCGCTTCCCATGGGGAGAAAGCGCGGCATTTTACATGAACCAGAGGGTTTGGCTTCAGCCGGCGACGGCCTGTTTGCGCAGGCGCCACGCCATGATCAGCCACACGGCGGTGACGCCGGCGAACTTGGAGCCCATTGCGGTGAGGATCACGCCTGGGGTGAACGCGTCGATCATGCCGAAAAAGATGAAGGTATCGAGCGGGATGCTCAGCGCCGAACTTATCCACAAGCGATCGTGCAACGGCCGTTTGGTAATGCTGAATACCAGCCAGTCAATGCACTCAGACACCGCGAATGCGGTGGCGCTGGCCAGCGCAATCGATGGATCGGAGGTGACGTAGGACAACACCAGCGCCGCCAGCATCGCGGCGATGGCGCCGTGACCGAAACGGGTCTGCACCATGTCGCGCAGCACGAACACCAGGCCGCCCCACGCCGACCAGATGATGTCGAGGTGCGGCGCGGTGGAAAAGGCGTAGTTGATCAGCACGACGCTGCTGATGTAGGAAATCAGGAAAATCATGGGGTCGACCTGGGAAATTGGCGCACAGGGTACTTCAGGGAGTGAGGTCGGGCCAAGGGAGGGAAATGTTGAGATCGTTGCCGGACTTCGAGAGCCACCCCTCACCCCAGCCCTCTCCCCAGTGGGGAGAGGGGAAAGGGAGCTGATCTTCGTTGTTTTCGGGTGCTCGGTTCAATCCGAAGCCGCTGTTCCGGAAGCTGAATTCGTAACAGTCTTTCAGGTCGATGTAACTCCAGGAACACCTCGGTCAGCCCCCTCTCCCCAGTGGGGAGAGGGGAAAGGGAGCCGATCTTCGGTGCTTTCGGGTGCTCGGCTCAATCCAGAGCCGCTTTTCCGGAACCTGAGTGCGGCGCAGTCTTTTCCAGAACCTGAATACGGCGAAGTCTTCTCCGAAACCTGAGTTCGGCACAGTCTTCCAGGTCGATGTAACTCCAGGAACACCTCGGTCAGTCCCCTCTCCCCCCCGGGGAGAGGGTTAGGGTGAGGGGTCGATCTCAAGCCGAATCAGGATTTCGAAGGCAACATCCAGATCAACCCGCTGGACTTGGCCCGCTCATGACACAACCCCAACACCTTGCGCCGCTCGTCGTTGTCCATCCGGCTCCAGCGCGTGATCTCTTCGACCGTGCGCTGGCAACCGGTGCAAATGTCATCCTCATCCAGCGCACAAATGCTCACGCACGGCGACATTACCGGCCGTTCCGTGGCGTTCATTCTTCCTGCTCGACCAGATCGCGCGCGTAACGCTGTGAGTTGTGCACATAGTGCGCGGCGCTGGCTTCGAGCATTTTCTTCTGTGGCTCGGTGAGTTCGCGCACCACTTTGCCCGGCGAACCCATGACCAGCGAACCGTCGGGGATTTCCTTGCCTTCGCCGATCAGCGAGTTGGCGCCGATGATGCAGTTCTTGCCGATTTTCGCGCCGTTGAGAATCACCGCGTTGATGCCGATCAAGCTGTAATCGCCGACGCTGCAGCCGTGGAGCATGGCGTTGTGGCCGATGGTCACGCCGGTGCCGATGGTCAGCGGATAGCCCATGTCGGTGTGCATCACCGTGCCGTCCTGGACGTTGCTGTTCTTGCCGATCAGGATCAGTTCGTTGTCGCCGCGCAACACGGCGTTGAACCAGACGTTGGCGCCCTCTTCCAGTTTGACCTTGCCCACCAGCACGGCATTAGGCGCGACCCAGCTCTGTGGATGGGTTTCGACACGGGCATCGCCCAAGCGGTATTTCATCTCGTTATCCTCAAGGCTCAGGCAGCCGCGGGTGCACTTTCAGGTATTGATTCAGGTATTGATAAAGCTTTTCGGCGGACGGTGCAGGCTGATGTCGGCGTCGTACAGCAGGTTGATCAATTCGACGATCATGATCGCGGTCAAACCCCAGATCTTGTACTCGCCGTAGCGATAACTCGGCACGTACCAACTGCGGCCCTGGTAATCGATGCGGTGCGTGTGTTCGCGCGGGTCCTTGCGAAAGAACTCCAGCGGCACGCTGAACACCGCAGCGATCTCGGCATCGTTGGCCAGGTATTCAACGTAATCGGGGATCACCCCGACGTAAGGCGTGACTTTGATGCCGTGCAGCGAAATCAGCGGGCTGAGCGGGCCGATCACTTCGACCAGCCCCGGCGGCAGGCCGATTTCTTCTTCGGCTTCACGCAGCGCGGTGAATATCAGGTCAGGGTCTTCGGGGTCACGCCGCCCGCCGGGAAAAGCCACTTCGCCGCCATGGGTCGAGAGCCCGCTGGCGCGCAGAGTCAGGACCAGTTCCGGTTCGTCGCTGCGGGTGATCGGCACCAGCACCGCGGCTTCGGGGAAACGCTTGTCGGTCTCCAGCGTTGTTGGCGTGTGGTTGCTTACCCGATGAAGTAGCTCGTCCAGCATGAGTGCTCTCGATCTGTTGGCTACCTCGCATCATGCACCAATCGAACCGACCGCCCAACCCCCGAACTGCGCCATGTCGTGAAACGACAACTTGCCGACTGCCACCGCCGCACGCCAAGATAGGCGCAGCCTCCAGGAACCCAAGCATGAAATTTTGCAGCCAGTGCGGTAACCCGGTCACCCAGCGTATTCCCGAAGGCGATTCGCGCCTGCGATTTGTCTGCGACAGCTGTCAGACCATTCACTATCAGAATCCCAATATCGTCGCCGGTTGCGTCGCCACCTGGGGTTCAAAAGTGTTGCTGTGCCGCCGCGCCATCGAGCCGCGACTCGGTTACTGGACGCTGCCCGCCGGTTTCATGGAAAACGGCGAGACCATCGAGCAAGCCGCCGTGCGCGAAACCGCCGAAGAAGCCTGCGCCCGCGTGCGCGAATTGAGCATCTATACCTTGATCGACGTGCCGCACATCAGCCAGGTGCACGTGTTCTTCCGCGCCGAGCTGGTCGACCTGGACTTTTCCGCCGGCCCGGAAAGCCTCGAAGTGCAGCTTTTTGAAGAGGCTGACATCCCTTGGTCCGACCTGGCTTTCCGCACCGTGGGCCGTACCTTAGAATGCTTTTTCGCGGACCGGCAGACCGAGGTCTACCCGGTGCGTTCCGAGTCGATCCCACCGCTCGCGCAAGCTGCCATCACTTAAGCGTCTGCGCGCAAAGCAGCTTTGAATTAGCCGTCTATAACTTAATCATGTCGCGACACCTCTAGGGATATCGTTTCAATGCGCTGGTTGCTTGCCTTGTTTTGCCTGTCGTTTGTTGTCGTTTCCCAGGCCTCCACCACGGTCACCCTGGACGGCAAGACCATCGATAAAGTGCTGGTGCTCAAATCGGCCCATCAACTGCAACTGATCGCCGACGGCCAGCCGTTGCGTACTTACCGCATCTCGCTGGGAAAACAGCCGCGTGGCGCGAAGCTGATGGAGGGCGACAAGCGCACCCCGGAAGGCTTTTATTGGGTGGACTGGCGCAAGGTCAGTGACCGCTTCAACCTGGCGATGCACATCTCCTACCCCAACCGCGACGACACCGAGCGCTCGCGCCGCGAAGGCGTACCGCCGGGCGGCATGATCATGATTCACGGCACGCCGGATACCTACGACTACCCGGAAAACCTCTTTCACACCTTGGACTGGACCGATGGCTGCATCGCCATGCGCAACATGGACATGCGCGAAGTCTGGGGACTGGTGCCGGATGGCACGATGATCGAGATCCGCCCGTAGCTTTTTGCATCCGTTCTTCCTGAGATCCGTGTGGCGAGGGGGTTTACCCCCGTCCGGCTGCGCAGCAGTCGTGAAGTCAGCACACGCGGTTTGTCGATGAAACCTGCGCGGCAACATTTGGCACTGCTGCGCAGTGCAACGGGGGTAAACCCCCTCGCCACAGAGTTGTGTGTCAGCTCAAACAAAGAGCCTGAACGCTACCTCCGGTCGCCCTTCGCAAAATAAATCAAAAAAATGCAGCACTCGGCAGCGCCGGCAGTGGAGATACCACTTGCCTGTGCAAGCATTACCGCAGGCTGCGAACTTAGCCCGCAAAATCCCCCGCTGTAATACCACTTCAAACCAGCACCCTACCTACGCGTCTGAAAGCCCCGATTTCATTGCCTGTCGAGCCAAGTGGTCTGATTGACATGGTATGCAAGTGGTATTAGTTTTCGTCCCACCACCGGGCGACAAAAATCCAACATCCGCATCGGAAAACTGCCTACATGAATGACATCCAGGCCCTACGTCCTGACGACTCTCAGCCGACGCCGTTGTACCTGCAACTGGCGCGCAATCTGGAAGCGGCGATCCATGCCGGCCAGTGGAAAGCCGAGCAGGCGATGCCGTCCGAGCGCAGCCTCAGCGAATTGCTGGGCATTTCTCGCGTTACCGCCCGCAAGGCACTGGAAGTGTTGTTCGATCAAGGCCTGATCCGGCGCAATCAGGGTTCCGGCACTTTCATCACCCCGCGCCTCGAACAACCACTGTCGCGCCTCTCCGGGTTCAGCGAGATGCTCCGCTTGAAAGGTTTTGTCCCCGGCTCGCAGTGGCTGGAGCGCGAAATCACCCCGCCGACCCACGAAGAACTGATCCGCCTCGGCCTCTCGCCCAACGACAAAGTGGCGCGGCTCAAGCGTTTGCGCAAAGCCGATGACACGGTGATGGCAATCGAGATGAGCACCCTGCCCGCCTCGATCATTCCCAAGCCGCAAGCCGTGGGCGATTCCCTCTACGAATTCCTTGATGGCATCGGCAAACCGATCGTTCGTGCCTTGCAGCACATTCAGGCGATCAATGCCTCGGACGAGTTCGCCGCGCTGGTCGGCATCGCGCCGGGCACCGCGATGTTGCTGATGACCCGGGTCGGCTACCTGGAAGACAACACGCCCATCGAAGTCACCGACACCTATTGCCGCAACGACTACTACGACTTTGTGGCAGAGCTGCGCCGCTAAACCGGGCGAAGTCGCCAAACAGCGAGAACCGAAATGTCCGAAGACAACATCCTCACCGCCCACGGCTGGGTTCGCGGCCGGCTGATTCACCAACACGGCAAAGTCGTGTCCATCGAAGGCGTGCCCTGCGATCCGGCGGACAACGACTTGCCTTACCTGCTGCCGGGTTTCATCGACCTGCATGTTCACGGCGGCGGCGGCAAAGACATCATGGAAGGCGCGACAGCCTTCGAAACCATCACCAAAACCCACGTGCGTTTCGGCACCACGTCGCTGTTGGCGACGACCATGACCGCGCCCAGCGCAGAGATTTCCAGCGTGCTCAAAGCCGTCGGCGAGTTCTGCGAGCAGCGCCCGAAAAACAGCGCCCGCGTGCTCGGCGTGCACCTCGAAGGACCGTACATCAACCCCGGCAAACTCGGCGCGCAACCGAATTTCGCCCACACCGCGTTGATGGCCGAAGTCGAGGAATACCTCGCACTGGCGCCGATTCGGGTGATCACTATCGCCCCGGAAATCGCCGGCCACGACGGCTTGATCCGCGCGCTCAGTGCGCGCGGCGTGCGCATGCAAATCGGCCACACCCTCGGCAGTTACGAGGAAGGCGTCGCCGCGCTGGAGGCCGGCGCCAGCAGTTTCACCCACCTGTATAACGCCATGAGCCCGCTGCATCACCGCGAACCGGGGATCGTCGGCGCGGCGCTGGCCCACGCGAAATACGCCGAATTGATTCCCGATTTGCTGCACGTGCACCCCGGCGCCATGCGCGTCGCGTTGCGCTCGATCCCGTGCCTGTATTGCGTCACCGACTCGACCGCTGCGGCGGGAATGCCGGACGGTGAATACAAACTCGGCAGCCACACCGTGACCAAATGTCTGGGCGGCGTGCGCCTCGCCGACGGCACTTTGGCCGGCAGCACGCTGACCATGGATCAGGCGCTGCGCAACCTGGTGAGGATCGGTTTGCCGATTGCCGAGGCCTCGCAACGTCTTTCGCAATTCCCCGCCGACTACCTCGGCATCACCGAGCGCGGGCGCCTGCAACCCGGCGCGTGGGCCGACTGCGTGCGTCTGGACCGCTCACTGACATTGACCGCCGTGATGGTCGAAGGAGAAGACATTGACTTCAAAAATGCTTGAAGAGGCGCTGTCCTCGTCCGAGGCCGTGCAGGCTCAATTGCAGCAACTCGACCCGCAGATGATCGAGATTGCCGGGCGTCTGCGCCGTCAGCCGCCGCAAGTGGCGATGACCGTCGCGCGCGGCAGCTCCGACCACGCCGCGAGTTATTTCGCCTACCTGACCATGCAGCAATTGGGGATTCCGGTGGCGTCGTTGCCGATGTCGGTGGTGACCATGCAGCAAGCGCCGTTGAAGGTCAGCGGTCAGGTCGCGTTCGCGTTTTCGCAGTCGGGGCAAAGTCCGGATCTGGTCAACAGTCTGCGGCTGTTGCGCAAACGCGGGGCGCTGAGCATTGCACTGGTCAATGCCGCCGATTCACCTCTGGAAGCGGCGTGTGAATTCAGCCTGCCGCTGTTGGCGGGCACCGAAAGCAGCGTCGCCGCGACCAAGAGTTTTATCGCCACCCTCAGCGCCAGCGCGCGGTTGATCGCGCATTGGAAAGAAGACCTCGAATTGCTCGAAGCCGGCACTGCACTGCCGCAAGGTTTGCGCGAAGCGGCGCAGCAGGATTGGCGCCCGGCCATCGACGCATTGCGCGATTGCGAACGGTTGATGGTGATCGGCCGTGGCGCCGGTTTTGCCATCGCCCAGGAAGCCGCGTTGAAGTTCAAGGAAACCTCGGCGATCCAGGCTGAGGCGTTCAGCAGCGCCGAAGTGCGTCACGGCCCGATGGCGTTGATCGGCGAGCAATACCCGCTGCTGGTGTTCGCCCCGCGCGGCGCCGAACAGGCCGGCCTGCTGAGCCTGGCCGCCGACATGCGCCAACGCGGCGCCCGCGTATTGCTGGCGGCGCCGGATGACGTCAGCGAACGCGACCTGACCCTGACCCGTGCCGAGCATCCGGCGCTTGATCCGATTTTGGCGATTCAGAGTTTTTATGTGATGGCTGCCGGATTGGCGGTCGCTAGAGGCATGGACCCGGACCAGCCACGGCACCTGAGCAAAGTCACGCGTACGCACTGAAGCAGCTGAACCTGTTGAACCTGTTGAACCTGTTGAACCTTTTGCAACAACTTGTGGGAGCAAAGCTTGCTCGCGAAGACGGTATTTCGGTCGCAGGAAATGCATCGGATTCACCGACGCCATCGCGAGCAAGCTCGGCTCCCACAAAAGCCCAGCTCTTCAAAAGCCCAGCTACTACAAAAGTGTGGAGCCCACAAAAACCCCAGCTCCTACAAAAGTGTGGAGCCTACAAAAGCCCAGCTCCCACAAAAGCACCGCGTTCACACAAAACCAGCTGATCCGAACCGAATTGTTTACTGATGAGACCGAGCCATGCCCGACAACAATAATAAAGAGCTGACCCTCAGCGCCCCGCTCAGCGGCCCGGTGCTCACGCTCGCCAATGTTCCGGACCCGGTGTTCGCCAGCGGCGCGATGGGTGACGGGATCGCCATCGACCCGCTCAACGACACCCTCTACGCCCCGTGCGCCGGTGTGGTGATGCACATCGCCCGCACGGGTCACGCGATCACCTTGCGCGCCGACAACGGCGCCGAATTGCTCCTGCATTTGGGCCTCGACACTGTCGAATTGCAGGGCGAAGGCTTCGCGGTACTGGTCGAAGAAGGCGCGCGCGTCGCCAATGGCCAGGCGTTGTTGCGTTATGACGTGGACAAAGTTGCGCTGCAATGCAAAAGCCTCGTCAGCCTGCTGATCCTGACCAACAGCGAAGAATTTCAGGCGCGGCCAATCACCTTGAAATCGGTCAAGGTCGGCGACCCGCTGCTGCACATCGTGCGTCGGGTGACCCAAGAGGTGGCGAGCGAAATCGAGATCAGCGGGATCGAGGTTCACGGGCATATTCGAATCGCCCATCGCGGTGGTTTGCACGCTCGCCCGGCGGCGTTGATTCGGCAGACCGCGCAAGGTTTCCAGAGCAAATCGCAGCTGCATTTCTCCGGCAAATCGGCGTCCTGCGACAGCTTGATCGGGCTGATGAGCCTGGCGGTCGGCGAGCAGCAGGAAGTCAAAGTCAGCAGCCACGGCCCGGACGCGCAAGCCGCTTTGCAAGCCTTGCTGCAAGCGCTGTCCACCGCGCTGGCCGAAGACAGTCATGCGGCCGCCGCGCCCACGCCGATTACCGCCCCGCAGCGCCCGGCTGAAAAGGGTGTGCTGCACGGCGTTTGCGCCGCGCCGGGATTGGTCGCCGGGCCGCTGTTTCGGTTGAACGCGATCAGCTTGCCGGTCGATGCTGGCAATCACGATCCCGAGCAACAACGCCACGCCCTCGATGCCGCCCTGAGCCATGTGCGCAGCGATATCGAGCAGACCTTGGCGCTCGCCAGAAAACAGCGCAACACCGACGAACAAGCGATTTTCGCCGCGCATCTGGCGCTGCTCGAAGACCCGGCGCTGCTCGACGCTGCCGCGCAATCGATCACCTGTGGCAGCGCCGCGACCCACGCCTGGAGTGAGTCCATCGATGCGCAATGCGCGGTACTGCAACAGCTCGGCAGCCCATTATTAGCCGAGCGCGCCAACGATCTGCGCGACCTCAAGCAACGGGTGCTGCGCGCCTTGCTCGGGGAAACCTGGCACTACGAAATCCCCCACGGCGCGATTGTTGCCGCACATGAATTGACCCCGTCCGACTTGCTGCACCTGAGCCAGCAAGGCGTCGGCGGATTGTGCATGGCGGCGGGCGGCGCGACCTCGCACGTGGCGATTCTGGCGCGGGGCAAAGGTCTGCCGTGTCTGGTGGCGCTTAGTTCGGCGCTACTCGAACAGCAACAGGGCCAATCGGTGGTGCTGGATGCCGACGGCGGGCGCCTCGAACTGACGCCGAGCAGTCAACGCCTGGCCGAAGTGCAGCAAGCGCAACTCGAACAGCAGCAACGTCGCGCGTTGCAACAATCGCAAGCGCATGGCAACGCGTTGACCCTCGACGGCGTCCACATCGAAATCGCGGCGAATGTCGCGTCCAGCGCCGAAGCCGCCGATGCGCTGGCCAATGGCGCCGATGGCGTCGGCCTGCTGCGCACCGAGTTCCTCTTCGTCGATCGCCACACCGCGCCGGACCAACAGGAACAACGCCAGGCCTATCAAGCCGTGCTCGATGCGATGGGCGACAAACCGGTGATCATCCGCACCATCGACGTCGGCGGCGACAAGCAACTCGACTATCTGCCACTGCCCGCCGAAGCCAACCCGGTGCTGGGCCTGCGCGGTATTCGTCTGGCGCAGGTGCGCCCGGAATTGCTCGATCTACAACTGCGCGCGCTGCTCAGCGTCAGCCCTTTGTCACGCTGCCGGATCCTCTTGCCGATGGTCACCGAAGTCGACGAGTTGCTGCACATTCGCCAACGCCTCGACGCGCTGTGCGCCGAGCTGCAAGTGACCGAACGGCCCGAACTCGGCGTGATGATCGAAGTGCCGGCCGCCGCGTTGCTCGCCGAGCAACTGGCCGAACACGCGGACTTCTTGTCGATCGGCACCAACGATCTGTCGCAATACACCTTGGCCATGGACCGCGACCACGCTGGCCTCGCCTCGCGCGTCGATGCCTTGCACCCGGCGCTGCTGCGTCTGATTGCGCAGACCTGCGCCGGCGCGGCGGTGCATCAACGTTGGGTCGGGGTGTGCGGCGCGCTCGCGTCCGATCCGCTGGCCACGCCGGTGTTGATCGGTCTGGGGGTGCGCGAGTTGTCGGTGAGCCCGCTGCAGATCGGTGAAATCAAGGACCGCGTGCGCCACCTCGACGCCAGCGCCTGCCAACGCCTCAGCCATGACCTGCTGAAGTTGCGCAGCGCGGCGGCGGTGCGTCAGGCCTGCCAGCAACATTGGCCGCTGCGCTGAACAACAAAAAGAATCCACGGAGAACCGCCATGTACCAATACTTTATCGAAGGCTTGCAACGCCTCGGCCGCGCGCTGATGTTGCCGATTGCAATCCTGCCAATCGCCGGGCTGTTGCTGCGTCTGGGCGACACCGATCTGCTGAACATCGCGATCATCCATGACGCCGGCCAAGTGATTTTCGCCAACCTGGCGATGATCTTTGCCATCGGCATCGCCGTCGGGTTCGCCAAGGACAACAACGGCACCGCAGGCCTGGCCGGGGTGATCGGGTATCTGGTGATGATCTCCACGCTGAAGGTGCTGGACGCGAGCATCAACATGGGCATGCTCGCCGGGATCGTCAGCGGTTTGATGGCCGGCGCGCTGTACAACCGCTTCAAGGACATCAAGTTGCCGGAGTACCTGGCGTTCTTCGGCGGTCGGCGTTTTGTGCCGATTGTCACCGGGTTCGCGGCTGTCGGGTTGGGCGTGGTGTTCGGCTACATCTGGCCGCCGATCCAGCAAGGCATCAACAGCTTCGGCGCATTGATGATGGAAAGCGGCAGCTTCGGCGCGTTCGTGTTCGGCGTGTTCAACCGCTTGCTGATTGTCACCGGCCTGCACCACATCCTCAACAACATGGCGTGGTTCATCTTCGGCAGCTTCACCGACCCGGCCACCGGCGCCGTGGTCACCGGCGACCTGTCGCGCTACTTTGCCGGCGACCCGAAGGGCGGCCAGTTCATGACCGGGATGTTCCCGATGATGATCTTCGGCCTGCCCGCCGCGTGCCTGGCGATGTACCGCAACGCGTTGCCGGAACGCCGCAAAGTCATGGGCGGGATTTTCCTGTCGATGGCCCTGACCTCGTTTTTGACCGGGGTGACCGAGCCGATCGAATTCGCCTTCATGTTCCTCGCACCGATGCTTTATCTGCTGCACGCGCTGCTGACCGGGTTGTCGATGGCCGTGACCAACCTGCTCGACATTCACCTCGGGTTTACCTTCTCCGGCGGTTTCATCGACATGATTCTCGGCTGGGGCAAATCCACCAATGGC
Organism: Pseudomonas sp. SJZ131; assembly: GCF_007828705.1. Classification (NCBI taxonomy): domain Bacteria; kingdom Pseudomonadati; phylum Pseudomonadota; class Gammaproteobacteria; order Pseudomonadales; family Pseudomonadaceae; genus Pseudomonas; species Pseudomonas sp. SJZ131. The sequence continues at coordinate 396,948 of NZ_VIVC01000002.1, read as the reverse complement.
TGGCTGGTGCTACCGGTCGGGCTGGCTTACGCGGTGATCTATTACGTGGTGTTCGACTTCTGTATCCGCCGCTTCAATCTGAAGACGCCGGGCCGTGAAGACGTGGCGTCCGCCGAGAAAGTCCAGATCGCCGAAAATCAGCGCGCCGGAGCATACATCCAGGCCTTGGGCGGCGCGGCCAACCTGATCACAGTCGGCGCATGCACCACGCGGCTGCGCCTGGACATGGTTGATCGCAACCTGGCCAACGATGCCGAACTGAAAGCCTTGGGCGCGATGGCCGTGGTCCGCCCCGGCAAGGGCGGCAGTTTGCAAGTGGTGGTCGGGCCGATGGCGGACAGCATCGCCGATGAGATTCGCCTGGCGATGCCGGCGCTGGGCCGCGCAGTTATCGCCGCGCCGGTTGCCGCTGTCGAAACGGCAAAACCGCTGGCAATCGCCGAAGCACAGCAATGGTTGAAGGCGCTGGGCGGTGGCGACAATGTGCTGCAAATGGACTGCATCGCGATGACGCGGATTCGCCTGCAATTGGCGGATGGCGAGGCATTGTCGCAAGGCCAGTTGCAAGCGCTGGGCTGTCAGGGCGTGAGCCCATTGGGTGGCGGCGTCTGGCACTTGCTGATTGGCGACAAAGCGCCGAGTTTGAGCGGCGCCCTGCAGGTACTGGTCAACCGTAACGAGGTCAGCGCGAAAGTCTGATTGTGTGCAGCATCACTTCAATCCCAGCCGGGCAACTGTCAGAAATGCCAGTTGTCCAGTCGGCGTGTACATGACTAAGGTGACCCGAAGGGCAGCCGCTCTCATTGTTACGCAAGGACGGGATCACCATGGGCAGTTTGACGCAGCAACAATTGGAAAACGCCAGAGCGGATTTTCTCGAATACGACGCTAACGACAACGGGCGTGTCAGCGTTGAAGAATTCACTTTGGTAATGATCCAGTATTTATCTGCCGGGTCTGTCGAATCACTGCTCACCCTGGTCAATCGCGATGGCGATGATGAAATCAGTTGGGAAGAATTCCTCGCAGAATTCTATGGCTGACCGTCTACCCGCTTATTCGACCGTCGGATTCGCGCGAAAAAAGCGATAACTATGTACCGCCATCGCTGCGCTCGCCCGCTCCATGCTGAGGGTTATCCCACCCGCATGGAGCGTGCCGATGAGCACTTCAGCAACCCCCACACCTGCGCCGTCCTTTGAAGACATCAAGGGCTATCTGAACCAGATCGGCCATCAGTTGCTCAAGAGCGACACGCCGCTGTTGCCGCAACACCCGCCGTCTGCCGAGCAACGGTATCTGGACCGTCTGAACGGTATTTTGCGCACTCACCGTGAGCAATTTCTGCGCAAGTGCCGCGCGCATTATCAGGCGCTGGAGCACAGCGACTTGCACAGCGAGGCCGGCAAAAACCTGCTGGCGGCGCTGAAAATCTCGCTCGACAACACCCTGCTCGACCTCGACTTGCGCGAGAACATCGACGGCGAACCGGCGAAATCCTTCATGACGTTCGAAGGCGGTTTTACCGCGCTCGGTCATGAAGCGCGTTTGGCGGTGCAGGACCGCGTGTTGCACCCGCACATCGTCAGCCTGCTGGACAAATTGACGCTGGGGCCCGCGTTGCGCCCGGGTCTGTATGCGCTGCAATTCACTTATCAGGCAAACACCGTGGAACTGGCCGGGGCCTTCGTCGTTACCGAGAACAACACCCCGGTCGTCACCGATTTGCTCGACGCGCAGAGCGTTGGCCAAGTCCTGCTGTTTACGCTTTCCAGAGGCATCGAAGCGTTCGATTCGCTGACCGAACTCAACGCACATTTGCTGCACAGCATGCAGCACGCCAGCGCGTGCGATGAGTTCATGCGCAGGCTGCCGACGCGCTATCAGGCCTTGGACGTCGGCGGGATCTGGCCGTTGCAGTTGGCGGCCATTGACGACAAGCCATTGTTTGAACACCTCTACGACACGCTCATCGCCAAGCGCAGCAACGATATCGAGCGTGCCTTGAGTCTTGACGACAATCCGCAGCACGACTCGGCGGCATTGCTCAGCGCCCTCGACCTGGCGGTTACCGCCGCCCTGCCCGACCTCGGCGCGCGCCGCGAATTACACGCCCAGGCCCTGCTCGAACGCAGCCTGCGCCATAGCGCGCCGGACTGGTATCGCAGCGCCAGTGAAGCGCGCCGCGCCGAATTGGCGTTGCATCTGGCGCAGTACGATCTGGCGCGGCAACGCCTGCTGGACCTGCTCGGGCCGGCGGCAAACGTGCAAGCGCTGGCGCAGCATCAATGGCTGGAACGGCTCAGCGATGACCTGCAAATCGAAGATCTGCAACCGCAACACTTGCGCGTCGTCACCCGCCGCTACGTCGCCGGTTTTGGCGTTTATGAACATTCGCGCAACCTGATCGGACTGGCCTTGCGCGGCGCGCATACCGGCGACGAATTGCCCGGTTCGGCGTTTCTCGAGAAAACCACGCTCAGCTACCTCGACGCGCCGTTGCACGCCTCACACCAGGATCTGACGCCGGCGTGGCTTGCTGAACAACTGACAACCCTGCAACCGCGCGTCGACTTTGCGCAGGTACAGGCGCAACTGCAGGCGCGCGAACCGGTGCGCCTAGCCATCGAAGAACTGCTCGGGCGGCGCATCAATGCCTTGGCGTACAGCGCTTTTCTTCAAGGTCACCTGCGCGAAGACGATCTTGAACTGATCCAGCAACTGCGAGTCGGCGGCAATCGGCGACTGACGGCCTGCACGTTGTCGCTGCATGGCGCGCAACTTCAGGATCTGTGGCTGTTGCGCCTGGAAAACAGCAGCGGCGCGGTACAACGCTTGTTGCTGTGCCTGCCGGAAACACCGCAAGGCAGGCATTTTGTGGCGTTCGACAGCGAACTCGCTTGCCAGCTGCACATTCTCGGCTGGGCGCAAAACCACACGGGCAGCGGCATGGCTGACTACCTGATCCAGCGCCTGCCGCTGCGTTTTCGCCAGAGCATGCGCCAGTTTCTCGCGGGCCTGAGTTTCAAACCCGACGCCGACCAACACCAGGAAGTGCTGTTGAACACGCTCGGCAGCCACGCCGATTGCCTGAAAGCCATGGCCGAACATGTGCTGGCGACGCGCGTTGATGACTACGATTTCAGTACGCCGCTGTGGTATCGCTCGACCACTGCACTGAACCGGAAAAAACTCGCGACAGTGAATGAAGAGGCCGAAGGCATCCTGCGCACGTTCAACGACCACGCGGCGTCGGGCAGTGGTTTTCCAGACTTTGATGCGTATCTGCATGAGCAAGCCAAGAAAAGCCTGAACCTCCTGCTGAAGCGCCCCGCCAATGACGTCGATCCAGATACCGTGTGGGCGTTTTCGCCGCCCGCAATCATCGGCAACCTGACCCCGAAACCGCTGACGTACACCCAGTTGTATCGCGATGGTTACGCCGATGGCGTGGGGTTTCTCGATGAGAAATTCTCCCGCTCGGCACAATTCAAAGGCCCGCCGGGCGTCGACCTCAGCCTGCTGACGGCAGAAAACGTCGCGCGTTCGGTCACCGGGGTGTGGGTCGGTCAGCGCTACATCGATAAAGTCCGGGCGCAACTGCAAAGTCCCGAGAGCGCAGGATTTGCCTTGCGGCGCAACAGCACGCTGCTGATCACCCAGCGGCTGATGGCGGGCGCCGCGCTCGAATGTCACTTGCAAGGGCACATCACCGGCGTTGACCTGCAATGGCTGGAACTGGCGATTGCCAGCCTTGGCGATACGGCGGCGCAGACCCGTAACAACTACGCAGTGCACCGCTTGATGATCGACGGCGAATGGGTGATCGACACGTTTTTATTCAGCCACGCTAAAAATCCGCCGCTGCTCTACACCCCGCAGGCCCCCGACGGCATCACGTTTCGCGAGGCCCGGTTGTTCAATTACCTGCTGAAAAAACAGCCGGGCATGCTCGCCTATCTGAGTGAACGCGTCGGCGTCCAGGCGCAGTCACGGGTTCGCGGGTTTTTGCTCGCGGCGCAAACCCGACTGCCCGAGCAGTTGAACAAGACCAGCGTCAGCCCTGCGCGTTATGACCCGACGCGCAACGCGCCGGTGGTGCCCGACCTGCGACACGCGCTGTACAACATGAAGTTGCAGCGCAAGATCGACAACGTTAACGCAACCACGGTCAATCGCCACCAGATGATCAGCGGAATTATCTGGACCTGTGTCGAATGGGTCACCGCGATTGCCACCGCACCGTTTCCGATCCTCAGCTTGAGCGCTGGCCTGCTGCTGGCATTCAAGGACGCCATGCTCGCGCTGCACGCTTACAACCAGGGTGATACGTCGGCGGCGCTGGAGCATTTCGCCGGTTATCTGCTCAACAGCGCTGGCGCGTTATTCACCGACCTGCGCCCGGCGCTGCGTTCGCTCAAACCGCTCAAGCGTTCGCCGCGCCTGAGCACTGCCGGAGCAGAGCCGCAACGGGCGATGCAACTGATCAGCGCCCTGGAACCTGCGGCGCCGACAGCACTGGATCTGCGACCGGTGATTTTCGAAGGCCGGCGATTGTGGGCGCCGAAAACACCCGACGCGCTCGGTCGCTATTTGCTGTATCGCCTCGACGCGCACGGACAATGGCTTTCCACTGCACGCCTGGCGACACCGAACGCCCAGGGCCTGCTGGTGCGCAGCGGAGTTTCCGGTGGCGGGCCAAAGTTTGTTCCGGTGCCTGAAACCCCCGGCCCGCACACCGACTACGGAATGCCGCAGCAATACTGGGCACGGATCGAGCACGCCATGGATCCGCAAATGCGCGCCAAGTTGATCGAGCAAAGCGAGCAATATTTCGACACTCCTTTCGTAATGCTCCACAGCGCTGCCAAGGAACTGAGCAGTGCGCGCGTGGTGTACCTGCAAAAAGCCGATCGGCTGGCAATCGACGCGCAACGTTTTTTTGATGATCTGGCGCCGCTGCCGACGCGCGCCGACGCACCTGTCATCGAACCCGCGACGCCGTTTGCGCAACTGCTGGGCGGCGATGCGCTGGCCGGCAACAAGCCTCTGGTGATCGGCGCCGTGCCCGGCTCGATTGCCAGTAAACAGCTGTTGATTGCCAATCTGGATGCGTTGATCGACAACGGTTTCAAGCGGCTTTATCTGGAATTTATTCCCGGTGACGTCTTCCATCTGAAACTGCAAAACCTCAACCGGGGGAAATCCTGGCGCCACATCGAGCAGCATCTGAAAGCGATCGACAGCTCGTTGGGTTTCGCCCCGGACGCGCCCTATTCCTACCTCGCTTTGGTGCGCAAGGCGCGGGAAAAAGGCCTGCAGATTGGTGCGCTGGACGCCTCGACCTCTTATCAACTGGATGACGTGTTGCTGCTGGCCGAGGTCTCGCCGACCACGCCACGGGACAACAACGTGAGAAATTTCTACTCGCATCAGGTGATCGCCGCCGACATCGCCGACACTCCGCAGGATCGCTGGGTGGCGCTGGTCGAACCCACTCGTCTGACCACCTACGCCGAAACACCGGGCCTCGCCGACCTGTTCGACGCGGTCGCGCTGCGCGTTGAGGACGTCGCAGCCGATCAACCCGCCGGCATCTGGGCCGACACGGCGGGCGAGACGCTGGCCAAGGCCGACTACCGCATGACGTTGCCCACCGCGTACAAGGCGCCCGCGCCCGTGGCACCGATCAGCGTCACAGCCGTGGCGCGCACTGAGCATTTCAGCGAATTCGACATTTCACCGTCACTGCGCGAACGCGTCGCGCGTCTGCGTGATGAACCGCATGGCCTCGATAGCCGCTACGCACCGATGAGCGCGGACCGTAACGAAACTTTCTTCGAATTCATCCGCCTGCGCTCCAGCCTGAAAACCCGCGCCGAACAGTTCTTTACCGATTACTCGGCGCTCGCCCGGTCTGAGCTGCCAGTGATAACCACAAGCACAACCCCCGAATCGTTTATCAAACAGATCGGCGACAGTCGCTTGCCAGGCCTGGTGATCGGCGAAGCGCATGCGCATGAGTCGAGCAAGGCGCTGCTCCGAAAACAGATGAAGAAGATCAAGGACGCCGGGTTCAAAACGCTCTACGTCGAGCACTTGCTGACCGATCTGCACCAGGCCGAACTGGATGTGTTTCATCAGACCCAATGGCTGGCGCCGAAACTCAAGGCTTACCTGAAATACCTCGATTCCGGGCACATGGGGCCGTTCTACGACGGGCCGAATACGTTCTCGCAAGTGGTTCAGGCCGCTGGCAAATATGGCCTGCGCGTGCGTGCTCTCGACTGCACGGCCAGTTATCACCTCAAAGGGATCAGCGATCCGAATACCTCGCGCAACATGATGTTCAGCTACTTTGCCTCGCGCGTCATCGAAGCCGATCAACTGGCGCGGGGCCCGCACAAATGGCTCGCCTTCGTCGGCAATGCGCACGGCAACAACAACCTTGGCGTGCCAGGGCTGGCGGAAATGCTCGGCACCGTGAGCCTGCAGGTCCGCGACGTCGCGCCGACGCTGAGTAAAGGCATCCACCGTGGTTACTGGGAAACCGACCCCGCGACACTGGCGACGAGGGCACTGCGCAGCGACTTCAAACTGGAGGTCGGCACCGTCGGCATGGCCACGCCTGCGCGCATTATCTCGGTGAGCCGCAGTCGATTGACCCGGCCGGGGCATTACCTGATCGAGCGCCGCTCCCCCGCAGAGACCTTTCTGGTGCATTCATCGAGAACCGAGGGAATCGTCGCAACGCCCATCGAGATTGATGACAACGGGCTGTTTTTTATCAATCGCTGGGGTAAACAAGCGCAGCGGTTCAAGTACCTCAACGAGCTGTGCGGCATGCTTGAATCGGAGGTGCCACTGACGCCGGCTCCTTGAGCAGAGCACTTGAACCAGGCATAAAAAAACCCGCTGGGCTTGATGGCCCAACGGGTTCTTTGTAACAACAGTGAGCAGATCAGAAATCTTCCAGCCGCCACACTTCATACGCCGGCGTCTCGTAGGGATGGCTGAGTTTCAGCGCGGCGACCACGGCCACGATCAACTCATCCGCCACGACCAACTCGACTTTCCATTCCTCAACCTGTTCGACCTGCCCTGCTTCACCAATAAACGGCTGACTGCCGTCCAGTGGGCGAAACTGGCCGAGGCCCAACACCTGCCATGCGCAATGATCATAAGCGCCGATCCGACCGCCACCGGCAGCGAATACGGCGCTCTTGACCTGTTCCACATGACTGGCCGGAACGAAAAAACAGAGTTTGTACACGGTTATCAGTTAACCCACACGCGAGCGTTACGGAACATACGCATCCAAGGTGCGTCTTCGTTCCAGTCTTCCGAACGCCACGAGTTCTGCACGGCGCGGAACACACGTTCCGGGTGCGGCATCATGATCGTCACGCGACCGTCGCGGCTGGTCAAACCAGTGATCCCGCGCGGCGAACCGTTCGGGTTGGCCGGGTACTTCTCGGTGACCTTGCCGTGGTTGTCGACGAAACGCATCGCCACACAACCCGACAGATCGGCTTCAAGCAACGCTTCTTCGCTGGCGAATTCGGCATGCCCTTCACCGTGCGCGATGGCGATCGGCATGCGCGAACCGGCCATGCCTTGCAGGAAGATCGAGTTCGACTCCTGGACCTGGACCATCGCCACGCGCGCTTCGAACTGCTCGGAACGGTTGCGCACGAAGTGCGGCCAGAACTCGCTGCCCGGGATCAGCTCGTGCAGGTTGGACATCATCTGGCAACCGTTGCACACGCCGAGGGTGAAGCTGTCATTACGTTCGAAGAAACCCTGGAACGCATCGCGGGCGCGGCTGTTGAACAGTGCCGATTTGGCCCAGCCTTCGCCGGCGCCGAGGACGTCGCCGTAGGAGAAACCGCCGCAAGCGACCAGACCTTTGAACTCGTTCAGGTCGACACGGCCAGCGAGAATGTCGCTCATGTGCACGTCGATCGCGTTGAAACCGGCGCGGTCGAAGGCTGCCGCCATTTCCACCTGACCGTTGACGCCCTGCTCACGCAGTACGGCAACCTGTGGGCGAATGTTTTTCTTGATGTACGGCGCGGCGACGTCGTGGTTGACGTCGTAGCTGAGCTTGACGCTCAGGCCCGGGTTGTCTTCTTCCAGCAGCACGTCGAACTCTTGTTCGGCGCAGTCGGCGTTGTCACGCAGACGCTGGATCTGGTAGCTGGTTTCCGCCCACTGACGTTGCAGCAGACGACGCTGGCCTTCGAAGATGGTTTCGCCGTTGAAGGTGATGTTGATCTGGCCGTTGTTCATCGGCTGACCGATCACCGACACGCAGTCGCCCAGACCGGCAGCGCTGAACTGCGCGAGGATATCCGGGGTGGCGTCCTGACGAACCTGGATCACCGCACCGAGTTCCTCGTTGAACAGGATCGCGGCGATGTCGGCGGAAGTTTCCGCCAGACCGTCGAGGTTCAGGCTCAGACCGCAGTGACCGGCGAAGGCCATTTCCACGGTGCTGGTCAGCAGACCACCGTCGGAACGGTCGTGGTACGCCAGCAAGTGACCGTCGGCGTTGAGGCCCTGAATCACCGCGAAGAAGGCTTTGAGGTCTTCGGCATCATCGACGTCTGGTGCTTTCGAGCCGAGCTTGCCGTGAACCTGGGCAAGAATCGAGGCGCCCATGCGGTTCTGGCCACGGCCCAGGTCGATCAGGATCAGGTCGGTGGTGCCTTTGTCCATGCGCAGTTCCGGGGTCAGCGTCTGACGGATGTCAGCCACTGGCGCGAAACCGGTGACGATCAGCGACATCGGCGAAGTGACGGTTTTGTCGACGCCTTCGTCGTTCCAGCGCGTGGCCATGGACATCGAGTCCTTGCCCACCGGAATGGTGATACCGAGGTCCGGGCACAGTTCCATGCCGACCGCTTTCACGGTGTCGTACAGACGCGCGTCTTCGCCCGGATGGCCGGCGGCGGACATCCAGTTCGCCGACAGTTTGATGTCGGAGATCTTGTTGATGCGCGACGCGGCAATGTTGGTCAGGGTTTCGCCGATGGCCATGCGGCCCGACGCCGGAGCGTCCAGCAGCGCCAGCGGAGTACGCTCGCCCATGGCCATGGCTTCACCGGTATAAACGTCGAAACTGGTGGCGGTGACGGCAACGTCAGCCACCGGCACCTGCCACGGGCCGACCATTTGGTCACGGGCCACGAGACCGGTGATGGTGCGGTCGCCGATGGTGATCAGGAAGCTTTTGCTGGCCACGGCCGGGTGATGCAAAACGCGCTCGACGCAGTCTGCGATTTCCAGCGTGCTTGGATCGAAATCGTCGCCCAGTTCGTTTTCACGAACGGCCGAACGGTGCATGCGCGGGGCTTTGCCCAGCAGCACTTCGAGCGGCATGTCCACCGGGCTGTTGCCGAAATGGCTGTCGGTCACGGTCAGTTGCGGTTCGGCAGTGGCTTCGCCGACCACGGCAAACGGGCAACGCTCGCGCTCGCAGATCGCCTGGAAGCGTTCGAAGTCGGCCGGGCCGACCGCCAGGACGTAACGTTCCTGAGATTCGTTACTCCAGATTTCGTGCGGGGCCATGCCCGGCTCGTCGTTTGGAATGTTGCGCAGTTCGAAGCGACCGCCACGGTTGCCGTCGTTGACCAGTTCCGGGAAGGCATTGGACAGACCGCCCGCGCCGACGTCGTGGATGAAGCTGATCGGGTTGTGTTCACCCAACTGCCAGCAACGGTCGATGACTTCCTGGCAGCGGCGTTCCATTTCCGGGTTTTCGCGTTGTACCGAAGCGAAGTCGAGATCCGCCGAGCTGGTGCCGGTGGCCATCGAGGAAGCCGCGCCGCCGCCCAGACCGATCAACATCGCCGGGCCGCCGAGCACGATCAGCTTCGAGCCAACGGTGATTTCGCCTTTCTGTACGTGTTCGGCACGGATGTTACCCATGCCGCCGGCCAGCATGATCGGCTTGTGGTAACCGCGAACTTCGTCGCCACGCGGGGTGGTGATCGACTGTTCGAAGGTACGGAAATAACCGGTCAGGGCTGGACGACCGAATTCGTTGTTGAACGCGGCGCCACCCAGTGGGCCTTCGATCATGATGTCCAGCGCGGTAACGATGCGCTCGGGTTTGCCGTAAGGCACTTCCCACGGCTGTTCGAAACCCGGAATCTGCAGGTTGGACACGGTGAAACCGGTGAGGCCAGCCTTGGGCTTGGCGCCGCGACCGGTTGCACCTTCGTCGCGAATCTCGCCGCCACTGCCGGTCGATGCGCCGGGGAACGGGGCAATCGCAGTCGGGTGGTTGTGCGTTTCGACTTTCATCAGGATGTGCACCGGCTCCTGCACCGCGCCGTACTGGCGGGTTTCAGGGTCCGGGAAGAAACGGCCGGCAACGTTGCCGACGATCACCGAGGCGTTGTCCTTATAAGCCGACAAAACACCTTCGCTGTGCATCACGTAGGTGTTCTTGATCATGCCGAACAGGCTTTTTTCCTGGCTCTGGCCGTCGATGTCCCAACTGGCGTTGAAGATCTTGTGACGGCAGTGCTCAGAGTTGGCCTGGGCGAACATCATCAGTTCGATGTCGTGCGGGTTACGCTTGAGGCCGATGAAGGCGTTGACCAGATAGTCGATTTCGTCTTCAGCGAGGGCCAGGCCCAGCTCGGTGTTGGCTTTTTCCAGCGCGGCGCGGCCGCCACCCAACACGTCGATCGCGGTCAGCGGTTTCGGCTCGGCGTGGCTGAACAGGCCGGCGGCCTGTTCGAGGTTGCCGAGGACGATCTGGGTCATGCGGTCGTGCAGCACATCGGCGATCAACTGGGCTTCGGCGTCGCTGAACTGGCCGGCCACGTAGAACGCGATGCCGCGCTCCAGGCGCTGGATCTTGCTCAGGCCGCAGTTGCGGGCGATGTCGCTCGCTTTACTGGACCACGGCGAAATAGTGCCGAAACGCGGCAACACCAGGAACAGACGGCCGGTCGGTTCTTGCACCGGGACACTTGGGCCGTACTTCAGAAGGCGCGCAAGCACCTGCTGTTCGTCGCCGGTCAGGTCACCGGTAACTTCGGCGAAGTGAGCGAATTCAGCATACAAGCCGCTGACAGCCGAAACTTTCTGGCTCAGTTGCTCAAGGAGTTTGCTGTGGCGAAAGGCAGAAAGGGCAGGAGCGCCGCGCAGGATCAACATCTTCGGGACAGCCTCGGGAAGGGGTGTGCTTTGAGGCCGTGCATTCTAGCCTAAACCGCCCGCGACATCACCCGAAACGGTACGCGCGGCCGTACCCGAACGTCGGGGCGCTTGGCTGCGCCGGCAAACGGCACAAATCGGCGCTTATTTTTTCTGTGACAAAATGCGCTGCACGCCCATTCCTGCGGGCTCGCGAGCAGTTTTGCGGCGCCTAGCAGACATGCCCTGCGCTGTCGAGATATGGCGGCCGTGGTCCTTTGCGTATACTGCGCAGATGTTTTCCCCAACGGCTTTGCGTCCGCGGTACGCCAAATGGCTGATCGCAACCGGACTCTTCCTGATGCTCAGTGGCTGTGTTGATAAACCCAACACGCTGGAGCGCGTAAAGGAGGACGGTGTGCTGCGGGTGGTTACCCGCAACAGCCCCGCCACCTACTTCCAGGATCGTAACGGTGAAACCGGCTTCGAATACGAGCTGGTGAAGCGCTTTGCCGAAGATCTGGGGGTCGAGCTAAAAATCGAGACCGCCGACAACCTCGACGACTTGTTCACTCAAGTCGGCAAGCCGAACGGCCCAGTGCTCGCGGCGGCCGGCCTGGTCAGCAGCGAACAGCGCAAAAAGCAGGTGCGCTTCTCCCACTCCTACCTCGAAGTCACCCCACAGGTGATCTACCGCAACGGCCAGTCGCGGCCGACGGATGCTGGCGATCTGGTCGGCAAGAAGATCATGGTGCTCAAGGGCAGCACCCACGCCGAGCAACTGGCGGAGCTGAAAAAGAAATATCCCGGCATTGAATACGAAGAGTCCGACGCGGTTGAAGTGGTCGACCTGCTGCGAATGGTCGATGAAGGGCAGATTGACCTGACGCTGGTCGATTCCAACGAAGTGGCGATGAACCAGGTCTACTTCCCGAAGATTCAGGTGGCCTTCGACCTCGGTGACGCGAGCAACCAGAGCTGGGCCGTGGCGCCCGGCGAAGACAACAGCCTGCTCAACGAGATCAACGCCTACCTCGACAAGGTGCAGAAAAACGGCACCCTGCAACGTCTGAAGGACCGGTATTACGGCCACGTCGATGTCCTCGGCTACATGGGCGCCACCACGTTCGCCCAGCATTTGCAGCAGCGTCTGCCGAAATACGAACAGCACTTCAAGAACTACGCGAAGAAAGAGAAAGTCGATTGGCGCCTGCTGGCGGCGGTCGGTTATCAGGAATCGTTATGGCAAGCGGCAGTCACCTCGAAAACCGGCGTGCGCGGCTTGATGATGCTGACCCAGAACACCGCGCAAGCGATGGGTGTGTCAAATCGCCTCGATCCAAAGCAAAGCATCATGGGCGGCGCCAAGTACCTGGCTTACATGAAGGACCAACTGGACGATTCGATCCAGGAACCGGACCGCACCTGGTTCGCCCTGGCGGCCTACAACGTCGGCAGCGGTCACCTGGATGACGCGCGCAAACTGGCGGCGAAGGAAGGTTTGAACCCGGACAAGTGGCTGGACGTGAAGAAGATTCTGCCGCGCCTGTCGGAGAAGAAGTGGTACAGCAAGACCCGCTACGGTTATGCGCGCGGCGGCGAGCCGGTGCACTTTGTGGCGAACATTCGCCGCTATTACGACATCCTGACCTGGGTCACGCAGCCGCAGCTTGAGGGTGATCAGGTCGCCGAAGGCAACCTGCACGTGCCGGGGATCGACAAGTCCAAGCCGAATCAGGAAACCCCGCCGCTCTGACAGTCATCACAAACCAATGTAGGAGTGAGCCTGCTCGCGATAGCGCAGTGTCAGTCGACATTAACGTTGACTGACACTGCGCTATCGCGAGCAGGCTCACTCCTACAGTTGTTTTGTGTTCGGTTTAAGCTTTTGCGGCGGCCGCGAGGATCAGCGCTTTCATCTCGGCGACCGCCGACTTGAACCCGACAAACAACGCATGCGCCACCAACGCGTGGCCGATGTTCAGTTCGTTGATGCCTTTGATCGCTGCCACGGCTTCGACGTTGTGATAATGCAAACCGTGGCCAGCGTTGACGATCAGCCCCTGGGCCAGGCCAAACGCCACACCATCGGCGACACGCTGCAATTCTTCCGCGACATCGGTTGGCGTTTCGGCATCGGCGTAACGGCCGGTGTGCAGCTCGATGGCCGGCGCACCGACACGCTTCGACGCCGCAATCTGGCGCTCATCGGCATCGATGAACAGCGACACTTCGCAACCAATCTTCGCCAGGCGATCCACCGCAGCCTTGATCCGCGCTTCCTGCCCCGCCACATCCAGCCCACCCTCGGTGGTCAGTTCCTGACGAGTTTCCGGCACCAGGCAAATGTGCGCCGGGCGGATGTGCTCGGCGAACGCCAGCATTTCTTCGGTGACGCCCATTTCGAAATTCATGCGGGTTTGCAGCACATCCTTGAGCAGCAACACGTCGCGTTCCTGAATGTGCCGACGGTCTTCACGCAAATGCACAGTGATGCCATCGGCGCCCGCCTCTTCCGCGTCCAGCGCCGCTTTGACCGGGTCCGGGTAACGCGTGCCGCGGGCCTGACGCAGGGTGGCGACGTGGTCGATGTTGACGCCAAGAAGAATGCGATTGCTGGTGGTCACGGAAGCGCTCCTGAATTTAAAGATTCGGCGCACAGCATACGGGGAGACTACGGCTTGCGAAACAGTTCGCGACTGACCAGCGGACGACCGCCCAAATGCACCGCGAGTGCCTGACGCATCAGGCGCTTGGCGGCGGACAAGGCACCGGGGGCGGTCCAGTCAGCCTCGGACATGGCGAGCAATTCGGTGCCGTTGAACAGGCCGGGTTGCAGCAGATAAACCCGCTCCAGCCCCGCATCCACCTGCAAGCGATAGAGCCCGTCGGGCGCAACCGCGTCGCCATGAATATCGGTGCTGAGGGCGAAGCCGTAACCGAGATCGTCGAGCAAGCGCCATTCGAACGAACGCAGCAACGGCTCCAGCGGCCGACCTTCGGCCAGCGCCAGCAGTGTCGCGGCGTAGTGATCGAACACGCCGGGGTGCGGGTCTTCGGACGGCAACAGACGAATCAGCAGTTCGTTGAGATAGAGCCCGCTGAACAGCGCTTCGCCGACAAGCCAGGTCGATGTCCCTGAGCTCTCCATGCGCCCGACATTCTTCAGCTCGCCGCGCCCACGAAACTCCACTTCCAGCGGCACGAACGGCCGCGCCAACGTCCCGGCCTTGCCCCGCGCACTGCGCAACACCGCCCGCAGCCGACCTTGCGGCGTGAGGAAATCCACCAGCGCACTGCTTTCGCGGTAGGCGCGGGAGTGGAGCACGTAGGCGAGTTGGCCGATGGGGACATGAGACATGGAAGTCAGTTTCTCAATGAGTCAGCACAGATTTTTAAACCACCCAAAACCACTGTGGGAGCGAGCCTGCTCGCGATGAGGGACTGACATTCAACATTGAGATTGACTGTCAGACCGCTATCGCGAGCAGGCTCACTCCCACAGGGTACTTCGGTGTATCAGGAGCCGGTTTACAAATCGCCATAACCCAGCGAACGCAGGGCGCGCTCGTCGTCGGACCAGCCACCTTTCACTTTCACCCACAGGTTGAGCATGATCTTGGAGTCGAACAGCAGCTCCATGTCCTTGCGCGCTTCGGTGCCGATGCGTTTGATGCGCTCGCCCTTGTCGCCAATGATGATCTTCTTCTGGCCGTCACGTTCGACGAGGATCAGCGCATGAATGTGCAGGGTTTTACCCTGCTGCTTGAACTCTTCGATTTCGACGGTGATCTGGTACGGCAGCTCGGCGCCCATCTGGCGCATGATTTTCTCGCGCACCAGTTCGGCGGCGAGGAAGCGGCTGCTGCGGTCGGTGATCTGGTCTTCCGGGAAGAAGTGCTCGTTCTCCGGCAGGTAACCGGCGATCACCCGTTCCAGCGCTTCGAGGTTGTGCCCGTGCTGGGCCGAGATCGGCATGATCTGCGCGTTTGGCAGCTGTTCCTGCAACCAGCTCAGGTGCGGCATCAGCTCGGCTTTGTCTTCGATGCGGTCGGTCTTGTTCAGCGCGACGATCAGCGGGCCGGTCACGTACTGGACGCGTTCGAGGACCATCTGGTCTTCGTCGGTCCACTTGGTGCGGTCAACCACGAAGATCACCACGTCGACGTCTTTCAACGCGGCCGAAGCGGTCTTGTTCATGTAGCGGTTCAGCGCTTTCTCGCCACCCTTGTGCATGCCCGGGGTATCAACGTAGACGGCTTGAACGGCGCCTTCAGTCTTGATGCCCAGCATGTTGTGGCGAGTGGTTTGCGGCTTGCGCGAGGTGATCGCCAGCTTCTGACCCAGAATATGGTTCAGCAGCGTGGACTTGCCCACGTTGGGACGGCCGACGATGGCAACATAGCCACAGCGAGTTGCAGTTGTATCAGTCATTGCCATTCTCCACACCCAGGGCAATCAGTGCTGCGGCGGCCGCTACCTGTTCGGCAATACGACGACTCACACCCTGACCTCGGCTTTTTTCATTCAGTAAGGTGATTTCGCATTCGACGAAGAAAACTCGGCAATGCGGCTCACCCTGGATATCCACCACTTCGTAACGTGGCAGCTCACAGCCCCGCGATTGCAGGAATTCCTGCAGACGGGTTTTTGGATCTTTGTTGGTGTCGACCAGGGTCAGCCCCTCGAACTCACCGGTCAGCCAGGCCAGCACGCGCTCGCGCGTCATGTCCATGCCGGCGTCCAGGTAGATCGCACCGATCAGCGCTTCGAGGGCATCGGCCAGAATCGATTCGCGACGGAAACCGCCACTCTTCAATTCACCCGAACCCAAGCGCAAGTAATCGCCCAGATCAAACCCACGGGCCAGTACGGCCAGGGTCTCACCTTTCACCAGGCGCGCGCGCAAACGCGACAACTGGCCTTCGCGCGCCAACGGGAAGCGATCGAACAGCGCCTCGCCCGCGACGAAGTTGAGGATGGCATCACCGAGGAATTCCAGGCGTTCATTGTTACGCCCGGCAAAACTGCGGTGAGTC
Organism: Pseudomonas sp. SJZ131; assembly: GCF_007828705.1. Taxonomy (NCBI): domain Bacteria; kingdom Pseudomonadati; phylum Pseudomonadota; class Gammaproteobacteria; order Pseudomonadales; family Pseudomonadaceae; genus Pseudomonas; species Pseudomonas sp. SJZ131. The sequence goes on along the minus strand of NZ_VIVC01000002.1, from coordinate 380,755 downwards.
AGGGCCAGAATCATCAGTTCCTGGTCCTTGAAGGTGTAGCCGAGCTGACGCTCTAGACGACTTAAGGAGGCGCTCACGGTTTACCCACGCTGAGTTCGTGGTTGGATTCCACCGCCATCGCCGTGATGCGGCGCAGGCCTGGGACAATTAACGCTGTGTTCAAAAATTACGTCCTGAATATCAGTGTTTTCATGCTGCTGGCGCCGATTGTGGCGGCTCCAGAAATGCATTCGGCGCTGTGTTCAACAGCGCCGTGGAGTGATTACTTGATCAGGCCAACCCGCGAGAAATTCGGCAGGTGGCTGAGTTTGGGTTCTGGCCAGCTCATCCAGACTGCGAAGGCCTTGCCGACAATGTTCTTGTCGGGAACCATGCCCAGCAGATCTTTCGGAATGCTCGGATCATCCCAATAGCGACTGTCGTTAGAGTTGTCGCGGTTGTCGCCCATCATGAAGTAATGGCCGGCAGGCACGGTCCAGCTATGGTCCGGCGTGGCGCGGTAGCGGCTCATTTCCTTGCGGATCAAGTGCTCTGCTGCGCCGAGTTTTTCTTCGTAGAGTTCAGCGCTGCCCAACGTACCCGGCTCGGTGCCGACCAGTTGTTCGGCGATCGACTCGCCATTGACGAACAAACGCTTGTCGGCGGTGTAGCGAATCTGGTCGCCCGGCAGGCCGACTACACGCTTGATGTAGTTGACGTTCGGGTCGCTCGGATAGCGGAACACCATCACATCGCCGCGCTGCGGATCACCGACTTCGATGACTTTCTTGTCGATCACCGGCAGGCGGATCCCGTAAGAAAACTTGTTCACCAAAATGAAGTCGCCGACGTCCAGGGTCGGTTTCATCGAGCCGGACGGAATCTGGAACGGTTCCACCAGGAACGAACGCAGCACCAGCACGATGAACAACACCGGGAAGAACGACTTGCCGTATTCAACCAGCAGCGGCTCTTTGTTCAGTTTCTCGACCACCACCACATCCGGCTGGCTGACGCTGCCCTGATAGGAGGAAATGGCGGCACGCCGACGCGGCGCCAGGAAAACCAGATCGAGCAACGCCAACAGGCCGCAGACGAACACGGCGATGACCAGCAACAGCGGGAAATTTAGTGACATAGGACCTAACTATCCAACCTGAGCACTGCAAGGAAGGCTTCTTGTGGAATTTCCACGTTGCCGACTTGCTTCATGCGTTTTTTACCGGCCTTCTGCTTCTCGAGCAGTTTCTTCTTACGGCTAACGTCACCGCCGTAGCATTTGGCCAATACGTTCTTTCTGAGTGCCTTGACGGAGGTCCGCGCAATGATCTGCCCGCCAATGGCGGCCTGGATCGCGACGTCGAACATCTGGCGCGGAATCAGTTCTTTCATCTTCTCGGTCAACTGGCGACCTTTGTAGTGCGCGTTATCCTTGTGCACGATCAGCGCCAGGGCATCGACCTTGTCACCGTTGATCAACACATCCAGTTTCACCAGATTAGCTGATTGATAACGATCGAAATGGTAGTCCAGCGAAGCATAGCCGCGACTGGTCGATTTCAGACGATCGAAGAAGTCGAGGACCACTTCGTTCATCGGCAAATCGTAAGTCACTTGGACCTGCGAACCGAGGAACAGCATGTCGTGTTGAACGCCACGCTTTTCGATGCACAGGGTAATGACGTTGCCCAGGTGCTCTTGCGGCACAAGAATATTGGCCCGCACGATCGGCTCGCGCATGTCTTCGATCGAAGACAGGTCTGGAAGCTTCGACGGGTTATCGACGTAAATCGTTTCACCGGTTTTCAGCAGCAGCTCGAAGATTACCGTCGGCGCCGTGGTGATCAGGTCCAGGTCGTACTCGCGCTCAAGGCGCTCCTGGATGATCTCCATGTGCAGCATGCCGAGGAACCCGCAACGGAAACCGAAGCCCAGGGCGTCGGAGCTTTCCGGGGTGTACTGCAGCGACGAGTCGTTGAGCGTGAGCTTTTGCAGGGCTTCACGGAAATCTTCGAAGTCGTCGGAGCTGACCGGGAACAGACCGGCGTAAACCTGCGGCTGAATGCGTTTGAAGCCGGGCAGCACGTCAACGTCGGGGGTCGAGCTCAAGGTCAGGGTGTCACCTACTGGCGCACCGTGAATGTCCTTGATACCGGCAATGATGAAGCCCACTTCGCCGGCCTTCAGGTCAACGGTGGCAGTGTGTTTCGGGTTGAAGACACCGACGCTGTCCACGAGGTGGATCTTGCCGGTGGATTTGACGAGGATCTTGTCGCCCTTCTTCACACGACCGTGACGCACGCGAACCAGGGAAACAACGCCCAGGTAGTTGTCGAACCAGGAATCGATGATCAACGCTTGCAGCGGATCTTCGTAGTTGCCGGTTGGCGCGGGAATGGTGTGAACCAGGCGCTCGAGTACTTCATCGACGCCCAGGCCAGTCTTGGCGCTGCACTCGACGGCATCAGTGGCGTCGATGCCAATGATCTTCTCGATTTCTTCTTTGACGCGGTCCGGATCGGCCTGTGGCAGGTCGATCTTGTTCAGCACCGGCATGACTTCCAGGCCCTGCTCGATTGCCGTGTAGCAGTTGGCAACCGATTGCGCCTCAACGCCCTGACCGGCATCGACCACCAGCAACGCACCTTCACACGCCGCCAGCGAACGGCTGACTTCGTAGGTGAAGTCGACGTGGCCGGGGGTGTCAATGAAGTTCAGCTGGTACTTGATGCCATCGCGGGCGGTGTAATAAAGAGTGACGCTATGGGCCTTGATGGTGATCCCGCGTTCACGTTCCAGGTCCATGGAGTCGAGGACCTGTGCTTCCATTTCGCGCTCGGCAAGGCCGCCACACATCTGGATAAAGCGGTCGGCCAGCGTCGACTTGCCATGGTCAATGTGGGCGATGATGGAGAAATTGCGGATATGACTCAAATCACTCACGGATCAACACTCAAAAAGGCTGCAGGCATAGCCCGCCGAAAAATAGCCGGGAATTGTACCTGATCCTCGGCGCAAGCGTCACGTTCACAGGTCAGACGGCGAATACAAAAACGCCCCGGTCTTGCGACAAGGGCGTTTTTGAGCAACTGGCAAGGTCAGGAAAACCCCGGAATCAACCGGCCCGACGCAGCAACCAGACCCCGGCGAGGCCACACACCGTGGCCGGCACCAGCACCGCAAACAGCGGCGAGAAACCGAACACCAGGCTCGAAGGCCCGAGCAAATCCTGGACGATACGGAAGGTGAAGCCCACCAGCACACCGGTAAAAACGCGCTGGCCGAGGGTCACCGAACGCAGCGGCCCGAAGATGAAGGAGATTGCCATCAGCACCAGCGCTGCGGTCACCAACGGCTGCAACACCTTGACCCAAAACGCCAGCCAGTAACGGCCGTTGGCCAGGCCCTGGTCCGACAGGTAATGGATGTAACCCCACAAACCGCTGATCGACAGCGACTCGGGCGCCATCACCACAGTGCTGAGCAATTGCGGGCTCAACGCCACTTCCCAGCGTTCGACTGGCGCGTTGACCACTTCGGTGTTCCTTTCATGGAACAGCGTGGTCGTGACTTCGCTCAACTGCCAGTGATCGGTGTCGAACTCCGCACGTTTGGCGAAGCTCGCCGAGAGCATGTTGCGTTCTTTGTCGAAGTGATAACGGGTCACGCCGTACAGCAAGCCGTTCGGCTGCACCGAGTTGACGTGAATGAACTCGTCGCCCTGGCGGTGCCACAGACCGTGCCGGGCACTTTGTGCATCACCACTGCCCTGGGCCAGCGAGCGTTTGGCTTGCGCGGCAACTTCGGTGGCCGGCGCCACGTATTCGCCGATCAATACGCCAGCGATCATCAGCACCAGCATCGGTTTCATGACCGCCCAGACGATCCGCCCGATCGACACGCCAGCGGCGCGCATGATCGTCAGTTCGCTGTTGCTGGCCAGACTGCCGAGGCCGATCAGGCAACCGATCAGCGCGGCCATCGGCAACATGTCATACATGCGCCGTGGCGCGGTCAGCAGCACGTAGACCAGCACATCGACCAAGGTGTAGGTGTCGCTGGCGTCGCCCATTTCGTCGATGAAGGCAAACAAGGTCGCCAGACCGAGGATGATCCCCAAAACCGCGAGGATCGCCACGAAAACGCTGCTACCAATGTAGCGATCGAGCTTAACCACGAGCCACCTCCCGCGCATCGCGGCGACTGGCCAGTTTCAGGCGCATCGGCTCCCAGTAAAGCAGGATCAGGCCGATGACGAGGAATATCCCGTGCACCCACCACAAGCCCAGCGCAGGCGGGATCTTGCCTTTTTCGAGGGCGCCGCGAGCGGCAATGAGGATGGTCAGGTAACCCATATAAAGAAGAATCGCCGGGAGCAGCTTGAGGAAACGGCCCTGACGCGGGTTGACGCGCGACAGCGGCACCGCCATCAGGGTCACGATAAACACCAGCAACGGCAGGGACAGCCGCCATTGCAGCTCGGTACGCGCGCGGATGTCATCACTGCCGACCAGCGACAGAGTGGGCATGGCATCGCGGTCGGTGACTTCTTCACTGACATCCGGCTTGGGCAGCAGCACGCCGTATTCGTCGTACTTGATCTTGCGGTAGTCGGCCTGCCCCGGGTTACCGTCGTAGCGGAAGCCGTTTTCCAGAATCAGGTAACGATTGCCGTCAGGCCGGATTTCCTGGCGCCCCTTCTCGGCCACCAGCACGGAAATCCCGCGTTCCTTTTTGTCAGAGGAAAAGTTTTTCTGCGAGATAAACACGCCGCCCAGATTGACTCGGTCATCGGTCAGGGTTTCGGTGTAGGTCACCCGCGTACCGTCGCGCAGCGCCTGGAAGCGCCCCGGCTCGAGGGTATCGAATTCGGTCAGCGCGTCCTGCTTGTTCAGCAGCAACTGGAACTGATTGGCACCCTGCGGCGCCAGGCTCAGGCTCAGCCACGCCACCACCAGCGCGACCAGCGTCGCCGGAAACAGGGTGATACGAAACAGCCGTTGCTGGCTCATGCCGGTGGCCGACAGCACGGTCATTTCGCTTTCCAGGTACAAGCGCCCGTAGGACAACAGGATCCCGAGGAACAGCCCCAATGGCAGGATCAGCTGCAGGAAACCCGGCAGGCGAAACCCCATGATCAGGAACAGTGAACCCGGATCCAGTTGGCCGGAGGCCGCCTGCGCGAGGTATTTGATGAAGCGACCGCTCATGATGATGACCAGCAGCACGGCGCTCACGGCGCTCAAGGTCAACAGGACTTCGCGGGACAGATAACGGAAGACGATCAAACCAGACACTCCAGGGTTGTCAGGCTAAGGCGGCCAAACAAACAAACGTAGCGGCCGACCCGCAAGGCAGGGCCGCCAAAAAAGATGGCGCATTATCCTGTGATTGGGTGCGCCTGTCACTGCGCAAGCTCAAGCACGTGCGCAAAGCACCGAAGATCGTCCAACCGAGGGTTGTCAGGCGCCGGTAGCGAGGTTCAAACTGCGGCCTTTGTCGCGGGCCGTGACCTGCGTCTTCCTATCTGTCTTTTCATTTATAGCAGCAGGCGTTTGCAGATTTTTTCGAATGCTGCGTGTTGACCATTAATTCAGGGACCTCGACATGGAACTGGTTGTAAAAAGCGTTAGCCCGGAAACGTTGAAAACTGCCACTCTGGTGGTTGCCGTCGGCGAAAACCGCAAGCTCGGCGCCGTCGCCAGACAACTCGACGAACTGTGCGGTGGCGCCATCAGCACCGTGATCAAACGCGGCGACCTCGCCGGCAAAGTCGGCCAGAGCCTGCTGCTGCACAGCCTGCCGAACCTCAAGGCTGAACGCGTTTTACTGGTCGGCGTCGGCAAGGATGAAGAACTGGGCGACCGCCCGTTCCGCAAAATCATCGCCGGCGTTCTCAACACCCTTAAAGGTCTGGGCGGCAGCGATGCCGTACTGGCGCTGGACGAAGTTGTGGTCAAGGGCCGCGACAGCTACGGCAAGACACGTCTGCTCGCCGAAACCCTGGTCGATGGTGAATACACCTTCGACCAGTTCAAGAGCCAGAAAGCCGAACCGCGCGCCCTGAAGAAAATCACCTTGGTGACGATCAAGGCAGCTCAGGCTGAAGTCGAGCGCGCCGTGGCCCACGGTACTGCGATCGCCAACGGCATGGCGTTCACCCGCACCCTCGGCAACCTGCCGCCGAACATCTGTCACCCGACGTTCCTCGGCGAGCAAGCGAAGAGCCTCGGCAAAGAATTCAAATCGCTGAAAGTCGAAGTCCTCGACGAGAAGAAGATCAAACACCTGGGCATGGGCTCGTTCTACGCCGTCGGCCAGGGCAGCGACCAGCCTCCGCGCTTGATCGTCATGCAATACAACGGCGGCAAGAAGTCCGAGAAGCCCTACGCGCTGGTCGGCAAAGGCATCACCTTCGACACTGGCGGCATCAGCCTGAAACCGGGCGCCGGCATGGACGAAATGAAGTACGACATGGGCGGCGCAGCCAGCGTATTCGGCACCCTGCGTGCCGTGCTCGAACTGAAACTGCCGATCAACCTCGTGTGTATTCTGGCGTGCGCCGAGAACATGCCGAGCGGCAACGCTTCGCGTCCGGGCGACATCGTCACCACCATGAGCGGCCAGACCGTGGAAATCCTCAACACTGACGCCGAAGGCCGTCTGGTGCTGTGCGACGCGCTGACCTACTCCGAGCGCTTCAAGCCACAAGCGGTGATCGACATCGCCACCCTGACCGGCGCTTGCGTGGTTGCGCTGGGCGCGCACACCTCCGGCCTGCTCGGCAACAACGACGAGCTGATCGGCCAACTGCTGAGCGCCGGCCAGACGGCTGACGATCGCGCCTGGCAACTGCCGCTGTTCGATGAATATCAGGAACAGCTGGACAGCCCGTTCGCCGACATCGCCAACATCGGCGGGCCGAAAGCCGGGACCATCACCGCCGCGTGCTTCCTCTCGCGCTTCACCAAGAACCTCAATTGGGCGCACCTGGACATCGCCGGCACCGCGTGGACCAGCGGCGGCAAGGACAAAGGCGCCACTGGCCGCCCGGTGCCGTTGCTGACCCAATACCTGCTGGACCGCGCCAAAGCCTGAAACCGATGACCCGGGACGGCGCTGTTTTACAGCAGCGCCGCCTCTGGCTCAGGAACCGCAATGACCAAAGTCGACTTTTATATCCTGCCGAGTGCCGATCCTTCCGCGCGTCTGGACTTTGCCTGCAAGCTCACCGAGAAAGCCTGGCGCATGGGCCACCGCATTTACCTGCATTGCAGCGATGCCGCCCAGCGTGACGACCTCGATGCGCGCCTGTGGGCGTTCAAGGGCGAAAGCTTCGTTCCGCATGGCCCAGCCGAGAGCGAACCGGAAGGTCTGGTTGTGCTCGGGTTCGGCGACGACTGCGGCGCGCATCAGGATTTGCTGGTCAATCTCGATTTGAAAGTGCCGGGTTTTGCCAACAAGTTCGCCCGCGTGGCGGAAGTGGTGGTCGAAGATCCGACGAGCCGGGCAGCCGCGCGGGAGAGTTTCCGCTTCTACCGCGAACAGGGCTATCCTCTGCAAGACCACCGTTTAGAGCGACTCTGAGTATTCTGATGGACACGCCAAAACCGCCACAAAAGTCCGCGCACCTGCTGGATGACCTTGAGTCGATCCGCCAACTGCTCGGCGATGACAACCTGCAACCGCCGTTGCTGACCGACACGGTCAATGAAGACGAACAGGAACAGATTCCGATGTTGTTCGACACTTCAGGCGCCACGCCTGAAGCCGTCGAGCCGCCCCCCGCACCTGCCGCCCAACCGGCAGCAGCCGCGAGCAAAGGCCCCGACGCTTTGCTGCACCTGGACAGCGAATTGCGCGCCGCCGCGCAATTGATCCTGCAAGACGTGATCGACGACTTCGCGCCGCACATCGAGACCGAGATCAAACGCCGACTCGACGCGCGCATGGAACGGCTGCTCAGTCAGTACGACTGACCGCTGTCCCTTGTGGGAGCGAGCTTGTGTGGCAAGAGGGTTTACCCCCGCTGGGTCGCGAAGCGGCCCTAAAACCTGCCACCGTGGCGTGTTTGGCGTACCGCATGCTCAGGTTTGACGACTGCTTCGCAGCCGAACGGGGCGGTGCGACGTTTCGCTAAACCCGCTCGCCACGAAAGCTTGTTCCCACCGTTTGAGATGCGCTCGGTCTACCCCTGCTCGCTCTGCGTCCCATGCCCCGCTATACTCGTCGGCTTTTCCTGAATTACTGCCAATAGGGTCCCGCCGCGCATGGATAAGACCTACCAGCCGCACGCCATTGAAACTTCCTGGTACAACACCTGGGAGTCCGAGAATTACTTCGCCCCGCAAGGCGCGGGCGAGTCCTACACCATCATGATCCCGCCGCCGAACGTCACCGGCAGCCTGCACATGGGTCACGGCTTCAACAACGCGATCATGGACGCCCTGATCCGTTTCCGCCGCATGCAGGGTCGCAACACCCTGTGGCAGCCGGGCACCGACCACGCCGGCATCGCCACGCAAATGCTTGTCGAACGCCAGCTCGAAGCCCAAGGCCAGAGCCGTCACGACCTCGGCCGCGAGAAATTCCTCGAGAAAATCTGGGAATGGAAGGATCAGTCCGGCGGCAACATCAGCCGGCAGATCCGCCGCCTCGGCTCGTCTGTGGACTGGAGCCGCGAGCGCTTCACCATGGACGACGGCCTCTCGGAATCGGTGAAAGAAGCCTTCGTGCGCCTGCATGAAGACGGTCTGATTTATCGCGGCAAGCGTCTGGTCAACTGGGACACCAAGTTGCACACGGCGATTTCCGACCTCGAAGTGGAAAACCACGACGAGAAAGGTTTCCTCTGGAACCTGAAATACCCGCTGGCCGACGGCGCCAAGACCGCTGAAGGCAATGATTACCTGATCGTCGCGACCACTCGCCCGGAAACCATGCTCGGCGACGCCGCCGTTGCGGTTAACCCGAACGATGAACGCTACCAGGCCCTGATCGGCAAATTCGTCGAGCTGCCGCTGGTCGGCCGCCGCATCCCGATCATCGCCGACGATTATTGCGATCCTGAATTCGGCACCGGTTGCGTGAAAATCACCCCGGCCCACGATTTCAACGACTACGAAGTCGGCAAGCGCCACAACCTGCCGCTGCTGAACATCTTCGACAAGAACGCCGCCGTGCTGCCAGCCTGTCAGGTGTTCAACCTCGACGGCACGCTGAACGAAAGCATCGACGGCAAGATCCCGGCCGAATACGCCGGCCTCGATCGTTTCGAAGCGCGCAAGCAAATCGTTGCGGCATTTGACGCCGCCGGCCTGCTGGTCAGCGTTGACGATCACGGTTTGAAAGTGCCGAAAGGCGATCGCTCCGGGACCATCATCGAGCCATGGCTGACCGACCAGTGGTACGTGTCGACCAAACCATTGGCCGAGCCTGCGATTGCTGCCGTTGAAGACGGTCGTATCCAGTTCGTGCCGAAGCAATACGAAAACATGTACTTCTCGTGGATGCGCGACATCCAGGATTGGTGCATCAGCCGTCAGTTGTGGTGGGGCCACCGGATTCCGGCCTGGTACGACGAGTCGGGCAAAGTCTACGTCGGCCGCGATGAAGCCGAAGTACGCGCGAAAAACAACCTCGGCCCGGACATTGCGCTGCAACAGGACAACGACGTTCTCGACACCTGGTTCAGTTCCGGCCTGTGGACGTTCTCGACGCTGGGCTGGCCTGAGCAGACCGAATTCCTCAAGAAATTCCACTCCACCGACGTGCTGGTCACCGGTTTCGACATCATTTTCTTCTGGGTTGCCCGGATGATCATGCTGACCATGCACTTGGTGAAGAACGAGGACGGCACACCGCAAGTGCCGTTCAAGACGGTTTATGTGCACGGTCTGGTCCGCGATGGCCAGGGCCAGAAGATGTCCAAGTCCAAGGGCAACGTCCTTGACCCGCTGGACATCATCGACGGCATCGAGCTGGAAGACCTGGTGCAGAAACGCACCTCGGGCATGATGCAGCCGAAACTGGCAAAGAAGATCGAGAAGCAGACCCGCGACGAGTTCGCCGACGGCATCGCCAGCTACGGCACCGACGCCCTGCGCTTCACCTTCTGCTCGCTGGCATCGACCGGTCGCGACATCAAGTTCGACATGGGTCGCGTCGAAGGCTATCGCAACTTCTGCAACAAGATCTGGAACGCCGCGCGTTATGTTCTGGACAAGGGCGAAGACTGCGGCCAGAACGGCGAAGCGTACGAGCTGTCGCTGGCGGATCGCTGGATCATCTCGCAGCTGCAACGCACCGAAGCCGAAGTGACTCGTCAACTCGACCAGTTCCGTTTCGATCTGGCCGCGCAAGCCTTGTACGAGTTCATCTGGAACCAGTATTGCGACTGGTATCTGGAACTCTCCAAGCCTGTGCTGTGGGACGAAAACGCGCCGGTTGAGCGTCAGCGTGGCACTCGCCGGACGCTGGTGCGGGTTCTGGAAGTGGCGCTGCGTCTGGCGCACCCGTTCATGCCGTTCATCACCGAAGAAATCTGGCAGCGCATCGCGCCGCTGGCCGGTATCGAAGGCAAGACGATCATGCTGCAACCTTGGCCAGTGGCCAACGAAGCGCGCATCGATCAGGGCGCCGAAGATGATATCGAGTGGCTGAAAACCTTGATGCTCGGCACGCGCAACATCCGCGCCGAGATGAACATCGGGCCGGGCAAGCCGCTGAACCTGTTCCTGAAAAACGTCAGCGCCGAAGATCAGCGCCGTCTCACCGAGAACGAAGCGCTGCTGAAGAAGCTCGCGCGTCTGGAATCGATCACTGTGTTGGCTGCTGGCGAAGAAGCACCGCTGTCCGCCACCGCGCTGGTGGGCGAGATGGAAGTGCTGGTGCCAATGGCCGGCCTGATCGACAAGGACGCCGAACTGGCGCGCCTGGACAAGGAAATCCTGCGTCTGCAGGGCGAAGTCCAGCGCGTGGGCGGCAAGCTGTCGAACGCCGGTTTCGTCGACAAGGCCCCGGCCGAAGTCATCGACAAGGAACGCGCCAAACTGGCTGAAGCTGAACAGGCTTTGGGCAAACTGGCCGAGCAGCACGCGCGGATTGCCAGTTTGTAACAGCAACGCGCAATGAAACAGGGAGGCCAGCAATGGCCTCCCTTTTTCTTGCCCGCTACTTTTTGCTCTCCGTAGGAGCGAGGCTTGCCCGCGAAAACGATCTGCCTGTCGGCATCGATGTCGGATGTGACGGCCTCTTCGCGGGCAAGCCTCGCTCCTACAGGAACGATAACGCGGTGTACCTGATTAACCGTGTCGCGGCCTTCGCGGGCAAGCCTCGCTCCTACGGGATCCCCGCGCGGCCATCGTCTGTGGGACAATGCCCGCCACTTTTAGCCATACCCGAATCGACAACGCCCATGAACGCCCCCCGCACTCCCCGCCCCGCGCGCAAGAAGCCTGACTCCGCCACCCCGGCCAAAGCCGTGGAACCCCGTCCGAAGGCCAGCCTGCACCCGCGCAATCGCCATCAGGGTCGCTACGACTTCCCGGAGCTGATCAAGAGCACGCCGGAACTGGCGAAGTTCGTGATCACCAACCCGTACGGCAAGGAAAGCATCGACTTCGCCAGCCCCGACGCGGTGCGCGTGTTCAACCGGGCGCTGCTCAAGTCATTTTATGGCGTGGCGCATTGGGACATTCCGGCCGATTACCTGTGCCCGCCGGTGCCGGGGCGTGCTGACTACGTGCACTTCCTCGCCGACCTGCTGGCCAGCGTCAACGACGGCGAGATCCCGCGTGGTGCGCCGGTCAAGGTGTTGGATATCGGCATGGGCGCCAACTGCGTTTATCCGCTGATCGGCTACAGCGACTACCGCTGGCACTTCCTCGGTTCGGAAATCGACCCGACGGCCGTCGCCGCAGCCAAAGCCATCGTCCAGTCCAACGGGCTGAACAAAGCCATTCAGTTGCGCCAGCAAACCAACCCCAAGCACATTTTGTTGGGCTTGCTCGAGCCGGGCGAACGCTTTGACCTGACCATGTGCAACCCGCCCTTCCACGCCTCGATGGACGAAGCGACCAAGGGCAGCGAGCGCAAATGGCGCGCGTTGGGCCGGGCCGACCCGAAACGCAAACTGCCGGTACTGAACTTCGGTGGCCAATCGGCGGAATTGTGGTGCGAGGGCGGCGAAGCGCGCTTCGTCACGCAACTGATCGCCGAGAGCGCGCACTTCCAGCACAAAGTGTTGTGGTTCAGCACGCTGGTGTCGAAAGCCTCGAACCTGCCGGCGATCCAGATTGCGCTGAAAAAGGCTGGTGTGCTCGAAAGCCAAGTGGTTGAGATGTCCCAGGGGCAGAAGCAGAGCCGCTTCGTCGCGTGGACCTTCCAGACCAAATCCGAACAGCAAGTGTGGCGCGAGCGCTGGGTGCGCAAGGGCTGAGTCACTGACCACTGCAGATCAATTGTGGGAGTGAGCCTGCTCGCGATGACGGCGTGTCAATTGACGATGATGTCGACTGATGCACCGCCATCGCGAGCAGGCTCACTCCTACATTGGTTTGCAGGTGTCTGAAAGGCCAAACCACAGACACAAAAAAGCCGTGCCCGGATTACTCCGGAGCACGGCTTTTTAATACTGCGTCTTACTTGTTAACAGCGTCGGTCAGGCCTTTGGCCACAACCAGCTTGATAACTTTTTTGGCAGCGATTTCGATGGCAGCGCCAGTCGAAGGGTTACGGCCAGTACGGGCAGGACGCTCAGTCACTTTCAGTTTGCCGATACCTGGCAGAGTGATTTCGCCGCCGTTTTCCAGCTGATCAGCAACGATTTGGCCCAGTTGGTCCAGAGCGTTACGCGCGGTGGTTTTTGGCGCGTCGATAGCTTCAGCGATGTCGGCGATCAGTTGGTCTTTAGTAAGAGCCATGTAGTGTTCCTTCCCTATCAAATTCATATGGATTGCAGAGTGCAGTGTCAGCCATCGAGCCCGATCTTCTGGATCTGGCACCCTCGGCCAATAACCACGGGATCGGGGTTATAGATACCGAAATCAGGGTTTGGTTCGACCTGACAAATGCTGAATGCACGCTTAACGCAGTGACTTCGCGTAAGACCGGGCAAAACTAGCACAGAGACGGGGAAATATCCGCCTCTAGCTACCCAAATGGTCAGCTTTATTGCTCTAAACCGCTAAAAAAACGCATAAGGCCCGCCGCACACCGGCGAATTGCCCTTCGAGCCGCGCCAAAACCAGTGGTTGCGGTACACTTGGCACTTTTTGGGGAGCGCGCCCTCCTCTCTTCAATCAGCCGAGAAGCCCATGCCGATCCGCCATTGCATCGTCCACCTGATCGACAAAAAACCCGACGGCACGCCCGCAGTTCTCCACGCTCGCGACTCTGAATTGGCAGAGTCCACGGCCATCGAGAACATGCTTGCCGACCTCAACGAGAGCTACAACGCCAAACAAGGCAAGGCCTGGGGTTTCTTCCACGCCGAGTCCGGGGCGCATCCGTTCAGCGGCTGGCTGAAGGAATACCTCGACGGCGGCAAGGACTTCACGGCGTTCAGCCGGGTCGCGGTGGAACACCTGCAAAAGCTGATGGAAGAATCCAACCTGTCGGTCGGCGGCCACGTGTTATTCGCGCACTATCAACAAGGCATGACTGATTACCTGGCCATCGCTCTGCTGCACCACAGCGAAGGCGTGGCGGTGACCGAGGAACTCGACGTGACCGCGTCGCGCCACCTCGACCTCGGCCAATTGCACCTCGCGGCGCGGATCAACGTCTCGGAATGGCAGAACAACAAACAGTCCAAGCAGTACATTTCGTTCATCAAAGGCAAGAACGGCAAGAAGGTCTCGGAGTATTTCCGCGACTTTATCGGCTGCCAGGAAGGCGTCGACGGCCCCGGCGAAACCCGCACGCTGCTCAAGGCCTTCAGCGACTTCGTCGAAAGCGAAGATCTGCCGGAAGAATCCGCGCGCGAGAAGACCAAGACCCTGGTCGATTACGCCAGCAGCCAGGCCAAACTCGGCGAGCCGATGGGCCTTGAAGAACTCTCGGAATTGATCGACGAGGAGCGCCCGAAAGCCTTCTACGATCACATCCGCAACAAGGATTACGGTTTGTCGCCGGAAATTCCTGCGGATAAGCGCACGCTCAACCAGTTCCGCCGCTTCACCGGGCGTGCCGAGGGGCTGTCGATCAGCTTTGAAGCGCACCTGCTGGGCTCGAAGATCGAATACGACGAAGAGGCCGGCACGCTGATCATCAAGGGCTTGCCGACGCAACTCACCGATCAGTTGAAGCGCCGCTGATGCTGGGTCGGGTGCTGAAGAAATTCCTGCTGATCCTGCTGGTGGTCGTGGTTTACCAGAATTGGGGCAAGATCGAGCGGCTGATTCACCCGACGCAAGTGGTGTCGGAGCAGACGCAGGCCAAGGCTAACGTGGTGCTCTACGCCACCGACTGGTGCGGCTACTGCAAACTGACCCGGCGTTTTCTCGATTCCAAAGGCATTCCGTATCAGGAATTCGATATCGAGAAAAATCCCGAGGCGCGCAAAGCGTATGAAGCGCTGGGCGGCCGCGGGATTCCGCTGATTGATGTGAACGGCACACTGATCCGCGGCTACGACCCGGACCAAATCCTCGCTGCCCTGAAATAACCCAGCTTCACCGAAAATCTGTAGGAGCGAGGCTTGCCCGCGAAGGCGTCGTCACTGCCGCCAAAAGCTTCGCGGGCAAGCCTCGCTCCTACAGGAGGTCAGTGCCAGCAGGTACAGGGGATCAACGCTTTACACGGGTTCAGTGTTTCTCGATCCGAAACCCAAACCGCGGGAAGTGCACATGCACCACGCCCGCGCGCTCGTCTTCGCGGCGCAGGATCAATTCCTCACGTCCGGCAAACACCAACTCGCCGGCCACCGGATCCACGCCGTAATCGGTCGCTGCGATCAGCACTTGCTGGCCGATTTCAAAACCGTTCGGCTCAGCAAATGGCTCATCCGGCAGCGCCGCCGGCGTGGCATTGCGCGATACCTGCAACGCCTCTTCGGCGATCATCTCGCTGAACGCGCCATGACCGAAACCCATCACCCGCGCAAACCACGCCGACACCGCCGGATACGCGTCCACCAGCGGTGCAGTCACCGGCGTCGCTTTGAGAAACCACAGGCAATGCGCCAACGCGAAGTCGGCAATCGACGGTTCGCCCAACAGGTAATCGCCCTGCTCACGCTGCAGCTGCAACTCCAGACGTCCCATGATGGTCGGCCACTGATGCCGCGCCTGCTCGGCCGACAACTTGGTGGCACTGCCACCGCTGAACAAAGCGGCGCGGTCGGCGAGGAATGCCTTGATCGCTTCCGGCGGCAGTTTGCCGAAGCGCACGGCGATCGATTCCGGCTGAAACACCAGGCTCACCGCGTGCTGGAACACCACCGAATCGGCCCACGCAGCGAAGCTCGCGGCGATCATTTCCTGACCTTCCGGGAAGAACGCCGGCAAGGCCTTTTCCTGCTCCAGACGTCGCGCGATCAACGCGGTGTCGCAGTAGATATCGGCGCCAATCTGCAACACCGGAGTCTTGCGATAGCCGCCGGTCAACGCGGTCAGATCAGGTTTTGGCATCACCGGCGAGATCTTCACCGAGCGCCACGACAGGCCTTTGAAACCCAGCAGCAGACGGGCCTTTTCGGCAAAAGGGGATGTCGGGTAGTTGTGAAGAATCAGCTCTGACATGCTCGGCTCCGCCGCACGAATAAAGGAATTCGCAGCTTAGCCTGCAATTGGTTGGCGGCCTACGGCTCGGCGTGATGGCAACTTATCAGTCAGATTGATAAGTCTGCACCAGGCATTCCTTGGCGCTTTTCTTGAGTTTTTTGATCAGCCGTTCCTGGCGCAGCGCATCGCTTTTGTCGCGGCACAGTTCGGTGTAAACCAGCGCCACGGCCGGGCTGGAAAGAAAGTAGCGCGCGCCTTTGCCGCTCTGGTGCGTGGCAAAACGGCGCAGCGGATCGTTGCTGATCCCGCAGTAAAGCGAACCGTTGGCCGCGCGCACCAGGTAAACAAACCAGGGTTTGCTCACCGGGGCTTGGGCGTCGACGGGGATGTCGCTGAGGGTGTTCACGTGGCGATCAAGGCTTGAAAGAAAACAAGCGGCGATCTTATCAGCGACTGGCCTGGAATGCCCTCAGCCCCTTCAATGCCTGCGCGCGCACGGCGTTGCGCACCAGCGGCGTCCAGCCCAGCAACAAACCTTTGGTGCCGAGCGCCTGACGCGACCAGCGCCACAGGTCGAAGTGGTCGTGGTGCTCGCAGATCTTGCCGTCGCGAAAAACAAATCGCGCCTGAATGTCGTTGACCACGGTGTTGCCGGTCTGGCTGAACAGGTAAGTCGCGACCCAATGCGCGCCGCCCGTGCGCTCGTCGCTGCGCACGTTGTCGAAGGTCAGGGAAAAGTCCTTGGCGCGGGTGGTGAGCATGCGCCACATGTCGCCGGCATCGCGGCCACGCAACTCGCCGAACGCCGGATCACTGAACACCACATCATCGGTGTAGCAGGCGCTCATCGCTTCGGCGTCGAGGCGCTGGAAAGCCTCGTAGAAACGGCTGATCAAAGCGTTGTGGGCGTCACTCATGGGCAGGCTCCGTGCGGCGGCGAATGGCTGGAAAAGAAGGCTGCACGATAATCTGCAACGACGCGAAACACTATCGGCATTCGTGGGCCGAATGCCGACAGTGTGTGCGCGTCAGACTTTTTCGCTGGTGACTTGCACGTACAGCGAACGCCCGGCGCCGAGCCCGGCGACGATTGCGCCGAGGCCGATGACGCCGAAGATCCAGCCCAGCGCATTCCAGCCGCCGGTCAAATCGTGGACGATGCCGACCGCAAACGGCCCCATCGACGCCAAGGTGTAACCGAAACCCTGGGCCATGCTCGACAGGTTGGCGGCGACATGCGAATCCCGCGAACGCAGCACAATCAAGGTCAGCGCCAGGCTGAACGTGCCGCCCTGCCCCAGACCGAGCAGAATCGCCCAGCCCCACAAACCTTCGATCGGCGCGTAGAGGCAGCCGAACAGACCGCCGAGGGTCAGCAGCATGACGATGACAATCGCCAGTCGCTGATCCTTGCCGCGCGTTGCCAGCCACGGTGCGGCCAGTGAGCTGGCGAGTTGCACGATCACCGAGCCCGACAGCACCAGACCGGCCTGGGTCGGCGTCAGTCCACGGCCGATCAGGATCGACGGCAACCAGCCAAACACGATGTACGCCAGCGACGATTGCAGGCCCATATAAAGCGTTACTTGCCAGGCCAATGGATCGCGCAACAAACCGCGAACCCGGTAGGCGACGTTGTGCGAGCCGTGTTTCTGGCCGACTTGCGGCAACCAGAAAATCGCCGCGACCAGCGCTGGAATCACCCAAAACCCCAAACCCAACGCCCAGCTCTGGTCGAAGTGTTCGCTCAACGGCACGGTCGCGCCCGCTGCCATCGCCGCGCCCAGACACAGCGCCATGGTGTAGACACCGGTCATGGTTCCGGCCTGTTTCGGGAAGTCGCGCTTGACGATGCCCGGCAGCAAAACGCCGATCACGCCGATGCTCGCGCCGGCCATGACGCTGCCGGCGAACAGACCGATTTCACCGAAAGAACTGCGCAGGATAATCCCGCCCGCCAGCGTCAGAAGAATCCCCAGCACCACGCGTTCGGCGCCAAAACGCCGCGCGAGGATCGGCGCCAGCGGCGCGAACAAACCGAGGCAGAGCACCGGCAACGTGGTCAGCAAACCGGCTTGCGCGGCGGACAATCCGAGCGTCTTCGAGACGTCGCTGAGCATCGGCGCCATGCTCGACAACGCCGGGCGCAGGTTCAGCGCGACCAGAATCAGCCCAAGCAATAACAGCCACGGCCGGCGCAGAAGTGGCTGACTGCGCTGGACCGTTTCGTCATCGGCCTCGGCGTCGATCAGCAGCTCTTCGAGCTTGTTTGCGGGGAGATGGCTGTGCTTGGCAGGCATGGGGTTCTCGTTTTCGAAATGCTTGGCTTTAAAAGATTTGGCTTCAAGGTTCATTGATCAACTGCCTCGACAGGGCTTTGGCCCGTTCCGGGTCGCGTTGCTCGACGGCGTCGAGCAATTCGACGTGCAGATCGAAGACTTCCTGGCGTCGCGGGGTGATGTTCAAGGTCTGGCGCAATTGCGCGCCGACGATGCTCGAGAAGTAGCGATACAACTCGCTGAGCGTCGGGTTGTGCGCGGCATCAACCAGGCGCCGATGGAACACCAGATCGCAGGCAATGTAGCTGTCGAGATCGCCGTGGTAATGACTGCCGCTGACGCCCAGGGCTTCGCGCAACGCGACGAGGTCTTCGTCGGTGCGGCGCAGTGCAGCGAGGCCGATGGCTTCGACTTCGAGGATGTGCCGGGTTTCTCGCGCCTGTTCGAGCGAGCAGCGCGACAGGGCCTTCATGGTGTCGAGCGGGTCGATGATCGCGCGCAGGTAACTGCCATCACCCTGGCGGATTTCGATCAATCCGGAAAACGCCAATACGCGCATGGCTTCGCGCACGGTGTTGCGGCTGATGCCGAGTTCGGCGGACAGCTCGGGTTCGGTCGGCAGGCGCTCGCCGACCGCCCAAACGCCTGCGGTGATGCGCTGGCGCAGTTGGTCCAAGGCCTGATCGACCAGGGAACGTTTGATCAGTGGAGACATGTCAGACATAAGAATTCGCCCTTTCATCCAATCATAGGATGAATTTTTCGACATGTTAGTCAGCAATCTTTTGTAACGCAATGCCCCTGTAGGTGCGAGGCTTGCCCGCGAATGCGTCATGTCAGGGAAAGATGTGCAGCTGACACCCAGCCTTCGCGGGTAAGCCTCGCTCCTACAATGCTCTGGAATCCAGGCATAAAAAAACCCGGAACAGGTCCGGGTTTTTCTTCATCGCTGTCGCTGAGTCAATGCAAGATCTGGCTCAGGAACAGTTTGGTCCGATCGTTCTGCGGGTTGTCGAAGAAGTCGTTCGGCGCCGCTTGTTCGACGATTTCGCCCTTGTCCATGAAGATCACGCGGTTGGCCACGGTGCGCGCGAAACCCATTTCGTGGGTCACGCACAACATGGTCATGCCGTCTTCGGCGAGGCCGATCATGGTATCCAACACTTCCTTGACCATCTCGGGATCGAGTGCCGAAGTCGGTTCGTCGAACAGCATGATTTTCGGTTTCATGCACAAGGCACGGGCAATCGCCACACGCTGTTGCTGACCGCCGGACAGTTGCCCCGGAAATTTATGCGCCTGCTCCGGAATGCGTACGCGCTCCAGGTAATGCATGGCGATTTCTTCAGCCTTGCGCTTGGGCATCTTGCGTACCCACATCGGCGCCAGCGTGCAGTTCTGCAGGATGGTCAGGTGCGGGAACAGGTTGAAGTGCTGGAACACCATGCCGACTTCGCGGCGCACCGTTTCGATCTGCTTGAGGTCGTTGGTCAGCTCCACGCCGTCCACCACAATGCGCCCCTGCTGGTGTTCTTCCAGACGATTGAGGCAACGAATGGTGGTCGATTTGCCCGAACCCGACGGGCCGCACAGGACGATACGTTCGCCCTGTTTGACATTAAGGTTGATGTCTTTCAACACGTGGAACTGGCCGTACCACTTGTTCACGCCCTGCATCTGAATAATGCCTTCAGGGCTCACAGGCTGTTTGATCGCTTCACTCATAAACTACGCTCCTAACGCTTGTGGCCAGTGTCCAGCTTACGTTCCAAATGCATGGAATAGCGGGACATACCAAAACAGAAAATCCAGAACACCAGGGCCGCGAACACGTAGCCTTCGGTCGCCATGCCCAGCCATTTCGGGTCGGCGGCGGCTTGTTTGACGCTGTTGAGCAAGTCGAACAGGCCGATGATGATCACCAGGCTTGTGTCCTTGAACAGCGCAATGAAGGTGTTGACGATGCCGGGGATCACCATTTTCAGGGCTTGCGGCAGAATCACCAGGCCCATGCTGCGCCAGTAACCGAGGCCCATTGCGGCGGCCGCTTCGTACTGACCTTTTGGGATCGCTTGCAGACCGCCGCGCACCACTTCCGCCACGTAGGCTGACTGGAACAGGATCACGCCGATCAGTGCGCGCAGCAATTTGTCGAAGTTCATGCCTTCGGGCAGGAACAACGGCAGCATCACCGAGGACATGAACAGCACCGTGATCAACGGCACGCCGCGCCAGAACTCGATGAAGGTCACGCAGACCACACGAATCGCCGGCATGTTCGAACGACGACCCAGCGCCAGCACAATCCCCAGCGGCAATGCACCGGCAATCCCGACAGTGGCGATCACCAGGGTCAGCATCAAGCCGCCCCATTGGCTGGTCGCCACGTTGGTCATGCCGAAGATGCCGCCATGCAACAGGAAGAACGCAATGATCGGGTACGCCACCAGAAAGCTCAGGCCGTAGACCGCTTTGCGCTGGAAGCGCGAGATGAACAACGGCGCCACGCCGATCACCGCCAGCCACACGGTCAGGTCGACGCGCCAGCGCAGTTCGGTCGGATAGTAGCCGTACATGAACTGACCGAAACGCTGCTGGATGAACACCCAGCAGGCGCCTTCCTTGGTGCAGTCGGCGCGGGTGGTGCCGACCCAGTTGGCGTCGAGGATTGCCCAGTGCAGGATCGGCGGCACGACGAGGTAGATGAGGTAGAACGCGAACAGGGTCAGCAGGCTGTTGATCCAGCTGGAGAACATGTTTGCGCGCATCCACGCCACCACGCCGATGCTGCTGCTCGGCGGTGGCATGTCAGGTTTGAAAGTATGGGATGTCATGCGCGTTTCCTCACCGTTCGATCAGCGCAATGCGCTTGTTGTACCAGTTCATCAGCAGGGAAATGCTGATACTGATCGCCAGGTACACGCTCATGGTGATGGCAATTACTTCGATGGCCTGCCCGGTCTGGTTAAGCACCGTGCCGGCAAACAGCGAAACCATTTCCGGGTAACCGATACCGGCCGCCAGCGAGGAGTTTTTCGCCAGGTTGAGGTATTGGCTGGTCAGCGGCGGGATGATCACGCGCAGGGCTTGCGGGATGATCACCTTGCGCAGCGTCGGGCCGTTACGCAGCCCGAGCGAACGCGCCGCTTCGGTCTGGCCATGGCTGACCGACTTGATCCCGGAACGGACGATTTCGGCGATGAACGCGGCGGTGTACACGGTCAGGGCCAGGGTCAACGCCAGCAGTTCCGGGATCAACACCCAGCCGCCGACAAAGTTGAAGCCTTTGAGCTCAGGCATTTCCCAGTGCAGCGGCGCGCCGAAGATCAACGCGCACAGCGCAGGAATGACGATGATGATCGCCAGCCCGGTCCAGAACTTGTGGAACGGCACGCCGGTCGCTTCGAAACGTTTATTGGCCCAACGGCACATCAGCACGATGGCCACGATAGCGATGACGACGCTGACGACAAAAGCCCAGAAACCGTCCGCTGCCAACGCGGCCGGCATGTTCAAGCCACGGCTGCTGACAAAGAACGTGTCGGCGAAGTTGTGGCTGGCGCGCGGCCCCGGCATGGTCAGGAATACCGCGAAGTACCAGAAGAGGATTTGCAGCAGCGGCGGAATGTTACGGAAAACTTCCACGTAAACCGTCGCCAGCTTGCTGATGATCCAGTTCGGCGACAACCGCGCCACGCCGACGATAAACCCGAGCAGTGTTGCCAGGATTACGCCGATGAACGTCACCAGCAGGGTGTTGAGCAGACCGATGACAAACACCCGGGCATACGTGTCCGATTCGGTGTAGTCGATCAGGTGTTGCGCGATGCCGAACCCGGCACTGCGGTCCAGAAAGCTGAAGCCGGAAGTGATGCCCCGGTGTTGCAGGTTGGTTTGCGTATTGTCGAACAGATACCAGCCCATCGCGACGACCGCGACGATGGTGATGATCTGAAATAGCCACGCACGCACTTTTGGATCGCTGAGGCTGAGCCTCTGCTTTGGTGCGCCGATTGATTTTTGCATGAAGTGCCCCGCAAAGAATGGAACAGAACATCACCCGGTGGTTGGCCCACCGGGTGACAGAACCATCAGCGCACTGGTGGTGCGTATTGAATGCCGCCGTTGGTCCACAGGGCGTTCAGGCCACGGTCGATTTCCAGCGGAGTCGTCTTGCCGAGGTTTTTCTCGAAGATTTCGCCGTAGTTGCCGACTTGGGAAACGATCTTGACGACCCAGTCCTTCGGCAGTTTCAGGTCTTTACCGTATTCGCCGTCGGCACCCAACATACGGGCAACGTCAGGGTTTTTGGTCGACTTGGCTTCTTCCAGAACGTTTTTCGAAGTGATGCCGGCTTCTTCGGTGTTCAACAGCGCGTAGCCAACCCAGCGAACGATCGCCAGCCACTCGTCATCGCCGTTACGCACGACTGGACCCAGTGGTTCTTTGGAAATGGTTTCCGGCAGTACCACGTAGTCTTTCGGTGCCGCCAGTTTGCTGCGCTGTGCGTAGAGCTGCGACTTGTCGGAAGTCAGCACGTCGCAACGACCGGATTCCAGCGACTTGGCGCTTTCATCGGAGGTGTCGAAAGTGATCGGGGTGTACTTCAGGCCGTTGGCGCGGAAGTAGTCGGACACGTTCAGTTCGGTGGTGGTACCGGCCTGGATGCAGATGGTTGCGCCATCCAGTTCCTTGGCACTTTTCACGCCCAGCTTGCTGTTGGCGAGGAAGCCAACGCCGTCGTAGTAAGTGATGAAGCCTGGGAATTTCAGGCCCATGCCGGCGTCACGCGAGCTGGTCATGGTGGTGTTGCGGGAGAGGATGTCGATCTCGCCGGACTGCAACGCGGTGAAGCGCTCCTTGGCGTTCAACTGGCTGAACTTGACCTTGTTTGCGTCGCCGAATACGGCAGCGGCCACAGCGCGGCAAACGTCAGCGTCGATCCCGAGGATCTTGCCGGTGGAGTCCGGAACCGAGAAACCCGGCAAACCGTCACTCACGCCGCACTGTACGAAACCTTTTTTCTGCACTGCATCCAGGGTTGCACCCGCCTGAGCGAACCCGCTGACACCGAGTACTGCGGCTGCAGTCACGATAGCCAGGGTGGATTTCAACATTTTCATTCAAACCTCCAGTTTTGCTCTTGTTGTGTCGGAGCGTGAGTCCAGTCGCACCCTTTTGAGGCGTTGTTGACCCGTGTTGGCTTTTTTTGGGGTCAACCGACTTCAGGACCTAGCTATGAGTCTATTAGGAGAAAATCCACACCGTGGACCCCTCGCTTCTCACCAATCGGCCGAACGGGCTGTAGCCCTTTCACGTTCGCGAAGCCCGTAACGGCCACTGGCGAACATCCATCACCGGATTCTTTGCTATCCCGCCACCAGCAGTACCCTGATAGTGTTACCGCCAGGGGCGAGATTGGTTGCACCGGTTTCCCCATAGCAAAGCCCGTACCACACCGCTCGCTCAAGCGATTCAGCGACAGGTCAATAGCAAAACTTGTAGCCTTGCGACATGTTCTTAACGGATAAACCAGACGCGCCCTCGAATCACGCACTCAATGAGAGCGCACGCACACATTTGGAGCAGACATGACCCAGCCCTTGATTCTTCAGCCCGGCAAGCCCGTAGACGCCTGCGTAATCTGGCTGCACGGCCTGGGCGCCGACCGCTACGACTTTCTTCCGGTGGCGGAGGCGTTGCAGGAGACTCTCCTGACCACACGCTTCGTTTTGCCCCAGGCACCGACCCGCGCAGTGACCATAAATGGTGGTTACGCGATGCCGAGCTGGTACGACATATTGGCCATGAACCCGGCTCGCGCGATCAGCCGCGAACAGTTGGATGAGTCGGCGCAAATGGTCATTGATTTGATCGAAGAGCAGAAGGCCAGCGGAATAGACGCCTCGCGGATTTTTCTCGCCGGGTTTTCCCAGGGCGGCGCGGTGGTGTTACACAGCGCATTCCTCAAACTGGAAGGCACGCTCGGTGGCGTACTAGCCCTGTCGACCTACGCGCCGACATTCAGCGATGAACTGGAACTGTCCGCCAGTCAGCAGCGCATTCCGGTGCTGTGCCTGCACGGCCAGTACGATGAGGTGGTGCAAAACGCCATGGGCCGCAGCGCCTACGAGCATTTGAAGCTGCGTGGTGTCACCGTGACATGGCAGGAATACCCAATGGGCCACGAAGTGTTACCCGAAGAAATTCGCGATATCGGCACCTGGCTTGCCGAGCGCTTGGGTTAACTGACTGTTTGTCAGCGCTGCCTATTAAAGCGCTACCTATTAAAGCGCTGCCTGTTTAAAGCGCTGCCTGTTTAAAGCGCTGCCGGTTAATAGGAAACGAACCTCGTTTGATCATCCCGCTACGCCGCGCCCGATTCTTGCATTACACTGGCCGGCGTACATTCCTTAACCAATCGATGAGATGACCGTGCTCAAAGCACTCAAAAAAATGTTCGGTAAAAGCGAGGCTGAGCAGCTCGCGCCAGTCGCCAGCGCTGCGTCTCCAACCCCCAGCCACCGGACCGACGGTCGTCAGCCTGGCCGGACCGCTGCTGTAGCGGCACCGAAACACGAGCCTGTGACCACACCGGCCGCCCCACCCGTCGAAGCCATCGCTGCGGAACTGCCGCTCAGCGAAGCGCCAAAACCTGCCAAACCGCGTCGCGAACCGAAGCCGAAAGCGCCGGTCATTCCCTGGAAGCTTGAAGATTTCGCCGTCGAGCCGATGGAAGGCAAAACCCGTTTCCACGATTTCAAACTCGCCCCGGAACTGATGCACGCCATCCAGGACCTGGGTTTCCCGTATTGCACGCCGATCCAGGCGCAAGTCCTCGGTTTCACCCTGGCCGGCAAAGACGCCATCGGTCGCGCCCAGACCGGCACCGGCAAAACCGCCGCGTTCCTCATTTCGATCATCACCCAGTTGCTGGAAACCCCGCCGCCCAAGGAACGCTACATGGGTGAACCGCGGGCGCTGATCATCGCGCCAACCCGCGAACTGGTGGTGCAGATCGCCAAGGACGCCGCCGACCTGACCAAGTACACCGGCCTCAACGTCATGACGTTTGTTGGCGGCATGGACTTCGACAAGCAGCTCAAGCACCTCGAAGCGCGCCACTGCGACATCCTCGTCGCCACGCCGGGCCGCTTGCTCGACTTCAACCAGCGCGGCGACGTGCATCTGGACATGGTCGAAGTCATGGTCCTCGACGAAGCCGACCGCATGCTCGACATGGGTTTCATCCCGCAAGTGCGGCAGATCATTCGTCAGACGCCACCGAAGAACGAGCGCCAGACGCTGCTGTTCTCCGCGACCTTCACCGAAGACGTGATGAACCTCGCCAAGCAATGGACCACCGAGCCGTCGATCGTCGAGATCGAATCGCAGAACGTCGCCAGCGAAAACGTCGAGCAACACATCTACGCGGTGGCCGGTGCTGACAAATACAAACTGCTCTACAACCTCGTGACCGACAACGGTTGGGAGCGGGTGATGGTCTTCGCCAACCGCAAGGATGAAGTGCGGCGCATCGAAGAACGCCTGGTGCGCGACGGCGTCAACGCCGCGCAACTGTCGGGCGACGTGCCGCAGCACAAGCGCATCAAGACGCTGGAAGGGTTCCGCGAAGGCAAGATTCGCGTGTTGGTGGCCACCGATGTTGCCGGTCGCGGCATTCACATCGACGGCATCAGCCACGTGATCAACTTCACCCTGCCGGAAGTGCCGGACGATTACGTGCACCGCATTGGCCGTACTGGCCGCGCGGGCGCCGATGGCGTTTCGATCAGCTTCGCTGGCGAAGACGATTCCTACCAGTTGCCGTCCATCGAGGCGCTGCTGGGCCGCAAGATCAGCTGTGAAACGCCGCCGACGCATCTATTGCGCGCGGTTGAGCGCAAGCGCCCGTAACCCCGGGACGCATGGAAAGAGGCGCAGCCGGCAACGGACTGCGCTTTTTTTTCGCCCGGCTTCCAAGCGGTGCTTGTCGGATACAACTAAATGTCCATAATGGACAAATTAGTTTACCCGCAAGTTCTTCCACCGCGCTCGGAGCCGATCATGTCTTCTACTCCTCAAGTGATTAATCAGGCTCAGGCCCGCGAACTGCTGGCGCAGGTCGATGTGCCGCAGATCCTGCGCAAACTGTTCCGCGACCTCGCTGCCGGGCAAGCCGTGCAGCCGCCGCAGCAATGGGTGGAACTTCCAAAGGGCGCCGGCGACTTCATCAATTTTCAGGGTGTGCTCGCCGAGGATGGCGTTTACGGGATCAAGACCTCGCCCTACATCGTTCGCGAGCAACGCCCGTTGGTGACGGCGTGGACGCTGTTGATGTCGATGCACACCGGTCAGCCGCTGTTGCTCTGCGATGCCGGCGAATTGACCACCGCGCGCACAGCGGCGACCACCGCTGTGGCGGTCGATGCTCTGGCGCCGCTGAACGCAGGGCGACTGGCAGAGCATCACCTTGTATTCGCCGGGTTTGCACTTGCTGGATGCCGAGGCGCGGGCGCATTTGCAGCAGCTTGATCCACGGCTGAAGCTGGTCGACAGCCGTGAGGCGGCAATCGACGACGCAGACGTGATCATGCTCTGCACCTCGTCCGCCGGGCCGGTGATTGACCCAGCCAGTTTGCGTAAACCGGCGCTGTTCACGTCGATCAGCACCAACGCGCCGCGCGCCCACGAAGTGCCGCCGCAGCGCCTGAATGACATGCAGGTGTTCTGCGACTATCGTCAGACCACGCCGGGCGCCGCCGGGGAAATGTTGATCGCGGGTGAGCAGCATGGCTGGCATTCGGATTCGATCATCGGAGACTTGCCCGAGCTGTTGAGCGGCCAGGTGCAACGCCCTGAATATGATCGCCATGTGTTCTTCCGCTCGATTGGCCTGGGCCTGGAAGACATAGCGCTGGCGAATGCGATTTATCAATTACGACAAAATCACCACGATCCCTTGCAGGAGCGAGGCTTGCCCGCGAAGGCGGCGTACCAGTGACGTTGATGTTGGATGTGCCGACGTCTTCGCGGGCAAGCCTCGCTCCTACAGGGATCTTCAAAATTTCGGCATTTGCGCACCACAGGAGACGTTCATGAGCCAGGCAGATTTCATCATCATCGGCGGCGGGATTGCCGGCGCTTCCACTGGCTACTGGCTGTCGCAGCACGCGCGCGTGATCGTGCTGGAGCGCGAGAGCCATCCGGCGTATCACTCGACCGGACGTTCGGCGGCGCTGTACACCGCCGCTTACGGCACGCCGCAAGT
The DNA here is from genome assembly GCF_007828705.1 of Pseudomonas sp. SJZ131. Lineage (NCBI taxonomy): Bacteria > Pseudomonadati > Pseudomonadota > Gammaproteobacteria > Pseudomonadales > Pseudomonadaceae > Pseudomonas > Pseudomonas sp. SJZ131. The sequence continues at coordinate 353,501 of NZ_VIVC01000002.1, read as the reverse complement.
GCGCGCGCTGACCCAGGCCAGCCGCGACTTTTTCGATGCACCGCCGAGTGGTTTCTGCGATCACCCGTTGCTGACCCCACGCGGCGAAATGACCGTGGATTTCATCGGTGACCCGGCCGAACTGAAGAATCAATACCTCAGCGCCAAAGCCACCGTGGCCGAAATGCAATTGCTCACCGCCGATGAGGCCTGCGCCCGCCTGCCGATTCTGCGCCGGGAAAAAGTCCACGGCGCGCTGTACGACCCCACTGCCAGCGACATCGACACCGATGCGTTGCACCAAGGCTATTTGCGCGGGATCAAACGCAATGGCGGCGAGATTCATACCAACAGCGAAGTGCTGAGCCTGACCCGCGACGCCGACGGCCAGTGGCAGGTTGAAACCGCCGAACAGCGTTTCAGCGCGCCAGTGATCATCAACGCGGCTGGCGCCTGGGCTGACAAGATTGGCCAGATGGCCGGCGCGCAGGCGCTGGGCCTGCAACCGAAACGCCGAGCCGCGTTCATCTTCGCCGGCCCGGAAGGGGTGAACATTCATCACTGGCCGATGCTGGTGGCGCTCGACGAATCCTTCTACATGAAGCCCGACGCCGGGGTGTTCCTCGGCTCGCCGGCCAACGCCGACCCGGTCGAACCGCACGACGTGCAGCCCGAAGAACTCGACATCGCCATGGGCATCTACCAGATCGAGGAAGCCACCACGCTGACCATCCGCCGACCGACACGGACCTGGGCCGGGCTGCGCAGTTTTGTCCGTGACGGTGATCTGCTCGCGGGTTTCGATAGTCAGGTGCCGGGGTTGTTCTGGGTTGCAGCGCAGGGCGGTTATGGCATTCAGACGTCGCCGGCGATGGGTATGGCCAGCGCCGCGCTGGTGCGCGGTGAAGCGCTGCCGGAACAACTCAGCCGCTTCGGCCTCGACGCGGCGATGCTCTCCCCCGCCCGGCTGGGGTGAAGCGCTGCTGCGTCAGACTTGAGTGACGCCCCGACACGATTGCGGCAAACTTCCAGCGCCCTGCTCGATGGGGCGCTGACGTTGCCTGGAGTGACCTGTATGAATGCACCTGAAACAGACTCGGCCCTGGCCGCTTCGTCGCTCGACAACTATCGGGCGATTGCCGACGCCATCGCCACGCTGTTCTTCCCTCACGCCGAGGTGGTGCTGCACGATTTGCGCACGCAGAAGGTCGATTACATCGCCAACAACCTGTCGAAGCGCGAGATCGGCGATGACTCGTCGCTGGAAGACATGCTCAGCGAGGAAGTCAGCGAACGAAACATCGGGCCGTACGAAAAGCTCAATTGGGACGGTCAGAAGATTCGCAGCCTGAGCAGCGTCTTGCGCGACAGCGACGGTCATCCGCTGGCGGTGCTGTGCATCAATCTGAATATTTCGCTGTTTGAGAACGCCAAGGCTGCGCTGGACTTGTTCCTGTCGCCGAGCAAGTTGATCCCGCAACCCGATTCACTGTTTCGCGATGACTGGCAGGAGCGCATCAACACGTTCCTGCATGCCTGGCTGCGCGAGCGTCAGTTGAGCCTGAGCGTGCTGACCCGTGACCACAAACGCGAGTTGGTGCTGGCGCTGCATGCCGAAGGCGCGTTCAAGGGCAAAAGCGCCTCCAACTATGTGGCCAACGTGCTGAACATGGGGCGGGCGACGGTTTACAAGCATTTGAAGGAGTTGAAGGGTTAGACCTTTAGAGGTGGGTTGTTTTACCGGGCCTCTTCGCGGGCAAGCCTCGGTCCTACAGGAATACGCAAACCACCTGTCGGAGCGAGGCTTGCCCGCGAAGGCGGTCTATCAATCGCCGTAGATGTCGGTCTTGAAATACTTGTCGGAAATCTTCTGATATTCGCCACTCGCGCGAATGCCATCGATCGCAGTGTTCAGCTCGCTGACCAACTCGCTATTGCCTTTGCGCACGGCAATTCCGGCACCCTCGCCGACGTATTTCGGGTCCTTGAGTTCCGGCCCGACAAACGCATAACCCTTGCCGCGCGGCATCGACAGGAAGTCATTCAGCGGAATGGTGTCGGCAAAAATCGCGTCAAGACGACCGGCCGCCAGGTCCATGTAAATCTCTTCGTTGTTGCTGTAGCGCTTGACGTTGACGCCCTTCGGCTCAAACACCTCGGTGGCGAAACGGTCGGTGGTGGTCGCGCGTTGCACGCCGACATTCTTGCCTTTGAGGCTGGCGTATTGATCGTCGACCACCGCGCCGTCCTTCATCACCAGCCGCGATGAAGTGAAGTAATACTTGTGGGTGAAATCCACCGATTTCTTGCGGTCTTCGTTGATGGTCATCGATGACAGCGCCATGTCGATTTTCTTCACTTTCAGCGACGGAATCAGACCGTCGAACTCGCCTTCGACCCACACGCATTTGACCTTCATCTGCGCGCACAGGGCATTGCCGATGTCGTAGTCGAAACCGACGATTTCTCCTTTGTCAGTTTTCGAGGCGAATGGCGGGTAAGCCGCTTCGATGCCGATGCGCAGGGTCTTGTCGACGGCAAACGCAGCGCTGCACGCCAACAGGCTCAGGGCCAGACCGGTGATGAGGGGGAATTTCTTCATGTTCGTTCTCTCGCGGGTTGTTGTTGGTTTGGCAAGACAGAAGAAGAGCTGAAAAGTGGTGCAATGACCTTTTTGTACTTGGAAATCCATACTGGACTTTTACGTATAAATGGTCAATTGGGCAAGCGGGATGGTTGTGGGCCGGTGGTCGGGCGGTGAAACAGTGGGGGATTGGGTGTTGCGCAGTGCCTCATCGCGAGAAAGCTCGCTCCCACAGGAGATCTGTGTCGCATGGAGATCCAGTGTGGGAGCGAGCCTGCTCGCGATTGGCCGTTCCCACGCTTTGTGGGAACGGCCATGCCGCTGAGTTATTTGTTCCAGCGATCCGCCGCCGCGTGGTCGCTGGCGCGCCCTTCGACCCAGCGCGGGCCGTCGCTGGTGAGTTCTTTCTTCCAGAACGGCGCGCGGGTTTTCAGGTAGTCCATGACAAACGCGCAGGCATCGAACGCAGCTTGGCGATGGGCGCTGGCGGCGCCGACGAAGACGATCGGCTCGCCCGGTTGCAGCGCGCCGATGCGGTGCAGCACTTCGAGTTTGAGCAGCGGCCAGCGTTGCTCGGCTTCCAGCGCAATCTTGCCCAAAGCCTTCTCGGTCATGCCCGGATAGTGTTCGAGGAACATCCCGGCGACGTCGAGCCCGTCATTGAAGTCGCGCACGTAACCGACAAAACTCACGACCGCGCCGACACCGACATTGGCCGCGTGCATGGCGTTGACTTCAGCGCCCGGGTCGAACGCCGCCACCTGAACCCGAATCGCCATGCTTCAGCCCCCGGTCACGGTTGGAAAGAACGCCACTTCATCGCCATCGACCAGTGGCTCATCGAGCTGGCAGAGGTCTTCGTTGCGCGCGCACATCAGGTTCTGCTCGCTCAATACCTCGGCGCCGTCACGTTGGGCGAGCAATGCCCGGACGTCATTCACCGTGGTGAAATCGCCCTCAACCTTCAGCGAATCGACGCCCAACGCCTCACGGTAACGGGCGAAAAACTTCACGGTGATGTTCATGACGGATCCGCCTGAAAGTGCCCGCTCTTGCCACCGAGTTTTTCCAGCAGGCGCACGCTTTCAATGGTCATGCCCCGGTCGACAGCCTTGCACATGTCATAGATCGTCAGCGCCGCGACGCTGGCCGCCGTCAACGCTTCCATCTCGACGCCGGTCTGCCCGGACAGTTTGCAACGCGCGACGATGCGCACGCTGTCAGCGCCCTCGGCACTGAGCTCGACTTTGACGCCGGTGAGCATCAGCGGATGGCACAGGGGAATCAGATCGCTGGTTTTCTTCGCAGCCTGGATGCCGGCAATCCGCGCCACGGCAAACACATCACCCTTGGGGTGACCGCCGCTGACGATCATTTGCAGGGTTCCAGGCTGCATGCGCACCAGCGCCTGGGCGGTCGCTTCACGGAACGTCACGGCTTTTTCAGTGACGTCGACCATGTTGGCGCGACCTTGGGAATCGAGATGAGTCAGCACAGGGTTACTCCTGATCAGGAGCGTCGATTGTAAACCTGCGGGTCAAATTTCCGCACGCTTGATTGTCGGCATTACGCATACCCGTAGGAGCGAGGCTTGCCCGCGAAAGCGGTGTATCAGTCACGTTGATGTTGGATGTGCCGACGTCTTCGCGGGCAAGCCTCGCTCCTACAGGTTTTACGCGGACAACAAAAAACCGGGCGACCTGAGAGGGCCGCCCGGTTTTGGTGAAGCGGTTACAAATGCGATTCGGCGTATTCGGCCAGGATCGAGCGAGGCACCCCTTGCAGGGTGATGTGTACACCGTTGGGGAAGTCTTTGAAGCGTTCAGTCAGGTACGTCAGCCCGGAGCTGGTCGCGGACAGGTAAGGAGTGTCGATCTGTGCCAGGTTGCCCAGGCACACCACTTTCGAACCGGCGCCGGCACGGGTGATGATGGTTTTCATCTGGTGCGGCGTAAGGTTCTGGCATTCGTCGATCAGGATCAGGCTCTGCTGGAAGCTGCGGCCCCGGATGTAGTTGAGGGATTTGAACTGCAACGGCACTTTGCTGAGGATGTAATCGACGCTGCCATGGGTGTTTTCGTCATCCATGTGCAAGGCTTCGAGGTTGTCGGTGATGGCGCCCAGCCACGGCTCCATTTTTTCCGCTTCGGTGCCGGGCAGAAAGCCGATTTCCTGGTCCAGGCCTTGCACGCTGCGGGTCGCAATGATCCGGCGATAACGCTTGCTGACCATGGTCTGCTCGATCGCCGCCGCCAACGCCAGAATGGTTTTGCCGGAACCGGCGGCGCCGGACAGGTTGACCAGGTGAATGTCCGGATCGAGCAAGGCGTACAGCGCCAGGCTCTGGTAAATGTCACGCGGTTTCAGGCCCCAGGCTTCCTGGTGCAGCAGCGGTTCCTGATGCAAGTCGAGAATCAGCAGACGGTCTTCTTCAATCTCCTTGATCCAGCCGACAAAACCCTGTTCGTCGATGATGAACTCGTTGATGTGCACCGCCGGCAGGTTGTCGGTCAGCTGCACCTGATGCCACGTGCGGCCGTGGTCCTGACGGGTTTCGACCTTGCTCACACGGTCCCAAAAGGAGCCGGTCATGTTGTGATAACCGTTGGGCAGCATCGACACGTCGTCGACCAGTTGGTCGGTGCTGTAATCCTCGGCCGCAATCCCGCAGGCGCGGGCCTTGAGGCGCATGTTGATGTCTTTGGTGACCAGCACCACCGGCAGATTGGGCTCGCGCGCGTGCAGGTCAATCAGCTGATTGATGATGATGTTGTCGTTCAGGTGTTCAGGAAGAATGATGTTCGGCTCGGCGCGCTTGCTCATCAGAATTGACAGCAAACCCTTGGGGCCACTCTTGCCGCGCTGGATCGGTACGCCGAGCTCGACATCCTCGGGGCTGGCATCGCCCAGGGTCTTGTCGATCAGGCGGATTGCCTGACGGCATTCGGCCGCAACGCTGTGATGCCCGCTCTTGAGCTTGTCCAGCTCCTCAAGCACGGTCATCGGGATCGCGACGTGGTGTTCTTCGAAGTTAAGCAGGGCGTTTGGATCGTGGATCAATACGTTGGTATCGAGTACATAAAGGATTGGCTGGTTGGAGGAAGAACTACGTCCGTGATCATCCATACTCGGTCACCTTTGTGGGAGCCAGGCGACGCAATACCTTGACAGTGCTGCGCCTCGAAGTGACTACCGAATTCAGCCGCGATGCTCTTGGGGAAGCGACGGTTGAACTGCACACAAATTGGGTCTTGGAAGACGCCACCTGTGTTGCAGGTTTCGGCGGTCTGTCTTCGTAATACTCCAAAACCCATGACAGAAAAAAGCACTTTGACGTTTTTTTGAAGTTTATTTTTCAGAGTGACGAATAGCCCTTGGCGTGCAGGCAATGTGCCGTTAAAGTCGGAAGTCCGCCTGCACCGAAATCTCCTGCAAATTCGCCCTACCCTGCCCTCAGCCCCAATGTTTGCGGGCCTTTTTCGATTTCAGCGAAACCCGCTCTGACAGTCTTCCCAACCGATCCCGCTTTGCGCGGTTTGCGTGAAAATCCACGGCATCGCCGTTTTCACCGCGTCCTGTTTCACATTGAAATTGATCACACCGTGGCGCCATAACAGCATCAGCGTCAGCACGCGCTGCCCGCTCTGGCTGCCCTTGAGCTTGCCGGCGCCGTCCTGGGCGTCGATATCCCACAGCGCCACTTGCAGACCCTGCGCCTCGAAGAAACCCTGCGCGTCGGCACGCCGCTGGCCATCCGGCGGACGAAACAGCGGCACGTAATTCTCCGGCAACTTCGTTTTGAGCAGATCGGCGCTGCGGCGCACCGAGTCCTGCCAATCCTGCCAATAACTGTGCGAGCGGAACTCCCAGCCCTGCACGCCAATGCATTGCTGCGAATACGTCGCTTGCAAACTGGCGACCGAGCGCTCGCCCAGCCGCGCTTGAATGTCTTTGCCGAGGACAAAGAACGTCCCGTTCAGATTCGACTTGCGCAGGTATTCGGTCAGCCACCCGGTGTTGTCCGGAATAGCGTTCGCTGCAGTGTCGAAAGTCAGCAGGAACAGCCGGTCATTCATCGCTTCGCCGTTGCGCTCATAGTCGCCAAAACGATCGACTTCGCTGCTGGTCTGCGGGAACAGCGCCGCTTTGCGCAACAGTTCGTCGAGGTACTGCAAGTGGAATAACCGGCTCGGCTCCGACCACTTGATATAGAAGCTGTCTTCGCTGATGACGAATTTCGCCGCTTGCTCGCGCAGGGTCGCCAGGTCTTCGACGAGAAAACAGAACGACGCATCCTGATCGCAGCTCTGCTGGGCGAAGTTGTAGTTGGTCAGCAAACGCTGCCACAGGCGATCGCGCAGCTGGTTAATAGAATCGACATTGATCGTGCGCAGGCCCAGACGTTGCGCCAGAGTCACCTCGTCGAGGGACTCGGTGCCCAGCAGCACTTTGGCGAACATGAGGATTTCCGCGCGCGAGGCGACGTCGAACAGCGTCGGGCTGTTGAGCGGCTCTGGCCAGGTGCCGCGGTCCAGCGTGGCGGCGTCACCGGGCGCCGCCATGGCACCGAAGCTCAACAGCCAGGCGAATAGTAGAAAAGCGATACGCAAAGGGATGTCTCCATAACAAAACCCGCGCGGCACTATAGCTGATCCCGCACTGGATCCCGCAGCATCACCGAACTCCTGTAGGAGCGAGGCTTGCCCGCGAAAGCGCTGTGTCAGGCGACATTGATATCAGATGGGCCGCCCTCTTCGCGGGCAAGCCTCGCTCCTACAGGGTTTATGCGATGTCACCGGTTATCACCTATGGGCTTGATAGCTGGAGTCAGCCCGCCCAACCCCCTAGAATCGCCCCCACGATTAAAGGAGACGACTTCATGCTGATGGTGATTTCCCCCGCCAAGACCCTCGATTACGAAACACCGCCGGCGACCCAGCGTTTTACCCAGCCGCAATATCTTGACCATTCGCAAGAGCTGATCATGCAGCTGCGCGACCTGACGCCGGCGCAGATCAGCGAATTGATGCACGTCTCCGACAAGATCGGCGGGCTCAACGCCGCGCGCTTCGGCAGCTGGACGCCCGATTTCACCCCGGAAAACGCCAAGCAGGCGCTGCTCGCGTTCAAGGGTGATGTGTACACCGGCCTGAATGCACAAACTTTCAGCGAAGCCGATTTCGATTACGCCCAGCAACACCTGCGCATGTTGTCCGGCCTCTATGGCCTGCTGCGCCCACTCGACTTGATGCAACCGTATCGCCTGGAAATGGGCACCAAACTGGCGAATGCGCGCGGCAAGGACTTGTATGCCTTCTGGGGCACGCGCATCAGCGAATGGCTCAACGAAGCGTTGGCCGATCAGGGCGATGACGTGCTGCTGAACCTGGCGTCGAACGAATACTTCTCGGCGGTCAAACGCACGGCGTTGAACGCGCGGATCATCAACACCGACTTCAAGGACTTGAAGAACGGCCAGTACAAGATCATCAGCTTCTACGCCAAAAAGGCGCGCGGCATGATGAGCCGTTTTGTCATTGAAGAACGCATTAACGACCCGGCTCAACTCAAGCAATTTGATGTGCAGGGTTATCGGTACAGCGCCGAACAATCGAAACCTGACAACCTGGTATTCCTGCGCGATCACGCGCCCGAGTAATGCCCTGATTCGGCGCACGACCAACGGTCGTGCGCTGCTGTTTGATCGTCGAACAATCCCCGCCTCCTTCGCCAAACTCTTGGCGCCAAAAATTCAACAGCGCTTTTACTAACTTTTGTTTCACTCGACAATTATCAATTTTCTCAGTAGTGGCACCGAAAATTTTTCTCGGTAGTGGCACTTAACCATCCACTTGGATTATGTCCCTTTATATAAAGGCCCAAATGCTAAGTGCTATCAATATGAGAGCAGTGCCATCTTTGCCAATATTTCAAGAAATTTCCGAATTGGCGATGGGCGGATCGGAACTATGTCCAAATGCGTCGTTCATACCACCGGTAACGAATTTCCTTGATGCTGTAGGAGATAACTTACGCAGAGACGAGACCCATGTAGCGAAGTTGTCATATTAACTTCCACCTAATGGGCTCTTATTTGGGCAACACCTAAAGGACGGGAGATACGCACCATTAGTGTCCCCTACAAGGCCAAGGCAGCGCCCCTATAAACGTGCTCCACCGAGCACCCAACCGCTTGATTAACAGGCATATCGCCTGGCATTGAGCGCGCAAGATCCTTGCGCCAACGACCCCGCCACACGGGGCCGGATGCATAACAGGGCACACCATAATAATAAGGCCTAGTTGCGCACATCTTGAGTGCACTTATTTAGTCACTCGAACTTAGTCCGCCTGCGCGCTGCATTGCAGTGCCTGTAAGTACGCACTTTCGAGTGCACTACGACCGCTGAACACCATTAACTCCGGCCATCTAATGGCTTGATAATTACAGAGGTAAATGCGATGCGCATCAGCATATTTGGTTTGGGTTACGTCGGTGCAGTATGTGCCGGTTGCCTGTCTGCACGTGGCCATGACGTCGTTGGCGTAGATGTCGCCAAAGACAAGATCGATATGATCAACGCCGGCAAATCGCCGATCGTTGAACCGGGTCTGGGCGAGCTGCTGCAGAAGGGTATCGAGACCGGCAAACTGCGCGGCACGACCAACTTCGCCGAGGCGATTCGCGACACCGACCTGTCGATGATCTGCGTCGGTACGCCGAGCAAGAAGAACGGCGATCTGGAACTGAACTACATCGAGGCTGTGTGCCGCGAGATCGGTTTTGTTCTGCGTGACAAGACCACCCGCCACACCATCGTGGTTCGCAGCACCGTGCTTCCGGGCACTGTCGCAAACGTTGTCATCCCGATCCTCGAAGACTGCTCCGGCAAAAAGGCTGGCGTCGACTTCGGCGTTGCAGTGAACCCTGAGTTCCTGCGTGAAAGCACCGCGATCGCCGACTACGACCTGCCGCCAATGACCGTCATCGGCGAATTCGACAAGGCTTCCGGCGACGTACTGCAAGCGCTGTACGAAGAACTCGACGCACCGATCATCCGCAAGGACATCGCCGTCGCCGAGATGATCAAGTACACCTGCAACGTCTGGCACGCCACCAAAGTGACCTTCGCCAACGAGATCGGCAACATCGCCAAAGCGGTCGGCGTTGATGGTCGCGAAGTGATGGAAGTGGTTTGCCAGGACAAGACGCTGAACCTGTCGCAGTACTACATGCGCCCAGGCTTCGCGTTCGGCGGTTCGTGCCTGCCCAAAGACGTGCGTGCGCTGACCTTCCGCGCCGGTTCGCTGGACGTCGATGCACCGCTGCTGAACTCGCTGATGCGCAGCAACGTGTCGCAAGTGCAGAACGCCTTCGACATCGTTTCCAGCCACGACAAACGCAAAGTCGCCCTGCTCGGCTTGAGCTTCAAGGCCGGCACCGATGACCTGCGCGAAAGCCCGCTGGTGGATCTGGCAGAAATGCTGATCGGCAAGGGTTACGACTTGAGCATCTACGACAGCAACGTCGAGTACGCCCGTGTCCACGGCGCGAACCGCGACTACATCGAGTCGAAGATCCCGCACGTTTCGTCGCTGCTCAACTCCGACTTCGACGAAGTGATCAACAACTCCGACGTGATCATTCTCGGCAACCGTGACGAGAAATTCCGTGCCCTGGCGCAACAGGCTCCACACGGCAAGCAAGTGATCGACCTGGTCGGCTTCATGTCCCAAGCCACCAGCGTCACCGGTCGTACCGAAGGCATCTGCTGGTAACAAGCGGTATCGGGAGGGTCTGCGGCGTCCACAGGCCAGCAGACCCGCTCCTCACTTTGTAGGAGCGCAGCTTGCTGGCGATGGCGGCTTCGAACGCGCCACAAACCTTCCCGGCTTTTTCGCCTGCCTTAACCCCATCGGGCCACCCAACAGGCTCGCCCGAGATCGAGACGGATGCAGATTATGCACAGGCTAAAGCACGGCCTACTTCAGGCCGCCGGTTGGCTGTTTTACCTAAGTTTATTAATGGGCATCGCCATGGCGTTGCCTTCGTCCACGTTCGACTCCGAGTCGAAGGACTTTATTTTCCTGATCGGTTTCATCGGGATCTGGCGTTACTCGATGGGTGCCACGCACTTTCTGCGCGGCATGCTGTTTTTGTACGTGGTCTACCCGCACCTGCGGCGCAAAGTGCGCAAGCTGGGCAAAGCGGCAGACCCGTCGCACGTGTACCTGATGGTTACCAGTTTTCGTATCGACGCGCTGACCACCGCCCAGGTGTACAGCTCGGTGATCCGCGAAGCGATCGACTGCGGCCTGCCGGCCACCATGGTTTGCTCCATCGTCGAAATGTCCGATGAGCTGCTGGTGAAAAGCCTCTGGGCCCGGATGAACCCGCCGGATCGCGTCAAGCTCGACTTCGTGCGTATCCCCGGCACCGGCAAGCGTGACGGCCTGGCCTACGGTTTCCGCGCCATCTCCCGCCACCTGCCGGACGACCGCGCAGTGGTTGCGGTGATCGATGGCGATACCGTGCTGGCCCCAGGCGTCGTGCTCAAGACCGTGCCGTGGTTCCAGTTGTTTGGCAACGTTGGCGGCCTGACCACCAACGAGTTCTGCGAAGTGCGCGGCGGCTACGTCATGGCCGAGTGGCACAAACTGCGCTTCGCCCAGCGTCACATCAACATGTGCTCGATGGCCCTGTCCAAGCGCGTGCTGACCATGACCGGGCGGATGTCGGTATTCCGCGCCACCGTGGTCACCGACCCGGACTTCATCGCCGACGTCGAAAGCGACTCGCTGCAACACTGGCGCCTCGGCCGCTTCAAGTTCCTCACCGGTGACGACAAGTCGAGCTGGTTCAGCCTGATGCGTCTGGGTTACGACACGTTCTACGTGCCCGACGCGGCAATCCACACCGTGGAACACCCGCCGGAAAAGAGCTTCATCAAGGCCAGCCGCAAACTGATGTTCCGCTGGTACGGCAACAACCTGCGCCAGAACTCCCGCGCACTCGGCCTGGGGATGAAACGCCTCGGTCTGTTCACCTCGGTGGTGCTGTTTGACCAACGGGTGTCGATGTGGACGTCCTTGCTCGGCCTGACCGTCGCGATCATCGCCAGCTTCAAGTACGGCGGCGCGTTCATCCTCGCCTACCTGCTGTGGATCGCCCTCACCCGCCTGATTCTGACCTTGCTGCTGTCGTGCTCCGGTCACCGCATCGGCCCGGCTTACCCAATCATTCTGTATTACAACCAGATCGTCGGCGCGCTGGTGAAAATCTACGTGTTCTTCCGCCTCGATCAACAGTCCTGGACTCGCCAGGACACCAAACTGACCCGTGATCTCGCCAGCTTTCAACGTTGGTTCAACACCTGGTCGTCTCGGACCATGACCTTCTCCGCCGGCAGCATTTTTGTCGCCGTGCTGCTGATGATGGTCTGACCGCCCCCTTATTGAATTAACCAGGAAATCGCCCATATGAATACCGCCCTGAACACCAACGTAGTGCACGAATCCGAAGCCCAGCGCCAACACGCCCGCGTGAAAATCCCGGCCAAGCTGCGCTTTTTCGGAACCACCGGCGCGCCGGTCGAAGCACGGGTCGAAGACCTTTCCGCCGGTGGCCTGTGCTTTAACGCCGGCACCCAGAAAGCCCTGACCATCGGTGAAGTGCACAAGGCTCGCCTGCAGTTCGTGATCGATAACCTGGGCCTGGCGATGGACGTCGAGTTGCAGATCCGTTCCTACGATCGCCAGACCGGCCGCGCCGGTTGCCAGTTCCAGAACCTCGAACCGCAAGACATCTCGACCCTGCGTCACCTGATCACTTCGCACCTGGCCGGCGACATCGTCAGCATGGGCGAAGTGCTGGCGACCCTGCAGCGCGACAACTTCACCAAGGCGCGCAAGGTCAAGGATGGCGGCCACGGCATGACCCCGTTCGGGCGTCTGCGGGCAGTGACGTTCAGCTTCGCGATTTTCCTCGTCGGCCTCGCGGCGTTCGGTTTCATTTTCAAGTCGGTGTACGGCATGTACTTCGTCAGCCATGCGCAGGCCGGTCTGGTCAGCGTGCAAGGCATGAACATCACCATGCCGCGTGACGGCACCGTGCAGAGCCTGGTGAAAGACGACGGCGTTGCCGCCAAAGGCGCGCCACTGGCGACCTTCAGCACCAGCATGCTTGATGTGCTCAAGGGCCATCTCGACGAAGACCAGTTGCAACCGGCCAAGGTTGAAGAACTGTTCGGCAAGCAAATGACCGGCACCCTGAGCTCGCCGTGCGATTGCACCGTGGCGCAGCAACTGGTCGGCAACGGTCAGTACGCCAGCAAGGGTGATGTGATCTTCAATCTGGTGCCGCGCAACAGCGAAGCCAACATCGAAGCGCGCTTCTCCTATCGCCAGTTCGCCGACGTGCGTCCGGGCGCTCCAGTGACGTTCGAAATTGCCGGCGAAGACAAGACTCGCACCGGCAAGATCGTCAGCAGCACCAGCCTGAAAAGCGCTGACCTGTCCTCCGATATCCGTGTCCTGATCAAGCCTGACGAGCCGCTCGACAGCACCCTCGCCGGTCGCCCGGTAGAAGTGAACAGCGATCGTGGCCCGAGCCTGAACTGGCTGATCGACAAAGCCATGGCCGCCGGTATTTAAGCAGAGGACATGCCCGTGACGACTCCAAATATCCTCAGTACACCGCAGTCCCTGTGGGAGCGAGCTTGCTTGCGATGGGATCAGCGCGGTCTGTCTGATGCACCGAGCCGCCAGCAGCGCGAGCAAGCTCGCTCCCACAGGGGTTTTGCGTTGTGCGCGATAGCACTGGCAGTCAGCCTCAGCGGTTGCGTCGGCCTGCCCGACCAACGCCTGGCCAACGAAGCCTTGAAGCGCGGCGACACCGCGCTGGCGCAGCAGAATTATCAGCAACTGGCAGACCTCGGTTACAGCGAAGCCCAGGTCGGCCTCGCCGATATCCAGGTCGACAGCCGTGACCCGGCGCAGATGAAACAGGCCGAGGCGACTTACCGCGCCGCGGCTGACGTTTCGCCGCGCGCTCAAGCCCGTCTCGGTCGCCTGCTGGTGGCCAAGCCGGGTTCGACCGAAGCCGAGCAGCACGAAGCCGAAACCCTGTTGAAAAAAGCCTCGGCCAATGGCGAAGGCAACACGCTGATCCCGCTGGCCATGCTGTACCTGCAATACCCCCACAGTTTCCCGAACATCAATGCACAGCAGCAAATCAGCAACTGGCGCGCCGAAGGCAAACCGGAAGCGGGCCTGGCCCAAGTGCTGCTGTACCGCACGCAAGGCACTTACGACCAGCACCTGGACGAAGTCGAAAGCATCTGCAAAGCCGCGCTCAACACCACCGACATCTGCTACGTCGAGCTGGCCACGGTTTATCAGAAACAAGCCAAGCCTGAGCAAACCGCCGAGCTGATCAAGCAGATGCAAGCGGCACATTCGCGCGGCACTGTTTCCGCCCAACGCGTCGACAGCGTCGCTCGGGTTCTAGGTGATGCAACGCTGGGCAAAACCGACGAGAAAACCGCGCAGGCGCTGCTCGAAGACATCGCCCCGGGCTACCCGGCGTCCTGGGTCAGCCTCGCGCAATTGCTCTACGACTTCCCCGAACTGGGCGACGTCGACATGATGATGAAATACCTGGAAAACGGTCGCGCTGCGGATCAACCGCGCGCCGAACTGTTGCTCGGCAAGCTCTACTACGAAGGCAAATGGGTGCCGGCTGACGCCAAAGCCGCCGAAGCGCATTTCCAGAAAGCCGTGGGCCGCGAAGTGGCTGCCGATTACTACCTCGGCCAGATCTACCGTCGTGGTTACCTCGGCCAGGTCTATTCGCAGAAAGCTCTGGATCACCTGCTGACTGCTGCGCGCAACGGTCAGAACAGCGCCGACTTCGCCATCGCTCAACTGTTTTCCCAAGGCAAGGGCACCAAGCCCAACCCGCTTAACGCGTATGTCTTCAGCCAGTTGGCCAAGGCTCAGGACACCCCGCAAGCCACCGAGCTTGCGCAAACATTAGAAGCGCAACTGCCGCCTGCCCAGCTCGCCGAGGCCCAACGCCTGTTGCAACAAGAACAGGCCGTTCGTGGCGCCTCGAGCCAGAACAAGCTGGATCTGCAAGCACTGCAAGAAGAAGACGGCGAGGAAACACTATGAAGCTGAATCCATTTGTTCAGGCCGGCATTGGCCTGACATTCGCCCTGCTGTGGTCGTGCCCGACCCTGGCAGCATTGACCGAAGCCAAGAACTACGGTCTGGAAGTGAAAGTTACCGGCCAGTCTGAAGACGACCGCGACCTCGGCACTGCCGACGGCGGCGACGTCAACGGCGTCGGCCTCGACCTGCGTCCGTGGGTCTATGGCGAGAGCGGCGCGTGGAGCGCCTACGCCATGGGTCAAGCGGTGACGTCTACCGACATCATCGAAACCGACACCCTGCAACAATCCGATAACGACGGCGCACAGACCACCGACAACGGTGACCGCAAAACCAGGAAAAACTACTTGGCCATGCGCGAATTCTGGGTCGGCTACAGCGGCCTCACGCCCTACCCTGGCGAGATGCTCAAGCTCGGTCGCCAACGCCTGCGCAATGACGACGGGCAATGGCGCGACTCCAACATCGAAGCGCTGAACTGGACCTTCGATACCACGCTTTTGCGCGCCAACGCCGGTATCGCCGAACGCTTCAGCGAATACCGCACCGACTTGAAAGAGCTCGCGCCGAAAGACAAGGATCGCCTGCACGCCTACGCCGATGCGGCGTATCAGTGGACACCGGGCAACTGGGTGGGGATTCGCGGTCATCATACTCACGATGACGGCAAGCTCGATTACCCGGAACCGGGTGTCGCCGGCGACTCGCTGGACAAGAAACAGAACGGTGACATCAGCTGGCTCGGCCTCACCGCTGACAGCGACGCCTACAACTGGCGCAACACCAACACCGTCAACTACTGGGGCAGCATCACCGGCATGAGCGGCGATACCGACACGGTCAACGCGCTGAATGCCGACGGCACCCGCCCGACCGAAGCCAAGACCGGTGAAGACCTGAACGGCTGGGCCACCGATGTCGGCGTGCGTCTGCGCCTCGATCCGCAATGGCAAGTCGGTGCAGCCTATGCCCGCGCCAGCGCCGATTACGAACAGAACGGCCTGGAAAGCAACCGCTCGAACTACACCGGTACCCGCTCGCGGGTTCACCGTTTCGGCGAAGCCTTCCGTGGCGAAATGAACAACATGCAAACCGCGACCCTGTTCGGTTCGTGGATGCTCAACGACGAATACGACGCCAGCCTCGTGTACCACAAGTTCTGGCGTGTCGACGGCAGCAAGCCGGTCGGCAGCAACGGCATCAACGCCGTCGAGAACGACACTGACGACGTCACTGGCGCAATCCTCTCCAGCACTTCGCTGCCGCTGCAGGATGGCAACAAAGACTTGGGTCAGGAAATGGACCTGGTCGTCACCAAGTACTTCAAACAAGGCCTGTTGCCGGCCGCTTTGAGCCAATCCATCGATGAACCTTCGGCCCTCGTGCGTTTCCGTGGCGGCGTTTTCAAGCCCGGCGATGCCTACGGCAAAGAAGTCGATTCGTACATGCACCGCGCGTTTGTCGACGTGATCTGGCGCTTCTGATGCGAGCCGCGAAAGGAGTGCCCGACATGACCCATCCGAAGAGAGGCTCGATCACGTTGCTGGCCGGCGCGATGCTGCTGGCCAGTTCGGTCGCCTTCGCCAACGCCGAGCCGGTTGCGCCTGCTGCAAAAGGCCAACCGAGCACCATGGCCAAGGGACTTCAGCAAGCCAAGACCTACACCGTCAGCAGCGCCCCGACCGCGCCGCTGGACCTGGAAAAGCCAAAACTGCCGGACACTTCCGGCTACACCGCCGAAGCGATTGCCGCGAAAGTCGTGCGCACCCAACCGGGCAAAGTCAGCGTGCGCCGGATGATGCAGGAAGACGCGTTGAAGGACTTCATCGGCGGCGATAACAAGATGGCCGAGTGGGTAGTGCGTCAGCACGGCATCCCGCAAGCGATCTTCGTCGACGACGGTTACATGAACCTGCAAGACCTGGCGAAGAAGCTGCCCAAGCAGTACTTCAGCGAAACCTCGCCGGGCGTCTTCCTGGCGAAGTTGCCGATTGTCGTAGGGCGCAAAGGCATCCTCGAAATCGACCAGAAAACCCAGGAACTGCGCTTGTCGCAAGAAGCCGGTTCGTTCCTGGTCAACGACGGCCAGCTGTTCGTGCGTGACACCAAGATCACTGGGTGGAGCGAGAAGAACAACGGCCCGGCGGCGTTCAAATCGCCGAAGGAATTTCGTCCGTTCCTGCTGTCCTGGGGCGGCACCGAAACCTACATCGCCAACAGCAAGATCGCCAGTTTCGGCTACGCCAACAGTAAGTCCTACGGCGTGAGTATTTCGCAGTACACGCCGAACATGGCCAAGGTGCTCAAGCGTCCTGAACCGACTGGCTGGATCGTCGGCTCCGAGTTCTCGGACATGTGGTACGGCTTCTACTGCTACGAAACCCGCGACTTCGTGGTCAAGGGCAACACCTACAAAGACAACATCGTCTACGGCATTGACCCGCACGACCGTTCGCACGGGCTGATCATCGCGGACAACACCGTACACGGGACCAAGAAGAAGCACGGGATCATCATTTCCCGTGAGGTCAACGACAGCTTCATCTTCAACAACCGCAGCTACGACAACAAATTGTCGGGCCTGGTGATCGACCGGAACAGCGTCAACAACATCATTGCCTACAACGAGATCTACAAGAACCACACCGACGGCATCACCCTCTACGAGAGTGCCGACAACCTGTTGTGGGGCAACAAGGTGATCAGCAACAAGCGCCACGGCATCCGCATTCGTAACAGCGTGAACATTCGCCTGTACGAAAACCTCGCCATGGCCAACGGCTTGACCGGCGTCTACGGACACATCAAGGACC
The DNA here is from genome assembly GCF_007828705.1 of Pseudomonas sp. SJZ131. Taxonomy (NCBI): domain Bacteria; kingdom Pseudomonadati; phylum Pseudomonadota; class Gammaproteobacteria; order Pseudomonadales; family Pseudomonadaceae; genus Pseudomonas; species Pseudomonas sp. SJZ131. The sequence goes on along the minus strand of NZ_VIVC01000002.1, from coordinate 335,951 downwards.
TGAGCGACACCGACCGCGACATCAAGCTCGATCCGTTCGACGCCCAGGTGTCGCTGATCGTGGTCGGCGGCGAACTGGCCGGCAATGGCAGTGGACCGCTGTCCATCGACTCGCCGCTGAGCGTCGAGTTGTATCGCGTGTCCATGCTCGCGCCGACCAAATCCAGCGGCATCAGCTTCAACGGGATTCTTGGCGAGCGCCAGGATGAAATTCTCGACCTGCTGGTGCGCCAGCAGAAAGCCGTGCTGATCGACCCTGTCGAACGCCAGACCGAATTGCAGGACTGAGGATAATTTTATGCACCCACACTTGATCAAATTACTCAGCCTGTCGGCCCTGACCGCCGGGATTCTCGCGGCCAGCGGTGGCGCCCGTGCCGACGATGGCGAGACGGTCAAAGCACCGAACTTCACCGCCGACCCGTGCTGCAATCTGTGCCCGGAAGCCCACGACGCGAAAAACTACACCACCCGTTATCAGCAGAACTTCACCACGCTGGTACAGGCTCAGGGTGACTGGTTGTTCCGTACGCAAGAAGACTTGCGCACCGAGTTCGACACCTCCCCTGCCGGCTACAAACGCATGAAAGAACTGCACGATGCGTTCAAGAGCAAAGGCGTGGAGTTGGTGGTGGTTTATCAACCGACGCGTGGTCTGGTGAACCGCAACAAGCTCAATCCTGAAGACAAAGCCAAGTTCGATTTCGACAAGGCCTTGAAGAATTACAAGACCATGCTCGGCCGTTTCGCCGCCATGGGCTACACCGTGCCGGACCTGTCGCCGCTGACCAACGAGTCGCTGCCAGACACCTTGCCGGCGCACGATTTCTACTTCCGCGGCGACCAACACTGGACGCCATACGGCGCTCAGCGCACGGCGAAAATCGTCGGTGAGCAGATCAAGCAAATGCCGGCGTTTGCCGACATTCCGAAACGCGAATTCGAGAGCCACAAGTCGGGTCGCATGGGCAAGACCGGAACATTACACAACATGGCCGGTCAACTCTGTGGCACGAGTTACGCGGTCCAGTACATGGACCAGTTCACCACTGAGCCCAAGGGCGAAGCGGCCGATGGCGACTTGTTCGGTGACTCCGGAAATCCCGAGATCACCCTGGTCGGCACCAGCCACAGTGGCAAGAACTACAACTTCGCCGGTTTCCTCGAAGAGGCAATCGGTGCCGACATCCTCAACGTGGCATTCCCTGGCGGTGGCCTGGAAGGTTCGATGCTGCAGTACCTGGGCAGCGAAGAGTTCCAGAAGAAGCCGCCGAAAATCCTCATCTGGGAATTCTCGCCGCTCTATCGCCTCGACCAGGAAACCATCTATCGCCAAATGATGGCGTTGCTCGACAACGGCTGCGAAGGCAAAGACGCACAAATGACCGGCAGCAAAACCTTGAAGCCGGGCAAAAACGAATTGATGGTCAACAGCAACAACCTGAACCTGCAAAACGGCAGCCACCAGGTCGACATCCAGTTTGCCGACGCGTCGGTGAAAGTCCTGCAAGCCACCCTCTGGTACATGAACGGTCGCCACGAGGACATCAAAATCGAAAAACCGGAAACCTCCGACACTGACGGGCGTTTTGCCTTTGAGTTGCGCACGGACGAAGACTGGGCCTCGCAGAATCTGCTGGCCGTCGAAGTCCAGGGCCCTGAAGCGGGTGCCGCGCCACAAAAAGTCGAAGCGAAAATCTGCAAACGCAACGTATTCCCGGGCGCTGGGCAACGTACCGCTCAAGCCGGGCAATGAGGTTACCTCTATGACATTGCACACCCGAACTTTGAAAAAGTTACTCGCCCCTTCGTTGCTGACGCTGGCGATGTTCGCCGGCGCCACGCAGGCCGCCGCGCCACTGCGTCCGCCACAGGGTTATTTCGCACCGATCGAAAAAGTCAAAACCGGCGACAACAGCGAAGGCTGTGACGCGATGCCGACGCCGTACACCGGCTCGCTGCAATTTCGCAGCAAGTACGAAGGCTCCGACAAGGCCCGTTCGACCCTGAACAAGCAGTCGGAAAAAGCTTTCCGCGACACCACTGCCGACATCACCAAGATTGAGCGCGGCACCAGCAAGCGCGTGATGCAGTACATGCGCGACGGTCGTCCGGAACAACTCGAATGCACGCTCAACTGGCTGACGGCCTGGGCCAAGGCAGATGCCTTGATGTCCAAGGACTTCAACCACACCGGCAAGTCGATGCGCAAATGGGCATTGGGCAGCATGGCGTCGGCGTACATCCGCCTGAAGTTTTCCGACTCGCACCCGTTGGCCAACCATCAGCAAGAGTCGCAGTTGATCGAAGCCTGGTTCAGCAAAATGGCTGATCAAGTGGTCAGCGATTGGGACAATCTGCCGCTGGAAAAAACCAACAATCACTCGTACTGGTCCGCCTGGTCGGTGATGGCAACGTCCATCGCCACCAACCGCCGCGACCTGTTCGACTGGTCGGTGAAGGAATACAAAGTCGGCGCCAATCAAGTTGATGCGCAAGGCTTCCTGCCGAACGAATTGAAGCGTCAGCAACGCGCCCTCGCCTATCACAACTACGCCCTGCCGCCACTGTCGATGATCGCCAGTTTTGCCTTGGTCAACGGTGTCGATCTGCGTCAGGAAAACAACGGCGCGCTGAAACGCCTGGGTGATCGCGTGCTGTCCGGGGTGAAAGATCCGGATGAATTCGAGAAGAAGAATGGCAAGGAACAGGACATGACCGACCTCAAGGTCGATTCGAAATTTGCCTGGCTCGAACCGTTCTGCTCGCTCTACACCTGCCCGCCGGATGTGCTGGAAATGAAGCACGAGATGCAGCCGTTCAAGACCTTCCGCCTCGGCGGCGACTTGACCAAGGTCTACGACCCGGCGAATGAAAAAGGCAAAAAAGGTTCGTGAGTTGTGCTGGGGCTGAGAACCAGCCCCTCACCCTAACCCTCTCCCCGGAGGGGCGAGGGGACTGACCGAGGTGGCTGTTCGAACTTCGGCGACCTGCGATATCGAGTCGATCTCAAGTTCCGAAACGACTGTTCGAACTTCGGCGATCTGCGTTATCGAGTCGATCTCAAGTTCCGAAACGACTGAGATCAGGCTCCCTCTCCCTTCCGGGGAGAGGGCGGGGGGTGAGGGGTCGGTCTTATGGCCAACCCCGACCCTCAAGGAAATACCGTATTGCCCCTCTGAATATGTGGGGGGGTTTGGGGGGGCCGTTGGCCCTTGACTGTTGGTTAAACATGGAGAGATCGGGATGGTATTTTCGTCCAATGTGTTCCTGTTTTTGTTCTTGCCGATCTTTCTCGGCATGTACTACTTGAGCGGGATTCGCTATCGCAACCTGCTGCTGCTGATCGCCAGTTATGTGTTTTATGCCTGGTGGCGCGTGGACTTCCTTGCACTGTTCGCGGCCGTCACGCTGTGGAACTACTGGATTGGCCTGAAGGTAGGCGCCGCCGGCGTGCGGACCAAACCGGCACAACGCTGGTTGCTCCTGGGCGTGGCCGTCGACCTGTGCATTCTCGGCTACTTCAAGTACGCCAACTTCGGCGTCGACAGCATCAACGCGATGATGACCTCGGTCGGTCTGTCGCCGTTCATCCTGACCCACGTGCTGTTGCCGATCGGCATCTCGTTCTACATCTTCGAGTCCATCAGCTACATCATCGACGTCTACCGTGGTGACACCCCGGCAACGCGCAACCTGATCGACTTCGCTGCATTCGTCGCGATCTTCCCGCACTTGATCGCAGGTCCCGTGTTGCGTTTCCGCGACCTCGCCGACCAGTTCAACAACCGCACCCACACCCTCGACAAGTTCTCCGAAGGTGCCACGCGGTTCATGCAGGGTTTCATCAAGAAGGTGTTCATTGCCGACACCCTCGCGGTGGTTGCCGACCATTGTTTTGCTTTGCAGAACCCGACCACCGGCGATGCCTGGCTGGGCGCCCTGGCCTACACCGCGCAACTGTATTTCGACTTCTCCGGTTACAGCGACATGGCCATCGGCCTGGGCTTGATGATGGGTTTCCGCTTCATGGAAAACTTCAAACAGCCATACATCAGCCAGTCGATCACCGAGTTCTGGCGGCGCTGGCACATCAGCCTGTCGACCTGGCTGCGTGACTACCTGTACATCACGCTGGGCGGTAATCGCAAAGGCACGTTGATGACCTATCGCAACCTGTTCCTGACCATGCTGCTCGGTGGTCTGTGGCACGGCGCGAACATCACCTACATCGTCTGGGGTGCATGGCACGGCATGTGGCTGGCGATCGAAAAGGCCCTGGGCCTGAACACTTCGCCACGCAGCATCAACCCGATCCGCTGGGCGCTGACGTTCCTGCTGGTGGTGATGGGCTGGGTGATCTTCCGCTCGGAAAACCTCCACGTCGCCGGCCGCATGTACCACGCCATGTTCAGCTTCGGCGAATGGTCGCTGTCGGAACTCAACCAGGCCAGCCTCACCGGCCTGCAAGTGGCCACACTGGTCGTCGCTTACATGACCCTGGCGTTCTTCGGCATTCGTGATTTCTACGCCAACTTGCCGCCAGAAAAGACCAAGCCTGCGGTCAATGTAGAGGCCGATGGCCCGGCATCCGCGACCCCGGGAATGATCAAAGCGGTACCGGGCGACAAGCCTGGCAGCATCCACCAACCGGGCTACATCGTCGGTACTGAAGCGACGGTGCAACCGGCCTACTGGACCGCTGACTGGTCGCGCTACGTGATGCGCACGCTGGTATTGGCGTTGTTCATTGCCTCGATTTTCAAACTCTCGGCGCAAAGCTTCTCGCCGTTCCTTTACTTCCAGTTCTGAGGGATCTGACCATGACCCGCTCATTACGCATCCTCTACATCGGCCTGTTCCTGGTGACGCTGTTGGTCCTGGGCGTGTGGTCCACGCGCAGCTTCTTCGGTTTCACCACGAGTGCCGAAACCACCGTGCTCAACGGGCGCTGGACCAAAGCCGTAGAGACACACTACGACGAAGAATTCCCGATCAAGCGCCTGGGCACCAATCTCTGGGCCGCGCTGGATTTCAAACTGTTCAACGAAGGTCGTCCGGGCGTCGTGCTCGGTCGCGATCAGTGGTTGTACAGCGATGAAGAATTCAACCCGATCGTCAACGAAGAGCTGAACCTGCAAGGCAACTACGCGCTGGTCGAAGGCGTGCGCCAGACGCTGAAAGAAAAAGGCGTGAAACTGGTGATGGCGATTGTTCCGGCCAAGGCGCGCCTGTACCCGGAGCACCTCGGTGACGTCAAGCCTTCGAGCATTCACGCCAACCTCTATCAGGACTTCCACGCTCGTGTGGCGGCCGACAAAATCCTCGCTCCCGACCTGCTCGGCCCGTTCAATCAGGGCAAGCTCAACGGTCAGCAGATGTTCTTGCGCACCGACACTCACTGGACGCCGGAAGGCGCGCAAATCGCCGCCGAAACCCTGGCCAAAACCATTGCGACCAAGACTCCGCTGAGCGGCGAACCGCAAAAATTCGTCACTACACCGGCGGAAAAAGTCACCCACAAAGGCGACCTGCGACTGTTCCTGCCGCTGGACCCGCTGTTCGAAAACCTGATGCCGGCCACCGAGCCGCTGCAGAAGCGCAACACCGTGGCGGCTGACGATCAGCCTGCCGCCGATGACGCGCTGTTCGCCAACACCGAAGTGCCGGTGGCCCTGATCGGCACCAGCTACAGCGCCAACCCGAACTGGAATTTTGTCGGTGCGCTGAAGCAAGCGCTGAAAAGCGACGTGGTCAATTACGCCGAAGACGGCCACGGCCCGATCCTGCCGATGCTCAGCTACCTGAAAAGCGATGCTTTCAAGAACAGCCCGCCACAGGTGCTGATCTGGGAGTTTCCTGAACGTTATCTGCCTGTGAACAACGAAATCGGCGACGCCGACCCGCAGTGGGTCGCAGAGCTCAAAGAAGCCGGCGCTCGCCAACAAAACGTAGCCGCAAACACTAAATCCGAGACGCCCGACCGGGCGCAAAACTGAAAGAGAGGTACACCATGACTTTCACTACTACTCCTCGCCGTCTCGCGAAGACTTTTGCTCTTGTTGCCGGCATGAGCGTGCTGTCGATGTCGGCCTTCGCCGGTGACGCCGCACTGTACGGCCCGACCGCACCGAAAGGCTCGTCCTTCGTGCGGGTCTACAACGCCGGTAACGCTGAAGTCAGCGCCACCGTCGGCACCACCAACCTGAGCGATGTTGCACCACTGGGCAGCAGCGATTTCAGCTTCATGCCGGGCGGCGACTACAGCGCCAAGGTCGGCAGCCAGACCCTGCCGGTCAAACTCGCCGGTGACCACTATTACACCCTGGTCAACAACGCCAGCGGCGCTCCGCAACTGATCGAAGAACCGCCGTTCAAGAACAAGCAGAAATCCCTGGTTCGCGTGCAGAACCTGAGCGACAAGGCGCTGACCCTGAAGACCGCTGACGGCAAGACCGAAGTGGTGCCATCGGTAGCGGCCAAGGGCCGTGGCGAACGCGAAATCAACCCGGTGAAAGTCAGCCTGGCCCTGTACGACGGCGCGACCAAGGTCGGCGACGTCAAGCCGGTTGCCCTGGAACGCGGCGAAGCGGCCGTGCTGTACGTCACCGGCAAAGGCTCGAGCCTGTCGCCAGTCTGGGTAAAACGCCCGGTTTCGACGCGCTAATTATTTTTCTGGATTGCCGCGCTCCTTTGCAGGAGCAAGGCTTGCCCGCGATGAGGCCCTCAAGACCGCCATCGCGGGCAAGCCATGCTCCTACGGGGATCGGGTGGCGATCGAGATACGGCATAAGAACAAGAGTGAAACGACAGAACGTTCGTAGCTCTAACCAAATCGATTTTAAGGAGTAACAACATGATTCCGGTAATCTTGTCAGGTGGTAGCGGCTCACGTCTTTGGCCGCTTTCGCGTAAACAGTTTCCTAAGCAATTCCTGGCCCTGACCGGCGAGCACACGCTGTTCCAGCAAACCCTGGAACGCCTGGTCTTCGAAGGCATGGACACCCCGATCGTGGTCTGCAACAAGGACCACCGCTTCATCGTCAACGAGCAGTTGAACAACCGTAAGCTCGAAGTGCAGCGCATCCTCATGGAACCGTTCGGCCGCAACACTGCGCCGGCCGTGGCCCTGACCGCGATGATGCTGGTCAATGAAGGTCGCGACGAGTTGATGCTGGTGCTCCCGGCCGACCACGTGCTGGACGACCAGAAAGCCCTGCAACGCGCCTTGGCCCTGGCCACCGTTGCCGCCGAAAACGGCGAAATGGTGCTGTTCGGCGTCCCGGCGACCAAACCGGAAACCGGTTATGGCTACATCAAGTCGACCAATGATTCGCTGCTGCCCGAAGGCGTCAGCCGCGTTTCGCATTTTGTCGAAAAACCGGACGTCAAACGCGCCACTGAATACGTACAGTCCGGCGGTTATTTCTGGAACAGCGGCATGTTCCTGTTCCGCGCCAGCCGCTTCCTCGAAGAACTGAAAAAACACGATCCGGACATCTACGACACCTGCCTGCTGACCCTTGAGCGCAGCGAGCAGGATGCCGACACCATCACCTTCGACGAAGCCACTTTCGCCTGCTGCCCGGACAACTCCATCGACTACGCCGTGATGGAAAAAACCCAACGCGCCTGCGTCGTGCCGTTGACCGCTGGCTGGAGCGATGTCGGTTGCTGGGCGTCGCTGTGGGAAGTCAACGAAAAAGACGCCAATGGCAACGTGTCCAAGGGTGACGTGGTCATCCAGGACAGCAAGAACTGCATGATCCACGGCAACGGCAAACTGGTGTCGGTGATCGGTCTGGAAAACATCGTGGTGGTCGAAACCAAGGACGCGATGATGATCGCCCACAAGGACTCGGTCCAAGGCGTCAAGCAGATGGTCAACACGCTCAATGAGCAGGGCCGCAGCGAAACCCAGAACCACTGCGAGGTCTATCGTCCGTGGGGTTCGTACGACTCGGTGGACATGGGCGGGCGTTTCCAGGTCAAGCACATCTCGGTGAAACCGGGCGCGTGCCTGTCGCTGCAAATGCATCACCACCGCGCCGAACACTGGATTGTGGTCAGCGGCACGGCGGAAGTGACGTGCGACGAAAACGTCTTCCTGCTCTGCGAAAACCAGTCGACCTACATCCCAATCGCGTCGGTTCACCGTTTGCGCAATCCGGGCAAGATCCCACTCGAAATCATCGAAGTGCAATCGGGCAGCTACCTGGGCGAAGACGATATCGAGCGCTTTGAAGATATCTACGGTCGCTCCACCCCGATCGAGCGCGGCGTGTCGGTGAAAACCATCGCGCAATAAGCTTTGCAAAACGAGAGGCGCCTCGGTAAACGAGAAGCGCCTCGGTCAACAAGAAGCCCCCGTCCAGCCCGTTGCGCTCCCCATCCGCAGCGGGTTGGTCGGGGGCTTTTTTTTGGCAGGGCAACTACTTTAATGAAACGGCACCCACTGACTGCTCTTCGCCGCTCGATAAGCCACGATGTAGGCGTTTGGAATCGGCGTAATGAAGGTCATCTCGTGGGTCTTGGGTGGAATCATCGAGGCAAGCGTTGCCTGCTCAAGCGTGCTCGCATTCATAAAAAATCGTGTATCCAGTTGTTTTTTCGGAGTGAAGCTGTAGGGCGACGACAATCCAAGTGTCTGGTCATTCACGCCCCTTTCTTGCAAGTCCGGGATTTCCATCCGATAAAGAAAACCCCTGGTATCGCTATATCCTCCAGAATCTTCATCCAGGCCCGTAGAAACGTATCCGGGATTAAGTGCTCTCACGTGGTCCTGAGCGTGGGCGTTGAGACCATCGGTCTGTACTGCTCGTCTGAAATCCTGCTGGATTGCACTGCCTCTGTTATCGCGAGGATAGAACCCGCCCGCGTTGCGAATGACATGATCGGGGCGATCATCCCCCCTGAAAACCACGATGCTGCCTGTTTTTGAGACCATCAGTGAATGCGTGCCGACCTCCACGTAGCCGCTCGCATACGCAGGAAGCACTCGAGCCGAAAGATCCGCCGTCGGTAATTTGATCTGCGGTGGACGACCTGGCGCCGCAGCTTTTGTGGCAGGCGTGATGAGCGGGGCCTGCGCGGGCCTGGCGGGTAACTGCGGCGCGGTGGCGCGCGGGGTCGCCGCTCGCGAAGTTGACGAAGGGCGTGGTGACGGTGGCCCGGCGACACTGGTCGAATTGAAGAGCGCCGTCAGGGCTGAAATACGATTTGGTTGTTTATCCTTCGGATCGGGTGCCAGACCATCTCTGTCAATCAGCCCCACGGGATTGTTTCTGACCATGCGATACAAGTTCAGGCCATCAATATCACGCGCGGGATCGGGATTTACCCAGCGCTGCAACCATCCGATGTAATAACGGAATCCATAGTAGTAGAGCCCCGTCGCATCACGTTCCTTGCCGCTGTAGCGGACCGTTTTGTAACTGACTTCGGCCTCGTTCTGCCCGGCAAACCAGGCTGTCTCGCCAAACGCGTAGTACCCTTCGCGGCTGATGATCCGCGCATCATCGGCCAACTCCAGCGTGCAGGAATTCAAGTGATCGACGAGGCTGTAGCGGTACTGATCATTAGCCACTCCAGTGGGCGGAGTGGTTTCCCAATGCAGCACGCGAACGCTGTTGAGGCCGCCAGTGGCGGTAATCACTTGCAGCACTTCCCCGGTCCCGGAATGACTACGGATATCCAAACCCGGCAAATACCGGACGCCTGCCATCATGGTCCGGGCATTGGTCTGCAACGAGCGAGTTTTTCGTACCCGTTGGCCACCGCCATCGTAGAGGTAGGACTCAACGTCATTGCGTCCAGAGTCGCGCTCCACCGGGCTGACCGACTGCAACTGATTGCGCAGATCCCACGTCATCGAGCGTCCCTGATCGAGCATCAGCAAATTGCCGTTGGCATCGAACGCAGCGGCAATTGCCTCCTCGGTAGGTGGCACGCCATTGCGCCAGGGCAAACAGCGATTGCTGTAGCGCGCAGCTTTTAATTCTCGCCCCGGACTTTGCGCCCCGATGTGCGTCAACTTCAGCAAGTTGCCACTCTCGTCATAACTGAAACTTTGCTGATAATTGCTCAGCGCTGCGGGATCCGTTCGTCCTGTTGAAGCCGGTCCCTGATTCGCACTACCTGCCTCCCAGCCAGATGCACCAATCAACTGATAAAGACTGTCGTAGTTAAAACAACTGATGGGCTCGATGCGCTGATTATTGAAGTAACGCACCGCCAGCGCTTTGTCCTCGATGCTCAGGACATTGCCCATGCGGTCGTGGTCGTAGAACAAATGCTGCAATAAACCGCTGTGATTGCTGAATGCTCGCCGCTCGATCAACAGTCCGTCTGCGGCGCCATAAAAGAGCTTTGTCTCGACATGATTACCCGCCACTTCCCGAATAATCCTGCCATCGGCGCTGTACTCGATTTCGCTGACCAAGGTTTGCCAAGTGAGCTTGCCGGCCAAATTCAACGCACTGTCGCGTAGCAGACCATCCAGGGTAAAAGCGAACACCTGGCTGTTGTGTCGTGCATCGGTTTTCTCCAGCACATTGCCCTGAGGACCATAATTCCACGTCGAAATCGCACCCTCGCCCGGTTCCAGCAATTGTTGGCGATCTGCAATTGGCTCAGGCCAATCCGCGGCGACTGGGTCTTTGGTGAAATGCTGAATATGGCGGGTGCATTGACGGGTGATTGCAAAGGATTCGAACACCACCGTGCCGCCGGGGCTGTCGTGCCGAGTCATTTGCCCGCACAGATTAACGGCCTGATTGCCAGGTTCGGAACCGCCATATTGCAAACGTTCGACACAGCTTCGCGGCGCGGTGCCTTGCTGTTCGAACATTGCCACTGGCCGCAGTTGGTCGTCGTATTCGATATTGCTGCGCGTGCCGCGAGTGTCCCAACGCTGCAACACTTGATTGCCGGTGCCCGCCAGGCTGACTTGCAGCCCGGCATCCACACTGAGCAGCGAAACAACATCATCGGACAGCGAATGCACACTCGTCATGTTCGCCGGCGTCAGCGGGTCCTCGGCTTGCAGCGCCCACAGCCGCGGGTCCCACTGTTTGACTGGGCGCCCGCCGACATCGTAAGCCACCCGATTGACCCGAGCCTGCGCCGCGAGTTTTTCATCTTCACGCCAGTAATCGACCGAACGCACCGGCAGTCCGCGCGGATCAACGATCGATAACGTGGGTGTCCTGTGATGTATTGCTGTGATCGAAGCGTGCATGCCGATGCGTCCCGGTGGGCCAGACATGATCTAACCGTTGCCGCGCAGCATCTGGCTACTGTCAGAAGTGACAGTCGCGACTGACGGCAAGCGTGCTTGAACGCCGAATGTCCATTCCTTCAGCCGTTCGGTAGGATGGTCGCCATGAGTTCAAGGAGCGTTTCCCTATGTTCATCGGCGTCCTGCTGGTCATTACCTGGCTGACCCTGTTGCTGCGCTACCCGGCCAAAGCCTTGCCGGTTTCCATCGCCGCTGCGATCGGCCTGGGGTTGGTGGCGACTTGGGTGATCTGGGCGGACAGCCGCGAGGTCAAGCAACTGGCGCGTCTGGAGTTGCGGATCACCTACGCCCCGGAACACTGTCCTGCGGATCGGCCGTTGCAATTGACCATGAACAACGGCAACGACGTGCCGCTGACCGAATTGCGCTGGCGCATCGCCGCTTATGCGCCGGGCGACACGGTCAACCTCGCCGACAACCAATACGCCGCCCCACGCTATCGCGGCCCCGGCGAATTGCAGGCCGGCGCCAGTTGGCAAGACTGTTTGCCGCTGCCGCCACTGCGCCCCGGTTATCGCCCGCAAACCCTGGAGTTTCGTGCCGAACATTTGCAGGGTAGCTTCTCCGACTGATCCCCCACTTCTTATTGCACAAGGACCGCGCCATGCCCGTTGCGTTGATTACCGGTTGTTCCAGCGGCATTGGCCGCGCCCTCGCCGATGCGTTCAAAGCCGCCGGTTACCAGGTCTGGGCCAGCGCCCGCAAGGCTGAAGACGTGGCCGTGCTGGCGGCGGACGGTTTCACCGCGGTGCAACTGGACGTCAACGATGGCGCTGCGCTGGAGCAGTTGAGCGAGCGCATCAACCAGCAACACGGCGGCCTCGATGTGTTGATCAACAATGCCGGTTACGGCGCGATGGGCCCGCTGCTGGATGGCGGCGTGCCAGCGATGCAGCGTCAGTTCGAAACCAACGTGTTTGCCGTGGTCGGCGTGACCCGCGCGCTGTTTCCGGTACTGCGTCGGGCCAAGGGGCTGGTGGTGAATATCGGCAGCGTTTCCGGTGTGTTGGTCACGCCATTTGCCGGCGCCTATTGCGCCTCGAAAGCTGCGGTACATGCGCTGAGCGATGCGTTGCGCATGGAACTGGCGCCGTTCGGCATCCGCGTGATGGAAGTCCAGCCCGGCGCCATCGCCTCCAGTTTCGCGAAAAATGCCGGCAACGAGGCCGAGCAGTTGATCAGCGAACAATCGCCGTGGTGGCCGCTGCGCGAAGGCATCCGTGCGCGGGCCAAGGCGTCGCAGGACAACCCGACCCCGGCCAGTGAGTTCGCCGCTGATCTGCTTAAAGCGGTGCAGCAGAACAAACCTCCACGATTGCTGCGCCTGGGCAACGGCAGCCGGGCGTTGCCGCTGTTGGCGGCGTTACTGCCCAAAGGGTTGCTGGAATCGGGGTTGATGAAGCGCTTCGGTTTGGGTGGGCAGCTCTGAGACCGAGTTGACGCCTTCGCGGGCAAGCCTTGCTCCTACAGGGGATTGCATCGCAACCGCAGGAGCGAGGCTTGCCCGCGAAGAGGCCAGACCGGGCAACGCAAACCTCACCCCCAACCTTTCATGAAATCAATAAACGCCCGCACTTTCAGCGGCAAATGCCGCGTGTCCGGGTACAACGCGTACACCCCTTGCCGAGCGAAACCGTGATCGTCCAATAGCCGGGTCAACCGGCCCGCATTCAGATCTTCCTGCACCAGCCACTGCGGCAAAATCGCCACGCCTTGCCCCGACAGCGCAAACGCACGCAACGTCGCCGAGTTGTCGGCGACGATGGCCGTGGTGCCGGGTTTTGGCTGATACAAATGCTCGGCGCCGCTCGGGTCAGTCACCGCCAACTCCGGCACCCGCCCATGCCCCAACGTCGGCAATGACTCCAGCGCCGCCAGCGTATCGACGGTCGCAAAACGCGCGACTAACTCCGGTGCCGCCACAGCAAAAATCTCGAAGGTGGATAACTGCACCGCACGCAAATTGGAGTCGAGCATGCGCCCCAGCCGTATCGCCACATCGAAGCGTTCGGAAATCAAATCGGCGTGCGTCGATGAGGTCGACAAGTGAATGTGCAACTGCGGATGCTGCTGACGAAACACCGCCAGCGCCGGCACCACTTGCGCCAGGGCGAACTCGACCGTCGTGGTAATTCGCAACGATCCCTTGAGCTGCGAGTGCTCCGAACGGGCTTCTTCGATGGCCAGCCGCGCTTCGTCGAGGGCGCGCAAACAACGCTGATAAAAACGTTCACCGGCATCGGTCAGGGCCAATTGCCGGGTGTTGCGCGTGAGCAACGTCACGCCCAATTCCTCTTCCAGACGCTTGAGGTTGAAGCTGACCACCGCGCGGGTCTGCCCGAGCAAGTCAGCCGCAGCGGTCAACGATCCGGCCTCGACCACGGCTTTGAAAGTGTCGAAACGGTCCAGGCTAACCATCGGCGCAGCGCTCCTTGTCAAAATAATTTTGACAAACTAGCAGGCAAACCAGCGTTTTCCTAACCGCGCCAGCGCCCTACCCTGCACGTCTTATTACAGGGATGTCGCCATGACCTACCGCTCGAAAGTCGCGCTGGTGTATTTGCTGGGCTTCGCCCTCGACCTGCTGAACATGTTTGTCGCGAACATTGCCTACCCGGACATTGCCCGCGAGCTGCACGCTTCGGTCACCGAACTGGCGTGGATCGGCAACGCCTACATGCTCGGGCTGACGCTGATCATTCCGCTGAGCGTGTGGCTGGGCGCGCGGATCGGGGAGCGGCGGCTGATCCTCGCATCCTTGCTGCTGTTCGGCATCGCTTCGGCGCTGGTCGCTCAAGCCGGATCGATTGAAAGCCTGATCGGCTGGCGGCTGCTGCAAGGGCTCGGTGGCGGGTTGTTATTACCCGTCGGCCAGGCCTTGGCCTATCGACAATTTCCCCCGGCGCAGCGTGCGCATTTCACCGGCGTGGTGTTGCTGGTGGCGCTGATGGTGCCGGCCCTGTCGCCGGCGGCCGGCGGGTTGATTGTTCAGGCGTTGTCCTGGCGCTGGATTTTCTACTTGAATTTGCCGCTGGCGTTGCTCGCCTTCGGTCTCGGCATGTTTTGGTTGAAAGCGGAAAAAGCTTCGACCGAACGCCCGACACTGGACGCCGTGGGCCTGCTGCTTGCGATGACCGCCCTGAGCCTCTTGTTGATTGCCGTGAGCCTGTTGAGCGAGCCCGCCACGCGCCTTTTCGGCCTGCTCGGGCTGATGCTCAGCGCCGCTGTTGCGGCGTTGTACCTGAGCGACGGCTGGCGCAAACCCGTGGCAATCCTCGACCTGCAACTGATCAAAAATCCATCACTGCGCCTGGCGATGCTGATCTACCTGTGTGTACCCGGCATATTCACCGGCACCAACCTGATTGCCGTGTTGTACCTGCACGAACTCGGTTTCGGCGCGGCGCAAATCGGCGCGCTGATGTTGCCGTGGGCGGCCGGCTCGGGGGTGGCGATCACGCTCGGCAAACGCAGTTTCAATCGCATCGGCCCCAAGCCGTTGCTGATCAGCGGCATGCTGTTGCAATGCCTTGGCATTGTGCTGCTGATGCGCATCGAACAATCCGCCAGCGCGCTACTGATCATTGCCTACGCCGTAATGGGCTTGGGCGGTAGTTTGTGCAGCATCACCGCGCAGACCTTGGCATTTGTCGGCACAACGCCGGAAAAAATGGCCCACGCCAGTGCATTGTGGAACATCAATCGGCAACTGGGTTTCTGCCTCGGCGCAGCACTGTTGAGCTCATTGCTCGGCGCGCTGGGCACTCAAGGCTTCAACGATTGCTTCATTGCCGCCGCACTGCTGACGCTGGTGCCAATGGCCGCGGTCCTGCGTTTCGACTCAACGAACGTGCTGGCCCTGCTAACCTCTCCTCCCCTTCAGGAAAAATCCGCATGACTGACTACACCGATTATTTTGACGAAGTGCTCCAGGCCCATGTGGCGATTGAACAGTGGTTTGCCGTTGAGGAAGACGCAGCGGCGCTGGAGAAATTACTGCAGCGTTTCTCGCCGCAGTTTTCGATGATTTCGCCGTTGGGCCGGGTGCTCGATTTCGCCGAACTGTCGGCACTGTTTCGCATGGCGGGCGGGCAGAAACGCGGGTTCAGGATTGAGCTCAGCGAGCTGCGCGCAATTGCCTTGCACGCGGACGGCGCGACGGTCAGTTATCGCGAGCAGCAGACCGATGCGACCGGGTTGCACTCGGATCGGCGTTCGACAGTGGTGTTTGAAAAACAACCTGGCGGGCGGATCATCTGGCGGCATTTGCACGAAACATTTTGTCAGCTCTGACACAGCGCTTGTGTGGCGAGGGGGCTTGCCCCCGTTCGGCGGCGGGGGCAAGCCCCCTCGCCACAAGAGTTAAGCGCCGTTCTCTTGTTTCACCACCACCGTGCAGGTAATGCCCGCCGCCAGCAGCACGCCTTCCGGCACTTCATCGATGTGAATGCGTACCGGCACCCGTTGCGCCAGACGCACCCAGTTGAACGTCGGGTTGACATCGGCAATCAACTCGCGACTTTCCGGGTTGTCGCGGTCGTAGATCCCGCGCGAAATACTCTCGACGTGGCCCTTCAACACCTCGCCGCTCATCAACTGCATGTCGGCCTTATCACCCACGCGCACGTGCGGCAGTTTGGTTTCTTCGAAGAAGCCGTAGACCCAGAACGAGTTCATGTCGACCACGGCCATTTTCGCCTCGCCGATGCGCGCGTAGTCGCCGCGATGGACGTTGAGGTTGGTGACGTAACCGTCCACCGCCGCGCGCACTTCGGTGCGTTTGAGGTTCAGCTGCGCCGCTTCCAGTTGTGCTTGCGCGTGTTGGTAATCGGCCAGCGCCGAGTCGGCAATATTGCTCGCGTCGTCGCGGTTTTCTTTGGAAATGACCAGCGCGTCCATGTCGGCGCGGCGATGCGCGTTGACCTTGCGCATCTCCCTGGTGGCCTTGCGTGACGCCACCAGCGACTGCGCCTGTTTGACCGCGATGCGGTAATGCTCGGGGTCGATCTGCATCAGCAAATCGCCCTTCTTCACCAGTTGGTTATCGCGCACCGGCACGTCCACCACTTCGCCGGTGACGTCGGCGGCGACATTGATGATGTCGGCGCGCACCCGGCCATCGCGGGTCCACGGCGTGTCCATGTAATGCACCCACAAGGTTCGGCCAATCCAGATCGCAAGGGCCAGCACCAGCAAAGTTGCGAGCAGGCTGAAAAGCTTTTTCATCAGAGCCTTCTTCAGAGAGAGAGAGTCAACGGTAAACGGTCAGCGCCAGAGCGCCGAACAGACAGGTAAACAGGCTCAGGCGCAGCAACGCCGGGTGCCAGAAAAAGCGGTATAGATCGAACCCGGAGAGAAACCGGTCGAGCGCCCAGGCCAGCGCCGCTGCGATGAAAAACATCAGCGTCATGGTCGGCATGTAGATGCCGTGGAAAGCGATTTCACGCGGCATGTTCGAGTCCTTTGGCGGGGGTTTTCAGGTACGCCGTGAGCGGCGATTGCGGGTCCAGCAGCGAGGTGCGGATGAAGTGCAGATAACTCTTCACCCGGCGCAGCGCCGAGGTATCGAAGTGCGGCGCGAACGGTTCATCGGTGGCTTGCACGCGGCTGATCGCATGATCGACGGCGATCAAGCCGCGCTCCAGATTGCTCTGGCTCGGTTGCAGAAACAGCCGCACCAGCGAGCGCCCCATCACGCGGATCGCCTGGCGCCACGGCTGCGATTCGGCATACGCCGGGTGCACCGGCAGAATCGCCTGTTCCTTGCGCAACTCGATGATCGCGTGGCCGACTTCCAGCACCACAAACATCCAGCGCAGCAAGTCGCGCTGCACGTGCGGCTGGCCGACCGCGAGGCCGTAAGCCTGATGCAGCAAGTCGCGCGTGCGGCTCTCGAAACTTGAGCCCAGGCCCTTGAGTTTGCCGCTGATCGCGTAGACCACTTGCTCGCGCAGATCCTGCTCCAGGCGCCGCCACAACCAGCGGCTGTTCGGCGGCAGAATGATCGCGCCGGCGGCGGCGCACACCAGCATGCCGAGGACCATGGCGATGTAGTCGTTGATGAAGGTGTAGGGGTTGTAGACGGTGAGGTTGTCGGGCACCGAACCGGTGCTGAAGAAGATCAGTAGCCCCAGGCCCACCCCGGCGTATTGCGGGCGCGAAGTGAGGAATGAACCGAGCACGATCACCGGCGCCAGCATCACGCACAGCAGTGGAAAACCGTCGATCCACGGGAAGATGAAAAACATCTCGACGAAGCCGATCAACGCGCCGAGGAAGGTGCCGCACGCCATCTGAAACGCCATGCGTTTGGGGTTCGGCGTCGCCGCTGAAAGTCCTACGGTGGCGGCGGCAATCAAGGTCATCGTCGCCCCGCTCGGCCACGCCGTCGCCACCCAATAACTGCCGAGTACGATCAGGATGAACGACGCCCGAATCCCCGAAGCGGCCGACGCCAGCCAGTTGGTTTGCGGGGTAAACGGTTCATCCCATTGTTCGCGCGCATGCGAGTGATCGGCCAGCGAGGCGTGGGTCTGTGCATAACTGTGCAAGTCGTCGACGAAGCGATAAAGCAGCTCGTACGCGGTGTGGAAATCCAGTTGCTCGGCGTCGCTCGGCTCGCTCTCCTGGAACGTCGCCCGCAGGTTGCGCACGCGCGTCGGCAAGCCTTCCTTGTAAGCACTCAGCGCCGTCACCAGCCGCGCCGCATCGGCGTCGGTCAAGGCGCGGCCGCTGAAGCCGTCGAGCAATTCGGCGAGGTCCTGCAAACCCGGCTTGATCGCCGCGACCACGTGGTCGGCGGCGCTGCTGCGCAAGCGTTCGAGCAACTGGTGCAAGGCGTTGAAGCGCGTGGTGATGCTCATGAATTCGCTGTTCAAGCGGCTGAGCCGACCATTGCGCCGACGCATGTGCGGGTCTTCGAACACGGTGACGCTGCGCAAGCCTTCGAGGCCGACGGCTTCGGCGATGAAGCGCACGTTGCTCGCTTCAAATGCCTCGCGTTGACTGCGACCGCGCAAGCCATCGGTGACGAACAACGCGAACACGCCGAAGCGCTGATACAAAGCGTTGCGCATCGCCGCGCCGGAGGTTTGCGGCAGGATGGCGGCGCTGATCAGGGTCGAGCAAATGATCCCCAGGGAGATTTCCAGCACGCGCCAGACCGCCGCCATGAACGCGCCGTCGGGGTGCGCCAATGCCGGCAGACCGACCATCGCGGCGGTGTAACCAGCGAGCACAAAACCGTAGGCGCGAAAGTTGCGATAACGCGCGGCGCCAGCGGTGCACAGGCCCACCCAAATCGCCAGTGAGCCGAGAAACAGTTCAGTGTTTTGCGCGAATAAAGCGATCAGCAACACCATCACCGCCGACCCGGCGAGCGTGCCGAGGAAGCGATAGAAACTCTTGGCCAAGACATGGCCGCTTTGCGGTTGCATGACGATAAACACGGTGATCATCGCCGTGCGCGGCTGCGGCAATTCCAGGCGCATGGCCAGCCACAAGGTCAGGAACGCGGCGATCAGCACTTTGAAAATATAAACCCAGGTCACGCCATCGCTGCGCGCCCAGTCATAGAAGCCCCGGCGCCATTCCAGGGAATGCAGCCAGCGCAGCGGTGCGGGCATAGTTCTGTTCATTTGCAAAGAACCTGAGTTAACCGAAACCTGCTCACCCGCGAAAAACCTGACCTAAACAAAACCCTGCTCACCTGCAAAAATCCTGAGTCAAACAAAAAACCTGTGGCGAGCGAGCTTGCTCGCGCTGGACTGCGAAGCGGCCCCAAAATTCTGATTTCCGCCGCAAATTCTGTGAGTGCTGCGCACTCAAACGCGAGCAAGCTCGCTCGCCACAAATGCCGGTGAGCCACTGGATTTGTGTTCACTTAAGCAACACCGGGGTTTTCGGCGCGGCGGTCTGGCGGTCTGTCGGCACGTCGCTGCCGGCACCGAGCCCGCCGCCCAACGCCGTCACCAACGCCGCGTGCGCACTCAACCGCGCCGCTTGCACCTGCTGCTGCACCTGCTGCTGTTTGAACAACAACGTCTGCGCATTCAGCACATTCAAGTAATCGGTGAGCCCACGCTGATACGCAATCATCGCGATGTCGTACGTCTTCTGCGCCGTGGCCACCGACTCGGCGGCAAAGGATTGCTGCTTGTCCATCGACTCGCGGCGGATCAACTGATCGGAAATTTCCTTCAGCGCATTCACCAGCGTCTGGTTGTACTTGGCGACAGCAATGTCGTACCCGGCCGACGCTTCACCGAGTTCCGCGCGCAAACGCCCGCCGTCGAAAATCGGCAGCGTGATCGCCGGGCCGACGCTGTAGTTGAGTTTCTTGCCGGTCAGGAACTCCAGCGCGCCGCCGCCCGTGGCCATGTAGCCGAGGCTGCCGACCAGATCGACGTTGGGATAAAACCCGGCGTGCGCGACATCGATGCCGCGCGCCTGCGCCGCGACTTGCCAGCGACTGGCGACCACGTCCGGACGTTGCCCGAGCAATTGCGCGGGCAGCGACGACGGCAATTTCAGCGCCGCACCCAACGCCAGGGTAGGCCGCTGCAATTGCGCGCCGGCGCCAGGACCAAAACCTGCGAGCGCTGCAAGTTGATTGCGGCTGAGGGCGATTTCTTCGTCCAGCGCATCGAGCTGCCGATGGGTTTCCGGTAGCGGCGTTTGTGCCTGGCTGACCTCGAAATGCGTGCCAATGCCGCCGTCCAGACGCTTCTGCGCGAGGTCGAGAATCTGCTGCTGTTGCTGCAGCATCGCCGCGACGATGTCGCGTTGCGCGTAGTGCAGCGACAGTTCGATGTAGGCGCGAACGATGTTGTTCTGCAATTCGAGCTGGGCCAGCCGCGCTTCGGCGGCGCTCATGTGCGCGAGGTCGACGGCGCGTTCGCTGGCATTGGCTTCGCGGCCCCAGAGGTCGAGGGCGTAGCTGAAACCCAGCGCGGCGTTGTTGTCCCAGGTGGTGGTGTTGGAGAGTTCGCCAGGGCCGTAGAACTGATCGGTCGGCCAGTTGTGGCGCTTGAGCGTGGCGTCGCCATTGATCTGCAACGACTCGGCGGCCTCGGCAATACCGGCCATCGATCTGGCTTGGCGCACACGGGCGGTGGCCATCGCGATGCTCGGGCTGCCCTGAACGGCGAGGTCGATCCAGCGGTTCAGTTGCGCATCGCCATAGGCCTGCCACCATTGGGCGGTGGGCCAGTGAGCGTCTTGTGCAGCGTTGCGAATGGCTTCGTCGGTGGCCAGCGAATCAGCCTCCAGTGCCGTGCCTTGCGGGGCAATGCCATGGGTACCGATGCAGCCGCTGATTGCCAGGGTTAAAGCCAAAACACTGAGCGTCTTGAGCGCTCTGTTGATGCGACGCGGCACTGCTGCAAATTCCTGAGAAGGGGGAGGTACGAATTACTGTGGGAACGGACACCGCAACCCTTGTGGGAGCGAGCTTGCTCGCGATTGCGGTCTGACATTCAACATTGATGTCGACTGACACTCAGCCATCGCGAGCAAGCTCGCTCCCACAAAGTGTGGGCCGTACGCCAGTTCCTGCGGTGGCGGCAATTCTATGGGGACGCCTGAACGGCGATAAGCTGGGAATCCTGTGAATCTTTGTTACCGTTAACGCGATAATCCCTTTGTCGGGGTCACCGCCCCGCAACTTCGTGTCACAATTTGCCATCGAACCCGAGAGCACCCCATGGACACTTTGCAAAACATGCGCGCCTTCAGTTACGTGGCCGAGGCCGGCAGCTTCACCGCCGCCGCCGTGCAACTGGACACCACGACAGCCAACGTCTCGCGCGCGGTCTCCAATCTTGAGGCCCATCTGCAAACCCGCCTGCTCAACCGCACCACCCGCCGCATCGCCCTGACCGAGGCCGGCAAGCGCTATTTGCTGCGCTGCGAACAGATCCTCGCTTACGTCGAAGAGGCCGAAGCCGAGGCTAGCGATGCCCACGCCCGCCCCGCCGGGCAACTGAAAGTGCACACCATGACCGGCATCGGCCAGCACTTTGTGATCGACGCCATCGCGCGCTATCGCAAGACGCACCCGGACGTAACCTTCGACCTGACCCTGGCCAACCGCGTGCCGGACTTGCTCGACGAGGGCTACGACGTATCGATCGTGCTGGCCAGCGAACTGCCGGATTCGGGTTTCGTCTCGCAGCGCCTCGGCATCACCTACAGCATCGTTTGCGCCTCGCCGGCCTACGTCAAAGCCAATGGCTGCGCACAAAAACCCAGCGACCTGCTCAACCACGCGTGCCTGCGCCTGGTGAGCCCGGTGATTCCGCTGGAGAAATGGACCTTCGACGGCCCCGATGGCCAGGAAATGGTCACCATCAATAGCTCGCCGTTCCTGGTCAATTCCGCCGACGCAATGAAAACCGCGATCACCAGCGGCATGGGCGTCGGCGTGCTGCCGGTGTACGCGGCCATCGAAGGCCTGCGCAACGGCACGCTGGTGCGGGTGATGCAGAACTACCGCTCGCAGGAACTGAACCTGTACGCCATCTACCCCTCGCGCCAATACCTGGACGCGAAAATCAAGACCTGGGTCGAATACTTGCGCGGTTCACTGCCGGAAATTCTCGCAGCGCATCAGGCGGAATTGGCCGCGTACGAGTTGAGTGGAAGTCTGGTGGGCGCCCGCGTGGCCACCTGATCCCCAACGCCCGCGAGAGCAGAGCTTGCTCGCGAAAGCGGTTTGTCAGCCAACATTGATGTCGAATGTTCGGCCGCCTTCGCGAGCAAGCTCAGCGCCTACAGGTTTACCGGTGTTCACCGCACGGCGGAAGAATGTTAGCGTGCTTGGCATTATTCCCGACCCGCCGAGCCTTGCGAACATGAAAAAGACTGTCCTCGCCTTCAGCCGCGTCACCCCGGAAATGGTCGAACGCCTGCAACACGATTTCGACGTTATCGTGCCGAATCCGAAAAACGGCGACATCAACGCCCAGTTCAACGAAGCCCTGCCCCACGCCCACGGTCTGATCGGCGTGGGCCGCAAACTGGGGCGCGCGCAATTGCAGAACGCCGCCAGACTGGAAGTGGTTTCCAGCGTTTCGGTGGGCTACGACAACTATGACGTGGGCTACTTCAACGAACGCGGGATCATGCTCACCAACACCCCGGACGTGCTGACCGAAAGCACCGCCGACCTGGCGTTCTCGCTGATCATGAGCAGCGCCCGTCGCGTCGCCGAGCTGGATGCGTGGACCAAGGCTGGGCAATGGCAAGCGTCCGTCGGCCCGGCGCTGTTCGGCTGCGATGTGCACGGCAAGACGTTGGGCATCGTCGGCATGGGCAATATCGGCGCCGCGGTTGCCCGACGCGGTCGGCTCGGCTTCAACATGCCGATCATCTACAGCGGCAACAGCCGCAAGACCGATTTGGAACAGGAGCTCGGCGCGCAGTTTCGCAGCCTCGACGAGTTGCTCGCCGAAGCCGATTTCGTCTGCCTGGTGGTGCCGCTCAGCGACAAGACCAGGCACCTGATCAGCCATCGCGAATTGGCCTTGATGAAGCCCAGCGCCATTCTGGTGAATATCTCCCGTGGCCCGGTGGTCGATGAACCGGCGCTGATCGAAGCACTGCAAACCCAGCGAATTCGCGGCGCCGGACTCGACGTTTATGAGAAAGAACCACTGGCGGAGTCGCCGTTGTTCCAGTTGAAAAACGCTGTAACCCTGCCGCACATTGGCTCGGCGACCGGTGAAACCCGTGACGCAATGGCCAATCGCGCTTTGGCCAACTTGCGTAGCGCATTGCTCGGCGAACGCCCGCAGGACCTGGTCAATCCGCAAGTCTGGAAGGGCTGAATATAGCCGGGCAAGTGCATCAAGCACTTGCCCGCTTATATCAACTTCTACTGCTTTCAATATTTAATCAGTGTCTGCCACACACCTTGAAATCCAGTTCAACACCAAAAAACCAAATCGCACTATAGACTCCGGCCCGTTACTCAACTTATAGAGTTCTGGCTACGGAGAGCATATCCATTGAACACCCTGACCACTGATCTGCTTGTCAGATACAGCAAAGTATTACTCATGGCATTTTTCAGTTTTTTTGGACTATTGGTGATGTTCAGCAACTTCACCGACTATTCCACAAACTATGAATATGTCGGCCACGTCTTGAGCATGGACACCGCACAGGACCAGGAGAGTGTCAGCTATCGGGCGATTACCTCACCGATGCTGCACCACCGGATTTACTGGATCATCATTACCCTGGAAGTGCTTTACACCGTGTATTGCCTGATCGGCACCTATCACCTGTGCAAAAACTTGAAGGCATCTGCAGCCGAATTTCATGAAGCAAAAAAGTTGTGCATTATCGGGCTGCTGATCGCGATATTTGTTTATTACCTGTGCCTGCAAGTCATCGGCGTCGAATGGTTCAACATGGACAAATCGACAACCTGGAATGCCAAGGACTGGGCGCGGCATATTGTCGATTTCATATTGCCGTTATTGATTTACCTGACACTTAGAATCGAGCGCTGACTGTTGCAGCGCCCGATGTTTATATCAACTCATGCCAGCTTGCCGTTGCTGTTGTTGTCGCCGTTGTTGAGGATTAGCGGCGGTTTCGGTTTACGAAACACCAGCACGTTGCCGAGCATCACCAACACCAGCCCGAACAGCGCCGGCGCGGTCCATTGGTAGCCTTCGGCATAGGCCGAAACGTTCAGTGCGACTACCGGGAACAACACGGTGCAATACGCCGCGCGCTCCGGGCCCATGCGCCCGACCAGCGTCAGGTATGCGGTGAAGCCGATCACCGAGCCGGGGATCACCAGGTACAGCAGCGAGCCGAGGTAGCGCGCATTCCATTCGATGTCGAACGGGATGCCTTTGACCAGGCACCAGACGGTCAGCATCGCTGCGCCGTAAGCCATGCCCCAGGCGTTGGTGGTCAAGGGTTTGAGCCCGGCTTTCTGTTGCAGGCTCGAGAGCATGTTGCCGGCCGAGAAACACAAGGTTCCGAGCAACGCCAGCGCCAGACCCAGCAAGGTTTGCGGGCTAGCGGTGTGCCCGGCCAGCTCCGGCCAGAACAACAGCCCCAGCCCAGACAACCCCAGCGCGCCGCCCAGCAAAACGTTGCGGGCGATCCGCTGGCCGAAAAACACCCGCGCATTCAGCGCGTTCCACAGTGTTGCGGTGGAAAACACCACGGCGACCAGCCCGCTGGGGATCCACTGGCTCGCGGTGAGGAAACACATGAAATTGATGCAGAACAGGCACAAGCCCTGCGCGAGGCAAATCAAGTGCCCGCGCCGGTTCATCACTTGCAGGCGCCGGCTCAGCAGCAACATCACAAACAGCACCAGCGCCGCGAGGCCGAAGCGATAAACGATCGACACCGGAATCGCCACCACGCCCAGTTGCAGCTTCAAGGCAATCCACGTGGTGCCCCAGATCAGCACGGTGAGCAGGTAGAGGGAAAGGTTCATGTGGAGGGCTCCGGGGCAGCGCTATGAATGGGTGGGCAACAAACTTTCTGTGGCGGTGGCTGATCGGCGTCTGTGGCCGGAGTGGTATGTGCGGCATCAACAATATTTGTGGCGAGCGAGCTTGCTCGCGCTGGGTTGCGCAGCAGCCCCAAAACTCTGCAAGTTGCCGCAAATCTTCTGAATTCCGCACCATTTTGTGAGTGCTGCGCACTCAAGCGCGAGCAAGCTCGCTCGCCACAGAAACCTCGTTGGCCACAGATTCCGTAATGTCGGATCAGGATTTCAGTGTGCGTCGCCCCACCAACGCGCACTTGCATAAACTTGCGCTTTTGTCGGCGGACGGGCTGGCACGCGGATGGCTACGGAGTAGGATGCGAAACGTTGGAGAGACGATCATGCCCGCACTGGAAACCCTGCAAGTTTTTCAAGCCCTCAACCGCTCGCCGAATGCTCGTCTGGAGCACAGCGCCGAGCTCGGTGACGGCATGGCTGCAGCTTTGTGGAGCAATCATCACGACGCGCAGGATTACCAAGCGCCGAGCCACCACACCCTGTCCTGCTACATCGCCGGCGGTACCGGGACTTTTCGGCGCGACCAGCCCGGCACCAAGGGCGGCCCGGACAAACTGTGCATCCTGCCGGCCGAGCACCAGTCGGGCTGGGTAATCAATGGCGATATCCGCCTCGCGCATCTGTATTTCAGCACCGAACAATTTGCCCTCGGTTGCGTCACCTTGCTTGATCGCGAACCGCGCGAAGTGCAATTGCGCGAGGGCACTTTTCTCGACGACCCGCAGCAGGCCCGGCGCTTTCGGCAGATGCTGACGCTGAACTGGAACGAGCCCGGCGAACGGCTGCTGACCAGCAGCCTGGCGCATGAAATGCTCAGCCACGCATTGCTCAGCCAGGTCGGCATGCGTCAGGGTTTGCGGCTCAAGGGCGGGCTTGCGGCGCATCAGCGGCGGCAATTGGTCGAGTTCATCGACAATCAATTGGCCGAACCGATCAGTCTCGGGCAATTGGCGGCGTTGTGCGCGTTGTCGGAATATCACTTTGCGCGGATGTTCCGCGAAAGCTTTGGTTTGCCACCGCACCAGTATGTGTTGGCGCGCCGCATGAGCCGGGCGCGAGAATTGCTGCGTTCGACCTCACAGCCGTTGGGCGAGATTGCGCTGGCGTGCGGGTTTGCCAGTGCCAGTCATTTCACCAATCGGTTTCGGCAGGTGTTGGGTGGGACGCCTGGGGAGTATCGGCAGGCGTTTTTGCGGTAGACATTGGGGGGTGGGGTGTCATGGGGATCTACCCCTCTCCCTAACCCTCTCCCCAAAGGGGCGAGGGGACTGACGGAGGTGTTCCTGGAGCCACATCGACCTGAAATATCGAGTCGACCTCAGGCTTTGAAAGCAATGAAGATCAGCTCCCTTTCCCCCTCTCCCCTCTGGGGCGAGCGGACTGATCGAGGTGTTCCTGGAGCCACATCGACCTGAAATATCGAGCCGAACTCAGGCTTTGAAAGCAATGGAGATCAGCTCCCTTTCCCCCTCTCCCCTCTGGGGCGAGGGGACTGACCGAGATGTTCCTGGAGCCACATCGACCTGAAATATCGAGTCGACCTCAGGCTTTGAAAGCAATGAAGATCAGCTCCCTTTCCCCCTCTCCCCTCTGGGGAGAGGGCTGGGGTGAGGGGTGGCTTTTGATCCAGCCTCAAAACTCCAATGTGCTGGAGAGCGACACCTGCCGCGAATCACCCATCGACACAAAGAACCGGCTCGCCGCCGAGGTGTAATAAGTGCGGTCAAACAGGTTTTTCACGTTGAGCTGAAACTTGACCTTCTGCCCTTCAACCTTGGTGTCGTAAGTGGCAAACGCGTCCGCCACGGTATAACCCGGCAAGTCGAAATCGTTCACTGCGTTACCCGCCCGCTCGCCGACATAACGCGCCCCCGCGCCGACGCGCAACTGGTCGCCGCCGACAATACTGCCGAAGTCGTAAACCGCCGACAGCGCCCCGCTGTTCTTCGCGACGTTTTGCAGTTTCTTGCCTTTGTAATCCGGGTCTTCGATGACTTCGGCGTCGGTGTAGGCATAGCTGCCGATCAGGCTCCAGCGATCGCTGAGCTGGCCGCTGACATCGACTTCCAGACCTCGCGAACGCACTTCACCCGCCGCGCTGTAAATCGTCGTCGGGCCTTCGGAGTTGGCGATCAGCACGTTTTTTTTCTTGATATCGAACAGCGCGACGTTGCCGGTGATGCGCCCCGGCATCTCCAGCCGCGCGCCGATTTCCCACGATTTGGCTTCCTCCGGCGCGACGCTGCCATCGAGCACCACACTGCTGCCGCTCAGCGGCGCGATGGTCGAGTTGGGTTTGAACGATTCGGTGTAGCTGCCGTAGAACGACAACTCGTCGGTGTAGCGATACACCAGCCCGGCGCGCGGCACCCATTTCTGCCCGTTGCTGTCGGTGTTGGCCTTGAACGGCACGCCTTTGCCGGCGTACTGGTCGTACTCCTGGAAGCGCCCGCCAGCGACCAGAATCCACTGATCGGTGAGGTGAATCGAGTCCTGCATAAATACCGAATCGCTGCGCAGTTGATCGGTCTGCGCACTGTCCGCCGGGCTCACGGTCGTGCCCGCCACTTCACGGCCATACACCGGATTGACGTAGCTGAAGGTGCTCAGGCTTTTCTGCCGGATCAGGTCTTCGCGGTAGATTTTGCGGTACTCGTCGTCGACGCCGAACACCAGGTCGTGCTGCATGCCCAGCACGTTGACTTTGCCTTCGAGGCTGGCGGTAGTGAAACGATCGGTGCTGATCGCGTTTTGCGTGCCGTCCATACTCCGGGTCAGCGTGCCTTTGTGGGTGTCGATGGCGGTGACACGCACTTGGCTGGCGTCATAGGTTTCGCGGTTCCAGCTGTAACCGAAGTGCGCGCTCCAGTCGTCGTTGAGCTGGTGATCGGCCTCGAAGTGATACAGGTCCGAGCGCCCTTCCATGTTGTTGAACGGTTCGTCGAGCCGCTCGTTGCGCGAGATGTCCAACGGATGATTGGTGCGCGGATCGAGGATCGTCCCACGGTCGAACGGCGTGAGGAATTCGCGGTGTTCGTAGGAGAACAACAGCTGGGTGTTTTCGCCGAACCAGGCCAGCGACGGCGCGACCAGCGTCTCGCGGTGCGTACCGAAATTGCGCCAGTAATCTTCGTCTTCGTGGTCGAGGACCATGCGATAAGCCAACCCGGAATCGCCCAGCGCGCCGGTGCTGTCGAGGCCACCGCCGCTGCCGTTCTTGCCGTCGCCGTAGGTCGAACCGCGCAACGTCAGCGCGTTGTATTGCGTCAGTTCGGGCTTCTTGCTGACCATGTTGACCACGCCGCCGGGGTCCTGAATGCCGTAGAGCAGCGATGCCGGGCCTTTGAGCACTTCGACGCGGTCGACGGTGGCGTTCATCCCACGGCCCTGAATCACCGGCATGCCGTCGCGCATGATCGAGCCGTTGCGGTTGTCGCCGAAACCGCGAGTCATCACCGAATCCTGAGTGCTGGCCAGCGTGTTGCCCTGGGTGATGCCGCTGACATTGGCCAGCGCATCATCGAGATTGCGCGGCGCCTGATCGCGAATGACCTGCGCCGGGATCACGTTGATCGTCTGCGGGGTTTCCTGCAGCAGCGCCGAGCTGCGCATCACCGAACTGGTGGGCGGCGGCTGGTAGCTCATGGTCTGGTCGAGCACCGAAGTGATGGTGGTCGCGCCCAGATTCAGCGCGCCTTCGGTGGGCGCCGGTTCCAGCGCCAGGGTGTGCGCGTCGGTGCGGCGGAAGGTGAATCCCGAACCGCTGAGCAATTGCTGCATGGCGTGTTCGGCGCTCATTTGCCCGCTGACCGCTGGCGCATTCAGGCCGTAGGGCGCTTCGTCGGTGTAGACCACGCTGATGCCGGTGATGCGGCTGAAATCACTCAAGGCCTGCGGCAGCGGCTTGGCGGCCATGGCGAAATTGAACTGCGTGCGCGGTTGCGTGCTGGCGGTTTCAGCGGCCAGCGCGACGCTGAGCGGCAGCATCGCCAATGCCGAAATACTCAGCGCCGACGCGCCGAACCAGTGTTTGACCGAACCCGACTTTTGTTTGACCAAACCCGACTTTGCCCTGGACTTCATTGCTCATGACCTGTGTAGAACCGCAACGGGATGCGAATGACTCGCAGTTTCAGTCACTACACGGATGGGGCTTGGGTTTACCTCATCAATAATCTGAAATTATTTTTTTGGGGATTAGGGGTGGCTGTGATGACGCCATCGCGAGCAGGCTCACTCCTACAGGGTGGAATGCATTCCAACTGTGGGAGTGAGCCTGCTCGCGATGGCGCCGGATGCCTCACCGCAAAATAATGATTTGCCCGAAAACTTCGCGCTGCTCAAACCCCAAAACGCCCTGCAACGAACTCAACACCGCGTGCGGGTCTTTGCTCGGAAAACTCCCACTGACCCGACGCGCCGCCAGCTCATCGTCAAGCAACAAAATTCGCCCCGGGTAATACCGGCGCAAATCCTCGACCACCTCGGCCAGGCTCGCCTTGTAATAATTCAGCCAACCCTGGCGCCACGCCAGTTGCGCGTCGCTGTCGACCGCCTGCAATTTTTCCGCCGCACCTTCGCCATAAGCGACCTGCTGACCCGCGGTCAAAATCTGCTGCTGCGCATGGCGCTGCGCCGTCACTCCGACACGCCCGGACAACACCGTCACCCGCGCGCCATGCGCTTGCAGGCGCACTTCGAATTGTGTGCCGAGCACCCGCGCCTGACCTCTTTCAGCATTGACCACGAACGGTTCGCCGGTGTGCGTCACATTGAAAAATCCGGCGCCGCGCCGCAGCTCGACGTGGCGTTCGCCGCGACTGAAATCCACCGCAATCGCGCTGTCGGCATCCAGCGTGACTTGCGTTTGATCGGCCAGCGTCACGGTGCGAACTTGCCCTGGCGCCGAGACGTAATCGGCGCCCAGATCATCCGCCCAGCGCAGCGGTTGCCACCCCGCGCCAACGCCGATCATCAACACCAGGCACGCGGCCATCGCCAGCGCCCCGGCCCAACGCCGCACGCTGGAGCGCCGCGAATTATCCATCGCATAGAGATAACCCTGCAGCGCCACCGCGTCTTCGTCGGCCAGCGTGCGCGCCGGCGCTTCGCTCAATTCCCAGATCACTTGCGCCTGCGCGTACGCCTCGGCGTGTGCCGGATCGGCTTGCAACCAATGGCTGAACGTCAGTTGATCGCCGGCACTCGGCTGATCGTGCAACAGGCTCAGCCAGGCAAAAGCCGCTTGTTGCTGATCGGGCGTCGGGGTGACGCGTTGGGCGTGGTTCACGGTGCTTTCCCTGGCGTGCGCGGTTCGGGTTCCCGCAGGCTGGCCTTGCAGGCGTCGAGGGCGCGCATCATATGTTTTTCCACGGCACTTTGGGACAAGCCCATAGCCTTGGCGATCTGCGCATACTTGCGCCCGTGAATGCGGTTGAGCAAAAAAATCTGCCGCGTGCGCTCGGGCAACGCGCGCAACGCCGCTTCGACGTGACGCAAATCGTTGCCCGCCTCCAGCGCGGCTTGCGGTTCGCTGGCCTGACTGTCCGGCTCGTCCGGCATCCAGCCTTCGTTGACGCGCACGCGCGTGCCTTCGCTGCGTAAATGGTCGATGGCAATGTTGCCGGCGCAGCGCAGCAGATAGGTGCTCAATTCCTCAACCTGCACCAGCGGCCGCCGCCAGAATCGCAGGAACAGATCCTGCACCAGGTCCGCCGCCGTCGCCCGGCAGCCAACCCGCCGACTGACCAGCGCTTCCATCTGCGAACGCTGGGACAGGAACACCTGAAGAAAATGCGCACGCGCGCCGCGGTGTTCGTCGTCGTGGGATTCTGGCGGGCTGGCGATCATCAAGTCAGCACTGCGCAAACCGGGCTGGCGATCAGACCCAACGCCGCCAGCGACAACGCCAGACGCGGGCGATACGGCAGCAGCAAAACCAGCATCAAAGCGCTGAGCATCAACACCGCAAACCATTCCACCAAGCCGAGGCCCCAGCCGTTGGCGGACACGCCGGCCCACAGCGACAAGGTCAGCAACAGCCAGCCGCCGCCGCGCATGACTTGGCGGCGCCGAGCGGTGGGTTTGCGCCCAAGCAGGTCAGCGTGATGACGATCCATCGATAAACACAGCGCGGTGAAACCGCCGTAGCAGAGCAAAAGAGCCAACAGCATCAGGTCGCCTCATGCTCAAGGGTGACAGCACGGGCGCGCTGGCGGGTGGTGGTTTCGGTGCGGCCCGAGCGCTGCATTTTCCACGCTGCCCAGCCGAGGAAAACGCCGCTGCCCAGGCACGTCAGATCAAACCCGGCCATCGCCCAATCGCCTTGCGCCAGCGACACGCCGAGGTGATGCGCGGTGGTCAGCGCGTTGAGCAACGGCACGGTACAAAACAGCAACGCTGCCAGCGCCAATTGCTCAACCCACGCCGCGCGGCCCCGACGCAACATTGCGTGCAGCAGGCTCAAACCCCAGGCGATAAAGAAGCTGTTCACTTCCCAATCCGCGCGCTCGGTCAAGCCGATCGGCAACAGGCGATTGGCCCAGAAAAACACCGCCACGGCGATCACCAAGCCCGACATGCTGGCGATATTCAGCACTTCCACCAGGCGCAATTCAAACGGCATAACGCCACTTTTGGCGTGCTTGAGCTGCCGTTTGCCGAGCCAGATCACCAGCCCGGTGCCGATCATCGCGGTGCCGGCCATCCCGCAAATAAAGTACAACCAGCGCAACACCGGGCCGGCGAAATGGCCCATGTGCAAACCGTAAAAACTTCCGGCAATCGCCATCGGCAGCGCTTGTTCGGCAGTCTTGCTGAGCAGTTCGCCGCTGACCGCATTGAACGTCACTGCGCGCCCGAAGCTGTGGACCACACTGTCGCCGCTGTCGCGTTGCACCACTGCCGACGCATTGGCGTCGCCCGGATTATTCACCGACAACCCCGCGACGCGACCGCCCGCCCACTGCTCGCGCGCCTGTTCCAGCAACGGCGCCAGCGGTGCCAATGGCGCTGCCTGACCCGCCACCGCCGGGGTGTTCGAGGCCGGGAATACTTCGTCAAAAAATCCTCTGGCGTTACCGTCGTACGCCGCGAGAATGCCCGCCGGCATGACCATCGACATGAAGATCACCAGGCTGCTGTAGGTGATCATCAGGTGGAACGGCAGCACCAGCACGCCGACTGCGTTATGCCCGTCGAGCCAGGAGCGCTGGCCCTTGCGCGGGCGGAACGTGAAGAAGTCCTTGAAGATTTTCTTGTGGGTGATGATCCCGGTGATCAGCGCGACAAACATCAGCATCGCGGTGATGGTCGACAACCAGCGACCCCACGGGTAAGGCATTTGCAGCTGGAAGTGGAACCGGTAGAAAAACTCGCCGCCCATGCTTTCGCGGCCCTGCACTTCGGCGCCGGTTTGCGGGTCGAGAATTTTCGTGGTGAATTGGCCGCGTTTGCCGGGTTCGGCCGGCGCTTGCTGCCAGCGCACGGTCAGCGCCGGTTCACGCGCGGTCGGCAAGTCGATCAACCACCGCGAGGCGTTGGGCGCGTGCTGCTGAAGATAACCTTGCGCGAGGTTCACACTGGCTTCGGAAGACACCGCGCGCGCGGGGATTTCCGGCTGCATCCAGTGCGTGGTTTCAGCCTTGAAATACGCGAGGGTGCCGGTGAGGAAAATCGCGAACAGCAACCAACCGAAGATCAGCCCGACCCAGGTGTGCAGCCACGCCATCGCTTGGCGAAATCCCTCTTTCATGAGTGGCCCATCCAGTACGCCAATGCCGAAATTGCGCCCAGCACCAGGCTCGGCACGAGCATGCCGAGCCATGCCTGCCAGGCGCTGCGACAGGCAAAACACCAGAGCACCGCGACCAGATATGCCAGAAACGACGTCATCATCCCGGTGACCACCGCTTCGGCGCGGGCCATCGGCAGCCACAGGCTGAGGCTGACACTGGCCAGCGCGGCCACGACGTAACCGCCCACCACTGCCGCCAAAACCCGCGAAGTGACGGCCAATCTGTAGGAAACGGGAAGCATGGAAATCTTGCCTTTCATGTTTCGACCTTGAAACCCGGTGAGGCGCCGTGAGCGTCACGGACCAACAAGCGCGCAATATTAATGATAAATATTCTCATACGCAAAAGAGATCCGATTGCCGGATGCAGTTCGCCTCCTTACAATGCGAACAATTCTTGTTCTCTAATGTATGCGCATGTGTCGGAGTGGTTCTGTTGTCGCCAGCCAATACCGTCGAAATCCTCTATCACGACCATCACAACTGGCTCACCGGTTGGTTGCGGCGCAAGCTCGGCTGCCCGCACAGCGCCGCCGATCTGGCGCAGGACACGTTCATCCGCGTGCTCAGCGCCCGCGAGACTCCGCAGATCATTGAGCCGCGCGCCTTCCTGACCACCATCGCCAAACGCGTGTTGTTCAACCATTACCGTCGCCAGGATCTGGAACGCGCCTACCTCGATGCCTTGGCGCAGATGCCCGAGAGCGTCGCGCCGTCCGAGGAAGAGCGGGCGATCATCCTGCAAACGCTGATGGAGCTCGACCAGTTGCTCGACGGCTTGCCGCGTCGGGTCAAACGCGCATTTTTGCTTGCGCAGCTCGATGGCCTGACTTATCCACAGATCGCCGCCGAGTTGGGAGTCTCCATCGCCACGGTCAAACGGCACCTGAACAAAGCGGCGATGCGCTGCTATTTCGCTTTATGAACGGCGCGCCGGATTTTTCCGCGCAGGTCGCCGAGCGTGCCGTGCACTGGTTGATGGAAATGCAAC
The DNA here is from genome assembly GCF_007828705.1 of Pseudomonas sp. SJZ131. Taxonomy (NCBI): domain Bacteria; kingdom Pseudomonadati; phylum Pseudomonadota; class Gammaproteobacteria; order Pseudomonadales; family Pseudomonadaceae; genus Pseudomonas; species Pseudomonas sp. SJZ131. Next base: position 302,327 of record NZ_VIVC01000002.1, on the reverse strand, counting down.
AAGGCCCGTTGAGCCCGCGCCAGCAACACGCCTGGCAACAATGGCACGACGCGCACAGCGAACATCAACGCGCGTGGGAGCATATTCAGCGGGTCAATCAGCGCCTGCGCGGTGTGTCCTCGCCGCTGGCTCACGCGGCACTTAATGCGCCGAAATCCGCCAGTCGTCGGCAGGCGTTGAAGCTGCTGCTGATTCTCGGCGCCGGCTCGGCAGTCACTTGGGGCATGCGCGAGCACATTCCGTTGACGCCGTTGCTGGCGGACTATCGCAGCCCGGTTGGCCAGCGCCGCAAAATTCCGCTGGGCAATGGCAGCCAGTTGCAGCTCAACACCGCGAGCGCCGTGGATGTGCGCGAGGGTGGTTTGATTCGGTTGCTGGAGGGCGAGTTGCTGCTGAGCGCCGCGCAGGCGTTTCGAGTGCAGACCGCACAAGGCGTGTTGAGCACGCAAGACGCGCGGCTGAATGTTCGGCAATTTGCCGATCGCACCCAGGTTGCGGTGTTTGAAGGACGTGTCGAATTGACGCCCGAGGGCGGTGCGCCGACGCTGCTGCAAAGTGCGCGACAGTTGAGCTTCGGCCCGCACGGCATCGGCAATCCGCAGCCGCTGGATGCCAACAGCGGCGCCTGGGCTGACGGCATGCTGGTGGCGGCGCACATGCGTCTGGGGGATTTTCTCGATGAGCTGGGACGTTACCGTCGCGGCCAGTTGAATTGCGCTTCTGAAGTCGCCGACCTGTTGATTTCCGGGACCTATCCGCTGGATGACAGCGAGCGGATTCTGCAATTGCTGGAAATCAGCTTGCCGGTGAAGGTCAAGCGCTTTACCCGGTATTGGGTAACGGTTGAGGCCCGCGTCTGAACAACTCCAACCCTGTGGCGAGGGGGCCAGTCAGTAAAATTTTTTCGAAACACGTGAGCCGTTTTTCAGATCTGGCGTGACAGAGAAGGAAAGCCACCCTTGATTGCCTCTTCTCAGGATCGTCGTCCATGCCCTTCACTAGCCTCACTCCGCTGGCCCGCACTGTGCGCCACCTCATGCTCGGCGCCAGCCTGAGCCTCGCGACTATCACCGTCGCGCACGCCGCCGACGCCAAGCCGTACCACATCGCGCCGATGTCGCTGGAAAACGCCCTTAACCAATTCGGCCGTGAAGCCGGGGTGTTGATTTCCTTCGGTTCGCAAGTCACCAGCGGCGTGAAAAGCCGTGGTCTGGAAGGCAATTTCACCACCGAGCAGGGCTTGAACACCTTGCTCGAAGGCACCGGCCTGCAAGCTCGGCCCGAGGGCGACAATGCGTTCAGCCTGCAACCGGTGGAGCAAGCGGCAGCGCTGGAGTTGGGCACCTCGACGGTGGTCGGCGACTGGCTCGGCGATGCTGCGCAAATCAACGTCTTCGAGCATGCCGGCGCGCGCGATGTGATCCGTCGCGAAGAGTTCGAGCGCCAGGGCGCAACCCAAGCCAAAGACGTGCTCAACCGCATCCCCGGCGTCAACGCGCCGGACAACAACGGCACCGGCAGCCACGACATGGCGCTGAACTTCGGCATTCGCGGGCTCAATCCGCGCCTCGCTTCGCGCTCGACGGTGCTGATGGACGGCATCCCGGTGCCGTTCGCGCCTTACGGCCAGCCGCAGTTGTCGTTCGCGCCGATCAGCATGGGCAACATGGACGCGGTGGACGTGGTGCGTGGCGGTGGCGCCGTGCGTTATGGCCCGCAGAACGTCGGCGGCGTGGTCAACTTCGTCACTCGCGCGATTCCCGATGAGCCGACGGTCAAGGGTGGTTTTCAAACTGAAACCGCGCCTTCGTCGAGCCACGACGGCTTCAAAACCACCGGCAACCTACTGGCCGGCGGCACCGCCGACAACGGATTGGGCGGCGCAATTTTGTATTCCGGCACCCGCGGCGGCGACTGGCGCGAACACAGCGATACGCAAATCGACGACTTGATCCTCAAGGGCAAATACCAACTCGACGACGCCAACAGCTTCAACGCGATGGCGCAGTATTACGAAGGCAAGGCCGACATGCCCGGCGGCCTCAATGTCGCCGATTACGATGCCGATCCGTACCAGTCCACGCGCCCGAAAGATCAGTTCTGGGGCCGCCGCACGATGTTCAATTTCGGCTATCGCTATCAGCAAGATCGCCGCGAATTCACCGCCAATACCTTCTTCACCAAAACCCTGCGCAGCGGTTATCTGGATCAGGGCACGTTCCTCTCGCTGTCGCCGCGCGAGTATTGGGTGCGTGGTCTCGAAACCCGTTTCGCCCAGGGTTTCGACCTCGGCCCGACCAGCCATGAAGTCGGCGTCGGCTATCGCTACATCAACGAGGCCGGCCATGAATTGCGTTATCGCGAGCCGATTGCCAACAACACCTATCCGACCACCAACAGCCGCAACGACCGCGACACCCGTGGCGGCACTGAGGCCAATGCGTTTTTCATCGATGACCGGATCGACATCGGCAAGTGGACCATCACGCCGGGGATTCGCTACGAGATGATCGAATCGCAGCAAAACAACAACCTCACCGGGGTGAAGTACAAGGGTGACTACAACACCGCGTTGCCGGCGCTGAACGTGCTGTATCACGTCACCGACAACTGGAACCTGTACGCCAACACCGAAGGTTCGTTCGGCAGCGTGCAATACAGCCAGATGCCCAATCGCGTGAGCAGCGGCGAAGTAAAACCGGAAAAGGCTCGCACCTGGGAACTCGGCACGCGCTATGACAACGGCGCGTTGCGCGCGGAAATCGGCGCGTTCCTGATCAACTTCGACAACCAGTACGAAAGCAACCAGACCAACGACTCCGTAATCGCTCGCGGTGAAACGCGCCATCAAGGTATCGAAAGCAGCATCAACTATGCGCTCGACGACTTGAGCCCGGCGCTGGCCGGTTTTGATGTCTACGCCACTTACGCTTATGTCGACGCGAGCATCCGCGAAGACGGTCCGAACAAGGGCAACCGTGTGCCGTTCTCGTCGAAACACAAAGGCACGATTGGCGTCGGTTACACCGAAGGCGCGTGGAAACTGAACGTCGACAGCAGCTATCAGAGCGACCAGTTCGCCGACAACGCCAATACCTCGCGCGAAAGTGCTGACGGCAGCACCGGCAAGATCCCGGGTTACATGCTGTTCAGCAGCCGCGCGGCGTATGACTTCGGACCGCAGTTGTCAGATTTGAATGTGGCGGTGGGCGTAAAAAACATCTTCAACCACCAATACTTCACCCGTTCGTTTGATGACAACAACAAGGGCAAGTATGTCGGTGAGCCAAGAACGGTTTATGTGCAGACTTCGGTAGCGTTTTAAGCGTCGGTCAGCACAACAAAAACGGGCCTGCATAAGCAGGCCCGTTGGTCAGTGGATGGTTGATAAGGGAATCAGGCCTCAGCCGTTTTGTGCGGCCTGTTCGTTCTCCAGAAACTCGTCTTCCAGCAGCGCATCAGCGGTCACACTTTCGAACGGCTCAATAGCGGCACGTGGCTTGCCCCGCAGTTTGCCGAACAAATGCTCAAGCGCGTGTTCGAGTTTCTCGGCCGCCCCGTCGATGGCCAGCTCTAGGGTATCGGCTTTATGGGTCACAGAAATTGGTTGGTGGCCTTTAGGCCGCGCTTCCAGTTGGCAGCGTTTGTCATGCGGGCCGGGCTTGTCGCCGTTTTCGTCCCGCAAGTGGACCTCAATGCGGGTGAGGTCCTCTTCATAACGTTCGAGCGTGCTCTCAATGGTAGTACGTACCCACTCCTCCAGTCGGATGCTGCTTTGAATATGGTTATCACTGTTGACTTGGATTTGCATAGTTCATCCCTTATTTCAGCTAGCTCGCGAGAGGCCTGTCGGCTGGCCCTTGGGCGTCATCACCGTGGCCTCTTACTTACACAATCGGTCTGCTCGCAGAACAATTCAACCCCTAAAAAAAGATAAATATGGATTCGCAAAAAAAGCCGGACAACCGCCAAAAGCGCTGTTAAGGTCGGGAGTTGGGTCGACACCGTTCTCTGTCACAATTGCTCACATCTGCTGCTCCGCCAGTGGATGCAGACTCCGAAACATCCCCGCCTCCTCTACCAGCCAGTCATGCACCGCGCGCACGCCCGGATGGCTCAGCGCGCCCGGCGCATACAGCAGCACGTAGCGTTTATGGTTCGGCACCGCCAGGCCAAACGGCACGATCAATGTCCCACGCTCCAGCTCATCGTTGAGCAACGTGCGCCGCGCAATCGCCACGCCCATGCCGGCAATCGCCGCTTCGATGGTCAGGTGATTGCGATTGAAAGTGTGCCCGCGCCGTACGTCGGCGCCTTCGAAGCCGATCGCATTCAGATAAAACTCCCACTCCGCGTACTCGTAGCTGCCACGCCACGCGGTGATGTCGTGCAGCAGCGGAAAGTGCATCAAGTCCGCCGGACCGTGCAACGGCGGGCGACCGCGCAGCAGGCTCGGCGCGCACACCGGGAAAATCTGCTCATCGAGCAAGGCTGTGGATAACAGCCCCGGATAGCTGCCGTCGTTCAGGTCAATCGCCAGATCGAAGTCGCCCTCGTGCAATGGCACGCTGCTGTCCTCGGCCACCAGGCGCAGTTGAATGTCCGGGAAACGTTGCTGCAAACGCGGCAAACGCGGGGTCAGCCACTTGCTGAGAAACGATGGAATTGAGCGCAGACGCAAAATCCCGCTGATCATTCCGGCGTCCAGTCGTCGCAATTCCGCATCAATGCTGCCGTAAGCCTCGTTGACGGTGATAGCCAATCGCTGGCCCTCGGCGCTCAATTCGACTCCGCGAGCACGGCGGTGGAACAGGCGAAAACCCAGACGCTCCTCCAATTGGCGGATTTGCTGACTGACTGCACCCGGCGTGATGTGCAGTTCTTCAGCACAACGGGTGAACGACAAGTGCCGCGCGGCACAGGAAAACACGTGCAGCCAGACGTAAGTCTGGGCATGCAATTGACGACTCATCGTTTAGTCCTGCTAAAGGCTGTCTTAGGAAGTTTCGTTGGTCACGTAGGACCGAGGTGGGCAGTATCGCCGACATTGCGCTTGTCCTACAAAAATGGCAGCGATTTCTCTTCCATTGCTTGTATAGGCTTTAGCATGGCTATCAGTGTTTTCGATCTATTCAAAGTCGGCATCGGTCCGTCCAGTTCCCACACCGTCGGCCCGATGCGCGCCGCCGCGACCTTCGCGCAAGCCCTGATCGACCAGCGATTGCTGGCCGACGTCCGGCGCGTGGAAATCCGCCTCTACGGCTCTTTGTCGGCCACCGGCGTCGGTCACGCTACCGACCGCGCCTGCATCATGGGCCTGATGGGCGAATGGCCAGACAGCATCGACCCGACGTCCATCGATCCACGCATCCAGACCCTGCGCGAAACCGGCAAACTGTCCCTCGCCGGCCAAACCACGATTGCCTTCAACTGGCAGCGCGACCTGCTGTTGCTCGAAGAGAGCCTGCCCTACCACCCCAACGCGATGTCGCTGACAGCCTTCGGTGAAACCGGCGAGCTGTTCGAGCAGACGTACTATTCAGTGGGCGGCGGTTTTATCATCGAAGCGGCCGAGGCCGAATCCGGCATCGCGCCGACCAGCGACGTGGCGCTGCCGTACGATTTCTCCAGCGCCGCCGAACTGCTCCGGCTGTGCAACCAGCACGGCTTGCGGGTTTCCGAGCTGATGATGGCCAACGAACTGGCCTGGCGCAGTGAAGCTGAAATCCGTCAGGGTTTGCTGCACATCTGGTCGGTGATGCGCGAGTGCGTCGAGCAAGGTTTGCTCCACGAAGGCATCTTGCCCGGCGGCTTGAACGTGCCGCGCCGCGCGGCGAAATTGCACCGCAGCCTGTTGGAAATCGGCAAGCCGAATGTCATCACCTCGACGCTGTCGGCGATGGAATGGGTCAACCTGTTCGCCCTCGCCGTCAACGAAGAAAACGCTGCCGGCGGGCGCATGGTCACGGCGCCGACCAACGGCGCGGCGGGGATCATCCCGGCGGTGCTGCACTACTACATGAAATTCAACCCGGACGCGTCGGACGATGACGTCGTCGCGTTCTTCCTCGGCGCGGCGGCGGTCGGCATTCTGTGCAAGAAAAACGCCTCGATCTCCGGCGCCGAAGTCGGTTGTCAGGGCGAAGTCGGATCGGCCTGCGCCATGGCCGCCGCCGGTCTCGCCGACGTGCTCGGCGCGACGCCCGAGCAACTGGAAAACGCCGCCGAAATCGGCCTCGAACACAACCTCGGGCTGACCTGCGACCCGGTCGGCGGTCTGGTCCAGGTGCCGTGCATAGAACGCAATGCGATTGCGGCGGTGAAAGCGATCAACGCCACGCAAATGGCCCTGCGCGGCGACGGCAAACACTTCATTTCCCTCGACCGGGTGATCCGCACCATGCGCGATACCGGCGCCGACATGCAGGACAAATACAAAGAGACTTCACGGGGCGGCCTGGCGGTGAGCTGGGTGGAGTGCTGAGGCGCATTCCCGACCGTCCGTAACGCGTGAGCCCGAGCAAGAATAATAACGAGGCCAAAACGATGACCGATGTACGTACACCCGCTGCCGATAATCCTGCTGTAGACCTGACAAGCAAAACAGAAATTGCCCACAAGGGCTGGAGTAAATTCGACACCACCTGGATGCTCGGCCTGTATGGCACGGCGATTGGCGCGGGGACTTTGTTCCTGCCGATCAACGCTGGCGTCGGTGGTTTCTGGCCGCTGCTGATTCTGGCGGTGCTGGCGTTCCCGATGACCTTCTTCGCGCACCGTGGGCTGACGCGTTTCGTCCTGTCCGGGCGTTCGGGCGACATCACCGAAGTGGTGGAAGAACACTTCGGTGTCGGTGCCGGCAAGCTGATCACGCTGCTTTATTTCTTCGCGATCTTCCCGATTCTGCTGGTGTACAGCGTGGCGCTGACCAATACCTTGAGCAGTTTCATGGAGCATCAGCTGCACATTGCGCCACCGCCTCGGGCGATTCTGTCGCTGGTGCTGATCCTCGGTTTGATGGCCATCGTGCGTTGCGGTCAGGGCGTTATCGTCAAATGCATGAGCGTGCTGGTTTACCCGTTTGTCGCGGCGTTGCTGCTGCTTGGTTTCAGCCTGATCCCGAACTGGAACGGCGCATTCTTCGCCACCGCCAGTGAAGGCATGCCGCTGCCGCTGTTCTTCAAGACGCTGTGGCTGGCGATCCCGGTGATGGTGTTCTCGTTCAACCATTCGCCAATCATTTCCGCATTCGCCGTCGAGCAAAAGCAGCGCTACGGCGCGCAGGCCGAACGCAAAAGCAGCGGCATCCTCGCCATCGCCCACGCGATGATGGTGGTGACGGTGATGTTCTTCTGCTTCAGTTGTGTGCTGGCGCTTTCCCCGGCCGACCTCGCTGCCGCCAAGGCGCAGAACATCTCGATCCTGTCGTACCTCGCCAACCACTTCCAGACGCCGGTAATTGCTTACGCCGCGCCGTTGATTGCGCTGGTGGCGATCACCAAATCCTTCCTCGGCCATTACATCGGCGCCAGCGAAGGCTTTCAGGGTTTGATCGTGAAAAGCCTGCGCGGTCGTGGCCGCGTCATGTCGGCGAGCTGGCTGAACCGCGCCACTGCACTGTTCATGATCCTCAGCTGCTGGGCCGTGGCGACCTTCAACCCGAGCATCCTGCGCATGATTGAAACCCTTGGCGGGCCGATCATCGCGTGCCTGTTGTTCCTGATGCCGATGTACGCGATCCGCCGCGTGCCAGCCTTGCGCCAGTACTCGGGCCAGGCCTCGAACGTGTTCGTGGTGTTGATCGGCGTGATTGCACTGTCTGCGATCATTTACTCGTTCATGCCCTGAATCGGGCAAATAAAAACCCGGCGGACGCTGCCGTCCGCCAGGTTTAAGCCGTGTTCATTGTCCGACAGTTTTCCCGGCATGGCCCTTGCTATATCCCTTTGGCGACATGGATGAAGGCGCATGAACAAGGAATGCCAATGGTCTGGTAATGCGAACCAACCCGATCATGGCCGGTCAACAACTGCACGTTCAATCAGGCGGTGACGCATCATGGACAACCCTTTTCAGCTCATTACCGATGCTTTTGCAGCGGACTATCAGATCAACCTGAGCATTCAGGGGCTGGACGGCAGCATCATGCTGACCCTGTCCAACAGCGGCCACGTGGTCGCCAAACGGATGATCAGCGCCGAACAGCGCAACGATCCCAAACGCCTCAACCGCCTGGTGCAAAGCATCCAGTTCGGCATCGCCATCGAACAGGGCCACAGCGCCGTGGCGATCCTCGAAGCCATGACTGACAGCGACAATCGCAGACTGCCGCCGCCGATCAACAAAGAGCACGCGCAACCGGCGATGCGCCTTTAGATTTCGCCCTTCTAGACCTCGGGATGCTCACCGGAGCCGGTGCCGATCTTGCGTTGCGGGGTTGTTTCATTGCGTGGGTAAGCGGCGACTAAGTGAGTCGACGCAAAACAGGCTAGTTGCTTGGTTGATTAACTCGCATCAGCAGCTGCTCAATCAAATCGCTGACCTCGCGTTGGCGAAGCGCCCTGGTCTCTTTGAATTCGTCGTCCTCGCCCAACTCAAACTTCGCGACTGAGACGGGGCCATCCAACTTATAGCCATTAGCCGGATCGTCGCCCACAAAACGCCTGTGCAAAATGTCGAATGCTTGGCGTATTACATGTGGAAATCTGCCTCCTTGCGCCTGGATCAATGCACTTACTACCGCATCCAGTCCAAGATCCGCATGCTCAATGCAATAAACAAGATCATGAGCATCCTTACGCTCGTTGCGCTGATCGAACGCCAACGACTTCAAACAGGTGAAACTCACGACATCTGCATACTTGACCCACTCAGTCGCCAAACCATTGTCGCCGAGCAATTCTGCGCAAATTTCGACTTGCTCATGGTGGTCGAAGACCATGGATGAATGGGGAATATTCAGCGCCGAAATCGTCCCCTCGGTTGGCAGCGCCTGAACTTTCCCGCCGCAAATCTCGGGCGCATCGGCAAGCAGTTCCAGAACCATCAGCACGCCGTGTTCGGTCCTGGTCTGCCAACGCCACGACAACTTTCGCCCATGCTCATTGACTGAACGTTCGAAGCCATTCTTTTTGAAGTTTTCCTCTAGCGTGTGATAGGCCTGAGTGTCGGTAAGAATGGCCAAATCGATGACGACATCGACGTCACTGGTGCCCGCATGGGCGGGCACCGCCGGTGGCCTGGCCCTCACCAGATAGCGCGGCACTAACCCGCCGATCAGAAAAACCGATTCCTTCCACGGCCCCAGCCCCCGCATGAGCGTGACCAGGACTCGCTCACAATCGAGCGTGTAATTGGCACTGTATCCACCTGATGTCTGAGGTTTCATCATCAGAAACCGATCCTTTCTTTTCTCAAGTGTTCAGCGAGTTCACGCGCCCGCCCCTCGCCTCTCAGAAGATCAAGATAGACCCGCACCGGACTTGCCAGAGTCACCGAGTCGATATCCCGTGTTTCCAGAAAGTCACCGTCGCTCTTCGATTCAATGACGATCAGATTTGCCCCTTCTGTCACCGCTCTTGCTCCAAGGCGCTGCAAAGATAAATCGGCCGTCCAGCCTGGCTGCAGCAGGCAACGCACTTGGGAGATGCCAGTGAGAAAAGGCGCATAGCGCTGGGCTGCCGCTTCATGGGTAATCGCATATTCCGCACAATTGTCCACGAACGCTTTGGCCACCCATTCAACTAACTGCTCACCCTTGTACCCCGGAACGTAATAGCGACGAACGGAAGGGGCGGCAATTTCACTTAGTTGTTTGCTCCACGCATCCAGAAGTTCTCCGGGGGCAGACAGCTTTCTTTCTTTGCTCGGACCTTGCCCTCTTGTTTCAAGCCATTCGTGACGATCCAGAGTCGTCAACACTGCAGATACAGTTGCCGCCGAAACCTTTGCCAAAGTAGCGAGTTGATTTACCCCGAACCACTCGGAAGGATGATTGAGCAAATGGTGGATAACTTGCGCGCGTCGCCCCGAATAAAAGTCCCTGGTCGACTTTTTTTCAGACTTGGAAGCTGGTCTGTCGACATAAAAAAAAGCATTTGGCGTTGGCAGGCAAAGACTTCCTCCCCCTGCGAAATATCCGACTTGCGCCTCTTCGAGTAACTTTCTGGCGCCGGGTGAAATCGAGTCAGCGGCTAGTAAGGAAATGGTCGATTTGTCTGCGACAGGTTCTTTGGCCTTGGCGGCATGTCGCGCCCATAAGATCTGCTGCACATCACGAGGAAAGATCGTTCGCTTGCATTCGATCAGCAGATGCATGGAATCAGACGCGATGGTCAAATCGATGGATGGCGCAGCCTCCGGACCGGCAGGAGAGGATTTTTCAGACAGCTGCACATTGGGAAGTCCCGCCAATGTTTCCAGAAGCTCAGCGACAAGCCTCTCGTTATCTACGTCCATGCTTCCTCCATTATTTACTGCGCAGCAAATATTCCGATTTAGCGGAATATTCAGCAAAAACCAGATATTTACTGTGCAGGAAATATCATCTTGCAGGAATCTAGCGCCGAACCCGCCCTTGGGCAAGGCGTGCCAACATCAAATTTCGCCCTTCTCGACCTCGGGATGCTCACCGGAGCCGGTGCCGATCTTGCGTTGCGGGTGTTCGATTTTCACCGACGGGAATTGTGACGAGGCGTAACGCACCACCAGAATCGCGAACGCCAACAGCAGAATCCCGCCGCACAGGTAGATGATGCCGATGTCCGGCGGGTTGTGGTGCGAGACGTTGGAAATCAGCAGGCGTGTCAGCGCGGTGATGGCCACGTAGATCAGGAAGCGCACCGGCATGTGGTTGGTCTTGAAGTAAATCCCGACCATTGCGCCCAGTTCCAGGTAGATGAACAGCAGCAAGATGTCGTCGATCTTGATGTGTCCATTTTCGATCATCCCCAAAAACTCCATCACCGCCGCCCACGCGGTCACTGCACCGATGGCGAACAACGCCAGGTAATGGAAGCTCTCGACGAACAGGTTGCCCAGCGATTCGGCGAGTTGGTGCACGTTCTGCCGCAGTTTCTCGGCCCAGTTGATTTTCACGGTGATACTTCCTTAGCTCGTTTCGAGCGGATCATGCGGGTTGGACGTGACGGTTGTTCTGCATGCAGAAAAAAGGCCAGAGGCTGGAGGGTGAGATGGCGATGGGCTGCCATTGGACACTTTTGTGGCGGATTCGCCGGCCTCATCGCGAGCACGCTCGGCTCCCACAGGTTGTGCGCGAACCAACTGATTTCGGTCTACATTGAAAAGCCACTACCCAAAGCGCAGGGATTCGCTTATCCTTTTCGCTGTATATAGATACAGTAGTCGCGAAGACAACTTAATGTGAAGGCATGTGAGGTGGTGAATGGCCGTCGAAGTGGTATACCGCAGCAGCCGAGATCTGGAGCGCTTGTTCATGGATAAAGCCGAAGCTGACCGTCATGACAAAATGCTCGAACTGGCCGAATTGCTGGCTGAAGTGTTGCAAAAAGCTGTGCCGTCCTTGAGCGAACAGCAAGTGGAAGAAGCCGGGATCTACATGGCGAAGAATCGCGATGTGTTCGCCAAGGCGTTCAAGAGCCAGCCGGACGCCTTGTCCGAATTGCTGAGCGCGCCGGTTGAAGCGCCAGCTCCGGCAAAAGCGGCAGCATTGGTGGAAGCGCCTGCATCGGTGAAAGAGGCGGAAGAAGCCGAGCCGGTGAAACCTGCGAAAGCAGCGAAGGCTGCAAAGTAAGCAGAGTACGAATTGAATAGGCCCTGAGTCGAATGGCTCAGGGCCTTTTTCATGTCTGCAGTAAATCGCTGTCAGCGGTACAAAACTTTCTCCGCCAACTCATCCGCCACCCGCGCGGGCGAGCGTTTTTCCGCTTGCGCGTGGGCATACACCTCGGTCAACCGTGAGCTGATTTTCGACAGGTGCGCGGTGATCGTCGCCAATTCATCGCCGCGATGTTTCAGCGAAACATAGATCAATCCGCCGGAATTGATCACGTAGTCCGGCGCATACAGGATGCCTCGGCGCTCCAGTTGATCGGCGACGTCCAGGTGCGTCAGCTGATTATTCGCCGAGCCGGCCACCGCCGAGCAGCGCAGTTGCGAGACGCTGTGGCTGTTGAGCACCCCGCCCAAACCGCACGGGGCGAGGATATCGCACGGCGTGCTGAGCAACGAATCGTTGGCAATCGGGTGCGCGCCAAGTTGTTCCATCGCCAGTTGCACTTTGCCGTGATCGATGTCGCTGACCAGCAGTTCGGCGCCCGCCGCGTGCAGTTGCTCCGCCAAGGCAAAACCGACGTTGCCCAGGCCCTGAATGGCTACGCGCAAACCTTCGAGATTATCGCTGCCGAGCCGCGCCATGGCGGTGCTGCGGATGCCGGCGAACACGCCCATTGCCGCGTGTGGTGCCGGGTCGCCGGCCGACGTGGTGCTGGTGACATGCCGGGTTTGCTGGGCGATGCAATCCATGTCCGCCACCGAAGTGCCGCTGTCGATCGCGGTGATGTAGCGGCCATCGAGTTGATTGATGCAGCGGCCGAACGCTTCGAACAGCGCGGCGCGGCTTTCCACGTGCACCGGACGCAGGATCACCGCCACCCCGCCGCCCTGCGCGAGACCGGCGAGTGCGGCTTTGTAACTCATGCCTTGGGCCAGGCGCACGGCATCTTCCACCGCCGATTCGTCGCTGGGGTAGGCAAGGTAACGGCATCCACCGAGGGCTGGCCCCAGGCGGCTGTTATGAATGGCAATGACCGCCTTCAACCCGGTGACCGGGTCTACGCTTAGATGAAGCGATTCAAGGCGAGTGCTTTGCATGAGAGCGAACATTGTCGGGCTCCCGAATACGTCTTGTAGTCGCCAGTATAGGCTTGCGCCTGAAAATTGCTGGAGCGCACCGGAATAACGCGCGCGGCTTTCAGGGCTTTCGGACATAACCTGCAACAGCATGTGTGCAGCACTGGACGAAAGTCGGCGACGGGGCTAAAACGAGGCATTCCACGGAGATTTTGATGACCCCGCGCCAACGTTTCTTCGACTGTCTGCAACGCTCGCCGCCCGCGCTATTCGAGGCGGCGTTGTGGATTGCGGCCGAACACGATGCCGAGGTGGATCCGCAAAACGTGCTGGCGAACTTCAAGGATCTGCAACAGCGCGTCAGCTCAGGCCTGCCGATGTTGCCGGTCAGCGAACTGGCCCAGCCGTTATTGCGGCGGATGAACGACCTCGGGTTTGCCCAGGACGATTTTGTGCCGCTGCGTCCGCAGGTGGCGCTTATCCACAAAGTATTGGAGCGTCGGCGCGGCCAGCCGTTGGCGTTGGGTTTGATTGCGCTGGAGCTGGCTCGCAGACTGGAAATCCCCATGGTCGGGGTCAACTTTCCGGGGCATTTCCTGTTGCGGGTTCAGGGCGCCGATCATCTGCTCGACCCGTGCGGCGGGCGCCGCTTGTACCCCAACGATTGCCGCGATTTGCTGCAGCGCCAGTACGGCCCGAATATCAAACTCAGCGCCGAGCACTTGCTGACCGCCAACCCGCTGTCGATGCTGCAACGCCTGTCACGCAACCTGCGTCAGCTGCATCTGGCCAACGATGACTACATCGGCGCGCTGGTCGATGCCGAGCGCGTGCTCGAACTGGGCAACGGCAGCGCCTCCGACTACCTCGCCCGCGCCAGCCTCTATCAACGCCTGGATTGCCCGAACGCTGAGCGCTTTGATCTGGAACACGCGTTGCTGCTCAGCGAAGACCCAATCCAGCGGATTCGCCTGACTGAACGGCTCGAACATCTACCGCCGAACTCCATCGTCCATTAAACCTGTAGGAGCGCGTGTTTTGCACCGACCTGTAGGAGCGAGGCTTGCCCGCGAATCAGGCGCCTCGGTCCGTCAGGGATACCGCGTTATCGTTCTTCGCGGGCGAGTCTTGCTCCTACGAGGGTTGCGCTTGGTTCTTGCGGCGAGCGCACCTGAATGATGAACAACGCCGCGATCACCGCCGGTATCGCGCAGAAGAAGAAAATCTGCTGCACCGGGATGTGCATCGCCAACAGCATGCTGCCGAACAGCGGCCCGAGGATCGAACCGAATCGGCCCACGCCCAGCGCCCAACCGGTGCCGGTGGCGCGCACGTGCGCCGGGTAGAAATTACTGGCGAAGGCGTTGAGCGTCAGTTGCCCGCCAATGATGCAGAACCCGGCGGCGATTACGCTGGCCACCAGATAACGCGGATTGTCGTGATTGAGGCCGAGCAGGATGGTGCACAATGCCGCGCCTGCCAAAACCCCGGCGAGCAGGCGCACTTTGCTCTTGAGACGGTCGGCAAACCACGCCATGCAGATCGCGCCGACGGTGCCGGCGAACAGGAACATCGAAGTCACCAGGTTCGCTTGATTGAGTTTCAAACCACTTTCCAGCAACAGCGACGGCAGCCAGCTGATCATGAAATACAGCAGAATCAGGCTGACGAAAAAGGTCGCCCAGATCAGCAGCGTCGGCCGCGCATAACCGTTGCGAAACAACTCCACGACCGTCAGTTTGCTGCCCTGCTCTTTGTTGTTTTGCGCAATCGATGCGGCGGGCGGCTGCCAGTCCGGGAGCATCCGCGCGGTGACTTTGCGCAAGCGGGTATAAGGCGGTGCATCGCGCAGCAGACGCGGCAGCGATTCCGGCAGGAACCACGCCAGGAACGGAAACAGCAGCAACGGCGTCACGCCACCGGCAAGGAATACCGCTTGCCAGCCGAAACTGTCGATGAAACCCGCCGCGACAAAACCACCCGCCGCGCCACCGAATGAAAACCCGCACGCGGCCAAAGTCACCATCAAGGTGCGCAGGCGTGGCGGCGAGTATTCCGACATCAGCGCCATCGCGCTGGGCATCGCCCCGCCCATGCCGATCCCGCAGATGAAGCGCGCCGCCATCAAGGTGCTGAGCGAATCGGCGAACACCATCAACACCGTGAGCGAGGCGTAGATCAGTACACAACACAGCAGAATCCGCCGCACCCCGAAGCGATCGGCCAACGGTGTCACGAGCAATGAACCCATGGTCAGACCCAACAGGTTGGCGCTGAACACCGGGCCGAACGCGGATTTTTCCAGGCCCCAATCCTGCGCGAGAGCGGGCACGACATAACCGAGTACTTGCGCGTCATAGCCATCGGTCACCAGCAATAACGCCAGCAACAACAGGATCAGCCACTGATAACGGGACACAGGACGGGCGTCGAGTGCCGCCCGAAAGCTTGCAATCTGGTTATGCATCGCGAGGTACCTGAATTGTTTTTATGGTTTAAAGCCGCCCACCGAACCCTTGTGGGAGCGAGGCTTGCCCGCGAAGGCGGTGTGTCAGCTACATGGATGTCTGCTGACACACCGCCTTCGCGGGCAAGCCTCGCTCCTACAGAGGGCGGGGTGAAGCTTTAAGGCGTATCAGGCTGGTTCGCCGGGTGCGCCTGGATAAACGCCGGGTGTGTCGCGGCCAACGCTGCCACCCGGCAAATCCGCGGGTACGCATCCAGCGCAATGTTGAAGCGGTCCGCCGCGTACAACTGCGGGATCAGGTAAACATCCGCCAACCCCGGCTCATCGCCGAAGCAATAACCGGCGTCGCCGATCAATTGCTCAACCGCCGCCAGCCCTTGGCTTATCCAGTGCCCAATCCAATCGGCCACCTGCGTTTCGTCATGCCCCAACTGGCGCAATTTGTTCAGCACACTGACGTTGTGCAGCGGATGCACGTCGCAGCCTATCAGCGCCGCCACGCCGCGCTCGTGGGCGCGGGCAGCGAGGTCTTTGGACAGCAACGGCACCTGTGGATAACGTTCTTCGAGGTACTCGATGATCGCTGGCGACTGAATCAGCAACTGACCGTCATCGGTGCGCAACGCCGGCACCCGACCTTGCGGGTTCAGCGCCAGATACGGCGCTTGCCGGTGTTCGCCACCGGACGCCGCGATCAGGTTGACCGGCAGCGCCTGATAATCGAGGCCTTTGAGCGCCAACGCGATGCGCACTCGGTAAGACGAGGTCGAGCGATAGTAGGTATAGAGCTGCATGACCCGCTCCTGTTAACGCGCCGGCACGACTTTGCCACGGCATTCGCCGAAGCCGATCGAGGCAAACCCTTCGCGGTTGCAACGCGCACGGAGGATGATTTCGTCGCCGTCTTCAAGGAACTTACGCACCTCGCCCGAGGCCAGTTCGATCGGCTTTTTGCCGCCCTCGGTAATTTCCAGCAGGCTGCCGTACTGACCGCTTTGCGGCCCCGACAACGTGCCCGAACCGAACAGATCACCGGCCTGCAATTGGCAGCCGTTGACGCTGTGGTGCGCGACCATTTGCGCCACGGTCCAATACATGTGTTGGGTGTTGCTCAGGGTCAGGCGCTGGGGCGGCAGATTTTGCTCGCGCATGCTTTCGGTGAGCAGCAGCACTTCGAGTTCGATGTCGAACGCGCCGCCCTCCTGATCGCGTTTGTCGGTGAGATACGCCAGCGGCTGCGGATCGCCTTGCGGACGAGCCGGTTGCGCGCGGCGAAACGGCTCCAGCGCTTCGGCGGTGACGACCCACGGCGAGATGCTGGTGATGAAACTCTTCGACAGGAACGGCCCCAGCGGCTGGTATTCCCAGGCCTGGATGTCGCGCGCCGACCAGTCGTTCAGCAAGCAGAAACCGGCGATGTGATCCGCCGCGTCGCCGATGGCAATCGAATCGCCCATTTCGTTGCCCTTGCCGATCCAGATGCCCAGTTCCAGTTCGTAATCGAGGCGCGCGCACGGGCCGAAAGTCGGCTCGGTCTGACCGGCCGGCAAGGTCTGGCCCTTCGGCCGACGCACGTCGGTGCCGGACGGGCGAATGGTCGAGGCACGACCGTGATAACCGATCGGCACGTACTTGTAGTTCGGCAGCAACGGGTTGTCTGGACGGAACAATTTACCGACGTTTTGCGCGTGTTCGATGCCGACATAGAAGTCGGTGTAGTCGTTGATTTTCGCCGGCAGGTGCATCACGCAATCCGCCGCCAATGGCAGCAATTTCGTGCCTTGCGCTTCGATCTTGCCGCGCAGGGTGCTGCCCTCGGCGAACAGTTCCAGCAGGCGTGAGCGCAACGCCACGCGAGCGTCGCGGCCGAGTTCGAAGAAGGCATTGAGCTGGCCGCCACGGGTCGCTTCGACTGCCGTGCGTGCTGCGCCGTCGAACAGGCCGGCGTCGAGCGCCGCTTCGAGATCAAAGATGTGTTCGCCGATGGCCACACCGCTGCGCGCTGCCGAACCACTGGTGCTGAACACGCCGAGCGGCAGGTTTTGCAGCGGGAAATCAGTGTCACCGTTGGCGGAGGCGACCCAGCTACGAGTGTTGGAAGTCTGAGTCATGGGTTATCTCCGGGTCGGGTCGAAAGTTACGGGCAACGTCGCCCAGCAGGCGTCGTAGTTGCTTTGCAGTTGCGGGCAATCGAGGGCGAACTGGCTCGGGCGCAGCACTTGGCTGGTCTCGAACATGAACGCCATGGTGTTGTCGATTTTCGCCGGCGCCAGTTCCGCGTTGATCGCTTTGGTGCAGCTCTCGCCGTCCGGGCCGTGGGCGCTCATGCAGCTGTGCAATGACGCACCGCCGGGCACGAAGCCTTCAGCCTTGGCGTCGTATTCACCTTTGATCAGGCCCATGAATTCGTTCATCAGGTTGCGGTGGAACCACGGCGGCCGGAAGGTTTTCTCGGCGACCATCCAGCGCGGCGGGAAAATCACGAAGTCCAGATTAGCCAAGCCGTGGACGCTGGTTGGCGAAGTCAGGACGGTGAAGATCGACGGATCCGGGTGATCGAAACTCACCGTGCCGATGGTGTTGAAGCGGCGCAGATCGTATTTGTACGGCACGTTGTTGCCGTGCCAGGCGACCACGTTCAGCGGCGAATGATTAAGCTCGCAGCCCCACAACTGGCCGAGGAATTTCTGCACCACTGGGGTCGGTTGCCGCAGGTCTTCGTAATGCGCCACCGGGGTCAGAAAGTCGCGCGGGTTGGCCAGGCCGTTACTGCCGATCGGCCCCAGGTCCGGCAGACGCAGCGGCGCGCCGTGGTTTTCAGCGATGTAGCCGCGCGCCTGCGGGTCGAGCAATTCCACGCGAAATTTCAGACCGCGCGGCAGCACGGCGATTTCCAGTGGTTCTATTTCGAGCACGCCGAGTTCCGTGACGAGACGCAGTCGGCCCAACTCCGGAACCAGCAGTAATTCGCCGTCAGCGTTGAAGAACACGCGCTCCATGGAGCGGTTGGCGCGGTAGCTGTAGATGCTGATCCCGGACGGTTTCTCGGCGCCGGCATTCGCCGCCATGCGCACCAGCCCATCGATGAAATCGGTCGGTTCGCTGGGGATCGGCAGCGGGTTCCAGCGCAGCCGGTTGGGCGTCACTTCCCCCAACGGCCCGCCGGCGAGTTGCCGATCCAGTTTGACGAACGCCGGGTGCTTGGCCGACGGCTGAATGCGGTACATCCAGGTGCGCCGCGCTTCGCTGCGGACCATGGTGAACGCCGTGCCGGAGAACAGTTCGGTGTAGAGACCGTAAGGGACTTTTTGCGGGGAGTTCTGGCCGACGGGCAGTGCGCCGGGCAACGCTTCGCTGCTGAATTCGTTGCCGAAGCCTGACTGATAAGCCAGCGCTGGCGCCGTTGAATCGAGGTTCATGGAGCCTCCTGAACGGGGAGTAGGCAATGGCCCATCGCTCTATTGCAGAGGTCTCGGCACGCCCGGGTTATTTTTATCGTAATCAAATTACGCATAACGTAATTTGATCAGGATTGACCGTCAAGCTATAAAGACGCCCATTCGTCCCGGGATCACACCGCCTCCATGGAAAAGCCGCGCAGCACCGATAAACAGAAAGTCCGTTCGGCCGAGGTCGGCACCGACATTCTCAAAGCCCTGGCCGAACTGTCGCCAGCGACCTCGTTGTCGCGCCTGGCCGAACACGTGCAGATGCCGGCGAGCAAGGTCCATCGCTATTTGCAGGCGTTGATCGCCAGTGGTTTTGCCGAGCAGAACGCCGCCACCAACCACTATGGCCTCGGCCGCGAAGCCCTGCGCGTGGGCCTTGCCGCGCTCAACAGCATGGACGTGCTGAAAGTCGCCGCCCTGCCCTTGGCCGAGCTGCGCGATGACTTGAACGAAACGTGTTTTCTGGCGGTGTGGGGCAATCAGGGCGCGACCGTGGTGCACATCGAACCGGCGGTGCGCGCGGTCACGGTGGTCACGCAATTGGGTTCGGTGTTGCCGTTGCTGACGTCGTCGACAGGCCTGGTGTTCAGTGCCTTTCTGCCAGATCGGGAAACCAGCGAATTGCGCGAACTGGAGGTCCAGGCCAGCGAGGCGCATGCCTTGGCCGACGATCAAGCCTACGAGACCTTACGCGAACAGATTCGCCAACGCGGCTTGCACCATGTTCACGGTTTGCTGATGCCCGGCGTCGATGCGTTGTCCGCTCCGGTGTTCAACGCGGTCGGCAACGTCGCGGCGGTGCTGACCATCGTCGGCCCCACTTCACTGTTCCATGCCGATGAAGATGGCCCGGCGGCGCAGCGCTTGCTGGCAGCGACCCGGGCCGTGAGTTGGCGGATGGGTTATCAGCCCGACGATGTCAGCCGTTGAACAGCGCTACAGGTGGGCGGGCATTGGCGGTGATCACGCCAAGGTAGTTTTGCTGCTGGCGCTGTCGGGGTCGGCGAGCATTTCCTGGATTTCCTCCCATGCCCGCTCATGTATTTGCGGCAGACCGCTGGCCTTGGCGTAGAGCTTATCGATGCTGTAGATGTCCCCCAGCATATCGATGAGATTTTTCTGCAGTTTGGTAGCCTTGGTCAGCGTGTGCGCACCTTTGCCCAGCGCCGCCAATTCAATCAATGCACTAGCGAAATGCATGAGTGCAGTGGCTCTGTCCCCCAGTGAATAGGCCTCGGCGCCCTGAACCATCTCCTTGGTCAGCAGCGCGGCACCCACTGCAATGCCGACGGGGGGATAGATCACGCTGGCTAACGTGGCAGCGATCAACACAGTTTCGAAGACGATGCCGGTAATGATCTCTTCAAGGCTCTGCGTTGCCTCGTCCACATCGGACATGACTTTACGCAGCACGGTGTCGTAACAACTGTTGAAATCAGTGATGCGCGAGTTGCGCTCCAGTACCGGCGCCTCGGCAAAGTTCGTCAACTGTTCAAGGTTTGTTACGTAGGTGCCAATCAGTCGTTGGTAGACCGCCGGCGTGCGCGCATAAAAATAGTCGCCCAGACCACGGGTTTTCACCGCACTGACAAAGTCCTTGAAGGGACGCAACTCGCGGCCGTCCGGCGCATTCGGGGTGAACAGGTATTCTTCGACCAATCCGCCGATGTGCAGGCGAAACACAAACGTGCCGATCAGCGCGTGACCTTTGAGACGAAGCTCAAACATCGCGCTGTGCTGCACCGCTGTTGGTTCCTCACCCGGCGGCGCCGCTGGCAGCGGCCGATCCGGATCATATCCATCGACTACCTTCATCAGCTCGGTGACGTGCGAATTCGACAAACGGCCAGTGAACAGCGCCATATAGATCGCCGTGCGCATCTGTCGTTGCAGGATGCCGAGGTGCAAAAGACGCTTGAATCGCCCATCCGGATGGCTGCGATCCATATACGTTGTGCGCAACATGGCGATGTACTGCTCACCCGCGCGCAAAGTCCTCGACCAACCGGCGATATGCCGGATATCCAGTTTGCTGATCGCCGGATGAGACCCTTTCAGCGTATAGCGCGGGTACAAGTCGCGGTTGGCGTTATCTGCGGCAAAGCGCACTTCTCGGACTATCAGTTCAGTCAGGCTCATTTGCTGTTGCGCACTGATTTGTACTTCAATCCGATCAGGATCGACCGCAACATTTTCACCGGCGGCGAGAAGAACGCCCTCTACGCGTTGTTTGATCAGTTGATGGCAGAAACGGTCATAACTGATGAAACTGCCTTGGCGCACTTCAATCGCACGTAACGCTCGCAGTTCGCAGTTGATCCGGCTGAACACTTGGCGCTGTTGATCGGTCGCCGCCCGGTAACCGTAGGGTGTATGACTTTCTTCTGCGGCGATCAGCCAATCGCGATGGTTGGCAACAACAGTTGTCAGTGCTTCCTTGCCGGTATAAGGCGTCGGTGCCAGCGAAACTCCTCGCCAGAGACTTGGCAGTCTGGAGACTTGTTGCAGATAACCACCGACAACTTCGCGGTGCAGAGCATGAGTCTGCCAACTCAGGTATTCGCGACCGCGTGGTGTCTCTGTCCAACTTCCAAGATCGATGCTCACGCGCCGCAGCGACGGCAGTTGATACCAGTCCTGGCCACCGGGCGAGTTGGGAGCATAGAGCAACCAATCGTCATCGCTCGGACTGCGACTGCTGATAACGGCAAGGCCGGCCAGCGGCCGCCAGTTTTCGTGCAACTGCACTGGCGCGATGATCAAACCCTCATCGCCTTCAATAAGACGGCGCACACGCTGCAGATTGCTGTCGCTCAAATGGTCCTGCAACTTAGCCGAAAAGGCGCTGAACAAAAGTTGCTCGCGAGTCAGGTTTTCCATCGCGGCGAGTACGTTCGGGCGTTGATAAACATCCCTGAATTCGCGGCCATAAGCCGCCCGCACGTCGCTGCTCATCAGCGTTTCCAGCCAGTTGGGAGCGATCTGCCATGTATCTGATACCTGCAAGGTAACTTGTGGGCGTCGACCCTCATCGTGCAAGCCGTGCAGCAACAAGTCCGTGAGCGAGCGCTTTTCTTCCTGAATCAAAGAGCGGCCACCGAAAGAAAACACATACCGCGATGAAGTCATCAGCGTGTCGGGGTCGAGTGCTGTCCCGAACCTTCTGGCCAGCGCCTGCGCAGCCAGATCACGAGCGTAAGCCTGAACGCTGGTGAAGGGGCCAAGTTGGTTATCCAGATGCATCTGGCTGGCAATCAGGTTCTGCTCGAGTTCGCCGTAGTGCTGTCGGTCGAGTGCACTTGCACGCTCGAGCCATTGGGCAGGAATGTCACTGTTGGCGGGAATATGCGTATTGATTACGTTCATTCAATTGCCCTTCGATTAATTCTCAACTTGCCGGCTCAATGCAGGCGAAAATTAATCTACGTCGGTTCGAACAAACATCAAATCGGCAAATCAACACTGAATAGTCACAGCTGCAACCGCATGTAAACTGAATCTTTTTTCTACATATAAAGGGAAACGTTTAGCCCGACGCCAATCCCCTGTCAGCCCCACAACCCCAACGATTTCGCCTTCGCTACGGCTTGCGTGCGACGCTCCACCCGTAACTTCCCATGTATGCGGCGGCTGTGAGTTTTAACAGTATGCAAAGAGATAAACAGTGCATCGGCAATCTGTTGATTAGAGTGACCGAGTGCAATTAATTCCAATACTTGCAGTTCACGCTGACTTAATAAATCCGCAGGTGCAGAACTTGCGCATGACTCTTTGGCCGGCAATGGAACAACGTGTTGCGCGTCTGACAATGAAGGCTGGCGCAAACGCAATTCGCTCCACAGTTGTTGCAGTTGATAACGCTCGACATTGCGCGCCCCCTCGTGCAAAACGTCGACGGCTTTCGCCACTTGCCCATCGAGCCAAAGTGCCTCGGCCAAGGCCAGTTGCAACTCGGTGGCGAGCGCGTACATGCCGCACGATCGGGCATGCTCAAGCGCCGCATCGATTTGCCCCACCGCGTCGACCGAACCCGGCGCCACGCGGACTTTGGCGAGCGCCAGCAGGTATTCGATTCGCGCGATCAGTGCGAGCGTCGCCGGCGGCGCATGGCGTGCGCGCGGCCCTCGATAGTGTTTGAGCACGCGACTCAGCGCCTCGCACGCCAACTCCGCGCGGCCCTGCTGCAACCAAAAATGGCTGCTGACCTGCAACAGCACGCCGCGGTACACCGTGTCGGGGATCTGGCGCAGTTGCATCAGCCGTTCGGCATCGCGCAAACAGACGAATGCGTGGGCGTAATCGCGGCGATTGGCGGCCAATTGCGCCAGGCCGATATAGCCGTACAACACGCGTTTGTCGTGGCTGCGCAGGCAATGTTCCTGCCCGGCATGAAACAGTTCTCGCGCCCGCTCCTCTTCGCCCATGCACAGTGCCAGACGCCCGCGACGCAAGGCGATGCGCCCCAGCAGCGGCGTCGGCAACGAGGCCTGTTGGCAGAGCAAATCATGGATATTCGCCAGCAGCGTTTCGGCCCGCGCGGGGGCGCCGCGCTGTTCAAGCAATTGCGCGTGATCGAGTTCGAGCAAGCCCTCAAACACCAACGAGCCCTGCGCCCGAGCCAGGCACAGCGCCTCGCGGTTGAGGGCCTGGGCGACTTCCAGTTCGCCGCGCAGCAAGGCTTGCTGGGTCAAACCCGACAGGCACAAAACGCGCACGGTCCACAGCTCGGGGCCGAGGTCGTGCAGCGCCTCGAGCAGATGCGCGCGCGAGGCCTCCATGCGTCCCTGCAAGTGCAGCAACCAACCCTGCTGCGCCTGCCAACGGGCGAGCAATTGTTGCTGCAGCAGCGGCGTCGGTTGCGGGGCAAATCGCGACAACTGTTCGATGCATTCAGCGGCCTGCTCGAAGCGCCCGGCGAACAACGAGGCGGCGGTGATCAAGCCGACCAATTGCGGCGAGCCGGACAACAGCTCCGCGCCCTGTTGCTCGTGCAAGCGCAGCAACAGGAGCACCGTTTGCTCTTCGAACAAATGCTCGAAACTGAAGTGCTGCAACAGGCTGACCGCGACTTCATATTCTTCGGCGAGCAGGGCCTGTTCGAACGCCGGTTTCCACAGCTGTTCGGCGGCGAACCACTGGCACGCGCGTCGATGCCAGGAACGCCCGGTCGACCACTGTTCATCGCGCATCAGTTGGGTGAGTGGCGGAAAAATCTGCAGCCAGTCCGCCGAGTCCTGCCAGGGCTCGATAAAGCAGCCAAGTTCCTGCAACGTCTTCAGGCATTGCGCGCCTTCACCGGCGCCGAACAGGTGCTCGCACAACCGCGCATTGAAGCGCGGCAAATGCGCGAGCACACGCCAGGCTTCGGTCAGCTCGGCGCTGAGGCTGGTGAACAGTTCGTGCTGCAGATAATCGAGCAAGGTGTCGGGGCGGCCGTGCAGTGTGTCGCTGCGCGACCAGTCGCATTTGTGCAGCAGCGCAATGCGCACACCGGCGCACCAGCCACCACTGAGGCGGATGATTTTGCTCGCGGCGATGTTCGCTTCGGCGGGTGTCAGGTGCTGCAACAGCGCGGCGATTTCCGCTTGGTTGAAGGCCAGCGTCGAGCGCTCGCCGTCATACAGATCATCGTCGAGTAACAGGCGTGGCCAGTTGCATTGCGGACGCCGCCGCGCGCCCAGCCACCAGGTAACCATCGGGCTGCTGATGGCGATCAGGCGATCGAGCAGTTGATCGAGTTGCGGGTTGGGCACGCGGCAGTAGTCATCGAGAAACAGCCAGATCGGCGTCGACCAGCGGGCCAGCGCGGCAAGGACTGCGGACTCTTCCGCTGACGGCAGCCCTGACGCTTCGGCCAGTTGCCGACACAAATCCGCCGGGGTCGTAGCGGCACCGGCCAACGGCAACCAGCACACCTGACATTGTGGCGGCGCCTGCAACAGGCAATCGGCGAGCAGCGAGGTTTTGCCGCTGCCGGCCGGCGCGCAAAGCAATTTCACCCGCGCGGAGGATGCCAGCAACGGCGCGCTCAGACGCTCGCGCGACAGGTGATGGGAGGACAAGCGGGGCAAAAATCCCGGACGATCCAGACACGGGGTCATGGCGGTCATTGCGGCGTGCCTTTTTATAGTTGTGCCGCAACCCTAGCCCTCTCCCGCGCGGTTGTTGAGAAACATTCAGAACGCTGATTGCCCCCCATAAAAAACCCGCCCCTGCAGCAGCCGAGCCTGGTGGGAGTAGAGCTTGGTGGGAGCAAAGCTAATTGGGAGTGGAGCTTGGTGGGAGCAGAGCTAATTGGGAGTGGAGCTTGGTGGGAGCAAAGCTTGCTCGCGATGGCGGTGTGTCATTCAACATTGATATTGGCTGACACAACCCCACCCCCTGTAGGAGCTGAGCTTGCTCGCGAAAGCGGTGTGTCATTCAACATTGATGTTGGCTGACCCAACGCTATCGCGAGCAAGCTTTGCTCCTACAGGGACGGCGGTGTGTCATTCAACATTGCTATTGGCTGACCCGACGCTATCGCGAGCAAGCTTTGCTCCTACAGGGACGGCGGTGTGTCATTCAACATTGATGTTGGCGGACACTACGCCTTCGCGAGCAAGCTCAGCTCCTACAGGGACGGCGGTGTGTCATTCAACATTGCTATTGGCTGAACCGACGCTATCGCGAGCAAGCTTTGCTCCTACGGGGACGGCGGTGTGTCATTCAACATTGATGTTGGCTGACACTACGCCTTCGCGAGCAAGCTCAGCTCCTACAGGGAAAGCGGTGTGTCATTCAATATTGATGTTGGCTGACCCGACATTATCGCGAGCAAGCTTTGCTCCTACAGGATGGTGGCTTAACGAACGCCCTCAGCGCGCAACGCCGATGGCGTGTAATCGGCCGCTTTCGCTTCGAAGCCGAATTCAAAGCTGTGCTTCTCTTCGTTTTTCATCCCGAGGGCAATATAGCGCCCGGCGATGATGTCGTAGAGCGCTTCCAGGGTGTACGCCTGCGCCTGGTGATCGTAGTAATACTGCGCGTGCCCCTCCGCCACTCGCCACAGTTGGCCGCGACCGTCGTAGTGATCGACCAGCGCCACCTGCCAACTGTCTTCGTCGATATACATGTGGCGTTTGGCATAAATATGCCGCTCGCTCGGCTTCACCGTGCCGACCACTTCCCACACCCGGTGCAGCTCATAACGGGTCAAGTCCTGATTGATATGCCCAGCCTTGACGATGTCGTCGTACTTGAGCTTCGGCGAATCGAGCTTGTAGCTGTTGTACGGAATGTACATTTCCTTTTTGCCGACCAGTTTCCAGTCGTAGCGATCCGGCGCGCCGGAGAACATGTCGAAGTTGTCCGAGGTGCGCAAGCCATCGGCAGCAGTGCCCGGCCCGTCATACGCGACTTGCGGCGCCCGACGCACGCGACGCTGACCGGCGTTGTAAATCCACGCCAGACGCGGTTCCTTGACCTGATCGAGCGTCTCGTGAACCAGCAACACGTTACCCGCCAGACGCGCCGGCGCAGTCACCGACTGCTTGAAAAACGTCAGCACATTCGCGGCTTTTTCCGGGTCGAGATCCTTGATCAATTGCGGCACGGCGATCTCTTCTTCGAAGCGGATCGGCGTGTAGCTGCCGTTGGTTTGCGGGGTCACTTGCGTGATGATCCGGCGCAAATTGCCACCGTGATAACGGGTGATGTGGTTCCACAACACCTCGACGCCATTCTTCGGAATCGGGAACGCGTAGTAGCGGTTGCCAGTGAAATTGGCCAGGCCGCTGCCGTCATTGATGCTGTTGACGTTGAGCGCACTGCGCTTGGCCGATTCGTAGATTTCCGGCGGTACGGCAACCGTGCGATGGGTCGGGTAGACCGGAATTTTGTAAGTTTCCGGGTAGCGCTTGAACATCGCCACCTGACCTTCCGACAGCTTGTCCTTGTACTTGTCGGCCGTCGCCGCGGTGATCACGAACAACGGTTTTTCGCTGGCAAACGGGTCGGCGAGGAAACCTTTGCTGTCCACCGCACCAGCGTTTTTCGGAATGCCGCCGGTCCACGCCGGAATCGAGCCGTCGGCGTTGCCAGCCTTCTCCGCGCCCAACGGCGTGAGGCTGGTGCCGAGCTTGTTGGCTTCGTCCGGCGAAACCGCCGCTATCACGTTGGCGGCCAGCAGGCTCAAGGCCAGGGCGCCGCATTGCAGAATCATTTTGCGCATTAACATCATCCTTCTCAGCCAGATCAGAAGTTCACGCCGAAGCTCAGCGCCAGGAAGTCGCGGTCTTCGAGAACGTTGTAGTCACCGCCGAAAAAGTCGGTGTAACTCAAGCTCGCGGTATAGGTGTTGCGGTAGTCGGCATCGACGCCGACGCTGATCGCCTTGGCGCCTTCGTTGAACAGGCCATTGGGGCCATAACCGGCGACGTCGTGGGACCACGAGAGGTTGGGTTTGAGGTTGATCCCGCCGATCACGTTGGCGTAATCGAGGATGGCCCGAGTGCGATAACCCCACGACGTCGAGGTGACGAAGCCCTCGGTGTCGCCGCCGAAACCATACTGGCCGAACACCGAATCGCGGCCGTAACGCAGATCGCTTCGCGACTCCAAGCCACCGACGCGCACCACCGCTGCTTCGCCGACCACGGTCAGCCGTTCGGCGCCGAGCACCTGATCGAAGAAGTGCGTAAGCGTGCTCTGGATTTGCGTCACTTCCTTGCGCCGATAACCTTTGTTATCGGCGCCCGGCGCGGTGGCGATAGGCGAAGCGGCGCCGCCGGCAATCGGGTTGATCAGCGCCAGCGTCAGGTCGTTGGTGCTGACTTGCACCGGCGCGTTGGGCCGATAGCTGATCTCGCCGGTCCACGCGGTGCCGGTAGGCAACGTGGTAGAGAAACTCGCGCCGTACAGGCGAATGTCTTCCGGGTAATCGAGATAATACTGGCCGCGACCGAGCATCACACTTTGCGCCAGCCCCGCGCCGCTGCCCGGTGCCAGTTGGTTGGCGATGCCGACCATGCCCGGCAGGCTGGCCAAGGTCGAGGCGCCAGCAGTGACGGTGCCGACCGTTGGCGTGCGGCTGTGGTAATTCATGAAGTACAAGCCGTACTCGGTGTCGTCGCCGAGCCAGCGCAACGCCGTGCCCCACTGCCCGGAATCACGCGCATCGCGGTCGCCGCCACGGGGGATGACCACGCCTTCACGCGTTACTTGAATCGGCTGGCCGAACGCCGAGGCCAGTGGCGCCAA
Organism: Pseudomonas sp. SJZ131; assembly: GCF_007828705.1. Lineage (NCBI taxonomy): Bacteria > Pseudomonadati > Pseudomonadota > Gammaproteobacteria > Pseudomonadales > Pseudomonadaceae > Pseudomonas > Pseudomonas sp. SJZ131. The sequence continues at coordinate 274,340 of NZ_VIVC01000002.1, read as the reverse complement.
CGGTGCAATCGCCGGGTTGCCGACGGTGTAGCCGTTGTTGCAGCCGTCCGCCGCCACATCGACGCCGAAGAAGGTGCCGCAGTTGTCGAGAACCGTCTGGTCCCACTCCAGTTGATAAAAACCTTCGATGGTCAGTTGATCGGTCAGGCCTTGCGAGCCGAACAGCATGTTCACCGGGATCAAGCCTTCCTTGATCTCGGCGCCGGGACGCCGAAATGCCGAGACGTCGACCGGGTTGATGCTGTTGATCGAGTTGCCGATGAAGGTACTTTCGCCCCAACTGACCACTTGTTTGCCCGCGCGCACAGTGCCGGGCAGGTTGGCGATGGAATAGTTGTGATAGACGAACGCATCGAGAATCTGCGCGCCGGACGATTTCGCACCTTCCTTGCGCCCGTTGTCGCTGATCTGTTTGAACTCGCGGTCTTCATCCTTGAGCTCGAAGTCGTACCAGTATTTGCCGCGCACAAACACGCCGGTGTCACCGTACTTGAGTTCGAGATCGTGAATGCCCTTGACGATTTTCGAGAAGGTTTCACCCTTCTTGAAGTTCAGTCGCCCGTCATCACCGGTCGAGGATTGGCCAGTGCCGCCGTTGACCGTGCCGACAAAAGCCTTGTCCGCATCGCGCATGCCCCAACTGGCGCCGACCGACAATGAAGAATCGAACGTGCCCTCGATTTCGCCAATGTTGAAAGCAACGGCCTGCGCCTGGGCACAGCAACCCAAAGCCACCGCAGCGGCCAGCGCTTGCGGCGTGAAGATGGCGCGCATTGTTGTTTTTGTCATGCGTCTTCCCCGGTGAGTGACAGAAGGCCCCACCCTACTGCCCCGCGCCGGGAGCGATAAGCGCACCAAGGAGGTATTCGCGTTGTACCTCCAAAGGATGAATGCCCACACCGCACAAGGCTTTGCGCCACGCATGGACGAGCTGGATGAAGAACTATCAACCGAACGCATGACGCCAGATCGCCGGAGCCCCTGTAGCAGCTGCCGAGCCTGCGAGGCTGCGTTCGGCTCATGTAGCAGCTGCCGAGCCTGCGAGGCTGCGTTCGGCTCATGTAGCAGCTGCCGAGCCTGCGAGGCTGCGTTCGGCTGCGAAGCAGTCGTGATCAGTTCACTCGGTGTGTCAGGGTAAACGCGTGCTCAAGTTTGACGACTGCTTCGCAGCCGAACGCAGCCTCGTACCTCGGCAGCTGCTACATAAGCCGATGCGGCTCTCAATGCGACAAATTCGGGCGCGGCGCGAATCCGCGACTGTTGCACGCCCCGTAACAGTGCATGTCTGGAATCGCTATTTTTCCTTTGCGTTCAACCACCTATTCTTGCCGGGCTTTCACGGGGAACCGACCGTAAGCACGACGCGATCGACCTGACTGAACCCCAGGCCTGTCGCGGCAGATTTCAGATGGATTGAAGCGCTCTTCGATTCATCGCCCTGTGTTCACTGACGTTGATTTATTGCTCCTTGATCAATCGTCTTACTTTGGCCGCTGCGTTTGCAGCGGCCTTTTTTATGGGCGATGTTTTTAGCGGGGATTTGACGCGGGGATGGCAGGGCTCAGGCACGCCCTGCCGAATGCAGCGAGATCAGAGCGAATACTTCTGCAAATTCGCCATCATTTCCTTCAACGCCTCAATATTGTCCTGCGGATGCGCCGCACCCTCAAAATCACAAATCTGCTGCCAGTGCGCCGCGACATCTTCCGGCGAGAAGCCCACGCGCGGATCAAACCCGGCGCCCAAGCTACGCTCCCAACGCACTTTGCCCATCCAGCCGCCGCCGACTTCAAACAAGCCTGAAGTTTCCTGGCAATTTTCGCTGGCGAGGTACACCACCAGCGGGCTGACCAGTTCCGGTTTGAGTTGCTCGAATACTTGCGGCGGGATCAGGCCTTCGGTCATGCGCGTACCGCCGGTGGGGGCGATGGCGTTGACGAGGATGTTGTTCTTGCGTCCCTCGATGGCCAACGTGCGGGTCAAACCGTACAAACCCAGCTTGGCCATGCCGTAGTTGGACTGGCCGAAATTGCCGTAGATGCCCGAGGTCGATGCGGTGAAAATCACCCGACCATAACTTTGCTCACGCATGTGCGGCCACGCGGCGCGGGTGACTTTGTAGGCGCCTTCGACGTGGACGCGGTAGACCAGATCCCAATCGGCGTCGTCCATTTTGTGGAAGGTCTTATCGCGCAGGATCCCGGCGTTGTTCACCACCACGTCGACGCGGCCAAACACGTCGAGCGCTTGCTGGACGATTTTGTCGCCGTCGGTGACCGAGTCGTGGTTGGCTTCGGCGATACCGCCCGCCGCGCGGATTTCGGCGACCACGCGGTCGGCGGCCGAGGCATTGGCACCTTCACCCTGGGCGCTGCCGCCGAGGTCGTTGACCAGCACTTTGGCGCCCTGTTGCGCAAACAGCAGCGCGTGCGCCCGGCCCAGACCGCCGCCGGCGCCAGTGATGATCACGACTTTATCTTCGAAGCGCACAGACTCACTCATGGGGAAAACTCCAGCAGGCCAAAGGACATTGGCCCTGAGTGTCGGCCACGGCGCTGCGGGTCACAATCAAGACGAGGAGGCTGAATGGTGCGCGATAAGGTTAGGGGATGATGCGCGCGATGAGACAAGACAGCGCAAAACCTGCAGGAGCAGAGCTTGCTCGCGAAGGCGTCGTGTCAGCCAGCATCAATGTTGCAGGATGGCCCGCTATCGCGAGCAAGCTTTGCTCCCACAGCGTTCGGGGTCGGGCAAAAAATACAGCTCAAGAACATACCATCCGGCGCGGCGCCAGTGTCAGGCGATCGCGAAACTCGACGTAGTGCTTGAGCACCTGCACCGGCGCTTCGATCTGCGGATAGTGACCAATACCCGGCAGCAGCACCGTGTCCGGATTGGGGATCAATTGCCGATAACGCTCGACCATGTGCGCGCCGGAAATCGGGTCGACCTCGCCATCGATCACGCGCAATGGCACGTCACAACGCTGCATGGCGCCGATCCAGCGGTCGCGCTGGACCCGTCGTTCCGGAATGTAGCCAATCAACTTGTGCATGATTCGCGGCCCGCGATTGCTCTCGACCAGACTCCAGAAGTCATCCATTTCGCTCTCGGTCGGACGGTTCTTCGAGCCGAAGATCTGGCGGAAATTCTTCACCAAGGCATCGCGGGTGAACGCCCGACCGAGCATCCAGCCCAGCGGACTGAGCAAGAGTTTTTGTGCCAACAACGGTCGATGAGTTTCGGGGAACAGCCCGCCATTGAGAAACACGCAGCTGGCGACATCAATCCGCGCCTCTTGGTGGCGGACGAGCAATTCCTGAGCGACGCTGTCGCCGTAATCGTGGGCCAGCAGGTGCACCGAGTGCTCGATGTTCAGGTGCGCGAGCAACGCCTGCTGCAAGTCGGCTTGCTCCAGCAGGCTGTATTGGTGGTTCATCGGTTTCGCCGAATCGCCGAAGCCGAGCATGTCGCAGGCGATCACCCGATAACGCTGCGCGAGCGGCTGCCACAGGTAATGCCAATCCCAACTGGCGGTGGGAAAACCATGGATGAGCAGCAGCGGCTCACCCTGCCCGGCCGTCCAGTAACGGATAGCCTGGCCACGGAAAATGAAGGTCTGGCCGTGTTTGCGCCAGACGCTCAGCGGGATCTCGGCGAGTGGCATCAGAGTTTATAACCTGGGTCTTGTTTATCGAGTTTGCGCAGCAACGCCGGCCAGGCCAGCGCGCCACCCATGCCTTGGGCGCTTTTGGTCACACCCGCGATCATCGCTTTGGCGCCGGCGAGAATCTGCGGTTCGATGGCGATCAGCTCGGCGCCACCGGTTTGCGCCAGCACCTGGATATCGCAAGCGCGCTGGAAGGTGAACATCATCAAAAAGGTGTCGGCGATGGTCCCGCCGCAGGTCAGCAGACCGTGGTTGTGCAGCATCAGGAAATTGTTTTCACCGAGGTCGGCCTGCAGCCGCGCTTTTTCCTCGTGATTCAGCGCCACGCCTTCATACGCGTGATAGGCCAGGCTCGACAGCACAAACAAGGATTGCTGGCTGATCGGCAAGATGCCTTGTTTTTGCGCCGACACCGCGACCCCGGCGGCGGTGTGCGTGTGCAGGACGCACACCACGTCGTGCCGCACTTCGTGCACGGCGCTGTGGATGGTGTAACCGGCGGGGTTGATCTCGTAAGGGCTGTCCATCAGCTTGTTGCCGGCCTGATCGACTTTGACCAGGCTCGACGCGGTGATCTCGTGAAACATCAGCCCGAACGGGTTGATCAGGAAGTCTTCGGTGCCCGGCACTTTGGCCGAAATATGGGTGAAGATCAGATCGTCCCAGCCATGTGCGGCGACCAGGCGATAGCAGGCTGCGAGATCGACGCGAGCCTGCCATTCGGCGGCGCTGACCTGATCTTTGACACTGTTGGGGGACTGGACGGGCGCGAGACTCACGGCAACAACCTCCTGGTTTTTATTATTTTGCTCAGTCTCCGCAGTCTAGTCAGGCTCTGGAATTCGTGTAGTTGCATTGGCAGCCAGCTTGATGGCCGAGCGAGTCAGCAGCGCAATCGGCCTCACTTGCGCTGCTGCGCGCCCATCAGTTCAGCCACGCAGCGCCGTGACCAACTCAGCCAGCCAAGGCTCGGCGTCGGTTTCCGGGGTCACGCTTTCGCTCGCATCGAGGCGCAGCATCGGCAGCACTTCGCGCAAACCCAACTCGCCGAACAGTTCGCGCATCTGTTCACCGCCGCCGCAGAACGTGTCGCCATAACTGGCGTCGCCCAAGGCAATGACCGCGCCGGGCAAACCGCGCCAGGCGGCGGGCAATTGGTCGCGAATCATCGAATACAACGGTTGCAGGTTGTCCGGCAGTTCGCCCATGCCGGTGGTCGAGGTCACGGCCAGAAAGGCCTCTGGGGCAAATGCCTGGACATCCGCGAGGCTGGCGCGCGGGTTGTGCCAGGTTTGAAAACCGGCGTCTTGCAGAATTTTCGCGGCGTGCCGGGCGACTTCTTCAGCCGTGCCGTACACCGAGCCGGAAAGGATGGCGACTTTCATCAAACTGATCCTGAAGCGGTAAAAGACCCGCGATATTAACAGCACCGACGAAAAAGCTGCGATTGACTCTCGACCACCAGTGATGGCTAGTAGACAGCTCGCGCGGTTCTTTTAAAATGCAGCGCTGCTTTTGCAGCTACGGAGTTTCTGATGATCAACGCTCAATTACTGCAACTCGTCATCAACGCCTCGAACGACGGCATCGTAATCGCCGAAAAAGAAGGTGATGAAGACAACATTCTGATCTACGTGAATCCGGCATTCGAACGCATGACTGGCTACACCAGCGACGAAATCCTCTATCAGGATTGTCGCTACCTGCAGGCCGGAGAGCGCGATCAGGAACCGTTGCAGCGAATTCGCGAAGCGTTGATTCGCGGCGATGGGTGTCGGGAAATATTGCGCAACTACCGCAAGGACGGCACGCCATTCTGGAACGAGCTGTCTCTTTCGACAGTCAAGAATGAGATGGACGGACAAACTTATATCGTCGGCGTACAAAAAGACGTCACCACGCAAGTCAACGCGCAACAGAGCGTCACGCGGCTTGAAGCGCAAATCGCTGAATTGCAGGCGGAACTCGCTGAATTAAAAGCGACGAACGGCGCAAACAAAAATGCGAATTAATTGTCATTAACTACAATCACCGATGACTTTGTAACTTTTATTTACGAGCAAGCCATGCAGCGCGACGCCCTCCTGACTCAGGATGAGCTGGATTTTATCCAGACCATGCAGCACAACCCGCAACTAAATATGCGGGATGCAACGTCGAGCCTGCTCGTCAACGGTGGATCGCAGATCCGCGATTTGCTCACGCGCCTCGCCGCGCACGAGCAAGTGACCATCCAGGCCAACTTCGAAAATCAGCAAATGACTTTTCCGTTGCACCTCGTGGAAGATGAATTCCACGCATTGCATCTGCGTTTGGGCGTGCCGAGTATTTTTGAAGATGGGCCGATGGTCCGTCCTTGGCGCCTGACACTCGAAGAGCCGGTCGCGCTGGAGAATGCCAAAGGGCAGCCCGGCACGCTGTTCGTGCATGAAGTGTCGTTCAAAGGGATTTTGCTGGAAGTGCGCAACAAGACCAAACCACCGAAGCATTTTGCCTTGTGGTTCAGCCCTTCGGGTTATGAGCGGATCGCGTTGCGCGGTACATTCGAGCGCGAGACCGAACACGGCTTCTTCGCTTATCAGTTAAGCCAGAGCGACACTGATGAGACTGAACGACTGCGACAGTTCATCCTTCAGCAACATCGCCTGACCCACCCCGCCCTGCACGTCTGAACCTCAACTTTCCAATTTTCCCGCCATAAACTGCTTCAGGCGGTGGCGCATCAATACCCCTTCGTTGCCCAGACATCCGACGGAAGACCCGGCCAGGCTTTCCTGCGCCAGGTCGGACGCATCGCCCGCTAGCAGCACCTGACAGTCCAGGCTCAGCGCCAAGCGGTTCAAGCGGCGCGGCAACTCGGGCGCCGGCGCGTGATTGGAAAACAGCACCAGCGCCAACGGTTTGATTCGCTCGCAGACCAGCGTCAGCTCATCGAATGGCTGACCGATCGTCAGCACGCGCACGCCGGTGTCTGCGCCACTCAGGAACAGTGCGGCGATGAGCAATTCGAGCTCGCGGCAATGCCCGACCAGTGCGCAGATGACCACACGGCGCGGCGTACTATCGCGGAGCAGCATCAGGCGTTGGGCGACGCGCGAGCGCAGAAAGCCATCGAGAAATAACCATTCGCTGGTCTGGCCGAAGGTTTCCAGGCGTTGCAACAGTTGCTTCCAGAGCGGCAGCAGGATGTCCTGGAACACCACCGCCAGCGAATAACTGGAGAAAATCTGCCCGTAGATACGTTCCAGTTGCACGTCGTCAAAAGCGCTGACAGCCGCCTGAACTTGTTCCTGCCACTGGGTGTAGTCGGCGAGGATCTGTTCGTAGGGAATAATGGGCGCGAGCACCTTGGGCGGTTCGGTCTTGGCGAGGATCTTGCCAACCTTGCTCACCGCGACGCCACGATCGATCCACTCGACGATGCTGCGCACTGTCGCAATATCGACCATCGAATATAGACGATGCCCGCTTTCGGTGCGCTTGGGTTGGATCAGGCCGTATCGACGCTCCCAGGCGCGAAGCGTTACAGGGTTGATACCGGTAAGGCGGGCTACCTCTCGAATCGGGAACAATTCTTCCTGACTCAGGGCAACAACGGTGTGCAAGCTAGAGACAGTGTCATTCAGGACAGTCATCAGCGTAGCGGTCGTCCATAGACAGATTGGATCCCATTCTAGCGCCTATCCCGCGAGACCATTCAATTTGTTACAAGCGACGAACGCCGCTGTCGTAATGATCAGATTCGGGAATAATCCTTGCTTGTTTTCAAGCGCAGCCCACTACCCCGGCGCTGCGCCTGGCGAAACTCCTACCCGGAGCGACGCAACTGTCATATGGAGATACAAAATGTCTACCTCCCCCGTCACGCTGATGGTGGCGCGCCGTGTTGCCGCCGGCCGTTATCAGGACTTGATCGCCTGGTTGCGTGAAGGCGAACAACTGGCCACCGACTTCCCCGGTTATCTCGGCTCAGGCGTGCTGGCTCCGCCGCCCGACGATGATGAATTCCAGATTATTTTCCGCTTCGCCGACGAGCAGACGCTGCACGCCTGGGAGCATTCCGCCTCGCGTACCGCGTGGCTGGACCGTGGCAGCGACTTGTTCGCCCACCCGACGGAACATCGGGTCAGCGGCATCGAGGGCTGGTTTGGCGCTGCCGGCAATCGCCCGCCGCGCTGGAAACAGGCTGTGGCGATCTGGCTGGCGTTTTTCCCGGTATCGCTGCTGTTCAATTTCGTCTTCGGGCCGCTGCTTAACGACCTGAGTTTGCTGCCTCGGGTGATGATCAGCACGTTGTGCCTGACGCCATTGATGGTTTACCTGTTCATTCCGCTGTCGACCCGATTGCTTGCCAATTGGCTGCACAGCACGCCGACGCGGCCAGTTCCAGTGACACCGACCACCCAACACCGCTGAACCTTGCAGGAGCGAGGCGTGCCCGCGAAGATCGATGACGCGGTCTGAGGCCAATACCGAGCCCGCTCAATCGCGAGCAAGCTTTGCTCCCACAGGTTTCAAAGGTTTCAAAGGTTTCATAGCTTCACAGGTGTCATAGGTGAACGCTTGCGGTCGCTGGTATAGTTTTGCCCTTACCGCGACGCGAGCCGTTCATGACTTCTTCCGCAGCTCCAATCCTCATCACCGGTGCCGGCCAGCGTGTCGGTTTGCACTGCGCGCGGCGTTTGCTCGAAGACGGCCATCGGCTGATTTTCAGCTACCGCAGCGAACGTCCCGGCGTGCAAGCGTTGCGCGATCTCGGGGCGATTGGCGTGTACGCCGACTTCTCCAACGAAGCCGGAATTCTCGCGTTCATCAGCGAACTCAAGACCCACACCAAGAGCTTGCGCGCGATTATCCACAACGCCTCCGAATGGCTGGCCGAAACCCCGGACACTGACGCGCAGGCGTTTACCCGGATGTTCAGCGTGCACATGCTCGCGCCGTACCTGATCAACCTGCATTGCGCCGACCTGCTGCAACGCAGCAGCCCTGCCGACATCGTGCACATCAGCGACGACGTCACGCGCAAGGGCAGCAGCAATCACATCGGCTACTGCGCCAGCAAGGCCGGGCTCGACAGCCTGACCCTGTCCTTCGCCGCCAAATACGCGCCGGCGATCAAGGTCAACGGCATCGCCCCAGCCCTGCTATTGTTCAATCCCGACGACGACGCGGCGTATCGCGCCAAAGCTCTGGCCAAATCCGCGCTGGGCATCGAACCGGGCAGCGAAGTGATCTACCAGAGCCTGCGTTATCTGCTCGACAACCCTTATGTCACCGGCACGACCCTGACCGTCAACGGCGGACGGCACGTCAAATAAGCCGCCCCCGCGAGGATCCGCCATGCCCCTGTCCCGTAATGCCTTAGCCGAGAGCTATCGCGAGATTCTCATCGGCCTCGGTGAAAACCCTGACCGCGAGGGTTTGCTAGACACACCGATGCGCGCGGCCAAAGCCATGCAATACCTGTGTCATGGTTATGAACAAAGCGTCGACGAGATCGTCAACGGCGCGCTGTTTTCCTCCGACAGCGACGAGATGATCATCGTCGCCGACATCGAGCTGTATTCGCTGTGCGAGCATCACCTGCTGCCCTTCATCGGCAAGGCGCATGTGGCTTATATTCCGACAGGTAAAGTGCTGGGTCTGTCGAAAATCGCGCGGCTGGTGGACATGTTCGCGCGGCGCCTGCAGATCCAGGAAAACCTCACCCGGCAAATCGCCGACGCCGTGCAGCAAGTGACTGGCGCCGCCGGTGTCGCCGTGGTGATCGAGGCCCGGCACATGTGCATGATGATGCGCGGCGTCGAAAAACAGAATTCGACCATGAACACCTCGGTGATGCTCGGCGCCTTCCGCGACTCGAGCAACACCCGCCAGGAGTTCCTGCAATTGATTGGACGGAGCAAGTAGCAATGCCACAACTTCAACCAGGAATGGCGCGCATCCGGGTCAAGGACCTGTGCCTGCGCACCTTTATCGGCATCAACGAGGACGAAATCCTCAACAAGCAGGATGTGCTGATCAACCTCACCATCCTCTACGCGGCGCAGGAAGCGGTGCGCGACAACGACATTGATCACGCGTTGAATTACCGCACCATCACCAAGTCGATCATCGCTCACGTGGAGGGCAATCGCTTTGCTCTGCTCGAACGCCTGACCCAGGAAATCCTTGATCTGGTGATGGTGAATGAGTCGGTGCAGTACGCCGAAGTCGAAGTCGACAAACCCCACGCGCTGCGATTTGCCGAGTCGGTGTCGATTACGCTCGCGGCGAGCCGCTGAGCTTCAAGCTTCAAGCTTCAAGCGGTAAGCTAACGGCCACCGAAATCCACCTTGCAGCTTGCCGCTCCAAGCTGTCCCGCAGAGACCCAAATGAACGATCAACAACGCCTGGAACTTGAAGCCGCAGCCTTCCGCCGACTGGTCGCGCACCTCGACAGTCGCAAGGACGTGCAGAACATCGACCTGATGAACCTCTCGGGTTTCTGCCGTAACTGCCTGTCGAAGTGGTACAAGGCCGCTGCCGACGAACGCCAGATCGAGGTCAGCCTCGATGACGCGCGCGAAGTCGTCTACGGCATGCCGTACGCCGAGTGGAAAGCCCAATACCAGCAAGAAGCCAGCGCCGACCAACAAGCGGCGTTCGCCAAAGGAAAACCCAATGAGTGATTTGACCACCCTGCGCGCCAGCCTCAACAGCGGCGAACACGTTTTCGCCAACACCCTCGCGTTCATCGCCGAGCATTACGATTATCAGCCGCAAGCCTTCAGTAACGGCGAAGTGCAAAACGCGGCCGGGCAGAACGAAGGCTCGTGCAAGACTCTGGGCCTGGCGCTGCTGGAAGGCCTGAGCGATGCAGAAGCGCTGCTGGCGTTCGGCGAACATTACCGTTCGGTAGTCGCAACGCCTGAAGGCAGCGACCACGGCAACATCCGCGCGTTGATCGCGCATGGCTTGGCCGGCGTCAAATTCAGCGCGCAACCCCTGACCCGCCGCTAAACGCGTTCCTGTAGGAGCGAGGCTTGCCCGCGAAGGCAATTTCCCCAACGCCATCGCAGCCAGCCATCGCCCCAAACGCCCGCCACAACACATCCCGACTTTTAAGATTGACCCGGCGACTTTATTTCGTTTGCCGCCCCCCTCTGCTCACGGCTTAGATAAAAAGAAGCAACCCTTCTTCCCAGGCCCGACTTAATGAGCAGGTATCCATGAGCAGCGAAAGCATCAGCCAGTCGATCAATGTCGTTCACCCGATCACGCTCAGCCACGGCAAAAACGCCGAAGTCTGGGACACCGAGGGCAAACGCTACATCGACTTTGTCGGCGGCATCGGCGTGCTCAACCTCGGCCACTGCCACCCGCGCATCGTCGAAGCCATTCGCGATCAGGCCACTCGCCTGACCCACTACGCGTTCAACGCCGCGCAGCATTCGCCCTACATCGACCTGATGCAGCGCCTCACAGCGTTCATTCCGGTGGATTACCCGGTCAGCGGCATGCTCACCAACAGCGGCGCGGAAGCGGCGGAAAACGCCCTGAAAATTGTCCGTGGCGCCACTGGCCGCAGCGTCGTGATCGCCTTCGACGGCGCGTTTCATGGCCGCACGCTCGCCACACTCAACCTCAATGGCAAAGTCGCGCCGTACAAACAGAAAGTCGGCACGTTACCGGGACCGGTGTACCACCTGCCCTTTCCGAGCAAGGACAACGGCGTGTCCTGCGCCGAAGCGCTGAAGGCGCTGGACCGGTTGTTCAGCGTCGAAATCGACGTCAATGATGTCGCCTGTTTTATCGTCGAACCGGTGCAGGGCGAAGCGGGCTTCCTGGCGCTGGACGTCGAATTCGCGCAAGCCTTGCGCCGCTTCTGCGATGAGAAAAACATCCTGCTGATCGCCGATGAAATCCAGTCCGGTTTCGGCCGCACCGGCGAACGTTTTGCCTTCTCGCGATTGGGCATCGAGCCGGACTTGATCCTGCTCGCCAAAAGCATCGCCGGCGGCATGCCACTCGGTGCGGTGGTCGGGCGCAAAACGCTGCTCGACACCTTGCCCAAGGGCGGCCTCGGCGGCACCTATTCGGGCAATCCGATCGCCTGCGCCGCCGCCCTGGCGACACTCGACGAAATGACCGACGCGAACCTGCAGGCGTGGGGCGCGCAACAGGAAGAAGCCATCGTCAGCCGTTACCAGTCGTGGCGCCGCGACAAGATTTCGCCGTACCTCGGCCGCCTGACCGGCGTCGGCGCCATGCGTGGCATCGAGTTGGCGCACGCCGACGGCACCCCCGCAGCGGCGCAACTCACGCAATTGCTGGCGCTCGCCCGCGACGCCGGGTTGCTGCTGATGCCGAGCGGCAAGTCGCGGCACATCATCCGTTTGCTCGCGCCACTGACTACCGAGGCGGCGGTGCTGGAGGAAGGGTTGGATATTTTTGCCGCGTGCCTGGCCCGGCTCGACTGAACCGCAAACTGCGTTCCGGGAATGACGTAGCGAATTATGTTCGCTTGTGGTCGCGGATTTGGCGTCGCAATACTGCCCAATACCCAACCTGCAACCCACTTTTATCTAGCGAGAAGATCACTACCTACAAGCCGAGGCGTTCATGTATCACGACAATATAATTTATAAGAAAAAGTCCAATGATCCTCAATTCCTGCTTGGCGTCGCCGTGGTGTTGTTCCTCGGCGCCTACCTGATGAACTTGGGCAACAGCGCCCTCAGCCACTTCCTGCAACCACTGCTGGGCGATACCGCCGACAGCCTGACCGCGCGCAACATCGCCATCGGCGTGCTGATCGCGGTGCTCGGCACGCTGAATTTCCACGTCCTCGGGCGCCTGAAATTCAAAGTGCAAACCACCGTGGTGTGGATTGAGTTGCTGATTCTGTTTCTGGCGTTCTTCGACACTTTCAACCTCTCGTACAGCTTCATCCTCGACAAAGTCGGTTTCCTCATCGTCCAAGGCGCAGCGACCACGCTGTACATTTCCGCCGTGGCGATCGTGATCGCCTTCGTGCTGGCGCTGATCGGCGCCGTCGCCAAACTCTCGAACAACGGCCTGGCTAACGCCCTCGCCTCGTTCTACACCTCGTTCTTTCGCGGCGTGCCGCTGCTGATCCAGATCTACCTGATCTACCTCGGGCTGCCGCAACTCGGTTACGTGGTCGACGCCGTGCCGGCGGGCATTCTCGCGTTGTCGCTGTGCTACGGCGCGTACATGACCGAGATCTTCCGCGCCGGCATCCAGAGCATTCCGGTCGGCCAGTGGGAAGCCTCGCGGGCCTTGGGCATCAGCCCGTTCAAGACCTTGAGCCGGGTGATCATGCCGCAAGCCTTGCGGGTGATTATTCCGCCGACCGGCAACCAGTTCATCGCCATGCTCAAAGACAGTTCGCTGGTGTCGGTTATCGGCGTCTGGGAACTGATGTACCTGGCCAAGACCCAGGGCCGCGCGGATTTCCGTCACCTCGAAATGCTCATCACCGCCGCGATGATTTACTGGGCGCTGTCGTTCATCCTCGAACGGGTGCAGGCGCGCATCGAAAAACGCGTCAACCGATCCACTGTGCGAGGTTGAACCGATGACGCTGACTACAACCGCCCAACGCCTCGACCCGATCGCTGCCCAACAGCCTGCGCCGACGATGATTTCGATCAGCGGCCTGAACAAGTGGTACGGCAATTTTCACGCCTTGCGCGACGTCGATCTGAGCGTCGCCGCCGGTGAAATCCTGGTGGTTTGCGGGCCTTCGGGCTCGGGCAAATCGACGATGATTCGCTGCATCAATCACCTCGAAAACTTTCAGAAAGGCCAGATCCAAGTCAACGGCATCACCCTCACCAGTGAGGCCGAAAGTGTCAGCGCGGTGCGCCGCGAGATCGGCATGGTGTTCCAGAGTTTCAACCTGTTCCCGCACCTGAGCGTAATGGACAACCTGACCCTGGCGCCGCAACTGGTGCAAGGCGTGTCGAGTGTCGAGGCGAAAAAACGCGCGCAGGTGTACCTCGAACGTGTGCGGATTGCCGAGCACGCGCACAAATATCCGTCGCAACTGTCCGGCGGTCAGCAGCAGCGCGTGGCGATTGCCCGGGCGCTGTGCATGAACCCGAAAGTGATGCTGTTCGACGAACCGACCTCGGCGCTCGACCCGGAAATGGTCCACGAGGTGCTGGACGTGATGGGCGAACTGGCCACCGACGGCATGACCATGATCTGCGTGACCCACGAGATGGGCTTCGCCAGCAAAGTCGCTGACCGCGTGCTGTTCATGGATCAGGGCCAGGTCATCGAACAAGCCACCCCGGCGGAATTTTTCAACAACCCGCAGACCGAACGCGCGCAGAAATTCCTCTCGCAAATCATCGGTCACTGAGAACGCTTTCCCCTTAATAGCGTTACCCGCGCATAGCTTTACCCCGCAAAACAATAACGAAAAGTGGAGATAGACATGCTCAGCAAAAAATCCGCAATCACCCTCGCCGCCACCCTGTCGCTGTTGTTCGTCGGTGCCGCGAATGCCGGGGCAGTGCTGGACAAGATCCAGAGCAGCAAAACCCTGACCGTCGCCACTTCGGCGACCTGGCCACCGCAGGGTTTCATCAACGACAAAAATGAAATCGACGGTTTTGATATCGACGTGTCCAAGGAAATCGCCAAGCGCCTCGGGGTCGAGGTCAAGTTCATCACGCCGGACTGGGATGTGATCACCGCCGGCAAGTGGAACGGTCGCTGGGACGTGTCCGTGGGCTCGATGACCGCGACCAAAAGTCGTGCGCGAATCCTCGATTTCCCCGGCACTTATTACTACGTGCCCTACGTGTTTGCCGTGCACGACAAATCCAAAGTCACTGACCATAAAGCGCTGAATGGCAAAACCATCGGCGTCGAGGGCGGGACCACGTCCGAGGACTATTTCAGCCAGGCACTGGCGATTGAAACCAGCGACGTGCCGCCGGTGGTCTACGACGTGAAAACCGAAAAAATGAAGACCTACGCCGGTTCCGTCGGCCCGCTCGACGACCTGCGCCTGGGCGACGGCACGCGCCTCGACGCGATCCTCACGCAACGCAGCACGCTGGATGCGGCGGTGAAAAAAGGCTATCCACTGCGCGCCGTCGACAACAACGTGGCGTTCTACGAACCGCTGGCCGTGGCCACCGACAAGGGTGACCCGGAACTGAAAGCCAAACTCAGCGAAATCATCGGCGAAATGCACAAGGACGGCACGCTGACCAAGCTGTCGGACAAGTGGTACGGCGTCGACTACTCGACCATCAAATAACCCTGCGCCGACACCCTGGGGGAGCGACCAAATTCGCTCCCATTACAGCGATCTCAAGGATTGAACATGTCCTTCCCGACGACCTGGTATTCCCAAACCTCGCTGCCTCGCGCGGGCAGGTCCGCATTGCGCAGTGACGAAAGCTGCGACGTCTGCATCATCGGCGCCGGTATTGCCGGCCTGACTGCCGCACTGGAACTGACCCGTCGCGGCAAACGGGTGATTCTTCTCGAAGCGCAGCAAGTGGCGTGGGGCGCGTCCGGGCGCAATGGCGGCGTGGTCTCGCCGGGCTGGGCCGAAGGCTCGGGCGCGATCCGCAAGAAACTCGGTCTGGAGCAGGCGCGTGCGCTGTTCCAGATGTCGGTCGAAGGCGTCGAGATTGTTCGCAGCAACATCGCCGAACTCGCGCTGAGCGGTTGCGCGCCGTCCGCCGGGACGATTCGCGTCAAGCGTTACGACGATGGCGCCGCAGTGAAAAACCACATCGAAACCATGCGCCGCGATTTCGGTTATGAATTGAATTACCTCGACACCGCGCAGGTTCGTCAACGGGCGCACACGCAGCGTTACTTTCAAGGCGTCGAAGACCCAAACGCGCTGCACTTTCATCCGCTGAATTATTGCCTGGGTCTGGCGCTGGCCATTGAAACGGCGGGGGGGCGGATTTTCGAACAGTCGAAGATGCTGTCCTGGGAGCACCAGGGCGCCGACAAAATCGTCAGGACCGCTCACGGCACGGTGTGTTGCCGCGATCTGGTGTTCTGCGCGGGCGGCTACGGCGGCGCGGAATTGCAGAAACTCAGCCGCGCCTATTTGCCGATCGCCACGTATGTGGTGCTGACCGAACACTTGGGCAACGCGATCAAAAACGTCCTCGACTCCGGCGCGGCGTTCTCCGACGACCGTCGCGCGTCCGACTATTACCGCGTGGTCGAGGGCGATCGCCTGCTCTGGGGCGGACGCATCACCACCCGCAACGAACAAAACGAGAAAGCGCTGGCGACGATGTTGAAAGCCGACATGGTCTCGGTTTATCCACAACTGGCGTCGGTGAAAATCGAGCTGGCGTGGTCGGGGTTGATGGGCTATTCGACCAATAAAATGCCGAATCTTGGCGTGCTGGATCCGGGGGTTTGGGCGTGCACTTCGTTTGGTGGCCACGGCTTGAACAGCGGGTCGATCTGCGGTCGGCTAATTGCTGAAGCGGTATGCGGCGAGAGTGCGCGGTATCAGCTGTTCAAACCATATCTGCTGGATTGGAACGGTGGGCCGTTCGGCAAGATCGCGGCGAATGCGATCTATCAATCGCTGAAGGTGATGGACTTCGTCCAGGAGCGATTAAAGGGCTGAAGGTAAACGCGAACCATACACGTTTTCTTTGGGCACAAAAAAACCGGCCGGAGCCGGTTTTTTCATTTCAGCGTTATCAGAACGCGACGTTCTGCAGGTCGTCGAGGTAGCGCTCGGCGTCGAGCGCGGCCATGCAACCGGCGCCGGCCGAGGTGATCGCTTGGCGGTAAACGTGGTCGGCGACGTCACCGGCGGCAAAGATGCCTTCGATGCTGGTCGCGGTGGCGTTGCCTTCACGGCCGCCGTGGATTACCAGGTAGCCGTCTTTCAACGTCAGTTGGCCTTCGAACAGCGAAGTGTTCGGGGTGTGGCCGATGGCGATGAACACGCCGTCCACGGTCAGTTCGTCGAAGCTGCCGTCGTTGTTCTTCAGACGCGCACCGGTCACGCCCATGTTGTCGCCGAGAACTTCGTCCAGCGTCGAGTTCAACTTGAGGATGATCTTGCCTTCGGCAACGCGTGCATTCAGCTTGTCGATCAAAATCTTCTCGGCGCGGAAGGTTTCGCGACGGTGGATCAAGGTCACGGTGCTGGCGATGTTGGCCAGGTACAGCGCTTCTTCAACAGCAGTGTTACCACCACCGACTACCGCCACTGGCTTGTTGCGATAGAAGAAACCGTCGCAGGTTGCGCAGGCCGAAACGCCTTTGCCCATGAACGCTTCTTCCGACGGCAGGCCCAGGTAACGAGCGCTGGCGCCGGTGGCGATGATCAGCGCGTCACAGGTGTAAGTGCCGCTGTCGCCGGTCAGCGAGTAAGGTTTGGAAGCGAAGTCGACGGCGTTGATGTGATCGAAAACGATCTCGGTTTCAAAACGCTCGGCGTGCTCTTTCATCCGCTCCATCAGCGCCGGGCCGGTCAGGCCGTGGACGTCGCCCGGCCAGTTGTCGACTTCGGTGGTGGTGGTCAGTTGACCGCCAGCCTGCATGCCGGTGATCAGCAGAGGCTTGAGGTTGGCACGCGCGGCATATACCGCAGCGCTGTAACCGGCAGGGCCGGAACCGAGAATAATCACTCGCGAATGACGGACTTCAGACATGACCTGCTCCTGTTAACCGGGCCGAAACATCTGGCGCGGAACGCCGGGTTGGCCGGCGGCAATAAAAAAGGACTGTTGAAAGCACTTGGGGAAGGCTTGAGCTCGACAGTCCTGTAAAAAGAATGGGTGCAGCGTATCGAGGGGGCGAAGATTAAGGAAATACGGTTTAACAATCCAGCTCATAGGCGGTCTCTATCCCGATGCGGTGATTTTATAGACGCCTTTGTTACAGTGAATGTCGATGTTACAACCGCGCTTTCGCCTGTGAGGCAAAGTCGGTAAGGTCGGCGCGTTTACCCTTTGCTCGGAGCACGCTATGCCCGCCCCTGTTCTGTCCGGCCCGCAATACCTGCGCGAAGGCCTCAAACTGGTCCTCAGCCCGGGCCTGCGTTTGTTCGTGTTGTTGCCGCTGGCAATCAACCTGGTGCTGTTCGTCGGATTGATTTACCTCGCCGGCCATCAATTCAGCATTTGGGTCGACACGTTGATGCCGTCCCTGCCCGACTGGCTGAGTTTCCTCAGTTACATCCTGTGGCCAATCTTTGTGGTGCTGGTGGTGCTGATGGTGTTTTTCACTTTCACCATGCTCGCCAACGTGATCGCCGCGCCGTTCAACGGTTTCCTCGCGGAGAAAGTCGAAGTGGTTGTACGCGGCACCGACGACTTCCCGGCCTTCAGTTGGGGCGAGTTGATCGAAATGATCCCGCGCACCCTCGCCCGCGAAATGCGCAAACTCGGCTACTTCCTGCCACGCGCGCTCGGGCTGTTCATCCTCTCGTTCATTCCGGTGGTCAACATCATCGCGGCGCCGTTGTGGCTGCTGTTCGGCGTGTGGATGATGGCGATCCAGTACATCGACTACCCGGCGGACAACCACAAACTCGGCTGGAACGAGATGCTCGCGTGGCTGCGGCAGAAGCGCTGGCAGAGCATGAGTTTCGGCGGCAGCGTGTACCTGGTGTTGCTGATTCCAGTGGTCAACATCTTGATGATGCCGGCAGCCGTGGCCGGGGCGACGCTGTTCTGGGTGCGTGAGCGCGGCGCGGAAAACCTGGTCGTGCAGCAGCGCTGAGCCGGTCACAAATCCATCACGCAATCGCCACAATGACGACATGGCCTCAGCCGACACTGAGGTCATGACGACAATTCTGCATATCACCCTGATCACCGAAACCTTCCCACCCGAAATCAACGGCGTGGCCAATACCCTTGGCCGCTTGTGCGACGGTTTGCGCGCGCGCGGGCATCGCGTCGAACTGGTGCGACCGCGTCAAAGCGCTGATCGCCAATCGTCCAGCGACGACGCACTGATGCTCTGTCGCGGCTGGCCGCTGCCGGGTTATCCGGGGTTGCAATGGGGTCAGTCGTCGATGCACAAATTGTTGCGGCGCTGGAAGCGCCAGCGCCCGGACGTGCTGTACATCGCCACGGAGGGGCCGCTGGGGTTATCGGCGTTGCGCGCGGCGCGGCGCTTGGGGATTGCGGTGGTCAGCGGCTTTCACACCAATTTCCAGCAGTACACCCGCCAATACGGGCTCGGTTTGCTGACCCGATTGCTCACGCATTACCTGCGCTGGTTTCACAACCGTTCGACGCTGACGCTGGTGCCGAGTATCAGCCAGCGCCTGGAACTGGAGCGTCGCCAATTCGAGCGGCTGGCGTTGCTGTCGCGCGGGGTCGATAGCCAACTGTTTCACCCGGCCAAACGCCTCGATGCGCTGCGTGAACAGTGGGGGCTGGCGGAGCGGGATGTCGCGGTGATCCATGTCGGGCGGTTGGCGCCGGAGAAGAACCTCGGGCTGCTCAAGCGTAGTTTCGAGGCGTTGAAAGCCACTTATCCACAGCGGAATCTCAAGCTGATTGTTGTCGGCGACGGCCCGCAGCGGCTGGCACTGGAGAAGGAATTGCCCGAGGCGATTTTCTGCGGTGCGCAGCGCGGCGAGGCGCTGGCCAGTCACTACGCGTCGGCGGATGTGTTTCTGTTTCCGAGCCTGACCGAGACTTTCGGCAATGTCGTGCTGGAGGCGCTGGCCTCGGGGCTCGGCGTGGTGGCTTACGATATGGCGGCGGCGGGTCAGCATATCCGCCACGGCTACAACGGCGTGCTGGCGATGCCGGGCGATGAGCAGGCGTTTTGCGAAGCGGCGTGTTGGTTGCTGGAGCATCGGGAAACGCTGCGCTGCGTGCGTTTGAATGCGCGCCAGCATGCGAGCCGGCAGGGTTGGGCAGCGATTATCGAGGAGTTTGAAAGGCAGTTGCGTGGGGCTTGTGCACAGGAACAGACATTGCCAGATGTTGCATTGCTGCCCTAGAAGCTTCGCGGGCAAGCCTCGTTCCTACAGGTTTTGCGCTGTACACAAATCCTGTAGGAGCGAGGCTTGCCCGCGAAGAGGCCTTCCCTGCTGGCGCTTAAACCAGCGTCATCAACGCCTCACGGCTGAACGGCAAAATATCTTCCTCGCGGCCATCGCGCACTTTCTGCGCCCAGTCCGGATCAACCAGCAGCGCACGCCCGACCGCCACCAGATCAAACTCTTCCTTGTTCAAGCGTTCCAGCAGATTTTCCAGGCTGGCCGGTTGCGCGACTTTGTCGGTGTTGACCATGAACTGCAAAAACTCGCCATCCAGGCCGACGCTGCCGACGGTAATGGTCGGTTTGCCCGTGAGTTTGCGCGTCCAGCCCGCCAGATTGAGGTCGGAGCCGTCGAACTCGGGCTCCCAGAACCGCCGCGTCGAGCAGTGGAAAATGTCCACGCCAGCGTCGGATAGCGGCTTGAGGAATTCGCCGAGCGCTTCCGGGGTTTGCACCAGACGTGCGGTGTAATCCTGCTGCTTCCATTGCGAGAAACGGAAGATGATCGGGAAACCTTCGCCAACCGCCGCGCGCACCGCTTGAACCAGTTCGATGGCGAAACGTGAACGGTTGGCGAGGCTGCCGCCGTATTCGTCGGTGCGCTGGTTGCTGCCCTCCCAGAAGAACTGGTCGACCAGATAACCGTGGGCGCCGTGGATTTCCACGCCGTCCATGCCGATGCTCTGGGCATCTTTGGCCGCCTGCGCAAACGCAGCGATCACTTCCTGAATGTCTTGATGAGACATGCCGTGAACCACGACCTGACCGTCCTTGAGTTTTTCCGTCGGGCCGTAACCCGGCACGGAGGCGTCCGGCTCGGTGCCGATGCGGCGCACGCTGCCGACGTGCCACAGCTGCGGAACGATCTTACCGCCCTCGGCGTGTACCGCATCAACCACTTTCTTCCAGCCGGCCAGCGCCGCTTCGCCGTAGAAATGCGGCACGTTCGGGTAACCGTTGGAGGCCTGGTGGCCGACCGTGGTGCCTTCGGTAATGATCAGGCCGACGCCTGCTGCGGCGCGGCGGCGGTAGTATTCGATAACTTTGGAATCAGGCACGCCGCCGGGGGAAAAGGAGCGGGTCATCGGCGCCATGACGACGCGGGTCGGCAGTTCGAGAGTGCCGAGGTGGAACGGTTTGAACAGGGCTTTGACACGCATGGGACGCTCCACGGAGATAAACTTTATGACGGCGATAATATGGAGAGTCGCAAGGCTTGAACAGCATTATTGATTGCGGTGATTAAGGATCAGAAGACAGATGTACCGTAGGAGCAAGGCTTGCCCGCGAAGGCGTCGTGCCAGTCGACATCGTCATTAACTGACAGGACGCTTTCGCGGGCAAGCCTCGCTCCTACAAGGGAACGGGTTAGCCGAGGGCTTTTTCGATAGCGTTGACTATCGTCGGATCGTCCGGCGACGTCCGTGGGGAGAAGCGCGCCAGGACCCGGCCGTCCTTGCCGAGGAGGAATTTTTCGAAGTTCCAGGTAATGTCCCCGGGAAACTCCGCGCCCTCGCCCGCCAGCAGACGGTACAACTGGTGACGCTCGTGACCGTTGACTTCCAGCTTGCTGGACAACGGAAACGTCACGCCATAGTTGAGGCTGCAGAACTCCTGAATCTCTTGCTCGCTGCCCGGTTCCTGTCCGGCAAACTGGTTGCACGGCAGGCCCAGCACGCTGAACCCACGGTCCTTGAACTGCTGATGGAGCTGTTCAAGTGCCTTGTACTGTGGAGTCAAACCACATTTGGAAGCGACGTTGACTACCAGCACGACTTGCCCCTTGAAAGGCAAAAGGGGTAGCTCCTGACCATCCAGGGCTGTCAGTGTAAGGTCGTGGAAAGCACTCATGACGAACTCCAAATTCCCGTGTTCTTCTTCAAACAGCTACCTGGCGGCGTCGCCCGGGATAGCTGCGCACTGAAAAAGGCGCCCTCGGGCGCCTCTCCAGTTCTCGAAAGCTTAGCGCAGAAATCAGTGGTGATGGCCGCCTTCGCCATGCACGTGACCGTGGGCGATTTCTTCCTGGCTGGCGTCACGGATGTCGACGATCTTGACCTGGAAATTCAGGCGCTGACCGGCCAACGGGTGGTTGCCGTCGACGGTAACATCGTCGCCGTCCAGATCACGGATGGTCACAATTTGCATCTGGCCGTCTGGCGCGGAAGCGTGGAACTGCATGCCCACTTCCAGTTCATCAACGCCTTCGAACATGCTGCGGCTCAACGTACTGACCAGTTCGGCCGCGTATTCGCCGTAGGCATCTTCAGGTTCTACGGCAACGGTCAGTTCGTCACCGACGGTTTTGCCTTCCAGAGCTTTTTCCAGGCCCGGGATGATGTTACCTGCGCCTTGCAGGTAGACCAGCGGCGCGCCGCCGGCGGAGCTGTCGATGACCTCACCAGCGTCGTTGGTCAGGGTATAGTCGATGGAGACAGCCTTATTGGCGGCGATCAGCATGGGGCGAGACCTTTTGCAGAAGAATATAGAAAGACCGAGTTTAGCGAAGCAATCGCCCGAAAGCGAACACAACCCGGACGGACGGATTGCCGCCAAACCCATAACGGTCACCGGTTTCCATCAGGACGAGGACGGTCATTGGGTGGTCGAGCTTTCCTGCGGCCACACCCAACACCTGCGCCATCAGCCGCCCTGGCAATCGCGCGCCTGGGTCACGGACCCCGCGCAACGCCTGGAAAAAATAGCTCAGCCCTTTGCGTGCGGTTGGTGCGCTCAGGGCATGGTTAGCGATAACCTTGGCGACTGAATCTCGGCAGATCGCCAGTTATAGATGATCGCCATTGCTTGCTCCCTCAGAGAATTCGCATGCAAACTTTTTTTATCGCGCCCACCGATTTTGGTGTGGGTCTGACCTCGATCAGCCTTGGGCTGGTGCGCACCCTTGAGCGGGCCGGGCTCAAAGTCGGATTTTTCAAACCGATTGCCCAGCCGCATCCGGGCGATACCGGGCCCGAGCGTTCGACCGAACTGGTGGCGCGCACCCACGGTTTGAAACCGCCGCAGCCACTCGGTCTGGCGCATGTCGAGCGCATGCTCGGCGACGGCCAGCTGGATGAACTGCTCGAAGAAATCATCACGCTGTATCAACAAGCCGCCATCGGCAAAGACGTGCTGGTCGTCGAAGGCATGGTGCCGACCCGCAGCGCCAGTTACGCGGCGCGGGTCAACCTGCACTTGGCCAAGAGCCTGGACGCCGACGTGATTCTGGTCTCAGCGCCGGAAAGCGAAGCGCTGACCGAGCTCTCGGGACGCGTGGAATTGCAGGCGCAATTGTTCGGTGGGCCGAAGGACCCGAAAGTCCTCGGGGTGATTCTCAACAAGGTCAAAACCGACGAGAGCATGGACGCCTTCGCCTCGCGTCTCAAAGAGCACTCGCCGTTGCTGCGCAGTGGCGATTTCAAGCTGCTCGGCTGCATTCCTTTCCAACCCGAACTCAACGCCCCGCGCACCCGCGACGTCGCCGACTTGATGGGCGCGCAGATCCTCAATGCCGGCGACTACGAAACCCGCCGCATGAGCAAAATCATCATTTGCGCGCGGACCATGCGCAACACCGTCGAGCTGCTCAAGCCCGGCGTGTTGGTGGTGACGCCCGGCGACCGTGACGACATCATCCTCGCGGTCAGCCTCGCCGCCATGAACGGCGTGCCGCTGGCCGGGCTGTTGCTGACCAGCGACACCCTGCCCGACCCACGCATCATGGACCTCTGTCGTGGCGCGTTGCAGGCGGGCCTGCCGGTGTTGTCAGTCAGCACCGGCTCTTACGAAACCGCCAACCAGTTGAACGGCCTGAACAAGGAAATCCCGATCGACGACCGCGAGCGCGCGGAGATCATCACTGATTTCGTCGCCAGCCATCTCGACGCCAAATGGCTGCACCAACGCTGCGGCACGCCACGGGAAATGCGCCTGTCGCCAGCGGTGTTCCGTTATCAATTGATCCAGCGCGCGCAAGCCGCGAACAAGCGCATCGTGTTGCCCGAGGGCAGCGAGCCGCTGACCGTGCAAGCGGCGGCGATCTGTCAGGCGCGCGGCATCGCCCGTTGCGTGTTGCTGGCGAAACCGGCGGACGTCGAAGCCGTCGCCCGCGCCCAGGGCATCGAGTTGCCGCCGGGCCTGGAGATTCTTGATCCGGACCTGATTCGCGGCAATTACATCGAACCGATGGTCGCGCTGCGCAAAAGCAAAAGCCTCAACGCACCGATGGCCGAGCAGCAACTGGAAGACACCGTGGTGATCGGCACGATGATGCTGGCGCTGGATGAGGTCGATGGCCTGGTTTCCGGGGTCATTCACTCCACTGCCAACACCATCCGCCCGGCACTGCAACTGATCAAGACTGCGCCGGGCTGCACGCTAGTGTCGTCGGTGTTTTTCATGCTGTTCCCGGAAGAAGTGCTGGTCTACGGCGACTGCGTGATGAACCCGCACCCGAGCGCCAGCGAACTGGCGGAAATCGCCTTGCAAAGCGCCGACTCGGCAGCCGCGTTCGGCATCACTCCGCGCGTGGCGATGATCAGCTATTCCAGCGGTGAGTCGGCCAGCGGTGAAGAAGTCGAAAAGGTCCGCGAAGCGACCTTGCTTGCCCACGAACAACAGCATTCGCTGCTGATCGACGGCCCGTTGCAGTACGATGCTGCCGCCAACGAAAACGTCGCCCGGCAACTGGCGCCGAACAGTCAGGTGGCCG
Source organism: Pseudomonas sp. SJZ131 (assembly GCF_007828705.1). NCBI lineage: Bacteria > Pseudomonadati > Pseudomonadota > Gammaproteobacteria > Pseudomonadales > Pseudomonadaceae > Pseudomonas > Pseudomonas sp. SJZ131. The sequence continues at coordinate 249,930 of NZ_VIVC01000002.1, read as the reverse complement.
GTCGCGCAACGGTGTTTGTGTTCCCCGACCTGAACACCGGCAACACCACGCACAAAGCCGTGCAGCGCAGCGCCGATTGCGTCAGCCTCGGGCCGATGCTGCAAGGCTTGCGCAAACCGGTGAACGACCTGCCGCGCGGCGCGCAAGTCGATGACATCGTCTACACCATCGCGTTGACCGCGATCCAAGCTGCCAACCGACCTATGGATGTTTAAATGCTGCAATTCCTACCTGCACCCGTGCGCGGCGTGATCGCCTCACTGCTGTTGGCTCTGAACACGATTCTGTTGTGTTCGGCGCTGTTCATCGTCGCACTGTTCAAAGTGCTGCCGTTCGCCCTCACGCAGCGTTTCACGCTGTGGTTGATGAGCCACATCCATGAAGCCTGGATCAGCAACAACAAGGCCTGGATGAACCTGGTGCGGCGCACCCGCTGGCACCTCAGCGGCCTCGAAGGGCTGGACTATAAACACTCGTACCTGATCACCAGCAACCACCAGAGCTGGGTCGACATCATGGTCCTGCAATACGTGCTCAACCGGCGGATCCAGCCGTTGAAGTTCTTTCTCAAGCAAGAGCTGATCTGGGTGCCGGTTATCGGTCTGGCGTGGTGGGCGCTGGGGTTTCCGTTCATGAAGCGCTACTCCAAGGCTTACCTGGAAAAACACCCGGAGAAGAAAGGCAAAGACCTCGAAACCACACGCAAGACCTGCGCGAAATTCCGCAATAACCCAGTGGGGATTTTCAACTTTGTCGAAGGCACGCGGTTTACCGAAGGCAAACATGCGCAGCAGCAATCACCGTTTCGCTATCTGCTGAAACCCAAGGCTGGCGGCATTGCGTTTGTGCTGGATGCGATGGGCGAGCAGTTGGAATCGATCGTCAATGTGACCATTCACTATCCGGGCGGGCGTCCGGGGTATTGGGATTTGCTTTGCGGCAATGTCGCGGATGTGGTGGTGCATTTTCAGGAACTGAAGATTCCGCCGCAGTTCATTGGCAAGAACTACGACCAGGATGGCGAGTACCGCTTGCAGTTCCAGGGCTGGATCAACCAGCTGTGGCAAGACAAGGATGCGCTGCTGGAGCAGATGCATCGCGAATTCCCAGACAAACGCTGACCCCCGTAGGAGTGAGCCTGCTCGCGATAGCGATCGCACATTCAGAATTTATATCGCCTGATCCACCGCCATCGCGAGCAAGCTCGCTCCCACAGGAGATCTGTGGCGAACACTAGACCTGTAGGAGTGAGCCTGCTCGCGATGGCGATCGCACATTCAGAATCTGTATCGTCTGATCCACCGCCATCGCGAGCAAGCTCGCTCCCACAGGAGATCTGTGGCGAACACTAGACCTGTAGGAGTGAGCCTGCTCGCGATAGCGATCGCACACTCAGAATCCATATCGTCTGATCCACCGCCATCGCGAGCAGGCTCACTCCCACAGTGGATCTGTGGCGAACACCGGACCTGTGGGAGCGAGCTTGCTCGCGATGGCGACCTCAGGGGCAAAAAAAACCCGCCGATGATCACTCATCGGCGGGTTTTTTATTGGCGGCTGGCGCTTAGATCGCGCCGCGCTGACGCAGCAATTCCAGCACTTGCTTGACGCTTTCTTCCAGCGACAGCGACTGGGTGTCGACCACCAGGTCGGCGTCCAGCGGCACGTCGTACGGGAAGGAATCGCCCGGGATGTTATCGCCGCCCGCCGCGTACAAGCCTTGCGGGTCACGCTCGGCACACACGGTCGGCGAGGCCTGGACGTAGACCGTCAGCAGACGTTCCTTGCCGATCAGGTCCTTGGCCTGCTCACGCCCTTCAGCACTCGGCGCCACGAATGCCGCCAGCGTCAGCAGCCCCGCCTCGTTGAACTGACGCGCAACGTGCGCGGCACGGCGCCAGTTTTCGGTACGCCCGGCGCGATCCTGCGGCAGACCTTTGTTGAGGTCATGGCGCAGATTCTGTCCATCGAGCACAAACACCGCACGGCCCATGTCGAACAACTTGCGTTCAACCGCGTAGGCCAGCGTACTTTTGCCCGCGCCGGACAAGCCGCTGAACAACACGGTCGCCGGTTGCTGGCCAAAGCGCTGAGCGCGTTCTTCGGTGGCCACGTGCGCCAGTTTGCCGTGATGCGTGCTGCCGCCCTGCGCCGAAGGCTGGGCGATGATCATCCCGGCGGCGACGGTGCCATTGGTCAAGCGATCGATGACGATGAATGAACCGGTGGTGCGGTTGCTCGCGTAACCGTCCAGCGCGATGGCGGCGTCGAGGCTGACCTTGACCCGGCCGATCTCGTTGAGGTTCAGCGAACTCGCCGGACCTTCTTCCAGGGTATTCACGTCCACGCGGTTGACGATGCTGGTGATCGAACCCGGCACGTAACTGGTGGCGCGCTTGATGTCGTATTTCTTGCCCGGCAGCATCGGTTCTTCGGCCATCCACACCAACATGGCGTCGAACGCGTCAGTCACTTGCGGCAGGTTGTCGGCGTGCACCAGCAAGTCGCCGCGCGAGATGTCGATCTCGTCTTCCATGGTCAGCGTTACAGCCTGACCCGGACCGGCGTGTTCCAGCTCGCCTTCAAACGTGACGATGGATTTCACCCGGCTGCTTTTGCCAGACGGCAACACCACAACTTCGTCGCCCTTGTGCACGATGCCGCTGGCCAGGGTGCCGGCGAAACCACGGAAGTTCAGGTTCGGACGGTTGACGTACTGCACCGGGAAACGCAGGTCGGTGTAGTTGCGGTCACTGGCGATTTCGACGGTTTCGAGAATCTCCATCAGCGACTGGCCGGTGTACCACGGCGAGCGCTCGGACTTGTTCACCACGTTGTCGCCTTTGAGCGCCGACATTGGCACGAAGGCCATGGTGGTCGGCTTGAACGCGATGCCTTCGGCGAACTTCAGGTAATCGGCCTTGATCGACTCGAAGACGCTTTCGTCAAACCCATTGAGGTCCATTTTGTTGATGGCGACCACGATGTGTTTGATCCCCAGCAGCGAGGCAATGAAGCTGTGGCGACGGGTCTGGGTCTGCACGCCGTAACGCGCATCAACCAGAATGATCGCCAGGTCACAGGTGGATGCACCGGTGGCCATGTTGCGGGTGTACTGCTCATGGCCAGGGGTATCGGCGATGATGAATTTGCGTTTCGCGGTGGAGAAATAGCGGTACGCGACATCAATGGTGATGCCCTGCTCGCGCTCGGCCTGCAGGCCGTCGACCAGCAACGCCAGGTCGATGTCTTCGCCGGTGGTGCCGACTTTTTTCGAGTCGCGGGTAATGGCTTCCAGGTGATCTTCGTAGATCATCTTGGAGTCGTGCAGCAAGCGCCCGATCAGGGTGCTCTTGCCGTCGTCGACGTTGCCACAGGTCAGAAAGCGCAGCATTTCCTTGCGTTCGTGCTGGCCCAGGTAGGCGAGGATGTCCTCGCTGATCAAATCAGATGCGTGCGACATGACAACCCCTTAGAAATAACCCTGACGTTTCTTTTCTTCCATCGAGCCTGCGCCATCGTGGTCGATGACCCGGCCCTGGCGTTCGGAAGTTCGCGTCAGGAGCATTTCCTGAATGATGTCGGTCAGGCTGGTGGCCTCGGACTCGACCGCACCGGTCAACGGGTAGTCGCCGAGTGTGCGGAAGCGCACCTTTTTCTTGACGATGCGCGCCTTGTCTTCATCGCTCAGGTGATTGAGCAGGCGTTCGTCGTCGATCATGATCCAGGTGCCATTCATCTCGATGACGTCGCGCTCGGCGGCGAAGTACAGCGGCACAATCGGGATGCCTTCGAGGTAGATGTACTGCCAGATGTCCAGTTCGGTCCAGTTCGACAACGGGAATACACGAATGGATTCGCCCTTGTTGACGTTGCCGTTGTAGACGTTCCACAGCTCCGGGCGCTGGTTTTTCGGGTCCCAGCGGTGCTTGGTGTCGCGGAAGGAATACACGCGCTCTTTGGCACGGGATTTCTCTTCGTCGCGGCGCGCACCACCGAAAGCGGCGTCGAAACCATGCTTGTCGAGGGCCTGTTTGAGGCCTTCGGTTTTCATGATGTCGGTGTGTTTGGCGCTGCCGTGGGTCAGCGGGTTGATGCCCTGCGCGACGCCATCGGGGTTGACGTGGACGATCAGGTCCAGGCCCAGTTCTTCGACCATGCGATCGCGGAACGCGTACATTTCCTGGAACTTCCACCGGGTGTCGACGTGCATCACCGGGAACGGCAGTTTGCCCGGGAAGAATGCCTTGCGCGCAAGGTGCAGCATCACGGCGGAATCTTTACCGACGGAGTACAGCATCACCGGGTTATCGAACTCGGCGGCGACCTCGCGGATGATGTGGATGCTTTCGGCCTCCAGCTGTTTCAGATGCGTCAGTTTGTCGACCATGGCTACTCACGAAAACGATCTTATGGACGGCCAGCGGGCCGTGTTCGAGCGGGGAATCCTAGCACAGCGACCTCTTCTAATCAGGCCGCGGGCTAGATCGAAAGGGTATATGGATATACCCCTCGGTTGGGCCAGGCAATGACAATCCCTGTGGGAGCAAGGCTTGCCCGCGATGGCAATCCCTGTGGGAGCATGGCTTGCCCGCGATGGCAATCTCGAGGACGCCATCGCGGGCAAGCCATGCTCCTACACGGTGAGATCGGTCATCAAATCGGGTTCGGGCAATCGATGAAGATATGTTCGACAGCGAAACGCCGCGCCAGGTAATCACCGAGCGCTTGCACGCCATAACGCTCGGTAGCGTGATGGCCAGCGGCGATGAAGCTGATGTCGTTTTCCCGCGCGCTGTGGAAGGTTTGCTCCGACGCCTCGCCACTCAGATACAGGTCGACGCCGGCCAGAACGGCCTGATCGATGTAACCCTGACCACCGCCGGTGCACCAGCCGACTCGCCGAATCATCGCGCTGCCTTCAATCAGCAGAGGCTCGCGGCCCATGACTTCCTGCACGCGGCGGGCAAAGTCGCGCGGGCTCATCGGTTCGCTCAACGAACCGACCAGGCCGACGATTTTCAGGTTGTCCGGATCGAGTGGACCTTCGACGGTGATGTCCAGCTGGCGGGCGAGCTGCACGTTGTTGCCGACGTCCGGGTGCAGGTCCAGCGGCAAGTGGTACGAGAGCAAACTGATGTCGTGCTTGAGCAGGGTTTTCAAGCGACGTTGCTTCATGCCGGTGATGCACGGGTTTTCGCCCTTCCAGAAATAGCCGTGATGCACCAGCACCAGATCAGCCTTGGCTTCCACCGCCGCATCCAGCAGCGCCTGGCTGGCGGTGACGCCGCTGACGATGCGCATCACCTGCGGACGACCCTCGACCTGCAGGCCGTTGGGGCAATAATCGGCAATCTTTGAACTGTTAAGGTAACGGTCGGCTTCTTCGACCAGGGTGCTCAGTGCAACGGCCATGAAAGACTCCTGAAAATAGCCGGTTCAGAGGCGCAATCGCCTCGTATAATGCGCGACATTATGGGCGGTCTCAGACCACCTGCAACCTTTCCAGGACTTGCTTAATGCTCAAGGCGCTGCGTTTTTCCGGCTGGCCGCTACTGGCCGGCGTGCTTATCGCTCTGTTGATAATCCAGCGTTACCCGCAGTGGGTCGGGCTTCCGAGCCTTGACGTCAATATGCAGCAAGCGCCGCAAAGCACCACGGTGCAACAGGGCCCGGTGTCCTACGCCGACGCGGTGACCGTGGCCGCGCCTGCGGTGGTCAACCTGTACACGACCAAAGTCATCAACAAACCCAATCATCCGCTGTTCGAAGATCCACAGTTCCGGCGCTTTTTCGGCGACAACTCGCCGAAGCAGAAACGCATGGAATCGAGCCTCGGTTCCGGTGTGATCATGAGCCCGGAAGGCTACATCCTCACCAACAACCACGTGACCAGCGGCGCCGACCAGATTGTCGTGGCGCTCAAGGATGGCCGCGAGACGCTCGCGCGAGTCATCGGCAGTGACCCGGAAACCGACCTCGCGGTATTGAAGATCGACCTGAAAAACCTGCCGGCGATCACCATCGGCCGCTCCGACAACATCCGCATCGGCGACGTCACGCTGGCCATCGGCAACCCGTTCGGCGTCGGCCAGACGGTGACCATGGGCATCATCAGCGCCACCGGGCGCAATCAGTTGGGTCTGAATAACTACGAAGACTTCATCCAGACCGACGCCGCGATCAACCCCGGCAACTCCGGCGGCGCGCTGGTTGACGCGGTCGGCAACCTGACCGGCATCAACACCGCGATCTTCTCCAAGTCCGGCGGCTCGCAAGGCATCGGTTTTGCGATTCCGGTCAAACTGGCGATGGAAGTGATGAAGTCGATCATCGAGCACGGCCAGGTGATTCGTGGCTGGCTGGGCATCGAAGTGCAGCCGCTGACCCAGGAACTGGCGGAGTCGTTTGGCTTGTCCGGGCGCCCAGGGATTGTGGTGGCGGGGATTTTCCGCGACGGTCCGGCGCAGAAGGCCGGCCTGCAACTGGGCGACGTGATCCTCAGCATCGACGGCGAACCGGCCGGCGACGGTCGCCGCTCGATGAACCAGGTTGCACGGATCAAACCGACCGACAAGGTCACCATCCAAGTGATGCGCAATGGCAAAGAGATCAAGCTCAGCGCCGAGATCGGCCTGCGTCCGCCGCCAGCACCGATCAAAGAGAAAGAAGAAGACTGAGTGTTCGCGCTCGGTTGATCTGCTGACGCTACTGCCCTCTTCGCGGGCAAGCCTCGCTCCCACGGGAACTCCATCCCGGCGTAGGAGCGAGGCTTGCCCGCGAAGGCATTCTCAAAAAAACCCAAAAAAAACGCCAACCGCTAATCACGCCAACGGCAGACATTCTCATTAGTCATGTTATATTGTTTCAATATCACTATTGGAACAACATAACATGTCGTCTCGAACAATGGTCTCCGCTGCCGGTCTAGCCCTCGGCCTGCTGGCCGATCCGGTCCTCGCCGAAGACTCCGGCGCGCTCGAACTGGAAGCCATCAGCGTCACTTCCGATTACGAATCGCCAACCGGCCCGGTCCAAGGCTACCGCGCAACCCGCTCCGCCAGCGCGACCAAAACCGACACGGCGATCCGCGACATCCCGCAATCGATCAGCGTCATCCCCGCCACGGTGCTCAAGGATCTGGGCAGCACCAGCGTCGAACGCGCGCTGGATTTTGCCGGCGGCGTGTCCAAGCAGAACAACTTCGGTGGCCTGACACTTTACGAATACAGCGTGCGCGGCTTCACCACGTCCGAGTTCTACAAGGATGGTTTCAGCGCCAACCGCGGTTACCCAAGCCCCCCGGACGTGGCCAACATCGAGCGCATCGAAGTGCTCAAAGGCCCCGCCGCCAGCCTCTATGGCCGTGGCGACCCCGGTGGCACGGTGAACATCGTCAGCAAAAAACCGCAGGCCGAAGCCTTCACCACCCTGCAAACCAGTGCCGGCAGTTGGGACCGTTATCGCACCGCGCTGGACGTCAATGCTCCGCTGGACGACGAGGGCAATCTGCTGTCGCGGGTCAACCTGGCCGTCGAGGACAACCACAGCTTTCGCGATCACGTCGACAGCCAGCGCGTGTTCGTCGCGCCCTCCTTCGCTTGGCAATTGAACCCCGACACGCACCTTTTGGTGGAAAGCGAATTCGTCCGCCACAGCTCGACGTTCGACCGTGGCATCGTCGCGCCGAACAACACCTGGAGCGGCGTGTCGCGCTCGACGTTCCTCGGCGAACCCAACGACGGCGACATCGACAACCACAACAACATGCTGCAAGCCGCGCTCGAACATCACTTGAATGACACCTGGAAACTGCGCCTCGCCAGCCATTACAAGGAAGGCAAGCTCTGGGGATTCGCCTCGGAAGCGCGGCCACTGAACGCCGACGGCCACACGGTCAATCGGCGTTTGCGCGAACGCGACAACGACTGGCACGACAGCATTACCCAGCTCGAATTGCGCGGCGTGTTCGACCTCGGCAGTTGGCAGCATGAATTGCTGATCGGCAGCGAATACGAGAATTACCGCAAGAACGAACGGGTGACCACTACCGCCGGCACCGCCTACGCCATCGACATCTATCAGCCGGTCTACGGCCAGCCGAAACCCAACGGCGCGCGCTCTGGTACAGACTTCTTCGAGCACGTCGAAAGCCACGCCTTGAACCTGCAGGATCAGATCGTTTTCACCGACAAACTGCGCGGCATGCTCGGCGCACGCTTTGAGCATTTCGAGCAAAACATCGACGATCACACGCGCGGCAACCACACGCGCCAGCGCCAGGACGCACTCACGCAACGCGCCGGTCTGCTCTACCAACTGACGCCGCAAGTCGGCGTGTTCGCCAACGCGTCGACGTCGTTCAAACCGAACAATGGCCTCGATGCCGGCGGCAAATCCTTCGACCCGGAAGAAGGCGTCGGGTATGAAATCGGCATCAAAAGCGAGCTGTTCGACGAGCGTTTGAGCAGCACCCTCGCCGCGTTTCACATCGAGAAAGAAAACGTCCTCGCGCTCGACCCCGGTACCGACACCAGCCGGGCCATGGGCAAGGCGCGTAGCCAGGGTTTCGACCTGCAAGTGACCGGGCAAGTCAGCGACGCCGTGCGGGTGATCGGCGCGTTTGCCTACATCGACGCCAAAGTCACCGACGGCGACGCCGTCATCCCCACCGGCAGCCGCATCCTCGGCGTGGCCAAGCGCAGCGGCAGTCTGCTGGGGGTCTACGAGTTTCAGGATGGCCGTTTGCGCGGCTCGGACGTCGGCGCGGCGTTCACCTATGTCGGCGATCGCTCCGGTGAATCGGCCAGCGATTTCGAGCTGCCGGCCTACCACACCGTCGACCTGCTCGCGCATTACAAGGCCAGCGACAGCGTTACGGTCGGTCTCAACCTGAACAATTTATTCGACGAGAAATACTTCGAGCGCTCGTACAGCAACTACTGGGTCAACCCCGGCGAGCCGCGCAATTTCACCGTCAGCCTGACACTCAATCTGTAAAAGGACGTCACCATGCAACACCTCAAACCGCTCGCGCTGCTGGGTCTTCTGTTGGTCGCCACGCAGGCGTCGGCGCATGGTCTGTGGACCGAGCAACGGCGCGGCAACATCGAAGTGATTTACGGCCACGGCGCCGAAGACAACGCGTTCAAAGCGCAAAAAATCAGCGGCGCCTGGGCTTATGACGGCAGCGGCAAAATGATCCCGGTGAGCGTCGAACGTCTGGCCGACCACGCACGTCTGAAACCGCTGAAGACGCCCGCCGTGATGGCGGTGGCGCTGGACAACGGCATGTGGTCGCAAACGGCAGATAAAAAATGGGTCAACGCCGGGCGCAGCAAAGTGCCGGGGGCAATCGAATCGACGCAGACCTTCAAATACAGCCTGGCGATTTATCAGCCGGGGGCGAAGTTGCCGGCGCTCAATCAATTGAAGTTGGTGATTGTGCCCGAGGTTGACCCGCTCACCGTCGGCCCCGGCCAGTCACTGCCGGTGCGGGTGCTGCTGGATGGCCAACCGGCGGCGGGGGTGAAATTGGTGGGTGATTATCGCAGCGCGCCTAATACCCTGAGTGCGGAAACCGACAAGGACGGTCGGGCGCAAGTGCTGGTGCGTAACGAGGGTTTGAACGTGATCGCCGCGCAGATCGAAGTGCCGCTCAAGGACAACCCGGACGTGGCGACGCGCGGATTATTCACCTCGCTGACCTTCCTCGGCGAAGCGCATCACGAGTGAGCACCACAACCTGTGGGAGCAAGGCTTGCCCGCTATGGCGATTTCATTGATGCCATCGCGGGCAAGCCATGCCCCCACAGGTTTAAAGCCCAACTCAGCGCCCACTTCTGAGCCCGGTTCAAGCTCAGGTCAAAGGTCGCCGAGGCCGTCGATCAGTGCCTGATTCTGCTCCGGCGTGCCGATCGAGATCCGCAGGAACTGCGCGATGCGTTCCTGTTTGAAGTGGCGGACGATCACCCCTTGCTCGCGTAATTTCGCCGCCAGACCCGCCGCGTCGTGCTGCGGATGGCGGGCGAAGATGAAGTTAGCCGCCGACGGCAATACTTCAAAACCCTTCGCTTGCAACTGCGCGACAACCTTTTCGCGATTCTCGATGACCCACCGGCAGGTCTGGTCGAAATACTCGCGGTCCTCGAACGCCGCCGCTGCGCCGACGTTCGCCAGACGGTCAAGCGGATAGGAGTTGAAGCTGTTCTTGATGCGCTCCAGCGCCTCGATCAAATCCGGATGACCAACCGCCAAACCCACCCGCAAGCCGGCCAGCGAGCGAGATTTGGACAAGGTCTGGGTGACCAGCAGGTTCGGGTAACGGTCGACCAGACTGATCGCAGTGACGCCGCCAAAGTCGATGTAGGCCTCATCGACCACCACCACCGAATCGGTATTCGCCTTGAGGATCTGCTCGACCGCGTCCAACGCCAGCAGGCAGCCAGTCGGTGCGTTCGGGTTGGGGAAAATGATCCCGCCGTTCGGTTTGGCGTAGTCCGCCGGGTTGATCTGGAACTGCGCGTCCAGCGGCACCGCGTCGAAATCGATGCCGTACAAGCCGCAATACACCGGGTAAAAGCTGTAACTGATGTCCGGGAACAGCACGGGTTTGTCGTGCTGCAACAAGCCGTGAAAAATGTGCGCGAGGACTTCGTCGGAACCGTTGCCGAGGAACACCTGGCCAGTCTGCACGCCATAATAAGTGGCGACGGCATTTTTCAGCAGATCACTGTTTGGGTCCGGGTACAGGCGCAAGTTGTCGTTGAGTTCGGTTTGCATCGCCGCCAGTGCTTTGGGCGATGGGCCGTAGGGGTTTTCGTTGGTGTTGAGCTTCACCAGTTTCGCCAGTTTCGGCTGCTCGCCCGGCACGTATGGCACCAGGTTCTTGACGAAGGGGCTCCAGAATTTACTCATGTTCAGTCAGCCTTCTCTTGATTGAAGAGCTCGTCGACGATGCGGTATTCAGCGCTGCGGGCGTGGGCGGTCAGCGACTCGCCACGGGCCAGCACGGAAGCGGTCTTGCCCAGTTCCGAAGCGCCCTGCTCGGAGCAGAAGATGATCGATGAGCGTTTCTGGAAATCGTACACGCCCAGCGGCGAGGAAAATCGCGCGGTGCCTGAGGTCGGCAAGACGTGGTTCGGACCGGCGCAGTAATCGCCGAGCGCTTCGGACGTGTGACGGCCCATGAAGATCGCGCCGGCGTGGCGGATCTTCGGCAACCAGGCTTGCGGATCGGCGACCGACAATTCCAAGTGCTCCGGCGCAATGCGGTTGGCCACTTCGATGGCTTGTTCCATGTCGCGCACCAGAATCAGCGCGCCGCGACCGTTGATCGAGGTTTCGATGATTTCGGCGCGTTCCATGGTCGGCAGCAGTTTGGCGATGCTCGCGGCGACCTTGTCGAGGAACTCGGCGTCGGGGCTGACCAGAATCGCTTGCGCGTCTTCGTCGTGCTCGGCTTGCGAGAACAGGTCCATGGCGATCCAGTCGGGATCGGTCTGACCGTCGCACACCACCAGAATCTCCGATGGCCCGGCGATCATGTCGATGCCGACCTGGCCGAACACGTGGCGCTTGGCGGTGGCGACATAGATGTTGCCCGGGCCGACGACTTTATCGACTTTCGGCACGCTTTCGGTGCCGTAGGCCAGCGCCGCAACGGCTTGCGCGCCACCGATGGTGAACACGCGGTCGACGCCGGCAATGCACGCAGCGGCCAGCACCAGTTCATTGAGTTCGCCGCGCGGGGTCGGCACGACCATCACCACTTCTGTGACGCCAGCGACTTTCGCCGGAATCGCGTTCATCAGCACCGACGACGGGTAAGACGCCTTGCCGCCCGGCACGTACAGGCCGGCGCGATCCAGCGGGGTGACTTTTTGCCCGAGCACGGTGCCATCGGCCTCGGTGTAACTCCAGGAATCCTGCTTCTGTTTCTCGTGGTAGCTGCGCACGCGGGCCGCGGCTTTTTCCAGGGCTTCGCGCTGCGCCACGGTGATGCGCGTCAGGGCCAGTTCCAGGCGCTCGCGCGGCAGGATCAGGTCGGCCATGGAGGCGACTTGCAGGCCATCGAACTTCTGGGTGAATTCCACCAGCGCGGCATCGCCCCGCTCGCGCACGGCTTTGATGATGTCGAGCACGCGCTGATTGACCGAGTCGTCAGACACACTTTCCCAGCTCAGCAGATGATCCAGATGATGCGCGAAATCCGGGTCAGCAGCGTTGAGTCGGCGAATTGCAGTCGGTGCGGTCATAGCGAGAGCCTCATAGGAATGGCAAAAACTCAGGCGCCCTAACTTAGCAGTCGTTTCCGCTTGGGCACCTGAGATTCTGGCTATGAGGCGGATAGACGGGCGCGACTCAAGGTCGCGCAGGTGAATCAGCCGCGGTGTCGAGACTCCACTGCCTTGCGCAGGGTGTCGATCAACGCCTGAATACGGGCGTGCTGCATTTTCATCGAAGCTTTGTTGACGATCAGCCGAGAGCTGATGTCAGCGATGAAATCCTGCGGCTCCAGGCCGTTGGCCCGCAGCGTATTGCCGGTGTCGACGACGTCGATGATCTTGTCGGCCAAGCCAATCAGCGGTGCCAGTTCCATCGAGCCGTAGAGCTTGATGATGTCGACCTGACGGCCCTGCTCGGCGTAGTAACGCTTGGCAACATTGACGAATTTGGTGGCAACGCGCAGACGACCCTTGGGCTCGACGGCGCCGACTTTGCCGGCGGTCATCAGTTTGCACAGGGCGATGCGCAGGTCCAGTGGCTCGTAGAGGCCCTGGCCGCCGTATTCCATCAGCACATCTTTACCGGCGACGCCCAGGTCCGCGGCACCATGCTCGACATAAGTCGGCACATCGGTGGCGCGCACGATCAGCAGACGCACGTCAGGCTGGGTCGTGGGGATGATCAACTTGCGGCTCTTGTCCGGATTCTCGGTCGGCACGATGCCCGCTTCAGCCAGAAGCGGCAGGGTGTCGTCAAGGATGCGGCCCTTGGACAGTGCGATGGTCAACATGGGAAACGTCAGTCCTTATCAAGGTACTCATGCCCGGTCGCAAATGGCGCCGGACACACATCGAGGCGCTTTGAGTATTCAAAAGACGCCTCGATTCAAAACGAATTCAACGGGCGCGTCCCTGCGCCCATGCAGCAGGGACTAGCCCGGTACGCGGCGGATCTTGGCGCCGAGCATCTGCAGTTTTTCTTCGATGCACTCATAGCCACGATCTATGTGGTAGATGCGATCGATCAGGGTGTCGCCTTCAGCGATCAGCGCCGAGATAACCAGGCTGGCCGAAGCACGCAGGTCAGTAGCCATGACTGGCGCGCCTTTGAGCTTCTCGGTGCCGGTGACGATGGCAGTGTTGCCCTCGACCTGGATCTTCGCGCCCATGCGGTGCAGCTCGTACACGTGCATGAAACGGTTTTCGAAGATCGTCTCGATCACCGCACCAGTGCCTTCGGCAATGGCGTTGAGGGAGATGAACTGCGCTTGCATGTCGGTCGGGAACGCCGGGTACGGAGCGGTCCGCACGTTGACGGCTTTCGGCCGCTTGCCGTGCATGTTCAGCTCGATCCAGTCTTCGCCGCAGGTGATTTCGGCACCCGACTCACGGAGTTTTTCCAGAACCGCTTCGAGGATTGTCGGATCGGTGTCCTTGACCTTGACGCGGCCGCCGGTCACGGCAGCAGCCACCAGGTAGGTACCGGTTTCGATCCGGTCCGGCATCACTTTATAAGTGGCCGGGTGCAGACGCTCGACGCCATCGATGGTGATGGTGTCGGTGCCGGCGCCAGTGATCTTGGCGCCCATGGCGATCAGGAAGTTCGCCAGGTCGATGACTTCAGGCTCGCGTGCGGCGTTAGCCAGTACGCTGCGGCCCTTGGCCAGAGCGGCCGCCATCATGATGTTTTCGGTACCGGTCACGCTGACGGTGTCGAAGAAGAAGTGCGCACCGCGCAAACCGCCTTCCGGCGCCTTGGCTTTGATGTAGCCGCCTTCAACGTCGATGATCGCGCCCATGGCTTCGAGGCCACGGATGTGCAGGTCAACCGGACGCGAACCGATGGCGCAACCGCCAGGCAGTGCGACTTCGGCTTCACCGAAACGCGCAACCATCGGGCCCAGTACGAGGATCGAGGCACGCATGGTTTTCACCAGTTCGTACGGCGCGATCAGGGTCTTGATGGTGCGTGGGTCGATTTCGACGCTGAGCTTCTCGTCGATAACCGGCTCGATGCCCATGCGGCCGAACAACTCGATCATGGTGGTGATGTCGTGCAGGTGCGGCAGGTTGGCCACGGTAACCGGGCCATCGCAGAGCAATGTTGCAGCCAGAATCGGCAGGGCAGAGTTCTTTGCCCCGGAAATGCGGATTTCGCCATCAAGACGAACGCCACCGGTAATTATCAATTTATCCATAAGAATCTCGACGCCCTTGGGCTCAGGTGCGCTCGGCCCAGGCCGCGCTGCTGAAAAATTTCATAGTGACCGCATGGATGCTGCCATCGGTGATCCATGGGTTTAAATGGGCATAGATCTGCTGCTGACGCTTCACCGGGCTCAACGCCGCCAGTTCATCGCTAATCACGTTCAGCTGAAAGTTGCAGCCTTCGCCTTCAACTTCTACCTGCACTTGTGAAAGGGTCTCGGACAGCTTTCCTTCAAGAAAGCTCTTCACTTCGGTGGCCTGCATGCTCAACCTCAATCGGCGCCCTGTGCGCGCGGGTCGGACATCATACAAAAAAGCCCCGCGCCTGCGAACCCCGCATTAACAGGACTCTGACGGGGGGCTTCTTTATAGATGCCGTTTAGGGATGCGCCAACAGCTCGGTCAATTCGCTGACCTGAGCGATTTCGCGCATGTCTTCGGGCATTGCGCGAATGCTCAGGGCCTTGCCGGCAGCCTGGGCATCACGCATGAAGCACAGCAGCAGCGACAAACCGACACTGCTGGACTTCACCACTGCCGAACAATCCACCACCACGGCGTTCGCCGAACTGGCCTTGATCAGCGCCTGACCATGCTTGCGCAAGTCAGGCCCGGTGCGGTAATCCAGCACACCGCTGAGCATCAGCTCGCCGGTTTCGCTCATGCGAACGGCCGACTCACTCATTGCGCAGACTTCTGATCGGCGCCTTCAGTGGAGGCTTTGGCTTTGGCGACTTCACCGGCCCAACCATTGATGGTCTTGTCCAGGTCGTTGCCATTGCGCTGCATCGCGTCAGCGAACTGATCGCGGAACAGCTTGCCGATGTTGATGCCGTTGATGATCACGTTGCGCAGTTTCCACTCGCCGTTGATCTTCTCGAGCGTGTACTGCACCGGATACACCGCGCCGTTGTTGCCCTTGACGGTCATGCCCACGCTGGTGCGAGTGCCCGACTCATCCTTGGCAGGATCAACGGTAATGCCCTGGTTGTTGTACTCAAGCAAAGCGTTGCCATAAAACTGGAACAGACCGCGTTTGAAGTTTTCCTGAAACCTCTGCATCTGCTCAGGCGTGGCTTTGCGCGAGTATTTGACCGTCATGATGCTTTTGGAAATACCTTCGGCATCCACAACAGGCCCGACGATGGTGTTCAGCGCCGTGTAAAAGTCCTGTGGATCCTGTTTGTACTTCTCTTTGTTGGCCGAAAGATCGGCCAGCATCCGGTTGGTGGTGTCCTGAATCAGCTCGTGTGCGGAAGGCGCCGCCACGGCGTTAGCCATCAACGGCAGGGCCGCGAGTACTACCAACAGGCCACGTCGCAAGGTAGAGATCATTCAAAAGCTCCTCATTTGGCGTCTTTGCTAACGGTATTGAGCAGGAATTTACCGATCAGGTCTTCGAGCACCAGCGACGACTGGGTGTCATGGATGATGCCGCCATCCTTGAGCAATGCTTCTTCCCCGCCAACGCTGATACCGATGTACTTCTCGCCCAACAGGCCAGCGGTCAGGATAGATGCAGTGGAGTCAGTCGGCAGATTATCTACGCGCTTTTCCAGTTGCATGGTCACCCGGCCGGTGAAACTGTCGCGGTCCAGATCGATCGCTGTGACCTTGCCGATGGTCACACCGGCCATGGTCACTTTTGCTCTGACAGTCAAACCGGCGATATTGTCAAAATATGCATAAAGTTTATACGACTCGGTGTTTGCGCTCGGCGACAGGCCACTGACCCGCAAGGCAAGCAGCAGCAAAGCCAGGATGCCAGCCAGCAAGAAAAGGCCGACACCGATTTCCAGGGTGCGGTTTTGCATCAGAAATCTCCAAACATCAAGGCAGTCAAAATGAAGTCCAGGCCGAGCACTGCCAAAGAGGCATACACCACGGTCTTGGTTGTGGCACGACTGATCCCCTCGGAAGTGGGCTCGCAGTCATAGCCTTGGAATACGGCAATCCAGGTAACGACGAAGGCGAAAACGATACTTTTGATGATGCCGTTAAGCACATCACCACTGAACGTCACGCTGTTCTGCATGTTCGACCAGTAGGAACCTTCAAAGACTCCCAACCAATCGACCGCCACCCACGAACCACCCCAGATCCCGACGACGCTGAAAATCATCGCCAGCACCGGCAGGGAAATGAAGCCGGCCCACAGGCGCGGGGCAATGATGTATTTGAGCGGGTCGACGCCAATCATTTCCAGACTGGACAACTGCTCGGTGGACTTCATGTTGCCGATTTCGGCGGTCAGTGCCGAACCGGCTCGCCCGGCGAACAGCAAGGCAGTCACCACCGGCCCCAGTTCACGCAGCAACGTCAGGGCAACCATCTGCCCGACGGCCTGTTCCGAACCGTAGCTGGAAAGGATATTGAAACCCTGCAGCGCCAACACCATGCCGATGAACACCCCGGAGACCACGATGATCACCAGGGACATCACGCCGATCGAATGCAGTTGTTTGATCAGCAGGCCGAAGCCGCCGCCAATGCCGCCACGGCCGAGCAACGCATGAAACAGAAAAATCGTCGCACGCCCGAACACCCCGACGGCATCGATCGCCGCCCGGCCGAACCGGCGCACTCTTTCCAACAGTGAAATCTTGCGCATCAGCGCTTCCCCAGAAGATCTGCGCGGTAATCCGTCGCTGGAAAGTGATAGGCGACCGGACCATCGGGATCGCCTTTCATGAATTGACGGATACGCGGATCGTCCGAGCTCATCAGTTCGTCAGGCGTGCCCTGCCCCAGCACTTGTTCATCGCCCACGACATAGATGTAGTCGGCGATGCTCGCGGTTTCGGCCAGATCGTGGGACACCACGATGCTGGTGATGCCCAGCGCATCGTTGAGCAGACGGATCAGGCGCACGAGTACGCCCATGGCGATCGGGTCCTGCCCGACAAAGGGCTCGTCGTACATGAGAATCTGCGGATCGAGGGCAATCGCCCGCGCCAGCGCGACTCGCCGCTTCATGCCGCCGGACAGTTCGTCCGGCATCAGGTCGATGGCGCCGCGCAGACCGACGGCCTGCAATTTCAGCAGGACGATGTCGCGGATCATTTCTTCCGGCAGCTCGGTATGCACGCGCAGCGGAAAAGCGACGTTCTCGAACACATCGAGATCGGTAAACAGCGCGCCACTCTGGAACAGGACGCCCATGTGCTTGCGCGCATCGAACAAATCGCTGCGTGACAGTTTCGGCAGATTCTGACCATTGACCCAGACTTCGCCACTGGTAGGCCGCAACTGTGCACCCATCAGCCGTAACAGCGTGGTCTTGCCACACCCGGAAGGTCCCATGATGCCGGTGACCTTGCCGCGCGGGATGCGGATATCAATGTTGTTGAAAATACTGCGCGCACCGCGCTTGAAGGACAGTCCCTTCAGCTCGACCGCGTAGGCGTTATCGGCACTCATCTAAACTCCTTGCGATGCAGCCTCTCACTCGGACGCCTGGCTCTCTGTCGAAAGCACATACCGCCCCGGGCGGGCCGAACTGGCGGCGAACTATATCACTGCAACGCTCAAGCACCCAATCCCCAAGCCAGCCATGTTCGGCGAGGAAAGCGCCAGCGGCGTGCATTTGCGCGGTTTTGCTCACAACTATTTACAAAGCGCGACGAACTAGCGTGAGGGTTTCGATCATTACCGCTATAATCGCCGCCTTTTCATCGGGCTATACGATCTGACATGAGCCAAACCAGCGACCTGATTCAATCGGCACAACGCACCATCCGCCTCGAACTGGAAGCCGTACAAGGCTTGCTGCCCCATATCGACGCTGATTTTGTACGCGCTTGCGAGATGATTCTGGCCAGCAAGGGCCGCGTGGTCGTGCTCGGCATGGGCAAGTCCGGGCACATCGGCAACAAGATTGCCGCGACCCTGGCGAGCACCGGCACCACGGCTTTTTTCGTCCATCCGGCCGAAGCCAGCCATGGCGACATGGGCATGATCACCCGCGACGACATCATCCTGGCGCTTTCGAACTCCGGCTCGACCAATGAAATCGTGACCCTGCTGCCGCTGATCAAGCGCCAGGGCATCAAGCTGATCAGCATGACCGGCAATCCGAATTCGCCGCTGTCCAAGGCTGCCGAGATCAATCTGAACGTGCACGTCGAGCACGAAGCCTGCCCGCTGAACCTGGCGCCGACCTCCTCGACGACCGCCGCACTGGTAATGGGCGACGCATTGGCCGTGGCGCTGCTGGAAGCTCGTGGTTTTACCGCCGAAGATTTTGCCTTTTCGCATCCGGGCGGTGCTCTGGGCCGACGCCTGTTGCTCAAGGTCGAAACCGTGATGCATGCCGGCGCCGAGTTGCCACAGGTGCAACGCGGCACACTGCTCAAGGACGCCTTGATGGAAATGACCCGCAAAGGTCTGGGCATGACTGCAATAGTAGAAGCCGATGGCAAATTGGCGGGGATCTTCACTGACGGCGACTTGCGCCGCACCCTCGACCGCACCATCGACATCCACCACACCACCATCGACGAAGTCATGACTGTTCACGGCAAGACCGCCCGGGCCGACATGCTGGCAGCCGAAGCCCTGAAAATCATGGAAGACCATCGAATCAACGCACTGGTAGTCGTCGACAAGGAAGACCGCCCGGTAGGCGCCTTCAACCTGTCCGACCTGCTGCGTGCAGGAGTAATGTGATGAGCAACGACCTGCTGCAACGCGGCAAGAACATCAAACTGGCGATTTTCGATGTCGACGGCGTCCTCACCGACGGGCGCCTGTACTTCCTCGAAGACGGCAGTGAATTCAAGACGTTCAACACCCTCGACGGCCAAGGCATCAAGATGTTGATGGCAGCCGGCGTGCAGACCGCTATCATCAGCGGTCGCAAGACCCCGGTGGTCGAGCGGCGAGCGAAGAATCTCGGCATCCCGCACCTTTATCAGGGGCGTGAAGACAAACTGGTGGTGCTGGACGAGCTTCTCGGCCAACTCAACCTAAGCTATGAACAAGTTGCCTATCTGGGTGACGACCTGCCAGATTTGCCAGTGATCCGCCGCGTCGGGCTGGGCATGGCAGTGGCCAATGCTGCAAGCTTCGTGCGCGAACACGCTCACGGCATCACCGTGGCCCGTGGCGGCGAAGGTGCCGCCCGCGAATTCTGCGAACTGATCCTGCGCGCCCAGGGTCGCCTCGATGCGGCAAATGGCGCGTACCTGTGAGCCAATTTATGCTGAGCAAAAAGTTTCGCAAATTTCTGGTGTTCGGTTGCATCGCGGCGATTTTTGCGGCGGTCGGCTACTGGAACATCAGCCCGGAACGCTTCCTCGACAAGCCGGTAGTGGCAGTCGACGAAAGCGCGATCGACTATTACGCGATCAACGCCCATACCGTGCAGTTCCTGCCGGACGGCACGTTGCAATACGATCTGACGTCCGACAAGGTCGAGCATTTGAAGGCAACCGATGTGTCGCTGCTGACCAATCCGGACCTGAACATGTACCGCGGCACCGAGTTTCCGTGGCATGTCACCAGTCTTCGTGGCGAAGTGAATGCGGACGGCACTCAGGTCGAACTGATCGACAATGTACGCATCGCTCGCACCGACCAGCAGAACCGCAATCTGATCGTCACCAGCACCCGAATGACAGTGTTCCCGCAGCAGCAATATGCGCAGACCGATCAACCCGTTAGAATCGACGGCGCTGGTGGTGTGTCGACTGGTAACGGAATGAAAGCGTATTTGAAAGAAAGCAGGATACACCTGCAATCTAACGTAAGAGGACAGTATGAGGCTCGTTAAAACCCTCCCTATTTTGCTCAGTCTGGGCGCAGCACTGGGAAGCGTGAGCGCCTGGGCTCTGCCGAATGATCAAGAGCAGCCTATTCGCATTCAGGCCGACGATGCCCAACTGGACGACAAGAATGGCGTTGCCACCTATACCGGCGACGTGATCATCACCCAGGGTTCGATGAAGGTCACCGGCAACAAAGTGACCATCACCCGCACCGCGGCCGGTGAAATCGACCGCGTCAACTCGGTTGGCAACCTGGCTTATTTCGAGCAGTTGCAGACCGCGGGCGACACCAAGCCAGTGCAGGGCTACGGCGTCACCATCGATTACTACGCGCAGGCAAACCGGGTAGTACTGACCGATCGTGCGAAAGTCATCGACAAGGACAACAACGTCACTCAGGGCGAGAAAATCGTCTACGACACGGTGAAAAAACTGGCGAGCGCCGGTCGCGCCAAAGGCACCAAGCTGAGCACTCCTCAGCCGCGCATCGACATGATGATCCAGCCGAAAAAGAAAACTGACGGGCAAAAGGCCAACTGATGGCAACTCTGAAAGCTCAGCATCTGGCCAAGAGCTACAAGAGCCGCCAGGTTGTGCGTGACGTCAGCCTGTCAATCGACAGCGGCCAGATCGTCGGCCTGCTCGGCCCGAACGGTGCCGGCAAGACCACGTGCTTCTACATGATCGTTGGCTTGGTGCAAGCCGATCAGGGTCGCGTACTGATCGACGATCTGGACGTCAGCCACCAGCCAATGCACGGTCGTGCAAAGGCCGGTATCGGCTATCTTCCGCAGGAAGCGTCGATCTTCCGCAAACTGTCAGTCGCCGACAACATCATGGCCATCCTCGAAACCCGCAAGGAGCTCGACAAGGCCGGTCGCCGCAAGGAACTGGAAAGCCTGCTGCAGGAATTCCACATCCATCACATCCGCGACAACCTCGGCATGAGCCTGTCGGGCGGTGAACGCCGCCGAGTGGAAATCGCTCGTGCACTGGCGACCAACCCGAAATTCATCCTGCTCGACGAACCTTTCGCCGGCGTGGACCCGATTTCGGTCGGCGACATCAAGCAGATCATCCATCACCTCAAGGCCAAAGGCATTGGTGTGCTGATCACGGACCACAACGTTCGTGAAACCCTGGATATCTGCGAAACCGCCTACATCGTCAACGATGGTCAACTGATCGCCGAAGGTGACTCCGCTACTATCCTGGCCAACGAACTGGTCAAGGAAGTGTATCTGGGCCACGAGTTCCGCCTGTAAGCGCTAAGGTGTCTGGCGGATCGTCCGGGGCGCTGGTCGCAATAAAAACTCAATCGTTTTTTATTGTTACAGCGCTCTAGGCAAGGACTGCAGTTTCGGGCATATAATTTGCTTAAGTTTGGCGCTCCGGCGCCCTGTAGTGGATGGCGCATGTGCGCCGGCGAATAAGGTGTTTAGCCCCTGCCATGAAACCATCGCTAGTCTTGAGAATGGGCCAGCAGCTGACGATGACACCTCAGCTGCAACAGGCCATCCGCCTGCTCCAATTGTCGACCCTGGACCTGCAACAGGAAATCCAGGAGGCCCTGGAGTCCAATCCGATGCTCGAACGCCAGGAAGAAGGCGACGACTTCGATAACGCCGACCCCTTGGCCGACAAAGCCGAACAACTCCCCAACGCCGATGTTTCGGAACCGTCCTACCAGGAAACCGCGCCAACCGTGGACAACCTTGAGGAAGGCGACTGGAACGAGCGCATTCCCAACGAGCTGCCCGTCGACACGGCGTGGGAAGACGTCTACCAGACCAGCGCCAGCAGCCTGCCGAGCAACGATGACGACGAGTGGGATTTCACTACCCGCACATCGGCCGGCGAAAGCCTGCAAAGCCATTTGCTCTGGCAACTGAATCTGGCGCCGATGTCCGACACCGATCGGCTGATCGCCGTGACCCTGATCGATTGCATCAACAATCAGGGTTACCTCGATGAAACCCTCGATGAAATCCTCGAAGCCTTCGATCCGGAACTGGACATCGAGCTCGACGAGATCGAAGCCGTTCTGCACCGCATCCAGCAATTCGAACCGGCCGGCATCGGCGCTCGCAACCTGAGCGAATGCCTGCTGCTGCAATTGCGCCAACTCCCGGCCAAGACGCCTTGGTTGGCCGAGGCCAAGCGCCTGGTCAGCGATTACATCGACTTGCTCGGCAGCCGCGATTACAGCCAGTTGATGCGCCGCATGAAGCTCAAGGAAGACGAACTGCGCCAAGTCATCGAACTGGTGCAGAGCCTGAATCCGCGTCCGGGCTCGCAGATTGAGTCCAGCGAAGCCGAATACGTGGTTCCAGACGTGATCGTGCGCAAGGACAACGAGCGCTGGTTAGTGGAGCTGAACCAGGAATCGGTACCGCGCCTGCGGGTCAACGCCCAATATGCAGGCTTTGTGCGGCGCGCCGACACCAGCGCCGACAACACCTTCATGCGCAATCAGTTGCAGGAAGCGCGCTGGTTCATCAAGAGCCTGCAAAGCCGCAACGAAACCCTGATGAAAGTTGCCACGCAGATCGTCGAGCATCAGCGCGGTTTTCTGGAATACGGCGACGAAGCAATGAAACCGCTGGTGCTGCACGACATCGCCGAGGCGGTGGGCATGCACGAATCAACGATTTCGCGGGTGACCACGCAGAAGTTCATGCATACCCCACGGGGCATATATGAGCTGAAATACTTTTTCTCCAGCCACGTCAGCACTTCCGAAGGCGGGGAATGCTCGTCCACGGCGATCCGCGCGATCATCAAAAAACTGGTTGCCGCGGAAAATCAGAAAAAGCCGTTGAGTGACAGCAAGATCGCTGGTTTACTGGAGGCACAAGGCATTCAGGTGGCTCGCCGCACCGTCGCCAAGTACCGCGAATCCTTGGGAATCGCGCCTTCGAGCGAACGCAAGCGGTTGATGTAAGCCACGTTACAGCGTTCCAGTGGCAGGCTATCCAGCCTGCCGCTTTATGCACTGGCAACGAAGGAGAAGCTGTATGCAAGTCAACATCAGTGGACACCAACTGGAAGTGACTGACCCTCTGCGCGACTACATCAACGAGAAACTCGGACGATTAGAGAGGCATTTCGACAAGATCACCAACGTGCAAGTCACGATGTGCGTCGAGAAGCTCAAGCAGAAAATCGAAGCCACCCTGCATATTCCCGGCGGAGAAGTAGTTGCTAATGCTGAACATACCGATATGTATGCAGCCATTGACCTGCTGACCGACAAGCTGGATCGCCAACTCAAAAAGCATAAGGAAAAGACCCAAAGCCTCCTCCAGGGCGCCACCGGTCGTTAACACTCCCAACCTATGATCCGACTTGAAAGTATCCTGACCCCCGGCCGTTCCCTCGTGAACGTGCCGGGCGGCAGTAAAAAGAAAGCCCTCGAACAAATTGCCAACCTGATCGCCCGGGAAGTCCCGGATCTGGAGATGCAAGTTGTCTTCGAGGCATTGATTGCCCGTGAAAAACTCGGTTCTACCGGTTTTGGCAACGGCATCGCGATTCCTCATTGCCGCCTCAAGGGCTGCACCTCCCCTATCAGTGCGCTGATGCACCTTGATGCACCCATCGATTTCGACGCCATCGACGGCGCCCCGGTTGACTTGCTGTTTGTATTGCTGGTCCCGCAGGCCGCCACCGATGCGCACCTGGAGCTGCTGCGCCAGATCGCCAGCATGCTCGACCGCAAGGAAGTCCGCGAAAAACTGCGCAGTGCTCCGAGCAACGAAGCCTTGTATCAGGTCGTCCTGGACGAGCAGAACGGTCACTAATCATGCGCTTGATCATTGTCAGTGGCCGCTCCGGCTCAGGTAAAAGTACCGCGCTCAATGTCCTTGAGGACAGCGGCTTCTATTGCATCGACAACCTGCCTGCCGGGTTGCTGCCGGAATTGGCTGAACGCGCGTTGATTCATACCGAACTGGCGCAACCGCTGGTAGCGGTGTCCATCGACGCGCGCAACCTGCCGAGCCATTTGTCGCGATTCCCCGAACTGCTCGAAGAAGTCCGCAGTCGGCATATTCAGTGCGACGTGCTGTATCTGGACGCTGACGAAGAAACCCTGCTCAAGCGCTTCTCCGAAACCCGCCGCCGCCACCCACTGAGCAATGCCAATCGCTCGCTGGCCGAGGCGATAGCTGACGAGACCAAACTGCTTGAGCCGATCGCCGACCTGGCTGATCTGAAACTCAACACCACCAACCTAAACCTGTACCAGCTGCGCGATACGCTGAAGCTTCGTCTGCTCAATCAGCCTGAGCCGGGCACCGCGTTTCTGGTCGAGTCGTTTGGCTTCAAGCGCGGCATGCCGGTCGATGCCGATCTGGTATTCGACGTGCGTTGCCTGCCCAATCCGTACTGGAAACCCGAACTGCGCGCGCAGTCCGGGCTCGATCTGCCGGTGGCCGAGTACCTGGCGGCCCAGCCGGACGTCGAAGAGATGTTCCAGGATATTTACAATTATCTGTTCAAGTGGCTGCCGCGTTTCGCTGCCAGCAACCGCGCTTATGTGACGGTTGCCATCGGCTGCACTGGCGGCCATCACCGCTCCGTCTACCTGACTGAACGTCTGGGTCAGGCTCTGCAACATTCCCTGAAGAACGTCCAGGTCCGCCACCGCGACCTCAGCTAAAGGATTCACATCGCGATGCCTGCTGCGGAAATTGAAATCATCAACAAACTGGGCCTGCACGCCCGCGCTTCTGCGAAATTCGTCGGGGTTGCCGGTGGATTCAAGGATTGCTCGATCAGGGTTGGACGCACACCGGAATCCACGGTCGACGGCAAAAGCATCATGGCGATGATGATGCTCGCGGCCGGCAAAGGCACCAAAATCCACCTGATTACCGAAGGCAAGCAGGAACAGGAAGCGCTGGACGCTTTAAAGGAATTAATCAACAACTACTTTGGCGAAGGCGAGTAACAAGCCACCCCCTCCCTGTAGCAACCTGCGTCCCTGTAGCAGCTGGCGAAGCCTGCGTTCGGCTGCGAAGCAGTCGCAATCCCTGCAAACGCGGTCTACCCGAAACACCGCAAACGCCGAACTGACGCCTGCCGCGCAGCCGAACACACCCTCCGGCAGCCACTACCCGACCGCGCTCCCCACGCTAAGCCAACGCCGTATCCATCACCATCATCAGACAAAACCCGATCAACAATCCCAGACTGGCGAGTTTCTCGTGGCCATGACGTCGCGACTCCGGGATCACTTCGTGCGTCACCACCAGCAACATCGCCCCCGCCGCCAGTGCCAGACCCAACGGCAATAGCAGTTCGGCCAGGCTGACCAGCCACGCGCACAGCAGCGCGAACACCGGTTCGACCAGCCCCGACGCCGCGCCGATCAGGAACGACTTGACCCGCGACATCCCTGCCCCGGCCAACACTAGCGCGATGACCAGACCTTCCGGCACATCCTGCAACGCGATGCCCATCGCCAGGCTGTCAGCATCCGGCATGCCACCCCCGGCGGAAACGCCCACGGCCATGCCTTCGGGAATGTTGTGCGCAATGATCGCGAAGACAAACAGCCAGATGCGCGGCGGGATCACCGGACGCTCCAGCGTGCCGACCAGCAACTGCGGGCTGGCCCCGGAAACCTTGCGGTCCACCAGAAACAACCCCAAAGCGCCGAGCATGATGCCAAAGCTGATCAGGCCGCTGGAGGCCCAAGGCGTCAGCCCCAGGCTTTCGGCCGCAGCAATGCCCGGGACGATCAGCGAAAACGCCGTCGCCGCGAGCATCACCCCGGCACCGAAACCGAGCAAAGTATCGCTGAGCGCCTGAGGCATGCGCCGGATCACCAACACCGGCACCGCGCCCAACGCCGTGCCCAAAGCGCAAAGCGCCCCGCCCTGCAAAGCGCGGAGCAACTTGGGTTCAAGGTTGAGCCATTCCAGGCCCTGGGCAACCAACAGCGTCATACCCGCCAGCAGTAACAGCGATCCCAATGCGTAACGAAACATACGCCCACTTCCGATCGCCAGTGTTTCAGTGCCCATAATCAGCCTTGGATTGTTTTTATAGAAGACTTAAACCAGCGCTGCCTGATAGCGCGCTGCAACTTCGGGCCAATTGATCACGTTGTAGAACGCATTGATGTATTCCGGGCGACGGTTCTGGTAACGCAGGTAATAGGCGTGTTCCCAGACGTCGAGGCCGAGGATCGGCGTGTTGCCATTCATCAACGGGCTGTCCTGATTGCCGCTGCTTTCGACGACCAAAGTCTTTTGCGGGGTAACGCTCAACCACGCCCAGCCACTGCCAAAACGCGTCAGTGCAGCTTTGGTGAACGCTTCCTTGAATGCGTCGAGGCCGCCCAATTGCTCATCAATTGCCTTGGCCAGCGCGCCGTCGGGTTTGCCGCCGGCGTTGGGCGCCATGACTTCCCAGAACAACGAATGGTTGGCATGACCGCCGCCCTGATTGATCACCGCAGCGCGGAGTTTTTCCGGCAGTTGCTGGACGCTGGCGACCAGTTTTTCCACCGACCACTCGGCAAACTCAGTGCCTTCGACAGCGGCGTTGAGGTTGTTGATGTAAGTCTGGTGATGTTTGGTGTAGTGGATTTCCATGGTCTGCGCATCGATATGCGGTTCCAGGGCATCGTAGGCGTAGGGCAAGGCAGGCAAGGTAAAAGCCATGTTCAGTGGACTCCATGGTGATGAGGGACAGGCTGATGCCGGGGCGATGCCGCATCCATGTGCAACAAGCGATGGGTGCGTGGGTATTCGCCGTGTTCACTGATGAAATTCAGCAGTTCGACATAAGTTTTACTGCTCTGACGCAGCGCAGCCTCGCGCAGCGCCGGGGCCAGCCGCACGTCCTGCATGGTCTGCAACAGGCGTTGATGGATCGCGCACAAATACTCGGCGCTCTCCTCCGGCTGGTTCAGGCGTAAATGCAGGTCCGCGAGGTTGTGATGGGAAATCACGCAAGCGGCCACCGCTTCGTCGGCATCCGACCAGCGCTCGAACAACACTTGGGCCAACGCCAATGCCTGCAAGTAAGCCTCGCGGGCATCGACGAACTCGCCTTGCATGAAATGGCGGTTAGCCCTTTCGATCGTGCGTTTCCAGTGCTCCATGGTGAGCCTCCAAAGCGGTAGCGTGAGTTACACGCCGCCTGCGGTGAGCTTCTCTGGATTGAGCAATTCTTCCAGTTGGCTGCGCGACAAGTCGGTGTGTTCCAGGGCGACATCAATCACCGGACGGCCCTGCTGATACGCCTTCTTGGCGATTTCAGCGGCTTTCTGGTAACCGATGATCGGGTTGAGTGCGGTGACCAGAATCGGATTGCGCGACAGCGCTTCCTTGAGTCGGGCCTCGTTGACCTTGAAGCTGGCAATCGCCTTGTCACCCAGCAGGCGACTGGCGTTGGCCAGCAATTCGATGCTGCTGAGCAGGTTCTGGGCGATGATCGGCAGCATCACGTTGAGTTCGAAATTGCCCGATTGCCCGGCGATGGTGATCACCGAATCGTTGCCAATCACCTGCGCCGCGACCATCGCCGTGGCTTCCGGAATCACCGGGTTGACCTTGCCCGGCATAATCGACGAACCCGGCTGCAAGGCTTCGAGTTCGATTTCGCCAAGACCGGCCAACGGTCCGGAGTTCATCCAGCGCAGGTCATTGGCGATTTTCATCAGCGACACGGCGGTCGCCTTGAGCTGACCGGAGAGCGCCACCGCAGTGTCCTGCGAGCCGATCAGCGCAAACAGATCCTTGCCCGGTGTGAACTGCACTTGCGTCAGTTCACTTAACTGCTGGCTGAACCGCGCGGCAAATTCGGGGTGCGCGTTGATCCCGGTGCCTACCGCCGTGCCGCCCTGCGCCAGCGATTGCAGGCTCGGCAACAAATCTTGCAGATGGCCGATATTGGCCTTTAGCTGCTGCGCCCAACCGTTGAGCACCTGGCTCATGCGCACCGGCATGGCGTCCATCAAATGCGTGCGCCCGGTTTTCACGTGGTGGTGAACCTGCACCGCTTTGCGCTCGATCACTTGCACTAGGTGCAGCAGCGCCGGCAGCAATTGCTCATGCAAGGCCAGCGCAGCACTGACGTGGATGGTGGTCGGGATGATGTCGTTGCTGCTTTGCCCGCAGTTGACGTGATCGTTCGGGTTCACCGGCTCGCCCAGCAGTCGGCTGGCCAGCGTGGCGATCACTTCGTTGGCGTTCATGTTGGAACTGGTGCCGGAACCGGTCTGGAAGACATCCACCGGAAAGTGCTGCATGAAATCGCCTTCAAGCAGCCCCTGCGCCGCGTCGACGATGGCTTTGCCCTGAGATTCGCTGATCTGCTTGAGCTCGACGTTGGCCCGCGCCGCCGCAGCTTTCGCCAGGATCAATGCACGAATGAACTGCACCGGCATCGCTTTGCCGCTGATCGGGAAGTTATCCACCGCACGTTGGGTTTGTGCGCCGTAGAGTGCGGCTTCCGGGACCTGAAGCTCGCCCATGCTGTCGCGCTCAATACGTGTCTTGGTCATCAGTAAATCCTTGCAGCAGTTCAATGAGGGGAATCGAAGGCTGCAACTCGCAGGTCGCCAGTTGCCAGGTGTAGCTTTGCCAGCGCTTGAGGCGGCATTTGCACAGCGACAGACGTTCCAACTCACGCAACGGCCGCCAGGCCTGGTCGAGACAATAGGCGCGCCAGTGCCACGGCAGCGCGATGTCGGCGGCGGTGTCGAGGAGTAAACGGAAGGAAGTTTCGGCGATGGTCCATGGCGAGGTTGCCGTGCAACAGGCCAGATACCGGCCTTCGGCCAGGTAATGTTCGATCAGGCGCGGTTCGTCAGGATCCATTGCGCAGCGGATCTGGCGACTCATCCAGCGCCAGCTTTCGAGGTACGGCTGCTCGTGCAAGGCAGAACTCATAATCCGGGCTCACTCGGTAATGAGATTTATTATTAGATGATAATGAGAACCAACACAACCCCGCGATGTTTGTCACCACTCTGTAGGAGCAAAGCTTGCTCGCGATGACAATTTCGAGGACGCCATCGCGAGCAAGCTTTGCTCCTGCAGTTCAGCATGTGAGGCACAAAAAAAAGCGCGCCATCCGTTGGGATGGCGCGCCTTTCTGTGTAACGGTGTGGTTTTAGCTACCCGCGACCGTCATCCGCTCGATCAACACCGAACCGGTGCGGATGTTGCTGCGCAGTTCCAGGTCATTACCGACCGCGACGATCTGCTTGAACATGTCGCGCATGTTGCCGGCAATCGTCACTTCCTGCACTGCGAACTGGATTTCGCCGTTCTCGACCCAGAAACCCGCCGCGCCGCGCGAGTAATCGCCGGTCACCATGTTCAGGCCATGGCCCATCAACTCGGTGACCAGCAAGCCACGGCCCATACGCCGCAGCAGCGCTGCCTGGTCTTCGTCGCCATGGGTGACGAACAGGTTGTGCACGCCACCAGCGTTGGCGGTGCTCGGCATGCCGAGTTTGCGCCCGGAATAGGTGCCGAGAATGTACGAGACCAGCACGCCATTTTCGACAAACGGCTTGGCATAAGTCGCCAGACCATCGCCATCGAACGCCGAGCTGCCCATCGCGCGCATCAAGTGCGGACGCTCATCGAGGGTCAGCCATTCCGGGAACAGCTTCTGCCCGAGCGAGCCTTCGAGAAACGACGACTTGCGGTACAGACTGCCGCCGGACACCGCCGAGAGGAAGCTGCCGAACAAACCACCGGCCAGCTCCGCCGAAAACAGCACCGGCACTTCACAAGTCGGCACCGGACGCGCGCCCAGACGGCTCGCCGCCCGTTGCGCGGCACGTTGGCCGATGCTCACCGGGTCTGCGAGCAAACTGCCCTGACGGCTGACGTCATACCAGTAATCACGCTGCATCTGCCCTTCGGCCTCGGCGATCATCACGCAACTGAGACTGTGGCGAGTCGACGCATATCCGCCGATAAAACCGTGGCTGTTGCCGTAAACGCGGCAGCCCTGATGCGTGCTCAGCGTAGTGCCGTCGGCGTTCTTGATCCGGCTGTCGGTATCGAACGCTGCCGCTTCGCAACTCAGCGCCATCTCGATGGCTTGCTCCGGGGTGATGTCCCATTCGTGGAACAGGTCGAAATCCTGCAGATCCTTGGCCATCAGCGCCGCATCGGCGAGGCCCGACGCCTCGTCTTCCGAGGTGTGCTTGGCGATCGCCAGCGCAGCGGCGACGGTTTCGCGAATCGCCTCCGGGCCACTGGCCGAAGTGCTCGCCGAGCCTTTGCGCTGGCCGACGTACAAGGTAATGCCGAACCCCTGATCGCGATTGAACTCGACGGTTTCGACTTCGCGCTGGCGTACCGACGTGGACAGGCCCTGCTCCAGCGACACCGCGACTTCACAGGCGCTGGCACCCTGACGTTTGGCTTCAGCGATGATCTGCTCGACTTGCTCTTGCAGTGCCGGCAACGCTTGTGGGCCGACGCTTTCAACTGCACTCATGCTGTTCTCCACTCAAATTCTGCTTTCGGCTAGGGCCATCGAGCGACCGGGCCGGACAAGCGGCCCCCGACTGGTTATCATGGCGGCGTTTCTTTGCGGACGGCCACCATGGTTGATTCTTACGACGACTCCCTCGATACGGGAGAAAAAAGCAAATCCCAGGTCAAACGCGAGCTGCATGCTCTGGTTGACCTCGGCGAACGCCTTACAACGCTCAAGCCTGACTTGCTGGCAAAGCTGCCGTTGACCGACGCCATGCGCCGGGCTCTGGCCGATGCGCCCAAGCACACCGCGAATATCGCGCGTAAACGGCACCTCATGTTCATCGGCAAACTGATGCGCGATCAGGACACTGACGCCATTTTGACCTTGCTCGATCAACTCGATGCCTCCACCCGGCAATACAACGAACGATTCCATGGCCTGGAACGCTGGCGCGATCGCTTGATCGCAGGCGATGACGCGGTCCTGGAGAAATTCGTTGTCGATTACCCGGAAGCTGATCGTCAACAGTTGCGCTCCCTGATCCGTCAGGCCCAGCACGAACTAGCGACCAACAAGCCGCCGGCATCGAGCCGTAAAATCTTCAAGTACATCCGTGAGCTGGACGAGACTCAACGCGGTCTGCGTTAAGTCCCGAATCGGGTGAGTCGCCACGCGGCTCACCCGAAGCTCCATCCATCAGGATCCTGTGCCACCCACAGTGATCGCATCGATTTTCAGCGTTGGCTGGCCGACACCCACCGGCACCGACTGCCCATCTTTCCCGCAAGTCCCGACGCCGCTGTCCAGCGACAAGTCGTTACCGACCATCGACACCTTGCTCATCGCCTCCGGGCCGTTGCCGATCAACGTCGCGCCTTTGACCGGAGCGGTGATTTTGCCGTCCTCGATCAAATACGCCTCGCTGGTGGAGAACACGAACTTGCCGCTGGTGATATCCACCTGACCACCGCCGAGGTTGGCGCAGTAGATACCGCGTTTCACCGAAGCAATGATTTCTGCCGGATCGCTTTCGCCGGCCAGCATGTACGTGTTGGTCATGCGCGGCATTGGCAGGTGCGCGTAGGATTCACGACGACCGTTGCCGGTGCGCGCCACGCCCATCAATCGGGCGTTGAGCTTGTCTTGCATGTAACCCTTGAGTACGCCGTTTTCGATCAGCGTGGTGCACTCGGTCGGGGTGCCTTCGTCATCGACGCTCAACGAGCCGCGACGCCCGGCCAGCGTGCCGTCATCGACGATGGTGCAGAGTTTCGACGCAACCATCTCACCCATGCGCCCGCTGTAAGCCGAGCTGCCCTTGCGGTTGAAATCGCCTTCCAGACCGTGGCCGACCGCTTCGTGCAACAGCACGCCGGACCAGCCCGAACCGAGTACCACCGGCAACGTGCCGGCCGGCGCCGGAATCGCTTCCAGATTGACCAGCGCCTGGCGCAAGGCTTCACGGGCATAACCCATGGCGCGGTCTTCGGCGAGGAAATAACGGTAATCGGTACGACCGCCGCCGCCATGCCCACCGCGCTCGCGGCGGCCATTCTGCTCGACGATCACGCTGACGTTGAAGCGCACCAGTGGCCGCACATCCGCCGCCAGGCTGCCGTCGGTGGACGCAACGAGAATGCGTTCCCAGACCCCGGCCATGCTCACGGTGACTTGCTGAATACGCGGGTCGAGGGCGCGCGTAGCGATGTCGATGCGCTTGAGCAGGTCGACTTTCTCGGCGCGGGTCAGCACTTCAAGCGGGTTGTCCGGCCCATACAACTGGGCGACATCCTGCGTGGTAAACGCTTGCACGGTGCCGTTCTGCCCGGCGCGGGAGATTGAGCGCGCGGCACGGGCCGCAGCGCCCAACGCTTCGAGGGTGATCGCGTTGCTGTAGGCGAAACCGGTTTTTTCACCCGATTGCGCGCGCACGCCGACGCCCTGGTCGAGGTTGAAGCTGCCTTCCTTGACGATGCCGTCTTCCAGCGCCCAGGACTCGGAAATCTGCCCCTGGAAATACAGATCGGCGGCATCAATGCCTGGCCCGGCCAGATCACCGAGCACACTTTGCAGGCTCTCGATGGTCACGCCGCCGGGCGCTAACAGGTGGTCACTGACTGAGGACAACAACTCGCTCATATGCTTTACGCCTTAAATTCATCGTTCTGAGGCAGGTCGCTGAGCGCCCTGCGAGAAAAAGCGCCGGTGACTGGAAACCGGCATCCGCGCCCGGATGGACGCCTGTTCGCTGCTATCGCGTTCGGCCAGCAGCACGGCCTCGCCTTGATCCTGTTGCGCCAATACGCGACCCCACGGGTCAACAATGGCGGCATGTCCGTAAGTCTCTCGCGGCCCCGGATGGACGCCACCCTGGGCGGCCGCGAGCATATAACACTGGGTTTCGATGGCGCGGGCACGGATCAGCACGTCCCAATGCGCCGCGCCGGTCACGGCGGTAAACGCCGACGGCGCGGTGATCAGCTCGGCCCCGGCGGCGCGCAATTCGCTGTACAGCTCCGGGAAACGCAAGTCATAACACACGCTCAGGCCCACACGACCGACGGGCGTGTCCGCAACCACCACGCCACTGCCATAAGCATAGTCATCGGATTCACGATAACGCCCGCGATTGTCCGCCACATCGACGTCGAACAGGTGCAGCTTGTCATATCGAGCAACGGTTTCGCCGTGATCATCCACCAGCAGCGAGCAGGCATGCACTTTGGCCAGCGGTGCATCGACCGGCGGCAACGGCAACGTGCCGGCGACTATCCATAACTTGAGGGCGCGCGCGGTGTCTTTCAACCATGGCAGGATCGGGCCTTCGCCCATGGCCTCGGCGCGACCGATGTCAGCAATGTCGCGACGGCCCATGGCGGCGAAGTTTTCTGGCAGCACCGCCAGCCGTGCGCCGCCGTTCGCGGCGTGTTCGAGCAGGCGCCGGGCCTGCGCAAGATTGGCCAGCACATCGCTCTGGCTGACCATTTGAATCACCGCAACAGACATGGCGCCTCCCATTCCAAAACATCACAGAACCCGTAGGGGCAGCGCCATGCTACTCCATCAAACCCGGGGGAAAATTCTCAAAAAGGCTTCTCGAAGGTGATTTTCGGTTCTTTCCACGGGCCTTTGACGGTGTATTTGACGCTGGCGAAACGGGCCACGCGGTCGCCGATCAGCTTGTCGATCAGGAAAAGCGCGCCGCCAATGGCCGGGGCGCCGACGATCAGCGCGGCAATCGGCAGGTTATTGGTCACCGGCAAGGTCACCAGCAACTTGGCATCGACCTTGTCTTCAACCAGATTCAACGTGCCATTGAGTTCGATATTGCTCGACGGACCGGTCATCAGGATCGGCTCGCGCGTCACATAGACGCCGTTGCTCGCCACCAGCAGGCCTTTGACCCGGTCGTAGCTCAAGCCTTTGCCGAACAGATCGGAGAAGTCCAGGCGCAAACGGCGGCCAATCGAATTGAAGTTGAGCAGGCCGAACACGCGCAATGCCTGAGCGCTGCCCTCGACTTCGACGAACTGTCCTTTATTCAGCGAGGCGTCGAGGCTGCCGGAGAAGCGCTTGGTCGCGACCCACGCCGGCGAGCCGGGCCAGCGGCCATCGACGTCCATATGAAATTCTTCACTGGTCACGCTCGGCGCAAAACCCCAGCCCTTCAATACATCGGCGAGGTTCTTGCCGCTGATCCGCCCCTTGTACCAACTATTGGTCGCGCCCGGCGTGCCTTCCCAGCCGCCGCTGCCTTGCAACAGAATGCCTTTGAGGCCCATGTCCAGCGTGTTGAGGGCGATGCCTTTGGCGGTCGGGCGCACTTTCAGCGACCACGCGCCGACCAGGTCATTGCCCTGGAACAGTTGATTGATGGTGATATCCAGCGCTGGAATCTTCGTCGGGTCGACGTCCGCCAGCGGGTCCGGCGAGTTTTCGTCGGCCAGCGCAGTCGGGTCGGGAGCGGGCAACTTCACGTATTGCAGATTGATCGCAATCGGCGCGGCTTTCGCGTCGGGGATCGTCGCGCTGCCCTTCACCTGTTGGCTGTCGAGCTGCAACGCCCACATCGCCGGTTTGCGGTTCAGTTGTACCGAGGCCTGATTCAGCGTGGTGCCGATGCCGCTGAGCTTGCCGACCTTGAAATCCGCGCCGCTGAGCAACTGCTTGGCGCTGCCACCCGGATCCTGGCCGGCGTATTTATCCGCCAAGGCCTTCCACGGCCCGACGTCCAATTCGGACAACACGCCGCTGACGCGCAAGCCTTTGCTGGAGGGCAGCACGGCATTGCCGGCACCGAGGAACAACTCACCACGACCGTCGGCAAAATTGCCCGGCGGCGAAGCGAAAGTGAAATTCGCCAGATCGCCGTAGGTCACCCAATAACGCCGCTCCGGCCCTTGCAGGGTCATGCGGAATACTGTGTCGCGCCCGACATCGGCGGCCATGCCGAACGGCGCCGGCAAATCCACCGCGACGCCTTGCAGGTTAGAGCTGACGATCAACTGGCTGTCGGCGCCATTCAGGTTCAATTGCAGCTGATAGGGAATGGTGCCGGAGACTGGCAACGGCTGAGTCACGGCGAGCCAGTCAGTGAGCTTTTTGACCTCGACCTGACCGGAAGCGGCGACTCGCGTATCGAGTTTGCCCGGGCTGCCATCGGCGAAAATCTGCGCGGTCACCGGTTTGTCGAAAGCACGTGCGCTGATGTTCTGCCCGCTCAAACCCTTGTTGCTGTCGAACCGGAAATCGCCCTTGAGCTGCGTCAGTTCCAGCGCCGGCTCAGCCAGTTTCAGCCGGGCCTTGGCGGTTTTGAAGTCGACCAGAATATTCGGTTGATCGCCTTTGGCCAGCGGAATATCCAGCTTCAGTTTGCCTTGCAGATCGCCCTCACCTTCCCAACCGGCGAAGGTCTCGGCGGTGCCAATCGGCGCTTGCTGGAGGATTTTCAAACCATCGCCCAAACCGCCGGCGAATGCGCCGTCGAGGAACATGTGCACGTTTTGCCCGGCCGGCGCGTGGGGGATGTTGACGTAAACATCGCGCACCTGGGTGTCGAGCAACTGGCCCTTGCTGGCCAGAATGCGCACGCCGCTGTCTTCGATGAACACGTCGCCACTGACTTTGCTGACGTGCGGCCAGCCTGGCTGGAAGGCCAGTTCGGCGTCGTGGACCTTGAAAAACAGGCTGATGCTGCGCGCGGTATCCGCCGCCCCGTGGTTCAGCGAGCCTTGGTACTGGAAGAAACCTTCATCCACCGCGCCTTTGAGAATCGCCGTGCGCAGCCATTCATCAAGCGCCGGGCTGAGCACCGTGGGCAGGTACTTGGCGGTGTATTTGCCGTCGCCCTCGACCAGACCGACGCGCAGGTCCATGTAGTCTTCCTGAGTGTGGTCGGAGTGCAGGCGAATCAGGAAATCGCCAGCAATCTTGCCCTCTTCGCCGAGCACCTTGAGGTACGGCGCGACGAGGGTGAAACCTTCTTTATCGAGCTTCCAGGTCAGCCGCGCATTGGCCTGAATGTATTGCCATGGCTTGGCGAAAATCGGGTCCAGGTGCAGGACGAAGTCTTTGCTGTCCATGCGCAGCTCGCCGTGACCGAGGTCGCCGCTGATGCTGCCGCTGACATTTCGCGCCGCCGGAGCACCGTGGTAGGCGTCGAAGCCGACCCGCTCCAGATTCGCGGCGAAACTGAATTTGCTGTCGTCGGTGGCGTAGGGACGCATATCCAGCAGCACATTGCGCAACGCGCCGGTCACTTTGAGTTTTTCGACGGCGGTGGCCACGCCTTGCGGCAGCGGGCCCAGCGCGTTGATCAACGGCGTCAGCGGGGTCAAATCGAGGCGATCCGCTTGCAGGTGCCAAAGCTCCTGCTCTGTACCGCTGGCGACGCTTTGTTTGATTTGCAGATGAGTTTCCCAGCGCGTGTCGCCGAGGTTCATCGACAGCGAATCGAGGGTCAGCAACGCGCCCTCGCTGCTGCGCTGGAAATAAGCGTTGAGCGCCAGATTGTTGATCTGGATCGGCTTGCGTTCGGCGTAGGCGCCCTTGAGTTGCGGGGCGTTCAGACGAATCGCCGCGCTTTGCACGGTGCCCTCGCCCCAGTTCAGCCACACCTCACCGCCCGCCTTCAGTTCGGAGAAATTCCACTGCTGGGTCAGGCGCTCGGGCAACCATTTCGACCAGTCGCTTTGCGGCAGGCTGACATAGGCATCAGCCTTGCCGTCCTTCCACGCGTTGGCGCGCACGCGGGTGCGCAGGCTCATGGCGACCGGTTGACCATCGGGCAGGGTCAGGCGCGCATCGAGACGTTGCCGCGACGCGCCGGTTTTCAGGTTCAGGCCGACATAGGTGAACGTCAGCGGCGGATGGTCGAGCGGTTGCAGCGTGACCTGGCTGTCGAGCACCGACAGCTGTTCGACCATTTGCATGCGCTTGAGCAGTTGCTCCGGGTCGAGCGGCTGATCGTCTTTTATCGGCAGACCTTCCAGTGCCCATTTGCCGTCCGCGCCTTCCTTGAGGCTGATCTTCAGGCCATTCAGCTCAAGGTGCGCAATGCGAACTTCGCGGGCCAACAGGCTGGCCCAGAGATTGGGCACCACGCGCACATTGTCCAGCCGCAAGGCATTGGTGCCGGCGCCAACGGTGACGTCATGCGCGAGCAGAATCGGCGCAAAGCCGCTCCAGTTTCCTTCGAGCGCACCGATTTGCAGGGGCATGCCCAGCGCTTCGGTGGCTTTGGTTTCGATGGCCGCGCGGTATTCAGCCACCAGCGGCGTCAGTTCGCGGCCGAGGCTGACATACAACGCCAGCAGCACCAGAACCAACGCGCACAGGCCCAGCCCCCTGCGGGTCAGTGCAGCCAAAATGCGTGTCAGACGGTCCATGTCAGTTGGCTCCCATGGCAAAAGTTCTGCAAAAAGCTGAGGCCAGCCGATCTAGTCGCGGTGAAACCTGGAGGTTCAGAGCAGCACCACGTCGTATTGTTCCTGCGAATACATGGTTTCGACCTGAAAACGAATGGTCCGACCGATAAATCCTTCGAGCTCGGCGACGTTGCCCGACTCTTCGTCGAGCAAGCGATCGACGACTTTCTGATTCGCCAATACCCGATAGCCTTCAGCCTGATAAGCGCGGGCCTCGCGGAGGATTTCGCGGAAAATCTCGTAGCAGACGGTTTCCGGGGTTTTCAACTTGCCGCGCCCCTGGCAACTGCTGCACGGCTCGCACAGCACTTGTTCGAGACTCTCGCGGGTGCGCTTGCGGGTCATTTGCACCAGGCCCAACTCGGTGATGCCGATGATGTTGGTCTTGGCGTGATCGCGCTCCAGCTGTTTCTCCAGCGTGCGCAAGACCTGGCGCTGGTGCTCTTCGTCTTCCATGTCGATGAAGTCGATGATGATGATTCCGCCGAGGTTGCGCAGGCGCAGTTGGCGGGCAATCGCGGTGGCGGCCTCGAGGTTGGTCTTGAAGATGGTTTCTTCGAGGTTGCGATGGCCGACGAACGCCCCGGTGTTGACGTCGATGGTGCTCATGGCTTCCGCTGGATCGACCACCAGATAGCCACCGGACTTCAACGGGACTTTGCGCTCCAGGGCTTTCTGGATTTCATCTTCGACGCCGTACAGGTCAAAAATCGGCCGCTCGCCGGGGTAATGCTCGAGGCGGTCAGCGATTTCCGGCATCAATTCGGCGACGAACTGCGTGGTTTTCTGGAAGGTTTCCCGCGAGTCGATGCGGATCTTCTCGATCTTCGGGCTGACCAGATCGCGCAAGGTGCGCAACGCCAAGCCGAGGTCTTCGTAGATCACGCTTGGCGCGCCGATGGTTTTGATCTGGTCGTTGATCTGGTCCCACAAACGCCGCAGGTAGCGGATGTCCATGAGGATTTCCTCGGCGCCTGCGCCTTCGGCGGCAGTGCGCAGGATGAAACCGCCGGCCTCCTTGATCCCTTCCTTGGCCACGCAATCGGTGACCACTTGCTTGAGGCGTTCGCGCTCGCCCTCGTCTTCAATTTTCAGGGAAATGCCGACGTGCGCGGTGCGCGGCATATACACCAGATAACGCGACGGGATGGACAACTGCGTGGTCAGACGCGCGCCTTTGGAGCCGATCGGATCTTTGGTGACCTGGACGACCAGGCTCTGACCTTCGTGAACCAGACTGCTGATGCTTTCGACCGCCGGCCCTTCGCGCAGGGAGATTTCCGAGGCATGAATGAACGCGGCGCGGTCCAGGCCAATATCAACGAAGGCTGCCTGCATGCCTGGCAAAACCCGCACAACCTTGCCTTTATAGATGTTGCCGACGATCCCGCGCTTTTGCGTGCGTTCGACATGAACCTCTTGCAGAACACCGTTTTCGACCACCGCCACGCGCGATTCCATCGGCGTGATGTTGATCAGAATCTCTTCACTCATGGCAGGTTCTCGTTCAGGCATGTTCACGATAATGGCCGCATCTAGTCAGTACGACGCTCAGCGCGCGTTAGGGGTTTGCCAACAGGGTATGCCGAAATGGCCGAGGAGTTCTGCGGTTTCGCACAACGGCAATCCGACCACCGCCGAATAGCTGCCATTGAGCCCGGCGACAAATACTGCGCCCAGCCCTTGAATGCCATAACCGCCGGCCTTGTCCCGGGGTTCGCCGCTGGCCCAGTAGGCAGCAGCCTGCTCGGCGCTGATCGGGCGGAACCGCACCAGACTGCGCACCACCAGCGACTCGCAACGCTCGCCATCCAGCACCGCCACGGCGGTCAGCACTTCATGCTCACGCCCGGACAACAGCTTAAGCATGGCGCACGCCTCGGCTTCGTCCACTGGTTTGCCGAGAATTTTGTTGTCCAGCACCACGGCGGTGTCGGCGCC
Organism: Pseudomonas sp. SJZ131; assembly: GCF_007828705.1. Classification (NCBI taxonomy): domain Bacteria; kingdom Pseudomonadati; phylum Pseudomonadota; class Gammaproteobacteria; order Pseudomonadales; family Pseudomonadaceae; genus Pseudomonas; species Pseudomonas sp. SJZ131. Next base: position 210,396 of record NZ_VIVC01000002.1, on the reverse strand, counting down.
CAATACGCAACACGCTGCGGCAGAATCGAGCGTGCGACGCCCGGCCTCGGCTTTGCCGCGCGCCAAACGCTCGACATAAGCCGATGGGGTTTCGTGGTTCAGAGGGGTTTCATCGATGTCCGCGCTGATGACGGAGAACGGCACGCCGATCTGCGTGAGCAGTTCACGCCGACGCGGCGAGCCTGAGGCGAGGTACAACGTTTTCATCAAGACATCTCCCTTGTCGAGGTGCGGGCAAATGCCTGACCGAATTAGTTGATTTTGTAACGCCGACGCAAGCCGCGCAAACCGAAGCTGATCCATGGCCAGAGCAGCGCGCTGACCAGTGCCGGGAGCACCAGCGCCAGCGTTGGCTGGCGGTTGCCGGTCAGGGCGCTGAGCCACAACTGGACCAATTGCGCGAGGCCAAAGATCACCAGGATCACCAGGCATTGCTGCCACATCGGGAACATTCGCAGGCGTTGTTGCAGCGACAACACGAGGAACGTGATCAGCGTCAGGATCAACGCGTTCTGCCCAAGCAACGTGCCGTAGAGCACGTCTTCGGCCAGCCCCAGGCACCATGCGGTGACCATCCCGACTTTCTGCGGCAAGGCCAGCGCCCAGAACGCCAGCAGCAGGGCCAGCCACAGCGGACGAAGAATTTCCATGAATTGCGGCAGCGGCGAAACGCTGAGCAGCAGCCCGATGGCGAAGGTTAGCCAGACGATCCAGCCGTTACGCGATGAAGTAGCACCGGCCATTATTCTCTTCCCCAAGTGGTGGCCGGTGCAGAGACAGGCGGTTTGGCAGCTGGCGGCTTGGTGACGGCCGGTTGCGAGGCAGGTGGTTTGGTCGCGCGGGTGGCCGCCGGCGGTTTGGCCGGAGTTGCCGCTGCTGGCGTGGCGGCTGCTGGTGTCGCGGTTGCAGGTGCAGCGGCGGCGGGTGCAGTGGCTGCGGGTGCGGCGGCAGGTGCGGCGGTCGGCGCAGGTCTTGGCACCGTGCTTGGGATCATCGGTCCGCCGCCGTACTGGTCCAGCGTTTCCTGGGCCTGCGCGGCTTCGTTGGCGCGTTCTTCAGCAGTGCGGCCATCGCTGAACACCAGCAGCAAGTAGCGGCTGCGGTTCAACGCGGCGGTCGGCACGGCGCGGACGATCGCGAACGGCTGGCCGGAATCGTGGATCACTTCCTTGACCGTCGCCACCGGATAACCCGCCGGGAAACGCTGACCGAGGCCGGAGCTGACCAGCAAATCGCCTTCCTTGATGTCGGCAGTATCGGCGACGTGACGCAATTCCAGGCGTTCCGGGTTGCCGGTGCCGCTGGCAATCGCGCGCAGACCGTTGCGGTTCACTTGCACCGGAATGCTGTGAGTGGTGTCGGTCAGCAACAACACGCGGGAGGTGTACGGCATCAACTCGACCACCTGGCCCATCAGGCCGCGCGCATCGAGCACCGGCTGACCGAGGACCACACCGTCGCGCTCACCCTTGTTGATGATGATGCGATGGGTAAACGGGTTGGGGTCCATGCCGATCAACTCGGCGACTTCGACCTTCTCGTTGACCAGCGCGGAGGAATTGAGCAATTCGCGCAGCCGAACGTTCTGCTCGGTGAGGGCGGCAAGCTTTTGCATGCGACCCTGCAGCAGCAGGTTTTCGGTCTTGAGTTTTTCGTTCTCGGCGACCAGTTCGGTACGGCTGCCAAACTGGCTGGCCACACCTTGCCATAGCCGCTGCGGCAGGTCGGTGATCCAGTAAGACTGCATCAGCACCAGCGACATTTGGCTACGCACTGGCTTGAGCAGTGTGAAGCGGGCATCGACCACCATCAGCGCGACCGACAGCACGACCAGCACCAACAAGCGCACGCCCAGTGAGGGGCCTTTGGTGAAGAGCGGTTTAATAGGCCGCTCCTCCCAGGCAAATGTTCTCTTTATTCATACGGCATCAAACCGGCCTGGATGCAGACTGACAGAAGATAAACGCCAACAGGCAGCACTGCAAAGTGCTGCCTGAGCGCCAACAGCATAGAGGCAAACCAACGACTTATTCGCTGGAGAGCAGGTCCATGGTGTGTTTATCCATCATTTCCAGGGCACGGCCACCGCCGCGAGCCACACAGGTCAGCGGATCTTCGGCAACGATCACCGGCAGACCGGTTTCCTGGGCCAGCAACTTGTCGAGGTCACGCAACAGCGCGCCACCACCGGTCAGCACCAGACCACGCTCGGCGATATCGGAAGCCAGTTCCGGCGGCGATTGCTCCAGCGCGCTTTTCACTGCCTGAACGATGGTCGCCAGCGACTCTTGCAGAGCTTCCAGCACTTCATTGGAGTTCAGGGTGAATGCGCGCGGCACGCCTTCGGCCAGGTTACGGCCACGGACGTCGACTTCACGGACTTCGCCGCCCGGGTAGGCTGTGCCGATTTCCTGCTTGATGCGTTCGGCGGTGGATTCGCCAATCAGGCTGCCGTAGTTGCGACGCACATAAGTGATGATCGCTTCGTCGAAGCGGTCGCCGCCAACCCGTACAGATTCGGCGTAAACCACACCGTTGAGGGAGATCAGGGCGATTTCAGTGGTACCGCCACCGATATCGACAACCATCGAGCCGCGGGCTTCTTCAACCGGCAGGCCGGCACCGATCGCAGCAGCCATTGGCTCTTCGATCAGGAACACTTCACGGGCACCGGCGCCGAGAGCCGATTCGCGGATGGCGCGACGCTCGACCTGGGTCGATTTGCATGGAACGCAGATCAGCACACGAGGGCTAGGCTGCAGAAAGCTGTTTTCGTGAACCTTGTTGATAAAGTACTGCAGCATCTTTTCGCAGACGCTGAAGTCGGCGATAACGCCATCTTTCATCGGACGAATGGCGGCAATGTTGCCCGGCGTACGGCCGAGCATGCGCTTGGCCTCGGTGCCGACAGCAACGACACTTTTCTGATTACCGTGTGTCCGAATGGCCACAACCGATGGCTCATTCAGAACGATACCGCGCTCGCGCACGTAAATAAGGGTGTTGGCAGTGCCCAGGTCAATGGAAAGATCGCTGGAAAACATGCCACGCAGTTTCTTGAACATGGGAAAGGGACCCTAGGCAACGCGTGGGTAAAAAAGTGCGGCAAACTCTAACAACGACAGGGATTTTGGGCAAGGCGCCAATATGTTAAATTGGCCGCTTTTCTGTGCACCAACCCCCACAATCGCGGCCTTATGACCGTAGAAATGCGGTAGTGTTCCGACAATCTAACACACGGACGCCGTCCGTTCTGTTTTCCACTGGAGAATCCCATGGCGCTTGAACGCTCCGACGTGGAAAAAATCGCTCATCTGGCCTGCCTTGGCCTGAATGATGCCGATCTTCCACACATCACTTCGGCCCTGAACAGCATTCTCGGGCTGGTCGACGAAATGCAGGCGGTCAATACCGACGGTATCGAGCCGCTGGCCCACCCACTGGAAGCCAGCCAACGCCTGCGCGCAGACGTGGTGACCGAGACCAATAATCGCGAGGCCTATCAGTCCATCGCACCAGCGGTCGAAAACGGCCTGTACCTGGTTCCGAAAGTCATCGACTAAAGGGAAAGAGCCTGCAATGCATCAAATGACTCTGGCCGAGATCGCCCGCGGACTCGCCGATAAAAAGTTTTCTTCCGAAGAGCTGACCAAAGTCCTGCTGGCGCGCATCGCCCAGCTCGATCCTCAGCTCAACAGCTTCATCAGCCTCACCGAAGACCTGGCGCTGCAGCAGGCGAAAGCCGCTGACGTGCGCCGCGCCAATGGTGAGAGCGGCGCCCTGCTCGGTGCGCCGATCGCCCACAAGGATCTGTTCTGCACTCAGGGCATTCGCACCAGCTGCGGCTCGAAGATGCTCGACAACTTCAAGGCACCGTACGACGCCACCGTCGTCGCCAAACTGGCTGCGGCCGGCGCCGTGACGCTGGGCAAGACCAACATGGACGAATTCGCCATGGGTTCGGCCAACGAGTCGAGCTACTACGGCGCGGTGAAAAACCCGTGGAACCTGGAACACGTGCCGGGCGGTTCGTCCGGTGGTTCGGCGGCCGCGGTTGCCGCGCGCCTGTTGCCAGCGGCGACCGCTACCGACACCGGCGGCTCGATCCGCCAACCGGCAGCGTTCACCAACCTCACCGGCCTGAAACCGACCTACGGTCGTGTGTCGCGCTGGGGCATGATTGCCTACGCGTCCAGCCTCGACCAGGGCGGCCCGTTGGCGCGCACTGCCGAAGACTGCGCAATCCTGCTGCAAGGCATGGCCGGTTTTGATGCCAACGATTCCACCAGCATTGACGAACCGGTGCCGGATTACAGCGCCAGCCTCAGCACCTCGTTGCAAGGCCTGCGCATCGGCGTGCCGAAGGAATACTTCAGCGCCGGTCTCGACCCGCGCATCGCCGAGCTGATCCACAACAGCGTCAAGGAGCTGGAAAAGCTCGGCGCTGTGATCAAGGAAATCAGCCTGCCGAACATGCAGCACGCGATTCCTGCGTATTACGTGATCGCGCCTGCAGAAGCCTCCTCCAACCTGTCGCGTTTCGACGGCGTGCGTTTCGGCCATCGCTGCGAAGACCCGAAAAGCCTCGAAGACCTGTACAAGCGTTCCCGTGGTGAAGGTTTTGGCGCCGAAGTGCAGCGCCGGATCATGGTCGGCGCCTACGCGCTGTCGGCCGGCTACTACGACGCCTACTACCTGAAAGCGCAGAAGATCCGTCGTCTGGTGAAGAACGACTTCATGGCGGCTTTTAATGAGGTCGACATCATCCTCGGCCCAACCACGCCGAACCCGGCCTGGAAGCTTGGCGCGAAGAACAGCGACCCGGTCGCTGCCTATCTGGAAGACGTCTACACCATCACCGCCAACCTCGCGGGCCTGCCGGGTCTGTCGATGCCGGCCGGTTTTGTCGACGGTCTGCCGGTCGGCGTGCAATTGCTCGCCCCGTATTTCCAGGAAGGCCGTTTGCTCAACGTTGCGCACCAGTATCAGTTGAACACTGACTGGCACACCCGCACCCCAACCGGCTTCTGAGGAGAAACACATGCAATGGGAAGTCGTGATCGGGCTGGAGATTCATACCCAGCTCACCACCCGGTCGAAAATCTTTTCCGGTAGTTCCACCACCTTCGGTTCCGAGCCGAACACTCAGGCGAGCCTCGTCGACCTGGGCATGCCCGGCGTGCTGCCGGTGCTGAACCAGGAAGCGGTGCGCATGGCGGTGATGTTCGGCTTGGCGATTGACGCCGAGATCGGCCAGCACAACGTGTTCGCGCGTAAAAACTACTTCTACCCGGACCTGCCGAAGGGTTATCAGATCAGCCAGATGGAACTGCCGATCGTCGGCAAGGGCCATTTGGACATCGCCATGGAAGACGGCACGATCAAACGTGTCGGCGTAACCCGTGCGCACCTGGAAGAAGACGCCGGTAAAAGCCTGCACGAAGAATTCAACGGCGCCACCGGCATCGACTTGAACCGTGCCGGCACGCCGCTGCTGGAAATCGTTTCCGAGCCGGACATGCGCAGCGCCAAGGAAGCCGTGGCCTACGTCAAAACCGTCCACGCGCTGGTGCGTTACCTGGGCATTTGCGACGGCAACATGGCCGAAGGTTCGCTGCGTTGCGACTGCAACGTGTCGATCCGCCCGAAAGGCCAGGTCGAGTTCGGCACGCGCTGCGAGATCAAGAACGTCAACTCGTTCCGCTTCATCGAGAAGGCGATCAACAGCGAAGTGCGTCGCCAGATCGAGCTGATCGAAGACGGCGGCAAAGTGATCCAGCAGACCCGTCTGTACGATCCGAACAAGGACGAAACCCGTCCGATGCGCAGCAAAGAGGAAGCCAACGATTACCGTTACTTCCCCGATCCGGACCTGTTGCCGGTGGTCATCGAGGATTCGTTCCTCGACGACGTGCGCTCGACTTTGCCGGAATTGCCGCCGCAAAAACGCGAGCGTTTCCAGGCGCAATTCGGCCTGTCGGTGTATGACGCCAGCGTCCTCGCCACCAGCCGCGAGCAAGCCGATTACTTCGAGAAAGTCGCGAGCATCGGCGGCGACGCCAAACTGGCGGCCAACTGGGTGATGGTTGAATTGGGCAGCTTGCTGAACAAACAGGGCCTGGACATTGATCAGTCGCCGGTTTCCGCCGAGCAACTGGGCGGCATGTTGTTGCGCATCACCGATAACACGATCTCCGGCAAGATCGCCAAGGTTGTGTTTGAAGCGATGGCCAACGGCGAAGGCAGCGCCGACGAGATCATCGAGAAGCGCGGCTTGAAGCAAGTCACCGACAGCGGCGCGATCTCGGCGGTGCTCGACGAAATGCTCGCGGCCAACGCCGAGCAAGTTGAACAATACCGCGCGGCAGACGAAGCCAAGCGCGGCAAAATGTTCGGCTTCTTCGTCGGCCAGGCCATGAAAGCCTCCAAAGGCAAGGCCAACCCGCAACAGGTCAACGAACTGCTGAAAAGCAAGCTCGAAGGCTGATCGAAATGGAGCCAGATGTCATGCCTGGCTCCACCCCCTGTGGGAGCGAGCTTGCTCGCGATAGCGATTCGACATTCAACAATGAGTTGGCTGCCAGGACGCTATCGCGAGCAAGCTCGCTCCCATATTTGTATTGGGAAACCACTGAATGAAGCGTCTGTTCGGCGCCTGCGCCCTGCTCGCTCTGGTCGGCCTGCTGCCAGGTTGCGCCAGTGACGGCATCATCGACCCGCACGGTTACGACAAAACCGGCTCCGCGTCTTATTACGGCGCTCGGCATCAAGGCAAACGCACCGCCAGCGGCGAGCGTTTCAACAAGAATTCCCTGACCGCCGCCCATCGCCAATTACCTTTCGGCACCCGGGTGAAGATCACCAACCTGAACAATGACAAATCCTGCGTGGTGCGCATTAATGATCGCGGCCCGCACACCCGTGGGCGCCTGATCGACGTGTCCCACGCCGCCGCCGAGCGCCTGGGCATGTTGCGCAGTGGCACCGCGAAGGTTCGCGTGCAGGCGCTGGACGACTGATGGAGCGCGAATCATCTACGGATTAACCGACATCCCGCTGCTGAGCGTGCTCGAACTGCTCGGCGGCCTGCTCCTACTGATCGCCGGCGCCGAACTGATGGTGCGCGCCGCCGTGCGCCTGGCCGCGCGCCTGCATGTGCGGCCGCTGATCATCGGCCTGACCATCGTCGCCCTCGGCAGCAGCGCGCCGCAAATGGCCGTCAGCCTGCAAGCCATGCTCGCGCATAACCAAGACATCGCCGTCGGCAGCGTGATCGGCAGCAGCATCTTCAACATCCTCGTGATCCTCGGTCTGTCGGCGCTGATCATCCCGCTGCGCGTGTCGCGTCAAGTGGTGCGGCTGGATATTCCGCTGATGATCGGCGCCAGCCTGCTCGTGTGTTTACTGGCTTGGAACGAAGAACTGAGCCGCACCGACGGCATCATCCTGCTCGCCGCGCTGGTGTTGTATCTGGGATTGTTGCTGCGCCAGTCGCAGCATTCCGCGCGCCCGCATTCGAGTCAGCCGACAACGCCACGCGCACCGTGGGTCAGCAGCCTGCTGATGATCGTCGCCGGGCTGGCGATGTTGGTGTATGCCGGGCATTTGTTGCTCGGCGCCGCAGTGTCGGTGGCGACCGACCTCGGTTTGTCGGAGCGGATTATCGGCCTGACCGTAGTGGCGATCAGCACTTCATTGCCGGTGCTCGCCACGTCGCTGATTGCCGCATTGCGCGGGCAACGCGAAATTGCCGTGGGCAACGTGATCGGCAGCAATTTGTTCAATCTTCTCGGCGTGCTCGGTTTGACCGCGCTGGTGGCGCCCGCGCCGCTGTCGGTGTCGCCGAACGCGCTGGATTTCGACTTGCCGGTGATGCTCGGCGTCGCCGTGCTGTGCCTGCCGGTGTTCTATTCCGGTTACCGAGTGACGCGCGCCGAAGGCCTGCTGTTTCTCGGTTTGTACCTGGCGTACGGGCTGCACGTGGTGTCGTTTACCACGGGCATGCCGCTGGCCGGCAAGCTTGAACACCTGATGCTGATTTTCGTCCTGCCGGCGCTGGTGGCGTTTTTGCTGTTCACGTCGCTGCGCGCCTGGCGTCGCCAACACCACAAGAAGGATGTGCCATGACCGACCAGAAGAAGCCCGGCGTTGAAGTGCGCCGTCAAGTGATGGGCGATGCATTCGTTGACCGCGCGCTCGGCAATGCCACCGAGTTCAGCCAGCCGCTGCAGGATTTCGTCAATGAGCACGCGTGGGGCAGCGTGTGGAATCGCGAAGGTCTGCCGCTGAAAACCCGCAGTTTGATCACCCTCGCGGCGCTGACCGCGTTGAAGTGCCCGCAAGAGCTGAAAGGTCACGTGCGCGGTGCGCTGAACAACGGTTGCACCGTGGAAGAGATCCGCGAAGCACTGCTGCATTGCGCGGTGTACGCGGGTGTGCCGGCGGCGGTGGATGCGTTTCGGGCGGCGCAGGAAGTGATCGACACTTACCAGAAGCCGGATTAACAGCTTGGCGTTTGCAGCGTTAGAAAGATTGCTATCGCGAGCAGGCTCACTCCCACAGGGGAATGCATTCCAAATGTGGGAGTGAGCCTGCTCGCGATGAGGCCCTGAAGAACTGCGCAAATATTGGGGTTAAATCCACCCACCCCACTGCAACACAAAGATCCCGATATTGGTGGTCACCGCCGCCATCAGCGTTGTAATCACGATAATCGCCGCCGCCAGTTCATGGTTGCCATTGGCCTGACGCGCCATGACAAAACTCGCCGCCGCCGTCGGGCTGCCGAAGTACAGAAACAGAATCCCCAGCTCCGCGCCACGAAAGCCCCAGAGCCACGCGCCCACCGTCGCCAGCACCGGCAAACCGATCATCTTCACCAGGCTCGAACTCAGCGCCATGTTGCCGCTTTTGCGCAACGCCGCCAGCGACAAGGTGCCGCCAATGCAGATCAACGCCAGCGGCAGTGTGGTTTGCGCCAGGTATTGGCCGGAGGTTTCCAGCCAGCCCGGCAGACCGATCTTGAAATAGGCAAACGGCGCTGCGGCAAACACGCTGACGATCAGCGGGTTGGCCATCACGCTTTTGCAGATGCTCCACGGATCGGACTTGATCACCGGGCTGTACACCGCGAGCACGATGGTCGACAGCGTGTTGTAGAAGAGAATGACCAGCGCCGCGAGAATCGCCCCGAGGGAAATCCCGTAGTCGCCGTACATGCTCGCCGCCAGCGCCAGACCGATCACGCCGTTGTTGCCGCGAAACGCGCCTTGGGTATAGATGCCGCGATCTTCACGCGGGCATTTGAAGATCGCCCAGCCCCAGGCGATGGCGAAGCAAACGAGGGTGGCGACGGAGAAGTAGATCAGCAGCGCCGGTTGCAGCGCGGCGTGCAGGTCCGCGTGCAAGATGCCGAGAAACAGCAACGCCGGCATGGTGACGTTGAACACCAGGGCCGACGCTGTGTGAATGAAATTGTCGTTGATCCAGTTGATGCGCTTGAGCAGCACACCGAGAAACAGCATGGCAAACACCGGCGCGGTGATGTTCAGGGTTTCGAGAAAAATAGCCAGCATGCCGGGAGACCTTGGGGGTGGGCGTCGTTAGGGGGCTAATGATAAGCCAGCAAGTCCCTCGGCGTCTGGTCGGCCGCCTTCGCGGGCAAGCCTGGCTCCTACAGATTTGTGCCGTTCACGTCGTTGGGTACGACGCAGACCTGTAGGAGCGAGGCTTGCCCGCGAAGAACGATAACGCGGTCTTAAGTGATCGGCGCCGGATTGAACAACGTGATGTCGTTGTACAGCTTGTGCTGCTCGGCCCACGTCTGTTTCTTGCCGCTGGCGACGTCCAGGTAGTAGTGGAACAACTCCCAGCCGAGGTCCTCGATTGACGCGCGCCCGGTGGCAATGCGCCCGGCATCGATGTCGATCAGGTCCGGCCAGCGCTGCGCCAATTCGGTCCGCGTCGATACCTTCACCACCGGCGCCATCGCCAAACCGTAAGGCGTGCCGCGCCCGGTGGTGAACACGTGCAGGTTCATCCCCGCCGCCAATTGCAACGTGCCGCAGACAAAATCACTCGCCGGGGTTGCGCAAAAAATCAGCCCTTTGCGCTTGAAGCGTTCACCCGGACCAAGCACGCCGTTGATTGCGCTGCTGCCGGATTTGACGATCGAGCCCAGCGACTTTTCGACAATGTTCGACAACCCGCCCTTCTTGTTGCCCGGCGTGGTATTGGCGCTGCGGTCCGCTTCGCCCTTGGCCAGGTAACGGTCGTACCAGTCCATTTCGCGCACCAGTTCCTGAGCGACCTCTTCTGTTTCCGCACGCGAAGTCAGCAGGTAAATCGCGTCGCGCACCTCGGTGACTTCGGAAAACATCACCGTCGCGCCTGCGCGCAGCAGCAGGTCCGAGGCATAACCCAGCGCCGGGTTGGCGGTGATGCCGGAGAACGCATCGCTGCCGCCGCACTGCATGCCGAGGATCAACTCGGACGCCGGCACGGTTTCACGGCGCCGTTGATCGAGCTTCTTCAGACGGGTTTCGGCCAGCGCCATGATCTGCTCGATCATTTCGGTGAAACCGTGACTCGAATCCTGCAAGCGATACAGCCACGGATCGCTCAAATCCACCGAGCTGTCGTTCTCGTGCATCACCTGCCCGGCCTGCAATTTCTCGCAACCGAGGCTGATCACCAAAGCTTCGCCGCCCAGGTTCGGGTTGCGCGCCAGATTGCGCACGGTGCGAATCGGGATGTAGGCGTCGGTGGCGGTAATCGCCACGCCGCAGCCATAACTGTGGGTCAGCGCCACCACGTCATCGACATTCGGGTAGTGCGGCAGCAACTCATCCTTGATGCGTTTGACCGCATGGTCGAGCACGCCGGTGACGCACTGCACCGTGGTGGTGATGCCGAGAATATTGCGCGTGCCGACGGTGCCGTCGGCGTTGCGATAACCCTCGAACGTGAAGCCTTCCAGCGGTGCCTGCGTCGCCGGCACATCGGTGGACAGCGGCAGGCTGTCCAGCGGTGGCGCGGTGGGCATGCGCAGTTGATCTTCCTTGACCCAACTGCCACGCGGAATCGGCTGCAACGCGTAGCCGATAGTCTGGCCGTAACGAATCACCAGGCCGCCCTCGGGGATGTCCTCGAGCGTGACTTTGTGGCTCTGCGGCACGAAATCCACAGTCACCAGACCGTCGGGGAATTCTGTGCCGGCCGGTACGCCTTGGTCATTGACCACGATCACTACGTTGTCCCGCGGGTGCAGGCGGATGTAGCGCGGCGAGTCGGAATGTTCAATCAACTGCATGACGCCGCTCCTCAGGAATGCGCTTCGGTTAATTTGGTCAGTTCAGGACCAGTGGTTGGCGGCTCTTTGAGCACCACACGTTTGATCGGACCGACGATCACCAAGTAGCTGAACACCGCGACCAGCGCGTTGCAACCGACAAACACCAGCGCCCATTTGAACGAACCGGTGGAGCTGATGATGTAGCCGATGACGATCGGCGTGGTGATCGAGGCGATGTTGCCGAAGGTGTTGAACAAACCACCGCTCAGGCCGGCAATCTGTTTCGGCGAGGTGTCGGACACCACCGCCCAGCCCAGTGCGCCAACGCCTTTGCCGAAGAAAGCGAGGGCCATGAAGCCGACGACCATCCATTCCACATCAACGTAGTTGCACGCGACGATGCTGCTCGACACCAGCAAACCGGCAATGATCGGCGCCTTGCGGGCGAAGGTCAGGGAATGGCCTTTGCGCAGCAGGTAATCGGAAATCACCCCGCCAAGCACACCACCGATAAACCCGCAGATTGCCGGCAACGAGGCAATGAAACCGGCCTTGAGAATGGTCATGCCGCGTTCTTGTACGAGGTACACCGGGAACCAGGTCAGGAAGAAATAGGTGATGCCGTTGATGCAGTATTGGCCCAGGTAAACGCCGAGCATCATGCGGTTGGTCAGCAACTGGCGAATGTAATCCCACTTCGGCCCGTCGACTTTTTTGCCTTTGCCTTTGTCCTGGTCCATGTCGACCATGCCGCCGTTGTCGGCGATGTGCTTGAACTCGGCTTCGTTGATCATCGGGTGTTGGCGCGGGCTGTGGATAACCTTGAGCCAGATCCCCGAGAAGACGATGCCGATCAGCCCCATGACGATGAATACGTGCTGCCAGCCGAAGCTGTAGACGATCCAGCCCATCAGCGGTGCGAACAACACGGTGGCAAAGTATTGCGCCGAGTTGAAGATCGCCGAGGCGGTGCCGCGTTCAGCGGTCGGGAACCACGCCGCAACGATGCGCGCGTTGCCGGGGAAGGATGGCGCTTCGGCCAGGCCCACCAGAAAGCGCAGCATGAACAGCGCGACAATCGCGGTGGACATGCCGAATTCACCGACGTAGCCCTGCAGCACGGTGAACAGCGACCAGGTGAAAATGCTTAGCGCGTAGACTTTTTTCGAGCCGAACCGATCGAGCAGCCAGCCACCGGGAATTTGCCCGGCCACGTAGGCCCAACCGAATGCAGAGAAGATGTAACCGAGGGTGACCGCGTCGATGCCGAGGTCTTTTTGCAGGCTGGAGCCCGCGATGGCGATAGTGGCCCGGTCGGCGTAGTTGATCGTGGTCACCAGAAAAAGCATGAGCAAAATCAAATAGCGGACGTGAGTCGGCTTGGTCGCTTGCATGTAGATGTACTCCCACTGATTATTTTTATGCGCGGGTGAATCTTTTTGTGTTCTGTGGGAGCTGGCCTGCCGGCGATGCGGGCACCTCGGTATGTCAGTCACACCGAGGTGATGCCATCGCTGGCAGGCCAGCTCCCACAGGTATTGCGGTGTATCAGGAGCCGATGTAGCTGGTTTTCACCACGGTGTAGAACTCTTGCGCGTAGCGACCTTGCTCGCGCGAACCGTACGACGAGCCTTTACGGCCACCGAATGGAACGTGGTAATCGACGCCGGCAGTCGGCAGATTGACCATCACCATCCCGGCCTGGGAGTGGCGTTTGAAGTGGTTGGCGTACTTCAACGACATGGTGGCGATGCCCGCCGACAGACCGAATTCGGTGTCGTTGGCCATGGCCAGTGCCGCTTCGTAATCCGCCACGCGGACCACGTTGGCCACCGGGCCGAAAATCTCTTCACGGCTGATGCGCATCGCCGCTTCGCTGTCGGCGAACAGCGTTGGCGCCAGGTAATAACCCTCGGTGTCGCAGGTCACCAGACCACCGCCGCTGACCAGACGCGCACCTTCGGACTGGCCGATGTCGATGTACTTCATGTCTTGTTCAAGCTGCGCTTGCGAAACCACTGGACCAATGTCGGTGCCGGATTTCAGCGCGTGGCCGACCTTGATCGACTTCATGCGCTCAGCCACGGCTTCCACGAACTTGTCGTGAATCCCGGCGGTGACGATGAAGCGGCTCGACGCCGTGCAACGCTGACCGGTGGAGTAGAACGCACTCTGCACCGACAACTCGACCGCTTGCTTGAGGTCGGCGTCGTCGAGAATGATCTGCGGGTTTTTGCCACCCATTTCCAGTTGCACTTTCGCTTGGCGCGAGACGCAGCTGACGGCGATCTGACGACCGACGCCGACCGAACCGGTGAAGCTGATGCCGTCGACTTTCGGGCTCTGCACCAGCGCATCGCCAACCACCCGACCGCTGCCCATCACCAGGTTGAACACGCCGGCCGGGAAGCCTGCGCGGGAGATGATTTCGGCCAGCGCCCAAGCGCAACCCGGCACCAGATCCGCCGGTTTCAGCACGACGCAGTTACCGTAAGCGAGGGCCGGGGCGATTTTCCAGGCCGGAATGGCGATCGGGAAGTTCCACGGGGTGATCAGGCCAACCACGCCCAATGCTTCGCGAGTGACTTCAACGTTGACGCCCGGACGCACCGACGGCAGGTAATCGCCGGACAGACGCAGGGTTTCACCGGCGAAGAATTTGAAGATGTTACCGGCGCGGGTCACTTCGCCGATGGCTTCAGGCAGGGTCTTGCCCTCTTCACGGGCCAGCAACGTGCCGAGCTCTTCGCGACGGGCGAGGATTTCGCTGCCGACTTTGTCCAGCGAGTCGTGGCGAGCCTGAATGCCGGAAGTCGACCACGCCGGGAAGGCGGCGCGGGCGGCGTCGATGGCGGCGTGCACCTGGGCCAGGTCAGCCTTGGCGTATTCGCCGATGGTGTCGGTCAGTTCGGACGGGTTGATGTTGGCGCAGTATTCGCTGCCCGCCACCCATTCACCGTTGATGTAGTTATCAAAGCGTTTTGCATCTGCCACGGGCTTTCCCCTTAAAAGAACTCCAGACCCAAAAGGCCGCTGATCACTCAGCGGCCTTATTGATCGGATGTGTTATTGCGCACCTTGCTTGTCGATCAGCGCGGCGAGCATTTCGTACTCTGCGCCGGTCAGGTCAGTCAAAGGCGCCCGAACCGGGCCTGCGTCATAGCCGGCAATTTTTGCCCCAGCCTTGACGATGCTCACGGCGTAACCGGATTTGCGGTTACGGATGTCGAGGTACGGCAGGAAGAAGTCATCGATGATCTTGCCGACGGTGGCGTGATCTTCGCGGGCAATGGCGTGGTAGAAATCCATCGCGGTTTTCGGAATGAAGTTGAACACCGCCGAGGAGTAGACCGGCACGCCCAGCGCCTTGTAAGCGGCGGCGTAGACTTCGGCGGTCGGCAAACCACCGAGATAGCTGAAGCGATCACCGAGGCGGCGACGGATCGACACCATCAACTCGATATCGCCCAGGCCATCCTTGTAGCCGATCAGGTTCGGGCAGCGCTCGGCCAGTTGTTCCAGCAGCGGTGCGGTGAGGCGGCAAACGTTGCGGTTGTAGACGACGACGCCGATTTTTACCGATTTGCACACGGCTTCAACGTGGGCGGCAACCCCGTCCTGGCTCGCTTCGGTCAGGTAGTGCGGCAGCAGCAACAAGCCTTTGGCGCCCAGACGCTCGGCTTCCTGTGCGTATTCGATGGCTTGACGAGTCGAACCGCCAACGCCAGCCAGAATCGGCACGCTGGTTTCGCAGGTGTCGACGGCAGTCTTGATGATTTCCGAATATTCGCTGGCCGCCAGAGAGAAAAACTCACCGGTGCCGCCCGCGGCGAACAGCGCCGAGGCGCCGTATGGGGCCAGCCATTCGAGACGTTTGATGTAGCCAGCGCGATGGAAATCGCCCTGTGCATTGAAATCGGTAACCGGGAAAGACAGCAGGCCGGAAGAGAGGATGGACTTCAGTTCTTGTGGATTCATTATTCGAACACCCTGGGTAACAACGTTTGTGTGAGAAAACCGTTCAGCCTTCGCCGAAGTTGTAGGTCATCGTACAACCTAAAATAAAACCGTCAACTGCATTTCATCGCTGTGTGCGGAAATTAGGGGTGGACGAGGGTGATTGAATAAGGGCGCGGGCGGCGATAACGCGCTCTAGAGGTGTGTTTGCGCGGGTCGTAGGTTGTCGGAGGAGTATAAAATGTGAGTTGCGGTTGAGTTGAAGTGCAACTAGCTGATGTGTGCCGATCGAGCGCTCAGTGGGTAAATGCCAGAGAGATGACAGGCAGCGGTCCCCATCGCGAGCAGGCTCGCTCCTACAGTTGAAATGCATTCCCTTGTAGGAGTGAGCCTGCTCGCGAAGGCGTCTTGGCAGACGACACGCTATCAGCCGCGTTGCGCCTCGGCTTCTTCGTGCGCATGGCGCAGGCGTTCGCGGCTGTTGGTCAGGTGCAGGCGCATGGCGGCGCGCGCGGCATCGGAATCCTGACGGGCGATGGCGTCGTAGATTTCCTCGTGCTCGCGGCTCAGGCGGCTCATGTAATGCTGCTGATCGTCATGCGCCAGGCGCGCCGAGTTCAGCCGGGTGCGCGGAATGATGCTGGTGCCGAGGTGGGTCATGATGTCGGTGAAATAGCGGTTGCCAGTCGACAACGCAATTTGCAAGTGAAACTGGAAGTCCGACGCCACCGCATCGCTGGCGTGCGCGGCGCTTTCGTTGAGCGCGTCCAGCGCGGCACGCATCAGGCCCAATTGCTCGGCGCTGCGGCGTTGCGCGGCGAGCCCGGCGGATTCCACTTCCAGGCTGATGCGTAATTCGAGAATCGCCAACACATCCCGCAACGTGACGACGGTCGCCGGGTCGATGCGAAAGCCGCTCGGGCTCGGCGTATCGAGAACAAAGGTGCCGATGCCATGGCGGGTTTCAACCTGCCCGGCGGCCTGCAAACGGGAAATCGCCTCGCGCACCACGGTGCGGCTGACGCCATGCGCGTCCATGATCGCCGACTCGGTAGGCAACTTGTCGCCACGTTTGAGTTGGCCGTCGCGGATCTGCTCGGACAGCACCGTCACCAGTTCCTGAGCGAGGCTGCGGCGCTTGCGCGGGAGGCGAGGTGCGTCGATCGGGTTTTCCATGGTGAACGTCTGTCTCGAAAATGTCGGCGGAAACCGCATCATAGCTCAAGGCGGTTGTACGATCACCACCGCCCCCGCTCCCACAGGGGATCCCAGTGCCTAGGCGATTACGGCTTGCTCCGCCAATCGCCCGTTGTCGATACGAACATGGCGTGGGTGGAAACGCTTCAAACTGCTGCGATGGCCGACGCTGACGATGCTCAACCCGGGGATTTCATCGATCAATGCCTGATACAACGTCGCCTCATCCTCTTCATCCATCGCCGAGGTGGCTTCGTCCATGTACAGCCATTGCGGCGCAAACAATAGCGCGCGGGCGAAGGCCAGCCGTTGCTGCTCACCCGGCGACAACATGCGCTGCCAGTGATTGGCCTCGTCCAGCCGCGCCACCAGATGCGGCAAGCGGCAGGTTTCCAGCACCTGTGCATAACGCTGCGGCGCATAGGCGTCGCTGGCCTGTGGATAATTCAGCACTTCGCGCAACGTGCCAATCGGCAGATACGGTTTTTGCGGCAAGAACAGATAACGCGCCGCCGGCAGCCGGATGCTGCCGTGGCCCGCTGGCCACAAATGCCCCATCGCCCGCAGCAACGTCGATTTACCGCTGCCGGAACGGCCGCTGAGCATCACGCGCTCGCCCTGCTCCACGGTCATGTCGGCGCTGGTCAGCAAGTGACGACCGTCCGCCAGGTCGAGGCCGAGGTTACTGACCCGCAGCGCCGAACCCTGATTCTGCACGTCGATGGCCGGCAGACGTTCTTCGTTATCGCTCATCGCTTCACGGAAACTCAACAGCCGATCGCACGTCGCGCGCCATGCCGCGAGGTTCTGATACGCGCTGATAAACCAGCTGAAACTCTCCTGCACATTGCCGAACGCCGAACTGATCTGCATCAACTCACCAAGTTCGATCTTGCCCGCGAAATAACGCGGCGCCGCGACCATGAACGGAAAGATGATCGCCGCTTGGCTGTAACCGGAAGTGAAGAAAGTCAGACGCTTGGACACCTTCATGATGTCCCAGAAGTTGTGCCAGATCAGACCGAAACGGTCGCTCAAACGGCGGTTCTCGTTGGGCTCGCCGTTGTACAGGGCGATGCTTTCGGCGTTCTCGCGAATCCGCACCATGGAGAAACGCAGGTCGGCTTCGAAGCGTTGTTGCTGATTGTTCAAACCGATCAAGCGACGACCGATCAGGTGTGTCAGCCAACTGCCGATCACCGCATACACCAGCACACACCAGAACATGTAGCCAGGAATGGTGATGCCAAACACTTCAATGCTGCCCGAAACGCCCCACAAAATAATCGAGAAGGACACCAGGCTGACAATGTTGCGCAGCAAACCGATGCCCAGTTCCAGGGTGTTTGAGGTGAATGTATTGAGGTCTTCGGAAATCCGCTGGTCGGGGTTATCGGTGTAACCGCCCTGCTCCAACTGGTAGTAATTCTTGTGCCCGAGCCAACGGGCGAAATGCTTTTCGGTGAGCCAGGCACGCCAGCGAATGGTCAGCATCTGCGTCAGGTACAAGCGGTACACCGCGCCGAGAATCGCCAGCGTCGCAATGCCGCAGAAATACAGGATCAGTTGCCAGAACGCGGCCTCATCCTTTTTCTGCAAGGCGTTGTAGAAATCCTTGTACCAACTGTTGATCCACACCGAAATCGCCACACTGAACAGCGACAGCACAATCACCGCGATCAGCAGCGTCCACGCCTTGCCTTTCTCTTCACTGCGCCAGTACGGCGTGATCATCGCCCAGACTTTGCGAAAAAACTGCCCGCGCACAGCATCATTGACCGCGGAATATTCAGCGTTCTGCTTCATGAATTAGGCTCGATAGGGAAAAGTACACGCACGCGCCGATCATAGATGATCGGCGCGGTTTGTCGCGAGGCACGGCCGGCATTCGTTCAGCGCAGGTTCAGCGACGAACGGGACGCTTCTGCAATTTGCGCTGCAGGGTCCGGCGGTGCATGCCCAAGGCGCGGGCGGTGGCGGAGATATTGCCTTCGTGCTCGGTCAACACGCGCTGGATGTGTTCCCACTGCAAGCGGTCCACGGACATCGGGTTTTCCGGCACCAGCGTGTCGAGGTCGGCGTGCTCGGACAGCAGCGCCGCCAGCACGTCGTCGGCATCGGCCGGTTTGCACAGGTAATTGCAGGCGCCGCGCTTGATCGCTTCGACGGCGGTGGCAATGCTCGAATAACCGGTGAGAATCACCACGCGCATTTCCGGGTCGAGTTCGAGCAGTTTCGGCAGCAGCACCAAGCCCGAATCGCCGTCCATTTTCAGGTCGAGCGCGGCGTAATCCGGCAGGTCGGCCTGGGCGATGGTCAGGCCTTCTTCGGCGGAACCGGCGGTGCTTACGCGAAAACCCCGGCGAGCCATGGCGCGGGCCATTACGCGGGTGAACGTGGCGTCATCGTCTACCAGCAGCAAATGCGGCAGCTCTTCGCCTTCTACTTGGATCTCTTCACTCATGTTCGTTTCCTCGGGCGACACGGGGCAGGCGCAGCTCGGTAAGCGTGCCACCTTCCTCATGACTGTAGAGTTTCACTGAGCCGCCCGCGCGTGTCACGCTGGCTTTGCTCAAAAACAGGCCCAGGCCGAAACCTTTGCCCTTGGTGGTAAAAAACGGTTTGCCGATCTGCTCGGCAATCGCCAGCGGAACACCGGCGCCGTGATCGCGAATGCTGATGGTCAAGTCTTCGGCATTCCAGTCCAGCGTCACTTGCAGCCCTTCGGGGCAAGCGTCGGCGGCGTTATTGAGCAAATTCAGCAACGCCTGGGTCAGGTCCGGCGGCGGCGCCAGACGCGGCACGCTGCCCTGACCCAGACGCTGGAAGCGATAACTGGCCTCCGGGCGCATCAGGTGCCAGCGGTTCAGCGCTTCGTCGAGCCAATCGGTGACGTCCTGCATCTCCACGGCCAAGCGGCGATTGGCCTCGGCGGCGCGCACCAGTTGCTGCAAGGTCTCTTTGCAGAGTTTGACCTGATCCTGCAGCACCTTCAGATCATCCTGCAACAGCGGGTCGGGATGGTCCTGCTGCATCTCTTTGAGCAACACGCTCATGGTCGCCAGCGGCGTCCCCAATTCATGCGCGGCGCCCGCAGCCTGAGTGGCGACGGCGAGCAATTGCTGGTCGCGCAGGCCTTCTTCACGACGGATCGCGCGTAACTCTTCCTGACGCCGCAGCTCTTCGGCCATGCGCGCAGCGAAGAAAGTGATGACGGCCGCCGCGAGTGCGAAACTCAGCCACATGCCGTAGACCTGCAGGTTTTCCCGGGCAATCGGGAAGGTTTGCAGCGGATAGAAACGCGCCAGCAGCAGCGTGTACATGGCCAGCGCGATGCCCGACAGAATCAGCGAAAACCGCCACGGCAAGGTCACGGCGGCGATGGTCAGCGGCACCAGGTAATAAGAGACGAACGGGTTGGTCGAACCGCCAGAGAAATACAGCAAGGCACTGTGGATAAACAGGTCGCAGGCCAGTTGCACGGCGTATTCAAGCTCGGTCACCGGCCATGAAGTGCGCAGGCGAATCGCCGTGAAGGCGCACAGCAGCATCGAGCAGCCGAGGGTCATCGCCAATTGAAACCAGGGCAATGGCAGCAAATCGAACCAGTAGGCCAGCCCGACGGAACCGGCCTGTGCGGCCAGTACCAAAGTGCGGATGAACGTCAGCCGCCAGAGATTCTGGCGAGTCGCGGAAGTGATTTGAACGGCGGCGAGCATGAGCTCTCCTGATGAGCGCTCCAGGCGGATCGCACGGAGTATAACCAAGCACGGGGGCCGACAGGCAAAAGTGCGGCAAACGGCCACACGTCAACACCCCACACAAATCCTTTGTAGCAGCTACCGAGCCCGCGAGGCTGCGTTCGGCTGCGCAGCAGTCGTGAGATCGGGCGACGCGGTGTTTCAGTAAAACCGGGCTACGGGTTTTACGACTGCTGCGCAGCCGGACGCAGCCTCGTGCCTCGGCAGCTGCTACAGGGGTTTTTGGTGATCTGTATGAAGTGGAACTGCCACCGGCCCCATGTAGCAGCTGCCGAAGGCTGCGTTCGGCTGCGCAGCAGTCGCGAGATCGGGCGACGCGGTGTTTCAGTGAGACCGTGTGCTTTGGTTTTTACGACTGCTGCGCAGCCGGACGCAGCCTCGTGCCTCGGCAGCTGCTACAGGATTGTTGATTCTGTATAGAAGTTGTAACTGGGCGAACCGGATCATAGAAGTTAGAGTCTGATGGTTTCACGCAGGTTCGGACATTGTTCCTGCGCCACTTCCAAGGAGCTTTTAATGCACACATTGCGCCGCAGCGCCGCCCTCCTCGCCCTCAGCGTTGGCACCGTCGCCAGCCTCCCGGCCCTGGCCGCCGACGAATTGCATTACAACCAGATCGCCCTGCGCGCCGAAGTCAGCCAGGAAGTGGCGCGCGACCTGATGATCGTGACGCTCTACACCGAAGAACAAAACACCGACCCGGCCAAACTCGCCGCCGACGTCAGCACCACCATGAACAAAGCCCTCGGCCAGGCCAAACAGGTCAAAGACATCACCCTGCGCCAAGGCAGCCGCAACAGCTACCCGATCTACGACACCAAAGGTCAGAAAATCACCGGTTGGCGCGAACGTGCCGAACTGCGCCTCGAAAGCTCCGACTTCGCCGCCCTGTCAAAACTCACCGGCGAACTGCTCACCGACCTGAAAATGGGCGGCATGGATTTCGCCATCGCCACGCCAACCCGCAAGGCCAGCGAAGATGCGCTGCTCAAAGAAGCAGTGACCGCGTTCAAGGCTCGCGCTCAATTGGCCACCGATGCGCTCGGCGGCAAGGGCTACAAAATCGTCAATCTGAACCTCAACAGCAACGGCTACCCACAACCGTACATGCGCGCGCCCATGATGATGAAAGCTGCGGGCGCCGACTCCGCACCGGTGAGCCCTGAAGTTGAGGCTGGCACCAGCCAGGTCAGCATGACCGCCGACGGCTCGATTGAAGTGCTGATGACGCCTTGATTCGCTGACCCTTCGCACCATTGATCGGTCCCACGCAAAGCGCGGGAACGATCAATGGGCGTCATATCCCCCATCTATGCCCGGATAGAGGGGTCCCCCTGAAAAAACGATATTTCCGCCCGACCCGTCAACAACGCTACTCTCCGACGCATTCCGCTATCCAAATGCCCCGGGGACCTCATGCACAGAAACACCATCAAGCCGCTATTGCTCGCACTGACCCTGGCCACATTCGCTCCGCTGGCCCAAGCCGCCACTACCTTGGTCTACTGCTCCGAAGCCAGCCCGGCCGGTTTCGACCCGAGCCAATACACCAGCGGCACCGATTTTGACGCCTCCGCCGAAACCATCTTCAACCGCCTCAGCCAATTCAAACGCGGCGGCACTGAAGTCGAGCCCGGTTTGGCGACCCGTTGGGAGGTGAGCCAGGACGGCCTCAGCTACACCTTCCACCTGCGCGACAACGTCAAATTCCACACCACCGACTACTTCACCCCGACCCGCGACTTCAACGCCGACGATGTGGTCTTCACCTTCCAGCGCCTGCTCGACCCGGACAACGCCTTCCGCAAAGCCTACCCCGCCGAGTCGCCGTACTTCACCGACATGGACCTCAACAAAACCATCAAAAGTGTCGAAAAAATCGACGAGCACACGGTCCGCTTCAACCTCAACAACATCGACGCCGCGTTCATCCAGAACCTCGCCATGAGCTTCGCCTCCGTGCAGTCCGCCGAATACGCCGCGCAATTGTTAAAGGAAGGCAAAGCCGCCGACATCAACCAGAAACCCATCGGCACCGGCCCGTTCGTGTTCAAGCGCTACCAGAAGGATTCGCAGATCCGCTACGTCGCCAACAAGGCGTACTGGAAACCCGAAGACGTGAAAATCGATAATTTGGTGTTCTCGATCACTCCCGACGCCGCCGTGCGTTTGCAGAAACTCAAGACCGGCGAATGTCAGGTCAGCGGCTACCCGCGCCCGGCCGACATCGAAGTCATGGAAAAAGACCCGAACCTGACCGTGCTCAAGCAAGCCGGATTTAACCTCGGGTTCCTCGCCTACAACGTCACGCATCCACCGCTGGACCAACTCAAAGTCCGCCAGGCGCTGGACATGGCCATCGACAAACCGGCGATCATCAAAGCCGTCTACCAGAGTGCCGGGCAACTGGCGCAAAACGCTTTGCCGCCCGCGCAATGGTCGTTCGACCCGAACATCCAGGACGCGCCGCACGACCCGACGAAAGCTAAAGCACTACTGAAGGAAGCGGGTGTTGCGCCCGGCACCACCATCAATTTGTGGGCGATGACGGTCCAGCGCGCCTCCAACCCGAACGCGCGGATGTCGGCGCAGATGATCCAGCAGGATTGGGCCAAGGTCGGGATCAAAGCCAACATCGTCAGCTATGAATGGGGCGAGTACATCAAGCGCGCCAAGAACGGCGAGCACGACGCGATGATCTACGGCTGGACCGGCGACAACGGTGACCCGGACAACTGGCTCGGAGTGCTTTATAGCTGCGCCGCCGTGAAGGGCAGCAACTACGCCAAGTGGTGCGACCCGGCCTACGACAAACTGGTGCAGCAAGCCAAGGTCTCCACCGACCGCGACGAGCGGGTCAAACTCTATCAACAAGCGCAGCAGATTCTTAAACAACAAGTGCCGATTACACCGATCGCCAACTCGACGGTGTTCCAGCCTTTGCGCAAGGAAGTCACTGACTTCAAGATCAGTCCGTTTGGCCTTACGCCCTTCTATGGCGTGGGTATAAATAAGTAACACCACGCGCCAACCGGGTGCGCCAAGCGCCCCGGTCGCCCTTCTGCGGTGCGTGGTTTGCACCGTAAAAGACGTGCGCAAACGGTCAAATGCGTCAAAATTTATACATATGCGACATTAAGGTACGTTCGTGCCACTGTTTAATGCTTGTAACAGCTCTGGATCTTGCATTGGGTATGGCCCCTGCATAAGTATCCGCAGGCACGACTCACGAGGTCGTCCTCTAATTCCAAAAATGACAACAAATCATGAGGCCACCATGTTCAAACACGCGGTCATTCCGTTTTTAGTCGGCGCCAGCATTCTCGCTAGCGCACCTTTCGCCCAAGCGGCGACTAACCTGGTGTTCTGCTCCGAAGGGAGCCCGGCCGGTTTCGATCCTGGTCAGTACACCACCGGAACCGACTTCGACGCCTCTGCAGAAACCATGTTCAACCGCCTGACCCAGTTCGAGCGCGGCGGCACCGCCGTGATTCCTGGCCTGGCGACCAGCTGGGACATTACCCCGGACGGCCTGACGTACACCTTTCACCTGCGTGAAGGCGTGAAATTCCACACCACGCCGTACTTCAAGCCAACTCGTGAGTTCAACGCCGACGACGTCCTGTTCACCTTCAACCGGATGATCAACAAGGACGATCCGTTCCGCAAAGCGTACCCGACCGAATTCCCGTACTTCACCGACATGGGCATGGACACCAACATCACCAAGATCGACAAACTCGACGACCACACCGTCAAGTTCACGCTCAAAGATGTTGATGCCGCGTTCATCCAGAACATGGCAATGAGCTTCGCCTCCGTGCAGTCCGCCGAGTACGCTGCCCAGCTGCTCAAGGAAGGCAAGGCTGCCGACATCAACCAGAAGCCGGTCGGCACTGGCCCGTTCGTGTTCAAGAGCTACCAGAAAGATTCCAACATCCGCTACACCGGGAACAAGGACTACTGGAAGCCTGATGACGTGAAGATCGACAACCTGATCTTCGCCATCACCACCGACCCGTCGGTACGTATTCAGAAGCTGAAAAAGAACGAGTGCCAGGTCACCCTGTTCCCTCGTCCAGCCGACCTGAAAGCGTTGAAAGAAGACAAAACCCTGAAAATGCCTGAACAGGCAGGTTTCAACCTCGGTTACATCGCCTACAACGTGATGGACAAGGTCAAGGGCAGCAACGAGCCGAACCCGCTGGCCGACATCCGTGTACGTCAGGCCATGGACATGGCGGTGAACAAACCGCAAATCATTGATTCGGTTTACCAGGGCGCGGGCCAATTGGCCGTCAACGCCATGCCGCCGACCCAGTGGTCCTACGACACCACCATCAAAGATGCCAAATACGACCCTGAGAAAGCCAAAGAGCTGCTCAAGGAAGCCGGCGTCAAGGAAGGCACCGAGATCGTCCTGTGGGCGATGCCGGTACAGCGTCCGTACAACCCGAACGCCAAACTGATGGCTGAAATGTTGCAGTCCGACTGGAAGAAAATCGGCCTCAACGTGAAGATCACCAGCTACGAGTGGGGCGAGTACATCAAGCGCTCCAAGGGCGGCGAGAACCAGGCAATGATCATTGGCTGGAGCGGCGACAATGGTGATCCGGACAACTGGCTCAACGTCCTGTTCGGCTGCGACTCGCTGAGCGGCAACAACTTCTCCAAATGGTGCGACAAGAAGTTCGACGGCATCGTCAAGGAAGCCAAGCGCACCACCGATCAAGGCAAGCGCACCGAACTGTACAAACAGGCGCAACACGTCCTCAAGGACGCCGTTCCAATGACACCTATCGCTCACTCGACGGTGTTCCAACCCATGCGCAGCAACGTGCAGGATTTCAAGATCAGCCCATTCGGCTTGAATTCCTTCTACGGCGTCAGCGTCAGCAAATAAGATTTGGCAGCGGCGACGTGTTTAACGTCGCCGCTGCTTTATCTGCCGGGAATGTAGGAATCAACTGACAGTTACAACCCCTGCGCACCGCACAAGCGTTGCAGGATGTTGGGTTGTTTCCTACGCGTTTTTCAGGCCTTTCCGTATTTACTGCCAGACCCACGGCTTCTACCGTCGGGATCTGACCAGTTGATGCGTGGGCTCTCGGTTTGCCGAAACGGGTTAGAGATCAATGCAGCCACCACGTCCCCGGACGGGACGGTGGCGCATTGTTAAACACTAAAAAGAGGGAGCGTCATGCGCCATACCTTGGTTTTATCCGCGTTACTGGGCACCGGCCTGTTGGCCGCCACGTCCATGAGCCAGGCCGCCAGCAATAGCCTGGTGTTCTGCTCCGAAGGCAGCCCGGCCGGTTTCGATACCGCGCAGTACACCACTGCGACCGATAACGATGCCGCCGAGCCGCTGTACAACCGCTTGGCAGAGTTTGAAAAAGGCGCGACCAACGTTGTACCGGGCCTGGCGACACGCTGGGATATTTCCGAAGACGGCCTCACGTACACCTTTCATTTGCGCGAAGGGGTGAAGTTTCACACCACGCCTTACTTCACGCCGACCCGCGATTTCAATGCCGATGACGTGCTGTTCACGTTCAACCGCATGCTCGATCCGCAGCAACCTTTCCGTAAGGCTTACCCGACCGAATTCCCCTATTTCAACGGGATGAGCCTGAACAAGAACATCGCCAAGGTCGAGAGGACCGGGCCGCTGACCGTGGTCATGACGCTCAACAGCGTCGACGCCGCGTTCATTCAGAACATCGCCATGAGCTTCGCCGCGATCCTGTCCGCCGAATACGCCGACAAGCTGCTGGCCGAGGGCAAACCGAGCGACATCAACCAGAAGCCGATCGGCACTGGGCCGTTCGTCTTCAAGAGCTACCAGAAAGATTCCAACATCCGCTACACCGGCAACAAGCAGTACTGGGACCCGAGCCGGGTCAAACTCGACAACCTGATTTTCGCGATCAACACCGACGCTTCGGTGCGCGTGCAGAAACTCAAGGCCAACGAGTGCCAGATCACCCTGCACCCGCGCCCGGCCGACGTTGAAGCGCTGAAGAACGATCCCAAGTTGCAACTGATCGAAAAACCCGGCTTCAACCTCGGCTACATCGCCTACAACGTGCGCCACAAACCGTTCGACCAGCTCGAAGTGCGTCAGGCGCTGGACATGGCGGTGAACAAGCAAAGCATCCTCAACGCCGTGTATCAGGGCGCCGGTCAACTGGCGGTCAACGCCATGCCGCCGACCCAATGGTCCTACGACGAGACCATCAAGGACGCCGCCTACAACCCGGAAAAAGCCAAGGAATTGCTCAAGGCTGCCGGCGTCAAGGAAGGCACTGAAATCACTTTGTGGGCAATGCCAGTGCAGCGCCCATACAACCCCAACGCCAAGTTGATGGCCGAAATGCTCCAGGCTGACTGGGCGAAAATCGGCCTCAAAGTGAAGATCGTCAGCTACGAATGGGGCGAGTACATCAAGCGCACCAAGAATGGCGAGCACGATGTCAGCCTGATTGGCTGGACCGGTGACAACGGTGACCCGGACAACTGGCTCGGCACGCTTTACAGCTGCGACGCGATTGGCGGCAACAACTACTCGATGTGGTGCGATCCGGCCTACGACAAATTGGTCAAGCAGGCCAAGGTTGTCACCGACCGCGACCAACGCACCGTACTCTACAAACAGGCGCAGCAGTTGCTCAAGCAACAAGTGCCGATCACGCCAATCGCCCACTCGACGGTCAACCAGCCGTTAAGCGCGAAAATCGAAGGGTTCAAAGTCAGCCCTTTCGGTCGCAACGTGTTCTCGGGCGTCAGCCTGGACAAATAACCGATTAGCCAGAAACGCTGAGGGCGGATTCCGCCCTCACGCAAGCGCTTTGCCTTAATTCGCCGATCAGGCCTACAGCAAACGTTTGCGATGGTTCGAATGAGTTCAAACCAAATAGTCGGATCACCAAAAAAGACCGGCATTAAAAAAAAGAAAGAAAGGAGCTTCACCCATGAAACTGAGTAGCACCGCGATATTAGCCCTGGCCATCAGCAGCATCACCGCCACGGCTTATGCAGAAACCCAGAGCCAGGCGTTCACGCCGGTTACCGTCAAAGAAAAAAGCGCCCAAAGCGAAGCCACTGGTTTCGTCGAAGGCCAATCCGTGACCGGTTCCACACGTAACTGGTATGCGAACGAGCAGTTCAAGCGGGGCACCAAGCTCAACTATCAAAAACATGGCGAGACCCGCGAGACTGATCGCCGGATCAACTGGGTGCAAGGCACGATCATCAAGTACAACTCGGGTTTCACCCAGGGCACTGTAGGTTTCAGCACCGAAGTGGCGGCTTACAATGCCATCGCCCTGGACCGTGATCGCAAAGACCTTGCGTCCGGTAATGGCGGTGCTCCGGAGCCAGGCCGTTCCGGTCGCGGCAACAACCGTACGCTGACCGAAAACGGCGGTGACGCGGTTGACCAGTGGAGCAAGCTGGGCCTGGCCAACGTCAAGGCACGCATCTCCAACACCACATTGACTGCCGGTCGCCAGAACTTCAGCAGCCCGCAAGTCGACGTCATCGGCAACCGTCCACTGCCGTCGAGCTTCGAAGGGGTCACCCTGCACAGCGAAGAGCTGGAAAACCTGGCCTTCGACATCGGCACCTTCGATCGCAACTCGCCGCGTACCGAACAGAGCCTGCGCAAGTTCCGCTCTGAATACGGTGACGGCCGCGCTGAAGCGGATCACGTCAACACCGCCGGTATCACCTATCAGCCGTTCGCCAGTCTGACCACCAGCCTGTGGGGCACTCAGGCTGAAGACCTGTGGAACCAGTACTACTTCGGCGCCAGCCACGTATTGGGCGACAGCTCGGTACTGAGCCTGACCACCGGCCTGAACTACTACAAGACCGTCGACGAAGGCAAAAAACTGCTGGGCGAGATCGACAACGACACCTACTCGCTGTCGCTTGGCCTGACTCACCAGGCTCACAGCCTGACCTTCTCGTACCAGGAAGTGAACGGTAACGAGTACTTCGACTACCTGCACGAAACCAACGGCATCTACCTGGCCAACTCCTTGCTGTCGGACTTCAACGGCCCGAACGAGAAATCCTTCCAGATCGCCTACGGCCTGAACATGGCCGAGTACGGCGTTCCAGGCCTCAAGTTCAACATCTACCAGGCTCGCGGCTGGGGCATCGACGGTACTCACTACGCCGGTGGCGGCTACGATGGCGTCCAGGCAATGGACGGCGAAAACCACTACGAATACGGGATCGGCGCGGCCTATGCCGTGCAGAGCGGCCCACTCAAGGCCACCGCTATTCGCGCAACCTACACCGCGCACCGTGCCAGCGAAAACCAGGCGGATGGCAGTCTCAACGAGTTCCGTCTCGTGACCACCATCCCGTTCAACGTTTTGTAAAACACTGCCCGGCGGCCGACTCATGGAGAGTCGGCCGTTGGGCTTTTATCTGTTCAACCGATTGCAGAGGGTTCTTGATGAAAATGCTTCCCCTACGTGCGGCCATCGCTGCCGCGTTGCTGAGTGTCGCTGTTGGCGTCTCGGCCAAACCCTTGGTGGTCTGCACCGAAGCCAGTCCGGAAGGCTTCGATATGGTCCAGTACACAACTGCAGTCACGGGCGACGCAGTCTCCGAAACCATCTTCAACCGTCTGGTAGCGTTCAAGCCTGGCACCACTGAAGTGATTCCGGCACTGGCCGATTCGTGGGACATCAGCGATGACGGCCTGACGTACACGTTCCACCTGCGCAAAGGCGTCAAGTTTCACACCACCGATTATTTCAAGCCGACCCGCGAGATGAATGCCGACGATGTGGTCTGGAGTTTCCAGCGTCAGTTGGACCCGAATCACCCGTGGCACAAACTGTCGAGCGTGGGCTTCCCGTACTTTGAAAGCATGGGCTTCAAGGAACTGCTGAAAAGCGTGGAAAAAGTCGACGACAACACCGTCACCTTCACCTTGACCCGCCGCGAAGCACCGTTCCTCGCCGACGTCGCCATGGCGTTTTCCTCGATCTATTCCGCCGAATACGCCGACCAGTTGTTGAAAGCGAACAAAACCGCCGACCTCAACAACAAGCCGATCGGCACCGGCCCGTTTGTCTTCCAGCGTTACGCCAAGGACGCCCAGGTGCGCTTCAAGGCCAACCCGGATTACTTCCTCGGCAAGCCACCGGCCGAAGCGCTGATCCTGGCGATCGCCACCGACAACAACGTGCGCCTGCAAAAACTCAAGGCCAACGAGTGCCAGATCGCGCTGTATCCGAAGCCGGATGACATCCCGAGCATCAAGAAAGACCCGAACCTGAAAGTCGATGAAATGAACGCGATGACCGTGTCGTACATCGCCATGAACACCCAGCACAAATACATGAGCGACGTGCGGGTGCGCAAAGCTATCGATATCGCGTTCGACAAGGCGGCTTACGTCAACGCGCTGTTCGGCAAAGGCAATGCGACCGTGGCGGTCAACCCGTACCCGGACACGTTGCTGGGCTACAACCACACGCTGAGCAACCCGCCACGCGACCTCGACAAGGCCCGCGCCCTGCTCAAGGAGGCCGGCGTGCCGGACGGCACCGTGCTGACCCTGTTCACGCGTAACGGCGGCGGCCCGACCAACCCGAACCCGATGCTCGGCGCGCAGATGATGCAGGCTGACCTGGCCAAGGTCGGGATCAAGCTCGACATCCGCGTAATGGAATGGGGCGAAATGCTCAAGCGCGCGAAAAACGGCGAGCACGATATGGTTTCCGCCGGTTGGGCCGGTGACAACGGCGACCCGGATAACTTCCTCACGCCTAACCTGAGTTGCGAAGCGGCGAAGAATGGCGAAAATTACGCCCGCTGGTGCAACGAGAAATTCCAGGCGCTGATCGACGACGCACGCGCTAAAGTAGACCCGGCCGAACGGGCCAGGTTGTACGAAGAAGCCCAAGTGGTCTTTAACCAGGACCAACCTTGGATCAACATGGCCCACACCCGAATGTTTACCGCAATGCGCAACAACGTAGAGGGCTATCACATTAGCCCCCTCACCACGAATAACTTCGCCACCACTCAGGTGAAGTAAATAAGAAAACGCCCGGTGTCTCTGATCCCAGAAACACCGGGCACGCCTAACCGGCTGATGAGGTAGCACACAAGATGTTTAGTTTTATTGCCCGCCGACTGGGGTTGTTGATCCCCACGTTCTTCGGCATCACCTTGCTGACTTTCGCGTTGATTCGCATGATCCCTGGCGACCCCGTGGAAGTGATGATGGGCGAACGTCGGGTCGATCCCGAAATGCATGCCCAGGCAATGGAACGCCTTGGTCTGAACAAACCGCTGTATGCCCAATACCTGGACTACATCGGCAAGTTGGCCCACGGCGACCTTGGCGAATCGCTGCGTACCCGTGAAAGCGTCTGGACCGAGTTCAGCTCTCTATTCCCTGCGACCCTGGAATTGTCCATGGCCGCCCTGTTGTTCGCCGGCATCCTGGGCCTGTTGGCCGGGGTGATCGCAGCACTCAAGCGAGGATCCCTGTTCGACCATGGGGTGATGGGCATCTCCCTGGCGGGATATTCGATGCCGATCTTCTGGTGGGGCCTGATCCTGATCATGTTCTTCTCCGTGTCGCTGGGGTGGACGCCCGTGTCCGGGCGCATCGACCTGCTCTACGACATCGAGCCGCGCACCGGTTTCATGCTGATCGACACCTTGCTGGCGGATGACGTCGGCGCCTTCCTCGATGCGTTGCACCACTTGATCCTGCCCGCCATCGTGCTCGGCACCATCCCGCTGGCGGTGATCGCGCGGATGACCCGTTCGTCGATGCTCGAAGTGCTGCGTGAAGACTACATTCGCACTGCCCGCGCCAAAGGCCTGTCGCCGTCGCGCGTGGTATTCGTCCACGGCTTGCGCAACGCGCTGATTCCGGTGCTGACCGTGGTCGGCCTGCAAGTCGGCGCATTGCTCGCCGGTGCGGTGCTGACCGAAACGATTTTCTCGTGGCCGGGCATCGGCAAGTGGCTGATCGAAGCCATTGGCGCCCGAGACTATCCAGTCGTGCAAAACGGCATCCTGCTAATCGCCTGCCTGGTGATTGTGGTCAATTTCGTAGTGGACATCCTCTACGGTTTTGCCAACCCACGCATTCGTCACCAGCGCTGAGATCACATGACCATGACCACTCCAGCTGCAACTTCAAATCAAGCGGTAACAGTCGATCAAAGCCTGCTGTACCCGTCGCCGTACAAAGAATTCTGGCACGCCTTTTCGCGCAACAAAGGGGCGGTCGCCGGCCTGCTGTTCATGATCCTGATCGTGTTCTGCGCGGTGTTCGCGCCATGGGTTGCGCCGCATGACCCGAGCGAGCAATACCGCGATTTCCTGCTGACCCCGCCAGCCTGGCTGGAAGGTGGGCAACTGCAATTTCTGCTCGGCACCGATGAACTGGGTCGCGACTTGCTCTCGCGGCTGATCCAGGGTTCGCGCCTGTCGTTGCTGATCGGCTTGTCGTCGGTGGTGATGTCGCTGATTCCGGGGATCCTCCTGGGTCTGTTTGCCGGTTTCTTCCCACGCCTGCTCGGCCCGACCATCATGCGTCTGATGGACATCATGCTGGCCCTGCCGTCGCTGCTGCTGGCCGTGGCGATTGTCGCCATCCTCGGCCCTGGCCTGATCAACACCGTGATCGCGATCGCCGTGGTCTCTCTGCCGTCCTACGTACGTCTGACCCGCGCAGCGGTGATGGGCGAACTGAACCGCGACTACGTGACCGCCGCGCGCCTGGCCGGTGCCGGCCTGCCGCGCCTGATGTTCATCACCGTGCTGCCGAACTGCATGGCGCCGTTGATCGTTCAAGCTACTTTGAGCTTCTCTTCGGCGATTCTCGATGCCGCGGCACTGGGCTTTCTCGGTCTTGGCGTACAACCGCCAACCCCTGAGTGGGGCACGATGCTGGCTTCGGCTCGCGACTACATCGAACGCGCCTGGTGGGTGGTAAGTCTGCCTGGTTTGACCATTTTGCTCAGCGTGCTGGCAATCAACTTGATGGGTGACGGCCTGCGCGATGCGCTGGACCCGAAACTCAAGAACGCCGCCTGAGGAGATTCAAATGTCACTGTTAGAAATCAAGAATCTCAACGTTCGTTTCGGCGACGCGACTGCCGTGCCGGTAGTCGATGGCCTCGACATTACGGTGGACAAGGGCGAAGTCCTGGCCATCGTTGGCGAGTCGGGCTCGGGTAAATCCGTGACCATGATGGCGCTGATGGGCCTGATCGAGCACCCGGGGATCGTCACTGCCGACGCGCTGAATTTCGACGGCAAAAACATGCTCAAGTTGAGCAATCGTCAGCGTCGGCAAATCGTCGGCAAAGACTTGGCGATGGTGTTCCAGGACCCGATGACGGCGCTGAACCCGAGCTACACCGTCGGTTTCCAGATCGAAGAAGTGCTGCGTCTGCACTTGAAAATGTCCGGCAAGCAAGCGCGCAAGCGTGCCATCGAGCTGTTGGAAAAAGTTGAAATCCCCGGCGCCGCCAGCCGTATGGATGCCTACCCGCACCAACTGTCGGGCGGTATGAGCCAGCGTGTGGCAATCGCCATGGCAATTGCCGGCGAACCGAAACTGCTGATCGCCGACGAACCGACCACCGCGCTCGACGTAACGATTCAGGCGCAAATCATGGACCTGCTCCTGGCGTTGCAGAAAGAGCAGAACATGGGTCTGGTGCTGATCACTCACGACCTCGCGGTCGTCGCCGAAACCGCTCAGCGCGTGTGCGTGATGTACGCCGGGCAAGCGGTGGAAGTCGGGCAAGTGCCGCAACTGTTCGACATTCCGGCGCACCCGTACAGCGAAGCGCTGCTCAAGGCGATTCCGGAACACAGCCTCGGCGCCACGCGTCTGGCGACGTTGCCGGGCATCGTCCCCGGTCGTTATGACCGTCCGCAAGGTTGCCTGCTGTCGCCGCGCTGCCCGTACGTGCAGGAAAACTGCCGCACCCAACGCCCGACCCTTGACCCGAAAAGCCACAGCCTCGCCCGCTGCTTCTACCCGCTGAACCAGGAGGTGGCGTAATGGCCGTCGTACTCACCGCCCGCGACCTGACCCGTCACTACGAAGTGTCCCGTGGCCTGTTCAAGGGCCACGCGACCGTGCGCGCGCTTAACGGCGTGTCGTTCGAACTGGAAGCCGGCAAGACCCTCGCCGTCGTCGGCGAATCGGGCTGCGGCAAATCGACCTTGGCTCGCGCGCTGACGCTGATCGAAGAGCCCTCCTCGGGCTCGTTGAAAATCGCCGGCCAGGAAGTTGCCGGTGCCGACAAAGCGCAACGCAAGCAACTGCGCAAAGACGTGCAGATGGTGTTCCAGAGCCCCTACGCCTCGCTCAATCCTCGGCAGAAAGTCGGTGACCAACTGGCCGAGCCACTGCTGATCAACACCAATCTTTCCGCCGCCGAACGCCGCGAAAAGGTCCAGGCGATGATGAAGCAGGTCGGCTTGCGTCCCGAGCATTACCAGCGTTATCCGCACATGTTCTCCGGCGGCCAGCGTCAGCGGATTGCCCTGGCGCGGGCGATGATGCTGCAACCGAAAGTGCTGGTGGCGGACGAACCGACTTCGGCGCTGGACGTATCGATTCAGGCGCAGGTGCTGAACCTGTTCATGGATTTGCAGCAAGAGTTCAACACCGCGTACGTGTTCATCTCGCACAACCTGGCGGTGGTGCAGCACGTTGCCGATGACGTGATGGTGATGTACCTCGGCCGCCCGGTGGAAATGGGCCCGAAAAACGACATCTACGAGCGTCCGCTGCACCCGTACACCCAGGCGCTGCTGTCGGCCACCCCGACCATTCACCCGGACCCGAACAAGCCGAAAATCAAGATTGTCGGCGAGTTGCCAAATCCGCTGAATCCGCCGTCAGGTTGCGCGTTCCACAAGCGTTGCCCGTATGCGACCGAGCGTTGCAGCACTGAAGAGCCGGTGTTGCGCCTGCTCGACAATCGTCAGGTGGCTTGCCACTACGCGGAGCAGTTTCTGGAGAAAGGCGCGGCGTGAGGAAATTCTTTTCTGGGAGTGCGTGAGTGGGTGTGTCAGTCGATTTTCAGCTGACTGACAGATTGCCATCGCGAGCAAGCTCGCTCCCACAGGTTTCGCGCTGACAAGTAATGCGTTTGGTTTTACCGACCTCTTCCGCCCCGATTGCGCATCAATCGGGGCGGAAGGGGTT
Organism: Pseudomonas sp. SJZ131; assembly: GCF_007828705.1. Lineage (NCBI taxonomy): Bacteria > Pseudomonadati > Pseudomonadota > Gammaproteobacteria > Pseudomonadales > Pseudomonadaceae > Pseudomonas > Pseudomonas sp. SJZ131. The sequence goes on along the minus strand of NZ_VIVC01000002.1, from coordinate 175,967 downwards.
TTCTTTTGCCGGCGATTTATGTCTGGCTGTCGCCTTCGTCTTCGTCAGTCATGGTGTCGTCATCGTCAGCGCTACCGCCCTGGCCTTGATCACCGGGCTCGGATTCAGACTTGGCGATCATCAGGTCAGCGTGGCTCACCTGCCCGCTCGCCGCTTGCTTGTCGTGGTCCGGACACTCCGCCCACGCCCCCGCCGACACACCGACGGACATCATCACCAACACTTTAAACAGCAGCACAATACGTTGAAGAATGCTCATAGCCGTATCCATCCTTAAACAGTGAAGCGTGGGTGTAAGTCACTCTCCAAGTACGACGCCAACGCCCGCCGGGAAGTGCGGCGAATCGGCAGAATGGTTTGGAATAACGCTTATGCCAAAAACTCCTCTGCCTCGCAGTTACGTCGCCCACTGTGGCTTGCTCGCGCTCCCAGCCAACCGGATTTACCAGACACACCGCATGCACAGGTTTCCACGACTGCTGCGCAGCCGAACGCGAGCAAGCTCGCTCGCCACAGGGTTTGTGTTGACCTCACGGAACACACAAACCCCTGTAGGAGTGAGCCTGCTCGCGATGGGGCCTGCGGCTTCAACATATTCATTGGCTGAGCAACCGCTATCGCGAGCAGGCTCACTCCCACAGGGGAATGGGCTGGGCAAAAAACCCCCGAGGCTTTCGCGACGGGGTTATGTGGTTACCGCTCAGAGCATGGACACTCCCCCTGTGGCGAGCAAGCTCGCTCGCCACAGGGTTTGTGTTGACCTCACAGAACACACGACCCCCGGTAGGAGTGAGCCTGCTCGCGATGGGGCCAGCAGCTTCAACATACTTACTGGCTAACCAACCGCTATCGCGAGCAGGCTCGCTCCTACAGTGAGCAATAAAAAACCCCGAAGCTTTCGCGACGGGGTTTTGTGGTTACTGCTCAGCGCTTAGTGATGCTCACGGGTCGCACGGAATTTCACGTCCGGCCAGCGCTCTTCCATCAGCGCCAGGTTGACTCGGGTCGGGGCCAGGTAGGTCAGGTGACCACCGCCGTCGATCGCGAGGTTTTCCACAGCCTTGACGCTGAATTCTTCGAGCTTCTTCTTATCGCTGCAATCGATCCAGCGCGCGGAGTACACGGTGATCGGCTCGTAGGAGCACTCGACCTTGTATTCCTCTTTCAAGCGGCTGGCGACCACATCGAACTGCAGCACACCGACAGCGCCGAGGATGATGTCGTTGCTGCGCTCGGGGAAGAACACCTGCGTTGCGCCCTCTTCGGCCAATTGCTGCAAACCCTGGCGCAGTTGCTTGGATTTCAGCGGATCGCGCAGACGTACACGGCGGAACAGTTCCGGGGCGAAGTGCGGGATGCCGGTGAAACCGAGGACTTCGCCTTCGGTGAAGGTGTCGCCAATCTGGATCGTGCCGTGGTTGTGCAAACCGATGATGTCGCCGGCAAACGCTTCTTCCAGTTGCTCACGCTCGGAAGAGAAGAACGTCAGCGCATCGCCGATCCGCACGTCTTTGCCGGTGCGCACGTGGCGCATCTTCATGCCTTTTTCGTACTTGCCCGAGCAGATCCGCATGAACGCGATACGGTCGCGGTGTTTCGGGTCCATGTTCGCCTGGATCTTGAACACGAAACCGGCGAATTTCTCTTCAATCGGCTCCACGGTGCGCTCGTTGGCGACACGGGCCAGAGGCTTCGGCGCCCAATTGACCACGGCGTCGAGCACGTGATCGACACCAAAGTTGCCCAAAGCGGTACCGAAGAACACCGGGGTCAGTTGGCCGTCGAGGAATTCCTGTTGATTGAATTCGTGACAGGCGCCCTGCACCAGTTCCAGCTGATCGACGAAGCGATCGTACTCGTCGCCCAAATGCGCGCGCGCTTCGTCGGAATCGAGCTTCTCGATGATTCTGACTTCGGTGCGCTCGTGGCCGTGACCAGCGGTGTAGACAATGATGTAGTCGTCGGCGAGGTGATAAACGCCTTTGAAATCGCGATAGCAACCGATCGGCCAGGTGATCGGCGCAGCCTTGATCTTGAGCACCGCTTCGATTTCGTCGAGCAGTTCGATCGGGTCGCGGATGTCACGGTCGAGTTTGTTGATGAAGCTGACAATCGGCGTGTCGCGCAGACGGCAGACGTCCATCAGCGCGATGGTGCGTGGCTCGACCCCTTTACCGCCGTCGAGGACCATCAATGCCGAGTCGACCGCCGTCAGGGTGCGATAGGTATCTTCGGAGAAGTCTTCGTGGCCCGGGGTGTCGAGCAGGTTGATCATGTGGTCGCGATACGGGAACTGCATGACCGACGTGGTAATGGAAATACCCCGCTGCTTTTCCATTTCCATCCAGTCGGAGGTGGCATGGCGGTCGGACTTGCGTGACTTCACCGTGCCCGCAATCGCAATCGCCTTGCCCATCAGCAAGAGCTTCTCGGTAATGGTGGTTTTACCGGCATCGGGGTGGGAAATAATGGCGAAAGTGCGGCGTTTCGCGACTTCGGCGGCCTGTTTGGTCATGGGAAATCGCCTGGCAGGTGATTCAAAAAAGGGCGGCGAGTATAGCCCAAAACACAACCTCCAAACCACCGTTCGCCCTGTAGCAGCTGCCGAGCCTGCGAGGCTGCGTTCGGCGACGAAGTCGTCGTAAAACCAGACGCACGGTGTATCAGGCAGACCGCGACAGGTGACTTGATGACAACTTTGACACCGGACCCAGCCTCGCAGGCTCGGCCGCTGCTACATCGGGTAATCGAGATTTAAGGTGGCTAATTGCTGCCAAGTATGGAACCTTTTAAAAGGTGAAGACGTCCACTCCCCTGCTACAGAACTCGTGCAGGGGCTGAAAAATCAGCAAGTTAGCCTGACGAGGCTGCGCTTATGGCTTGATCTCATGCGGTTTTACCAGCATGAAGAGCTGCTTCTCGCGAACGTTGATTGCCCCGGCAGCCAGTAATGGCATTGCCACAAGGGACTGCGTTCGCCGACCAAGAAAAAAAAGGAGTCCGCCTGTGGCTATTCGCTATGGCAAGGGGCTTATTGGAGGTGCGGTTGTCGTCGCACTCCTGGCCCTGCTGGTCCATTGGATTGGCATCAACACGATCGAACATTACCGCGACGATTTGTTGTTTTACCTGCAAGCTCATTTGATTCTCGTCCTCGCTTCCATGCTGGCCGCCCTTGTAGTGGGCATTCCCGCCGGTATCTTCCTCAGCCGCCCGACCATGGTGGGCCGCGCTGAACGCTTCATGCAGATCTTCAACATCGGCAACACCGTGCCGCCTCTCGCCGTACTGGCCATCGCCCTGGGGATTCTGGGCATCGGCAGCGGTCCTGCGATCTTCGCCCTGTTCCTCGCCTCGCTGTTGCCGATCGTGCGCAACACCTATGAAGGCCTGAAAAACGTCCAGGGTTCGCTCAAGGAAGCCGCCGTCGGCATCGGCATGACGCCCAACCAAGTGTTGTGGCGAGTCGAATTGCCCAACGCCGTGCCGATCATCATCGGTGGCGTGCGCGTGGCCCTGGCGATCAACGTCGGCACCGCACCGTTGGCCTTCCTGATTGGCGCCAACAGCCTCGGCAGCCTGATTTTCCCTGGCATTGCCCTGAACAATCAGCCGCAACTGTTGCTCGGCGCGGCGTGCACCGCCCTGCTGGCCTTGCTGCTCGACGGTCTGGTGACACTCACCAGCCGCCTCTGGCTCGAACGCGGCTTGCGCCCGTCTTAAGCCTCGGCAAAGGAATTGATATGAAACGATTGACCTTGTTACTGGGCTGCGCCCTGCTGTTCGCAGGATTTGCCCAAGCCGCTGAAAAACCGCTGATCCGCATCGGCGCCCGGGTGTTCACCGAACAAACGCTGCTGGCGGAAATCACCTCGCAATACCTGCGCACCAAAGGTTACGACACCCAAGTGACCGGCGGTCTGGGCAGCAACCTCGCCCGCAGCGCTCAGGAAAGCGGCCAACTGGACCTGCTTTGGGAATACACCGGCGTGTCGCTGGTGGCTTACAACCACGTCACGGAAAAGCTCGACAGCGCGCAGTCTTTCGCCAAGGTGAAAGAGCTCGACGCGCAAAAAGGCCTGGTCTGGCTCAGCCCGTCGAAGTTCAGCAATACCTACGCCCTGGCACTGCCGGATACCACGGCCAAGGCCTATCCGCAGATCAACACCATCAGCGAACTGAACACGGTGATGCAGGCTGAGGCGAAGACCAACCACCTCGTCGCCCTCGACACCGAGTTTGCCAACCGTTCCGACGGCATGGCCGGCATGGTCGAGCTCTATGGCATGAACCTGACCCGGAAAAACACCCGCCAGATGGACGCGGGTCTGGTCTACACCGCGCTGCGTAATGGCCAGGTGTTTGCCGGTCTGGTCTACACCACTGACGGTCGCTTGAACGCTTTCAAACTCAAGTTGCTCGAAGACGACAAGCATTACTTCCCGGACTACACCGCCGCGCCAGTGGTGCGTCAGGTCTACCTCGACGCGCATCCCAAGTTGGCCGAAGAGCTCAAGCCGCTGGCCGAGCTGTTCGACGACGCGACCATGCGTGCGTTGAATGCGCGGGTCGATGTCGATCACGAGAGTCCTTCCTCGGTTGCCGCAGATTTTCTGCGCCAGCATCCACTCAACTGACAAGGAAAAGACATGGAATTTTTGAACGCCTTTTCCCATCTCGACTGGCAGCAGGTTTTGCACCTGACCTGGCAGCACATCACGCTGGTCGGCATCGCCGTGACGTTGGCCATTGTTGTCGGCGTGCCACTGGGCGTGTTGATGACGCGCTTCCCGTCGCTGGCCGGCCCGCTGCAAGCGAGCGCCACGGTGCTGCTGACCGTGCCGTCGATCGCGCTGTTCGGTTTGCTGCTGCCGTTCTACTCCAAGTTCGGCCAGGGCCTGGGCCCGATGCCGGCGATCACTGCGGTGTTTCTGTATTCGCTGCTGCCGATCATGCGCAACACCTATTTGGCGCTGACCGGCGTCGAGCCGGGCATTCGTGAAGCCGCGCGCGGCATCGGCATGACCTTCGGCCAGCGCTTGCGCATGGTTGAGCTGCCGATTGCGGTGCCAGTGATTCTCGCTGGCGTACGCACCGCCGTGGTCATGAACATCGGTGTCATGACCATCGCCGCGACCATCGGCGCCGGTGGCCTCGGTGTCCTCATTCTCGCTTCAATCAGCCGCAGCGACATGTCGATGCTCATCGTCGGCGCCGTGCTGGTCAGTCTCCTGGCCATCTTCGCCGACCTGCTTCTGCAATGGCTGCAACGCACGCTGACTCCAAAAGGATTACTCAAATGATCGAACTTCAAAACCTCAGCAAGACCTTCCAAAGCAACGGCAAAGATGTGAAAGCCGTGGACTCGGTAAGCCTGACCGTCAATGAAGGCGAAATCTGTGTGTTCCTCGGGCCATCGGGCTGCGGCAAAAGCACCACGCTGAAAATGATCAACCGCCTGATCAAGCCGACTTCCGGCAAGATCCTGATCAACGGCGAAGACACCACCGACCTCGACGCCGTGACCCTGCGCCGCAACATCGGTTATGTGATCCAGCAGATCGGTCTGTTCCCGAACATGACCATCGAAGAAAACATCACCATCGTTCCGCGCCTGCTCGGCTGGGACAAACAGAAATGCCACGACCGCGCCCGCGAGTTGATGAGCATGATCAAGCTTGAGCCCAAGCAGTACCTGAATCGCTATCCGCGTGAGTTGTCCGGAGGCCAGCAACAGCGCATCGGCGTGATTCGCGCACTGGCGGCGGATGCTCCGCTGTTGCTGATGGATGAGCCGTTCGGCGCGGTCGACCCGATCAACCGCGAGATGATCCAGAACGAATTCTTCGAGATGCAACGCGCGCTGAACAAGACCGTGATCATGGTCAGCCACGACATCGACGAAGCGATCAAGCTCGGCGACAAGATTGCGATCTTCCGTGCCGGCAAGCTGTTGCAGATCGACCACCCGGACACGCTGCTCGCGCACCCGGCGGACGACTTTGTCAGCAACTTCGTCGGCCAGGACAGCACGCTCAAGCGTCTGTTGCTGGTGAAGGCTGAAGACGCTGCGGACAACGCGCCGTCAGTGAGCCCGGAAACCCCGGTGGCCGAGGCGCTGGAGCTGATGGACGAACTGGACCGTCGTTACGTGGTGGTCACCGATGGCGAGAACAAGGCGCTGGGTTACGTGCGTCGTCGCGACTTGCACCGCCAGACCGGTACGTGCGCGCAATACCTGCGCGAGTTCAACGCCACGGCGGCGTTCGACGAGCATTTGCGCATCCTGTTGTCGCGTATGTACGAGTTCAACCGCTCGTGGCTGCCGGTGATGGACGCCGAACGGGTGTTCCTCGGTGAAGTGACGCAGGAATCGATTGCCGAGTACCTGAGCTCGGGCAAATCGCGTGGCGGCAAGACCAGCATCGTTTCGCCCGCCGAGACCGCTGTCGCCTGATCTGACGCCGTCGCGAGCAAGCTCGCTCCCACAGGGGATTTGTGTCGATGCACAGATCCAGTGTGGGAGCGAGCTTGCTCGCGATTGGACCCAACACAAATCCCGCCTGAAACACTTTGATCGTTCCCCCGCTTCGCGTGAGAACAAACATTTGCGGGAACATCACACTGTCACGCAGGTCGGTTACATCAGTACCTGTCGGGCACCGCACGACGGAAGCGTGCAAAAACGCGACATTTTTTGTTGATCTCGCGTCCCTCACGCCCTAAAGTTCGCGCCGAACGTCCATGCTGGAAACGATCCATCCGGCTCAAGTACTGACGACGAGACAGCAAGGTCCCCCGAGGCACAGCGCCCGGGAGACCTTTTTGCTTTCGGCGACATGCCTTGGGAAGTAGGCGAACCAAAGTGGGGATACGGAGGGCGTTCATTTGCACCCATTGATCAATCAGTTTGCCATCAGGAGTTCCCAGCATGTCGATCAACGTCGATGACTATTTCGAACGCGAAACCTTCCAGAAAATGAAGGCGTTCGCCGACAAGCAAGAAACCCCTTTCGTGGTGATCGACACCGCGATGATCAGCAAGGCCTACGACGACCTGCGCGCCGGTTTCGAATTCGCCAAGGTCTACTACGCGGTCAAAGCCAACCCGGCCGTCGAAATCATCGACCTGCTCAAGGACAAAGGCTCGAACTTCGACATCGCCTCGATCTACGAGCTCGACAAAGTGATGGCCCAGGGCGTTGGCCCGGAGCGCATCAGCTACGGCAACACCATCAAGAAATCCAAAGACATTCGCTACTTCTACGACAAGGGCGTGCGCCTCTACGCGACCGACTCCGAAGCCGACCTGCGCAACATCGCCAAGGCTGCACCGGGTGCGAAAGTCTACGTGCGCATTCTCACCGAAGGCTCGACCACCGCTGACTGGCCACTGTCGCGCAAATTCGGCTGCCAGACCGACATGGCCATGGACCTGCTGATCCTCGCCCGCGACTTGGGCCTGGTGCCTTACGGCATCTCGTTCCACGTCGGCTCGCAACAGCGCGACATCAGCGTCTGGGACGCGGCGATTGCCAAGGTCAAAGTGATCTTCGAGCGCCTGAAAGAAGAAGACGGCATCGTCCTCAAGTTGATCAACATGGGCGGCGGCTTCCCGGCCAACTACATTACCCGCACCAACAGCCTGGAAACTTACGCCGAAGAAATCATCCGTTTCCTCAAGGAAGACTTCGGTGACGACTTGCCGGAAATCATCCTCGAACCGGGCCGTTCGTTGATCGCCAACGCCGGCATTCTGGTCAGCGAAGTGGTGTTGGTTGCGCGTAAGTCGCGTACTGCCGTCGAGCGTTGGGTGTATACCGATGTGGGCAAGTTCTCCGGCCTGATCGAAACCATGGACGAAGCCATCAAGTTCCCGATCTGGACCGAGAAGAAAGGCGAGATGGAAGAAGTGGTTATCGCCGGACCGACCTGCGACAGCGCCGACATCATGTATGAAAACTACAAGTACGGTCTGCCGCTGAACCTGGCGATTGGTGATCGTATGTACTGGTTGTCGACCGGTGCCTACACCACCAGTTACAGCGCCGTCGAATTCAATGGCTTCCCGCCGCTGAAGTCGTTTTACGTGTAACTGACGTTTCGGATTACCGCGCGAGATAAAAAACCCATGACAGTGTCATGGGTTTTTTTATTGCCCAGGTTTTGTCAGAAGACTCTGGCCATCTTCAACAGTTGGTCAGACATTGATTTGACTTCATTCAATGAGCCGGTGATCAACGGCATCGATGCCTTGGCGCGCATCATTGTTTGATGTGGATGATGAGTGGCCAGCGACTGCTTGGCTTCATCAAGCATATAAGTCCAGCGATAACAGAAATCACTGAGATTGCCGACGGCAGTACTGACTTGTCGGTAAAGATCATTCAAACGGTCCATGTGCGCCTCGGCCATTTGCCGCCGTTGCCATTGCGGATACGGTTGGCCTGGATCGTAGTCCATACCGGGCAATCCGATCCGACCCAAAGTGTAATAAGCCTCGATCTTGGACATCGGCCCCTCGGTGCTTAACGGCAATGTCAGTGATTCAATGAACCGAATGAAAATACTGTGGATCGATGCTTCAAGTTGAGTCACCTGCACCTTGAAGTCGGTCACCGCATTTTGGCAACGTTCAAGCCGCGCATAGAGTTCGCGCAGCACATCAATAATATTGGCACGCGGTGCATTGCCCCAGCCGGCAGACCTGACCACCGCAAACTGCAGAGGATCAATCGCCGAAATGGCCGAACGCCGATTCGCGCTGACACTGACAATCACCTGAAACTGGCGAATAAAGCCACTCACCTCCTCCAACGTTCGGGCGGATACTTTGCCCAGGCAAGGCACGGTAATACCGATTGCGCGCCAACACACGGCGTTTTCACGCGCGACTTGAGTCAATGCCTGAGAGTCGGGCCGTGGCAGCAATGTGTACCCGGAGCGGGCGATTGAATCTGAAAACCGGTTGATCTCTTGAAGTGAAGTGGGCAAGTCATTCAAAAAAACAACGTATTGCTTTAACGAGGCAAAATTCTTTTCTGCCAATAAATAATCCAGCATCAGTCTCTCCTTGATCTGATAAAACCTCGACTGCCAGCGTCAAGTTCCACACCGGCAGCGCGAGATCAATGGTGGATCAACGCATTGGCATCGATACTGGCGCAAGAAACCTGATGAACAACGCTGCCTGAGCCTTGAATGCGTTGGTCATAGTTTCGATATCGGTGAATTGCGCCGGAGCGGTGGCGGTCAGAAATTGCTGATAGGCGTTCACTGCGCCGCTGTAGATATCGGCATATGTCTGGCGCGAGTCTTCAATCAAAAGAATGGCCTGCAAGTACTTCATCCTGCCTAGCGAGGCCTGAATGATCGAGTTCTCGACATCGATCTTCTCGATTTGGGCATCAATCTTCAGTTTCAACTTGTCGCTTTCACGAAGCATGTCGATGAAAGCAATCGACTTGCTCGCGTCGATCAACGTTTTCTTCAATTGTTCGATTGCCATCATCACCAACTGTATCTCCGGAGGCGCAAGGCCCAACTGAGTGACTTTACTCAGCGTCAGTTCAATATCCTTGGCAAGGTCTTCGATGCCTGCCTTTTGCAGCGTAGCAACGGCATCGGAAAGGATTTGACGTTCATCTCGCAGAGCCTGCAACTGTACTTGCAGCTCAGCGAGTTGGTCTTTCGCGACTTGTTCGTCGTGAGCGAAATCAGCAAGGTAAGTCTGGACCAGACGCCGATCAAATGAATCACTGATGTTCCCAAGACATCCCTGAAGCCTGGCCGAATGAACTTTGATGGTCGCGGCTGCGCGCTGCAGAAGTTGCCGGCGATCACCGTCAATTTCTTCGATCACTTGAGGGTCGCTTTCGCCCAAGCGTTCCTGTTCCAGGCTTTCAAGTGACTCCAGCAATGTTTCGAGTTCGTATTGACTGGTTTGGCTAGCGCTCTGTAACGCGCTGCTGCCCTGGCCAACCTCTTTGACGATGCTATCGAAGCGACCAAACAGATCCGGCAAATAACCGAGTTTTACCTGCCAGCCGTGTGCCTGAGTGCGGGCACCACGCATTTGTCCGTGACTGGTACTCAAGGTCGCCAGATCCAACGGTGGATAAGCGGCGTTGAACAAACTTGCAACTTTCATCGAGCGTGCTCCCTTCAGGTTATTGCGCGAGTATTCTTCCTGAGCTTCCTTGAACACCTGAATCAGCGCGTCGGCATCGGTCTCGATTTTCTTCCATGGATTGACCACCAGCCTGAATTGCGTAATGAACTGCCGCAGGGACAATGCGTTATTGATGGTGGCAATAGCTCTGGAAGAATTTTCAACGGCGATGTACAAGAGATTCCAGGTATAGATGAGGTTTTTCGTTGCAATGTCGGCATCGATCGCCACGATTTCCAGACTTTGCAAGTCATGCTTTACTCGCGCCAAAGAACCCAGCGTCTGATTCATGTTATTGAATCGCAGAATGTCTTGATCCTGGACCGCATACAGCTCATTACGCGCCGCCCGGATGTTTTCCGCCTCTACCCCCATGTAGATGGCCATCGCCAAACCAACTATGTTCATACCCGCTGCCGCTTTCAGTGCTTCCTGGACGGCAGCTTTGTACTCGGTGTTCTTCAGTTCGATTTCCTTGGCGCGATCATCAATTTGCGTCTGGAGCCGTTTGATCTCTGCCGACAAGGTATTTTTCTGGATCAAATCAACTCTGTGCTGGATGCCGGGCAGAATATATTCCTGAAGATCCGAACCAAACGCATCGAGGTCGGTTTTGATACCTTTGGTAACTTGCAGATTTTTATCGACCTCTTCGAAGATTCGATCAAGGAAATAACCCAAGTCGCTCAGCGTGTCGCTCTCCAGTTGCAGACCGGGAAACTTGTCACCCAACTCAAGCTCCACCAGCCTGAGTTGTTCAAGGGTTTTAATATCCCGTGCATCCAGCAGTTTTCCAGCCCTGACGTCGGCATAAACCTCTTCAATTGAAGCACTGTAAGTCAACAAGCTTGTCGCAAAGTTACTGAGTCCACGACCGGTCATCATGATGCGTTCGCGCAAGTCCGTCCAACGCGCGGCATGGTTGTGAGTATTGAGGAAGGTGGTCAGGAAATCCGCAGGCGACAGCCCCGGCCCGCCATCTTGACCGACACCGAAACGCAAGTAGTCGGTCACGTCTTTCAAGTTGCGCGGGAGTCTGAAAGCCGCCGCTTGATACTTGTGCAGGTCGATAATATGTTTCTTGGTCAATAACAGTCCCGTGGCGCGGACTTCGCTGTTGGCGTCTGACGCCGAAGCATTGATCAAGCGTGCCGGAGCCTCTGCCGCGTACTGCATGATCTGATCGGGAGACGCGTTCTTCAGAGCACCATCCCACAAGTTATTAGCAGACATAATTATTCCTTTAATTAGTCAAAATGAGTTATCAAGCAATTGAATGCGCAGCGAGAGTTTCAACTGAAACCAAACTTCGCGATCTGAATAGAACACAACATGGCACGACACAGAAGTGCAGAATCAAGAAGATATATTTATAAAAGATTCCAACTAACTATTAGTGGCAGCGAAGCCAATTGTCACTCGCCCGGTTGATTGGCCGCCCGTGCGCGATATTCCACCGCCATGGCTTGCACTTGCGCGTGCGGCGCGCTCGACAATGTTTGTGCAGCGTTAACCAGAAATGCCGAATGCCCCGCGAGCATTGCCCGGCGATACCACAGCAGGGCTTCTTCGATGTCCGAGAGTTCCACCAGAACGCTGGCGTAACTGAATTGCCCACGAAAATCGCCGCCCAGCGCCGAACGTCGATACCAGTCAAACGCGGTCACTGGGTCGGCCGGGCAATACTGACCCTCTTCCAGATAACGTCCGAGCAAGTTCATCGATTTCGCATGGCCCAGTTCCGCAGCACGGCGATAAAGACTCAACGCTAGCGCCTGATCTTCAACAACGCCGCGCCCGGTCGCCAGCAGGTTGGCGTAGTTGTACATCGCCCAATCCAGGCCGCTTTCAGCTGCAACACGATAATGCGCGGCGGCAATCGAAGCATCGGCAGTGCAACCCCAGCCATGCTCGTGGCAGCGCCCGAGCATGTTGCGCGCCATCAGGTGACCACCCTTGGCGGCGATGGCGAACCAGCGCACGGCCAGTGGCTGATCCTGCGCGATGCCCTGCCCGTCGAGGAGGATTTGCCCGAGCAAGGCCTGGGCGTCGAGCACGCCTTCACGCGCGGCGATCAGGATTGCCTGGGCGGCGCGCGCCGGGCTCTCTTCGAGCATGGCTTTGAGTTGCTCGCCGTCGAGGACTTCCTCGCGGCGCAATTGGAAGGTCATACCTCGACCCAGCGCCGCAGCAAATTGTGATAGGTGCCGGTGAGGCGGATCAGCGAAGGATGGTCGGGCATGTCCTGGGTCAGTTGCTGGATCGCGCCGTCCATTTCGTAGAGCAAGGTGCGTTGGCTGTCTTCGCGGACCAGGCTTTGCGTCCAGAAAAACGCGGCATAACGCGCGCCGCGCGTGACGGCGTTGACCTTGTGCAAGCTGCTGCCGGGGTACAGGACCATGTCGCCGGCCGCCAACTTCACGCGTTGCGTGCCGAAGGTGTCGTGGATTTCCAGTTCGCCGCCGTCGTAATCCTCCGGCTCGCTGAAAAACAGCGTCGCCGACAGGTCGGTGCGCACCCGCTCGATGCTGCCCTTGGGCTGACGCACGGCGTTGTCGATATGAAAGTCGAAACTGCCGCCCGCCGTATAGCAATTCAGCAGCGGCGGGAACACCTTGTGCGGCAGCGCCGCCGACATGAACTGCGGGTTGGCCCACAAGCGCTCAAGCAGCGCCGCGCCGATTTCCTTGGCCAGCGGATGACCTTCAGGCAATTGCAAGTTGTGCTTGGCTTTGGCCGACTGGAAACCGGCGGTGATTTTGCCGTCGGCCCAATCCGCCTGCTCCAGCGCCTCGCGAATGCGCTGCACTTCTTCTTTCGCGAACACGCCGGGAATGTGCAGCAACATGACAACGACACCAGAACTCGAAGGGCCGCCAATGGTATTGATTCTTATTGACTGTGTAAAACCCCGCAGACGAACGAATCAGCAGAAACCGTAAGGACAAATTGTAAAGAATGTAAATTCGTCTCAAATAGCAACGTTTCGCAATTGATACAAATACCTGTTTACCCTATATTCCGCGACCTCAAATCCTTGGGGAGGGGAATTCCAATGTCACGCCAACAACCACAATTACCGGTCAGTTCACCGCGTTTGCTCGCGTCTGCAATTGGCGTGGCGATCACTGCCGGCTCTGCTGGCCACATGGTTTTCGCTGCCGAGAAGACTGACGAGAAAGCGCCGAACAACGCGATTTCCCTCGACGCGACCGCGATCACTGGCGAAGCCCAGGACGCGACGGCCTATAACGTCGAAAAAGCCTCCTCGCCCAAGTACACCGCACCGTTGGTGGACACGCCGCGCTCGGTCACGGTAATTCCGCAACAAGTGCTCAAGGACACCGGCGCACTGAACATGCAGGACGCGCTGCGCACCGTGCCGGGCATCACGTTCGGTGCCGGTGAAGGTGGCAACCCGCAGGGCGACCGGCCGTTCATCCGTGGTTTTGATGCGCAGGGCGACACTTATCTGGATGGCGTGCGCGATACCGGTTCGCAGAGCCGCGAAATCTTCGCCGTCGAATCGATTGAAGTCAGCAAGGGCCCGAACTCCGCCATCGGCGGTCGCGGCGCGGCGGGCGGCACGATCAACCTGGTGAGCAAAAAAGCGCACTTGGGCGATTCGTTCGACGGTGGTTACACCTTCGGCTCCGACCAGACTCAGCGCTACACCATGGACGGCAACTATCAGTTCTCCGACAGCGCTGCCGGCCGTCTGAACCTGATGAGCCACGAAAGCAATGTCGCTGGCCGCGACAAAGTCGATTACGACCGCTGGGGCATCGCGCCTTCGCTGGCATTCGGCTTGGGCACCGACACCCGCGTCAACCTTGATTACTACCATCTGGAAAGCAACGACACGCCAGACTCGGGCATTCCGTACTCGATCCCGACCGCTGGGTCGGCTGCGCGGAACAAGTCCAACCCGGACAAACCGAATGCCGGCGGCGACCACAACAATTTCTACGGCCTCGACCGTGACTTCCGCAAGGGTCGCACCGACACCGCGACGTTCGCCATCGAGCACGATTTGAGCGACGCGCTGACCGTCAAGAACACCCTGCGCCACGGCAGCAGCATGCAGGATTACATCCTCACTCAGCCCGACGACAGCAAGGGCAACGTCAATAACGGCAGCGTCTGGCGCCGGGCCAACACCCGCGTGAGCAACACCGAAACCACCACCAACCAGACCGATCTGTTTGGCGACGTGTACATCGCCGGGTTCAAGAACAGCTTCTCGACCGGCATCGAGTTCAGCCGCGAGGAAAGTCAAAAGTCCTCGTACAGCGTCAACACCGACACCACGCCGCGCACCGCCGCGGCAACCACCAACTGCAACCCGGCGTTGATCGGCGCACCGAGCGGCTACAACTGCACCTCGCTGGCCAATCCAAACCCGAACGATCCGTGGAACGGCGCGATCTCGCGCAACTACGCCGGCACCGACACCAAGGCCAATACCTACGCGTTGTATGTGTTCGACACGCTGGAATTGTCTGATCAGTGGCTGGTGAACATGGGCCTGCGCTACGACCATTTCGACACCCAGTACAAAACCTACAACGGCGCCGGCACCACCACGGCCAAGGGCGATGACGTCAGCGAGTTCGTCACCGGGCAGTTCGGCGTGGTCTACAAGCCTGCCGAAAACGGCAGCATCTACGCGTCTTACGCCACTTCGGCGACACCACCGGGCGCAACCCTCGGCGAAGGCATGGACGGCAACCCGCTGGGCGGCTCGACCGATCGCAGCGGCAACTTGCTGAGCAGCGACATGGAGCCGGAAACCACCAAGAACTACGAAGTCGGCACCAAGTGGGATTTCCTCGACGAGCGCCTGTCGCTGACCGCCGACATCTTCCGCACCGAGAAGGACAACGCTCGTGTGCAGGTCGACACCACGTCGTATGAAAACGCCGGCACCACCCGCGTGCAAGGTGTCGAACTGTCGGCGACCGGCAAGCTCACCGACAAATGGCAGGTGTTCGCCGGTTACGCGTTCATGGACAGCGAGCAAGTCGACGGCGGCCCGCTGGGCAAGGCCAACGATGGCAATCAGCTGCCGAACACGCCGAAAAACAGCGCCAGCCTGTGGACCACTTACCAGGTCACGCCGAAGCTGACCATCGGTGGCGGCGCGTTCTATGTTGATGAGGTTTTCGGCAGCGTCGCCAACACGACGATGGTTGATTCCTACGTTCGCTACGACGCGATGGCCGCTTACAAGCTGAGCAAAAACGTCGATCTGCAATTGAACGTGCAAAACCTCACCGACGAAACCTACTACGACAAAGCGTTCTCGACCCACTTCGCCAACCAGGCCGCCGGGCGCACCGCATTGCTGAGCACCAACTTCCACTTCTGACAGCGCAATACCCTGTAGGAGCAAAGCTTGCTCGCGAAAGCGTCGTGTCAGACAACATCGATGTCGACAGACCCGGCGCCGCCCTTCGTAGGAGCAGAGCTTGCTCGCGAAAGCGGCGTGTCAGGCAACATCGATGTCGACTGACCCGGCCCCGCCCCTCGTAGGAGCAGAGCTTGCTCGCGAAAGCGGCGTGTCAGACAACATCGATGTCGACTGACCCGGCGCCGCCCTTCGTAGGAGCAGAGCTTGCTCGCGAAAGCGTCGTGTCAGGCAACATCGATGTCGACAGACCCGGCCTCTTCGCGAGCAAGCTTTGCTCCTACAGAAGCAGAGGCGGAAACCGCAGCCGGCCCCGTTCATCCAGGTGAACGGGGCTTTCGCGCGTAATAAAGAAGGTTTCTCGACAACCCACGGCATAATGCGCGCCGTGATGACTATTTTCGAACGAACAAGGCGAGCGACGTGTTGAAGAAAACCCTGTTCCAGTTGCACTGGTTTTTTGGCATCAGCGCCGGACTGATCCTGGCCCTGATGGGCATCACCGGGGCAACGGTATCGTTTCAGGATGAAATCCTGCGGGCGCTCAATCCTTCTGTGCTGCAGGTGGAAAAACAGGTCGCCGGGGTCCTGCCGCCCGCCGAACTGGTCGAACGCGTCGAAGCCGCCTCCGGCAAGAAAGTCTCGATGCTCTGGGTCGAGACCGACAGCGGCAACGCCGCCCGCGTGTTCTTCACCCCGCCACCGGGCGAACGTCGCGGCGAGATGCGCTACTTCAACCCGTACACCGCCGAATTCATGGGCGACGCCACTGGCCAGGGCTTCTTCGGCTTCGTCCTGCAACTGCACCGCTTCCTCGCAATCGGCGACACCGGTCGGCAAATCACCGGCGCGTGCACGCTGATCCTGGTGTTCTTCTGCCTCTCCGGGCTGTACCTGCGCTGGCCGCGCCAATGGAACAAATGGCGCGCCTGGCTGACCCTCGACTGGCAGAAAAAGGGCCGCAGTTTCAACTGGGATTTGCACTCGGTGGCGGGCACCTGGTGCCTGCTGTTTTACCTGTTGGCGGCGCTGACCGGGTTGACCTGGTCTTACGAGTGGTTCAACAAAGGCGTCACGCAATTGTTGTCGGACGCACCGCAAAACGAGCGCGTGCGCAACCGTGGTCCGGCGCCGAGCGGCCCGGCGCCCACCGCCGATTACGCGGCGATGTGGAGCAGCATCTACAGCGCCGCCGGCCCGCAACTGTCCGCTTACAACATCCGCATGCCGCCCGTGGCCGGCCAACCGGCGACCGTGTTCTATCTGCTGAACACTTCGCCGCATGACCGCGCGCTGAACCAGATCAGCCTCGACCCGGCCACCGGCATCGTCAAACGCCATGATCGCTACAGCGACAAGAGCCTCAAGGCGCAGTTGCTGACGAGCATTTACGCGCTGCACACCGGCAGTTATTTCGGCATCGTCGGGCGGATTATCCTGACGATTACCGCGCTGAGCATGCCGCTGTTTTTCGTCACCGGTTGGTTGCTGTACCTCGACCGTCGGCGCAAGAAACGCCAGATCAAGGATGCGCGCCAAGGCCTGGTGCAGCCGGGCAGCGATGCGCCGGCGTGGCTGATCGGTTTCGCCAGTCAGAGCGGTTTCGCCGAGCAATTGGCCTGGCAGACCGCCGGCCAGTTGCAGGCCGCCGGATTGCCGGTGAGGGTTGCGCCGCTGGCCAATGTCAGCGAGCAGGATCTGCTTGATTCCAGCAACGCGCTGTTTGTGGTCAGCACCTTCGGCGACGGCGAGGCGCCGGACAGCGCCCGTGGTTTCGAGCGCAAAGTGCTGGGCCGGGCGTCGAGCCTGCACAGCCTGAACTACGCAGTGCTCGGCCTCGGTGATCGGCAGTATCAGCACTTCTGTGGTTTCGCCCGGCGCTTGCATAACTGGCTCGGCGAACACGGCGGCAAGACCTTGTTCGCGCCGGTGGAAGTCGACAGCGGCGACCCCTACGCCTTGCGTCACTGGCAGCAGCAATTGGGCCTGCTGACCGGACAGGCGCCCGTGGACACTTGGCAAGCGCCGAGCTACGACAACTGGACGCTGACCCGGCGCAAACTGATGAACCCGGACAGCAGCGGTGCGCCGGTGTACCTGATCGGCCTGAGCGCGCCGAACACCAGCAGTTGGCTGGCCGGCGATCTGGTGGAAGTGATGCCGCGCAATTGCCCGTGGGCCATCGAGCATTTCCTCGACGGTCTGGGCATTGATGGTCGCGCGATGGTCGAACTCGACGGCCTCGCGCAACAGCTGGATCAGGCACTCGCCACCCGCCAATTGCCCGAGAACCGCTCGCATCTGGTTGGTTTGCACGCACAGGCCCTGGTGCAGGCATTGGTGCCGCTGGCGATGCGCGAATACTCCATCGCCTCGATTGCTGCTGACGGCATTCTGGAACTGATCGTGCGCCAGGAACTGCACCCCGACGGCAGCCTGGGCATCGGGTCTGGCTGGCTGACCGAACACGCGCCCGTGGGCGGCAGCATCAGCTTGCGCGTGCGGCGCAACAGCAGTTTCCATCTGCCGGTCGAACCCGTGCCGATGATTATGTTGGGCAACGGCACCGGCCTCGCCGGGCTGCGCAGTTTGCTCAAGGCGCGGATTGCCGATGGCCAGCAACGCCATTGGCTGCTGTTCGGCGAGCGCAATCGCGAGCATGACTTTTTGTGCCGCGACGAGCTTGAAGGCTGGTTGATCGAGGGTGATCTGGAGCGGCTGGACCTGGTGTTTTCGCGCGATCAGGAAGAGAAGGTTTACGTTCAGGATCGCTTGCGTGAATCGGCGGACCTGTTGCTGAAATGGCTGGATGACGGCGCGGTGATCTACATCTGCGGCAGCTTGCAGGGCATGGCGTCCGGCGTGGACCACGTGCTCAACGAACTGCTCGGGATTGAAGCGGTAGACCGCTTGATCGAACAAGGCCGCTACCGTCGCGACGTCTATTAAAGCGCCCCCTCACCCTAACCCTCTCCCCAAAGGGGCGAGGGGACTGACCGAGGTGTTCTTGGAGCTACATCGACCTGAAATATCGAGTCGACCTCAGGTCTTGAAACAACGCGAATCTGCCTCTCCTCCTCCCCACTTGGGCGAGGGGACTGACCGAGGTGTTCTTGGAGCTACATCGACCTGAAATATCGAGTCGACCTCAGGTTCTGAAAACATGCGGCTTCGAGCCGAACACTGACCTCGAACACGACAGAGATCGGCCCCCTTTCCCCCTCTCCCCTCTGGGGAGAGGGTTGGGGTGAGGGGTCGATTTCAAGCCAAACACCAAAACTCCGCCTACAGTAAAACCTCCCTCCCCTTCACACGGACGTGAAGCATGCCCACCCGCCCCAACCCCGACCAGCGCCAATTCGCCCGTCAATTACGCGCTAACCAAACCGACTGCGAACTCCTGCTCTGGCAGAAGTTGCGCGCCCGACAAATCGCCAATCTGAAATTTCGTCGGCAGTTTCCATGCCCGCCATATGTGCTGGATTTCTACTGTGCCGAATTGAAATTGGCGATAGAACTTGATGGTGGGCAGCATTATGAAACCTCGGGCAGGATTCATGATCAGCGGCGCACGCACTACCTGTGGCAGAGAGGGATTGAGGTTGTCAGGTTCAGCAATCTGGAGGTGATTGAGCGGATGAGTGAGGTGCTGGAACAGATCATCAGGATTGCTGCGAATCGAATGCCGTGATTCTGATCTGAAATCGCCCCTCACCCCAGCCCTCTCCCCAAAGGGGAGAGGGAGCCGACCGAGGTGTCTTGCGTTAAACATCGACCTGAAAGATCGAGCCGAACTCAGGTTTTGAAAACGATAGCAATCAGCTCCGTCTCCCCTCTGGCAAAAGGGAGCCGACCGAAGTGTCTTGCGCTACACATCGACCTGAAAGATCAAGCCGAACTCAGGTTTTGAAAACAAGCGGCTTCGAGCCGAACCCAGACCTCGCAGACTACAGAGATCGGCCCCCTTTCCCCCTCTCCCCTCTGGGGAGAGGGTTGGGGTGAGGGGTGGCCCTTGAAATCAAAGAACATCAAACCGGCTGCAACCTCTGTTCAAACACGCTCACCCCATCCAGATCCCGCAACACCACGCTCATTTCGCCGCTCTGCCCTTCGATGTTCACTTCGCCGAAGAACTGAAATCCGGCAAACGGCGAGGTGTTTTGTGCGGGTGGGGCTTTCTCGAACACCACTTCCGGGCCAAAAGTTTTATCCAGTGGATTCGGCCCGAAGCTGCCGGCATTCAACGGCCCGGCGACGAATTCCCAGAACGGCTCAAAGTCCTGAAACGCCGCGCGGTCGGGATGGTAATGATGCGCGGCGCAGTAATGCACATCGGCCGTCAGGAACACGAAATTGCGTACCTTCTGCGCACGCAGATAACCGAGCAATTCAGCGATCTCCAACTCGCGGCCCTGCGCCGGTCCCGGATCGCCATTGGCCACCGCTTCCCAGCGCGTGACGCCCGCGCTGACCTCGCCATCCGGCACGCCGAGGCCAATCGGCATGTCCGCGGCAATGACTTTCCACTGCGCGGTCGAGGCTTGCAGCGACGTCTTCAGCCAGTCGAGTTGTTCGCGTCCGAGGAATGGTTTGGCGGCGCCGAGGTTGTCGTCATTCGCCTCGCGATAGCTGCGCATATCCAGCACAAACACATCGAGCAGCGGCCCGTAACCGAGCTTGCGATAGATCCGCCCGCCGTTGTCGGCGCTCTGCAAACGCATCGGCGCGTATTCGAGCCAGGCTTGGCGCGCACGGCCGACCAGGCTGTGGATATCTTTGCTCTTGTAGCGCTCATCGAGTTGCTTGCCCGGCGACCAATTGTTCACCACCTCGTGGTCGTCCCACTGCCAGATCTGCGGCACTTCGGCGTTGAAGCGGCGGACGTTTTCGTCCATCAGGTTGTAGCGATAATTGCCGCGATAGTCGTCGAGGGTTTCGGCGACACGGCTTTTCGCTTCGCTGGTGATGTTGCGCCACACTCGGCCACTTTCGGTGGTCAGTTGCGCCGGCACCGGGCCGTCGGCGTAGATGGTGTCGCCGCTGTGGATGAAGAAGTCCGGCAGGCGCAGGCGCATCGCTTCGTAAATGCGCATGCCGCCAATGTCCGGGTTGATCCCGAAACCCTGGCCGACGGTGTCGCCGCTCCAGACAAATCGCAGGTCACGCCGGGCCGTCGGCACGCTGCGCAAATGACCGAACCACGGCTCGCTGGGGACGCCGCTTTGCGCGTCTTCAAAATGCACACGGTAGAAAATCGCCTGATCGGCGGGCAGGCCGCTGAGTTCGACGCGGGCGGTGAAGTCGGTGCGCGCGTCGGCCAGCGGCGAGACGAAACGACGAGGGTTGGTGAACAGGCTGCGGGTGTCCCATTCCACCACCATCCGGGCCGGCCGGTCGCTGCGGCTCCAGACCATCGCGCGGTCGCCGAGCAAATCGCCGGACTGCACGCCGTCGGTGAGTTGCGGGCGATCCTGGACCGAGGCGATCACCGCTGGCGCCAGGCCCGGCAACAACAACCCGGCGCCGACCGCCTGAATGACGCGACGGCGACCGAGATCGAATTCGCTCATGGTGTTCTCCCTGGCAAAAGGAAAACTTAAGCATGTGCAGATGAAACCGCTGTGACACCCCACATCCCCTGTGGGAGCGAGGCTTGCCCGCGAAGGCGATCCAACCGTCAGCACATGTGTTGAATGCTAAACCGTCTTCGCGGGCAAGCCTCGCTCCTACAGGACAGGGGTGTCAGGCGTTGACCGGTTCTACCGCCAATTCCACCACTTCCGGCCGTTTCAGCAGCGCATACGTCACCGCCGTCAGCAGACTCCCTGCAACAATCGCCAGCAGATAAAGCAGCGCGTGGTTGATCGCATTCGGGATCAGCAGCACGAACAAACCGCCGTGCGGCGCCATCAATTTGCAGCCGAAATACATCGACAACGCACCGGTCAGCGCGCCACCGGCGATGCTCGCCGGAATCACCCGCAACGGGTCTTTCGCCGCAAACGGAATCGCCCCTTCGGAGATAAAGCACAGGCCCAGCACAAACGCCGCTTTACCGGCCTCGCGCTCAGTCTGGGCGAACTTGCGTCGCGCAATGAACGTGGCGATGCCCAGACCAATCGGCGGCACCATGCCGGCGGCCATGGTCGCGGCCATCGGCGCATAACTCTGCGAGGCCAACAGCCCCACCGAAAACGCATAAGCCGCCTTGTTGATCGGCCCGCCCAAGTCCACGCACATCATCCCGCCGAGCAACACACCGAGGAGAATCGCGTTGGTGGTGCCCATGCTGTCGAGGAAGTGCGTCAGCGCTTCGAGCATCCCGGCGACCGGTTTGCCGACCACGTAAATCATCACCAGGCCGGTGAACAGACTCGCCAGCAACGGGATGATCAGAATCGGTTTCAGCGCTTCAAGACTTTGCGGCAAACGCGCATAACGATTGATCGCCTGCGCCGCGTAACCGGCAATGAAACCGGCAATGATCCCGCCGATAAAACCGGCGCCCAGGGTGCTCGCCAACAGCCCGCCGATCATTCCCGGCGCGAGGCCCGGTCGGTCGGCAATCGAATAGGCGATGTAGCCTGCGAGCAACGGCACCATCAACTTGAACGCCGTCTCGCCGCCGATCTGCATCAGCGCCGCAGCGAGCGTGCCTTCTTCCTTGAACGCGGTGATGCCGAAGACGAACGACAACGCGATCATCAAGCCGCCCGCCACGACCATCGGCAGCATGAACGACACGCCGGTCAGCAAGTGTTTGTAGACGCCGGATTTCTCTTGTTTGGCCGGGCCTTTGGCGCCGGTCGCAGCGCTTTCCTGTTTGCCTTCGGCCAAGGCTTTATTGAGCGTGGCTTCGGCCTGTTTCAGCGCGATGCCAGTGCCGCAGCGGTAAATTTTCTTGCCGGCGAAACGCTCGGTGGCGACTTCGATATCGCACGCCAGCAGCACCACATCGGCGTCGGCAATCGCCGCCGCGCTCAGTGGATTGCGCGCACCGACCGAGCCCTGGGTTTCGATCTGCAAGTCATAACCCAGACGCTTGGCCGCTTGCTGCAAGGCTTCGGCGGCCATGAACGTGTGGGCAACGCCGGTCGGGCACGCAGTAATCGCGACCAGACGCGGGGCGTTTTTGGCGACTGCAACCGCTTCGTCGGCCACGTAGATTTCAGCTTCTTCAGCGCCACGCCGCAGCACCGCTTCAACATCTTGCAGCGCTTGCGCCGGGGTGCTGCGGAACACGCGTTTGCCGACGAATCGCGACATGTCGACCGGCGTGCTGGTAACCAGCAACACCCACTCGGCGGACTCAAGAGTGGCGGCCGACAACTGGCGTTCCGGGTGCGCGGCGTCGACCACTTCGACGCTGGTGCTCCAGCCCTGCCGCTGGGCCGCAGCGTCGAGCAACCGGGCGCACAGCACACTGGTGACCATGCCGTTGGGGCAGGCCGTAACGATGGCTAACTTCATGACAACCCCTCTTATTGTTCTGTCAGGAGGCGCACGCGCACGCCCTGTTCGAGCTGCGCCAGGTGCGCGACATCGCTGATGCCAAAACCGATCTGCGTGACCGCCATCGCGGCAATCGCGGTGGCCGTGCGCAAGGTTTGCTCAGGCGTGTCGGCACTGAGCAAACCGTGGAGCATGCCGGCCAGCAGCGAGTCGCCGGCACCGACCGTGCTGACCACGCTGACCTTCGGCGGCGTAGCGTGCATCGCCGCGCCGACACTGAACCAATTGACGCCATCGGCGCCGTGGGAAATCACTACATGCTCGACGCCTTGCGCATGCAAACGGCTGGCGGCTTGCGCCTGCGCAGTCACCGAAACCACTTCGCAACCGAGCGCTTCGGCGAGTTCTTCGGTGTTCGGTTTGATCAGCCACGGCGCGGCCGCCAACCCTGCGCGCAAGGCCTCGCCGCTGGTGTCCAGCGCCACGTTCAAGCCGAGATTTTTCAAACGCACGATCAACCCCTGCAACCACTGCGCAGTGACCCCGCGCGGCAAACTGCCGGCAACCACCACGGCATCGTGGCCCGGCGCGATCTGCTCGAGCCGATCAAGCAACGCCTGTTGCGCGGCGGCGCTGACCTGCGGCCCAGGGCCGTTGATGTCGGTGATGCGTCCGTCGCTTTCAGCCAGTTTGATATTGCTGCGGGTTTCGCCGGGCACGCGAATGAACGCGTCGACAAAACCGCGTTTGGCGAACAGGGTTTCGAACGCTTGCAGGTTGTCTTCACCGAGAAAACCGCTGACCGTCAGTTGATGCCCGAGGTCGGCGAGCACTTGCGCGACGTTCACGCCTTTACCGGCAGCGTGGGTGTGCATCTCGTCGCTGCGGTTGACCTGACCGGGCGCCAGCGCCGGCAATTCGACGGTGAGGTCGAGCGCCGGGTTGAGGGTCAGGGTGAGAATCTTGGCCATTACAGGGCCTCCACTAATGCGCGCACTTCATTGGCGCTGCCCACGGCCAAGGCCTGTTGGGCGAGAATTTGCGTCTGGGCCAGGCTGAGTTCGCGGATGCGCGCCTTGACCTCGGCGATGCTGCGCCCGGAGACGCTGAGCTCGTCGACACCGAGGCCGACCAGCACCGGCACCGCCAGCGGGTCTGCCGCCAGTTCGCCGCAGACGCCGACCCATTTGCCGTTGGCATGCGCGGCACGCACGGTGATGTCGATCAGTTGCAGCACCGCCGGGTGCAAGCCGTCAGCCTGGGCCGACAAGGTCGGGTGCCCGCGATCGATGGCCAAGGTGTATTGGGTCAGGTCGTTGGTGCCGACGCTGAAGAAGTCGACTTCTTTCGCCAGCACCGGCGCCAGCAACGCTGCCGACGGCACCTCGATCATGATCCCCAGTTGCAGATCGGCGACCGGGATTTCCAGGCGCAAGCGCTCAGTCATGTCGCGCGCCTGGCGCCACTCATCGACGCTGCCGACCATCGGAAACATGATCCGCAACGGACGGTTGTCGGCAGCCCGCAGCAAGGCGCGCAATTGCGCTTCCATGATCTGCGGACGTTGCAGGGTCAGGCGAATCCCGCGCACGCCGAGGAACGGATTTTCTTCCTTTTCAATCGGCCAGTACGGCAGCGGTTTATCGCCACCGACGTCGAGCGTGCGCACCACCAATGGCCGACCGGCGAGACCATCAAGGACGCGGCGATATTCGACTTCCTGCGTGGCCTCGTCTGGCGCTTGCGAATGCGCCATGAAGATCAATTCGGTACGCAGCAAACCGATGCCCTCGGCGCCCTGCTCGACCGCCGCAGTGACGCCAGCACTTTCGCCGATATTGGCGAACACTTCGACCGCGTGACCATCGCGGGTCAGCGCCGGTTGATGACGTTGTTCAGCGGCGGCTTTCAAGCGTTGCTCGCGGGTATCACGCTCTTCGGTGGCGCGCTGCAGCGTTGCGGCATCGGCGTCGACGTGCAGGCGACCGCGCTGGCCGTCGATCAGCAACGGCGTGCCCGGCGCCAGCAGCAACACCGCTGCGCCGGCGCCGACCAAGGCCGGAATGCCCAAGGCGCGGGCGACGATGGCGCTGTGTGCCGTGGCGCCGCCGCGAGCGGTGAGAATCCCGGCCACGCGCGCCGGATCCAGCCGCGCGACGTCGGACGGACCGACCTCGTCCATCACCAGAATGTACGGTTGCTCGGGTTCGCTCGGTGTCTCGATGCCACACAGTTGCGCCAGCACGCGACGGCCGATATCACGCAAATCGGCGGCACGCTCGGCGAGCAACGCGTCCTTGAGCGATTCCTGTTGTTTGGCCGCTGCTTCGATCACCGCCATCCACGCCGCTTCAGCGCTTTCGCCCTGCTTCAGGCGCGTGTCGACTTCATCGGTCAATTCCGGGTCGTCGAGCATTTCCTGGTGCGTGATGAAGATCTCGCGAATCGCCTTGGATTTGCTGCGTTCGATCAAGCCTTGAATGTCGCGCCGAACCTCCGCCAGCGCACTGTGCAGACGCTCGCGTTCGACCGCCGCAGACTCGCCGCGCAGCGGGTAATCGATGGTTTGCAGCACTTGAATATGCGCCGGGCCGATGGCAATGCCCGGCGCCGCAGCGATGGCCTGGATCAGGCTGCCGGACTTGGGCGCCAGCAGCACTTCGGCGACATCGGCGAACACTTCGCGTTGCTGACTGACGGCCGGCAATGGCTCGACTTCTTCGCCGAGGCCTTCTTCAATCGCCGCCAACAGCGCCGGCAAGGCATCTGCGGCAATGCTTGGTTCGGCGATAAATTCCAGGACCTGACCGCGCCGCGCGCCGAGGCTCAGCAGTTTGCTCAGGCTCTTCACCGACACCGCGCTGTCCGCGCCATCGACGATGCGCACACGAATCTCGCCGTCAAAGTTCTTCGCCAATTGCGCGAGGATCTTCGCCGGGCGCGCGTGCAAACCGTGGGCGTTGGCCAGGGCAATGCGCGCGCTCGGCCAATCGACCGGCACTTCGCCGCCGAGCACTTCGAGGACTTTGCGACTGCTGGTGGCGCGACCCAATTCGTGGCCGCGACCTTCAATCAGCAACGCGCAAAGTCGCTCGAGCAACGCCTGATGCGCTTCGCCGAGGCTGGCGAGGCAGAACAGGCCGCTCAATGGCTGGCCGAGGTAGCGCATCGGTTTGTCCGGGGTGACGAATGCCAGTCCCGGGCGCTTGACCGTTTGTTCGCTGTGCAGCCACCACAAACCATCGCCCAGCGGCAGCGCTTCGACTTGTTGCAACACCGCAGCGAAACCGTTGCTCACGCAATCGGCCTGACGCAGCAGACGCGCGCCGCGCCAGACCAGTTCTTCGAAGTCATCGGCCGACACGCCGAGGCCGATCATCTGCGCGTCGAGGGCCAATTCCTGCGGCGCGCCCTGGAGCAATTTGAGCAACGCTTCGGCGCTGCTGGCGCGGCGCAAGGCCTCGCCCAGATCGGTCTCGCCGAGGGCGCGGGTCAGGAGTTGCAGCAAGCGCAGGTGTTCATCGGATTTGGCCGCAATGCCGATCGCCAGGTAGACGATCTGGCCGTCCCCCCAATCCACACCTTCGGGAAATTGCATCAGGCGCACGCCGGTGGTGAACACCTGATCGCGGGTTTCCGGGGTGCCGTGGGGGATCGCAATACCTTGACCGAGAAAGGTCGAGCCCTGCGCTTCGCGCGCCTGCAGACCGGCGAGATAACCCTCGGCGACCAATCCGTCGGCGACCAGATGCTGGGCCAGAAGGTGCAGCGCGGCGGACTTATCCACAGCCGTCTGGGCCATGGATATCTGCTCTATGGTGAGCTCGAGCATGCTTTCTCCTTTTTGGCGCCAGGGGACGCCAGGTATTGTTCTGAATGAATCAGCTTAAATTGAATCAGCTTAGGCTTTTTGCGCACACTTGGCGGTTTCACGGCAGAACCGGCCAATGCAGCCTTAACGCAGAAAATACGCTTGCTGAAACGTTTAATCTAGAAAGTTTGGCACGTTACTCGATTATGACTCATCCTAGAAGTCCAACTTGTCGGATGCGGTGCGACATTGGTCGCCTGCCTGAATCGGGTAGGATTGGCGAAAATGTCGGGGCAAGCTCGAAAAAACAAGGAATTCCCGAGTTGAAACTCAGTGATATCGCACAGTTGGCCGGCGTGTCCGTGACCACCGCCAGTTATGTCATCAATGGCAAAGCTACCCAGCAACGCATCAGCAGCGCGACGGTCGAGCGCGTGCGCGCGGTGGTCGAGCAGCATGGTTTTACGCCTAATCCGCAAGCCGCCGGTTTGCGCAGTCGGCACACCCGCACGTTGGGTTTTATTCTGCCGGATCTGGAAAACCCCAGTTACGCGCGCATCGCCAAACTGCTGGAGCAAGGTGCCCGCGCACGCGGCTATCAATTGCTGATCGCCAGTTCCGACGATGCGCCGGACAGCGAACGGCAGTTGCTCAAGCTGTTCCGTGCACGCCGCTGCGATGCGCTGATCGTTGCCAGTTGCCTGCCCACCGATGACGACAGTTATCGCCAGTTGCAGGCCAAAGGCACGCCGATCATCGCCATCGACCGGGTCATGGAGCCCGAGCATTTTTGTTCGGTGATCAGCGACGACCGCGAGGCCAGTCTGCACCTGACCCAGAGCCTGCTGCAGCCGTTGCCCAAGCAGATCGCGCTGATCGGCGCGCGTCCCGAGCTGAGCATCAGCCAGGAACGGGCCGCCGGGTTCAAGCAAGCGCTGGCCGGGTTCAAGGGTGAAATCTTCATTGAGCAAGGCGAGTCGTTCAGCCGCGAGTGCGGCAAGCAATTGATGGAAGAATTACTCCAGCGCCTGGGGCATTTGCCGGATGCGCTGGTGACGACTTCCTACGTTTTGCTGCAAGGCGTGTTCGACGCCTTGCATGACTTCCCGTTGAAAACCCGGCCGCTGCGCCTCGGCACTTTCGGCGATACGCAGCTGCTGGATTTCCTGCCGTTGCCGGTCAACGCCATGGCCCAGCAGCACCAGTTGATCGCCGATAAAGCGTTGGAATTGGCCTTGGCCGCCATCGAACAAGCGGATTATCAGCCGGGCGTGCAGGCCATCGCGCGGACCTTCAAGCAGCGCATTGTGCAGGACTGAACCGTGCAGCTGATCGACACCCACACTCACCTGGATTTTCCGGATTTCGACGCCGATCGCGCGGCGTTGCTGGAACAAAGCCGCGCCCTCGGGGTGCGGCAGATGGTGGTGTTGGGGGTTCATCAAGGCAATTGGCAGCGGGTCTGGGATCTGGTCTTGAGCGATGCCGATTTGCACGCGGCGTTCGGTTTGCATCCGGTGTATCTGGATCAGCATCAACCCGAAGACCTGACCGCGCTCGGTGATTGGCTGACGCGCCTGGCCGGTCATCGGCAGTTGTGCGCGGTGGGCGAGATTGGCCTGGATTACTTCATCGAAACCCTTGATCGCGAGCGCCAGCAGGCCTTGTTCGATGCGCAGTTGCAGTTGGCGGCGGATTTCAATCTGCCGGCGCTGATTCATGTGCGTCGCAGTCACGCGGCGGTGATTGCCACGCTCAAGCGTTTTCGCCTGAAACGCGCGGGGATCATCCACGCGTTCGCCGGCAGCCAGGAAGAGGCGCGCGAATACCTCAAGCTCGGTTTCAAACTCGGGCTCGGTGGCGCCGCGACCTGGCCGCAGGCGTTGCGCATGCACAGGGTGTTGGCGCAGTTGCCGCTGGATGCAGTGGTGCTGGAAACCGACTCGCCGGACATGGCCCCGGCGATGTTCCCCGGTCAGCGCAACAGCCCGGCGCACTTGCCAGCGATCTGCGCGGCGCTGGCCGAGATCATGGCGATCAGCCCCGAGCAACTGGCGGCGGCGAGCACGGCGAATGCCTGCCAATTGTTTAACTGGTAGGTAGTTGCATACATTCCCTGTGGGAGTGAGCTTGCTCGCGATGGCGCTGTGTCAGTCATCATCAATGCTGACGGTCAGTACGCCATCGCGAGCAAGCTTCGCTCCCACAGGGGGTTGCGGGGTAATCAGACGCGGAATGCGCTGATCAATTGCTTCAGTTCCAGTACTTGCGCCGACAATGCGCGGCTGGCGTTTTCGGTCTGATGCGCGCCCTCGGCGGTGCGCTCGCCGGCGCGGTTGATCTCGACGATGTTCTGGTCAATGTCGTGCGCCACCGCCGTTTGCTGCTCCACGGCAGCGGCGATTTGCTGGTTCTGGTCGACGATCATGCCGACCGCGCCGAGGATGTTTTCCAACGCTTGCTGGACCTTCTCCGATTGCCCGACCGTGCCACTGGCCATCTGGTGACTGACGCCCATGGCTTTCACCGCCGCACCCACACCGCTGTGAAGCTTGGCGATCATCTGCTCGATTTCTTCAGTGGATTGCTGCGTGCGCTTGGCCAACGTGCGCACTTCATCCGCCACCACCGCAAAACCCCGGCCCTGCTCGCCCGCCCGCGCCGCTTCGATGGCCGCGTTGAGCGCCAGCAGGTTGGTTTGTTCGGCGATGCTTTTGATCACCTCGAGCACCCGGCTGATCGACTGGCTGTCGCTGGCCAATTGATTGATCACCAGCACCGACTGATCAATCTCAGTCGCCAGCGCGGCGATGCTGCCCTGCTGCGATTCGACCAAACCGCGACCGCTGAGCGTTTCGTCATTGACGCTGTGCGCGCTGCTGACCGCGGCTGCCGCACTGCGCGCCACTTCCAGTGAAGTCGCCGACATCTGGTTCATCGCCGTAGCGACTTGCTCGATCTGGCTGCGTTGCCCGGCGACCGCCTGGTTGCTCTGCGCAGAAACGTCCTGCACTTGCCCGGCCTGACGCTCGACTTCGCCGACGGTGCGGCCGACGCGCTCGATCAAGTCATGGATCTTCTTCACCGTGCCGTTGAACACTTCGCCCAACTCGCCCAGCTCATCGCGGCTGTTGGCGTGGAACGTCACGGTCATGTCGCCGGCCGCGACGTTGTCCATCATCGCCCCGAGGTTTTTCAGGGTGGTGCGGGTCGACGCGTAGAAGCCGCCGTAGAGGTAAAAGATCAGCACAAACACCACCGACAACGCCACGGCCTGCAACACCATGTGCGTGCGGTTTTGCTCCAGCCGTTGCTGCAACTGGCTGCCGAGGAATTTCAGGGTCGCTTCGTTGAGTTGGTAGGTCTGCTCCATCAGGCCGCTGACCTGATCGTAAAACGCCGGCCACGGTGCATCGAGCGTGTCGGCCATCACCACTTGTTCTTCGAACAGTTCGCTGGCCTTCTTCAGCGAGGCCTTGCTGGTTTCGGCCTGGGCGGCGAGGGTTTGATTCGCGGCTTTGCTGGAGCCCAGCGCGTCTTGCAGTTTCAGCCCGTATTCAGCCTGGAGCTTTTCGATTTGCGCGAGCAATTCGTCAAAACGCGTGCTCGATGCCGAATTGAGAAAGCCCTGCCCCAGCGACAACGAGCCCATGGCCCGGCCCTCGCCGAGAATCTGCGTGACCGGCGGGGTGACGTTGGTGATCAACTCACTGAGCTGGCGCATGTCGCTTTGCGTGTCGCGACTGAGGCCAGCCTGGCTGGTGATGATCTGGCTGAAAATCTGCGCGCTGCCGAGCAGTTTGCCGATCAGCGCACTTTTGCTTTGCAGGGAGTTTTCCGCTTGCTGGGCCTTGAACGCGGCGATCATTTCGTCGCGTTTGGCGTCGAATGCGCTGATCTGCTCAGGGTCGGTGCTCATCGCCGCCAGCCCTTGCAAACGCGTGAGAACGCTCTGTTCCAGCGCGGCGATTTTGCTCTCGACATCACCGGCCTTGCCGGATTGCCCGAGGGTGACGTCGATCTGCACCAGATTGTTCAGGGTTTCCAGGTCGCGGCGCAGGGTCAGGCTGCTGCCCAGCAGGTCGAGGCTTTGCAATTCGATTTGGGTGCCCTGGAATTCACGATAGGAATCGCGCACCAGGTAGAAGTTGGTCACCAGCATCGGCACCAGGAACAGCACGCTGATCAGGCTGAACTTCATGCCGAAGCTCAAGCGGTTCATCAGCGCGACAGCAGGATAGAGCAAGCTCTTCACTGTGAAGTCTCCCTTGGATTTCTTATTTTTATTGGCAGGCGCACAGACACAGCAGATAGCCACTATTGGGCGCCATGTCTGTATAGCTTAAATCGGCGGGAGTTTTTGTAACTTAAGGTTAACGGCAGCGCTACACCACATCGCCCCTATGTAGCAGCTGGCGCAGCCTGCGTTCGGCTGCGCAGCAGTCGTAAACCCTGAGCTCACGGTAAAACTGACACACCGCAGTGCCTGAATCGGCGACTGCTGCGCAGCCGGACGCAGGCTGCGCCAGCTGCTACAGGGAGGGTGGTGTTACGGGAGGACTGTCCAAAGCGCAAATCCGGCATACCAGAGCACTGCCGCGCGCAGCAGCAATTCCCAAAGGCGATCGAGGCTGTTGATGCCATCCGGTCCGACCACCGGTGCAGGAATTTCACCAGCGACCAGGCCGACTTTTTCGATCAACTGCGCGGCGCTGATGTTCCAGTTCAGCAGCTCGTGCAGCATCACCCGTCCAACCGCGACGAAGTTGCCGACCAGCGCAAAACTCGCCGCCAGCAAGCGCACCGGCACCCAATCAAAGGCATGCCGCAATTGCGCGGCGCGTTCGACCACTGCCGGGTTCTGCCCATGCTCCTCGGCGAGGGCGAGCAAGCGATAACTCAGCGCGGCGACCGGGCCCAACAGGAAGTACCAGAAAATCACCGCAAAGAAGCTTTGGTAGGCCTGCCACAACAGATGCGCCTGCACCCGCTCCAGCAATTGCTCGCCATTCTCGGCGCAGATGTCGAGGTCGCGTTTGGCCACGTGCGTCGCGGCTTGCAGATCTTCGCGACGCCAGGCATCGCGGAACGGCCCGAGCTGGCCGAGCAGATCGCCGCGCCCCAAACTGTAAATCACCACCAGCAGATGCACCGGCAGCGCGAGCAAACCGTAAGCCACTGGTTGCAGCACGATCAACAGCAAACCGAGCAGCGCCACCGGCAGCAATACCAGAATGATCAACACCAGCCACGGATGGTCCTTGAGACGGGCGCTGGCTTCGAGTTTGTGCAGTTCGCGCAACCAGCCGCCATCACGTTGGAGACGATGGCGCAGGGCCGAGAATTTCTCGATCCAGACCGCCAACAGCAACACCAGAAAACTCATTGTTGTTCCTCTTTTGCCAGGGCGGCGCGGTAGCGCGCCCAGTCGAACGCAGGTCCCGGGTCAGTCTTGCGCCCCGGAGCGATGTCGCTATGCCCGCAAATGCGCTGCGCGGTAATCCCGCTGAAAGCGCTTTGCAGCTGTCGGGTCAGGGTCGTCAGCGCCTGATATTGCGCATCGGTGAACGGCAGATCATCGGTGCCTTCCAGTTCGATACCCACGGAAAAATCATTACAGAATTCCCGCCCCTCGAAATTCGAGACGCCGGCATGCCAGGCGCGCTCAAGACAGGAGACAAACTGAGTGACGGTGCCGTCACGTTCGATCAGGAAATGCGCAGAAACGCGCAGCTCGGCAATCCCTTCAAAGTAGGGATGCTCGGTGACATCCAGACGATTCTGGAAAAACTCCTGAACCTTGCCGGTGGCGAATTGTGCGGGCGGCAGGCTGATGTTGTGGATCACCAGCAGGGAGATTTCTTCCGAGGGGCGCGCATTGAAGTTGGGTGACGGGCAAATATCAACGCCCTGGCACCAACCGCTCGCGGGGTCCAACTGCATACAGGTTCCTTCAACGACAATCGTGTTGGCGCCCAGTATGCCGCGATAGACCCTCCGCGCGCGATCACTTGGCGTGATTGAGCCGGCGCAAGTTGCCGATCACCGATTCCAGCGCCCGATCAAACAGCAGCGTATCGTCCAGCGCGCGCACCGCGCCGCGACGAAACTCCAGCGCCAGCCCGTTACGACTGCGCTCCAGCACCTTCATGCCGGTGCGATTGACGAAAATGTACTTGCCGGTGGCATCGATGATCGCCGCCAGTTTGCAGCGCAGCGTGTTGTCCTCGTCTTCCTGAAACTCCACCCAACTGCCGACCCGCAAGCGCTCGACTTCAAGCAGCCCGGCATCGTTGGCCGGCAAGCGCACCGATGTCGGGTCAACCGGACCTTCATCGGCGGTGCGCAGGACGATTTCTTCCACCACTTCGACCATCACCGGAGTTTCATTCGCAGGCGCCGACGGTTGCGCCGGGCGCTCGAACAATTGCACGTGCAAGGTTTCCAGTTCGGCGAAGAATTCGCTGGTGGCAAACGGATCGAACGCCGAACTGCTGAGGCCATCGCGCAGCGCTTTGAGCAAACCCGGGACCAGCGACAACAGGCGCAGATTGGCATCGGGCTCATCGTGGCGCTGCACGCTCCAGAGCAGTTGCGCCATGGTTTGCACATCGGCCTGCCATTCTGCGGACTGGTCGCCATGCTTGAGGCACGTCAGCATCAGCACTTTGCTCCAGGCATCCTGGACAAACGCCACCACTGCTTGCGGCAACAGCTTGCCCAGCAGCGCTTCATTCAATGCTTGCTCGACACGCTGGCGCGCCAGTTCGGTTTTCGCTCGGCCCTCTTCGGCGTCGCGAGTGCGTTGCTCCAGCAGCTCGCTGCGTCGACGCTCATCGCTGGTGAACGCGAGGAAGTCCGCGAGCAGCTCGGAGAAAATCGCCGGGTCATCGACAAAATCGTTCAGCAACCGCTGCACCACTTGCTCGATGCGCAGGTAAAGAGTGTCGCGCTCATGGTCATCGCACTCGCCCCAACCCATGGCTGCGGCGGCGATTTCATTGAGCAGACGCCGCGCCGGGTGGCTGCTGCGGCTGAAGAAGCTTTTGTCGACCACTGCGACTTTGAGCATCGGAATCTGCAAACGGCCGATCAGCGCTTTGAGCGAGTCCGGCAGATTGCGGTCATCGAGAATGCATTCAAACAGCATCGCGATCAGGTTGATCACGTCTTCATCGGCAACGCCAACCACCCGCGACTTGCCGCTTTTGACGCTGACTCGGGTGAGTAATTGTTCAAGTTGATTGCGCAGATCGAAGTCGTCCTGCGCCGCCGGGTCGGGCACGTATTGCTGCAAGTGCGAGAGCAGTCGCATCAGGTCGCGCGTGGAAATCGGTTGCGGCGGCACGCTGGCTTCGAGGGTCGGCGCCACGGTGCCGCGCACGTGAAAGAGTAATTCCTGCAACGCGGCGAACACTTCCTGCACGCTTTCGTCGATGTGCGTGTGGCCAGGCTTGGCGCTGGCGTCGGCCGGTTCAGCCTGCGCACTGGCGATCGCGCGATCAGTAACACGCCGCGCCGGCGCCGGTTTCAGTTCGGGCAACACGCCTGTGGCGATCAACAGTTGATTGGCTTCGGCGTAGAGCTGATCGGCGCTGCTGAGCACGTAGCGCTCGAACAGTTTGAGGATGATCAACTTGACCTTGATCCCCACGCCCAGATTGCGCCCGGCTTGCAGAAAGTATTCGCAGAGCATCGCCGGGCCCAACGGATTGTGCTGTTCGAGCAGCTCTTTGCCCAACAACACGCTCAGCCGCGTGGTCAGTTGATCGAGGGCAAAACCGTCGCGATTCATCACTTTGCTGACCATCGCTTCCACGGCGACGCTGCGCTCAAGGTCGTCGTTGGGCAGCGGCGCGTCGGGATCAAACGTCAACGTGTGCGTCAGCGGCAGGACTGAGCGGCTGACATCGTATTGAGTGAGGCTGACGAAGGCTTCGAAGAATAGCTCGAGAAAGCCGCGCTCAATGCTTTTACGCTTGAGGCGCAAATCGCGCATGGCTTCGAAAAAGATGTTCTGCTCGACGTCGTTGCGGGCGCGGTCGGCCATTTCGAACAGGGTGTCGTCGGCGTTATCGAACAGTTCCTGCAAACCATGGCGCAGTTGCTGCGCAGCCTTGTCGCGAACCTGAAGCAGAATCACAGGCAGGCGGGCGAGCGGCGAATGATTCGCCTCGGTAGCGGCCTTGTGCAAAGGCACTACATTCCCGTCGTTGTGCATCCAAGCCTCCTGAAACGGTGATTCTTCGGTTCGGT
Source organism: Pseudomonas sp. SJZ131 (assembly GCF_007828705.1). Classification (NCBI taxonomy): domain Bacteria; kingdom Pseudomonadati; phylum Pseudomonadota; class Gammaproteobacteria; order Pseudomonadales; family Pseudomonadaceae; genus Pseudomonas; species Pseudomonas sp. SJZ131. The sequence continues at coordinate 140,867 of NZ_VIVC01000002.1, read as the reverse complement.
GAGAAAGTTCGTCCGCGCAAGCCTCACAGCCGACGCTCAACGGGGACCAGTGGCACCCGTTGCCCTGCATCAATTGGGAAATCCAGAGCGACGTCAAAGGCATGACGTCAAATACAAGTCGGATTATCGGCAAATCGCGAAGCTTGTGCCAGCGGACTCTCTGGCTCACGTTTAAATAGACGTACGTAACAGACCCTCACTTAGGGTTTTATGCTCACGCGATTCGACCAAATGCAGGTTTCAAAACCAAGTACGTGCCGTGGACGCCTTGGGTTGCTTCGCGTCATGCCCCTATAATCGAGCCACTTTGTTTGTGGAGCCCGTTATGCCGAATCTACGTCTCGCCGATTTGACCGCCGAAATCGAAGCCAACGTGCGCCGTGCGTTGCTCGAAGACATCGGCAGCGGCGACATCACCGCGCAGCTGATCCCGGCCGAACGTCTGGCCAAAGCCACCATCATCACCCGCGACGAGGCCGTGATCAGCGGCACGGCGTGGGTCGATGCGGTTTTTCGGCAACTGGACCCGCGCGTGGCGGTGCACTGGCAGGTGCGCGACGGCGAACGGGTGAAAGCCAATCAGGCGCTGTTTCATCTGGAAGGCCCGGCGCGTTCGCTGCTGACCGGTGAACGCTGCGCGTTGAATTTCCTGCAATTGCTTTCCGGCGTAGCGACTCGCGCGCAGTTTCTGGCGGATTTCGTCGCGCAGACTCAGGTGAAGCTGCTCGACACCCGCAAAACCTTGCCTGGCCTGCGCCTGGCGCAGAAATACGCGGTGACCTGCGGCGGCTGCCACAACCACCGGATCGGCTTGTACGACGCGTTCCTGATCAAGGAAAACCATATCGCCGCGTGCGGTGGCATTGCGCAGGCAATCGAAGCCGCGCACAAGATTGCGCCGGGCAAACCGGTGGAAATCGAAGTGGAGAGCCTTACGGAATTGAAAGAGGCACTGGCTGCCGGCGCCGACATCATCATGCTCGACGAATTGAGCCTGGATGACATGCGCGAAGCCGTGCGCCTGAACGCCGGCAAGGCAAAACTGGAGGCCAGCGGCGGGATCAACGAAAGCACGTTGCTGCCGATCGCCGAAACAGGCGTGGATTACATTTCGATTGGTGCGATGACCAAGGATGTGAAGGCTGTGGATCTGTCGATGCGCTTGAGTTTGTAAACCTGTAGGAGCATGGCTTGCCCGCGATGGCCATTTCGCAATCGCTATCGCGGGCAAGCCATGCTCCTACAAGGTGATCGGCGCAAGAATGTGTCAGACCACCAGATTATTCATCTCGCAGTATTCTTCCCACTCGACGCCCAGCACTTCGGCCGCCTCTTTGTGCAGGACCAGCCGTGCACTCTCAAACTCTTCAGGAGTCGAGGTGTACTTGAGCGTCAGTTCCCACGGCTGCAAGCCCTGGGATTCCGCTTCGTCCTCGAACGCCCACTGAATCTGGTCTTTCTGATCGTCGGCGGGCAGGTCCTTGATCTCGTCAGCTAGCTGCGGACACTCCAGCAGGTACTTCTTCAACGCCTCTTCGTGCCTGGCTTCCTGGGTCAATTCTTTAACAGTCATGTTGTTCTCGCTGATCTGGGGAATGGAAGATGGATCTGGATCATCAAGGATCTCTCTGACGCAAATAACCGCGTAAAGCCCGGTTTGTCTGGCCTTCAGAACCATTCGGGATCATCTGAAAACAGCTTTGGGTCGCTCGTGCGAGTTCCGAATATAGGACCTTTGGCGGACGATTTATATGCATCTTTCCATCAAATTCACAAAAAAAAGCCCGCCTCCCCCGCCGACAGCTAATTTTGTGCGGAGCTCAGGAACATGTTTCAAAAAGCCGAGTCATAGCGATGTGCCATATCAGGCACTCCATAAGGAACTCAGGTGATGCGCAATTTCCCCAAGCTTTCGTCCACCCTGTTTGCAACTGGCATGGCTGCCCTTTTCCTCGGTAACGTCGCGCTGCCGAATACGGCGCAGGCGATTGAGCTGAGCTCCGACAGCACGTCTTATTACGACACCCTCGTGGCGCTGCACGAGAAGAACGGCAAGAAAGTGCTGGTCGATACGCGCTTCGGCGCCGATACGCTCTCCGAATTGCGCACCACCGTCAAATCCAACACTGACCAAATCGACAAGCTGAAGAAGACCGTCGGTGAACAAACCACCCTCATCGAAGACCTGCGGCGCGCTACCGGGACAAGCATCGGTCCGAACAGCGATGAAATCACCAAGCTCAAGCGCACCGTCGAGGAGCAGGACAAAGAGCTGAAGAAACTCAACAGCCAACTGGAAGACATGAAGAAAGCCAACGGTTCGAGTTCCAGCTCAAGCTCCAGCGAAGTCAGTGACCTCAAGCGCAAAACCAGCGAACAAGACAACGAGCTGAAAAAACTTGCCAGCCAGGTTGAAGACCTCAAGCGCAGCGCTGGGTCTAGCTCCAGCTCAAGTTCCAGTGATATGTCGAGTCTGAAGCGGGAAATGAGTGACCAGAACAGTCAGATGGACCAACTGAAGCGCTCGATCGAGGAAGTGCGAAGCAAGGTGAAATAACCACAGGAGTGGTGCCCGAGACAGGAATCGAACCTGCGACCTTCGCGTTACGAGTGCGCTGCTCTACCGGCTGAGCTACACGGGCGGTGAGCTAAACCTAGCATCGCGATTGCAGGCCGGCAAATATCCAGGGCACTTTCCCGCACACAGCAAAACGCCCCGAACCAGTCGGGGCGTTTTGTTATTCAGCGGTCAAGCGCGGGGGTGATTAAACGCCCGATGCCTTGGCTGCTGCTACGTCTTTGATCGACAGCTTGATACGGCCGCGGTTGTCCACGTCCAGTACCAGTACTTCTACTTCCTGGCCTTCTTTGAGGATGTCGGTCACTTTCTCAACGCGAGCATCGCTCAACATCGAGATGTGAACCAGACCGTCCTTGCCAGGCAGGATGTTGACGAATGCGCCGAAGTCGACGATGCGCTCAACCTTACCGACGTAGATCTTGCCGATTTCAGCTTCTGCGGTGATGCCCAGAACGCGCTGACGTGCTGCTTCAGCCGCTTCCTTGGTTTCGCCGAAGATCTTGATCGAACCGTCGTCTTCGATGTCGATCGAAGCTTTGGTTTCTTCGCAGATCGCACGAATGGTTGCGCCACCTTTACCGATAACATCACGGATTTTGTCGGTGTCGATTTTCATCGCGATCATGGTCGGAGCATTTTCCGACAGTTCGGTACGGGACTGACCAATGATCTGGTTCATCTGACCGAGGATGTTCAGGCGCGCTTCCAGGGCTTGGCCCAGAGCGATTTCCATGATTTCTTCGGTGATGCCTTTGATCTTGATGTCCATCTGCAGCGCGGTAACACCTTTGGCGGTACCGGCTACTTTGAAGTCCATGTCGCCGAGGTGATCTTCGTCGCCGAGGATGTCGGTCAGGATGGCGAACTTCTCGCCTTCTTTAACCAGACCCATGGCGATACCGGCAACCGGTGCCTTCATTGGAACGCCGGCATCCATCAGGGCCAGGGAAGCGCCGCAGACCGAAGCCATCGAGCTCGAACCGTTGGATTCAGTGATTTCCGACACAACACGAATGGTGTACGGGAACACGTCGGCGGCAGGCAGCATGGCAGCGATCGAACGACGGGCCAGACGGCCGTGACCGATTTCGCGACGACCAGCGCCACCCATGCGACCACATTCACCTACCGAGAACGGCGGGAAGTTGTAGTGCAGCATGAACGGGTCTTTTTTCTCGCCTTCCAGTGTGTCCAGCAGTTGTGCGTCACGGGCGGTGCCCAGTGTTGCAACGACCAGAGCCTGAGTTTCGCCACGGGTGAACAGCGCCGAACCGTGGGTTTTTGGCAGAACACCGACTTCGATGTTCAAAGGACGGACAGTTTTGGTGTCGCGACCGTCGATACGTGGCTTGCCGTTAACGATGTTCTCGCGAACGGTGCGGTATTCGATTTCGCCGAACGCCGCTTTGACTTCAGCGGAAGTCGGTTGGCCTTCTTCGCCGGACAGCTTGGCGACAACCTGATCCTTCAACTCACCCAGGCGAGCGTAACGGTCGGCCTTGATGGTGATGGTGTAAGCCTGGGAGATTGCGTCGCCGAACTCGGCGCGGATAGCACCCAGCAGCGCGGTGGCTTCTGGCTGTGGAGCCCAGGTCCAGGTTGGCTTGGCAGCTTCAGCGGCCAGTTCCTTGACGGCGTTGATCACCACCTGGAACTCGTCGTGAGCAAACAGTACCGCGCCCAGCATCTGGTCTTCGGTCAGCTCTTTGGCTTCCGATTCAACCATCAATACGGCTTCCGAGGTACCGGCAACGACCATGTCCAGGCTCGAAGCTTTCTGTTGTTCGTAAGTCGGGTTCAGCAGGTAGCCGGTGCTTTCGTGGAACGCAACGCGAGCAGCGCCGATCGGGCCATCGAAAGGAATACCGGAGATTGCCAGGGCAGCCGAGGTACCGATCATCGCAGCGATGTCCGGATCGGTCTTCTTGCTGGTGGAAACGACGGTGCAGACAACCTGCACTTCGTTCATGAAACCTTCTGGGAACAGCGGACGGATCGGACGGTCGATCAGTCGGGAAGTCAGGGTTTCTTTCTCGGAAGGACGGCCTTCACGCTTGAAGAAACCGCCAGGGATCTTACCGGCAGCGTAAGTCTTTTCCTGGTAGTGAACGGAAAGAGGGAAAAAGCCTTTGCCTGGATCGGCTTGCTTGGCACCAACGACAGTCACCAACACGCTGACGTCGTCGTCAACGGTGACCAATACTGCGCCGGAGGCCTGACGGGCGATACGGCCAGTCTCGAGGGTAACGGTCGACTGACCGAACTGGAATTTTTTGATTACCGGGTTCACGGTGTCCTACCTTCTTTGTGGCTCTTGGGGAACTTGTCTTCTTGCGAAATTCTTGGGCAATGTCGGGAATCGGCCCAACGCCTGTCCAGGGTAAAACGTGTATCCAGATAAAACTTGAGGCTGGGAGCCTGCCATGTGCCTGCGGGAAACCCGCTGACACACAGCAAACAACCAACCTCTAGCGCAATCGCTTATTAGCGACGCAGACCCAGGCGACCGATCAGAGCCTGATAACGACCCAGATCCTTGCCTTTCAGGTAATCCAGCAGCTTGCGACGCTGGTTTACCATGCGGATCAGACCACGACGGGAGTGGTGATCTTTACCGTTGGCCTTGAAGTGACCTTGCAGCTTGTTGATGTTGTGGGTCAGCAGTGCAACTTGCACTTCTGGCGAACCAGTGTCACCAACAGCTTGCTGGTAGTCAGCAACGATTTGAGCTTTTTCTTGAACGTCGAGAGCCATGAGGCAATCCTTTTATCAGGAAACTGTTTCAGAGAAACAGCTTCAACAGGCCAGGGACAAATCCCTGTATCTATAAATGAGTAGTGACCATGCCTGTTAACAGCCACCCTCGCCAACCTGCTGTTACACAGGCTGGTTTCGGTCATTCCGACCGAATCAGTCGACGCGGCGCGATGCGCCCGTCTTCGCTCACTTCACCGATACCGATGAAGCGACCGTTGTGATCCTGTACCCGCACCATGCCGAACTTCGGTGCATCCGGGGCGCGTACCGGCTGGCCGTTAAGCCAGTAGAACGAGCTGTGCTCCGAGAACTGCAACAACGGCCAATCCAGCAGGCCGCTGTCCGATGGCATCAGGAAGCGGTCGACCGCTTCGTTGCCGCCTTCGGCATGTACCGCTTCCAACTCTTCAAGCGTGACCGTCTGCGCCAGCGTGAAAGGCCCGGCCTGGGTACGTCGCAATTCTGCAACGTAAGCGCCACAACCGAGTTGCTCACCAATATCCTCCACCAGAGTGCGGATATAGGTGCCTTTGCTGCAATCCACCGCAAGCCGCGCAGTATCACCCTCAAAGGCCAGCAATTCCAAGCGCGCAATAGTAACAGAACGCGGTTCACGCTCCACTACTTCGCCTGCACGGGCCAGCTTGTACAGCGGCTGGCCATCACGCTTGAGCGCCGAGTACATCGGCGGTATCTGACTGATTTGCCCACGAAAACCGGGCAAGGCAGCTTCGACATCGGCGCGACCAACGGTCACCGGACGCTCCTGCAAAACCTCACCTTCGGCATCCGCCGTGGTGGTGGTCTTGCCCAGTTGCGCCAGGGTTTCATAGGCCTTGTCGGAATCGAGCAGGTACTGCGAAAACTTGGTGGCCTCGCCGAAGCACAACGGCAGCACGCCGGTGGCCAGCGGATCGAGACTGCCGGTGTGCCCGGCTTTCTCGGCGTTCAGCAACCAGCGAACCTTCTGCAACGCCGCGTTGGAGGTGAACCCCAACGGTTTGTCGAGCAGGATGATGCCGCTGACGTTACGACGGATACGTTTGACCTGAGCCACCGATTACTCCTTGGCGTCTTCGGGTTCAGCCGCTACCGGGTGCTGATTGTCTTCAGCCACCGCACGCTCGATCAGGGCCGACAGGTGCGCGCCACGCACGACGCTTTCGTCGTAGTGGAAGTGCAACTGCGGAACGCTGCGCAACTTCATTTCGCGGGCCAACTGCATACGCAGGAAACCGGAGGCGGAGTTGAGCACTTTGATGCTTTGCGCGATATCTTCGGCGCTGTCCTGGCCCATCACGGTGATGAAGATCTTGGCGTGACCGACGTCACGACTGACTTCAACAGCGGTAATGGTGACCAGGCCGACGCGCGGGTCTTTGACTTCACGACGGATCAGCTGTGCCAGCTCACGCTGCATCTGATCGCCGATACGTTGGGTACGGCTGTATTCTTTTGCCATGTCTTGTTACCTGTTACTGCCTCACGGTGAAACCCGTGGGGTCTGAAAGCGGCAAACGCCCGGCCTGACAAAAGCCAGACCGGGCGTTGCGTTTAGAGTCCTGACGCTGTGCCGCGCATTTGCATGCAGCGGCTCATCGTGGCCCTTGAAGTACGCGAGTCAGAGGCTGCGAGCAACCTGAACCTTCTCGTAAACTTCGATCTTGTCGCCAGGCTTGACGTCGTTGTAGCTCTTGACGCCAATACCGCATTCCATGCCGGCACGTACTTCGGAAGCGTCATCCTTGAAGCGGCGCAGGGATTCCAGCTCGCCTTCGAAGATAACGATGTCTTCACGCAGTACACGGATTGGACGGTTACGGTGAACAACACCTTCGATAACCATGCAACCGGCGATCGCGCCAAACTTCGGCGAACGGAACACGTCACGCACTTCAGCGATACCCAGGATGTTCTCGCGAACATCGCTGCCCAACATACCGGTGAGGGCTTTCTTGACGTCTTCGATGATGTCGTAGATCACGTTGTAGTAACGCATATCCAGGCCTTCCTGCTCGACGATCTTGCGCGCGCCAGCATCGGCACGCACGTTGAAACCGAACAGTACAGCGTTGGAAGCCAGTGCCAGGTTGGCGTCGGATTCGGTGATACCACCGACACCGCCACCGACAACACGCACTTGCACTTCGTCGTTACCCAGGCCATTCAAGGCGCCGTTCAACGCTTCCAGCGAACCACGGACATCAGATTTGAGGACGATGTTAAGCGTCTTCTTCTCTGCCTGGCCCATGTTCTCGAAGATGTTTTCAAGCTTGCCGGCGTGAGCGCGGGCCAGTTTGACTTCGCGGAACTTGCCTTGACGGAACAGAGCCACTTCACGGGCTTTCTTCTCGTCCGACAGCACGCTCATCTCGTCGCCAGCGTCCGGAGTACCGTCCAGGCCGAGGATCTCGACAGGGATGGAAGGACCGGCTTCTTTGATTGGCTTGCCGTTTTCGTCGAGCATGGCACGTACACGGCCGTAGTTCGAACCGACCAGAACCATGTCGCCTTGGCGCAGGGTACCGTCTTGAACCAGCACGGTAGCCACCGGGCCACGACCCTTGTCGAGACGCGATTCAACTACAACACCGCGGCCAGGAGCGGAAGGCGTCGCCTTCAATTCCAGAACTTCGGCTTGCAGCAGAACAGCTTCGAGCAACTCGTCCACGCCAGTACCGACTTTCGCCGAAACCGATACGAACGGGGTGTCGCCGCCCCACTCTTCCGAGGTCACGCCGTGAACCGACAGTTCGCTACGGATGCGATCGAGATCGGCGCCTGGCTTGTCGATTTTGTTCACGGCTACTACCAGAGGAACACCGGCAGCCTTGGCGTGCTGGACAGCTTCAATAGTCTGCGGCATTACGCCGTCGTCCGCTGCAACTACCAGGATCACGATGTCGGTCGCCTTGGCACCACGGGCACGCATTGCGGTAAACGCGGCGTGACCCGGGGTGTCGAGGAAGGTGACCATGCCGCGTTCGGTTTCAACGTGGTATGCACCGATGTGCTGGGTGATACCGCCGGCTTCGCCTGCAGCTACCTTGGCACGACGGATATAGTCGAGCAGCGAGGTTTTACCGTGGTCAACGTGGCCCATTACGGTCACAACTGGCGCGCGGGAGAACGTCTCGCCTTCAAACTTCAGGGACTCGGCCAGGGAATCTTCCAGGGCGGTGTCGCTGACCAGGGTCACTTTGTGGCCCAGTTCTTCGGCTACCAGTTGAGCAGTTTCCTGATCAAGCACCTGGTTGATGGTCGCTGGAGTACCCAGTTTGAACATGAACTTGATGATTTCAGCAGCCTTGACCGACATCTGCTGGGCGAGATCGCCAACAGTGATGGTCTCGCCGATCTGCACGTCACGCACGACAGGGCCGGTTGGGCTCTGGAAACCGTGAGCGTTGCGCTTCTTCAGCTTGGCCTTGCCACGACCACCACGACGGAAGCCATCGCTTTCTTCGTCGGTAGTGCGTGGCGCAACACGTGGAGCAGGCGCTTTTTCTTTGACCGAAGCACGATGCGGAGCGTTTTTGCGCTCGCCATCGCCACCGCCGCTACGACGATTGTTATCGTCAGCGCGTGGTTTGTCCGGACGACGCTGATCGTTCGGCTTGCGGTCGGCCGAAGGAGCCGGTGCAGCAGCCGGAACCGGAGCGCTTTCGCGAACAGGTTCGGCAGCCGCAGCAGGCGCTGCGACAGCATCGTTAGTAGCGTTTTGCGCAGTTGCAGGCTGGCGACGCGCTTCTTCTTCGGCGCGACGCTTGGCTTCTTCTTCAGCCTTCTGACGAGCAGCATTTTCTACTGCGCGACGTTCATCCAGTTCGCGTTTGCGCTCGGCTTCGATTTCTTCCGGGCTGCGTTGTACGAAAACTTTCTTCTTACGGACTTCAACGCTGATGCTTTTACTGCCAGCAACACGCAGGGTGCTGGTGGTTTTACGCTGCAGTGTAATCTTGCGTGGTTCTTCCACTTTCGCCTTGTGACTGCTTTTCAAGTGAGTCAGCAAAGATTGCTTCTCACTGTCAGTCACATGTTCTTCGGCGGCGGTGTGCGGCAGACCTGCCTCACGCATCTGCTGCAACAGGCGCTCTACCGGTGTTTTGACCTCATCGGCCAGTTGTTTCACCGTGACTTGCGTCATGCACTTCTCTCCTCAGGCCGCGCCTAATTACTCGAACCAGTGGGCTCGGGCGGCCATGATCAACTTGCCGGCACGATCATCGTCAATGCCGTCGATGTCGAGCAGGTCGTCAATAGACTGCTCGGCCAGGTCTTCGCGGGTAATTACGCCGCGCACCGCCAGTTCCATCGCCAAATCCTTGTCCATACCCTCAAGCGAGAGCAGGTCTTCGGCCGGATGGGCGTCTGCCAGCTTTTCCTCAGTAGCGATGGCTTTGGTCAACAAACGATCCTTGGCGCGAGCGCGAAGCTCGTTGACGGTTTCTTCGTCAAAGCCGTCGATGTTGAGCATTTCTTCCAACGGTACGTAGGCAATCTCTTCCAGGCTGGTGAAGCCTTCATCTACCAGCACCTGTGCCAGATCTTCGTCGACTTCCAGCTCGTCGATGAAGTTGCGCAGGATGTCGCCGGTTTCTGCTTGCTGCTTAGCCTGGATGTCCGATTCGGTCATCACGTTCAGGGTCCAGCCAGTCAACTGGCTAGCCAGACGCACGTTCTGACCACCGCGACCGATGGCCTGAGCCAGATTGTCTGCGCCAACGGCGATGTCCATTGCATGGGCATCTTCGTCAACGATAATTGCCGCCACTTCAGCCGGCGACATTGCGTTGATCACGAACTGCGCCGGGTTATCGTCCCACAGGACGATGTCGACACGTTCACCGCCCAACTCACCCGACACTGCCTGGACGCGCGAACCGCGCATACCAATGCAAGCGCCTTGCGGGTCGATGCGTTTGTCCTTGGAACGGACCGCGATCTTGGCACGCGAACCCGGGTCACGGGAGGCAGCCATTACTTCGATCAGGCCTTCAGCGATTTCCGGCACTTCGATGCGGAACAACTCGATCAGCATTTCCGGCGCGGTACGCGACAGGATCAGCTGCGGGCCGCGGTTCTCGGTGCGGATTTCCTTGAGCAGCGCACGCAAACGCACGCCGACACGGAAGGTTTCGCGCGAAATGATGTCTTCACGAGCCAGCAACGCTTCAGCATTGTTGCCCAGATCGACGATCACGTTGTCGCGAGTCACTTTCTTCACGGTGCCGGAGATGATTTCCCCCAGGCGTTCGCGGTAAGCGTCGACAACTTGTGCGCGCTCGGCTTCGCGTACTTTTTGCACAATGACTTGCTTGGCAGTCTGTGCAGCAATACGGCCGAACTCGATGGATTCGATTTTTTCTTCGACTACCTCACCGACCTGAGCACCCGGATGCGTTTCTGCAACCTTGCTCGGCCAGGTTTCGATGGCCGGATCGTCAAGATCTGCTTCTTCGACGACCGTCCAGCGACGGAATGTCTCGTAAGCACCGGTGTGGCGATTGATTTCCACACGCAGATCGACTTCGTCCTCGAAACGTTTTTTGGTAGCAGTGGCCAGAGCCAGCTCCAGCGCTTCAAAAATTACGTTTGCCGGTACGCCCTTTTCATTGGATACCGACTCAACAACCAGCAGTACTTCTTTGCTCATCGTACGCCTCGCCTTTCGCAAGCCATTGGATCCGCGGGATCCGCGTCTCAGTCAAAACTGGGAATAATGTTGGCCTTGTCGATCATATCGATCGGCAACAGAAACTCGTGGTCTTCAACCTGCACCACGACGTCCTGCTCTTCTACACCGCGCAGAAGGCCCTGAAAGTTGCGTCGGCCTTCGAAAGGCGAGCGCAGCTTGATCTTCACTTGTTCACCGGCAAATTTTGCAAACTGCTCAATAGTGAACAGTGGGCGTTCCATGCCAGGCGAGGAAACTTCAAGGGTGTACTCAACGGCGATCGGATCTTCAACATCCAGGACACCGCTGATCTGGCGGCTGACGATGGCACAATCGTCCACCAGCACGCCGCCTTCTTTATCGATATAAACGCGCAACATTGAGTGGCGACCTTGAGCCGAAAACTCAATACCCCAGCATTCATAGCCTAGGGCCACGACCACCGGGGCCAGCAAGGCCTGCAACTCTTCTAGCTTGCTCGACACCTGAACCCCCTCGTGCATGTATGTGCATGCTATGCAAAATAAAAAAATGGGCGAAACGCCCATCCTTGAAACGCCGTCGAACAGCGGCGTTGAAAGTGTCCAGCTAACAAAAAGCCCCTTAAAAGGGGCTCCTGAAACTGGTTGCGGGGGCCGGATTTGAACCGACGACCTTCGGGTTATGAGCCCGACGAGCTACCAGACTGCTCCACCCCGCGACAAAGCTGGGGCGGAAGTATACGACCGATCCCTGACAGGGTCAATGTAACCTTCCACCTACAAGAAAGCCCGCAACAGCGGGCTCTCCTGATAATTGGTACCGAGAAGGGGACTCGAACCCCTACACCCTATGGGCACAACCACCTCAAGGTTGCGTGTCTACCAATTCCACCACCTCGGCAATACTACGTTTGAAACCCTCTTCTTACTTCTGCTCTTGAGCTGGAGGTACGTCAGTCGCTGGAGTAGCCGACTTTTGCTCTTGAAGCACCGGGACATCATCAGAAGCCGGTTGCTGCTTTGGAACTTCCAACACTGCCGGGTTTGGCAAACCTACTTGAGTCAGCTCATGAGCTTTCTCTTTAGCAAAGTAACCTAACCCTAAGCTGGTTATGAAGAAACCGGCGGCAAGTATAGCAGTAAACTTACTAAGAAAGGTAGAGGAACCTTGGCTTCCGAACACAGTATTTGAAGCACCTGCTCCGAAAGACGCGCCAGCGTCCGCACCTTTACCCTGCTGCAGCAATACCAGAGCAACTACGCCCAATGCACCCAGCAGATGAAAAACGACTACGACTGTTTCCAGCATTTTTTCAGTTTCCCGCGGCGCGACAGATCGCACCGAACTCATCTGCATTCAGGGAAGCTCCACCAATGAGCCCCCCATCGATATCCGGCATGCCGAACAGTTCGACCGCATTGGCCGCCTTCACGCTGCCGCCGTATAGAAGCCGCACACCTTGCGCGACTTCAGAATTCTCTGCCGCCAACTGAGCGCGAATGGCTGCGTGCACATCCTGCGCCTGTTGCGGCGAAGCAGTCAGCCCGGTGCCAATGGCCCAGACCGGCTCGTAAGCAATTACTGCGTTTGCAAACACACCGACACCCAGCTCCTCGATGATGCTGCCCAGCTGACGCCCGACAACCTCAAGAGTTTTTCCAGCTTCGCGCTGCTCAAGGGTTTCCCCTATGCACAACACCGGAATCAAGCCACATGCCTGTGCCGCTGCGAACTTGCGAATGAGTGCTTCATCATTCTCGCCGATGATCTGGCGACGTTCGGAGTGGCCCACAAGTACCAGTGAGCAACCCTCTTCAGCCAGCTGACTCGGTGCAACTTCACCGGTCAACGCACCTTGTTTGGATTCCACCGCAGCGTTCTGCGCGCCGACCTTGATCGACTTGCCTTCCACACCATCAATCACTTGATTGATATGCAGAAAAGACGGGAATACCGCTACTTCAACACCGCTCGGCAAGGCCAGGTTACCCAGCCCGTTGATCAGCTCAGCGACGCTGGCGCGGGTACCGTGCATCTTCCAGTTACCAGCTACCATAGGGCGACGCATGCTGTACCTCGTCGGTCAAAGTGGGCGCAGATGTTACCCAACACAATGAAGGCTGGCAAGCCGAATTCAGGCAGAAACTTCACTTACCAGTTTTGCCAGCTCTTCGGCGTAACCACGAACCTGTGTTTCGTCCTCGCCTTCGACCATGACGCGCACCAATGGCTCGGTCCCGGACTTGCGCAACAACACGCGTCCACGCCCCGCCATCGCCTGGGTAACGCGCTCGCTGGCTTCCTTGACCGCCGGGTGATCCAGAGGGCTCGCACCGCCACCGAAACGCACGTTGATCAGCACTTGCGGGCACTTGCGCAGCGCTTGACGTGCCTGGGCCAGTCCTTCGCTACGACGCTTGAGCGCCATCAACACCTGCAGCGCCGCGATAATCGCGTCACCGGTAGTTGTGTGATTGAAGCAAACGATATGCCCGGAGTTCTCGCCACCGACCAGCCAGTTGCGCTCCAGCAGATCAGCGATCACATAACGGTCACCAACATTGGCGCGCACGAAAGGAATCGCCAGATCCGCCAGGGCAAGCTCAAGCCCGAGGTTGCTCATCAGGGTGCCGACAACGCCGCCCTGCAATTTTTCACGCTCATGCAGATCGCGAGCAATGATGAACAGCAGTTCGTCACCATCAACGATAGCGCCAGTGTGATCGACCATCAGCACCCGATCGCCATCGCCGTCGAAGGCAATACCCAGGTCAGCGTGCTCGGCCAACACCGCCGCTTGCAGTTGACCCATGTGGGTCGAACCGCAGTTGTCATTGATGTTCAGGCCATTCGGCTGAGCCGAGAGCACAACCACTTCGGCGCCCAATTCACGGAACACGCTAGGCGCCACTTTGTAGGTGGCACCGTGGGCGCAGTCGATGACGATTTTCAGACCGGCGAAATTGGTGCCGGTCGGGACGCTGCTTTTGCAGAATTCAATGTAACGACCCGATGCGTCGTTGATGCGCGATACCTTGCCGATCTTGCTCGACTCGACCACGGTCATCGGGGTGTCGAGCAGCTCTTCGATCATCAGCTCGACTTCATCAGGAAGCTTGGTGCCCTTCCCGGAGAAAAACTTGATGCCGTTGTCATCGTGCGGATTGTGCGAAGCACTGATCACGATGCCGGCTTCGGCATGGAAAGTCCGGGTCAGGTAAGCAATGGCCGGGGTCGGCATCGGACCCAGCAGCATCACATCGGCACCGGCCGACGTCAGCCCGGCCTCCAGCGCCGATTCAAACATGTACCCGGAAATGCGCGTGTCCTTGCCTACCAGAACCTTGCACGCCCCCATCTTGCGGAACGCCATACCGGCGGCCCAGCCAAGCTTGAGCATGAAGTCCGGGGTGATCGGATACTCGCCGACCCGACCACGAATGCCGTCGGTACCAAAATATTTCTTAGTCATAAGTGCTCCATCATTCTTATTCGGCTGATTCCACTGCGGCGATCATCCGCACTACATCGACGGTTTCGGCGACATCATGGACGCGCAATATACGCGCCCCTTTGACCGAAGCCAGCGCGGCGAGTGCCAAGCCGCCAAAAAGACGCTCTCCAACCGGGCGATTCAACGCCAGACCTATCATGCTCTTTCGCGAAACCCCGACCAACAGGGGCCGCCCCAAGGCATGCAGGGCTTCCATATGTTTGAACAAGCTTAGATTGTGTTGCAGGGTTTTTGCGAAGCCAAACCCCGGATCGAGGATGATCCGCTCAGCAGGAATACCCACCGAAGCGCACTGCGCCATGCGCTCGGCGAGGAAATCGCCGACCTCTTTAGTCACGTCGTGATAATGGGGATTATCCTGCATGTCGCCCGGCTCGCCGAGCATATGCATCAGACACACCGGCAGCCCGGTAGCCGCCGCTGCATCCAGGGCACCGTCGCGCCGCAACGAACGCACATCATTGATCAAGCCCGCTCCCAGTCGTGCAGTTTCGCGCATGACGGCTGGCGTAGACGTATCAACCGAGATGATCACGTCCAGCTCACGGTTGATCCGTTCGACGATCGGCGCTACGCGCTCAAGCTCTTCGATCGGAGAAACCGCTCGGGCGCCCGGCCGGGTCGATTCGCCACCGACATCAATCAGCGTCGCGCCGGCCAGCACCATGGCCTCGGCGTGCCGCATCGCGGCATCGAGCTGACTGTAACGACCGCCATCGGAAAAAGAATCAGGGGTAACGTTGAGAATGCCCATGACATGCGTATGGGCCAAATCAAGAACCCGGTTGCCGCAAGGCAACCGGGTCAGGGACTGAACAGAAGTCATTTCAAACCTTAAACGTCAGCAGCTGGGCCGCCGATAGGTGTTTCCGGACGTGGTTCCGGCGCGACCGGAGTCGTTCCGGTAGGACCAGCACCGCCACCCGACCAGTCACGCGGCTCGCGCGGCGTGCGACCAGCCATGATGTCGTCGATCTGATCAGCATCGATCGTCTCGTACTTCATCAGCGCATCAGCCATGGCGTCGAGCTTGTCGCGGTTATCCGTAAGGATCTGTTTGGCCGTGCCGTAGCATTGGTCAATGATGCTGCGCACTTCGGAGTCGATCAGCTTGGCTGTCTCACCGGAGAAGCTTGCACTCTGACCACCACCGCCGCGACCGAGGAATACTTCACCCTCTTCTTCGGCATACATCAACGGACCGAGCTTTTCCGACAGGCCCCACTTGGTCACCATGTTCCGTGCAATCTGGCTGGCACGCATGATGTCGTTCGATGCACCGGTGGTGACACCGTCGAAGCCCAAGGTCATTTCTTCTGCGATACGACCGCCATACAACGAGCAGATCTGGCTGATCAGTGCGCGTTTGGACAGGCTGTAGCGATCTTCTTCCGGGAGGAACATGGTCACACCCAACGCACGACCGCGCGGGATGATCGAAACCTTATAGACCGGATCATGCTCAGGCACGACACGACCAACAATGGCGTGGCCAGCCTCGTGGTAAGCAGTGTTCTGCTTCTCTTTCTCGGACATGACCATCGATTTGCGCTCGGCGCCCATCATGATCTTGTCTTTGGCCAGTTCGAACTCTTTCATTTCAACGATGCGCTTGCCGGTACGGGCAGCAAACAACGACGCTTCGTTGACCAGGTTGGCCAGGTCGGCACCGGAGAAGCCCGGAGTACCACGAGCGATCACTGCCGGAGCAACGTCGTCACCCATAGGCACTTTGCGCATGTGAACCTTGAGGATCTGCTCGCGACCACGAATATCCGGCAGCCCTACTACAACCTGACGGTCGAAACGGCCTGGACGCAGCAAGGCTGGGTCGAGTACGTCTGGACGGTTGGTTGCAGCGATGACGATGATGCCGTCATTCATTTCGAAGCCGTCCATCTCCACCAGCAGCTGGTTGAGAGTCTGCTCACGCTCATCGTGACCACCGCCCATGCCAGCGCCACGATGGCGGCCGACGGCGTCGATTTCATCGATGAAGATGATGCAAGGTGCGTGCTTCTTGGCTTGTTCGAACATGTCGCGGACACGGCTCGCACCGACACCGACAAACATTTCCACGAAATCAGAACCGGAGATGGTGAAGAACGGCACTTTTGCTTCGCCGGCAATTGCCTTGGCGAGCAAGGTTTTACCGGTACCCGGAGGACCGACCATCAGCACACCGCGAGGAATGCGACCACCCAGACGCTGGAACTTGCCCGGATCGCGCAGGAACTCGACCAGTTCGCCAACTTCTTCTTTGGCTTCGTCGCAACCGGCGACGTCACCCAAGGTAGTTTTCACCTGATCTTCGGAGAGCAGGCGCGCCTTGCTCTTGCCAAAGCTCATCGGCCCGCCCTTGCCACCAGCACCGCCCTGCATCTGCCGCATGAAGAACATGAAGACGGCGATGATCACCAGGATCGGGAAGCTTGCAACCAGGAGCTGAGTCCAGATGCTTTGCTGTTCTGGCTGCTTGCCTTCGACTACAACGTGGTTGTCCACGAGGTCGCCGATCAGGCCATTGTCCTGAATTGCCGGACGAATGGTCTTGAAGCTGTCGCCATCATTGCGTTTGCCGGTAATTACATAGCCATCAACCGCTACGCGCTCGACCTTGCCATCCTTGACCTGCTGGATGAAGTCGGAATAGTTGAGGGTCTGCGGCTCGTTAGGGCTGGAGAAGTTGTTCATCACCGTCACGAGGACTGCCGCGATGATCAACCACAGGATCAGATTCTTTGCCATATCGTTCAATTAACTACCCTCTGAAGCAAGCTCCGCTACTGGCGCGCGCTTCGCATGATATTCACCGGCCTAACTTACTACATTACCTACGGCTCTGGCAGGCGCCGTCTGTAACCCTTTGTGAAACACTTTCTACACAATATTCGCTATTGCCTACAGGACGAAATACGAAAAACCTATCGACCTGCTGAAAAACCTCGATTTACTCGGCATGGCCACGATAGCCCCAAGCCAGCATGTATTGCTCGCGGGAACTGCCACGCGAGGAGTCCGGCTTGATCATCTGGACCTTGTCGAATTTCCGACGAGCGTCCTTCACGTAAGCATCAAACCCTTCACCCTGAAACACCTTGATCACGAAATTACCACCCGGCTTAAGTATCCGAGTCGCCAGATCAAGCGCCAGTTCACATAGAAACATGGCTTTTGGCATATCTACTTCGGGCGTACCACTCATATTGGGGGCCATATCGGAAATCACAAGGTCCACCTGCGAATTACCCACGGCCTCCAGAATCTCAGCGAGCACTTCATCCTGGGTAAAATCGCCCTTGATGAAAGTCACGTCTGGAATGCTGTCCATATCAAGGATGTCCGATGCGATCAGACGCCCCTGACCACCGATCAGCCGACTAGTGACCTGCGACCAGCCGCCGGGCGCTGCCCCGAGGTCGACAACGCTCATACCCGGACGGATCAGTTTGTATTTCTCCTGAACCTCCAGAAGCTTGTAACTCGCACGCGAACGGTAACCATCCTTCTGCGCCTGCTTCACATAGGGATCATTGACATGTCTTTGCAGCCATTTAAGGCTTGTCTTGGAACGGGCCACGGGCCACCTCGAAAATAAAACGGGTCGTGATTAACTGGGCGGTCCCGGACTCGCTCGGGTAAACTGGCCGCCGCTTTTTACAAGATCAGACGCAGGGGTCAGATTATGCCGCTCACTCAAGAGCAGAAGAAACAGTACAAATCCATTGGCCACCATCTGAAACCAGTTTTGACAGTGGCTGACAACGGTTTGACTGAAGGTGTGTTAGCCGAACTCGAACGCGCATTGGCGGATCACGAGCTGATTAAAATCAAGCTCAACATCCTCGATCGCGAGTCGCGCCTGGCGAACATTGCAGAACTGTGCAAGGTCGGCAAAGCGGACCTGGTTCAGGTCATCGGCAAGATGGCACTGATTTACCGCAAGAACTTCAGCGTCAACAAGCAGCTGTCGAACGTCCATCGCTTCAAGTGATGGCAAGGGTCAAGGGTGTGCTTCGCGCACCCTGCCGCTCCATCCAGGCACGGGTTGCAACACCAGCACCAGCCCGGAAAAACCCAGCACCAGAAAACTGAACGCCTCCCAGCGCACCGCATCCGGCCAATTCAGGCGCACGACACAAAACATCGCACACGCATAAAGCGCCATCAGCAGCAGTTGCCCGCGAATATCCCGCCATAGACTGACAAGGCCCTCGGCCTGAATCAGCACCAAAGCCTGAAATATCACACACGCTGTGGCGAAACCCACCATCAGCGCATCCAGCGCGCCTCGAATTTCATCGATCAGCAACGGTGCCAGGCCAATTTTGCCCAACACCGGTTGCAGACCGAGGTGCAGCAGCCACAGGCCACCCACCCACAACATCTGGGCCAGTTGCCAAAGCATGGCGCCCGCACGGAGCGGGCGCCTGTTTTCAGATGTGGCGGACTTCGACAATCTCGTACTCGATAACGCCACCCGGCGTTTTCACCGCGACCACATCACCTTCTTCCTTGGCGATCAGGGCGCGAGCCAGTGGCGAACCCACCGAAATCTTGCCCTTTTTGAAGTCAGCCTCGTCTTCACCGACGATGTGGTAAGTCACGCGCTCGTCAGTCTCGACGTTGGCGATTTCAACCGTGGTGCCGAAAATCACTTTGCCAGTGTGAGGAATGGTCGTGACATCAATGATGACCTGATTCTGAATCCGGCCTTCAATGTCACGAATACGCGCCTCGACCATACCCTGCTGCTCGCGGGCAGCGTGGTACTCGGCGTTTTCCTTTAAGTCGCCCAACTCGCGAGCCGTGCCGATGTCCTGGCTGAGCTTGGGACGGACGACCTTGGTCAGGTGGGTGTGTTCTTCTTCCAGGGCTTTCGCGCCCTGGACAGTCATTGGGTACTTGATCATGCCTTCAATCCTGCGTGTAGGTCCTGCAAGCGGCGCACAGTCTTCTCGGGACCGAACTTCAACGCTTCGCAGATAGCTTCGCCAGCAGCGATGGTAGTGGTGCAGTAAATCTTGTGCTGCAAGGCGTTACGACGAATGGAGTAGGAATCAGCGATCGACTGACGACCTTCGGTGGTGTTGATGATCAGCGTGACTTCGTCATTCTTGATCATGTCGACCACGTGCGGACGACCCTCGGTCACCTTGTTCACGCGGCGCACTTTCAGGCCTGCGGCTTCGATCAGCTTGGCAGTGCCGGCAGTGGCGACCACTTCGAAGCCCAAGTTGATCAGATCACGCGCCACACCTGCAACCAGTGGCTTGTCGTCATCGCGGACGCTGATGAAAGCGGTGCCGCCGGTCGGCAGCACTTCGCTGGCGCCCATCTGAGCCTTGGCGAACGCTTCACCGAAAGTGTCGCCGACGCCCATCACTTCACCGGTGGACTTCATCTCTGGGCCCAGGATCGGGTCCACACCAGGGAATTTGGCGAATGGGAACACCGCCTCTTTCACGCTGTAGAAGTTCGGAATGATTTCCTTGGTGAAGCCGATTTCTTTCAAGGTTTTACCAGCCATCACGCGAGCCGCGATCATGGCCAGGGAAACCCCGATGCACTTGGACACAAACGGTACGGTCCGGGAAGCGCGCGGGTTGACTTCGATGACGTAGATGTCCTCGCCTTGCAGCGCCAACTGCACGTTCATCAGGCCGACAACACCCAGTTCCAGAGCCATTTTCTTCACCTGCTCGCGCATCTCGTCCTGGATATGCCCAGGCAGCGAGTACGGCGGCAGGGAGCACGCGGAGTCACCGGAGTGAACGCCGGCCTGCTCGATGTGCTGCATGATTGCGCCGATCACCACATCAGTGCCGTCGCAAACCGCATCCACGTCCATTTCGATGGCGCAGTTGAGGAAGTGGTCGAGCAGCACCGGGCTGTCGTTGGACACTTTCACCGCGTCACGCAGGTAGCGCTTCAGCTCTTCTTCTTCGTAAACGATTTCCATCGCGCGGCCGCCCAGTACGTAGGACGGACGAACCACCAGCGGGTAACCGATCTTGCTGGCGGCACGAATCGCTTCGTCTTCGCTGCGCACGGTGGCGTTTGGCGGCTGACGCAGGTTCAGGCGCTCAACCATTTGCTGGAAGCGCTCGCGGTCTTCGGCACGGTCGATCGCATCAGGGCTGGTGCCGATGATTGGCACGCCGGCCTCTTCCAGAGCGCGAGCCAGTTTCAGCGGAGTCTGGCCGCCGTACTGGACGATCACGCCTTTCGGCTTCTCGACGCGGCAGATTTCCAGCACGTCTTCCAGGGTCACTGGTTCGAAGTACAGGCGATCGGAGGTGTCGTAATCGGTCGAAACGGTTTCCGGGTTGCAGTTGACCATGATGGTCTCGTACCCGTCTTCGCGCAGCGCCAGTGCCGCGTGAACGCAGCAGTAGTCGAACTCGATGCCTTGGCCGATACGGTTTGGACCGCCGCCGAGGATGATGATCTTGTCGCGGCCCGACGGCGCGGCTTCGCACTCTTCCTCGTAAGTCGAGTACATGTAGGCGGTGTCGGTGGCGAACTCGGCCGCGCAGGTGTCAACGCGCTTGTAGACCGGGAAGATTTCCAGCTTGTGACGGTGGCGACGCAGGTTTTTCTCGGTCACACCCAGCAGCTTGGCCAGACGCATGTCGGAGAAGCCTTTGCGCTTGAGCTTGAACATCATGTCGCGGTCGATGCTGGCCAGACCGAGGGTCTTGACCTTCTCTTCTTCCTTGATCAGATCTTCGATCTGCACCAGGAACCACGGATCGATCATGTTCATGCCGAAGATGTCTTCGACCGACAGGCCGGCGCGGAAGGCGTCGGCCACGTACCAGATACGTTCGGCACCCGGCACGGTGAGTTCGCGCTTGAGGATGCTCATGCTTTCCGGGTTGCTCAGGTCGAGCTTCTCGTCCAGACCGCAAACGCCCACTTCCAGGCCGCGCAGGGCTTTCTGCAGGGATTCCTGGAAAGTCCGGCCGATGGCCATGACTTCGCCGACCGACTTCATTTGCGTGGTCAGGCGCGCATCGGCTTTCGGGAATTTCTCGAAAGCGAAGCGTGGCAGCTTGGTGACGACGTAGTCGATTGATGGCTCGAAAGACGCCGGCGTAGCGCCGCCGGTGATTTCGTTCTGCAATTCGTCCAGCGTGTAGCCGATCGCCAATTTGGCAGCGATACGCGCAATCGGGAAACCAGTGGCTTTCGAGGCCAGTGCCGAAGAGCGCGAAACACGCGGGTTCATTTCGATGACGACCATGCGACCAGTGTCCGGGCAGATGCCGAACTGGACGTTGGAGCCGCCGGTTTCCACGCCGATTTCACGCAGTACCGCCAACGAGGCGTTACGCATGATCTGGTATTCCTTGTCCGTCAGGGTCTGTGCTGGCGCAACAGTGATCGAGTCACCGGTGTGCACGCCCATCGGGTCAAAGTTTTCGATGGAGCAGACGATGATGCAGTTGTCCTTTTTATCGCGGACAACCTCCATCTCGTATTCTTTCCAGCCGATCAGGGATTCGTCGATCAGCAGCTCTTTGGTCGGCGACAGGTCGAGACCACGGGCGCAGATTTCTTCGAACTCTTCACGGTTGTAAGCGATGCCGCCGCCGGTGCCGCCCATGGTGAAGGACGGACGGATGATGCACGGGAAGCCCAGCTTCTCGAGCACCGCGTTGGCCTCTTCCATGCTGTGGGCGATGCCTGAACGCGGGCAATCGAGGCCGATCGACTTCATTGCCTTGTCGAAGCGCGAACGGTCTTCAGCCTTGTCGATGGTGTCGGCATTGGCGCCGATCATCTCTACGCCGAACTTCTCCAGGACGCCTTCGCGCTCCAGGTCCAGCGCGCAGTTCAGCGCGGTCTGGCCACCCATGGTCGGCAGCAGCGCGTCCGGACGCTCTTTCTCGATGATCTTGGCAACGGTCTGCCATTTGATCGGCTCGATGTAGGTCGCGTCGGCCATGTCCGGGTCGGTCATGATGGTCGCCGGGTTGGAGTTCACCAGGATGACGCGGTAACCCTCCTCGCGCAGGGCTTTGCAGGCCTGGGCGCCGGAGTAGTCGAATTCGCAGGCCTGGCCGATCACGATCGGGCCAGCGCCGAGAATCAAAATGCTTTTTATGTCTGTACGTTTTGGCATGGGTTTGTCACTCAAATCCGCAGGTCAGTCGGCAAGCCGTCTTGTTCAATCTGTGAAGCCTTGAGGGGGCCGCCGGTGTCGGGACCACCCTCAAGCTGTGCTGCATCAGTGCTGGCGATTAACGTCGCTTGGCCATTTCATTGATGAAGCGATCGAACAGAGGCGCTACGTCGTTCGGGCCAGGGCTGGCTTCAGGGTGACCCTGGAAGCTGAAGGCGCTCTTGTCGGTCAGTTCGATGCCTTGCAGGGTGCCGTCGAACAGCGATTTGTGGATCGCGCGGACGTTGCCCGGCAGCGACGTTTCGTCTACCGCAAAACCGTGGTTCTGGCTGGTGATCATCACTACACCGCTGTCCAGATCCTGGACCGGGTGGTTCGCGCCGTGGTGGCCGTGGCCCATTTTCAGGGTCTTGGCGCCGGCGGCGAGGGCCAGCAATTGGTGACCGAGGCAGATGCCGAACACCGGAATTTCGGTTTTCAGTACATCCTTGATCGCCTGGATCGCGTAGTCGCAAGGCTCCGGATCACCCGGGCCGTTGGACAGGAACACGCCGTCCGGTTGCATCGCCAGCACATCAGCGGCTGGCGTCTGCGCCGGCACAACGGTGACGCGGCAACCGCGTTCGACCAGCATGCGCAGGATGTTCAGCTTGACGCCGTAGTCGTAGGCAACCACGTGGTACGGCAGCTCGGAGGCGTCGATGGTCGCGTGGCTGTCGGTTTTCAGGTCCCAGACAGTCGAGCGCCACTCGTACTTCTCTTTGGTGCTGACGACTTTCGCCAGGTCCATGCCTTTCAGGCCAGGGAAGCCTTGGGCTGCAGCGATCGCGGCTTCTTCGGAGATGTTGTCGCCGGCCATGATGCAGCCGTTCTGCGCGCCTTTCTCACGCAGGATGCGCGTCAGGCGACGGGTGTCGATACCGGCGATTGCCACAACGTTGTTGGCTTTCAGGTAATCGGACAGGGACATCGTGTTACGCCAGTTACTCGCAACCAGCGGCAGGTCACGAATGACCAGGCCAGCGGACCAGACGCGGTCGGACTCGGCATCTTCCGGCGTGGTGCCGGTGTTGCCGATGTGCGGATAAGTCAGGGTAACGATCTGTTGGGCGTAGGAAGGATCGGTAAGGATTTCCTGATAGCCGGTCATGGCGGTGTTGAACACCACCTCTCCAACGGTCTGACCGTCGGCTCCAATGGCTTCGCCGCGAAAAATGCTGCCATCAGCAAGGGCGAGTATGGCTGGCTTAGTCAAGAAGACCTCCCGTAAATAAAGCCTGAAAGGGCGATCGCAGGTTGTAAAAAAGCGGAGTGACGTATGGACACGTCACCCCGCTTCTTCACTGAATAATTCTGCGCGCTTTTAGTGGACACACTAAAGCTGTAGCTTACAGAAAAAGGCTTTTTCGGTCTACCGCCAATGAGCCTTAAAGGCCGGAGAATGCGACAGGGCGTCGCGTGGCGGGGTAAAACCGGGTTCAAACGCTGGGTTTGAACCCGATTTCGGGCGCATCTTAACGCAGGTCGAGCACGTCTTGCATGTCATAAAGGCCTGGCGCGCGGCCATCCAGCCACAGCGCTGCACGGACAGCACCCTTGGCGAATGTCATGCGGCTGGACGCTTTATGCGTGATCTCAAGTCGCTCGCCTTCGCAGGCAAACAGCACGGTGTGATCACCCACCACATCACCACCGCGAACGGTTGCGAAGCCGATGGTTTCACGCTCGCGAGCGCCGGTATGACCTTCGCGCTCGTAAACCGCAACCTTCTGCAGATCACGATCCAGCGCACTGGCGATCACCTCTCCCATGCGCAGCGCCGTGCCGGATGGCGCATCGATCTTGTGCCGATGATGCGCCTCGATGATTTCGATATCCGCCTCATCACCCAAGACCCGGGCCGCCATGTCGAGCAGCTTCAGCGAGAGGTTGACCCCAACACTGAAGTTAGCCGCGAACACGATTGGAATATCCTTGCACGCCTCGGCCAGCACCTGCTTCTGCGCAGCGTCCAGCCCGGTGGTGCCGATGACCATGGCTTTGCCCGCCTTACGACAGAACGCCAGATTTTTCAGCATCACTTCCGGCAGCGTGAAGTCGATCAACACATCGAACTCTTCAGCCACGGCTTCGACATGCCCGCACAGCGGCACACCGATCCGGCCCAGCGAAGCCAGCTCACCGGCATCGACGCCAATCAGCGTGCTGCCGGGGCGCACGATGGCTGCCGTCAGACCGGTCAGCGGCGCGCGTTGCTGCACCGCTTCAACGAGGATCTTGCCCATGCGCCCGGCAGCGCCCATCACCGCAATACGTCGCATGCTCACTCCTTACAAGTCGCCGAAGAAGCGCTTCACGCCTTCGAACCAACCGGTGGTTTTCGGCGAATGGCTGTTGTCGTCCGCCAGCGAACTGCGGAACTCCTCGAGCAATTCGCGCTGACGACGGCCCAGGTTGACCGGGGTTTCCACCGCCACCCGACACATCAAGTCACCAGCACCGCCGCCACGCACCGGCGCAACGCCTTTGCCGCGAACACGGAACTGCTTGCCGGTCTGCGTCCCTTCCGGGATTTTCAGTTTGACTCGACCATCAAGGGTCGGAATCTCCAGCTCGCCGCCCAACGCTGCATCGACGAAGCTGATCGGCACTTCACAGAACAAATGCTTGCCGTCGCGCTGGAAGATCGCGTGCTCGCGCACATTGATCACCACGTACAGGTCGCCAGTCGGCCCACCCTGAGCACCCGCCTCGCCTTCGCCGGACAGACGAATACGGTCACCGGTATCAACACCGGCCGGGACTTTCACGGAAAGGGTTTTGTACTCTTCGACACGACCTTCGCCGTGGCAGGAATCGCACGGGTCGGAAATGATCTTGCCTTGGCCATGGCAGCGCGGGCAGGTCTGCTGCACCGAGAAGAAACCTTGCTGCATGCGGACCTGGCCAATACCGCCGCAGGTCGGGCAGGTGATCGGCGCGGAGCCTTTCTTGGCGCCCGAACCGTCGCACGGCTTGCAGTTGACCAGCGTCGGAACGCGGATATTCACCGACGTGCCGCGCACCGCTTCTTCCAGATTCAGCTCCAGCGTGTAGCGCAAGTCGCTGCCGCGCTGAGCACCGCCACGGGAACCGCCGCGACCACCACCGAAGAAATCACTGAAGACATCACCAAAGATATCGGAGAAGTTCTGACCGCCAAAACCGGCACCGCCGCCGCCCATGCTCGGGTCGACACCGGCATGACCGTACTGGTCGTATGCCGCGCGCTTGCTGGAATCGGACAGTACTTCGTAGGCCTCGTTGGCCTCTTTGAACATCTCTTCCGACGCTTTGTCATCGGGATTACGATCCGGGTGATGCTTCATCGCCAGGCGGCGGTAGGCCTTCTTCAGGTCTGCTTCGCTTGAGCCACGCTCAACACCCAATACTTCGTAATAGTCACGCTTTGCCATAAGTCTTTGCACTCTTAAGGACGTTCGGCAAACCCCTCCTGAGCTCTGCCAAACTCGTTGAGCCCCAATACAGGCCCGGACCCAACTCACGTCAATTCAACGATCCTGGTCTTTGATTCGATGCGGTACTTGCTGCGCGAAAAGCAGGAGCATCCTCGGCCATACCGCCAACACGCGAGCGCTGTCGCATGCTGTAAAAATTCGCTAACTCCAGACACGCCAACGCGGGAGCAAGCTCCCGCGCGGCGACATCCTACCAGTCACCGCCAGAAGGCAGTCAACCGGGCGACCAACAACTTACTTCTGGTCTTTTACTTCTTCGAACTCAGCGTCGACAACGTCGTCAGCCTTCTCAGCCGATTCGCCCTGCGGTGCAGCGCCTTCAGCTGGCTGAGCCTGCTCGGCGTACATTTTCTGAGCGACTGGCGCGGAGACTTTCGACAGTTCTTCAACCTTGGCGTCGATTGCAGCTTTGTCGTCACCTTTGACGGCGGCTTCCAGAGCAACAACAGCAGCTTCGATTGCAGTCTTCTCTTCAGCGCTGACCTTGTCGCCAGCGTCCGAGACCATTTTGCGCGTCGAGTGAACCAGTGCATCACCCTGGTTACGGGCAGCGGCCAGTTCTTCGAACTTGCGGTCTTCGTCGGCGTTGGTTTCAGCATCGCGAATCATCTGCTGAATCTCTTCCTCGGACAGACCGGAGTTGGCCTTGATCACGATCGACTGAGTCTTGCCGGTGGCCTTGTCTTTGGCGCCTACGTGCAGAATGCCGTTGGCGTCGATGTCGAAGGTCACTTCAATTTGTGGCACACCACGTGGTGCTGGTGGAATCTCGGCCAGGTCGAACTTGCCCAAAGACTTGTTCTGCGCCGCTTGCTTACGCTCACCTTGCAGCACGTGAATGGTCACAGCGCCCTGGTTGTCGTCGGCAGTCGAGAACACTTGCGATTTCTTGGTAGGAATCGTGGTGTTTTTCTCGATCAGCGCGGTCATCACGCCACCCATGGTTTCGATACCCAGGGTCAGCGGGCTGACGTCCAGCAGCAGAACGTCTTTAACGTCGCCGGCCAATACTGCGCCCTGGATAGCAGCACCCATGGCAACGGCTTCGTCCGGGTTCACGTCTTTACGCGCTTCTTTACCGAAGAACTCGGTGACCAGCTTCTGAACCAATGGCATACGGGTCTGACCGCCAACCAGGATCACGTCGTTGATGGCGCCAACGTCGATACCGGAGTCTTTCAGAGCGATGCGGCATGGTTCAATAGTGCGTTGAACCAGGTCTTCTACCAGCGCTTCAAGCTTGGCGCGGGAGATTTTCACGTTCAAGTGCTTAGGACCGGTCGCGTCTGCAGTGATGTACGGGAGGTTGACGTCGGTCGAATTGCTCGAAGACAGTTCGATCTTGGCTTTTTCAGCGGCTTCTTTCAGGCGCTGCATCGCCAGCGGGTCACCTTTGAGGTTCATGCCGCTTTCTTTCTTGAATTCGTCAACGAGGTAGTCGATCAGACGAATGTCGAAGTCTTCACCGCCCAGGAACGTATCGCCGTTGGTGGCCAATACTTCGAACTGGTGCTCGCCATCAACTTCAGCGATTTCGATCACGGAAACGTCGAAAGTACCGCCGCCCAAGTCGTAAACGATCACGGTGTGATCGCCTTTCGCCTTGTCCATACCGTAAGCCAGAGCAGCTGCGGTTGGTTCGTTGATGATGCGTTTAACGTCCAGGCCCGCGATACGGCCGGCGTCTTTGGTCGCCTGACGCTGGCTGTCGTTGAAGTAGGCCGGAACGGTGATCACCGCCTCGGTCACTGGCTCGCCGAGGTAGTCTTCGGCGGTCTTCTTCATTTTCTTCAGGATTTCAGCCGAGATCTGTGGCGGCGACATTTTCTGGCCGTTCACTTCAACCCATGCGTCGCCGTTGTCAGCCTTGGCGATTTTGTACGGGACCATCTTGATGTCTTTCTGCACGACTTCTTCGTCGAACTTGCGACCGATCAGACGCTTCACCGCGTACAGGGTGTTATGCGGATTGGTCACAGCCTGACGCTTGGCCGACTGGCCAACGAGGATTTCGCCGTCGTTGGCATACGCGATGATCGACGGCGTAGTACGCGCGCCTTCAGCGTTTTCAATTACTTTAGCTACGCCGTTTTCCAGCACGGAGACGCAGGAGTTGGTAGTCCCCAGGTCGATACCGATAATTTTGCCCATGTTAACTCTCCCGAAACTTTTGGATTTGGTTGCCGCAGCAGTGGTGGCTAACTGCGGTAGCACTTAAACGCTTGACTTCTAAATGGGGGCCTTGCGGCTGATTTCAAGCCTGCTCATCAATAGAAGGCGAAACTGGCGCAGGCGCCTTGCTGACCACAACCATCGCCGGGCGCAGCAAGCGACCGTTCAGTTGGTAGCCTTTCTGGAACACCTTGAGCACGCTGTTCGGCTCGACATCGGCGCTTTCCTGCATGGCCATCGCCTGATGATGAACGGCGTTGAACGGTTCGCCATGCGGGTCAATGGCTTCCAGCTGATAACGCTTCAGGGTGTCCTGGAACATTTTCAGGGTCAGCTCGATGCCTTCGCGCATCGGGCGGATGCTATCGTCGTCCGGGTTGGACAACTCCAGACCACGCTCCAGGCTGTCGATGATCGGCAGCAAGTCGCCGGCAAATTTTTCCAGCGCGAATTTGTGCGCCTTTTCGACATCCTGCTCGGCGCGACGGCGGACGTTCTGCAGATCAGCTGCTACACGCAAAGCCTGATCCTGAGCGCCAGCCAATTGCTCCTCGAGCACTTGTACACGGGTCGCCAGCTCATCGCCCGAACCTTGGGCAGCCTGATCGGCGTCGAGATTTTGCGGATCCACTGTCTGTTCGTCAGCCATAGAATTTCTCCTTTCAATATCGTCCGCGAGCTCAACTCGCGCTTCTGTCCAGCTATATGGGGCCGCAAAATCGCGCTTCAAGGGGCGCGCAAGGTTTAACCCTACAAAAAAGCACAGCATTGTCATTCCCAAGCGTGCTAACGATTTCGTCGGATCAAGCAAATCGAGCTAAGCGAGGCCATTGTCAGCCCCGAATAAAACACTGTATAAATAACCAGACCTAAAGCCTGGGAGCGGCCTTTATGCTGGTTCACCTGTCTGTACACAACTACGCCATCGTCGAACATCTCGATCTCGAACTCGATCGCGGGATGAGCGTGATCACAGGGGAAACCGGCGCCGGCAAGTCGATCATGCTCGACGCGCTGGGCCTGACCCTCGGTGATCGCGCCGACAGCGGCGTGGTTCGCCCCGGCGCCGACAAGGCCGATATTCTTGCGACCTTCGACCTGGTCGACATTCCCGAAGCCAGTGCCTGGCTGGCCGAACGCGACCTCGAATGCGACGGCCCATGCATTCTGCGCCGGGTGATTACCGCCGAAGGTCGTTCGCGCGGCTACATCAACGGCACACCCTGCCCACTCGGCGACCTCAAGGCGTTGGGCGAGCTGGTAATCGATATCCACAGCCAGCACGAACACCAATCCCTGCTCAAAACCGATACCCACCGCCGCTTGCTCGACGAATATGCCGGTGCCACCGACCTCGCCCGCCAAGTGCAATTGGCCGCGCAGCGCTGGCGCCAGACCCGCCATGAGCTGGATCGCCTGTCCAACTCCGGCGACGAGCAGCGCGCCCGCCATCAATTGCTCAGCTATCAACTCGAAGAGCTGGAAAACCTCGGCCTCGGCGAAAACGAGCTGGAGCAACTGGAGCAGGAACACAAAAACCTGACCAACGCCGAGACCCTGCTGGGCATCTGCCGACAAGTGGTTGAGCAATGCAGCGAGAGTGATTCCGGCAATGTCTTGAATGCACTGACCGCAAGCCTCAATCGCTTGTCGAGCGTCAACAATTCGGTTGGCGCCTTGGGCGAGGCCAGCAGTTTGCTGACCAGTGCGCAGATTCAAGTCGAGGAAGCCGTCGGCGAACTGAACCGCTTCCTGGATAACTTCGACGCCGACCCGGCGCGCCTGCAATATCTGGAAGAACGCCTCGATGCGATCTACACCTTGGCGCGCAAACACCGGATCCAGCCGACCGAAGTCGCCGAGATGCAGCAAAAATTGCTGGATGAAATTGAAACGCTGAATGCCAATGACGAATCCATCGAACGTCTGGGCGAAGAGCTGGCCTCTTTCGCTCGCCATTATCAAGAGAAGGCACGCGACCTCAGCGACTTGCGCCATCAGGCCTCGGGCACTCTGGCCAGCGCCGTTGAGCAGGAAATCCAGCGTCTGGGCATGCCCGGCGGGCGCTTCACCATCGAACTGCGCCCTAATAGTAGTGACGAACTGCTGCCGAACGGGCTTGAGCAAGTCGAACTGCTGGTCAGCGCCAACCCTGGGCAGCCGATGAAAGCGCTGGCGAAAGTGGCGTCGGGCGGTGAGCTGTCGCGCATTAGCCTGGCGATCCAGGTCATCACCGCGCAGACATCGCGCGTGCCGACGCTGGTGTTCGACGAAGTGGACGTGGGCATCGGTGGTCCGACCGCCGAGATTGTCGGCCAGTTGCTACGCCGGCTCGGCGAGCGCGGCCAAGTGCTGACCGTCACGCACTTGCCTCAAGTGGCGGCGCAGGGTCACCAGCATCTGTTTGTGCATAAAGTGCGCGGTGCCGATGCGACACACACGGCGGTGTCGAAGTTGAGCAAGAATGATCGCGTAGAAGAAGTCGCGCGAATGCTCGGTGGGATCGATCTGACCAAAGAATCCCTGGCTCACGCGAAGAAAATGGTCATCACCGCAAAAATCTAAGCGCTGCGGAAATCTGAGCACTGCAGAAATCCAAGCACTGCAGAAATACAGGAACGGTAGAAAGCACGAAGGCGACCCTGGGGTCGCCTTCGCTCGTTTCGCGAACATCATGTCCGCGCGACATGCTTACTTTTTCTTGCGTACGTACAGTACGAGATTGTGATCCACCATCTCGAAACCGTACTTATCGACGATCGCCTTCTGAAGACGCTCGATTTCTTCGTCGAAGAATTCGATCACTTCACTGGTTTCGACGTTGACCATATGGTCGTGATGCTTGCCGTCGTCCAGTTCGAAGACTGCGTGACCGCCGTCGAAGTTGTGTCGCACCACAAGCCCAGCTGCCTCGAACTGAGTCAGTACACGGTAAACCGTGGCCAGACCGACGTCCTCACCAGCCTCCATCAGAGCCTTGTAGACATCCTCGGCACTCATGTGGCGCTGCTCGGCAGAATCGAGCATTTGCAGAATTTTGACCCGTGGCAGGGTCACTTTGAGGCCGGCTTTGCGTAGTTCGCTATTTTCAACCATGGTCAGCTTTCTCGCGATGCTGCTTCGCAGCTTCTCTTAATGCGGGTATGATCGGCGTTTACGTTGTCCCAGCCAAGATAGTGGAAGTCGCCCACCGATGCAAAACACCAAGCTCTTGCTAACCAGTTTCACCTTCGTGGGACTGCTCGCACTCGCCGGTTGTTCATTCCCCGGGGTTTACAAAATCGACATCCAGCAGGGCAATGTCGTCACGCAGGACATGATAGACCAGTTACGCCCGGGAATGACCCGTCGGCAAGTACGGTTTATCATGGGCAACCCTCTGCTGACCGACACGTTCCATGCCGATCGCTGGGATTACCTGTATAGCCTGCAACCGGGTGGTGGAGAACGCCAACAGGAACGCGTAAGCGTTATCTTTAACCCTAACGACCAACTCGTCAGCCTGTCGGGTGATTTCATGCCTGGCGTGAGCCGCGACGAAGCCATTCTCGGCAAGGAACCCGGCACTAACGTGACCGCTCCTGCAGAAAACGCCGAGAAGCCAGAAGCGGAAAAACCGGTGAAACCAGGTTCGTTGCTGGATCAGATTCAGAAGGACGTCGACGGTGTAGAAACCGTTCCAGTCCCGACTCCAGAACCGCTGGACACCACTCCGCAATAATTTGCGACGCAATAAAAAACCCGGCATGTCCGGGTTTTTTATTGTCTGCCGATCAGCGATTCACTGATTTCGCGCTTTAGTCTCGGCAGCCTTGGCCGCACGCAAGCGCCGGACTTCTTTCGGATCGGCGAGCAAAGGGCGGTAAATCTCGATGCGATCACCGGCCTGAACCACCCGCGTATCAGCATCGGCGATCACCTTGCCGAAAATCCCTACCGGACAAGTCGCCAGATCCAGCTCGGCGAACTCGGCACCGATGCCGGACGCCAGCAAAGCCGCCCGGACTGTCGAGCCTTCAGGCACCGCAGCACTGAGCAATGCCTGACGATCCGCGGCGGCATACACCACCTCAATCTCGATCACCGACTCAACCATGCATTTGCTTGGCACGCTGACAAAAGGCGTCGACCAGCGTGTTGGCAGCCTGATTGAACAACGGCCCCAACGTCGCACGGACAATCGGCCCGGCGTAATCGAACGACAGGTCGAGGCTGATTTTGCAGGCCTTCTCGCCCAATGGCTTGAACACCCACACACCATGCAACTGATTGAACGGGCCTTCCTCGAGATTCATCTCGATCGAACGCCCGGGCACCAGCGTATTACGCGTGACGAAATGCTGACTCAAGCCACCCTTGGCCACGCCCACGCTGGCGCGCATGTGCTCAGGGGAGCTTTCAAGGACTTCGGCCGCCGAGCACCACGGCAGAAATTCCGGGTAACGTGCCACGTCGTTGACCAGGTCATACAAGGCTTGCGCCGGATACGGCAGCAGGGCCGAGCGTTGAATGTGTGTCGTCATGTCAGCGTCACTTCCACAGCTGGGCGGCAAACACTACGAGAATGCCGATGGGCGCCACATAGCGCATCAAAAACAGGGACAGGGCAAACAGGATCGGGCTGCGGATCGACAATTCGTCGCGTACCGCTTCCCGCCCCATCACCCAGCCTGCAAACACCACGAAACACAAACCACCGAGTGGCAACATGATCCGCGAGGTGAAGAAATCGATCACTCCAAAGAAATCCAGGCCGCCGGCCGCGCCCCATTGGTAGAGATGGAACATCCCGCCTTCGTTCACGAAAAATTTCGCTTCCTTCCAGATATTGAAGGAAAACACCGTGCCCAGCCCGACGAACCAGCAGATGAACGCCAGCCAGAAAGTCACCCAGGCACGGCTGACTTTGGTCCGTTCAACCAGATACGCGACCATGGGTTCGAGCAGGGAAATTGCCGAACTCCACGCTGCAATCGCTACCAGCACGAAGAACACTACGCCCATCACCTGACCGAACGCCACGTTGCCGAAGGCAAATGGCAGGCTGACGAACATCAGGCCAGGGCCTTCGCTCGGGTTCAAACCGGCGGCGAACACAATCGGAAACAATGCCAGGCCGGCAACCAGCGACACGAAGGTATCGAGGATCGCCACGCCGACCACGGTGCCTGAGATCGACGAGTTCTTCGGCATATAGGCGCCGTAGATCATGATCGAGCCGACACCGACGCTGAGCGAGAAAAACGCGTGGCCCATCGCTGGCAGCAAGCCGTCGAGGACTTTTTCCGGGTGGAAGTCGAACATGAAATGCACGCCTTCCATGAAATGTCCGGTGGTCATGCTGTAACCCAGCAGCACCAGAACCATCACGAACAGCAGCGGCATCATGATCCGCAAGCTGCGTTCGAGCCCGGCCACCACGCCTTTGGCGATGACAATGGCCGACAGCAGCATAAAAATCGTGTGCCAAAGTGTCAGGCGCCAAGGATCGGCGATCACATTGCCGAAATACGCGCCGACCTGATCCGCCGTAACGCCCTGAAAGTCGCCACGGCCCATGTCGATGATGTAATCCAGCGACCAGCCGCCGACCACACTATAGAAAGACAGGATCAGCAACGCCGTGATCATCCCGGCAAATGCGCCCCACGACCACTTGCCCGAGTGCCCGGCCTCTTGCGCCAACACCTTCAGGGCATTCGCCGGACTTTGCCGCGCGCGGCGGCCAATCAGGGTTTCCGCCAGCATCACCGGCACGCCGATCAGCGCAATGCACGCCAGAAACATCAGCACAAAGGCGCCGCCACCATAGACGCCGACCATGTACGGGAATTTCCAGATGCTACCCAGGCCCACGGCCGAACCGGTCGCGGCGAGTATGAAGACCCAGCGGCTAGCCCAACTGCCGTGGACAGAAACCTTGTCTGTCGACATCGTTATCACGCCCAAGCGTTCAAAAAAGAGGCCGCATTGTCCGGGATTCAATCAACCTGCTCAAGCACGTAGCGATACCGTAGCCGACTTGCTTGCAACTCCCTATAATGCCGCCCCTATGGCTAAAACGAAGAAACACCCAACAGGGACCATCGCGCAGAATAAAAAGGCGCGACACGATTACTTCATCGAACACAAGTTCGAGGCTGGTCTGGTCCTGGCCGGCTGGGAAGTAAAAAGTCTGCGGGCAAGCAAGCTGCAACTGGTTGACAGTTATGTGCTGCTCAAGGATGGCGAAGCGTGGCTGCTTGGCAGTCACATCACGCCGCTGATGACTGCGAGCACGCACGTCATCGCTGATCCGACCCGCACCCGCAAACTGCTGCTCAACCGGCGCGAGCTGGAAAAGCTGGCCACTGCCGTACAGCAAAAGGGTTACGCCTGCGTATGCCTGTCCTGGTACTGGAGCAAGCACATGGTCAAGTGCGAAATTGCTTTGGGCAAAGGCAAGAAGGAATACGACAAGCGCGATACCGAACGCGAGCGCGATGCCGGCCGCGAACTGCAGCGCGCAGTGCGGAACAAGGGCAAGGAAGAGTAATCTTCCTGCCTGATCGTTCCCACGCAGAGCGTGGGAACGATCATGACTAAATCCCCTTGCGCCGCTCCGCCCGAGCCACGCGCTGTACTTCCTGACGCACTTCTTCCAGCACTTCCTGCACATACAAAATGTGACGGCTGGACACTTCTCGCGCCTGCTCCGCCCGCCCCTCGATAATCGCCAGGTACAACTCCCGGTGCTGACTGATCAGCATGTCGCGGGTTTCCGTGCGCTGTTTGTACATGCCGCCAATGTTGGTCACGACGTTGCGCTTCAACAGATCGAACAACCCACGAATGGTATGCAGCAGCACGGCGTTGTGGCTCGCCTCAGCAATCGCCAAATGAAATTTCGCGTCCGCCGCGCCCTCTTCCACCCGGCTCACTTC
The DNA here is from genome assembly GCF_007828705.1 of Pseudomonas sp. SJZ131. Lineage (NCBI taxonomy): Bacteria > Pseudomonadati > Pseudomonadota > Gammaproteobacteria > Pseudomonadales > Pseudomonadaceae > Pseudomonas > Pseudomonas sp. SJZ131. The sequence goes on along the minus strand of NZ_VIVC01000002.1, from coordinate 105,612 downwards.
ATCGTGACGCGTGTAGCAGTCCTGCAATTCGTTGAATGAAGCGGTCAGCCGCTCCCGATCGACATCAGTGGCGCGCATCGCCGCGTAATAAGCGCAGGACGCTTCCAGCGTATGGCGAAATTCCAACAGGTCGCGCTGAGCTTCGGGGTTGCTTTCCAGCAGATGCAGCAGCGGATCACTGAATGTCGAGCCGAGCGAATCCACCACATAATTGCCGCCGCCCTGGCGACTCACCAGCAAACCCTTGGCCGCCAGTTTTTGAATCGCTTCGCGCAACGACGGGCGTGACACGCCGAACTGCTCGGCCAGTGCGCGCTCGGCCGGCAAGCGCTCGCCGGACTTCAGCGTGCCCTCGAGAATCATCCCCTCGAGCCGCTCGACAATATCGTCAGACAAACGGCGCTGACGAATCTGATCAAACCCCATAACTCAATTCTCCACGATCCCGGCCGCTCGCCGGGCTCTCTATTCTGGCCTATCAGCGTTGTGACGGCACCTACCAGACGGCTTCTGACAAAACAGATCAGATGCCTTCTGCACCGCTTATTCGACAAAAGTTTTAGGGCGACAAATTGACACACCGCCCAGAAGGCTTTTACCCTAGCCAACAGCGATTGTAAATTGGTATTACCAATTAACCAAGAACGCTGACAGTGCCTGACCAACAACAATTAGGGGCCACCCCATATGCAAACCTGGCAACAGCTTTACAGCCCACTCGGCAGTCTCGGCGTGTCCGCGCTCGCGGCGGTTATTCCCATCGTATTCTTCTTCCTCGCGTTGGCCGTGTTCCGGCTCAAGGGCCATGTGGCCGGCAGCATCACGTTGGCGTTATCGATCGCCGTAGCGATCTTCGCGTTCCAGATGCCGGTCGACATGGCCTTCGCCGCCGCCGGGTATGGCTTCGCGTATGGCTTGTGGCCAATCGCCTGGATCATCGTCGCCGCGGTGTTCCTGTACAAACTGACGGTCAAGAGCGGCCAGTTCGAAGTGATCCGCAGCTCGGTGCTGTCGATCACCGACGACCAGCGTTTGCAGGTGTTGCTGATCGGTTTCTGCTTCGGCGCATTCCTTGAAGGTGCCGCCGGTTTCGGCGCGCCGGTTGCGATTACCGCCGCACTCCTTGTAGGACTCGGCTTCAATCCACTGTACGCCGCCGGCCTGTGCCTGATCGCCAACACCGCGCCCGTCGCTTTCGGCGCGCTGGGTATTCCGATCATTGTTGCCGGGCAAGTCACCGGCATCGACGCGTTCAAAATCGGCGCCATGACCGGGCGCCAACTGCCATTGCTGTCGCTGTTTGTGCCGTTCTGGCTGGTGTTCATGATGGATGGCCTGCGCGGCGTTCGCGAAACCTGGCCGGCCGCGCTGGTCGCCGGTTTGAGTTTTGCGATCACCCAATACTTCACCTCGAACTTCATCGGCCCGGAACTGCCGGACATCACCTCGGCCCTGGCCAGCCTGATCTCGCTGACGCTGTTCCTGAAAGTCTGGCAGCCAAAACGCGCCGCCGGCCAGCACATCGCCGGTGCCGTGTCCGCTTCGGTGGTGACTGCCAGCGCCGGTGGTTTCGGCCAGCCACGTTCGACCGTCGCCTCGCCTTACAGCTTTGTGGAAATTTTCAAAGCCTGGTCGCCATTCCTGATTCTCACCGTGCTGGTCACCATCTGGACGTTGAAACCATTCAAAGCGATGTTCGCCGCCGGCGGTTCGATGTACAGCTGGGTGTTCAACTTTGCCATCCCGCACCTCGACCAACTGGTGATCAAAGTCGCGCCAATCGTCACCGCGCCAACCGCCTTGCCGGCGGTGTTCAAACTTGATCCGATTTCGGCGACCGGCACGGCGATTTTCTTCTCGGCGCTGATCTCGATGCTGGTGCTGAAGATCAATTTCAAAACTGGTCTTACCACTTTGAAAGAGACCTTCTACGAACTGCGCTGGCCAATTCTGTCGATCGGCATGGTGCTGGCGTTTGCCTTCGTCACCAACTATTCGGGCATGTCCTCGACCATGGCGCTGGTATTGGCCGGCACCGGCGCAGCTTTCCCGTTCTTCTCGCCATTCCTCGGCTGGCTCGGCGTGTTCCTGACCGGTTCCGACACCTCGTCGAACGCGCTGTTCAGTTCGTTGCAAGCGACCACCGCGCACCAGATCGGCGTCAGTGATGTGTTGCTGGTGGCGGCTAACACCAGCGGCGGCGTCACCGGCAAGATGATCTCGCCACAATCGATCGCCGTGGCGTGCGCCGCGACCGGGCTGGTCGGCAAGGAGTCGGACCTGTTCCGTTTCACCCTCAAGCACAGCCTGTTTTTCGCCACCATCGTCGGCCTGATCACCTACGTCCAGGCCTACTGGCTGACCGGCATGCTGGTGCACTAAACCTACAAGCAACACGGAAAAAACCGACGGCGGACCACGATTCCGCCGTCAGCTATTCACCACCCGGTCTGTAAGGCTGCTGAAAGCTTGCCGCTCTATATTCAGCAGCCTCAACGGACGGATAACCGGGACCACCCGGAGACGCCTGATGAGCGAGCTTTTTTACAACGCCGTGCCGAACGCGACCCGCGTCGCCCCGCCACTGCCCGAGCCTCGGCAATACCCCAGCGAAAAACCGTCGCGGGTCTACCTGTTCGGGACATGCGTGGTGGATTTGTTCTACCCGGAAGCCGGGATGGACGCGATTCACCTGCTGGAACGCGAAGGCATTCGCGTCGAATACCCGCAAGGGCAAAGCTGCTGCGGGCAACCGGCGTACACCTCCGGTTACACCGAGCAGGCGCGGACCGTGGCGCGTTCGCAACTGGCGCTGTTTGCCGGGGATTTTCCGGTGGTGGTGCCGTCGGGTTCTTGCGCTGGCATGATGCGCGAGCACTACGCCGACTTGTTCAAAGATGAGCCGCAGACGTTGAAACAGGTCCAGGCGCTCGCCGCCCGAACCTATGAACTGGCCGAATTCCTGCTGTTTGTCTGCAAAGTGCAACTCAAGGACAGCGGCAAACCGGTGAAAGTCGCGCTGCACACCTCTTGCTCGGCACGCCGCGAGATGAACACGCACCTGCATGGCCGCGAATTATTGGCGCAGTTGGGCAACGTCGAACGGGTCGAGCACAGCCACGAAAGTGAATGCTGTGGCTTTGGTGGGACTTTCAGCGTCCGTATGCCAGACATTTCCGGAGCGATGGTGGCCGACAAGACCCGATCGCTGAAAGAATCCGGCGCGCATCAAGTGCTGAGTGCCGATTGCGGCTGTTTGATGAACATCAACGGCTCGCTGGAGAAACAGCAGGAAGCGTTGCGCGGCCAACATCTGGCCAGTTTCCTTTGGCAACGTACCGGCGGTGTCCGATGAACGCCTCGGTGATTATTCCTACGGTTGCCGTAGAAGAAGATTTCAGAACCAGGGCTCACGAGGCTTTGGCCGACATGCAATTGCGAAATAACTTTCGCACGGCGATGGATTCACTGATGACCAAACGGGCAGCGTCCTTCAGCGATGCCCATGAAAGAGAACATCTGCGAGCGCTGGGCAATACTGTTCGGGCCCGAGCGTTATCCAAGTTGCCCGATTTGCTCGAGCAGCTTGAACAGAACCTGACCCGCAACGGTGTGACAGTGCACTGGGCGGAAACGGTGGACGAAGCCAATGGCATCGTCTTGTCGATCATCCGCACTCACGAGGCGCGGCAAGTGATCAAGGGTAAATCGATGGTCAGTGAAGAAATGGAAATGAATCATTTCCTCGCTGATCAAGGCATTGAATGCCTGGAATCGGACATGGGCGAGTACATCGTCCAGCTCGACCACGAGAAGCCTTCACACATAATTATGCCGGCGATCCACAAGAACGCCGGTCAGGTCGCGTCCTTGTTCCACGACAAACTTGGCGTGGAATACACCAAGGACGTTGACCAACTCATTCAGATCGGTCGCAAAGTCTTGCGACAGAAATTCTTCGAAGCGGACATCGGCGTCTCCGGCGTCAACTTCGCCGTGGCCGAAACCGGCACTTTGCTGCTGGTCGAAAACGAAGGCAACGGCCGCATGACCACCACCGTGCCGCCGGTACACATCGCCGTTACCGGCATCGAAAAAGTCGTTGAAAACTTGCGCGACGTGGTGCCGCTGTTGTCGCTGCTGACCCGCTCGGCCCTTGGCCAACCCATCACTACTTACGTCAACATGATCTCCGGCCCGCGCAAGGAACATGAACTCGACGGTCCGCAAGAAGTGCATCTGGTGTTGCTCGACAACGGTCGCAGCCAGGCCTTCGCCGACAGCGAATTACGCCAGACCCTGAACTGCATACGCTGCGGCGCGTGCATGAATCATTGCCCGGTCTACACCCGAATCGGCGGCCACGCCTATGGCGAGGTTTACCCAGGACCGATCGGCAAAATCATCACACCGCACATGGTCGGCCTGGCGAAAGTCCCGGACCATCCGAGTGCATCGTCGCTGTGCGGCGCCTGCGGTGAAGTCTGCCCGGTAAAAATTCCTATCCCGGCATTGCTGCGGCGCCTGCGCGAAGAGAACGTCAAAGCCCCGGACTCACCGCACCAAGTCATGCGCGGCCAGGGCAGCAAGTACTCGCGCAAGGAGCGTTTTATCTGGAACGCCTGGGCCAGACTCAACAGTTCGCCGACGCTCTATCGCTGGTTCGCATTCTTCGCCACGCGCCTGCGCGCACTGGCGCCAGCCAACGTCGGGCCATGGACGCAAAACCACAGCGCGCCAAAACCCGCTGCCCGCTCGCTGCATGACATGGCCCGCGAGCACTTGGCCAAACAGGGAGATCGTTGATGAGCGCCAGGCAAAATATCCTCGGCAAATTGCGCAATAGTCTGACAGGCACGACACCCGTGCCTGACGAGTTCGACGTCGAACTGGTGACCGCGCCGTACACCTACACCCCGGAGCAACGCATCCCGCAACTGCGCAAACTGATGGAAGCGGTGCACACCGAAATCCATCTGACCACCGGCGAAGACTGGCCAGAGTTGCTCGCGCAATTACTGCACGACCGGCAGTTGCCGAGCCTGTTGATCGCACCGACTACAGCGCATGGGCAGCGCGTCACACAACACTGGTCGAACAATCCGCACCTGCCGACACTCAAATCCTACGACCGCCCGGTAGAAGCGTGGAAAGCCGAACTGTTTAACGACACCCCGGCCAGCCTCACCACTACGCTCGGAGCAATCGCCGCGACAGGTAGTCTGATTCTCTGGCCAACGCGGGAAGAACCGCGTTTGATGAGCCTGGTGCCGCCGGTGCATTTCGCTTTGCTGAAGGCCAGTGAAATCCGCGACAACTTCTATCAGGTGCAAGAGGAATTCGAGTGGGCCCAAGGCATGCCGACCAATGCCTTGCTGGTGTCCGGCCCGTCAAAAACCGCCGACATCGAGCAAGTGCTGGCCTACGGCGCCCACGGTCCGAAAGATTTGGTGGTGTTGATCCTGGAGGACCAATGACGTTACCGGCCGCTTTTCTGCGTGACGCGCAGCAACTGATTCCACAAGACCGGCGTTTCGATGATCCGTTATCGACGCTGGCGTTCGGCACTGACGCGAGTTTTTATCGGCTGATTCCGCAGTTGGTGATCCGCGTCGAATCCGAGGACGAAGTGGTCGCCCTGCTCAAACTGGCGCAACGCGATCAGGTGCCGGTGACTTTCCGCGCGGCCGGCACCAGCCTTTCCGGGCAGGCGATCAGCGATTCGGTGCTGATTGTGCTGGGGGATAACTGGAACGCGCGCGAGATTCGCGGCCAAGGCACGCAAATTCGCCTGCAACCGGGGGTGATTGGCGCTCAGGCCAATGCGTGGCTGGCGCCGTTCGGGCGCAAGATCGGCCCGGACCCGGCGTCGATCAACGCCTGCAAAATCGGTGGCATCGTCGCCAATAACGCCAGCGGAATGTGCTGTGGCACGGCGCAAAACACCTATCACACACTGGCCGGAATCCGCCTGGTATTGGCCGATGGCAGCCGCCTCGATACCGAAGACCCGGCCAGTGTCGCGGCGTTTCGCGAGAGTCATGCGCCGTTGCTGGAACGCTTGGCGACGTTGAGCCGCGAGACCCGCGCCAATGCCGAACTGGCCGCCAGAATTCGCCACAAATACCGTCTGAAAAATACCACCGGGTTGTCGCTGAATGCCTTGGTGGATTTCGACGAACCTGTGGATATCTTGAGCCACTTGCTGGTGGGCTCGGAAGGTACGCTGGGCTTCATCAGCGCGGTGACCTACGACACGGTGATCGACCACCCGCACAAAGCCTCGGCGCTGATCGTGTTTCCCGACGTGGAAACCTGCTGCAACGCGGTGACCGTACTGAAAAGCCAACCGGTCGCGGCTGTCGAATTGCTCGACCGCCGCAGCTTGCGCTCGGTGCAGGACAAACCCGGCATGCCTTCTTTCGTACAACAACTGTCGAATAATGCCTGCGCCTTGCTCATAGAATCCCGCGCCGCATCGTCCACTTTGCTCCACGAACAACTGGCGCAGATCATGGCGTCGCTGACTTCATTCCCGGTCGAGAAACAAGTCGACTTCACCGAAGATCCGCTGGAAAACGCCCGCCTCTGGGCGATCCGCAAAGACACCTTCCCCGCTGTCGGCGCCGTGCGTAAAACCGGCACTACGGTGATCATCGAAGACGTGACGTTCCCGGTCGAACAACTGGCAATCGGCGTCAATCGGCTGATCGCGTTGTTCGACAAACATTCCTACGACGAAGCGATCCTTTTCGGACACGCGCTGGAAGGAAATCTGCACTTTGTCTTCACCCAAGGCTTCAACAACCCGGAAGAAATCGCACGCTACCAGGCGTTCATGGACGACGTGGCGCAGTTGGTTGCCGTGGAATTTGGCGGCTCGCTGAAGGCAGAACACGGCACCGGTCGTAACATGGCGCCCTTCGTCGAACTGGAATGGGGTAGCGACGCCTATCAGTTGATGTGGCAACTCAAACGCCTGCTCGACCCGAACGGCATTCTCAATCCGGACGTGGTGCTCAGCGACGATCCGCAGATTCACCTCAAACATTTGAAGCCGCTACCCGCCGCCGACGAGATCGTCGACAAGTGCATCGAGTGCGGTTTTTGCGAGCCGGTGTGCCCGTCGAAAGGCCTGACCCTGAGCCCGCGCCAGCGCATTGTGATCTGGCGCGACATTCAGGCGAAGAAACGCGCCGGCGTCAGTACCACCGAACTCGAAGCCGCCTACGACTATCAAGGCATCGAAACCTGCGCCGCGACCGGTCTTTGCGCACAGCGCTGCCCTGTAGGAATCAATACCGGCGAGCTGGTGAAAAAGCTCCGCAGTCGTAAGGCAAAGCACACGAAAAGCGCCGACTGGATTGAAGGAAATTTCGCCAAGGCGCTGCAAGGTGCGCGCTTCACCCTGCACGTCGCCAACGGTGCGCGAATGATGCTCGGGGCGCCGCGTTTGGCCAAGCTCTCGGCAACGCTGACGCGGCTGTCCAAAGGTCAGGTGCCACAATGGACCAGCGCCATGCCGCAGCCGGAAAAAGCCATTCGCTTCAGCCCGACCGTGTCGGACCAACGCCCTCGCGTGGTGTACCTCGCGGCTTGTGTCTCGCGGGCAATGGGCCCGGCGGCAGGGGATAAAGAGCAGATGTCGTTGTACGACAAAACCCGTGGTCTGCTGGAAAAGGCCGGTTACCAAGTGATCTTCCCGGATAACCTCGACAGCCTCTGCTGCGGTCAGCCGTTCGCCTCCAAGGGCTACGCCGAGCAGGCCGAACACAAGCGTCAGGAGCTGATCGGCGCATTGCTGCATGCCAGTCGCGGCGGGCTCGATCCGATCTACTGCGACACCAGTCCTTGTACGTTAAGACTGGTTGAGGACTTGGGGGATGTGCGTCTCGATCTGTACGATCCCGTCCGTTTCATCCGTACGCACTTGATGGATCGACTGGATTTCACCCCGCAGGAAGCGCCGATTGCGGTGCACGTCACGTGCAGCACCCAGCACCTCGGCGAGAGCCAGGCGTTGATCGATCTGGCGCGAAAATGCAGCAACAACGTAGTGATTCCGGAAGGCATTCATTGCTGCGGATTTGCCGGCGACAAGGGTTTCACCACGCCGGAGTTGAACGCGCATTCGCTGCGCTCGCTCAAGGACGCGGTGCAGCATTGCAGCGAGGGACTGTCGACTAGCCGCACGTGTGAGATTGGTCTTACGCAACATGGCGGAATTGACTACCACGGGTTGGTCTATCTGGTGGACCGGGTGACGCACGCACGTTCAGTCTGATCAATTTCCACCTGCAAAAAGGGGCGAATCCGCCCCTTTTTAGTGCGTTCGTGAGTAAAAAACGCTTTCTTCATAACTTTATTTATGAAAAGCGAATTCCTGAACACGCCTGTAGTCATTTGTATAAGCCCGTTAACGAGGCTTGCCACCAACTCGACGTGCCGGCCATTGAACGCCCAGCACCGAGACCAAACGTTCAGGAGATACCCATGAAACGTACCGCACTCGCTGGTCTGTTCATTTCCGCTGCAATGTTGGCCTCCCCCGTATTCGCTGCGGACAACAACCTGTGTACCGTCAAAGTGCAAGAGCTCAAGGACAAAGTGACCTCAATGCCGGCAACCTCCGAAAACACTCGGATGGAGCTCAATCGAATGCTCGCCAGCGCGCAAGCCTCGCAGGCCGCCGGTGACGAGAAGAAATGCATCACCGAAGCGACCCAAGCGCTGTCGCGTGCAGACAAATTGTCCAACGAACCCAACCCATAATCAGTTGAGGCCAACCTTCGGGTTGGCCTTCTGAGCTGTGTTGGCGTACACTGCGCACGCCTGTCGCTCATATGATTCACCGAGCAACAGGCACGGGGCCGTTTAGGATTCGACGCCGGTCGCGAAACTTTAGGTGCATGCCGAGTTGGTAACAGAACTCGTAAATCCACTGTTGCAACTTTCTATAGTTGCCAATGACGAAACCTACGGGGAATACGCTCTCGCTGCGTAAGCAGCCTTAGCCCTTCCCTCCTGGTACCTTCGGGTCCAGCAATCATCAGGGGATGTCTGTAAACCCAAAGTGATTGTCATATAGAACAGAATCGCCGTGCAGTACGTTGTGGACGAAGCGGCTAAAACTTACACAACTCGCCCAAAGCACCCTGCCCTTCGGGTCGCTGAGGGTTAACTTAATAGAAACGGCTACGCATGTAGTACCGACAGCGGAGTACTGGCGGACGGGGGTTCAAATCCCCCCGGCTCCACCAAATAATCATCTAAAGACGTCCACGGACGTCTTTTTTTGTGCCTGAAATCCAGTAAATACAAGGATTTAGCGTCCACGAGCGTTCACCAGCATCCGTGACCATCTAGGCTTTCGTGTATTCCAAGTGGTATTCCAAGCCCTCACCTGCTATTTTTTGGAATACATAAACAGCATCGGAATACTCCATGGGAGCCCAAGCCACGCGCCTTTCAGACGTAAAAGTCAAAGCCGCGAAACCAAAGGAAAAGGACTATATACTCACCGATGGCAACGGCCTGCAGATGCGAGTGAGAATCAATGGCTCAAAACTATGGAATTTCAATTACATCCAACCTGTGACGAAAAAGCGGATAAACATGGGGTTGGGCACCTTTCCTGAGGTGAGCCTGGCGCAAGCACGTAAGAGAACCGTTGAAGCGAGAGAGCTTGTCGCCCAGGGGCTGGACCCTAAAGAGAAACGAGACGCCGAGCGGCACGCGAAAAAAGCAGCCACGGAACACACTTTCGAAAATATCTCGGCAGCGTGGTTCGAGCTCAAAAAGGATTCAGTCACCCCTGCGTACGCCGAGGATATTTGGCGCTCTCTCACACTGCATGTCTTCCCTGATCTGGCCACCACCCCAATCTCTGCTATCACTGCCCCTAAAGTCATAAATTTGCTTCGCCCCCTCGAGACGAAGGGCAGTCTCGAAACCGTTAAACGTCTAACCCAACGCCTCAATGAGATCATGACCTATGGTGTCAATTCGGGTTTGATTCACGCGAATCCGCTCAGTGGAATCCGCTCCGTTTTCAAAAAACCCAAAAAGAAAAACATGGCGGCCCTTGCGCCCGATGAGCTGAAAGAGCTCATGGTGGCAATTGCCAATGCCAGCATAAAAAGAACTACGCGCTGCCTGATTGAGTGGCAACTTCACACCATGACTCGGCCAGCCGAGGCTGCCACTTCCCGCTGGGTTGATATCGACTTCGAAAAGAAGATCTGGACTATACCGGCGGAGCGCATGAAGAAACGTCGGGTGCACATCATTCCGCTTACGGAACAAGCTTTGGCGCTCTTGGAAGCAATCAAGCCCTACAGTGGACACCGGGAGTACGTCTTCCCTGCAGACCGGAACCCTCGCACCCACTGCAACAGCCAGACAGCCAACATGGCGCTGAAGCGCATGGGCTTCGAAGGGCGCCTAGTAAGTCATGGCATGCGCTCAATGGCGAGTACCATCCTTAATGAGCGCGGTTGGGATCCTGAGTTAATCGAGGTCGCGCTAGCCCACGTCGATAAAGATGAGGTACGCAGCGCCTACAACCGAGCCGACTACATTGAGCGTAGACGCCCGATGATGGCCTGGTGGAGTGAGCACATCCAAGAAGCGGCAACTGGCAGCCTGTCGATGGCAGCTATTAAAGAAAGTAGAGACAGAAAAGTCGTGTCAATACGCTGACCCACGGCTCAGCGTTGGAGAAAACCAGTGCTACTCGATCAGAGATAACACCGTTGAACATGGGCCCTCCGGGATTTCATAAAACACCGTGTCCATCCGAAACGCATCTTCGTAGAGAAAGTATTAGTTTTGAAACTCCGGAACCGCTTGTCGACCTGTCAGATCCCTGACAGGTCGACATATAAGTCGCACACTACTTGAGTGAGAGTTTTCTCTTCAACTCATCACCGATCAAACTGATATTAAGCTCCTTGCCCGGGTTGTTATTGCAGAAATCCGTCAACACCGAAATGTAGGCCGCTCCCAAACCTTTCGTCAGCGTCGCAGCCGTTGTCGCGGCGATAGTGCCGCCTACCGCACTGCCCACACCTGGAATCATTTTGAGCAAACCGGTCACGACTGCCCGGCCCAATAAGCTTGCTGCACTCGAACCCAGCGCCGATGCCACCAGGGTCGTCAACGCACTGGTACTGACTTCCATTCCAAACGTCACACCAATCTTGGCCAGCATCCCGACTTGAATCGGTATCAATACAAAAGAGTCTGAAAATGGAATCGGCGTAGCCCCAGCCGCCGCTGCCAGGCCGCTGGCGATCAATACTTCCTTCTCAGCCTGCTCGACTTTGATTTTCATGGAAGATTGATGCCGCGAGCTCAATGCATTCGCGAATGCACGCTTTTTTGCTTCGGGGATCAGCCTCGCAGATTCATAGATCAGCTCGTCGATACCTTTGACCCCGAACTTGAAAACGTTGCCTTCGTCGTCTTCGATCTGTTGCGCCTCTGCGCGCACCCGTACTACGGCTGAAGCGCCGGGCAAAAGCTTTTTGACCTTGAGGTGAAAGTCAACGTCCTTAGCGAACATGCTTTTGGTGACAACCGCCACCACTGGAATGGATTGATCGATCAACACACGGCAGAGATCGATTTCCGCCTGCTCAATCCGATCACCGCCTTCCTGAATGCAAATCCATGCCGCATGGATGTGCTTGTTTTCATCGTGATGCCCCGCACGCAACTCAAGGAAACTCTCCAGATCCTTGAGAATGGTCGCGTAGTCCTTCAACTCCAGACCTTTGCTGTCGATGATCGTGATTGGATGACCTTCCTTGGTGATCTCTTCGATCTGCTGCGTCACCGGGGTACCGGAGCCGGTCTTCGCCAACTGCCCACGGAACACCGTGTTGATCAGGGTACTTTTACCCACGCCCGTCTTGCCTGCGACGACGATATTGACCTTACCGGAACCTCGCACGGCGTCACGAATGACGTCATCAATCGCATCCTGTTGCCGATCAGCTACTTCCACCATTACAGCCTCCTTAAATATTCAAATGATCAACACATCACATCGTTTGCAGCTGTTTGCAGGCCGCTGCATTTATTTCCACGAACGCATCCCACGTCATCGTCCGTTGATAATTCAGTTCGAATTGCCGATCCACGCGGCAGATATCCGGCCGGTCTGCGTAGATACGGCAGCCACCATCAGTCTCATCCAGATGCCTACATACCCCATCACCCCGATCCATCCCGGCTATTTGCGGCAAAAGATTGACGCGTTTGCAGCACTGCATGCAGCGGTTGCAGGGGAATGCCCTGCGGTGATCAGACATAGGTGTCCAAGGTGACCTGGCACTGCACCAGCAGTTCGCGGTCTTCGCTGAGCTTGCACTCGGTCTGGCTGAGGCTGCCGCGCAAAGCCTTGAGCTTGTCATTGACCAGCGCAAAGTTGCTCTTGATATTGGCTTCCACCACCTCGGTAAGAGTGCGGGAAAATTCCCAGGCAATGTCGTCGCCCAGGCTCTTGATCGCCTGGTCGCGCCGCTCACGCTCCTGCTGCTCTTGGCGAGCCTGTTCTTCGAGGCGTTGCTGTTCCGGGTCGCCGGCAAAAGCTGTGTAGATCAATTTGCCGACCTGGTAGACGACACCGATGGCAGGCAGCACCTTGCCTACAACCTGCTCAGCCATTTTCCCCATGGTGATCGGCCCAATACCCTTGAACAGAGTGGGCAGCCACTCCTTGCCCAACTTCATCACCGTCACCACGTGCTCGGTCTTCAGCGCTCCGCCCGCCTGGCGCACACCTGCTTCCAGCAAGCTCATATCGACGGCCGAACCTGTAGCCCCGGCGGGTTCGCCAGCTGAGGCGCCGGGGATATTCAACGCACCCGTAGAAGGCATGTCTGGGTGCTGCACGCGGACCTGATCGAGCATCTCTTCTAGAAGTTGCGCCGCATCCAGCGCCAGACGTTTGAGCTCGTCATCCAGTTCGCCACACACCTGTTCGTTGGCGCGCCGGATCAGCCCGTCGATCTTGGTTTGAGCACCCTCGGCGTCCTGGTGCATTGCCAACATCGCGCCCTTGGCCACCCCGGCCGCCTTCGCTTGTACCGACGCTTTAAGCAGCGAACGCAGGTCGATCTCACGCCGTGCGATTTGCGCGTAGAACTCGTCGATGCGAGCGCTGGAGGCCTGATCGCGCTGTTGGTCCAACAGCGCCAGCGTCTCACCCAGGAAACCGCTCAGATCGGTGGCGACACCTGCAACAATCTGACGCTGCTCTATCGAAGCAAAGAACTGGTTGAGTTCACTTTCGAACTTCGGAAAGCCCGAGTTCTGCAGCAAATTACCCTTGTGCTCAAGTTTCGCCTTGAGCGCCGATCGGGCGTTGACCTCCAGGATCGGAATTGCCTGCAACACTGGTGGCAACCCACGCGCCTGGGCCATCTGTTGGATGCGTTCGCGCAGTTGATCCTTGATTCGCTCTGCTTCCAGCGGCTCCAGCGGGTTCTTGCGGTTGAGCACCAGAAAGATCTGTTTGTTACGCGCGACCAACTCCAGCAGCGCCGAAAGCGTTGCTTCTTCTTCAACAACGCCCAACGGGTTGACCACAAATATCACCACGTCAGCTCCATACAGCTGCTCGCGCGTCACCTGCTCGTGGGCTTGCGGTGCGTCGATACCTGGCGTATCGAGGATCTCGAAGTCGCCCCAACGGTAGCCCTGAATTTTGTAGGTTTCCGGCGTATCGGCAACCTGCGCCTGCTCGGCGCCGAGCAACGCATTGATCAGCGTGCTTTTGCCGGCGTTGTACACCCCGTAGACCATAATGGTCGCAGCAGCACTGGCCTTCCGGGCCGCCACCATCTTGCGGATGGCCGATGTTGCCGAGGGGTTGTACACGGCACACAGTTCGTCCACGTCGTCGTAGAGCGACAGGATGTGGGACATTGGGGGTTGTTGAGTCATGACTGTGGAGTCTCCACGAGAGTGTCAAGTCTGTCGTTCAAGCGGGTAATCTCAGCGACGAGCACCTCGCAATAACGCTGCATGCTGGCGCGTACCGGCTCGTACAGGCCCATGACGTGCTCGGCCAGCAAGGCCGGCACGGCGTTGGCATAGGCGTCGAGGGCGGCTTGGCGCTGCTCCTCCAGGTTGTCGCCGACCACCACTTGGTGCGTTTCGTAGCGAGCCTTGGCACTGCGACCGGCAAGACTGGAAGCACTGCCAATGGACGCACCGAGGAGCGCTCCGGGTATGCCTCCCACGGCAAACCCCAACGCGGCGCCCAACAGTGAGCCGCCCGTGCCCCAGGCCGTCTTGGTCCCCGATTCGGTGCCGGTCCGGTATTCCTTGGCAACAGTCACTTCACGGTATTCAGGCAAGGCGCTTAAGCGGCTCGCGTCGAAGGCGCGGCGCAATCCGGCTTGTTGTGTCTTGTCGATGTGCTTCAACGCGTCCTCAGCGCGGTCACCCAGTACGGACGCCAGTTGGTTACGCAGCTTGCCTTCGATCTTTTCGTCGTAGCCAGCATCGAACAGTTGGTTGACGTAGCGGCTCATCTGCGCGGCGCCCGCCAGACCCAGGTTGCGCACCTCCTGCTCGATGGCCTTGCCCTGCTCGCGGATCTGCTGCTCGAAGTCGTTGGCCAGCTCTGCCACCAGGGCCAGATCCGTCGCTGTGTCTTTGATGGCGTTGCGCAGATTTTTCATCGGCGTGGCCAGCTTGAGCTGCAGCGCACCACTGTCACAGATTGTCTTCAGCGTCCGGAACAAGTCGCCCACACCACTGGAAGGCAAATGATCCGGGTGCGTTTCAGCGAAGCGTGTCGACAGCGGCAAAACATGCGTGTATTTCAGCGCATTGTCGTCCAGCCTCAGCAACTCGTTGTTCACATAATCGACTTGTGCCTGCCGATCCTTTGCCGACTTCATGACGATTTCACACACCGCGGTGCCGTCGTCGTCCTCATCTTCCTCGGTGGTATCGCTGCCGGTCAGCACCACCATCAATGACTTCTTGTCGGCCAGCAACTCGCCGATTTCCCCCATATCGGAGGCCCGGCCGGGCGCCTGTGAACTCATGGTGTAAAGGATCAGATCGGCGTGTTCGACATACTCGCGGGCCAGGTCACCATTGGCCCGGTTGACGGAATGCAAGCCCGGCGAATCGACCCAGGTTAGGCCAGGCAAGCGAAAGCCCTGGATCGAGCTGGTCGCTTCGGTGGCGCCTACGCGAAACTGCAAGTTATGTTCGGCTTCCTTGTGCTTGTCGCCGCCATCCACCGCCGTCTGCTCGGCGGAGAAGTACACCGGTTGAACCTTCGCCTGCGCCTTCAACTGCGCCGTCGGCTCGCTGTGACCCCAGGCGACATAGTTGCCCAGTGAGCTCTTGCCGGACTTGACCTTGCCGTAGACGAAAACCAACAGAGAGTCGTTGAGGTTTTCGCGAAACTCCGCGCCCTTGGCGCGCACCTTGACTTGTTTTTGCCACACGGCGAACTGGTCCGCCAAACGTTCCGACAGACCTTTCGCCAGCTTGTGCAACGGGTTGTCGCTGCTGACAGCGCCGAGCAGCGCCTGGGTGTGCCCGAGGTTGCTGGAGATAAACTCCTGGCGCAGCAAATTGAACGCACGATCCTTAACGTGGATGTCGCTTTTCTGCTGCTCAAACTGGGCCTGGAGTTGCTCGAAAGCCCCCATCAATTCGTCGCGGGTTGCGGCGTTCATACAAGCTGCTCCACCGAGTTTTTCAATTGCTGCAGACGCTTGATTCGCGCCGCCGATTCCCGGAGTTGAGTCTGGGCCTGATGCTCCGTCTGTTGGGCAGCCAGCGGCGCGGTCAGTGTCTCAAGCACATTGAGTTGAGATAGGAAGCGCTTGGTTTTCACCGCGGAGAACGCCGAGTCAGCGCGCAGAATGATCTTCATCGCATCGCCATAAGCTGAGTCCGAAGATTGCTGGCTGGCGACGACTTGCTCCAGCTGAGTCGCCGTCTTTGCCGGGGCCATAGCCTTCACGGGCTGACCCAGGGTTTGCGCGGCGCCGTTGAGCTGGGATTTCAATTGCTCGCGGCGGTCTTTTTCCAGATTTGAAATCCGATCCTTCAAGCCTTGCTGCTCGCGCTCGCGTTTGGCGGCAAGTTCCTGCTTGCGGCGCTCGGCCTCACCGGAGCTTGAAGAGCTGGATGAGCTTGAAGACGGGCTGTCATCAGACACCGCCTTGACGATCGCTGTCACGGCGGCCACTGCAGCGGCACCAATCAACCAGGGTAGAGGCATTACAAGTCTCCTTGACTTAAAGGCGGTTCAACTTTTCGCGGGCTGTGCGGATCTCGGCGGTCTTGGCCGAAAAGCTGCTTTGAACGCTGCTCATCAGCTCGATAAAGGCGCCGGCAGTGTGGGCGTAGGGTGCGCAGAGTGTCTGGGCCAGAACTTGCTCACGCTCAATGGCCTGGTCAAGCGCTGTGCTCAAATCCTCACGGCGCTGCACCAGGCGCTGCTGGCGAGTCGCCGCGAGTGACGCGGCCATTTCGTTCGACATTTGGTCAAGGTGCAAGGCCAGGCGGGGAATGCCGCTTTTGGCCTGCATTCCTTCGCGGCCCAACTCAACACCGCGCTGATACCGGCGGCTGGAGACTTCAAAGCACGTCGGCTGGAACCCCAAACAACGCAGCACCTGGCCTTCAATTCGCTCACGCACCTGCGCCATCGCGTCGTTCTGATCCAGGTCCAGAAGACTGAACACCAGCACCAGCCGCTTTTCGAGCGCATCGCCATGGACATCACGCAGTTTGAGCAGAAGGTTGACTTGTTCCTCGTCCAGCTCCCCCGGAGGCGCGTGAACGAACAGCACGACATCGGCGATATCGAGCCCTTCCATGGCCTGCGCGCTGTCGCTCTGGTCGATGCCCAGGCCCGGTGTGTCGACCAGCACATAGTGCTCAAGCTCAAGATGCTGGTTCTCGCGAGTGGTACGCACCGCGCCGGTGGCGAAATATTCCTGGTGTACATGGCCGCTCAGCATATTGAGCAACGAGCTTTTGCCGGCCTTGACCAACCCCCAGGCAGCGATGCGCGGCTTGAGTGACGCAGTCTCCGTGTGTTGCAGCTGGAGGCGTTTGCACTCGGCCTCGAGTGCATCGATGTACAGCACTGCTTGATCCATAAACCTGAAACTCCTGGGGCGCCATCGTCCAACGACAGCGCGTTGTGCGGCTGCGGTATATCAAGATATCTACAAATAATGCCACATTGCCATGATCTACCGCAGCCGCGTTGTTCATGCCTACCGCCGGCGGCTTAAAGCCCCTGTCGTGCCATAAGCTCCGCTATGGCTGCCTCAAGCCAGCCCGCCGCACGCATTTTCAGGGCGGTGCTGCCGCACTTCGGGCAGGTGACGAACCAGTCGCCGGGCATCAATGCATCGCTGCGCGGTGCAATGGTTTTCTTCCAGTGGCAGTCTTCACACACAAACGTGAAGGGCCTGGGTTTTATCGGCATGAATCGGTTCTCCTATAGAGCAATGCTGCGGATTATTCTTCGACCGGGATCAGCGCCTGCAGGATTTCCAGCTTTCGCTGCAACTGCGCGACGTGCTCTCGCTCGGCCCGCAACGCCGAACGCAGTTCGCGGTTTTCCGCCTCCCAGATCTGCGCCCAGTGCAAATCTTTCTGATAATGCGCGACCACTTTCCAAAGCTCGCTCAACTTCAAACACTGCTGTACCAGCACCAGCAGGATGACGCCCATCACCACCAATGCACCCGTCGAAACCACGTCCGGCATAGTCATGCTCACATCCTTTCATGTCTTCGATGTATTCCGAAGACAGACACACGATATGTAGTGATTCACGACAGGTCTAGAATGTAGACTTATACAGGTAAAGTATTCAAACACATGGAGCGGGTATGAAACGCAAGCAATCCATCGAACAAGTGCGCTGGGACCTGGCACTTCGCTATCGTTTGATCGAGACCGTCGCCTGGTGGGAAGGGCGACTGACCACGGGACACTTGATCCAGAGCTTCGGCATCAGCCGGCAGCAAGCCTCTAAGGACATCAATACCTACATCAATGAACATGCGCCCCGAAACTTGACATATGACAAGCAACGCAAGGGCTATGTACCGAGCAAGCAGTTCAAACCGCTGTTCATCGATGACAGCGCCAGTGCCTATCTGCACCTGCTTTACCAAAACAATGAACGGGCCCCGCACATCGACGGGCTAGCCCTGGCATACGCCCACACCAAAGTGCTCGAAGTACCCGACCGGCCGATTCGGCCAGAAATCCTGCGGCCCCTGCTCGCGGCTTGTCGCGACGGTTTGCGCCTGGAGACCGAGTACGTTTCGCTCAACACCCCGAACGTGGAAATCCGCCTGATTGCCCCTCACACCCTGGTGTACACCGGGATGCGCTGGCATGTGCGAGCATATTGCGAGAAAAACCGCGAGTACCGCGATTTTGTGTTGAGCCGCCTGCGGGGCGAGCCGGATTTGCTCGACGAGTCGCAGAACACACGTGAGCTGGACCTAGACTGGAATACCGAAGTGCCCATCATCTTTGCACCCGATGGCCGCTTGAACGCAGCGCAGCAGGCAATCATAGAAACCGATTTCGGTATGACGGATGGACAACTGGTAGTCGCCAGCCGCAAGGCGCTGGTTAAGTATGTATTGCGCCGCTATCAGGTCGACCCAAGAAACCAGGCCACCAACCCTGAGGCTCAGCAGATCGTGGTCAGCAACATCAAGGAACTGAGGCCATGGCTCATGCATGATTGAGGCCCATTTCCCGCCAGAGACGCAACGCACGGATGTAGTTGTCGATTTCAGCCGTGAGTAGCTGCTGCGCCAGCGAGTGATGGCCGTTGAGCAGGGCGATATTGCGCACGGTATTGCCCTGGTGGTTCTTCGCGCCCAGATCAAGGCCGAACGTCACGTAGCGGTCAATGAAGTACCGGGCGGCCTTCAAGTGGCCGTTGACCAGCAGCCAATGCAGCGGCGTGTTCCCCAGCCCGTCACGGTCATTGAGGCTGGCGCCCAGCCGGTAGCGGGCTTGCAGGGTTTTGACATTGCCGTATCGCGCAGGCAGGTGGATGTACTTGTCGTGGGGCATAAAGCTGCCCCGGCCGGCCCAGCCTCGAATCTGCGGGTTGCCCCGGGCGCCGAGTAGCTCCAGCGTGTCGATCAGGCCGCTGCGGTTCAGCCGGTAGGCCATGTCCAGTGGCGTGTCACCTGCCAGGTCGCGCTGATTCAACCCCTGCGGATCGAGAGGCTGTACATCATCGAGCAGTACACAGAGGTGCCAGTCGCTGAGGCCAAGCTCAGCCCTGTCTTCGAGGCGATCAAGCATGGCGATCGACCGTGCCATATCTGACCGCCATGCACAAGCCGTTGACCAGGCTCATCTCGTGTGGCGTCTTGCAGCGCACGGCGGTCAGGTCTGGACTGGCGACGATGCAAGCCAGGGATTTGGCGCGACTGACGGCCACGTTCAAACGGTTTTTCGAGTACAGAAAACCGATGTCGCGCGGAAGGTAATTTTCGTTGGAAGTCGCCATCGACACGATGACAATTTCTGCTTCCTGCCCCTGGAATTTATCCACCGTACCCACGCGAGCGCCTGCGGGCAGAACTTGTTTGAGCACTTGAACCTGCAAGTTATAGGGCGCCACCACAAGGATGTTGTCGACACCGATCGCGTGTTCCTCACCGTCGCTATCGATAAAACGCTGCTGCGAAAAATACGCATAAAGCGCCTGGACCTGCGCCGCCTCTTCGTCCGAACTCTGGCTGTTGCCATCGTGTTCCACAGGGCAAAACATCAGCCCGCTGCCTGGAATATGCGGGCACTGACCATCCAGCAGCAACACCCGCCTCTCGGTGCCGGGTGCCGAAGACAGCTGCCCTTCGTACACGGCTTGCGAAATGAACGAGCAAACGTTGGGGTGCATCCGCCAGGTTTGCGCCAGGAACACCCCACGATCAGATGCGATTGTGGGCGTGCCATCCAACAGATAGTCGAGGATGGAATCGCCGGAGCGGCCCGGATGCACGCCTTGCACTGGCTGCGACAATTGCATCTGGTCGCCCATCAGGACGATGTTTCGCGCAGCCAGGCCCATCGTGACCAGATTCGCCACACTCACCTGACCAGCCTCGTCGATGAAAAGGTAGTCCAGTTGCTGAGTGAAGACGGGGTCGGCAAATAGCCAGGCGGTGCCGGCGGTCAAGTTAATGTTCGGCCCCCAGGCATCGATGAACTCCTTTTTTTCCTCGATGGAACGGATGCAGCGGCCGGTGAACTCCGTGCCTTCGCCCTCCGAGGACTTTTTTAATCCCGCGAAAGTGAATCCCTCTTCTTGCGCACGAGATTCAACCGCCGCCAGCAGGTTATTGATGGCGTGGTGCGAATTGGAAGTTACGCCGATGCGCTTGCCCGCCTTGAGCAAATCAACGATGACGTGCGAGCCGGTGTAGGTCTTGCCTGCACCTGGCGGCCCCTGAATAAACAGCACGCTGTGCTCGAGGTTTCGCACCACCTGCTTGATGGCATCAATCGTCGGCAGGCTTGAATCAAGCAGTGGCGCACCCGGCTTGACGCCCTTCACCCGCGGAGCGCGTCGATGTAGAAAGTCTGCAACCGCCTGGAAGCGCTGTTCGTCGGCCAAGAGGCTGTCGGCATAACGGAACAACGCCTTGCGCAGCGAAGTAGACGGGATCGGCCTCCCGGGAATCATGTCGAAGTAATCAGGCGGTGCATTTCTCTCGGTAGCCTTGAATGTCGCCAGACCGTTGTCATGGTCCAGATTAACCAGCTGTACGCTGGCCAGGGACTCGGTAATGACGCCCTGAGAACCAGTACGCATTTTGGTTTCTTGAGGGTCGAAACTGTACTCATACAAAAAAGATTTCTTGTTCGGTTCAGGCGGTGTGTTTGTGCGCCGCAAACCGGCCAGACTCTCGATATCCTCCAGCAGCTCCTCGGTTGTCATGTCCTGCCGACTGAACAGCTGCCACCACGTTGGCTTCTCGGCACGGCGGTGGAAGTCGAGTAGCTGGAAGGTGAGCAACGTGACCTGATCCTCGTCACTCATGGCCTCTTCGTCAGCTCGCAGACCACCCAGCAGACGAACGCGATAATTCTCCAGAAGAATCTCGATTTCCTTTTGCTCCACGACTGACTTCTCGCTTTCGGCTTCAGTCCCAAGAAAAGCGCCTGCATTTGACGGCTTGATCTCCAGCAGCCAGTTGCGCAAAAGGTAAGTGGACAGCACGTCGTCTTCGTTATAACGCTCGATTTGCTCAAGCAATGCCGACTCGCCGGTCTCTTTCCATCGCTCATAAAACACGATGCTCGCGCCAGCATTGGTCACGTCGCCGTCGCGCCGGCCCATGTAAAAATGCTCGATATTCTTGATTGAGTAGCTGGGCTCCGACACCCGGATAGCTTCGCGCACAACCTTGTACAGATCGATCAGTTTGCCGTTGCGCAGCAACCAGTCCACTTGCGCTTCGCGCGTCCCGTGTTGGCTCATCAGTCGCTTAATAGCTGTTTCTTCGTAGCTGGCGTAGTGGTAAATATGCGCGTCGGGGTAACGCTTGAGATGGCCGATGACCCAGTCGATAAACTGCTCGAAGGCGATCTTTTCTTCATCCCGGGTATGCGCCCAAAAGGGTTTGAAGATTTGCTGCCCACCCTCGTCTATGTAAAGACCGAAGAGGTATTCCAGGCCACCCTCTTCCAGCGGATTGCCCTCCATATCGAAGAACAGGTCGCCCTCGACCGCCTTGGGCATCCGATAAAAGCCACGTCGCTCACCCGACACGGGAAGCAGTTCGAATAGCGGGACATCGCTGGAACGCCCCTGGAACTGCAAAAGCGCCTGATGCCGCAACTTGCTCAATGACTCTGTCTGCAGTTTTGGAATGTGCAGGTCGTCAGTACTGTCCGCCAGCTGGTGCAATGTGGTCACGCCGGCACTCTGTAACTTCTGGATTTGCGAACGGCTGATACCAGCTACCGCCGAGAGGTGATCGTCATGCAGTCGTTGCTCGTCGCAGCGATCACGCCAGGCGCAGAACCCACAATGCCCGCATGGCTCCGGGTAGGTAACGGGTCGCTCGGCACTGTTCACGAACGCTTCGAAACGTTGTAGCACATGCTCCAGATAATCGGCGTAGTCGGCAACCCGAAATGCCTGCTCGGTACGCGCAGCATCACCGAGTACGAGGTACATGAACTGCGGTTGTATGCCCTGGATCGAGATCAGCATTCGAGAATAAAGCGCAACCTGCACAAGGAACTTGGCCTTCGCCATTTTCGCCAGCTTGGTGTCGATCACCTCATAGCTGTGGTCGCCCAGCGCCGACGCCCGCGGCACTTTGCGCAGGAAGTCGGCATGGCCAATAAAGGCGCCTTCCTGAAGCGACGCCTGGAAGATGATATCGGCACCGGCCTTCATGGCCTGGATGGTCAGTTCCACCCGACGCGCGAAACTCGGATTGCCCTCGGCAATGTCGACAACGTTGGCGTATTGGCTTTTCAGCCGTTCGAAAAAGGCCGCTTCATGGGCCAGACCTTTGTCCTGGATCAAACGGTTCTGCTCGCTTGCCGCCGCTTTTTCCATAGGGCTTACAAGGTTCTGAAGGTCCAGCGCCGTGAGGTGCTGGCACTCAAGAAAACCGCAGATATCTGAGGCAGAGTACAACTGAATTCCGTTTCGGCTTTGCATGGTCGCTTCCAGTACGGTGAAGCGTCCAGGAACGCTTCACGCTGATTCAATATCCTGTGTGAGTCAGGCGTCGAGCGAGCATCCGCCGAAAAACTGCTCGAACAACGTCGTCGGCAAATGTTCTGCATCGAGCAGCCCGAAGTGCTTGCCCACGTTGCGCCCCAACGCCATCAGCGTCTTGGCAGAGTTCTCGGTACCTGCATATCCGGCGCTCAAGAGGTAGCCGATGCGTGCCTTTTCAGTCGTCGCCCGCAGATACGCATTGCCCGTGATCAACACATCCACCAAACAGACGCTTGCCCGTTCATCACCCAGGGTGAATGGTTCCAATGTCTCGCTCACCAATGCAGCGCACAACCCATCCTTGCCACCGACGACGATACGTTCGAGTTCTTCGAGCGACCGGCCAAACAGGTCGAATTCATCGATGGAAAACGCGAAACAGTAGCCCTGCGCTGTGGCACGCGTGAGCGGGTTCTCGTTGCGCGGGTTGGCCAACAGCCAGGCAATGAAGGACGCTTTATTGTCGAGCGAACCGCTGTGGCGGAAGGCCAGATAATCCTTTAGGACCTGACTGAAGGGATGCCCGGTTGGCACCCATCCAGTGCTGTCAAGTTCACTTTTCTGCGGATCACTCGCTGGCACTGCGGCCTTCGGATCAGTCGCCAGCGTCACATCAAAGCACCGCAGGTCATAGCCGAGCATAAACAGGCTGGCCTCGAAGGCGTGGCATCGCGCGGGCAGCGCCCCTTGTTCGGCAAACCAGCCAGTACGTTCGAGCAGGGCGCGGATAATCCAGCCCAACCGCACCTGCCAACGTGCCCATTCGGCATAATCAATCGCCGAAAATTGCGGCGCCGCCAAGCCGTTCAAGAATGCTCCCGGGTTGCGGATCTGGTTGCCACGAGCGGCTCCGGACGGGAACGCCAGCAGAGGTTTGCCGCTCCCCGTCCATTGCTGGCGAAACAATGAATACAGCATGCCTATCGCTGCGCCGACGCGACTGTCATAGATGGGTGACCCCGACGGATCAAGCAAGGCGTGAATCTTGGTCAGGCCAGCATCGAAACGCTCGACACTGATCGCGTCGAGATCATTCAGATCATTGTCACCATCGAGCGACATGAGCCCGGCCATTTTCCGCAGATAGCTCGACAGCTCGCCCTTTTCGGCCAGCCGGTGCAAAAATGGAATGGCTCCCCGGACACCACCCCAACGAAGAATCTGCAAACACGCCTGAAGCGCTTGTTGTTCGTCCCCCCGGTTGACCGCACTCGTCAGCCACTCGCGAAGTTGACCGAGAGAGCGTTGAGTTTCAGCCCAGGTTTGTGAATCCACCGAATTTTGATGGGTATCTTGCCAGCTTGCTTTCCAGCGGTATTGCTCAAGAATCTGCTCGAAACCCTGGACATCAGCGGTTAAACCGCCCGGCACAAATTTGCTCGCCTTGAAGCGCAGCTTGAACGTCAACGTCGGCAAGTTCGTTGCGAGCCATGCGATGAAGGACTCAACTTCAGGTTGCGCCAGGAACTGTTCGCGCTTCATGCAGACCACCTTGCAGGTAATATCGAATGGCCATACCCTAAGCAAAACCACACCCCCCGTCCATGTTGTTTGTCCGTACAGGTAAACAAATGGCGCAGGTTCTCTGGCCCTCGATTGAAACTTCTCTACCCATGCCTGGGTTTAATCAAAAATATGTAAAGTTTTCAGACGCTCCCAATCTGTTGACGTACTGCCCATGACCTCAAGGATCGGCACCCCATGGACCATCAAGCACTCAAGACCCGTCATCGACAGGAACGTGAAAGTCATCATCCCAACCTCACCTTGCGTGTTCATCGGGCGCTGAGTTGGCTCAATCGTGCCGAGCAAGCTGACGATGTCGATGGGCGTTTTATCTTCCTGTGGATCGCCTTCAACTCGGCCTACGCCACCGATATTGACGAGCAGTACCGCCTTTCCGAGCAATCCACGTTCAAGGCGTTCCTGGACAAACTCTGCGCGCTCGACACGGCCAACCTGATCGAGAATCTGGTCTGGTCCGCGTTCTCCGGCAGCATTCGCGCGTTGCTGGACAACCCCTACGTGTTCCAGAGCTTCTGGGATTACCAGAACGGCAAGATCAGCGAGCAACAGTGGACCGAGCGCTTTGCCAGCGGTCGGCGAGCAGCGCAGCAAGCTTTGGCCAACCGCAATACCCCAGCAGTGCTCGGCGTTCTGTTCAATCGAATTTATACATTGCGAAACCAGGTCATGCATGGGGGCGCAACCTGGAACAGCAGTGTGAACCGGGATCAGCTGCGCGACTGCTCAAACCTTCTCGGCAAGTTGGTGCCGGTGATTATTTTGCTGATGCTGGATAACCCGGAAACGCTATGGGGTGATGCTTGTTATCCGGTTGTTTCTTAGGTCGTGGGACTTTCCAATCACGCGATCACAAACGAAGTGATTCCGCTGGCTGTTCATCCTCATCACCTAACTTGCCACTGTCGAGCATGACATCTTCGTCCTCGATCAGAGGGACTGCGAAAAAGCGGGGACTTTGGGCGCAAACTGCGCCCGTTCCCGCCCACGAACTGTTCAAGGAAAGAATGCAATGATCAAGAAATCGGTATCGGAGCTCTCGTTCGTCAACAAAGGGTCGCCATTGCCCACTGTCGAGGTCGACTCGCACTCCGTCGAAAATGCGGGCTTTAGTATCTACCGCACTGTGATGCAGGTACTGACCCAGTTGGCCGAACAGGACGCATCACTTCGCGCAACCCTTTACATGTACGCTTCTGCCAGCGTCAATTTCCGTGAGCAGAGCTGGTCTGAATTCCTGTTGGTTGCCGGCCCTAATAAGGTTCTACTGGCCTTGGGCGCTGGCTTCGAGCGGTTGCCAGCGGTGAAGTCGCGGTTCAGCGATTACGTTTCGTCCTCCATAGCCCTGCGCACATTTCATGTCGAGGATGGGCTGGTATGGGAGCAGGAGGACGCCTGCACTTGGTATTCCAATGGTCAGAGCCTGGCTGACCTGACCGCTGAGGCCGAAGAGGCCGAAGAGGCCGAAGAGGCCGATGATGATCCGGAACTTACTGAGGGGGATGAAGAGGACGAGGACTGGGATGTCGAGGAACCAGATGCCGAGGATGAGCAGGGTGCAGACCAGGCCGTGGCCACTGCCGAGCGAAGGGCGGCGCGCTATCGGGCCGCACGTTCGGATGCGAAGGTCAGCAGCATTCGGGCAGCCATCGAGGAAGTCTTTGGTCTACCGGAAGGTTCGGTCGCGCTCTGTGGACCGGATCGGCGTGCGCTGCGGGGGGATGCCCGGATCAGGACGTTGCGCAAACGCTGGGAAGAGAGCTGAGCAGGGGAGCCGATAAATGACGCATGAATCTCCTGTCCGGGTCAGAACCCTGGCATTCGACGATCTGCTAAAGGTAGGTTGGCCATTGGCACTGGACAGTTATCAGCGCGGCTTCGTGTGGGGCCCGGACAAGCTGTTGCAACTGACCAGTGATCTCGCAGAGTTCGCAGGCCAGCCGGACAAAACCTTGCCTTACTACATTGGCGCGGTATTGCTGCATCGCGATGTGCACCAATCGAGAAGGTTCATCATCGATGGTCAGCAGCGCATCACGGCGTTGTCGCTGCTGTATCACCGAGCGACCGGTGCACTGCCAGCGGGCCAGGTGCTCAGCTATTCGGGGCAGTCCGCACGACATATCCGTGAAGGGATTCAGGCGTTGAAGCAGCAAGAGCCGATTGCACCGGAGATCATCGCAAAGCTTCGTCTGACGGTGATCGAGGTGGACAGCAGCGACCTTGCTTTCACCTTTTTCGATACCCAGAACAATCGCGGCGTGCCTCTGCGGGCCACCGACCTGCTCAAGGCCTATCACCTGCGTGCGATCGATCACGCAGACGCTGAGGGCGATCTGAAGACAGCCCTGCAGCAGCAATGCGCCGAGCGCTGGGAGGCGCTGCAACGTCAACCCGCGATACTGTCGCCCGGCCAGGATTTTGCCCCCAACCTGTTCAATCGTTTTCTCTGGCGTGCGCGGCGTTGGCGCGGTGCGCAAACTCCAGCGGGCAGACACGAGACGCTGCTGACCGAGTTCCAGTGCGACACATGGAACCACGTTGCGGACACCCGCAGCAGCGTCGACAGCGTGCCGCTCTACGCCACCCGACACAATCGGCTGGCAACTGCGTTGACGCTGACGGGCGACGGAGAGCACGTACTGCACGGCAGTCAACTGCGCGTCAGCCACAACCCCGCGAACTTGCCGATGGCACTGCGCCAGCCCATTCATGAGGGCGTGGGCTTCTTTCTCTACGCAGACAAGTATGCCGCCCTGTTGCAGAGGCTGATGAACGATACTGCGCCGTGCGCGCAGGTGAGTTTTTTCCGCGCGATATATCGACAGCTGCTGTGCAACAACCAGGAGTATCTGCGCGAAATTTTCATGCTCTGCAGCCTGGTGTACATGGATCAGTTCGAAGTCGAGCAACTGACCGCGTTTGCCTTACGCCTGGAGTTTCTGCTGGGCGCAATTCGCCTGGAGAAAAAACAGGTCAAGCAGGAAACCGCCGCCAACTTCTTCAGGTTGGCCGAGCTAAACCTGCTGGATGTGATCGCACAAAGCTACCATCCTAAACAGGTGCTGGACTTTCTTCAAAAGCGCCAACACGCAGTGGCATCGTTGTATGCCGATGAAACGATTGAAGTGGGGAATGGTGTGCAAGGTCGATACAAACGGGCTGTTCTGGCGTTCTACAAGGTGCAGGCGGATCCTGAATGCCGCAACCTTGCGGACAAATCGCAATGGCTTGAGGTGTTTCTTAAAGCCTCCCATGGAGGTCGCCATGAGCATTGATTCCAGCCTCTGCACTCTGCAACAGCTGGCCAACAGGAAAGACGCTGCGTGGTGTTTCAATGTGCCGATCTACCAGCGCCTGTATGTGTGGGGTGATGAGCAGATCAAAACACTGCTGACAGACATCGCCAATGCTTTCGATCGAGGCGACACGCAGTTCTTCCTGGGCGGCACGCTGTTGGTGGAAAAAACCACCGATGAAGATCGCAATCAGGGCATGCGCCGCTTCGACCTGATCGACGGCCAGCAGCGTTTCACCACGTTGTGGATGCTCAGCACGGTGCCGGTATGGAGCCAGGTGATGGAGGACTTCAGTAGGGTTGTGCTGAAGGAAGGGACGATTCCGCGTCTGCACTTCTCAATCCGGGAGCAGGTGAACGACTTCCTTGCCAGCATGATGCCGGGGGGGAAAGCGACGAGCAGCGAAATCATCGACACTCAGAGCATGAGAGAGGCTCAGCAACTGATGGCCTCCTTCGCGCAGACCTACAAGCGTGCGGACGGCGGGCCTGTTGATGATGAATATCTCAAGGCGCTGGCCAGCTTTGTGTATCGCAATGTATCGCTCGTGCTCACGCAAGTGCCTGAGGGGATGGACCTGAACAAGCTGTTCGAAGTCATCAACAACCGTGGTATCCAGCTACAGCACCACGAGATCCTCAAGGCTAGGTTGCTGCAGGACATCCCCGCGGAAAGCCGTTTCCGTTTCGCGGCATTGTGGAATGCCTGTGCCGACATGAGTGGCTTTGTCGAGCGCAATCTGTGTCTGGAAACCCAGCTGGAGGCGCACCGACTGGGGGATCTCTATAACAAGGGGCAACTGCTCCATGCAGGCGCCGTACACGGGTTGCTCGATCGAAAGACCAACTCCGCGCAAACGGATGGCTACGACCGCCTGACCTTGCAAGCCATCGTTGACTGCTCTGTTACCGATATCGGTGCGGCTCCGGCAGCCATCACCGAGGATGACGGAGAAGCCCCCTGGGCGCGGAGCATCATCGGCTTTCCACTCTTCTTGCTGCATGTGTTGCGTATCTGGCTGAAGGAGCAAGGGCAGGCAGATCTGCCGCGTGTGCTAGATCGGCAGCTGCTCGCCCTGTTTGAAGCTCACTTGCTAACACCAGCGGATTCGGCGCAGCGTGTGGCAAGGGCGCAAGGGTTCATTGATCTGCTCTGGCGCATGCGTGTGCTGTGGGACGAGTATGTGATCAAGTGGGTCGATCAGGGCGATGACGAAATCCATCAGGTCTGCCACACATCGATTTCCGCCAGTGAAGACAAGCGTTACATCAATCGCAGTCGCGACAATGCCGTGCACCAGGGCCTATCGTTGCTGCAGAGCATGCTGTATCACTCGCAGGAAATCACCACCCATTACTGGCTGACCCCCTTCCTGTATTTTATCCACAAGCATGCGCACACCGTGCGGGGTGGTGGCGGTGAAATCGAGCGGTACTATGGCTTCCTATGCCATCTGGATAACCAGCTGCTTGGAGAAGTGACGGATGCTTCGCTGGTCGTACGTAGCCGCCGGTTCATGGACGATCCCTGGCGTACCGCTTCGGCGCTGCAGTTCGACGCTGTGCTGACGGAGGACCATGGCGTCAGATTTGCGCATTACTGGTTCTATAAACTGGACTTCGTGCTTTGGTATGAACAGCAACGTGATCATGAGTTCTGGGGCAATTTCCGTTTCACCGCGAAGAACTCGGTGGAGCATATTTCGCCGCAGACCCCACAGGCGATCGATACCAACACGGTCTCGCGGGATTGGCTGGACCGCTTTGGCAATCTTGCGCTTGTCTCGCGCAGTATCAACTCGGAGTACGGTAATCTGCCCTACAACGAAAAGCGCCAGCGATTCCTCAACAAGCGGGCGTACGAGAAGCGGCCTGACTCCCTGAAAATGGACTTGATCTATTCGAAGGAAACGTGGGGAGAGGTCGCGGCCGATGCTCATCAGGCTGCTATGCTGGCGGCACTGCAATGCCATTATCAAAGGGTTTTCACCATCGACTAGGGTGACGGTGAAGCAAGCGTTATCTGCGCTATCCATTAAGCGCAACGACGGGTGATAACCCTGCAGCGATGTCGCCCGATGAATCCACAGCCAGGAGCGACGGTTCAGCATCTACGGCATGAGCAGGATTACACTGCGAACCACTGGGATGATGCCATCGCGTGCAAGCCCGCTCCCGCAAAGCTTGGTGCCCAATCCCTAACTACCGTCCATTTGGGTCGATCTCAATCTGCCACGACCGGCTAATGACGACCCAAAGCTCCCTGTCGCAGCAGCTAGAAAATCAGAGGAGATTCAGCGTGCCAGATGGAGCTGAGCATATGTTCACTGAGAAGAGCCAAAATTCATTAAAAAGTTGGTCACATAGGTCTGGCAAGAAGTGGCCCGAAAACGTGTGTATGGATTAGATCACCCGTCATTTGAGAAGCGCGAAGAGTACATCCAGTGAAATTTCCACATTGGTGTCTGGTTCGTAGAAACAATCATCTAACGGATCCGTCCAAACCAACTCCCCGGTCAAAGGCCGTCGCATGCAGTTACTCAGCCGCAGGTCCATCGACTCAATCCCCCGAAACTCAGCCGCCAGCGCCAGCGTTTCCATCAACCCAGCATACTGCCTGTGAGCGCGCGCCAGTTCACGACATTGCTGTGCAACAACGGGTAAGTCCCTCGAGCCAGGCTGCCCCTCTTCATCGAATCGCGCAAGCCAAGCCTCAATAATAGGCTCGCTGCCCACTTCAATATCAACCAGGCGCTCGACCTGCGCAAGCCAGTAGAACTCTGCCTCAGGACCAGACTCGTAGGTGTCCGATAACGCCACCGCACCATAGTTGTGCAGTACCCTGACAACGTTTGGGTTACCCGCAGCCGATTGTTGCGCCAGGAAGTTATGGCCACTGCCTTGCAGGGTTAGCCTCAGCAAACTGTCACCCGTCTCGAAGATAGTTGAACTGGAACCGGTCTTGAATACCTTCGCGCCTTTGAGTCGCAAGATTTCCAGCAGTCGGTCGAAATTCGGGGTAGGGAAACGCGCGCAGATGTGTTCGCTCATTGTGTTCTTCCATAACAGATTGAGGGTCTGCCGAGCGCAAACTTCGGCTCATTTGGACAACGACAATTCAGCTTGTAGCCGGTTTAATTTCAAGCAGGCCTTCCACCACAGCACTGACGTCTGCCAGGCCGCCAATGCTCACAAGCCAGCCATAAGTGATGGGTTGCTTGCCATTATGCAATTTCGATGGAAACTTCGACATGCTTGAGTGGTGTCGATGGCCTGTGCTGACGGCGATTTCCGCCAGCAGAACTACCAAGTGCCCCCTGATGATATTGGGGTGAACCATCAGACAGATGTTGTTGATGCGGGTCCTTGCTTTCAATAAATAAACCGTCTGGCCGGCAGCGCAAAACTCTGCGAGGTATTTGCTCTCCCTGACGAGCACATATCCGCTCTGTTCAATCTGCTTGATCACCTTTTTGGTGAATTCATCGCATAGGACAGCTACGGTCTTGCGGGCTGGCTTGGCCGGAGGCGGTGGGGCAAGGGCAGCTTGGATACTGTCCGGTATAGGGACGGCGCATGGCGGTTCCGACATTGGCGCAGCGTCGCCCAGAAGCAACGCAGTTGCGTAAGCCATTCGCGCATAGGCCCGATCGAGTTTCGCAACTCTGTGACGTACAGGGTCTGTTGGCTTCAGGTCACTGAGTGTTTTATCTCTGATATACACACTCGGTGCGCTGCCGCCACTGGTTGAAGGATGGCAAAAAGAACCCAGAAACTGCCGGGCGTGCAGATACCCGTTATCGACGCACCATTGCAAGGCGTCTTCGGGACAATCGCCCAGGCCGATATACAGGGCGTCTGGGTTAATTTCGCGGAGTGTGGAGACGAAGCAGTCCATGAAGCACCCTCGAAATAAAGGGGAAGCCATCAGGTAGGCAAATGAGCCCGCAAACATGGATTCGCCGCCCTCAGGCGTTGTTGTAAAGGCCGCGTGAGGTATGACCGAGGTTCCGTGGAACAAGCCGGCGTTTTCGTCCCACAGGGACTCTACATCTGGAATGCGCAGGATCTTGTCGAACTTGAAGTGCCGCAGATAGCGCAGCAAGTTTGGGCGCATGGCGCTGCCACCGAATGCACCAAGTTTTTTCACATCATGAAGCAGCGTTGCAGTCGGGATGCCAACGGCCATTAGTCGTTGAACTTCGCCGTACGCCAATCGCAGCTGGTTAGGGCCTGGGGTGATGCCCACGATGACCAACTTGGCATCAGCGTTGACCTGTTCGAAAGGGATGTACCTGAGGATGTCTCTGCCTGTGTTTTCAATCACGAGCTCGGGACTGTTGACGCCCGCCGTGCCGAGCCTGCAGATGGCAGGTGAGTAGCGCTCGAAAAGTGTGTGGTCCATCGAGTTGTTCTCCTGATCTGTTCGAGCTCGTTCCGTTAGTAGGGCAGTTGCTCAGCGGTGCCGGTGTTGGACCGGTATTTTCTCGGTCCGAATCAGTCGCTCGCACTCTTCGACTCGTCCGCCACGGTTGATAGGGGCCAACCTGTATCCTACCGGCGGAATCGGCTCTGGGAGGTGCCTGGGTCACTCGGCGCGCAGCGTTAGGGTTGTTGTAGTTATGGGTTACCAGAGCTGCTCGTCGCGAACTGCTGCTTCTGGCCATTTGCTGCCCTTCCTGACAGGCAGCAATCGGCCGATTCTGTTGAAAACAGTCGGCCATAGTCTCCACGGCAGAAAAGTACGCACTTGAAATTGAAATTTTTACTTTGAGCAGAGTACTCCGGCTCAGATTTCGCGTAACTGCGCGCTAAAAAGGCGTTTTCAGCCGTCAGCATGCGGGCAGTCTGGAAGTAATTACTTTTTCAACAGAATCGGCCAATATCGGTCACTCTCGAAGGCCGCGATGCAGCATGGAAGCGGATCAAGCTTCTGTTTTCTCCTGTGCGCTAGCTGGAATATTCAACTCACTCAGCGAATCAATAAGGACTTGGATTTCCTCAGGATGCTTAGGCCGGGGTCTGCGCACAATTTCCTTCTTCTCAGCTACCGTTCGTTTTTTAGTAGCTGCAATGAACTCCATGAGCCCGCCAAAGATAAAGAACAGTGAAAACCCCAGCGTAAATGGGGCCAGCACTATTCCGATGAATATTCCCAAACATCCGTCCGCCGCTTGATCTGAGTCGTACTCGCATGCCTCAAGTGTCGTCACTTCCTGAGGAGCATAAAGAGCAGCATCGAGCCCGAGAATGTCGGACGCGAAGAGCTCAGACTGCCCCCTTCCGCCTAGAGGCTGGGACGGGTTATTGCTGTACTTTCCAAAAGCGCGATGCTTACTGAGGTGGTCCAGCAGTGTTTGCTCAACATCCCATGCATCCTCGAGCTGCGTGAAGAAAAACACTTTATCGATAAGTTTTTCATCGCCGTGACCACCATACGCCATGCGATCGACCAGGCTAGCCTTGGTCGTGAAGCCAATTTTGTAAAAAAGACCCTGTGGAGTGGTTAGCCGTGCGTAATAGACGTTACCTGCAGAGTTACTAGGCCTGCGGAACCAGCGCTTGAATCTCGTATACAGTGATGCATGTGGCTTGGCCATTCCCTTCACAATTCCCGATAAGTCCTCAGCTGGGACATCCTACAGCGGTGGCATTAAGCCTCCCACCTCAACCTTGCATCTCCCAGGGCTCGTGAGACGGTAGCTCCAGTTGGTGCTGCCGACTAAGGTCTGCTGTACCTGCCTTGAATCGCGCTCAAATTTGTAGTCATTCCATGACTACTTCTGGCCGATTCTATTGAATAAATCCGACTTGGTTTTCACGGCAGAAAAGTACGTGCCTGAAATTGAGACCCTAGCTTTGAGCAGAGGCTTCCGGACTCGGATTTCACGTTGTAGCGTGCGAAAGAGATGTTTTCACCCATCAATATTCGAGCATTTTGGGCAAACCGACTTTTCAACAGAATCGGCCGATTGCTGCACTTAATCGTCATGGAGGCCGATTACGATTCGACTCAAAAAAAATTCAGTCCTACATCACTGCCATGACATCTACCCCATGGAGCTCAGACCCATGTCATTGCATTGTCCTCTGTGTAACTCCCCCAAGATCGCATCTTTACAAACAGCCATGAAGATTGGCGCAGCTGTTGGAACCGTCGGCGGAGCCGCTCGTGGTGCGAGCGCCGCTCTGGCAGCAGGCCAGATGGGCGCCTCTGTCGGCGCTATTGCCGGCCCTCTTGGCACCACCCTCGGCACAGTTTCTGGTGCCATCCTCGGCGGGCTCGCTGGAGGTGCAGGCGGCTGCGCCCTCGGTGCTCAGCTTGGCGAAAAACTCGATCGCCACGTGTTCGCCAACAACCTTTGTCTCGCCTGCAATCATCGCTTCAACCTACCAGCCTAATCCTTTTACAACATTCTTCGGTAAATGCTGCGCGTGCGCAGCATTTATGCCGGCACGCCCCCAAAGGAATTACTCCCATGGCTCATCTCGTCGAACAAATGGCATACGTTGGCGCTACCCCTTGGCATGGTTTGGGTAACCGCCTGACGCAAAAACAACCGCTGGAAGTTTGGCAGCGCGAAGCCGGCATGAACTGGCAGATTCAGGAAAGTCCAGTTCACTTCAAGGCCGACACTGTCGGCAACCTAGGCACGATTCACTCCTTTCCGGAACAAAAGGTTCTCTACCGCTCTGACACCAAGGCCCCCTTGTCGGTGGTTTCCAACCGCTATCAGGTCGTGCAGCCTCGTGAGGTGCTGGAGTTCTACAGAGATCTGACTGAAGTCTCCGGCTATGAGTTGGAAACAGCTGGGATACTCAAAGGTGGCCGTAAGTTCTGGGCTCTGGCCAGGACCGAGCAGACAACCGTGCTGAAGGGGAACGATCAGGTGAATGGCTATCTTCTGTTAGCCACCTCCTGTGATGGCACGCTGGCCACCACCGCGACCCCGACCACCGTGCGTGTAGTTTGCAACAACACCCTGACCATCTCCCTGAACGGCGCTACCCGCGCAATCAAGGTGCCGCACAACACGCGCTTTGATCCGCAGGCCGTGAAGAAACAACTGGGCATCGCCGTCTCGCAATGGGATGAATTTATGTACCGCATGCGCGCACTGGCGGAGCGCAAGGTGCAGTGGCATGAGGCGATGGGCTTCTTCATGAATGTGCTGTGTGATGTGGCCCCCAACAGCAAGCTGCCGGAAATACTTCCGAATGAGCGAGCACTGCGCAAAGTCCAAGGGCTGTACGAAGGCCAAGGTCGTGGAGCGACGCTTGAATCAGCCCAAGGAACTGCTTGGGGCTTGCTCAACGCCGTGACGGAGTATGTCGATCACGAGCGACGCGCCAGGAGTACCGAATACCGAATGGACTCTGCGTGGTTCGGAGCCGGTGCAAGCCTCAAAGAGCGCGCACTGAACGCAGCGCTGCAACTCGCCGCCTAGCCCCACTCCCCCCTCAACTATTAAAACGCCTGGTCAGCTCCTGCTGGCCGGGCGTTTTTTATGCCACATAGGAAAACATCATGGAAACGCAAACGCTGCACCAATCCTGCAGTAAACCCCGCCCTGCCTTGCGCCTGGTGGGGACCAAACAACTTCCCCGAGAAGACTGGCTGGCTGTGCGTAAACAAGGCATCGGCAGCTCGGATGCCGCCGCTGCCATAGGCCTTAACCCTTACAAATCCCAGTTGGAGCTATGGCTGGAGAAAACCGGCCGTGATACGTCACTGCCCAAGCTCGATCCACATGACGAGGAAAGCCCTGCTTACTGGGGCAACATCCTCGAGCCAATTGTCGCGGCGCATTACAGCCAGCGCACCGGCAATCGGGTACGGCGGGTCAATGCCGTGTTGCAGCATCCGGATCCTAAACTGCCTTGGATGCTGGCCAACATCGACCGTGAGGTCATCGGCGTCAACGATGTACAGATCCTTGAATGCAAAACTGCCGGCATAAACGGTGCCCGCCTCTGGAAAGAGGGCGTGCCCGAGTACGTGCAGTTGCAAGTGATGCACCAGTTGGCCGTGACCGGTAAGCAGGCGGCGGTTGTGGCGGTACTGCTGGGCGGCCAGCACCTAGAGATCCATCGCATCGAACGGGACGAATCGATGATTGCTCGGCTGGTCGACCTTGAGCGGCTGTTCTGGGATTACGTGGTCAGTGATACCCCGCCACCGGCCGATGGTACGGACTCAGCGGAAGCCGCGTTGCGCTGCCTCTACCCCGAGCACAACGGTCAGACCCTGGACCTCAGCCAGCACACGGAGCTGGCCGCCACCTATCTGGAGCTCAAGGCTGTTCGCCAGAGCATTGCTCAGCAAGAGACGCGCGAGGCGCAGCTCAAGCAAGTCCTGCAACAGGCCATGGGCGCAGCCAGCCGCGCTGAGTTTGCCGAGGGCTACATCAGCTGGAAGAAGTCCAAGGACAGCACCGGGCTGGATGTCGAACGGATGCTCAAGGACAAACCTTACCTGCAGGCCCGCTACAGCAAGACCCGCGAAGGCAGTCGCCGATTTCTAATCGGCTGAATCATCCCCCTCCCCCCAAGCCACCCGGACTCCTCTCGTCCCGGTGGCTTTTTTATTTTCAGATCAAGGAGAACCGCCATGCTCAAAGGTTTAGCCATAACCCCACCGATGCTCGGGCGTATTTCCATCGGCAAGGTCGTCGAGAAAAACGGCAAACGCCTGCCGGAAAAAAACGATCAATTCACCATCACCTCGCAGGTACAAAACCGCGATGGCTGGCTGCTGCACCCGCTCAATGAGGAACTGCGTAATGGCCAGGACGGCAAATTGCGCAGCATTCCGGTCCGTTTGCTATTCAACGAGCCCGATCTAAATTTTCGTGCCGACTACAGCCTGTTCAACCGCACCACCGGCAGGCCGCTGTGCGTCGGCAATGGAGAGACCTGCAAGCGACAGTGTGAAGACGGTATCAAGACATTGCCTTGCCCTTCACCCGATGGCTGTTCACTGGCTCAGGGTAATGCCTGCAAGCCCTATGGTCGGTTGAACGTGGTGATTGGCGAGGATGACCCGCTGGGCAGCTTTGTCTTCCGTTCCAACGGGTTCAACAGCATCCGGACCCTCGCGGCACGTTTGCAGTACTTCCGAGCCATCTCAGGCAACCGTCTGGCCTGCCTGCCATTGGAGTTGCGCCTGCGCGGAAAATCCACCCGGCAGAGCCATGGCACACCGATTTTTTACGTAGACATCACGGTACGCAGTGGTCTGAGCCTAGAAGACGCCTTACAGGAAGCCAAGCGCCTAGATGTAACACGGCAGGCCGCTGGCTTTGACCAAACCGCCCTGGATAACGCCGCGCGGCAGGGCTTCAACAACGGCGCGTTTGAAGACAGTGAGGAAGACACCGGCGTCATTGTCGAAGAGTTCCTTCCCGCCACTGAGACCATACATAGCCACGGAGAACTCCAACCGGCAACGCCTGCAAAAACGTCACTGGCCCAAAAACTGGAATCCCAAGCCAGCCGGCACGCTAGACCCAGCTTCCAGTAACCGCCCGCCTCAATTCCCCTCCGTTCTTACGCATTCGTACAGGAAGACCGTCATGAAATATCACAAGCTCATAGCCAGTGAAACGATTGGCACCTACATCATGGAATCACCCGTCACCGAAGCTGACATCCTGCAGATGGCGCAACAACTGGCGATGAGTCGTTTGTCGAAAGGCCGGGCTCTGACTGACCCTCAGCAGGCATTCAGCCATCTGCAAACACTGATGCAGTATCACGAGCATGAAGTCTTCGCATTGCTGCTGCTCGATACCCAGCACCGGGTGATAGGTTTCCGAGAGTTATTCAGAGGCGCCCTGGACGGGGCCAGCGTGTACCCACGGGAAGTGGTCAAGATTGCCCTGGAACACAACGCTGCGGCCGTGATCCTGGTACATAAGGTACATGACCATCCCTCCGGGTCGCCGGAGCCTAGCCAAGCCGATCACACGCTGAGCAGAACTCTCAAGAACGCCCTCAATATGATCGGCACCCGGATATTGGATCATGTTGTCGTGGGGGATGAGGGCTGTGTATCGTGGGCTGAGCGGGGGTACCTATAAGGAAGTGAGTTTGAAGCAACTGCTACGGATCTCGTTGCGGTGTTCATTTTCGCCAGCATCCTAGCCGGCTGCATGATAGCGCTACTGCTGTTGATCCTCATGGTGCGCTTTCCGCCGCTGCTGATTGCGGTGGTGGTGGCATGCTGGATTTACTGGTGGCTACAAAGCCGCACAGATCAACCATCCCAATGGACGACATAAACCAGCGTGGGCGGCCGAATGGCTGCTCACGCCGGGAATAGCCTTCTTCTTTTTTCACCACCTCACTACCTAATCCTCCACAAGGCCGTTCATCTATAACCGCAGCTTACAATCACGGAGCAAAAACTTTGAACTACGTCTCGTGTCAGGGTAAACCTAAAATCGGTAACGATAGAATGCTTGACGCTCTGGCTTTGGTAACATACACACCCGCAAACCATTTTGTACGACGATGAAACTACTCAACACCTACGACGACCGCGACGAAGCTGAAGAAGCCGCCGAGAAGCTAACAGGCGAGAAGCGCCTCGCCAGTGAGCGTGATGCCACTGTAGTTATCTATAACCTGTTCGGCATTCCGAGCTGGGGTAATTTCCACCGCCTTGGCATGTACAATTTGAGCGAGCTGAAGGGTCTACTGGAACGCCGTGCTAACTGGCAGTCTGCCGACCTGGCACGGCATGCCGAGATCATCGCCACGCTGAACACGGTTGCAAAAAACTATGCGATTGAGCCCCCTGCTCACTGGCTGTAATTCCTGAAAGCCAGTGAGCTATCGGTCATTTCAGACAATTCGTGCAAACATGCTACTCAAATAGCTGTCACGCCCGTCTTCCATGAACAACACGTGGCGATCCTCCAGTTCAGCCTTCTTCGTTGGGTCAGCGACATTAAGCAGATCAGAGAACTTCGTTGGAGACAGAACAAAAGCATTCAAGACCAAGGGAGGTTCACCCGGTTTAGCCTGGGCCGCCAGGGTCGCCTCAAGCTTCTTCACTTCCTTGTAAAGTCCAAGCTTTGGATGCGACAGGTCAAGGTTACGTAGGCCTTTAGGATCTACAAAGCTCAGCCATTGCTTGCCCGTGTCATCGTCCACCAGCCAAAGTAAGAAGTCCGGATAGAAGTTGCCAGCCAGCGCAAAGCCCAGCCCCTTCGCTTCACTATCAGCATTGCGCAGCAAATAAAGACTGCGTGCTCCGATGGCAGCTTGGCCCTTGGGCGAACTGTAAAACTCCTCCAGATCCCGAACAAAATCCCATTCGCTTGGCGCATCAAAAGCCAGAGGGCGCATCTTCAACGGTACCGCGTCTTTATCCTCCAGTGATAACAGCGGATAGTACAGATGGCGATCAAAACTAATAGCAACCATGTGCGGGGCATTCCACTTGCTGGCCTCACCAATCTTGCCGTCAGCAACCAGCTTTTTCAGCACTTCCAGCCTTTCCTGGTATTCCAGACCGTCATCCGTGTTCTCGATCTCGAACTGGTAGAGTTTCAGCATTGATCCGTGGTCTTCATCCATACGGATCACATCGTAAAACTGCCCCTCATAACCGGTTTTCAGCGCCTTGTAAAAGCGATCAGTGTAATCCGTAAGCAGACGAATCAGGATGTCCTCCTGCTTACGAATGTCATTGAATCCCGCCACCGACAACTCCGCCGCAGGAATGTATAGCGTGTACCAGTCAGATGAGCTCGCGCAGAAATCGATCAGTTTATGTCGATCCAGCCGCAGATTGCTCCAACTGCGTTGCAGCTTGTAATCCTGTAAGGCTAGATAGATGCGATCCCAGTCGAAGAGCGTGAATAGCGACGCGTTTATCTTGCCCTTATGGCGTGCTTCAGCGGTGGCCACCACAGCTTTATCCTGCGTGGACAGCGCTTCAACTCGTGGATATAGATCAAGTACCACATGCGGATCTTTGATCTTGTCCTTAAACGCTTCGGGAATCTCGTACAGCAGAGGGAAGTGAGTACGCTTGAATCCCAACTTTTGGTTGTCCTTGTAGCCATCCTTCAATGTCAGCGTCTTGAGCGTACAAGCGGGCAGGTTCGGCCTGGTTTCGAACTCCAGGTGCAGGATTTCGTCACTGGGGGTAATACCTTCTTCGCGCAGATAATCTTTGAAGGTAGCCATATAGCTGGCGCGCACTCCGAAAATATTCAGCGTTTCAAGCTTGTCCAAATGCACACCTTTTGGCCGCTCGTTTGGCAAGCTCCGCTTGAGCGAAAAGCCCATGCCCTTAAGGCGCACGCCGCGCCCGAACAACTGAATGATCTGCGAGCCTTCCCCCTGCCCCATATTGAGCAGGCCCATGGTGGAGACACGCCAACTGCTCCAGCCTTCTGTGAACTTACGCGAGCCAATCAGCATGTTGAGCTGACTGTCCTTGTTGTTCAGAGTGCCAAAGAGTGCGCCGCCGAAATCGTCGCGTTCAGTATCGAAATCATCGACATTCTCTGCTAGGCCAAAAAAACCCGCATCGTCACCGATATTGATAAGGCCGAAAGGTTCAGCATCACCCACCCGCAAGGCCAGCTCACCTTT
Organism: Pseudomonas sp. SJZ131; assembly: GCF_007828705.1. Lineage (NCBI taxonomy): Bacteria > Pseudomonadati > Pseudomonadota > Gammaproteobacteria > Pseudomonadales > Pseudomonadaceae > Pseudomonas > Pseudomonas sp. SJZ131. Next base: position 65,392 of record NZ_VIVC01000002.1, on the reverse strand, counting down.
GCTGCTCTTGATATTGACCAGCTTCAGCCGCTGCTTGGCCTGCGCATTGAACACTCGCTGCAAAATTTCGGCATACAAATCTTCTGGCTTTCCAACGAAGCTCATGAGCGGAGTAAAACGCCCCTTGAAGATATTGTTGCCCTTCGCATCAAGAATTTGCGCCCGGTCAGCAATCAGATCGGCCAACCAGGTCTTGATCTGCGCATCGTTGTTCAGGAAGTAGGCAAGAAAATTCACTACCTCCAGAATGTCCGACTCCTCACCGGATACCCTGTTGCCCACGAACACCCACAGCGGCTTTTCGATGTTGAAATCGGTCAGCTTGTCGCGGTGTGTATTCCACAGCCAGAGCTGCTGATAGAACGCTAACAGGCAGGCAGTGAAGTATTTTTGGGCGTAGTCCGCCTGCTCGTAGGCCTCGCCGCTCATATTCAGAATCAACGACTCCTTGCCGTAGCCGTCTTCGTAGAAGAACTTGTAGGAGTAATCAAACAGGATGCACTTGGCATAGATTTCACGGGTGGCAGAGATACGTGCCTGGCGTTTTTCCTCGCCGCTCAGAGCAATCTGCGCCAACTGGCTGTCGTCCAACTTCTTCAAGCTGGTTGTCTCGAACAGCATCTTGGATTTCTTTTTCTGGACGTCTTCTTCCGCCGCAGCCACGGTCATTCCTTTGGCTACAGCCTGCCCGAAAGTAGCCGAGTACTCGAAGGCAAAGCCTCCGCGCACCAGCGCATCGCGCCGGCTCATCCAAGCGCCACCTGCCTTACCTGTCCCGGAATGGCCTTCGTCCACCAGTACCAGGTTGTTGCCTTCGAATGCATCCACAGCAACAACCTTATCCCCCATCTCGTCACCAAGCTTGTTGATGTCGATGATCTCAATGGTTCCACGTGCAGGGCTCTGCGCCTTATTGAAGAACTGCGCAAAACCGAAGCCTGACAGGTGCAGCTCTTCCAGATGCTGACGTGACAAGCCCTCATTGGGCGTAAGCAGAATGATCTTGCTCGGATAGTGCTCACGCTGGCCAGCCTGAAAATAGTGCAGGTATTGCCTGATGTTGACGTGCAGCAGCAGCGTCTTACCACTACCTGTAGCGTTCCAGAAGGCGATCTTGTTTAGATCGTCCGCCTCGAATGCTTTGAATTGTTCCGCACCCGACTCCGCACGGTAGCGCAGCATCTCCTCATTCAGGCCATCCAGCAGGGCTTGACGTTTGTTGAAATACCAGTCCAGATAGATCTCGGTGAACAGCAGCGACAGATACTGAAAGTACTTCATCTGCAATTCATGGCCTTCCAGCTTATTACGCTGAGCGGTAATGGCTTGCCAGTGACCAACAATGCTCAGGTCATATCGCCGCAAGTCAGCTTCCGATACTCGATCTACCTCGAACAGATTGCGAGTCAGCTCGTGGAAGAATTTAGTTTGGCCGTCCTCATCGATACCTTCATGTCGGTCATCGATCAGTCGCAACTTTAAAGCACCGAGGTTACCGCCCTTGAAGAACCCCATCATCCAGCGATTGAGTACCAGCTCCTGGTGAAAGCTGCGCTTTTTACCGCCATTTCTTGCGCTTGCAGTGGCCATGGTCTTACGGGGACGCGCCATCAGATGTCCTCCACCGAGAACATGCGCTGCAGAAACTCCGGTTCTATCTGGAGCAGCTTGAGCCTGCGAATAGCGCCGCCTTCCTCGACATTCTGCATCAATACGGTCGGGATGTTGTGGTCGCCGTTGATGTAGACAACATCGAACTCGTTATCTGCCGGGTTAATGGCAAGCCGGTCGCAGAGTTTGCTCACGCCTTCGTAATTCAGCATCTCGCAGTCACGCCACAGCACCAGGCAGCTCTCGCCGCTGGGCAGCGTGCCAGTGACGGTGACAAATCCACGCGCTGGTTGCGCATCGATATGCCTGACTCGCAGCCCGATCAGATAGTTGAAGGTTTCGACCAAATCGATCTTGCTCGGCTCAAACGCGCCCGCCGAATCGACCGCCACGTTCAGGGTGTAGTCGAAGGGCTTGTTGAAATCCTGCACGGAAAGCAATGAGTCGCGGCTCTCCACATCCAGCATATAGTTCAGCAAATAGTCGTCCTGGGCCTGCTGATTCAACAGGGACAGCGTTTCGCCCTGCTTGGCGCCCCGGCGCAGTTGCAGGTTGTTCAGCGTGTCTTCGTAGCTTTCGAGTTTGATAACCTTGAAGCAGTGAGAAACCCCGGTATCAGGCGCAGTCGGCTTGCCGTCTTTCCAATCGGCGGAATACACAACCTTCAGCATTCGCGGTTTGACGACCGTATCAAAATAGCTTCCTTGCTCAACAAGAATAAAGCGATGCGCTGCTTTTGTTTCTCGCCCAATTCGAAGTACGGCTTCCCCAGTGGTACCTGAACCTGCAAAGAAGTCCAACGTGATACTTTCAGGTTCTGCTGCACCACATGAGCGAATAGCGTCCTCGACAAGCTTCTTTGCTTTCGGGAAGTCAAATGGCTTTTCGCCAAAGAAATCCTTTAATTCAGAAGTACCATAGTTAGCAGAAGCGTATTCGCCCTTATCCCACCAGGTGACTGGCGGTGCCTCATCATCCATCCGCGTCTTAAAGTCAACAGAAATTTCACCATTACTCCCTCGACGAACCCTGTGCTCCGCGTACTCTCCGGATACTCGCTTATGTCCTCTTTGCCAGTTTTTTTCGACAATCCGGCCGTCTATATTTTTATTTGGGTAAACTAGGACCTCGTCCTCTAATGGCGACTCAAGCAATAGATATTCTTGCGCCTCGTCACTCCACTCCATACCCAAAATTCTTATTTCATTTTGTTTATTAACAGCGATTGGATAATAAAGTTTAGGGCGATCAATACGCCTATCATTGCTTCCGGCACGAATAAAATTCATCCATGAGTATCGTCCTTGTTCGTCTTCCAACGGGTATCGAGCAGCCTTACTTGCGCTATATCCAATTGTATACGGCAGAGACTTACCACTTTTCCCATAAAAGAACGCATATTCATGAACAGGGGAAAATTTACCCTTCGTCTTTCGACTTTGAGGGTTTGACTTAACAACAGCAACACCAATTTGCTTCTCAAATGTCGAGTTAAGAATTTGAACTAGCGGAGACGCTTCTTGGTCATCAATGGCGACGCTAATCAGCGCATCTTCTTGCATAAGACGTTTTGCTGGATCAAGCCTAGTCTGAATCAAAGAAAGCCAGGAGGAGTCTTTGTATCCATTCTTGTAAATAATGGCGGAAGCATCCGTGTTATACGGCGGATCAATGTAAATACAATTCACACGGTCACGATACTTCTCCTGCAACAAAGAAAGTCCCTGAAAATTGTCGCCATTAATGAGCAAGCCATTCACGCTTGTATCAATGTCCTCGATGCTCGCCACCAGCTTATGCACGACCTCAACATCGAACAGACTGGTATCCACCATCCGATACGGCGCGGCTTTCAAGTCCTCCACCGTCCCCGGCGTATCGCCCGACCACACACCCAGCGTTTTCCACTGCGCCCACTGCAGTTTATTGGCAACAATGTCGGTATATAAAGCTTCAGGTACCCGATCCATCGTGATGCAGTAGTGACTGGAGACCACGAACTTCTTCTTCAGCCACAGCTTCTTCTGAAAGTCCTCCAACTGCGCGAGGAAGGCGATCAGCTCTAGCGCGATGGCACGTAGACATTGGATCATGCGCAGGTTCTTCTCGATATCCGCGAACACGCCAGCGTTCTGCACATCGTCCAGATGCATAACTTCGTTCTTGATGTAGAAGTCCAGCTCACGACGCAGGAACCCGCCCAGGTCCTTGTGGATAAAGTAGTCTGCCGTGTTTTTGGTTGTGTAATCCGTCAGGTGTTTTTCCAGCAGCGTGCGCTGCGGGCTCTTCTCTGTCGGTGCACGGTTACCAAGCGCCAGCCACCGTCCTTTGACGGCGGCGTCTGCCAGCACGGCCTCAACCGCCTTCGTGACCAGCGTCTCCTGCTTGGTGCCTTTCGGCTGTGCGGTGTATTCGAAGCGGACGATGAGTTCCTTCGTACCGTCTGTGCCGTCCACTTCACTCACCGGCAGGATGTCCTCTTCGTACTCCTCGCCGTTCTCGTCCACACGGTTAACGGTCTTCGGTTGGGACAACGCAAAGCGGCGCTCCTTGTCGTTGTCCTTGCGGTTATCCTTAGCGGTGTCGGCAGTGGAGAGGCGGATATGGACTGTACGACCGTCCTCCAGCTTAAAGCTGTAATTGCTGAAATTCTCGCCGCTCTTAGTGTAATACTGATCCTTGTTGGCCCAGTGCAGCATTACCTCCTCGCCCGCGTAGGGGATAGCGTAGGTATCGCCCTTGTAGCGGCGCTGACTGATGAAATCGCCACTATCGTAATAGCGGGAGAAGAATGTCAGTAAATGTGAAAATACCGCATTTTCCTGCTCGGAGTTACCGGCTGTAGCTTCTACCAGTTTGGCCCGTAACTCTTGCACTTTAGGCACGCCATCTGGGCTTACGCCGAGCGCTCTGGCATTTTTCTCGGCCTCTTGCAGGTCTGTTTGTAACTGTTGGACGCTGGCAGCCGCATCTAACGCTAGAGCCGACTGCATTTTTTCTAATAGCCGGTGCTCCAGGTAGTTTTTGATCTCCCCTGCCCGGGCATTGAGGATACGGTAAACTCCGAAGTCGAGCTCCGGCTTGTTAATTTGAAAAATTTCTTTTATCTTTTCAGAAAACGCTATGAAATATCGCATATATACATCAATCTCTCTAAAGGTCGGCTTTGGCGTCTACACCCGCCCACATTTCATTTAAAATCATCGTCGCCTTAATGGAAAGGACTATAAAACTTTGCGGGGGATGGTATTTAAGTCGCAAGTTAAAATCACTAGAAGTTATTGGCTTCTCAGAAAAGACAATATCAGAAACCTTATAGCAGTACATATCATCAAGAGCCCCAAAATATTGGGATATTTCTTCTTTGGTCAAAGATAATTGCTCTGCATTTTCTAGAGCCGTATTTAACGATATTTTTTCTAAAGAATCTATTTTTGCTCGTGCACATATAGCACCGTATGGATAATTGAAATGCATGTACATCAAGCGCGGCTCAATTTTAACCGGAGCTCTCCTCCTAAGCACCAACGAAACTTCTTTTTCCTTTATTTTTTTTAACCACTGACGTCCAAATGAAACCACGATAGCATCGGAAGTTTCATCCTTACTTATTGCTTTAGCAAAAAAATCCGCCATTACGGGAACCCCTCTCAAATACTAGATGACATTTGCCAGTGAAATGCAAAAAGAACTTCATGACTTGACTTACTATTTAATCTTGTCTGGAGTGCTGCTATCAGCTCATCGCGCTTGGCGATGATTTCGTCTTCGACAGCAAATATCTCCTGCCGCAGACGGCGCTGCTTACGCTCCAGCTCTGACAGTTCACGCTGAATGTCGTCCTGTTCCTGCAAGGTGGCAGCCTTGCGGGCGTCACGCTTCAACTGTGCAATGCGCGCCTTGGTGTTTTTCAAGGCTTCCTCGGCGGCCAGCAGCTTGTCGTCGGCCCACCGTTCGAGCTTGTCGCGCTCCTCGTTGAACAGACTTTGGTTGGCTTCCAGCATATGGACAATGGTAGCTTCGACTGCGCGCTGATTGTTGGCAGCTAGAGCTTCTGGCACAGCTGCGTGCAGCAAGGAAGGCTTACCCGCCGCGGGGATGCTTAACAGCTTTTCGCAAATTTCCTGATCCAACACTTGGCCATCGTCCGTAAGGCCAGAGAGCAACAGCACCTCTGTGGTTTCAAAGGCAGTGACTTGTAGCCGCGTCAGCATGAGCCAGCCGGATTTGCCGCACAGATTCTCCACTACGGAAACGCGTAAACCATGTTTGCCGTAGTCCAGCGTCAATGTAGCGATGGGCGTAGCAGCGCTCAGGCTGGCATCAATGCTCCATTCCCCTAGCGGGTGGCTGAGACGGTAGGCGTGCGCCAGCATGTCCGGCTGCGCAGCGCCACGAATGAGTTGGTAGCGGCCTGTCGCAATACTATTCGGCGGGCGGTTCAGGGAGAAGGCGTAGGACTGCTCGTCGAATTGCGCGCGGTCGTTCAAGGCATAGCGGGTCACGCCCCAGAACCAGCGCCCAACCCTGTCGAGCCGGGCTTCGGCTTCATCCAGTCGTAACTTGAGCCGGTCGTGAACATCCTCATCAAAGTTCTCCAGTAGCTGGGACTGCGTGTCTTTGATGCGGTCATTGATCGCTTCTTCCAGCTCCATTTGCAGCGCATTGAAGGCGGCTTCAATCTGTTCCGGCTGACGACACGTGTTGTAGATCTGCAGAATGCGTTTCTCGAAATCCAGGCCACCTTCGATGCTGCCCAGCACTTCATCACTTGCACCGAACACACCGGAAAACAGGCTGAATTTTTCAGTCAGCAATTCCAGTACGCGCTGGTCTGCCTGATTGCGGGTATTGAGGAAGTTGATCACCACCACATCAAACTTTTGGCCATAGCGATGGCAACGGCCTATGCGCTGCTCGACTCGCTGAGGATTCCACGGGAGATCGTAGTTAATCAGCAAAGCACAGAACTGCAGGTTCACACCTTCAGCAGCAGCCTCTGTGGCAATCATGATTTCTGCACCACTGCCATCACCCTGGCGAAAGTGGTCGATCAGCGCGGTACGGCGGTCCACCTGGGGGGAGCCGGTTACCCGATCAGTACCTTTATGTGTAGCCAGCCACTGCTGGTAGATAACAGTGGAATCGGGATGATTATTCGTGCCACTGAACAACACCAGCCTGCCGTCATAACCGTTGGCAGACAGAAACTGATGCAGATACTCCTGAGTACGTTTTGATTCGGTGAATATGATCGCCTTACGCGAGGCCCCAAGCTCAGCCATGCTGGTAAAGCCCAGTTGCAAAGCAGTGAGCAGGGACTGAGCTTTGGTATCACTACGCAGCCCATGTGCGCGATCAATGATGCCGGTCAGCTCATCTATCTCTGTCTGGATAAACTGTTTTTTATGCTCCGGTTTTTGAACAACCAGCTCTGAAGGCGGCAGGTCATCCGAGCCGGGCTCTTCTTCCAGATAGTCCGTTTCGAGGTCATCCTCTTCTACCCATTGCTCCAGCAGGTTGATCTGCTCTGCCGAGGCCTCGTCTACCAGCATCTGCTCCAGCCGAGCCCGGACAGTAATCAGCGTGGCGACAATGGCCGGAGTACTGGAGGCGAGCAGTTTGCGCAGAATCAGACCAGTGAGATGGCGCTGACTTTTGGGCAAGGCAAAAGAATGCTCGCGCAGCAGGAAGGTTGAGACCTGGTCATAAAGCGCTTGCTCGTCATCTGTGGGGCTGAATGGTTGGGTTATAGCCTTGCGTTCGGTGTACTGGATGTACTCCAACACATCCTTTCGCAAAGTGCGTTGAGTGAAACCTTTAAGGCGTCCTCGCAACTCCTCCAATCCCGCGGGATTGTTCAGGTATTGCTTTCGAAAGGCTTTTTCATCACCAAACAGATGCTCATCGATGAGCGTGGACAGGCCGTACAACTCCATAAGTGAGTTCTGCATCGGCGTCGCTGTAAGCAGCAACTTCTTGCGGCCCTCCAGCGCCCGGCGCAGGGCCTGGCCGGTGCGGTTGCTCTGACGATGTGCATTACGAAGCTTGTGGGCTTCATCCAGAACCACCACATGCCAGGGAATTGCACGCAGCTCGGCCTCAAGCCGGGCAGCAAACTGGTAGGACATAATGAGGACTGACTTACCAACGAGATGCTGCAAGGTTTCAAGTGCATTGCCGGCTGACTGTTTCTTGAGTGCCACGGCATCCAGCACAGTGCTCGGCACGGCAAACTTCTCTGACAACTCTTGCGCCCACTGCTTGCGCAGGCTGGCCGGTGCGATGATCAGCAGTCTGCGACTGCGCTCCGCCCATAGCTGACATACAACCAGCGCGGCTTCGATAGTTTTGCCCAGACCCACTTCGTCAGCGAGCAAGACCCCTTGCTGCAAGGGGTTTCGTAAAGCGAACAATGCTGCCTCGATCTGGTGGGGATTTAGATCGACACTCGCGTCGAACAGAGACTGAGAGAGGCGGCCAACACCATCGGCAGCATGGCGTCTTGTCAGTTCGTGCGCATAATACTTAGCGTGATAGGAAGTAATCATTTCTTTGCTCCAGCCGCGCGCCCAGGCTCCGAATAACCCGGAGCCAGCGTAGCGTTTTTCACGCCGTAGATAGCCAATGAGTCCCTTAACCAAAGACGGTACTCTGCCGCTCGCAGACTATGATCCGGAGTACAGTCCACGCCCCATTTGCACAGCACATAGCCCGCCGTTGCAGCGCGCAGTCTCATTCGCAATGCGCCGCCCTGCATGCCGTAATCCATCTCAGTAATCTCCGGATGCGGCCGGTCCGGGTGCGGAACCAGCTCCAACTCGACAATCCGCGTCCACTGTATGTCCTGATTGCTCAGTTCATGTGGTGCGGACGACTCCCCCTTGAGCAAACGCGGGCGCTTGATCCGGGTGATCACAAAGTCACGAAACTCTTGGGATTTGCGGTCAAAAGCCCGTACATGCCAGCGCAGGCCGGTGTCTAGCAAGGCGAAAGGCACAATCTCTCGCTTCGATTTACCCCTGGAGATGGAGTGGTATTCGATGGACAAAGGGCAGCCCAGATGGATGGAACGGGTTACGTTCGACAGCACATCCAGATCGGGATTGGTCAAGCGGGACGGGATTTCACTGGGGATCCAGGTTTTGAGCTGCAGCGGTTCACCATCACCGAAGGCCTGTGTCAGCCACGACATTACTCTTTCGGCAGGGTAGTCGAACAGCGGATGAAAATCATCGCCCAAGACATAGGTTTTGCCCTTTGAGTCATAGTCGATATTGCCCGGGGACAGCTCTCTATAGAGCGCAAGATCTCGGGTAGCCGCAGCGGACTGGATGGCGAACCGGTCTACTAGATCCTGTCTCCGAATCTCCCCGACGAAGCGCACACGCAGTTCAATAAAGGCCAAGCGGTCACGCTGTGGCTGAGTGAGCTCAGCAAGCAGGTTCATGATCGTCATACGAGTTAGCGAAGCCTGATACGAATAGTCGAGCAAAGTATATTGAATGCTTAAAAATCCGTCCACGGTCGCATTTTATTTATATAGTGGTGATCATTTTGATTACCTAATTGAGTTATGCCGCGAGGAGCCTCCACGCGGAACTTCGTCGACACCCATCTCAAGGTCTCGACGCGGCACTGCAAGGCCGAGCCGACGTTTAATCTCCGCTCCCAAATCGCGTCAGCCCGCAAGGAAACATTGCCGCTTCTTGCGATAACTGGTGGTTTGAGATCGGCGCGGTGGATCCTGAGACCAAGCTGGCGACCATCCAACGCGGCGACACGCTGATTGCCGCCATCACACCGTGATGACGAATACTCGCAGGTGGCCATGTCTCGCACTGATCGCAAACCATTTGCTGCACTGGCCCATGCAGCTCGAAGACGGCGGTATGTATTCTCTCGTGCTGATTGAAAGCGCCCCACGGTGTGGTACCCATCTTTGTTGAGCAGTCAGACGAAGTGGTAATGCGGCCGCCCCTCTCGCCCAATTTTACTGACCCAGCACCAACGCACCTGTGTCTGATGTGCAGAGCCATTTAGGTGCTTGGAGCGCTCCCGTGCTGATTGGGTTCTGACGGTTAAAGAATCGACGAATCTGGAGATGACTGATTACGCTGTCTTATTCAGATAGCAGATAACCGCCTCGGCAAATCAGAACCAGAACGATGATGCTGATCGATAGCACTCAAGCAGTTGCCCGTCGAACGCGACCAGTGCGAAGGATTCGTGCCCCTGCCGGCTTGATACGTAAATGCTGAGTGTCCTTGGTGAGGTAGTGCATGGCCTTGATAACCTTGCCGCACGCCTGAGTGTCAGCTCGCCGGATCGTCCCGACACCTACTTCATCGCCGTAACGGTCCTTGTCATCGTTGCAGCGGTAGCAGTACCCATGCCCACGGCTGATCTGCTCCCACAGCCCCCCAATCTCCCTAGCTTTATTAAAGTCGCTACGCACCTCAGCACCATTGAAGAAGAAGGCCGCATGGATGTGGAAACCCTTATCCTCTCCTTGCTCGACTGAACAGATATAGCCCGTCTCGTGCTTGAAGATCGGATTTCGCTCCCTTGCACGGACCAGCAAATCCAGGTCCTCGAACACATGTTCGATACGCAGACGTGCTTGTGCTATCGCTTGGTAGTGCAGGTCCACACGCACCACAACCGTTCGGGAATAGCGATCCAGTACTCGTCCCACGTACTCAGTAAGCATGGCCTGCTTCTGGCTGGCCTCATAGCGGCGGTCATTCTCCTTACGCTTGAACTTCTTGCTTCGGATTATCTGACGAATCCGAGCGACCAGCACGTTCATGGCGTGGTGGAAATCCAGGTATCCCGTCCCTTGCTTATTCAGGCAGGTCAGACCTATAGGACTACGCTCCAAGCCAATGTCCTGACACGCTTGCCAGAAGGCTCGCAGGTGCTCGCTGTAGGCGTAGGCTTGATCATCATAGAAGAGATCAAGCATCTGCTGCATCGAGTCGAAGTATCTGGAGAGCTTGGTCCTATGTACCTGTTCGTCTCCCGATGGAGACTGAATGACCTCGAAGGCGGGCCTGTCAGTACGCTCAATATATTCAACAAGTCGCTCGATCCTGATCGAGGCTTGAGACTGGGAAAAGCTGGTGCAGCAGGTAGGGTTGAGTGAGTGCATTGTTGAGTACCTGGTTGGGTGATGAACACACCAAGTACTCACTGAGTAATTTTTTACTGCTGAGACAATTCCCTGCTTGAGACTATTGGAAAGTAGTATTGATTGGAGATGGCTATATCAATAAAACCAGCTTAACCAAGCAAGGCACTGCCCAGAGAAGCGGGGCAATGGAAAGCGATATTGCCCCGCATACCGATACTTTTGCTAGGAGCCTACCGCGGGAATTGTCTGAGGTGTCGCCACGGCAACCGGCGTACGCAGCATAAAGCGCCATGACCGGGGGAAGCCCCAGCCATGGCGTATTAAGACTGCTTGGAACGAGCATCCAAAGCTCACCCCTGATGCCTACACGGCTCCCCCTCGGCCAAGTCGCGCGCCTCAATCCTAGCCAGGATCCAGTCGTGAACTTCACTTTCAACCCAGGCAACGCACCGATCACCCAGTGAGACCGGTTTTGGGAAAGCTCCTTCACTGATGTACTTATAGATGGTGGACCGGCCCAGGCCGGTGCAGTCGATAACTTCTTTCAGACGGATGATCCTCATGAACGGGCTCCTCTCGTATCGTTCAGAGGATTCGCAAGGTCTGTAAATAAATACGCACCACGCCTACTGCTTAACGTTGACCGCTCAGGCTTCGCAGGGAATCCCATCAGAACGGAATAGCCTGCGCCACTCAGTTGAAGCCTTATCAACCTAAAATTCGACCAACGCCACTCAGCCAAGCGGAGATGCAAGCCTAGGGAGTTTCGCCAATATCTTACCCAAGATGCCCGACGACGAATCAATTCGACCTTGTATAGAGCATTACTCACCTCTGCACGCGCCCGACTCCGGCCAACCACCTTTGCCACACACCAAATACTCGAAGCAGTCTCGGTCAGTCGTTCGAAACAACCGCACTCGCTGTGCATCCGCGCTTTGCCGAAATTAACGTGGGCAACCTATAAGCATCAGCAACAAGTGGCTGACAATCTCGCCGCCACTCGATATCAGCACTCACAAAGCCCCGTTTTTACTAAGAGACGTTTAACGCCATATGCATCACCAACTCCAGGAACGCCACAAAAACGTCACTGTCATGGCACCCTGAACGTCATGATCGATTCACAGGGTGAAGGCACCGCTAAAAAACCAACCACTTATGGCTACAGAGCCTATATTTACTGGCCACCATCATAAAAATCATTCTAGAATATCCATAGAATAAACATATAATCGCGATTGACCCTCAATAGAATCTAAGTAGAACGCACATAGAAGGCTTATAGAATCCTAATAGAACCAGACCAAATTAATAATATTAATATTCTATAATTGATAGAGCGTGACTATGGATGAGACTTTTATTGTTGACGATAGCGGGCTTGACGAGCTGAGCCAGCTACTCAAGGAACCACGGCAAAACACTCGTCATGACATCTGGCTATGGCTGTACCTGAACCAACACAAGCGGGCTAGGTTTGACGCTAGTACATGTAATGGTTCGACTATGCGGGACGTGATCGCAAGATTCCTGAGACGCAAGACCGAAAACCTTAAAGACATAGGCTCCCAAAAGGACAGACTCCTGGTACCGCATGACTATCTCAAGTGGATTGAGGGAGATGAGCGGCAGCATCGATGGCTAATTCGCAGGATTGAAGACCTCACTAAGTTGAGACCTACCCAGGGACTGCCTAGCGGACTGGTACGACTTAATGGTAGGAATCATCTCATCGCCATCCTTGATCTCTGGGATGTGGATATCGCAAAAAAAGCAGACGAAATCGAGCGCCTTCACAATCGTTGGCTTAGACACAAGGCTGGGGACAAAGCTTTCGAGTGGTTCGAAGACAAAAAGGATGGCCTCAAACGCTGCAAATGCGCTTGGGAGTGGCTAGAGAAGCACCATGTATCCATATTTAAAAGCCAGAGCCCTATCAACAATTACAAAGAGCTGCTCATGTACTTTGATGAAGCAGAGCTCGGCCGCAATGAGCTGAAAGCCATCATCCAGACGATCAAGAAACGATGGAACCGTAAACAGTTCGACGAACGCACAGCAGACAAGAAACAGGTTAATGTCATGCTATCGAAAACCGCGATCGAGCTACTCGATACACTGGCAAAAAAGCACGAGCTGAAACGAGCTCAAGTCTTGGAGCTTCTGATAACGACGGAGTCTGAAGATGGCGTGTACTTCACAGGCAGGCTGAAAGGTGGCTAGGAAACCTTAGGTGATGGAACGAGCCGAACACACTCCTTTCCTCTGCACCGCCAGCCCAAAGCCTTGGTATTCCAAATGGTATTCCAAAGAATCTTTTAACCGATATTTTTCATTTTAAATCAATTACTTAGATAATCAGTTCAGATTACCCCGGCCCACCAAATAGCTGTTTAGACCTGTCTCAGACAGTCTACGAAACACCTCAAGAAGCCCGCCTAGTGCGGGCTTTCTTGTTTCTGGCAATCCGCTCTTGTCCAATATCTTCACGCTTCAGAGCCGTTGCCGCACATGCTTGGCCACGACCTAGGTTGGCTTTCACCTGCCCTACAACAGCTCGGGCCGTGTCTGTGCATTCGTTTCACCCCCACCGACAACGCGACCAGAGCACAAATGACGCCTATCCAAAGCCAACTGACACGCCAAAAAATAGCGCTGAACTTGCAAGCATCTGCGCCTATCTCAATAACTACGTACAACACATTGAATTGAGTAGAGGAAATACGATGTCCAAACTCGCAGAATTTCGTCAGTTGGAAAAACATCTTGCCGAGCAACTCAAGGCATTGGAGGCGATGAAGGGTAATGACGGCCTGAAGAAGGAAATCGAGTTCGAGACCAAGCTGCGCAAGCTGCTCGAACAGTACGGTTTTAGTCTGAATCACATCATCAATCTGCTGGAGCCGAAGGCCACGGCCCGCCGCCAATCTGCGTCACCTGCGGCCAAGACGCGCAAACCACGCGGACTCAAGGTGTACAAAAACCCGAAGACCGGTGAGGTCATCGAAACCAAGGGTGGTAATCACAAAGCATTGAAAGAGTGGAAAGCAGAGCACGGTGCCGACGTCGTCGAAGGCTGGCTGAAGAAGTAAAAGCTTCACCTGACAAAGGGCCCAGATGGGTCCTTTTTAGTTTTTACCGCCAATTGGATACGGCTACTTCGCTCCGTGCTGCGCGTGAGGCTTTAACGGTCTATGCACCGGTCAATCACGGTCAGCTCAACGCCCCAAAGATTCAAATCCCAACAACACCTGAAAATCACTCTCGCCCAAAATGCGAATGTTCTGCCCCTTCGCAATCAGCTCCTCAGCCTTCACATGTTTCGAACTCCGGTCTTTCCCCGCCAATCGCCCAATATCCTGATCGCCGACGACCAGCAAAGTGGTGTGCTTCGTCACTCCACTCCCGATTTCACACCCCCCAGAAGCAGCCAGTTCAGCCGCCTCTCTGCGCGGGATGGACAGCGCCCCAGTGAACACCAAGACATTGCCGGCCAATTCCCCATTCGGATTGATGACCAGTTGGTTGAACGAGCACAGAACATTTGCCAGTGGCTGGTTAGCGAGCGAACACCAATCCGCCGCCGTCGAACCTGTGTGAGTCATTGCATGGACCAGAATTTCTCCGGCTGCACGCGCGTCCTCCAGAGCATCATGGTGCTCAAATGAAATGCCCAATTTGGCCGCGAGGTTTTTCAGCCCGTAGCCTGATTGCGAACACTCGCTCCAAGTGCGGCGCGCGACTCTCGCGGTGTCCAGCCAAGCGCAGTCGAAATGAGCCAAACCTGCGCTCTGGCAGGCTCGCAGCGTTGCAGTTCGATCGAAGGGCATGTGACTTGCGACGATTTGATGGGTAACGAACGGCAATATCTGGGGATAAACCTGCGCCCACGATGGCGCTGACGCCACCATGCTTTCATCGATGCCATGGATGGAGGTGTTGATGGGATGAAAGTAGTCACCTGGATTGACCAGCGAGCTCCAGGTCTGGTGAAGTTTCCCACCTCTGAATACCGCAATTCCTACCTGACAAATACTCGCGAGGTTGGGGTTGGCTGTTTCGACATCGATAACCGTGAAATCCATTTCTCTCACCGGGCCTGAATGGGTCCTGTGAGAATAGAGAGCTTCTGAGCTAGAGCCCGGATTTTTTCAGTGCGATGAACCGCGAACACACGTCCTAGGAAATTTCCTTCAAGCTGCGGCGAACTCCATGAACTACCGAGCGCCCTTGAGAGCAGATAGTCTGATTTTTTGCTGCCAACCGGCAGGCCGAAAAGCGCAGGAAACCTGACTTCCGGAGTTCTTCCTTGAAAAAGATCAGCCCAGATTCAACTGAAAATACCGTGCCTGCAGATCCCGACACTGCCGACCAGAGCGCGCCCTCCGCCGCCGCTCAACCTCCGACCAGCGCTCGCGTGCAGACCCCGCGACTGGTTGACCCGATGACCTGCATTTTCGAGGTCCAGCCGGACGCCGATGCGATCACGATGCTCGATCACGCCAGCCAGAATCTGGCGCTGGTCAAAGCTTTGGTGAGAGAGCTGATGACGCAAATGGAAGGCCGGGACCGCAACACGGTCGTGGTGATCGGCAAGTTGGCCATGTTGAGCGAGATCCTGATCAACCGGGCGTTGAGGAATCTTGAAGCTCGGGGGCGAACGCCGGTTTTTCATTGATGGCTTGCTCAGAACAGCTGCCATGACTTTGTTGGACCCAAAGCGTTGTTACGCATACGTGACATTTGAAGCCGAATGTCACGTATTCGGAACATTCAAGGATTGGACTCTATTGAAGGTTTCATAACCATCAACTGTCTGCCGACCTCACAACAGGCAAGCTCTGAAAAAGTATTCTGCGAATGTGGACTACCCACATTTTGCTTGGCCAAGTACCGGGAACGAGTGGTAACCACATGAATTTTTCTTCACCCCACCTGCCCGCCCCATCGGATACATTGCCCTCGCTCATTCAAGAAACTACGGTTTGCCCGCCCTCCCGCGGGCTTTTTTTTGCCCGCGATCAACCTCCGCACCTACGCCCCTTTCAGGCGATACAGATATGTATCCTGAACCCCGTGCCGCTCCGTGTGCCGCGCGCGCTTGAATACGCGGATCAACGCAAATCCTGCCGCCTCTGCCAACCGCTGACTCGCCCGGTTCGCCGAAGACGTCGTCAGATAAAAAACATCGCCGGCAAATCAGCGATCAACGCCGTCAGCGCCACGGACAACGCAGGGTCCGGCGCTCGCAAACTTACTGGAGACCGGCATTCAGTTAACAAAACGTCCATATTTCATCCTTCCAACTCGGTTCATCCTCACTCACTCAACGACCTGCGGCTGGCGCAGTTTAAGACAGCGACTTTTATCAATTGGCATGATTAATCAGAATTGATGCAAATCACGACCCGCGCGCGCATTGGGTGTACCATCGGCGCCTGTCAATCAGATATCAGTTAGCCATGCCCACGCTAAGCGAAGAGAGCCGCCAGATCGTAGCTTCTCTGGCGCACCGTGTTGGCCCCAGCGCTGACACTGCAAGCATCGCCCAGGCGATTGTTTCGACCTTGCAGGAGATGAACGCAGCCCTTACGCCGATCATTGGCCAGCAAGGGGTTGTCGCGTTGTACCGCCGCAGTATTCACCTGTGCGCCTCCAATCAGCCGCGTTTGGCCAGCATTTACGACAGCGTGCAGACCGGGTGGGATCTGATTGCCCTCCAATCCGTACTCGTCAAGCAAAACGAGGTCGATGCGCTGCTTTTCGGTGAAGTGTTGCTGACCACGTTTTATGAGCTACTGACCACGCTGATCGGGCCCTCGCTCACCGCACGTTTGCTTCGTTGCGTGTGGGAACCTTCTTTGAGCGACACCCCTTCGCAGGAAACTTCGCCATGAGCACCAAAGTGACTATCAACCGTCTGGCCACCGGCGTGCCAGGCCTGGACGAGGTGCTGGGCGGAGGATTACCGGAATTTTCGTTCAACATGATCGCCGGCCCTCCTGGCTGCGGTAAAACCACCCTGGCGCATCAAATGATGTTTGCCCTGGCGACGCCTGAACGCCCGGCGTTGTTCTTTACCGTGCTCGGCGAGCCGCCGCTGAAGATGCTGCGTTATCAGCAGCAATTCGATTTTTTCGACAGCGAAGCGATCAACCAGTCGATCCGCTACATCAACCTCGCCGACGATACCTTGGCCGGCGATCTGGATCAGGTACTCCGGCGCATCGTCAGCGAAGTCGAAACCCACGCCCCGGCGCTGGTGTTTGTCGACTCGTTCCGCTCCGTGGTGCTGGCCAGCCAGACTGAAGACAACCCGAACAACAACCTGCCGCAGTTCATTCAGCAACTGGGCATGTTGATGACTACCTGGCAGGCAACGACTTTCCTGATTGGCGAATACTTCACCGAAACCGACACCAACCCGATTTTCACTGTGGCCGATGGCCTGATCTGGTTGCGCCAGAGCGTCGAGCGCAATTCGATGGTGCGCAAAATGGAAATCATGAAGATGCGCGGCCAACCGACGTTGCCGGGGCTGCACACATTTCGTATTTCCACCTCCGGGATCAAGGTCTTCGCACCCGCGCCGCTCAACCCGATTGAAGCGCCACTGGAATTCCCGATCAAACGCCTGAAAATGGGCGTTCCGCAGCTCGACGAGATGCTCGGCGGTGGCTTGCCTCGTGGTTATTCGTTGCTGGTGGCCGGGCCGTCGGGTTCGGGCAAGAGCATTCTCGCCGCAACCTTCCTCGCCGAAGGCGTGCGCAATGGCGAAACCGGGGTGATTGCGGTGTTCGAGCAACGGCCCAATCACTCGCAAAACGCCACGCTGACCAAACTCATTCAGAGTGGTCAGGTCGGCCTGGTCGACAGCCGCGCGCCGGACTTGTCGATCGACGAAATCGTCCAGCTATTGCTTTGCGAAATCAGCCGATTGAAAGCCACTCGCGTGGTCATCGACTCGTTATCGGGCTTCGAACTGGCGTTGGCGCCAACCTTCCGCGAAGACTTCCGCGAGTCGCTGTCGCGCATGGTCACGGCGCTGACCGGTGCCGGCGTCAGCGTGCTGATGACTTCGGAACTGGAAGACCGCTACACCGACCTGCGTTTCAGCCCTTACGGCACGGCGTTTCTGACCGATGCGATCATCGTCCAGCGCTACATCGAAGTGCAGAGCCGTTTGCTGCGCATCATGGCCGTGGTCAAGGTCCGCGCCAGCGCGCATTCCGACGAATTGCGCCTGTACCGCATCGACGATAACGGCTTGCAGATCGGCGAAATGCTCCCGGACCAGGAAGGCTTGCTCGGGGGCCGGCCGACCCGGCGGCTCGGCAGCGACGAGGCGTAAACCAACCCAATGACCGAGGCCAATGGCACGAATGCACAAGCGATGGCGACCGCCGCTCGTGAGTTGTTCGTGCTTGGCCAGAAAACTGCCGAAGCGCGCGTAGTGCTGGCGGCGCTGCAAAAAGAACTGAGCGACACCAACAACCGCCTGGTCGATGCGCAGCAGATCGAGCAACTGGTCGAGGCCAATCAGCAATTGGTCCTGGCCATTCTGCTGGCGCAATCGGACGCGGAAAAACCCCAGCGTTCGAAGGAAGAACAGCGGCTGTTCCTGGAGATGCGCGAGGCCAATGCGCAATTGGTCATCGCCGCGCTCAGCGCGCAAAACCTGCAAGCTTCGGCGGAACACACGCTGGCGCAGCAGCGCAACATCCTCACCCTCGTCGCCCACGAACTGCGCAACCCGCTGACGCCGATCAGCATGATTGCCGGGCGTCTGGTGCGAGTGCCCAAAGAAGAGCTGCCGCGCATGCAGGCGCTGATCGAAAGCCAGGTGCGACACATGTCGCGGCTGGTCGACGATTTGCTTGATGTGTCGCGCGCCAGCACCGGCAAATTGCGCCTCGATTGCCAGATTATCGACATGCTGCAAATCATCCACGAGGCCATCGAAATCTGTGGCCCGCTGATGACTACCCGCCATCTGCGCTTCAATGCCGACCTGCCGTCCTGCGCATTGGCAGTGGACGGCGATCCGGTGCGGCTGGCGCAAATCCTCGGCAACTTGCTCGGTAATGCGGCCAAGTACACTCCGGCCGGCGGCAATGTCACGCTGTCGGTAACGGCCAGGGATGACGTGTTGCACATGCACATTCGCGACGACGGGATTGGTATTTCCGCCGAGGCGTTGCCGTTTATCTTCGAGCCTTTTGTGCAAGACGTTCACGCCATCGGCTTCAACGGCGCCGGCCTCGGCATCGGCCTGACGGTGGTGCGCGAATTGGTTGAAGCGCATGGCGGCACGGTCGTCGGCACCAGTGAAGGTGATGGTCTGGGCAGCACGTTTATCGTCACGCTACCGCTGGTCCCGCTTCCGGCAGCGGATTGAGTTTTTCCGCTGGCCACGCAATGCTTGCGCAAACATCCCGCCAACCGGAGCGCCCCATGCCGCTGTTGTCCCTGCCGTGCAAACGCCTGACCCTGGCGGTGCTCGACCCTGATCAAGCGCCGCTGGAAAGCGATTTCTACCGGCGCAACCAGCGGCATCTGGCGCGCTGGTCGCCGATCCGCCCCGCCGATTACCACAGCACCGAACGCGTGCGCCCGCGCCTGGAGATTCAGGCCAGCGCGTTTGCGGCCGGTCTGGCGGTGCATTTCGCGTTGCTCGACCCGGACAACGACCAGATGATCGGCGCCTGCAATTTCAGCGGCATCACCCGCGGCGCATTCCAGGCCTGTTACCTCGGTTACCACATTGACGCCGAGCATCAGGGCCAAGGCTTGATGCAGGAAGCGCTACAAGCGGCGATCAGTTACATGTTCGACGTCCAGCAATTGCACCGGATCATGGCCAATTACATCCCCGGCAACGACCGCAGCGCGCGGCTGCTCGAACGCCTCGGTTTTGAGCGCGAAGGTTACGCCAAAGCCTACCTGAGCATTGCCGGGCGCTGGCAGGACCATGTGCTGACGGCGCTGATCAATGAGCGTTTTGAAACACCGGAACAGCGCTGGTCGAAACCGCTCGCCTGATCCGCATTCCACCTCCAAGGGAAAAACCTTTCAGCTCTCGCGATTGCTGCCGATACAGGTCTGCAACACACCTTGCTGGCGCCTAAAAACAACAATCTTCCAGCCAACTGACGATCAAGAAGCACAACGTTCCTGGAGGAATTGTGATGAATAGCTGGTTCGGCAACATCAGCGTGAACCTGAAACTGGGCCTGGGATTTGGCCTCGTCCTGGCACTGACCTGCGTCCTCGCCCTGACCGGCTGGACGAGCCTGGGCGGGTTGATTGACCGCAGCAACTGGATGAGCGACATCACCCAGCTCAACGCTGGCCTGACCAAATTGCGCGTGGTGCGCCTGCAATACATGCTGACGAATGGCGACGAAACCGCCGCGCAGAATGTGCAAACCACCCTCGACAGTTTTGCCGCGCAACAAACCGCGCTGCTGGGCAGTTTCAAGAATGCCGAAAACGTCAAAATGCTCAAAGAGCAGGCTGGCGTCATCGCCGCTTATCAGGCCTCGCTCAAAGAAATGCGCGCCGCTTACCGCACCGGCAACAGTGCCCGCGACGCCATGGCCGTCAACGCTGAAAACGCTTACACACTGATCAATTCGATCAGTACGCAGGTGCAGCAAATGCCCCTGAGCGATCAACGTTTCGAAGAATTCCAGGCCATCACGCAAGCGAAAGAAGCGTTCATGCTCGCCCGTTACGAAGTGCGCGGTTACACCGCCACCGCTAACGCCGAAACCGAGCAGAAAGCGATCAGCCAACTGGACGCGGCGATTGCCAGCCTGAAGCCGCTGAACGTGCATTTCGCCGACACTCAGCAAGACGCGCTGCGCCAACTCGACACGGCGCTGACCAACTACCGCAGCGCTTTGATGGCGTTCAAAACTGCGACCAGCGACGCCGTGCGCGTGCGCAAGGACATGACCGACCAGGGCGCCGCGATCGTCACCCTGAGCGACAAGCTGTATCAATTCCAGCTCGACCGTCGCGACATCGAAAGCGCCCAGGCGCGCACTCTGCAACTGATCAGCACGTTGCTGGCATTGCTGGTTGGCGTGATTGCTGCGGTGCTTATCACGCGCCAGATCACCGGCCCGTTGCGCGAAACCATGACCGTGGTTGACCGTATCGCCAGCGGCGATTTGTCCCAGGACGTCAAAGTCACTCGCCGCGACGAACTCGGTGTGTTGCAGCAAGGCATCGGCCGCATGGGCGTAACCCTGCGCGAGTTGATCAGCGGGATCCGCGACGGCGTCACGCAAATCGCCAGCGCCGCAGAAGAGTTGTCGGCCGTGACCGAGCAGACCAGCGCCGGGGTGAACAGTCAGAAGATCGAAACCGATCAAGTCGCCACCGCGATGCACGAAATGACTGCCACCGTGCAGGAAGTTGCGCGCAACGCCGAAGAAGCCTCGCAAGCCGCGGCCGCCGCGGATGGCGAAGCGCGCGAGGGCGACAAAGTGGTCAACGAAGCGATTGCGCAGATCGAACGCCTGGCCACCGAAGTGGCGCGTTCCACCGAAGCCATGAGCGTACTGCAACAGGAAAGCGACAAGATCGGCAGCGTCATGGACGTGATCAAAGCCGTGGCCGAACAGACCAACCTGCTCGCGCTCAACGCCGCGATTGAAGCGGCCCGTGCCGGTGAAGCCGGTCGTGGTTTTGCCGTGGTTGCCGACGAAGTTCGTGGTTTGGCTCAGCGCACGCAGAAGTCCACTGAAGAAATCGAAGGCCTGGTCGCCGGTCTGCAGAACGGCACGCAACAGGTGTCGGCGGTGATGAACAACAGCCGCTCGCTGACCGACAGCAGCGTCGCGCTGACCCGCAAGGCTGGCGTCTCGCTGGAAAACATCACCCGCACGGTGTCCAACATCCAGTCGATGAACCAGCAGATCGCCGCAGCCGCCGAACAGCAAAGCGCCGTGGCCGAAGAGATCAGCCGCAGCATCGTCAACGTGCGCGACGTCTCCGAACAAACCGCCGCAGCCAGCGACGAAACCGCAAAATCCAGCGTCGAACTCGCGCGTCTAGGGGGCCAGCTGCAACAGATGGTCAGCCACTTCCGGGTCTGACAGCAGAACTGATCATTCCCACGCTCTGCGTGGGAATGCATCCCGTGACACTCTGCGTCACCTTCACCAGCGGAATGCGGTCATCAGTGACCTCACGCTAAAGCCGCCAATATCACGCCTCCCAAGGGTTGATGACCTCTACCCCGGAAAACGCAAAGTCCCGAACATTGCGGGTGGCGATCGGTACTCCATGGCTTCGACAAATCGCAGCTATCTGAGCGTCGGCCATTGATGCTGCTCGGCCGTTCGCTTCACAGTTCGCGACCAGCGTTGCGTATTCAACGGCAGCGTGCGCATCGAAAGAAAATATCCTTCCAGCGAAGTCCTCTTCGAACATCGCCATCGCATGCGCCTCAAGCTTTTGTTTGCGCTTGCCGACGGGCAGCCTGGCAATGCCATGGAGAATTTCCGCGACAGTGACAGCACTGATTGCCAACTCCATTACCGGCTGAGCATCGACCCAAGCCAAGACTTTTACATCGGGCTTCAATCGCATGAACTCGGAAAGCACATTGGTATCGAGCACGATCATTCGGAGAAATCCACCGCCACGGCTTTCGCGTCCCGCGCCGGAAGTTCGAGCTCCACTCCGCCACTTTCACTGAACCTGTTGCGAATCCGGCTTCCCAGTCCACCAGCACGGTCAACAGTTGCCAGCGCCCTTGCCAGAATCAGGCGCGCCTCCTCTTCCATCGAATGCCCGTTGTGAGCGGCGGATATGCGCAGTTGTTCCTTGATCTGGTCGTCAAGGTTTCGAATGGTGATACTGGCCATAATGCCCCCGCAATCAATGAAATCATTGATTGCAGGCTAGCACAGGTTTTTCAGTTAAAACTCGCTGACCGCCGAGCGGCTTTCAAACACAAATCGCATCCGTGAACACCAACCGATTGCCGAACGGGTCGGTCACGGTCAAATCCTGGCTGCCCCATGGCGTTGCCTGGATTTGCGGTTTGGCGTAGGCGTAGTCCTTGTTTTGCAGTTGTTGCTGGAACGCTTCGAGTTCGTCGGTTTCGATGCGCAGCGCCGAGCCGGGGGTGGCGTCGCCGTGGTGTTCGGAGAGGTGCAGCACGCATTCGCCGCGCGAGACTTGCAGGTAGAGCGGGAAATTGGCTTCGAAGCGATGCTGCCAGTCGATTTGGAAACCGAGGAAGTCGACGTAAAATTCGACCGCTTTCGCTTCATCGAAAATGCGCAGGATCGGTGTGGTTTTGCCGAAGCTCATAATTATCTCCCTGATCAAAAAAACGCAGTGTAGCCGGGCTGGATCTCAGCGCTTGGGCATTATCCGAAATTTCTTCAAGCTCACCGCGCGATCACTGCGGCGCGCGACGGCTAAAAACCGTCACGCAAATCCCCTTCCCGCGCCAGAAATCGCCCGGCCCGGCGCCCGTTCGCCTTGCCGTCGACATAGCTCAGCACGCCGTTGATCCAAACCCCGTCAATCCCTTGCGCCGCGCGTTGCGGGTCGTGGAAATCAGCGACGTCGCGGATGGTCAGCGGATCGAACAACACCAGATCCGCCCAATGTCCGGGGCGAATCTCGCCGCGTTGCTTCAAGCCAAAACGCGCGGCCGACAGCCCGGTCATTTTGTGCACGGCGGTGTGCAGCGGAAACAGCCCGACGTCACGGCTGAAATGGCCGAGCACGCGAGGGAATGCGCCCCACAAACGCGGGTGCGGGAACGGGTCTTCGGGCAGGCCATCGGAGCCGACCATCGACAACGGGTGCGCGAGAATTCGCTGCACGTCCGCCTCGTCCATGCCGTAATACACCGCCCCGGCCGGTTGCAGGCGTCGCGCGGCGTCGAGCAGCGGCGCGTTCCATTCGGCGGCGATGTCGATCAAGTCGCGGCCGCCCAACTCGGGATGCGGCGTCGACCAAGTGATGGTGATGCGGTGAGCGTCGGTAACCTGCTTGAGGTCGAGCGTCGAAGAACTCGCCGCGTAGGGATAACAATCGCAGCCGACCGGATGGCTTTGCGCAGCGGTTTCGAGCGCCGCCAGCAGCTGCGGACTGCGCCCCCAATTGCCGACGCCGGCGCATTTGAGGTGGGAAATGATCACTGGCGATTGCGCGTGTCGGCCAATCTGAAACGCTTCGTCCATGGCCTCCAGCACCGGCGCAAATTCGCTGCGCAAATGGGTCGTGTACACCGCGCCGAACGCCGTCAATTCTTCGGTCAATTGCATGACTTCATCGGTGGACGCCGAGAACGCGCTCGCATACGCCAGACCTGTGGATAACCCCAACGCGCCGGCCTCCAGACTTTCGCGCAATTGCTCGCGCATCGCGGCGATTTCCTCGGCGCTGGCAGTGCGCAACAAGTCGTCGAGGTGATTGCTGCGCAACGCGGTGTGGCCGACCAGCGCGGCGACGTTCAGCGTGGTGTTCGCAGCTTCCACCGCTTCGCGGTAATCGCGGAATGTCGGGTAAACAAACGCCGCCGCAGTGCCGAGCAGGTTCATCGGATCGGGCGGGTCGCCGCGCAGACTGACCGGCGCCGCACTGATCCCGCAGTTGCCGACGATCACCGTGGTCACGCCTTGGCTGAGCTTGGGCAACATCTGCGGTTGGCGGATGACCACGGTGTCGTCGTGGGTGTGCACGTCGATGAAACCCGGCGCCAGCACGCGGCCGGCGGCGTCGATTTCTTCACTGGCGCGGGCGTCGTGCAAGTCGCCGATGCGCTCGATGCGCCCGTTCAGAATCGCCACGTCGGCGGCATAACCGGGCACGTTGCTGCCGTCGATAACCAAGGCATTGCGGATCAGCGTGTCGTATAGCATGTCAGTCTCCCAGCGGCAGGTGATCGTCGCCGCCACGGTAATCGTCGAGGGCGAGTTTGATCCGCCGCAGACGTTCTTGATTGTCTTCAGGATTGGCCAGCGCCAGCTCGGTGGCGAGCACGTCGATCGCCAGCAACATGCCGTAGCGCGCAGCCGTCGGTTTGTAGATAAACGAGGTTTCGACGCCTTGCAGCGGCAGCAATACATCGGCCAATTGCGCCAGCGGCGAGTCGGCGCGGGTGATCGCGAGAATCCGCGCGCCGTAGCTGCGCGCCAGTTCCACGGCTTCGAGCAGCTCCGGGGTGATGCCGGTCAGCGAGCAGGCAATCACCGCGTGTTCGGCGCCGAGGCTGGCGGCGGTGATGCGCATCATCACCGGGTCGCTGCAGACCGCAATCGGATAGCCGAGACGCACCAGGCGCACTTGCAATTCATCGCTGCACAGCGTCGAGCAACCGCCCATGCCGAACGCATGAATCATCCGCGCCTTGTCGAGCAATTTCACTGCATCGGTAAACCGCGACTCGTCGAACGCCGCCAGATGCTCGTGCAAGGTCGATTCGATGTCGCCGACAATCTGCCGATAAAACCCCGACTGTTCCGGCGTGCCTGCCGGGTCGAGGAAACGCCTGCCGACGCCGCTGGCCTGCGCCAGTTGCAGGCGCAAATCGCGCAAATCGCGGCAGCCGACCGTGCGCGCGAACCGTGACAACGTGGCGGTGCTGACTTCGGCGCGCAGAGCCAATTCGTCGAGGCTGGCGGATGCGACAAAACCGACGTCGTCGAGCATCAGCCGGGCGATGCGGCCTTCGCCGGCGCTGAACGAATCCTGGCGAGCGCGGATCTGGTAGAGGATGTCCATGGCGCGGGGGCTCCGGCTAAAGCAGGTAAGAAAGACCCAGGGTCAGCCCGAAAGCGACCACCGAGATCAGCGTTTCGAGGACCGTCCAGGTCTTGAAAGTCTGGGCGACCGTCATATTGAAGTATTCCTTGATCAGCCAGAAGCCGCCGTCGTTGACGTGGGAAAAGATAACCGAGCCGGCGCCCGTCGCCAGCACCAGCAACTCCGGATGCGGATAACCCAGACCAATCGCCACCGGCGCGACGATGCCGGACGCGGTGGTCATGGCCACGGTCGCCGAACCAGTGGCAACGCGCATCAACGCGGCGAACAGCCAACCCATGATCAGCGGCGACAGATGAAAAACCTGTGCCAGGCTGACGATTTGATCGGTGACGCCGGCGTCCACCAGAATCCGGTTCAAACCGCCGCCAGCGCCGACCAGCAAGGTAATGCTGGCGGTCGGCGCCAGGCATTCGTTGGTGAATTTGAGGATCGATTCACGGTTGAAACCCTGCGCCAAGCCCAAGGTCCAGAAGCTCAGCAACGTCGCCAGCAGCAAGGCGATCACCGAGTTGCCGATGAACAACAGGAATTGATTGAAACCGCTGCCCGGCGTGGAAATCAGGTTGGCCCAACCGCCGATCAGCATCAGCACCACTGGCAGCAGAATGGTCGCCATGGTGATGCCGAAACCCGGCAACCGATCACGCGGCTCGCGGTCGAGAAATTGCCGTTCCATCGGGTTATCTGCCGGCAAGTGGATGCGCGGCACGATGAATTTGGCGTACAGCGGCCCGGCGATAATCGCCGTCGGAATACCAATCAAAATCGCGTACAGCAGCGTCTGCCCGACCGACGCCTGATACGCCTGCACCGCCAACATCGCCGCCGGGTGTGGCGGCACCAACGCGTGCACCACCGACAACCCCGCGACCATCGGCAAACCGACCATCAGAATCGACACCCCGACGCGCCGCGCCACGGTGAATGCAATCGGCACCAGCAAGACAAAACCGACCTCGAAAAACAGCGGCAACCCGACCAGAAACGCGATGCACACCATCGCCCAATGCGCGTTCTTCTCGCCAAAACGGTCGATCAGCGTGCGCGCCATCTGCTCCGCGCCACCCGACTCGGCCATCATCTTGCCGAGCATCGTCCCCAACGCCACCACCAGCGCAATATGCCCCAGCGTTTTGCCAACGCCCGCCTCATAAGCGCCCACCACCCCCGACGGCGGCATCCCCGCCAACAGCGCTAGGCCAATCGAAACCAGGGTGATGACGATGAACGGATTGAGTCGATAACGCGCGATCAGAACGATCAGCGCAATGATGGCGACAGCGGCATAAACCAGCAGCCAATAGCCAAAGGAAGGCGTCATGCGGTACTCCTCGAAAGGGTCACGTCGATTGATTTGTGAAACTCATAAATCATTTCAGAGCGTGATATTCAAACGAGGTGAAAGTAATTTTCGTGCACAGATAAGGCGTGTCGCGCAGAGGCATGGCGGGAGGTGGGTTATGAAAGTTTGGGGTGGGGATTTTCATTGCGGGTGTGAGCAGTTCTCAGCGCCGCTTTAGCGGCTATACTCGGCACTCGTCACCAAATCGAGCCAACGTTATGGCACCAGCGCGCCGCAATGGCAAAAAACTCAGTGCAGATGCTTTGATTCGCACAATCGCCAGTTCGACCGCAATCGAAACCGGCCAAAGCGTCGAAGAGATCGAGCGCAAGCTCAAAAACAAAAGTGCTAAATTTGCGCATCTCAATCTTGCGCAATGACGCTGTCGGGCAAGGTCTGAGTCAATCGAGCAATGCCTGCCTTACCCAATATTCCATGGGCTCATAGTTGCAGTTCAACCCTTGGTTGATCGCAGCAAAGCAAGCGTCCTTGTGCTCTTCCCACGCGCTGTAATCCAGCGGCACGCGACCGCCCTGAACCGCCATCACATCCGCAAGCAATCTGGAGAGCCGCCCGTTACCTTCCCGAAACGGGTGGATCAGGATGAACTCGACGTGGCTCAAGGCAATTGCCTTGATCAACTCTTCATCGGTGCAGTCATTGCATGGGGTGAATCTGCCTAAACAGTCGCGCTCAAAATCAGCAAGCAATCGAGGGATTTGTGGTGCCGCCGCGAAAGTGAAGCCTCCCTTGCCCATATTCACCGAGCGAAGGTCGCCGGCCCAAGGGTAAAGATTACCGAGCCAGCGTCGATGCCAGTCCGCCAGATCCTGGATCGTAAGCTGGCGATCGGGCAGATCTTCGATCAGCACCGAAAGATACAGTTTCTCCAGCAGTACAAGTTCGGCGTCGTCCATGTCTTGCGGATCGGTAATACCAAGCTTGTTGGCTAACACCTGTTCGTCCGAGCCAGGTTCATAGCTACTTTGCGAACCTTCAGCGTCATAGCGATTGATCATTTTTTCGCCCATAGCGGATAAGTTTGCTATTGAAGCAACAACCATAGGTGCGAGTGCAGACTTTGATCAAACGCACAAACCAGAACGGCCACCCTCAGGCAGCCGTTCGTTTCGCTCATATCCCAACCAGGCGTGGTTAAAACGCCGGTTACACCATTTCGTTACGAATCCATTCAACCACCGACGTGCGTTTCGGCGCCCAGCCCAATTGTTCGCGTGCGTGTTTGCCGCGCACGCGGCTGTTGGAGCCGAGGCCGTAGTTGGCCATTTCGTAGCCCCACTCGGCTTCAGCGTCTTTGAGTGGCCAGTCTTGCGGTGCGCCGAGGTTCAGTGCCTCGGCCATGGCGGTGGTCATGTCGATGAACGACGACTCGCCGCTTTCGACGAAGTAGAAAGTCCCCGGCACATTTTTGCTCAGCGCCAGCAGGTACAGGGCGACGACGTCTTCAATGTGCACGTTGGACCAGATGTTCTGGCCGGTGCCGACGTGGCGGACGACGCCGCTGTTGCGCGCCTGTTTGAGCAGGCGTGGCAATTGCACGCTGTCGCGTTTGACGCCGAGGCTGTGGCCGTAGATCAAGGTGTTGCAGATCACCGCCGAATTCACCCCGTCCTGCGCGGCGGCGAGGATCAGGTTGTCGATGGCGACGCGGGCGGCTTTGTCGACGGTCGGTGCCGGCAGTTTGTCTTCGTAATAGATGACGTCGCTGGATTTACCGCCCGAGGCATCGCCGACGATGCTCGAACCGCTGGTGTGGAGGAATACTTTGTTGGAGCCGCGAAGGGCGTCGAGCAACGCTTCGACGGCGGCGCGATGGTCGCTGCTGGCGGCGTTGATCACCGCATCGGCGGCGCGCGCCTGTTCGGCCAGCAGGGCGCTGTCGTCGAGGGTGCCGATGATCGGGTTGATGCCCAGGGCGCTGAGTTCCTGCGCTTGTTCGGCACTGCGCACCAGACCGGTGACGTTATGGCCGGCCTGAACCAGACCTGTGGCGATCGAGCCGCCGATAAATCCGGCAGCGCCGGTAACAAATACGTTCATGGAGAAACTCCCTGCGTGGATAAGTGATGCAGCGAGTATCAACCGGCTGACTCTGGCGAAAAATCCCCGGTGAGCCAAATCACTGTTGCGCAGGGGTCACGAATCAGCCGTTGAAATCCGAGTTGGCGTACACCGCCAATTTGCTCTGGATGAAGTCGAGGAAGCACTGGATGCGCAGGGCCAGTTGCGAGTTGCGGTAGTAAACGGCGTTGATCGGCTGGCGATAACCGCTGTTGAAATCGGCGAGGACTTCTTGCAGGCGCCCGGCGCGGATGTCGGCGTGGGTCATGAAGTCCGACAGGCAAGCGATGCCCTGGCCTTCGAGCGCCAATTGGCGCACGGTTTCGCCGCTGGAGGCGTTGATCGCTGCGTTGATCGGCCAGCGGTCGCCGTGCACATGGCGCAGCGGCCATTGGTTGAGGCCGTCGTTTTGGGTGAAGCCGAGCAGCGCGTGTTGCGTGAGGTCTGCGACGGCGAGGGGCGTGCCGTGTTGCTGCAGATACGCCGGGCTGGCGACGATGTGCAGCGGGCTGCAACCCAGCGAACGCGCGTGCAGCGTCGAGTCGGCCAGCGCGCCGATGCGGATGGCGATGTCGGTGCTTTGTTCCAGCAGGTCAATGATCAGGTCGTTGCTGTTGAGCTCGAGCTGAATGTCCGGGTAGAGCCGGCGGAACTCGTCGATGTACGGCACGATGGCGTGCAGCATGAACGGCGACGCGGCGTTGATGCGCAGGCGCCCCGACGGGGTTTGCTGGCGGGAATTGAGGCGTTCTTCGAGCTCGTCCATTTGATCGAGAATCCGCTTGGCGTGTTCGAAGAAATACTTGCCCTCCTCGGTCAAATCCATGCGCCGCGTGGTGCGGTTGATCAGCGTGGTGTCGAGCTTGGCTTCGAGGCGCGACAAGGTGCGACTGACCGCCGAAGGCGTTTGCCCGACCTGCTCGGCGGCGGCGGAAATCGACCCGCATTCAATCACGCAGACGAAAATCTGCAATTCATCGGATCTGGCTTTCACGTGAGTCCCTTATCGATTGTCCTGCGCCACGTCTGTCAGTCAAAACAGCGCAAATCTCCTGTAGGAGTGAGCCTGCTCGCGAAATCGCTGGGTCAGCCAATGCAAATATCGACTGACTGGACGTCTTCGCGAGCAGGCTCACTCCTACAGGTTATGAGTTGTCTCTGGCAGATCACTCGTCACAGCTTCAGGCTGTCGATAGTAGCTGAGCGTTACGCCTTGAGGCCAAACACCTCAGTCAAATGCGCCTCGTAGCGCTTGATATCGCCTTCGATATCCGGGCGTTTCATCACGTCCACGCAGAGGAACGTCGGCAATCCGCTCATGCCAAGGAAGGTGTTGGCCTTGTGGAACGGAAAGTACACGGCGTCGACGCCTTTGGCTTCGAAGAAGTCGCTCGGGTCGTCGAAGGCTTGCTGCGGCGCGTTCCAGGTCAGCGACAACATGTATTGCTTGCCCTGCAACAAACCGCCGCTGCCGTACTTTTGCGAGGCATCGGACCGGGTGCGGCCGTCGCTGGCGTAGAGGCTGCCGTGGCCCTCGGTGAAGACTTCGTCGATGTACTTTTTCACCGTCCACGGCGCGCCCATCCACCAGCCCGGCATCTGATAAATGATCACGTCGGCCCAGACAAATTTCGCCACTTCTTCGGCAAGGTCGTAGCCCCCGTCGATGAACGTGGTTTTGACGTCCAGGCCACCGCGATCCAGCACGCTCAGCGCGGTTTCATGCAGGGTCGCATTGTAGCGGCCATCGGAGTGGGCGAACTTTTTGCCGCCATTGAGCAACAGGACTTTTTTCATCAGCGATCTCGGAAGGTTGGGAATTCGATGGCGGCAGATTAACCATCCGCCTCGCGCGGAGTAAGCGTCGAATTCACAAAAATCATTTGACCAAAACGCACGAATCGACCGCGGATTGTTGCTGCGAACTTGCGCCGAGGGTTAGTGGAACATTACCCGCTGATCAACAAATGCCCGCCGAGCACGCCGAGGCCGATGAAGAAAACCCGTTTGAACAACACCGCGCTGATCCGCTGGCGCAGCCATTGCCCGAGCAACATGCCGAGCACCGCCGGGACCAGCGCCAGCAATGACGCGCTCAACTCGCCGCCGCCCAGTGCGCCGCGCCAGAGCAGGCCGGCGGCGAGCGCCAGGGTCGAGACGGTGAACGACAGGCCCAGCGCCTGCACCAGTTGATCCTTGTTCAGACCGAGCGCTTGCAAGTACGGCACGGCCGGAATCACGAACACCCCGGTGGCGGAGGTGATGACGCCCGTCAGCACCCCGCAAACCGGGCCGAGCCAGCGTTCGGTGTGGCTGCCGACGCGCAAGGTCGGCAGCAACAATCCGCTCAGCGCATAGATCAACAGCGCCGCGCCCAAACCCCGGACCACCCAATGCCCGCCAGCCATACCGAGCCACAACGTGCCCGCGCCGGTGCCGATGAAAATCGCCAGGAGCATGAGCCACAGACGTTTGCTCAGCCCTCGCAAATGTCCGCCGAATGCCAGTTGCCAGACGTTGGTCAGAGTTGCCGGGATGATCAACAACGCGGCTGCCTGCGCTGGGGCCATAGCCAGGCCGAGCAGGCCCATGGCGATGGTCGGCAGACCGAGGCCAATCACACCTTTGATCATGCCGGCGAGCAGGAAAGTGCCGATGACCAACAGCGACAGGGCTAGGCCGAGGTTTTGATAATACGAGACGAGTGTGTTCATGCGGCTATCGTGCGCGCGGCTGGCCGGGTTGAAAATGCGCCATATACTGAGCTTGCCTCTTAAATGGATTGAGGCTGATGACGCCTTCGCGGGCAAGCCTCGCTCCTACAGGTTCTGTGAACACCGGACCTCTGTAGGAGCGAGGCTTGCCCGCGAAGAGGCCCGCCTGATCAATGCAAAAACTGAACGCTTCCATACTTCGCGTGGAAACGAGCGCCAACAGAAGATAGAACCATGCACTTCGACCTGACCGACCTGCGCCTCTACCTGAACATCCTCGACACCGGCAACATCACCGCTGGCGCCGCCCGCAGCCATTTATCCCTCGCTGCCGCCAGCACACGCATCCGGGCGATGGAAGCGTCGCTGGGCATTGAATTCCTCCAACGCAATCGCCGTGGCGTCACCCCCACGCCGGCCGGCAAAGCCCTCGCGCAACACGCCAGAACGTTGCTGCAACAGGCCGAGCGCATGCAACAGGATCTGGCCGAATACGCCAACGGCGTCAAAGGTCAGGTGCGCCTGCTGTGCAACACCACTGCCATCACCGAATACCTGCCCGAACTGCTCGCCGACTTCCTGCGCGAGCACCGCAACCTCGACATTGATTTGCAGGAATTGCCCAGCGCGCGCATCACCCACGCCTTGCGCCAGGGTGCGGCGGACCTCGGCATCGTGTCCAACGCCGTGGACACTGAAGGCCTGCAAACCCGAGCGTTTCGCGACGATCCGCTGGTGCTGATCCTGCCGCCCGGCCATCCCCTCGGCGAACAACCCTCACTAACTTTCGCCGACACGTTGCAGCATGACTACGTCGCGCTCGGCGCCCACAGCGCGCTGGCCATTCACCTTGAAGAACAGGCATTGCACATCGGCCAGCGCATGCAAATCCGCATTCGTGCCGATGGCTTCGACGGCGTCATGCGCATGGTCGCGCGTGGCGCCGGGCTGGCCATCGTCCCGCGCATCGCCCTTGAACGTTGGCAGGCACCGCAAACGTTGATCAGCCGAACGCTTGGCGAAGACTGGGCCAAGCGCTCGCTGAAACTCTGCGCCCGCGACTTCGACACGCTGCCCGCTTACGCCCGCGCCTTGCTGCAGGCATTGAGCCCGACCACGCCTTGACTCTACCGCTAGGGGCAGACTCTATGCTGCGGGCTTCATTTCGGGAGTACATGCGATGAGCAAACGAATGCTCGTGATTCTGGGTCACCCCTCCTCCGACAGTTTCTGCGCGGCGCTGAGCGATACCTACGTCCAGGCCGCCAAAACCGCCGGACATGACGTGCGCTTGCTGCGCCTCGACGCGCTGGATTTCGACCCGGTGCTGCACGAAGGTTATCGCGTCATCCAGCCGCTGGAGCCGGACCTGCTGCAAGCCCAGGCCGACATCCTGTGGGCCGAACACCTGACGTTCGTTTATCCAATCTGGTGGGGCGGTATTCCAGCGTTGATGAAGGGCTTTCTCGATCGGATTTTCCTCCCCGGTTTCGCCTTCAAGTACCGCGAAGGCAAAGCGTTCCCCGACAAACTGCTCAAGGGCCGCACCGCGCATTTGCTGGTGACCATGGACACGCCGCCCTGGTACTACAAATGGATTTACCGCATGCCGGGCCTGCATCAGATGCGCAAAACCACATTGGAGTTTTGCGGGATAAAACCGCTGAAAACCCTGACGTTCGGGCCGATCCTCGGCTCCAAATCGACCCAGCGCGACGCCTGGCTCGAACAGGCGCGAGTGACTGCCGGCAGCTGATTCACCTCGCTATGCGCTGACGGCGCGCCGACGCCGTCAGCCTCGCTCCCGTCCCCTGCAAAGCGGTCGTTCGTCGGCTGCGCGCGTCATTTGATCGGCGCTGCAATTTTTGCCATTTATCCCCTATATTATTCCCCCCTGTCAGGCATGAGGCCTGACAGCGCTACGCCCTGTTTGATCATCGAGACGGACCTTTATGTATATCGGCAAAGCCGCCCAGCTATCGGGCACCACAGTCAAAAGCATTCGCCACTACGAAGAAATCGGCCTGTTGCCCGTGCCCAAACGCGAAGGCAAATACCGCATTTACAGCCAACAGAGCGTCGAAGTGCTGACGTTCATCAAGTGCGCCCAACAACTGGGTTTCAAGCTCAAAGAGCTGCAAGTGATGCTGAACCAGTACGACGGCGAAGCATTCCCGTGGGACATGGCGCAAAAAGCCATCGACGAAAAAAAAGCCGAACTGGTGTCCCAGATCGGCGCTTTGCAGCAATTGCACGATGGCCTCGAAGCGTTTGAAAGCAGCCTCAACGACGCTCGGGAAGAATGCCAGTTCGAGCGCATCGCTCGTTACGGCAAAAAAAATCCGGTTACCACGCTGAACTGAGCACCTTGCTGCGCCGGGCGAGCGTGCCCGCAAACCCGTCGGGTCATTGCGGACACGCTCGCCGGTTCAGCTCAGCGCAGGTTCGCCCGCCACAGCGGTACGTTCAGGCGTCTGCGCGACCGGCACAATCGCCGCGAAAAACCACGGCGACACCAGCGTCACCAGCAGAATGGTCATGACCCCGCTGGAGAACAGCGCCATCGCCACCAGCGCGCCCAGGTCGACAATCGGCTTGAAGTCGGAAAACAGCAGCGCCATGAAGCCCACCGAGAAAATCACCACGTTGACCACCGTCGAGCGGCCCACGGTGTGCATCGCCTGCAAGATCGCCGCGTCGATGTGCACCCCTTGCTGCACCAGCAGTTTGATCCGCGACAGCAAATGCACCGCGTAATCGACCACGCCCACCACCAGGAAAGTCACCAGCGTGGTGCCGATATTCAGCTCGATGCCGAACAGGAACATGAAGCCGTACACCGTCACCGACGTGGTCAGCAGCGTGAGCATGCCGAGCACGCCCAGACGCACCGATTTCAGCCAATACATCATCATCAGCGTGACCACGATCAGCGCCAGGGAAAAACTCAACACCTGCCCTTGAGTGATCTCCTGCAACACCCCGGTCCAGATCAACGGCGTGCCCGCGTGCGTCACTTCGAGGTTGGCCGGTTTGTTCACCAGCAGCCAGGCGTCCAGCCGATCGAGCATGTTCTGGTAATCGCTGGCCACCGATGAGGTCATGGTGTACAGCGTCAGCGCCTTGGAATAGTCGGCGTTGAGCACGTTGTTCAGGTCCGAACCGCCGCCGTTTTCAAAGAGCATCACGTGTTGCTCGATCAACGAATTGCCCGGCACCTCGAAGCGCTCGGTTTGCCCTTCGTCGTTAACCGCCGTGACCTGCTCCAGTGCTTGCGGCACGCGCAGGTAATCGGGATTCATGTCGTTGAGCACCAGGTTCATGCGCTTGACGTATGTGGCCAGCGAGTAGCCGTAACTGACGTGCGGTTGCTGCTTGATGAACTGGTCGAGCTTGTCGATGAACTGCACCACTTCGGTGGTCAATACGCCGCGCGGCTCCTTGCTGTCGATGGCGATCCAGCCCGGCGCCGTGCCTGCTACTCCGGCGTGGTTGATGTATTGGTCGGAGACGCGGATATGGCTTTCGCTCTTGAAATAGGCGATGCCCGAATCCTCGATATCGACGCGAAAGGTGAACACCGTCATCAGCGCCAGCAGCGGCAACGCCACCCACAAAATCGGTTTGCGCCACTGAATCAGCCGCGCGCAAAACGCGACCAGGTAGCGCGAAATGATCGATTCCTTGTGCACCGCCGCCAGGGTTTTCGGCGTCTGGTCCTTGCCCCAGATCGAGATCCACGCCGGAATCAGCAACAGCGAAATAATCAGCGCAGCAGTCAGGCCGATCGACATGAACACGCCGAAGTTGCGGATGCTGACAATGTTGTTGGTGGTGGAAATCATGAACGTGGCAATGGTCGTCACGGTGGTCAACACCACCGGCACCACCATCAGGCGCTGAGTTTGCCGATTGGCTTCGCGGTTACTTTTGCCGGCGTTTTTCTGCTCGTAATACTCGGCCATCACATGGATCGCGTCCGAGCAGCAAATGGTAAACAGAAACACCGGCAGCACGCTGGTCAACAGGTCGAACGGCACCCGCAGCAGGCCCATCAACCCCAGCGTCCAAATGGTGCAGAACAGAATATTGAACAGCGGCAGCAGCACGCCCAAGGGTTTGCGGAAGAAGAAAATCAGCAGCACGGTGATCAGCAGAAAGACAATCGGAAACAGCACCGCCAAGTCGTGGTCGATGATCTCTTGCTGGGCGGCGATGAAGATCGGCATCCCGGCAATGAAAATCTCATCGGTGAATTCGGGGTGCGCCGCCTGATAGTCGGCAACGATGCCGCGCACGATCTGATAAGCACGTAATTGCGCCTGGGCATCGTCCTGCTTGGTGCCCAGTTCGGCGACCAGCATCGCGACTTTCTTGTCCTTGGAGACCACGCCGTCGACCATCAGCTCGTTGCCCATGATCTGCGATTCGACCAGCGCCGGGTCCATGTCGTAGGCGTTCAAAGTCTTGTGAATCAGCAGCTCGCCATCGTTGGTCAGGACGATGTTTTCCAGGTCGCCCATCGACGCCATTTCGCGGATCGGGTTGATCCGCTCGGCCAGAAACGTCAGGAACAATTGGTCGTAACTGTCCCAGTTGTGCTCCTTGGCGTAATCACGCAGCGCTTTGGCCTGGGCGTAGTCGTTCTGGGAAAACCCGCCTTCGAGAATGTCCCGGGTCAGCAACTGCGACCGGCTGTCGTCGGGATGTCTGGCGACGATTTGCGCCAGTTGCTCCTTGTCGGCGTCGTTGGCCAGAATCATCTTGCGCACCGACTGCGACAACGCAAAAAGTGCATTGAGGGTCGGCTTGTTGAACACCGTTTGCGGGTTGTTGATCGCGACCATCACCGAGTCGAATGTACCGGTGAATTCGCCTTGCAGGTCGATGATGGTTTTGCGCGCCGGATGGCTTTCCTTGAGCAGGTACGGGTTGGTGTCGGAGATCAGTGAGCCCAGCGTATAGGTGAAATACGCGGTGATCGCCACCAGCAGGAAAACGATCGCCCGCGCATAGCGCTCGACGAAGTTCAGGTATCTTTCCATGAGCATGCGTTCCAGTCGTCGGGGTCAGCGCTTAGCGGGCGGACACGGCAAATTCCGGCACGTCGCCGGTTTTCAGCCCGCGCTTGATGGCGGTCTGGGTGAACAGGCGGTCTTCCAGTTGCACGTTGTATTGCAGGTGGTTGAAGCGCATTTCCGAGCGTGTGCCGTCGATGTAATGCTCGGTTTCGCTGAGCACGATGCTGTCGATCGAGTCGATGGTCTCGACTTTCTGTGTGCGCATCTGCTTGACCAGCACACCTTTGACGTCGAAGAAGTCCTGACGCATGACCAGGAAATTCTGCTTGTCGATCCACACTTTCAGCTTGTTGTAACCGGTCTTGGCCAACACTTCGGGCGAGGCCGGTTCGCGTTCGATCACGTAACAGTCGCGGCCCTTGACCGATTCTTCGCCGAGCAGTGTTTGCGTGTAATCCTTGACCCGGATCTTGTCGAGATCGGCGTATGAATACTCGCTGCCCATGAACGAGCCGCGCTTGTCAGTGGTGGAAATGCGTCGCGTCTGACGGCTGACCGGCAGGTACATCCACTGGCTGTCTTCCAGGCCCAGGGTTTCGTGCGGGTTTTCGATGTGGAACGCGACGTCGCGCACATCGGTCGGCGCGGAGAAATACATGCTGAATTTGTCGCTGTCCGGGTAATCCTTTTGCAGGTAGGTGAACTCGCGCACGCGGGTATTGCCCTTCTTGTCGTG
Source organism: Pseudomonas sp. SJZ131 (assembly GCF_007828705.1). Classification (NCBI taxonomy): domain Bacteria; kingdom Pseudomonadati; phylum Pseudomonadota; class Gammaproteobacteria; order Pseudomonadales; family Pseudomonadaceae; genus Pseudomonas; species Pseudomonas sp. SJZ131. Next base: position 27,942 of record NZ_VIVC01000002.1, on the reverse strand, counting down.
AAGGATCAGCGACACCTGGGACATGAAACTGCTGCCGTCATTGCGGTCGCGCACCTGGCTGAGGATCTCGTCGGCATTCTTGCCGTCGGCGGCGTGAGCGACAGCGGCGCAAGCAGCGCTCAAGATCAGCGCAGCGGTCAGATTTTTAAGCATCAGCTTTTTAAACGTCTGCTTTTCAAACGTCTGCTTTTCAAAGATTGGCAACATGGAAAATTCCTTTTTGATCATGGTTTAAAACAGGTAGCCGGCGGACAGCCGCACTTGGTCGCGGTTGTTGTACTCGCCGAAGGTTTTATCGGATTTGCCGACGAACACGTCCACTTCCAGCCCGAGCTTGATCCAGTCCACCGGTTTGTAAGTGAAGATGCCTTGCAGCAGCGCGTCGTCCTTGAACGGTGGCGACGCGGCGACCACCAGACGGCTTTTCAAGCGGTCCTGCCAATGCGTGCCCTCGGCGGACAAAGTGAACAGATTTTCGCGCTCGTCCTGGACCATGCCGTCCTGCCAGTCGAGCAATTGCTGGTGCTGCCATTGCGCGGAAATCAGCCAGTCGCGCAGCAGGTAATCGACGCCCAGAAGCGACTTGACCATCGAGCTGCTGTCGGCGCCGTAAGCGCGGGTCGGGTTGGTCACGCGCCAGTTGTCGAACCAGGCAATTTCGCTACGCACGACGATGCTGTGGCCGGCATCGATCGCCAGCCCCGCGCCGCCCATGGTGTAGCGCGCAAATTGCCGTTCGAGGCGCGTGCGTCCATCCTCGGCCAAGCCTTCGACGGCATATACCGGGTCCTGTTGGCGCGCATTCAGCGCGACAAAACTGGTGTCCACCGCACCGATCCGGCCGTTGGCGCTCAGGCCATAAGCGAAGCCCTTGTCGCCGTCGTAATCGGGCTTGGAGTCGAGCAGAAAATACTCCGGGTCAGGCCTGGCAAACAGCGGCGCATCGAACTCGCTGCCGGCCACCGGTGCCTGGTTTTTGACAAAATCGGTGATCCACAACGCCTCCAGTTCCCACTCCCCGACCGGTTGCGCATACCGCACCATGGGCACGGCGATGCGGCTGTCTTCGAGCAGCGGCGTGACGCCGTCGCGATAGTCCAGCGGGTTGACCTGATCGAGCACCCGCAACTCATCGGCCCGGCCCCACACCACTTGCTGCCAACCGACCGTCACCTCGCCGTCACCGACCGACTGCCCCCAATACAAATGCCGCCAGTCGGCGTCGAAACGGTACCTGTCGCGCGCCCGTTCGCTGTACGGATTATTGCCATCGTAGCGGGCGTCGTAACGCACGCGACCCTTGGCCTTGTAGTAACCGCCGTCCCAATTGCCTTCCAGGTTGGCCTTGAAATACACGGCTTTCTGGGTGATCCGGTCATCGCCGTGCAAACGCAATGCGCTGGCCACGCCGACTTCGGCATCGGCGTAATTGGGCTGCAAATCCTCGATGCTCAACGCCGCCGACGCCGGTTGCGCAGCAATGCACGCCAGCGCCGCCCACGCGGCGCAGCTGATAGGTGATCCGGTCATGGCTACATTCCCAACCCGACACCGCCATCGATCACCAGACTCTGCGCCGTTACCGCGCCCGCCTCCGGGCTGGCGAGGTAACGCACCATCGCCGCGACTTCTTCACTCTGAATGAAGCGGCGCATCGGCAATTTCTTTTTCGCGTTGCGCAGGATCTGTTCCTGGGTCAGCCCGGCAATCGCCGCTTGCGCGGCTAATTCACCTTGCAGCATCGGCGTGTCGATCCACGCCGGGAGAATCGCGTTGACCGTAATTTGCCGTGGCGCCAGGTCCATCGCCAAGGCTTTGGTCATGCCGACGATGCCGTGTTTGGACGCGCAATACGCGCTGTTGCGCACCTTGCCGGCGCGCCCGAGGATCGACGACATGTTGATGATCCGCCCACGATCCGGCATCAGCGGCAGGCACAACGAAGTCACGTAAAACGTGCCGTTGAGGTTGACCGAAATCACCTTGTGCCAGTTGTGCAAATCTTCCGGTTCGTTCTCGTTGCAGATGCCGGCGCTGTTCACCAGCACATCGACGTATTGCACCTGTTGGCCGAGGTTTTTGAACAACGCCTGCATGCTCGGCAGGTCGGCAATGTTCGCCGCATGGGTTTCGACCTGGGCTTTGATTTGCCCTTGCTGCTCGTCCACCCAGCGCTGCAATTGCGGCAGATCCAGATCGAGCAGAATCAACCGGTGATCGGCGTCGCTGGCAAAGTTTTCCGCGACGGCGCGGCCGATGCCTTTGGCGGCACCGGTGATCAGAATGGTTCGGCTCATGGCATTTTCAACCCGCCGTTGACCGGCAAGACCTCGCCGGTCAGGTACAAACCACGATCGGCGATGTACAGCACCGCTTCGGCGATTTCCTGCGGTTCGGCGTAACGCTTGATCAGCAATCGCGCCTGGATTTCCTGCTCCTGAGTGCCGATCAGCGCGGTGCTCATTTCGGTGTTGACGATGCCCGGCGCTACCGCGTTGACGCGGATGTTGCGCGGCGCCAATTCCACCGCCAGCGCGCGGGTCAGCGCTTCGACGCCACCCTTGGCGGCGGCATAGTTGCTTTGGCCCTTGCCGGGTTTTTGCGCGGCCACCGAGCTGATGTTGACAATGCAACCGCTGCGCTGGCGCAGCATGCCCGGCACCACTTGCTGACAGCACAACAAAGTGCCGATCAGATTGGTCTGGATCACCTCGACGAGGTCGCGCTCCGGCATCGTTGCAAGCAAGCCGTCGCGGGTAATCCCGGCGTTATTGACCAGTACGTCGATGCGCTCGAAATGCGCTTCGACGCGCTGGAAAAAGCCCTTGATGCTGTCGCCGCTGCTGACGTCGCATTGCAACGCCAGACAATCCAGCCCTAACGCCTGCACCTCTTCGCGCAGGGACATCGCCGCCACTTCGTCGCGCACATAACTGAACGCGACCTGATAACCGGCGCCCGCCAACGCCAGGACAATCGCCCGGCCGATGCCGCGACTGCCGCCGGTCACCACTGCTACTTTATTCGGCATGACCATTCCTTAGAGAGAGTTGTTTAAGATTTTTTCAAAGGGAATTGTTGGTCTTGAACTGCGCGAGGCTGAAGCCGTGAGTCGCCGCCAGTGCGCGAATCTGCTGCACCTGTTCGCGGCTGATATCGCCGTAGGAGTAATGCTGTTTCATCCCCGACAACCCCATCAGCACCGACTCGGCCATGCACGCGTACAACTGACCTTGCTTGAGGTAGGCGCGCACGTTCGGCGCCAGACCATCGCCGAGCGGCGTCTGCACGATTCCGCCGTGCATGTACAGCACGTCCGGGCGCTGGCTCGCGAGGTTTTGATCGACGTTCAACGGCACCGCGATGTCGCAGATCACGCTGTTTTCGGCAAAGTGTTCGGCGCCGAGAAACGGCTGCGGCGCGTTCGCCGCACACAGCACGATGCGCGCCTGTTTCAGCACATCAAGGTCGTTGCTGACGGTGATAAAGGCGTTCGCGCCCAGGCGTTCTTCGACCAGGCGCATCACCCGCTGACCGAGGTCGGCAGCGTTGCCATGCGCCTGCAACAAGGCGTCGATGCCTTCAAGTTTGTGCAAGCGGCTGGCGAGCCGGTCATGCTCGGCGACACCCTTGAGAATCGCCCGCGCCGCTTCGGCGTAGATCAAGTGCGCGGTCTTCTCCAGACGCCGCAGGGAACCGTCGCGACCGCTGCCGATGAGGATCAGGTGCTCGACTTCGACCGAGAGCAACGAGGCATAAGTTGACGCAATGTTGCCGGCCGCACCGACCACCGCCGCCGTCTGCTCGCGCAGTTCCAGGCCTTGCTGTTTGCAGCCCTGCTCGATGGCTTCGAGGCCCATGCCGATGGTCAGCGCGTTGCCCGACGTCAGCGCCATGTCGGGAATCTTCAGCGCCTGGCAATTGTTGGTGACAATCGAGGTGTACATGCCCAGCCCGGCAACGCTGTAGCCGTCGGCGCGGGCATCACGGATGCGATGGGCGATTTCGTCGCGGATCTTTTCCAGGTCACCGCTGGCGATGTATTCGGCCATCGCGTCGGAGTCCATGCACAACGGGTACAAGGTGAATTCCACCGCTGTGCCGAGTTTCGAGCGAATCAGCGCCGGACCGATGGGCGCCGCACGCCGCTCCGGGGCCATGCGTTTGATGAACTCGCGTTTCTGCGCGGCGCTGAGGGTCGAAAGCGACGGGTCGACATCGCTGAGCATGTCCGCGTCGATCAGGTGATTGATGAACGCCACGCGCGCCACCACGCGCACGTTTTCGTCAGGCTTTGGGAGGTTTTCAGTCGCCTCGAAACTGACCTCGCGCGCCGGCACGGCTTGGATGCTCTCGGCACAGATACCGGCCGCCAACGGGAACGCATCGCGACGCCGCAGCATGTCGCAGACTTTCTGCAACGAAGCGATCAATCCGTCGATTTCTTCGAACGTGATGCACACCGGCGGTTCGAGGCGAATCACGTTGGCGTTGCTGCCCGACGGCGCGACCCGCAGCGCTTCGAATTGCAGCAGGTAGCCGGCGATGATGTAACCCAGCGCATCGTTGTACTGCGCCGAGGCCTGCACCAGCGAACTGCTGCCGGTCAGGTCATGCAGTTCGAAACCGAGCAGCAAGCCGCGCCCGCGCACATCGGCAATCACATCCGGATAAGCCGCTTTGAGTTCGAGCAGCGATGACTTGAGGTATTGGCCTTTTTTGTTCACGTCCTTGAGCATCGCGCTGTCGTTCTCGAACAAACGGCGCAACGCTGCCAAAGCGATATGACACGAAGCATCGTCCTCGGCGAAGGTCGAACTGTGGATGTAGCTGAAATCGTTGTCGTAATGGCTGGCGCGAATCACCGTCGCGGCGATTTTCATCAGGCCGCCACCCAGCGCTTTTGACAGGCAGTAGTAATCGCCCTGCAAGTTGAAGTGGCTGGCGCCGAGCAAGGTGCCGGTGCGGCCAAAACCCGATTGCACTTCGTCGATGATCAGCGGGCATTGCTGCTCGTTGCACAAGCGCCGCAGCCCCAGATAGAACTCGTTGGCGAACTCGTTGATGCCGCCCTCGCCCTGAATCGGCTCGACCAGCACAGCGGTGATTGCACTGAACGCTTCACGGCGCACCTGCAAGGTTTCGCCGCTCCACGCCAGGCTCAACCAATGCCGCGTGTGACGCGCCGGCAGGTCGTGCAGTTGCTGCGGTTGTTGCGGGTCGATGAACTCGACGTTGAGGCCAAAACGGGCAAACGGCTGGCGGTATTGTTTGCCGTAAGTCAGCTGCACGGTGTTGACCAATTTGCCGTGGAAACTGCCGCGCAGCGCGACGAAAACCGGCTCGACGTGCAACTGCGCGAGGTTGTGTTGACGGACCGCTTCAACCACTTGGCGCACGGTCACGCAGGACAGATTGTCCGGGAGCAATCCGGCGGGCAAGTCGAGCTCATCACGGTCCAGTTCGACGTAAGCCTTGTCGCTGGCGGTCAGGCTGGCCAAAGCGAAATCCAGTTCATCGAACTGCTTCTGCAAGTTTTTCTGCCGACGGTATTCCGCATGTTTGACGGCGATTTCCACGGACTCGGCGCCGCTGTTGGAGAAGGTCGAAATGTAGCGCTCGCTGTTGTTCAGTTCGCGATTGAACGCTTCGCTGAGCTCACGCCCCAATTGCCCGGCAGCACCGCGCACCGACATCTGCGCATTGAACGGCACGTCGGCGCGCAACAGGTTGCACAGTTGATCGACAAATTGCGGGTCATTGTGGCCGTACAGCGCTGCGCCGTAGCCGCCGAGAAAATCGGTGACGGTGACTTCCGCGCCGCTTTTGTCGCGGTAGAACAACTTGCTGCCCAACGCCCGGTGGAACTGGCATTCCAGGCCCAGCGCCTGCATCAGCTCGACAAATTTTGGCCGTACGTAATCGCGGTAATCCATGACAGTGACATCCCTTGAGTAGAAAAAATGTTTGAGTGCGCGCCGGCGGCTAGCGGGCCAGCTGATGCTCGTGCTGATGCTCGTGTTGATGTTCGTGTTGATAGTCAAGTTGGTAACAGGCGCTGAAACCGTTGCTGTCGCGGTTGATGATCAGGCAGTCGTGCAGCACTGCGTCGCGGCGTTCGCCGAGCACAAACGGCAGATGCGCATCGACTGATTGCTGCAGCCCGATGATCGGCGGCACGCTTTGCGCCTGTAGCGCGTGATGGGCGAGGATCATATCGACCAGGCTCGGCGCACCGCTGAGAATGCCGGTCACCGATGCCGCACTGGTGATGTGCGCGGCGCCGACGCGGGCCAGCGTGCGTGCGAGGTCGGCGTCTTTCTGCGGATCGCCGCTGGCGCTGCTGATCAGCAGATCGGCCTGTTTGTCCGGCAGGCTCAACGCGTCCAGCCGTGCATGCGCGTAAAGTCCCGCGACGCAGGTTTTCGGCCCTGGCGGCAGATCGTCGGCGCGGCGCAGAATCAACGCCGCCGCGCCCTCCCCGGCAATGCCGCCCGTGCCCCGGCGATCAAACGCCAGCATGTCGTGGCTGCCGTCGGTGCTGATCACCCCGGCCTCGGCCAGTGCGGCCAACGCCAACGGGTCAAGTTCACTGCCGGCGCCGACCACAATGGCCGCATCGATACGACCGCTTTGCAGCGCCGCGCAGGCTTCGCGCATGGCCGCCAGATTGCCCGCCACGCCTTGCATGTAGGCGTTGCATTCGCACTCCAGTTTCAGCGCCAGGCTGATGATCCCGAGCAAACCATTGCTCAGACTTTTCAGCACCAGGAACGGATCGAGTGCGCGCTCCTGCAATACCCGTCGAGCGAGGCGCTGCATATCGGCCCCGCTTTCATCGCCGGGCTCGGCGCGGCGCTGGTCGCGGCATTCGTGGAGCAGCTCGCCATACGCGGCAATCGACGGATGGGTGTAGCCGCCCTGGGAGCAATAGAGGCCATAACGCACGCCATCGTTGCCCGGTTGCAGCCCGGCGTCTTCCAGTGCCTGGCGCACCGCGCTGACACCCCAGATCACCGCCGGCGGGCAGTAACGCTGCAAGTTTTGCGCGACGTCCTGCCGACTGCGTTGATGGTCTTCCTCGGCGACATGCCCGAACGCGGCGACGCGCTCGCTGTAAAACAGTTTCGATTGCAGCAGCGCGATGCCGCTGCGCGCTTCACTGGCCGCCGACCAGAAACGCTGCACGCCCCAGCCACTGGCCAACACGCAGCCACTGCCGGCAATCGCGACACGTACATTGGCGCCAGTCATTGTCCGTGCTCCCGGTATTTGCCAAGCGCCAGCGAGGTATTGAGCCCGCCGAAACCAAACGAATTGCTCAAGGCAAAATCCACTCGACGGCTGACCGCTTGCCCGGCGCAATAGTCGAGGTCGCATTGCTCATCGACGGCATGCAGGTTGACGGTTGGCGTCACCAGATCATTCAGACAGGCCAGCGCAGTGACGATGCATTCCGGCGCACCGGCAGCAGCAATCAAGTGGCCGAATTGCGACTTGTTGGCGCTGACCGCCAGCGACTGATAGTGCTTGTGTTCGGCGAACACACTTTTGATCGCCAGCGTCTCGGCGACGTCATTCAGCGGCGTCGAAGTGCCGTGGGCGTTCACCAGATCAATCTGCTGCGGGCGCAAACCGGCGTCGTCCAGCGCCGCTTGCATCGCCAGCGCTGCGCCACGTCCTTCGGGTTGCGGTGCGGTGACTTTGTAGGCGTCGAGGCTGCTGCCAAAACCGAGCACTTCGGCATACGGCGTGGCGCCGCGCGCCAAGGCGTGTTCGAGGCTTTCCAGCACCACAAAACCGCCGCCCTCGCCGGCAATCAAGCCACTGCGATCACGGTCGAACGGCCGGCACACGTCAGCGCCCCAGCGCTGTTCGCTGGAGGCCGCGCCGAGCAGGTACAGCGCGGCCATGGTGTCGAGGTTCAACACCGAATCGGCGCCACCGGCAATCGCCACGCTGACTTCGCCGCGACGAATCATCTGGAACGCATTGCCGATTGCCTGGGACGCGCCAGCGCAGGCGCTGCTGATATTGATCACCGGGCCTTCGCAACCCAAGCCGTCGGCAATCACTCGCGCCAGCCGATCATTACTCTGGCGCAGCGAGCCGTCGGCGCTGACTTCGGCGGCACGCGGCAGCAGATTTTCCCAGCCCGGTGCGGCACCGTCGGCACTCTGCGTCAGCAGCATGTCGGCGAGCATGTGTTGCGGCGCCCCGGAGGCGCAGAGCACCGCGGCATCACGCATTTGCGCGACGCTCAGGCCGCTGTCGTTGACGGCCTGGGTGGCGGCGACCCAGCCAAATCGGCTGCGTTTTTCCAGCGCCACGGTCCAGGCTGGATGGTCGCGCAGAGTGTCCGGTAACAACGCCATGTCGACGGCGGCGGCATAGCGCACCGGGAAGATTTCGTCCTGCAAACCGTCGGGCTGCCACGGGCGCACACAGTGTTCGGCGCCGAGCATTTTTTCCCAGAGGGTCTGCCACTCGAAACCGAATCCGGTCACGGCGCCCAAGCCAGTAATCACAATCCGTGTTGCACTCATGTGTGCTTCTCCATGGTTTCGCTGAGCAACAGCAAGGCGCCCCAATGTCCGGCGCGGCTGTGGCTGACCAACAGCGTATGACCGGGCGTCGGCACTGCCGCTTGACGCTGCTGCAGGGTCAGGGCGATTTCCGTCAGCAGAGCGCTGGCACCGAGTTCGCCGGTCACGCTACGGCTGCTTCGAGTGCCTTGAGGATGTTCAGCGAAGAGGTTTTCCAGCAGCGGATCATCGAGATTGGCGACGATGTTCTGCACATCACTGAGGCGAAGTTTCTGCGCATTCAGGACCTTCTCGATGACCTTGGCACCGACCGCCGCAGCGCGTTGCGGATCGGCGCTATAACCGCGAGTAAAACCGACGATCCGCAGCGCATTGGTGTTGTTCGGCGCCGGTGTCGCTGCCAGCAGCAACGCGGCCGCGCCCTCACCGAAAATCACCTCGGCCGGCGGCTTGGGTTCGCGCAAATACAGGGCCGGCGTCAGGTTCGGGCTGCTGCTGACCACCAGCGCGGCGTCGGCGCGTTGTTCGGCAATTTGCTGCACAGCTTCGATCAACGCGTCGAGCCCGGCGTTGTCCTGGGAACAGAAACCCGCCATCGGGCCGTGGCATTCCAGAGCTTCGGCGACGTAGGCCATCACGCTGCTGTTGAGCAGTGTCAGCGCGTGCAGCGGCGGCGTGTTGGCCAACAACGGTGCCAGCACTTTTTGTGGTTGTTCGCTGATCGCCTGCACCGCTTCCCAACAAGGGCTCGGCGCGTCGACTTCCGGGATCGCCGCCGTCAACGCAATGCGTGTCGGCGGCAATTGCAGCGCCGCGAGTGACGGCGCCAGGCTGGCCACGCAATGCAACAGGCGCAGGCCTTGCGGCTCGACGCTGCGCTGGATCTTGCGGTCAAACAGGTCGCGGGCCAGGCTCGGCGTGGCCAGGGCAAAGGCCCGGCGCGTTGGGTCGAATGCCAGGGGTTGCGGCGCTGGCGGCGTCCCGAGCAGGTCGCCGCAAGGGTCGCTGGCAGCGTTCAAAACCGCCGCCGAATGGATGTAAACGGCAATGCTCATGTCATGCCCTCCCCAAAATCAGCGAGCTGTTGACGCCGCCGAAACCAAACGAATTGGACATCACCACGTTGATCGACTGGCGCACCGGTTCGCTGAGGAATTTCAGCGCAGGGTATTCGGCGCGGTCGTGGTCGTAGTTCAACGTTGGCAACAGCACGCCGTCGCGCAAACTGATCAGCGACAGAACCGCTTCAATTGCGCCGCTGCCCGCGAGGGAGTGGCCGATCGCCGATTTGTTGGCGGTGAACGTCACGTGGTGCTGCCCTTGAGCAAACACCCGTTGCAGCGCCAGCGCTTCGCAACTGTCGTTGGCCTGCGTGGAGGTGCCGTGAGTGTTGACGTGTTGCACCGCGCTGCCGAGCAGCCCGGCGTCTTCGATGGCCGCTTCCATGCATTCCTCGTATTTGCTGCCGTCGCGGCTGCTGGAGGTCATTTTTTGCGCCTCGCAGACATTCGCGTAACCCAAGACGCGGCCCAACGCCGTGGCTTTGCGCCGTTGCGCGTGTTCGGCGGATTCAAGGATGACCAGCGCCGCGCCCTCGCTGATGACAAAACCGCAACGGTCAGGCATGAACGGGCGGCTCTGCTCGCTGGCCGGCAGGTCGGCCTGGCACAGCGCGCCGAGGCTGTTGAACATGTAATAAGGCAGTTCGTTGGCCATCAATTCGACGGCGCCGCATATCGCCAGGTCGATTTCGCCGCGCTCGATGGCCCGGTAGGCGCTGCCAATTGCCATGGTGCCGGCGGCGCATGCATCGGAATGGGTGGAAATGTGGTCACGGATGCCGAGTCGCTCGGCGAGGTGTTGAGTCTGCTGATCGACCCGCCGCGCGAACGGCGAACTCGCCGGCGCCGGGTGCGCCAGCAGTCGATCGAGATCAACGCGCCCAGCCTCATCCATGCAGCGGCTGGCGCGCTGCAGCTCGTCGCTGTCGGCGCAGTATTTGTTGGCGCCGAGGAATAATCCGCTGCGCGCATGAGCGACGTCGGCCGGGGTCAGGCCGGCATGTTGCAAGGCTTGCCGGGCAACGTAATCGGCCAGCACGCTTTGCCGTGGATGCAGCGCAGCATTGCCGCCAAACCCGGCGGCGATCTGTTGCCATTGGCCGTCATCGATAAACCCGGCCGCGCAATTGTTGAAGCCCAACGCCTTGAACCGTGGATGTTCGCGGACACAGGATTGCTTCTGGCAAATCCGCTCGAACAACGTGGCGGCGTCCAGCGCCATGGGCGCCACCAGACCGAATCCGGTCACATAGACTTCTCGTGCCCGCATGAGAACTCCCTACACCGTTTCTTTGACGTGAGTGGCGACAAACTGCTCCACCAGTCGACGCGAAACTTCGTCACCGTCCGCCGGTACCAGACGCGCACTGCAAGCCCCGCAGACCACTTGCTGACGCTCGTTCAACAGCGCATGGCTGGAACTGCAATCCGGGCAGTCTTGCGGCAGATAGTTGAAGAGGTTGCGGCACTGTTGCGCCCAGTTGCGCACGGTGGTGGCGGCAAACACTTGTGCCGGTTGCATGCCAGCCTTGAGTTGCTCCGGGGAGTAAGCGCTCAGGCTCTGTTCGAGCAGTTGTTTGCCGCTCTCGGTGATGCGGCCGTTGACCAGGAATTCACTGGCGTCGCCACACACGGCGACGGCGTGATCCAGCACGCTGGTTTTCGGCAAAGTGCAGCCATATTGACGGCCCAACTGAAAACTCAGGTCGACGATGTCCAGCGAATCCGCGCTGAGGTCGTCAACGATGCTGCTGTTTTCGTCGATATCGTCGGCGCTCATCACCAGCAGTTGCGCGAGGATTTCGCGGGTGCTGGCAATAACGTTTTCCAATTCCAATGGATTGTTCATGGCTATCTCCCTATATATCGTGACTGCTTCATAAATTCGGCATGGGAGAAGTAACTATTCCCACAGCAACTTCTCACGCGGCGGAAATCTAAACTCTGTCCTTAAGGGGAGAGTCAACGAACTATTTGAAGTTTTTCAGCAACTTCGGACGAGTGTAAAAATCACCTTGGCGCCGCACTCTATTGGTGCGCAGATGGGTAAAGGACGTCTTAATTGCTTAACAAACGCTGGGTAAGGTAGGAAGAGCGCGGTGTCGCGGATGAATACCGGAACAGGGCTGAAAGTTCAAACTTGCAAAAGACAGCACAGACGTACAAGCAACAAAAACCGGACAAGTAAACAGTTATAACTTCATAACCTTTGCTCTATATCAAGCGTGCGGTAGTTACTGCAGTTGAGGGATTTCGCCGAGACCGGGGCACACCGCAACAGCGCTGCTGGGTATCTGAATGTCGAGCACAGACAATTGCGCAAGTGCGGCGCCCTATACCGTGCGACTTCAGTTCCCCAGCCCACTGCCCCGGAGTCCACATGAGCGCACCCATCACCGTCCTTCGCGACACCCATCCGCTGCCCGTCCTCGACGCCTGCAAATGGGAAAAACTCGAAGGCGACCCGCACACCGTCAACCTCAACGCCTACACCAGCGAAGACGGCAGCAAGATCATGGGCACCTGGATTTGCACACCGGGCAAGTGGTACGTCGACTACGTGAAGTGGGAATACTGCGATTTCCGCGAGGGTTATTGCATCATCACGCCGGAAGGGAAAGAGCCGATCCACCTGCGCGCCGGGGATATTTTCGTGGTTGAACCGGGGATGAAAGGCACGTGGGAAGTGGTCGAGACCGTGCGCAAGTATTTCGTGTTTGCCTGATGCAAAAAACCGCGAGACCACTCGACGTGGTTTCGCGGTGAGATCGGTTGAAACACCTACTTTGTAGGAGTGAGCCTGCTCGCGATGGCGGTGGGTCAATCAACACTCTTGTTGAATGTCTGACCCCAATCGCGAGCAGGCTCACTCCTACAGTTTTTGCGGTGTTACTGCGGTTTACGGTAGCTGTTGATGATCGCCGAGAAGTCTTTGCCACCCTCCCCGCGTTGGCTCATCGCCTGATACAACTGCTGGGCCACCGCGCCGAGTACCACCGGCTGGTGCGCCTGACGCGCCGCTTCAGTCGCCAATCCCAGATCCTTGAGCATCAGTTCGGCACCAAACCCGCCGGTATAACCGCGCGAGGCCGGCGCCGTTTCGACGATGCCCGGCCACGGGTTGTACATCTCTGAACTCCAGCAACGCCCGGTCGAACTGTTGATGATCCCGGCCAGCACGCCAGTGTCGATGCCCAATGCATCACCCAGCGCCATCGCTTCACTGACGCCGACCATCGAAATCGCCAGCAGCAAATTGTTGCAGATCTTGGCGATTTGCCCGGTGCCGACTTCGCCGCAATGCACGATGTTGCGGCCCATCTGCGCCAGCACCGGTTGCAGCGTTGCGAACAGCTCTGGCGTGGCGCCGACCATGAAGGTCAGCGTCCCCGCCGTCGCGCCACCGGTGCCGCCGGACACCGGCGCATCCGCCATGGCCACGCCTTGTTTGGCGGCGGCCGCAGCGACATCACGCGCAGTCTGCGGATCGATGGTGCTGCAATCCACCGCCGGCACGCCTTTGCCGATGCCGGCGAGCACGCCGTCCTCACCGAGCCAGACGCTGCGCACATGCACGGCGGCCGGCAGCATGGTGATTACCAGCTCAGCGTTTTGCGCCGCTTCGCGGGCCGAAGCGCTGATGGTGCCGCCCAGTTGCTCGAGTTCGGCGAGCACGGTTTTGTTCAGGTCGACCAGGTTCAGCGAGTGGCCAGCCTTGATCAGGTTGCGCGCCATCGGCGCGCCCATGTTGCCGAGGCCGATAAATGCGATTTTCATGTCCGGCTCCTTAACGCAAGTTAATGGTGGTGTTCACACCGTCGTTGACGCTGTCGTCATCGAACCAGCGGCTGGTGACCGTTTTGGTCTGCGTGTAGAACTGCACCACTTGTTTGCCATACGGGCCGAGGTCGCCGAGTTTCGAACCGCGCGAACCGGTGAAACTGAAGAACGGCACGGGCACCGGAATCGGGATGTTGATGCCGACCTGGCCGACGTCGATTTCAGTCTGGAATTTGCGCGCCGCCGCACCGCTCTGGGTAAACAGGCCAGTGCCGTTGCCGAACGGGTTGGCGTTGACCAGCGCAATCGCCTGATCAAGCGTGTCGACTTCCAGCACCACCAGCACCGGGCCGAAGATTTCCTGGGTGTAGATTTGCATCTCGGTGGTCACACCGGAGAACAGTGTCGGGCCGACAAAGTTACCCTGCTCAAAACCCGGCACGCTGATCTCGCGACCGTCGAGTTCAAGCTTGGCGCCTTCCTTGATGCCACTTTCGATCAGGTCAAGAATCCGCGCTTTCGCTCGTTTCGAAATCACCGGGCCGACATCGGTGCCCGCCTCGCTACCGGCGTTGACTTTGAGCTTCTGCGCCAGCGCCTTCAGATCCGGCAGCCATTGCTTGGCCGCACCGACCAGCACAACCACCGAAGTGGCCATGCAACGCTGACCGGCGGCGCCGAAACCGGCACCGACCAAAGCATTCAGGGTTTGTTCGCGATTGGCGTCCGGCAGGACCACGGCGTGGTTTTTCGCGCCCATCATCGATTGCACGCGTTTGCCGTGTTTGCCGGCCAAGTCGTAGACATGCGTGCCGACAGCGGTCGAACCGACGAAGGAAACCGCTTTGATGTCTTTGTGCGTGCACAGCGCATCGACCACGTCTTTGCCACCGTGCACCACGTTGAGCACGCCGGCCGGAACGCCGGCCTCAATCGCCAATTCCACCAGGAGCATGGTCGACAGCGGGTCCTGTTCGGACGGCTTGAGCACGAAAGTGTTGCCGCAAGCGATGGCCATCGGGAACATCCACAGCGGAATCATCGCCGGGAAGTTGAACGGGGTGATGCCGGCGCACACGCCGATTGGCTGGCGCAGCGTGTAAGTGTCGACGCCGCCCGCGACGTTCTCGGCGAACTCGCCCATCTGCAAAGTGCCGATGGAGCAGGCGTGCTCGACCACTTCGAGGCCACGGAAAATATCGCCCTCGGCGTCGGCAATGGTTTTGCCCTGCTCGGCGCTGAGGACCACGGCGATGCGTTTGGAGTGTTCACGAATCAATGCCTGGAGCTTGAGCATGATGCGCATCCGCGCGCCGATCGGCGTCAGCTTCCAGGTCTGGAAAGCGCGATGGGCGGCGCTGATCGCGGCGTCTACTTCCTGCGCGGTGGCGAACGGCACTTTGGCCAGTACTTGCTGGGTCGCCGGGTTGACGATGTCCTGCCATTCGCTGGTCTGCGATTCGACCCATTCGCCGTCAATCAGCAACTTGACGTTCTGGACCGTGGTGTCGTTTGGCGTGAGCGATGCGTTCATGCTGGTCTCCTGGACTTATTCTTATCTGGAAAGCTATGCAGGGAGCCAAGGCGTGCAAGTCGCCTTGAGATGAGGCGTGTGTCGCGAATTGGTTGTCGGACGGTTTTTGGAGTATAGATGTGCAAACTTCTAATAAGAACGCACATAAAAGCCGGTCCATCATGCAAAAAAACATCACGTCTTTAGGTTCGCTGAACTGGGACGACCTCAAGTTTTTCCTCGAAGTCGCCCGCACCCGCAAGGCCAGCACCGCGGCCAAGCGCCTCGCGGTGGACTACACCACCGTATCGCGCCGCATCAGTTCGCTGGAAACCGCGCTGGGCACTTTGCTGTTCGAGAAGTCGCGCACCAGCGGCTTCGTGCTGACCGCCGAGGGCCAGCGTCTGCTCGGTTACGCCGAGTCGATTGAAAGCACGTTGCACATGGCGTGCGAGCAGGTTTCCGGCTCCGGCGTGGCGCTGTCCGGGCATGTGCGGATGGGCTGTACCGAAGGTTTCGGGAGTTTCTTCATCACTCCGCAGCTCAGCCATTTCGTCGATGCCTACCCGGCGATCTCGGTGGATATACTGCCGCTGCCGCACTTCATCAGCCTGTCGAAACGCGAGGCCGATATCGTCATCGCCCTCGAACGCCCGGAACACGGTCCGTACGTCTGCTGCAAACTCTGCGACTACAAATTGCAGCTCTACGCGACCCAGGATTATCTGGACAAACACCCACCGATCCGCCGCCCGGCTGACCTGGCAAAACATTCGTTCATCAGTTATGTCGATGACTTGGCGTTCAGTTCGGAGCTGCTGTACCTGGCCAACGTGCTGCCCGGCGCCAGCGCCAACTTGCGCAGCACCAGCGTGATCGCGCAATTCGTCGCGGCGCAGCAAGGGCGGTCGCTGGCGATCCTGCCGTGCTTTCTGGCGGCGCGGGACTCACGGCTGCTGCCGGTATTGCCGGCGGAAATCAACATCACCCGGCAGTTCTGGATGTACTGCCGCGAGGACCTGAGGAAGCTCAAGCGGATCACCCTGTTGTGGGATTACATCCGCGAAGTCACCGAGCAGAATCGCAGGTTGTTGATGGGGGAAAGTCGGGAAATGCTGTTTGCCGATTAATCGGCAATCACCACAATCGCTACCCGACGATTCTCGGTGCGGCCCGCCGGGGTGTCGTTCGACGCTACCGGTTCGGTGCTGCCGAGGCCTTGCAGCTTGATGTTCTGTTGTTTCATTCCGACTGATGTCAGCACGTTGCCCACGCTTTTCGCGCGGCGCAGGGACAGTTGCTGGTTGTAGGTTTCTTTACCGGAACCATCGGTGTGACCGTCGACCCGCACGCGCTCGATGCCGACGCCCTGCAGCGCTTTGCCGATGCCCTGGACGATCTCGGTGCTCTGCGCGTTGAGGGTTTCGACGTCGCTGCCGAACAGGACTTTGCCGGACAGGCCAAACGCCCAACCTTCATCCGTCAGCTCGAAACCCTGTTGTTTGAGCACGGCAATCTGCGTCGGGGTCAGGCCTTTTTGTGGGGCGGTCTGGCAGCCGGTCAATGCCAATAACGCCATGAACAAGGTGACGGCGAAAAATCGCAGGGAACGCTGGGGAATCGAAAACACGGACATTAGCTCCTGGTTTGAACGTGGGCTGGGTGCTCCGACCCGGCCGTTTGTTGGGCGCCTCGGGACAGGCGCTTGGCTTGGTACATCGCGGCGTCGGCGGCATTCAGCAGCGCACCCGGCGTGGCGCCGTGATCGGGGTAGACCGCGACGCCGATACTCAGAGAGGTGAGCACCGTGGTACTGCCGGGCAAGGTAATCGGCATTTCCATGCTGGCGATGATTTTGTCGGCAATGCGCTCGGCGTCTTCGGTCTGGTGCAGCGGTGTCAGCAGCACGGCAAATTCGTCGCCGCCGAGCCGCGCCACCAGGTCTTCTTCGCGTAATTGCGCACGAACCCGGGTGGCCACCGCGACCAATACCGCGTCGCCCGCCGCGTGGCCGAAGCTGTCGTTGATTTCCTTGAAGCGGTCGCTGTCGAGGAACAACACCGCCACGCGTTCGTTGAGTTTGTTGGCATTGCGCAACGCACGAATCAGCCGACCTTCGAAATATGCCCGATTGGGCAACCCGGTGAGGCTGTCGTGGCTGGCCTGATGGGCGAGGGTTTCGTTCTCGCTTTGCAAATGGGTTTGCCAGGATTCGAGCTCATCAAGCAAGGCATTGAAGTCGTTGCCGAGGTTGTCCAGCTCGGCGATGTCGGCGGGCGGTACGCGTCGGTCGAAAGCGCGTTCGCTGCGGGCGGCGTGCGCCACCGCGGCGAGGCTGCGCAACGGGCCGGTGATGCCGCGCAATTGTCGGCGCGCCAGATACAACGCGACCCAGGCACTGACGGCCGTGCACAAAATGATCCCCACCAGCCCACTGAGCAAGAAACGCAACAGGCTGCCGCCGTGACCCGTGAGTTCGATGCTGCCGATTTCCTGGCCCTGATGGACAATCGGCATGCTGATCGGTTTTTCCAGAAGCGCCTTGGCGATCTGCATTTCGAGATCAGAGAGAAATCCGGTTTCCGGGCGCTGCCAACGGGCGAGCAGCACGCCCTGCTCGTCGAGCACCTGCGCGTCGGCGACTTCCTCGGTAGAGGCGATCAACGCGAGCGCTTCGGTGGCAGCCACTTTGTCGTTGAACACCACGGCCGCTTCGACGGTGTAGTTGATCGAGCGCGCGATCAGATGCAGGTTATGGTCGGCGTAAACCCGCAGGGCCAACACACCGAGCAGCGTCAGCGATACGCTGGCCATGGCCACGCCGACCAGCGCAACAATCAAATGGCCGCGGCCAATGACCGAACGCAACGTGGGGCGATGACTGGATTTGAATAGGCTCATGGTGCCGTCGGCTTGCGGCGCGACAGTTGCAGCACGCTCGGGTGAATGCGCACGCCACTGCGCGCGACGGAATCGAGGTTGACCTCGAAGGACACTTGATCATCGCTGACCCGCAGACAAAACAGGCTGCCGACGGTGCACGGATCGCTGGCCTCGCTGATGCTCAATATCGGTTGGCCGATCAACGAAGCAAACAAACGGCTGCGCTCATCGCCGGTCAGCTTGCCGATGTATACGGCATCGCAGTCGCTGGCAATCGCGGGATTATCGGCAAGCAAGCGTTGCACGGTGACGGGACGTCCGGTGGCTTGGGTCGAGCCTTTGACCAGATCGTCGGTGTATTGCGTCGGGCCGACCACGCACAGGCGCAGTTGCGCAGGCTCTACCGGCCACCGCGCATAACTGAGAATCCCGAGCACGACCTGGGTCACCGCTCTGGCCCGTTGATCGGCCATGCTGACGGCGGTTTCAGGTTGTGCATATGCGATGCCGGTCAGTAAACAGAGCAAGGCGCCAAGCAATATCTGCCTGCAGCCGAGAACGCTCTCTGTCACCCGGACAGCCAACTTCATGCGGGGGATTCTCGTCGATCTAACACAATGATGCCGCAACGATAGCACAGCACCGAACACCCCGCGAGGCCGCTAAACACGGCGCTTTCAGCCAGTTTTACGTCGTCAACCGATTGGCAGATTAAGCGCTAGACTCAACGCCCTCGTCCAACTCCAGCATCAGCCCGCTGAGACGCTTCACTTTGCGTTGCACCGCCTCTTCGAACACACCCGCGCGCGGCTCGATCAGGGTGAACCAGTCTTTGGCGCGAGTGATGCCGGTGTAAATCAATTCTTTGGTCAGCACTGGATTGAGAGCGTCCGGCAGGATCAGCGCCGTATGCGCAAACTCCGAACCTTGGGATTTGTGCACGGTCATCGCGTACACCGTTTCGACATCGTTGAGCCGACTCGGCAGGACAAACCGCACGCCACCCTGACCGTCGTTGCGCGGGAACGCGACACGCAACACCGGTTTGCCGGCCTCGGGGCCATCGCGTTCCGGCAATTTAAGGGCGATGCCGATGTCGCCGTTCATCAAGCCCAGCCCGTAATCGTTGCGCGTCATCAGCACCGGCCGACCTTCGTACCACTGCTGATCACCGTCGATCAAACGCGCCTTGAGCAAGGCTTCGGTGATGCGCTGATTCAGGCCCTCCACGCCCCATGGCCCTTTGCGCACGGCGCAGAGCAACTGGAAAGTGTCGAAAGCGTTCAGCACTTGCCGCGCCCATTCGGTCCAGCGCGGGTCATCGAGGCTGCTGCCCAGCGCGGGCCGCTGATCGCGCAGCAGGCTCAGGTAATGGCGATAACCGTGTGGCCCGTCGTTGTGGCCGTCGAGCAGCAAGCGCTCCAGCGCTTTGTCCTGCTCACCCTTGAGCGGCAGAGAGAACACATCTTTGAAGTTGCGTTCAGCCAACAGCTTGCGCGCCTCATCGGGCTGCTGCTGATTGACCCATCGCGCCAATTGGCCAATGCCGCTGCCTTCGCCGAACCGGCGTGAGTGGCGCAACATCACCACTTGTTGGGCCAACGGGTGCGTGCCGTCGGTATCTTCGTGCAGCCCACTGGCCTCAAGGCTTTCACCGCTGACGGCTTGCAGCCATTGGCGCGTCTGCGGACTGTACCAACCGCCCTCGGCATCGCGGCACAGATCCCCGAGCACGGCGCCCGCTTCCACCGAAGCCAGCTGATCCTTGTCACCGAGCAGCACCAGTCGTGCATGCGCCGGCAAGGCATCGAGCAGATTGGCCATCATCTCCAAATCGATCATCGAGGCTTCATCGACCACCAGCACATCCAGTGGCAAACGGTTACCAGCGTGATGACGGAAATGCCGAGTACCGGGACGACTGCCAAGCAAACGGTGCACGGTGGTGACTTCGGAGGGAATCTTCTCGCGCACGGCTTCGGCGACTGCCAGTGATTGCACTTGCTGGCTGATGGACTCGGTGAGCCGCGCAGCCGCCTTGCCGGTGGGCGCGGCCAGACGAATACGCAATGGTTTGCCGGCTTCCACGGCAGGCGCTTGAAGCAGCGCCAACAAACGCACGACGGTGGTGGTTTTGCCGGTGCCAGGGCCGCCGGTGACGATACTGAACGGGCTGCGGGTAGCGAGGGCACACGCAAGTTTTTGCCAATCGATCACCTCGCCGGGTTTGGCCGGACCGAACAGGCCGGTCAAGCGTTGCAGCAGATCCGCAGGCGTCGCTTCGTGCTCGGCCAAACGCTGGCGCAGAGCATTGTCGATGCGCCGTTCGTAGGTCCAGTAACGACGCAAATACAGGCGCTTGCCCGACAGCACCAAGGGTCGCTGGCGCGCCGCTTCGCTGCCATCGACCGCCAACGCCACCAGACTGCTGGCCGCCAGCGCCTTGCACCAGTGGGCGCCGTCCAGCGCTTCGAGCAATTGCGACGGCAGCAACATCGCTCCACTTTGCACATCACCTTCGGGCGGCAGCGATAAGGCAAAGTCCGGCGCTTTCAGGGTTTCGAACAGGTCCAGGCAGACGTGGCCGTGACCGAGCTGGTGACTGGTCAACGCAGCGGCGAGCAACACCAGCGGATCGTCATCGGGCGCGAGTTCGTGGAGAAACGCGACAAACGCTTTGTCCAGCGCTCGCAGCCAGCCGCGTTCGACCCAGCGGGTCAGCAACAGCAGAAGATCCTCGGCGCGGCTCAGTGGCGCCAGGTCGGCCAGGCTTTCGGCCGCGAGCGGCGTCGGCAGCAGATCGGCGAAGGTGCGGCTCATAGCAGTTCTCCCTGTTCCCAGGCGGGCTCAGCCTTGGGTTCGGCCTTGCCCTGGAACAGCCGGTCCAGTCGTTCGATCAATTCCCGCGGCGGCCGGGCGAAATAAACGCCTTGGCTGGCCGCACGTGTCCCGCGCAGGAACAGGTACAAGGCGCCACCGATGTGGCGGTCGTAATCGTAGTCGGGCAACCGCGCCTTGAGCTGGCGATGCAGTGCCAACAGGTACAACACGTATTGCAGATCGTAGCGGTTGTCGAGAATCGACTGTTCCATGGCCTGTTCGGTGTACGCCGCATCGTCGACGCCGAGCCAGTTGGACTTGTAGTCGGCGACGTAATAACGGCCTTCGTGCTCGAACGTCAGGTCGATGAAGCCCTTGAACATGCCATTGAGCATCACCGGTTCGGCGGCCACGCGCGCCACGCCGTTGTGGGTGTGTTGGCGCACCAGTTCATCAAGTTTGAGCACGTCGACCGTGTGACTGGCGAACCAGAACTCCATCTCGACGCGATATTGGCTCAGTTGCTCGAAGACCACCGGTGGCTGCCCGCCACCAATGTGCAGCGGCGAGCGCAGCAGGTGCTGCAGCCAGTCGCTCAACGTGACGATCCAGCCTTCCCAGCCGCGTCGGTTGCAGCGACGGCCCACCGCGTCTTCCACGGCTTTCGGCGAAGCATTAAAACCTTCATCGCCGGCCCATTCGAGCAAACCGTGGAGGAATGTCCCGGGGTTCGGACCACGCGGAAAGCGGTGAATGTCGGCGCCGCCGGTAGCCACTTCGCGTGGCGCTTCGGGATCCAGACGTTCATCGTCGAAGAGCTTTTGCGCCTGCGGATTCTCCGGCGCTTCGTCGCTGCCCACGCTCATGCTGTCGCCAATGCGCAAGGCACTGTAGGAAGCAATCCACCAGTTTTCGCTGGCCTTGCGCTTGGGGATCAACGGCGCGAGCAAAGTCGCCTCGTTGCGCGGCGGATGGTAGAGCTCGGACTTCGCCTCGGGCATTTCGCTGTAGCTGAGCGCGGGGCAGTCTTGCTGCAAGTCTTCGAGCCAACGGGTCAGACCGGCGGATTCGGCCAGTGCCGCGCCGCCGCCCAACAAATAACCCAACGCCGACAAGTGCAGCACCGAGCTGTTGTTATTGCCACGTTTGAGATCGGCCACACCCAGCCAGCACGCATGCTGGGCGCGGGTCAGCGCGACGTAGAGCAGGCGTAAATCCTCGGCCAGACGCTCGTCATCGGCCAGAGCGATCAACTCGGCAGTCGGTTTCAGCGTTACTTGCGCCTTGCCCGCTGCGTCGTGGTAATGCAACGGCAGACGACTGCCGTCCACCGGTTTCGCCGAGCAGATGAACGGCAGGAACACCAACGGATACTCGAGGCCCTTGGATTTGTGGATGGTCACAACCTTGACCAGTTGTTCATCACTTTCCAGACGCAGGATCTGTTCTTCTCCAGCCTGCCCCGACAACGCCAGGTGCTCGGACAGATGGCGAATCAGCGCTTGTTCGCCATCCAGTTCGGCAGCCGCTTGTTGCAGCAGTTCGGAGAGGTGCAAAAGGTTGGTCAATACCCGTTCGCCGTCGCTGCGGGTGATCAATGCCTGGGGCAGCTGGAAGTCGTGCAGCAAGCGCCGGAGCATCGGCAGCACGCCTTGCTTGCGCCAGGTCTCGCGATAACGGCGGAACTGCATGACCCGCGCTTCCCAGGCCAATTCGTCCTGATTCAACTGCTCGAGTTCAGCCAACGAGAGGTTCAGGGTGATGCTGGCGAGCGCGGCACGCAGCGGGCGCTCGGCATCAGGTTCGGCGCAGGCCTTGAGCCAGGTCAGCAGGTCATGCGCCTCCTGAGCGGCGAACACCGAATCCTTGTCCGACAGGTACACACTGCGCACACCACGAGCAGACAGTTCACCGCGCACGGCTTGGGCCTCTTTGCCGTCGCGGACCAGAATCGCGATATCGGCCGGCAACAGTCCGCGGAACGCTTTACCGTCCTGGGTGAATCCCGCCAGACCTTGTTGTCCGCTATTGAGCAGCGCGGTGATTTCGCTGGCACACGCGGCGGCCAGTTGTTGTCGATAAACCACGCCGGACAGCGGTTGATCGGCGACCAGATGCCAGATGTTCAGCGCCGCCAGGTTTTGCCCATCGACGTGCAGAACTTCCTTGCGGCCCTGGGATTGCACCGGCAGAAACGGCACCGGGTTTTCACCGCTGTCCTCGCGAAAGAGAAACGCACCGCGTCCGGTTTCTCGCAATTCGGCGCGCTCAAAAACGTGGTTCACCGCGTTGACCATGCCATGGCTGGAGCGGAAGTTGGTGCCCAGTGTATGCAAACGTCCAGTGGTGGCCTGGCGGGCGCGCAGGTAGGTATAAATGTCTGCGCCGCGAAAGGCATAGATCGCCTGTTTCGGGTCGCCGATCAGGAACAGTCCGCACTCGGGATTGTTCTCTTCGATGCGATAGATGCTCTCGAAGATGCGGTATTGCACCGGGTCGGTGTCCTGGAATTCGTCGATCAATGCCACCGGGAACTGTTCACGGATCAGGCTGGCCAGGCGCTCGCCGCCGTCGGCCTGCAGTGCTGCGTCGAGGCGCAATAACATGTCGTCAAAGCCCATCTCTGCGCGACGACGTTTTTCCTCTTCGAATCGAGCACCGACCCACTGCGCGGCGTGCTGCAGAACCGCCGCGTCGGGTGTCGGCAATCCATCGAGGCTGAGCTTCAGGCCGGGCATCGCGTCCAGGCCCGGATGACGAGGCGCTTCACCCTTCCAGGCTTCTGCCATGCCATCGGGCGTCAGGCGCGTGAAGCCAGTGCCGATGTCCAGTTGCTCGAGGGCTTCGTCTGCCGCCCAGGCTTTGATTTTCTCGAACCACGGTTCGAAGTAGCGCGCCTGCATCTTGCGTCCGTCGACGGTTTTACTCGCCACGCCCTGCTGACAGATCGCGAGTAATTCGTCTGCCCATTGCTGCCAAGGCATCTTCAGGTCGACCAGTGCGGTGCGTCGTTCGAGCAAACTTTCGGCGATCAACTCGGCAGGCTCTTTGCCCTGAATACTCTCGCGCTCGCTGGCAAACAGACCACGCACCCGCGGCAGCAATGCCGCAGGTCCACCCCAATTGGTGCGAACCCAACTCAGCGCATCGTCCTGCATCGGGTAGCAAAACAGCCGCCAATAATCGCGCAGCACTTCGCCGAGCAAATCGCTGTGATCGGTTTCCAGGGTCTGGGTAAACAGACTGCCACTGTCGAACGCATGTTCGCGCAACATGCGCTGACACCAACTGTGAATGGTCGAGACCGCCGCTTCATCCATCCATTGCGCTGCGATGTCGAGGCGATTGGCGCAACCGGACCATTGCTCGGGAGAAAACTCCTCACGCAACTCGGCAATCAGGCTATCGGGGGCAGGCGTTTCGTCGCGGAAGTAGCGGGCAGCCTCCGCAAGGCGGGTTCGAATGCGTTCGCGCAGCTCTTTGGTGGCGGCATCGGTGAATGTCACAACGAGGATTTGCGGCGGCAGTAGTTCCCGTCCAAACCCGCTGGATTCGCCGCCATGACCAAGGACCAGCCGCAGATACAGCGCGGAGATGGTGAAAGTCTTGCCGGTCCCGGCACTGGCCTCGATCAGTTGGCTGCCACGCAGCGGGAAGGCCAGCGCTAATGGTTTGTTCGTGTTCATGAGCGCGCACCTTCGCTGGTCAATGATCGCCAAGGTGCTTCAAGCAATGGCCGGTATAAAGAGTCGCACCATCCGGCGAATGTCTCGTCGGCGACCAGACTGTCGTAATCGGCGAATTGCCGGGCGAGTGCCGGACTTTCGCGGCGCTCGCCATCGGTGGTCTGGCCGTCCCCTTCATAAGCTTTGCGCGCGGCGGCCTCGGCTTTGATCGGGTCGGTTTGACCGAGCCAGGCAAACGCGGTTTTGACGGCGATCGGCAATGGCTGGCGCATACCGGTTTGCCAGGCGAGCAGCAGGTTGCCGAGCATTTGCAATGCGGCGCCCTTCTCCAAGGGTTCGAGCAAAAGGCTGTCGTCACTGGCGACCAGCGCGGTGGTCATCGACAAACCACTGGCGCAGGCAACCAGGTGATTGACCCACGGACGAGTCAGTCGATGCCACTTGCGCGTCTTGATCGAGCCGATGCTGTTGGGGATGGTGGTAACCGAGAGTAGACCACCGTCGGCGCGTTGGTGCAGGCCACTGAGCCAGCCTTCAAGGCGCAAGCCGTGCAATTCCAGACTCACCGGCAAGGCACTGGTGAGCGGCGTTGGCCATAACGTCAGAAGTTGCTGGTAGCGTTGCAGCAGGTCAGGGAGCGGCTCGATCAACTCTCGTTGCAGCCATTCGCCAAAACCGGCCATTGGCAGCAGACCGCTGTTTTGCAGACGCAGCGCGTGAGCTTCCAGCGCTTGATCGGCGTTCTCCAGTTGGCCCAGTGCGGCTTCGAGCAAACTGTCGCTGAGGCTGTAGCGCTGCAGTGCGTCGAGGACAAACGGTTCTTCGTCGGCCAGCGGCACTTCGGCGGCTTCAAAGAATACTTTCAGGCGTTGACTGAAGAAATGTCTGAC
Organism: Pseudomonas sp. SJZ131; assembly: GCF_007828705.1. Classification (NCBI taxonomy): domain Bacteria; kingdom Pseudomonadati; phylum Pseudomonadota; class Gammaproteobacteria; order Pseudomonadales; family Pseudomonadaceae; genus Pseudomonas; species Pseudomonas sp. SJZ131. The sequence goes on along the minus strand of NZ_VIVC01000002.1, from coordinate 2,763 downwards.
AGGGTTGCGGAGGAAATCCTGCAACTGTCCGAGACTCAGTGGTTCGTCCTGAATATAGGGTTCAAGGACCTCGTTTTCGGCTGCAGGTTTTTTCGGTTGGTGAAGTACTTGCCACTCGCTGGCATAACTGAAAAGCGCATCGCCTTCATGGAAGTAGCGGGCACTGAACGGTTGCAGGGGATGCTCTTGGGTCATCGCCTCAAGCAACGATTCATCCTCGTCATTCAGCCGCCAACCGCTGGCCAGATGATCACGCAATTGGCCGATCAACACCGAGGCTGGGCGTTCGCTGTTATCGCGAATGCTCCGGCCGACCCAGGAGATATACAGTTGATTTCGCGCGGACAACAGCGCTTCCAGCAGCAGGTAGCGGTCGTCTTCGCGCCGGGAACGATCGCCGGGACGGTAATCGCTGCCCATCAGGTCGAAGTCCAGCGGCGGCTGCGCCCGTGGGTAATCGCCGTCATTCATTCCGAGCAGGCACACCAGTTTGAAAGGGATCGCGCGCATCGGCATCAATGTGCAGAAATTCACGGCACCGGCGAGAAAGCGCTGAGACAAGCGCCCTTGGTCGAGACCTGCCAACCAGGCTTCGCGCACTACGGTCAGCGGTAGTTCATCCTGCAACCCTACCGACTCGCAGGTATCCAGCCAGGTTTCGCGCAGCTCTTCGAGTTGAGCCAGCAGGTAATCGTCGTGTTCGTTGCTGGCCTTGAAAAACAACTGCACCAGGCCCTGCAATCGCCCTCCCCACTCTTTCGGCGGCGCCGGTTGGGTGAGCTCCTGATGCGCGATTTCCAAGGCATCGAGCAGGGCGACCAAAGGACCGATCAGTGCGGCATCGAGCCCGCCAATTTCGTCGTAGGGCTCGATGCCTTCGCAGGCACTGGCGCTGCCGACGGCGTAACCCAGCAGCATGCGGCGCAGGCCGAAACGCCAACTGTTCTGCTCCAGTTCTGGCGGCAGACCGAGGCCGGCCCGCTGTTCGGCGTTCATACCCCAGCGGATGCCAGCGCCTTCGATCCAACGATGCAGCGTCGGCAGGTCACGCTCTTCCACGCCGAATCGCGCCCGCAGCGCCGGCACATCCAGCAGGTCGAGGATCTCGCTGACCGGGAAACGGCTGTCCGGGAGCTTGAGCAGGTGCTCGACGGCGATCAATAGTGGATCGCGGCCCCGCTGGCCCTGGTCGGCCAAGGTGAATGGAATGAAGCGCGGGTCATAACGTTCCAGCTGACCAAATACCGCGCGGATATGCGGCGCGTAGCTGTCGATATCGGGAACCATGACGATGACGTCGCGAGGCCGCAGGTCTGGATCGGCACTGAAGCGTTCGAGCAATTGATCGTGGAGAATCTCGACTTCGCGCTGGGCGCTGTGGGCAATGTGGAAGCGAATTGAGTGGTCGCTTTGCAAATTGACTGCCGGCCAATGCTCGCGGGTTTCGTTTAATGGACGCAGTTCGAGGATGTCGTCCTGTAACTGGTTGAGCATGTTTTGCGGATTGTTTTCGCTGAACAGGTCGATGCGACCATCGCGAAACGCCGCGCGATAGCTGTTCGGGTCATCGTAGCTGTCGAGCAGGCTGATGTAGTCGCGCCCTTGTTTACCCCACGCCGCCAATAAGGGATGTGCATGTTGGTGAAGGGTTTGCGGATCGAGCACAACCGGCATCCCGCTTTTGCGCGACTGTCGTTTGTATTGATGCCGCAGCAAGTCCTTATCGGCGACGATGTCTGCCCAATGGTAACGACATGGGTTGTGCACGCAGAGCAGGACCTGACTGAATCGCGCCAATCCGGCAAGAGCTTCAAGTGCTTGTGCGGGTAGCGAAGAAATCCCGAAGACGATTACTCGGGACGGTAAATCGGCAGGCGCTTCATCGAGGCTGTTAATGCGCTCAATGAAACGCTGGTGGACACCGGCACGGCTTTGCGCCATGCCTTGCTCGCCGACATCCAGAAGCAACGCGCGCCACAACTCCGCTTGCCAGCAATTGGCTGGGGTCAGCGGCTTCGCTTCGCCTCTGCCATTCCTCAGTTGATGTTTTCCCTCCGCCCAATCTTCGAGCCAGTCGGCCCGGTAGACCTGATATTGGTCGAACAGATCGGCGAGACGTTCAGACAACTGATAGCGTTTGCGCAGATCGGTGTCGTGGGTAAGAAAGCGCTGCAGAGGTTCGAAGTGAGGTTGATCGATTAACTGCGGCAGCAGTCTCATCAAACGCCAGGTCAGTGGTGCTTTATCGAGCAGGGATTTGACCGGGATTTCGTCTCGGCCAAGGACCATGCGATAGAGCTGCCACATGAAGCTGCCCGGCAATTGCACATCGATTGCCGCGGCGATACCGCAGCCGCCCATGTCGTCATCTTCAGGATCTTCGGCGAGTGCGAGCTTCAGCCATTGAGCAATGCCGTTGCTCTGGACCAAGGCTATTTCATTTTCCAGGGGGGCCAGCGGGTAATGCCGCATTACGCCGATCACCAGGCTGCGCAGTTCATCAAGACTGTTGCTTTGAACCACCATAAACCCGGCATTGAGAGACGCTGCGTCCGGCATAAATGCTTCCTTGGGTAAATACAAAAGCTAGGGCCGAACCTTAGCACTGTCGAGGGGCTGTGACAGCCGCAAGGCGTCCGAGAATGTTGTAGGAAATTTTCTAGCGGACAAACAAAACCCCTACCTGCATACGCAGATAGGGGTTTCGGAATTTAATCTTGACGATGACCTACTCTCACATGGGGAAACCCCACACTACCATCG